>QCMW01000001.1 GCA_003213495.1 SAR86 cluster bacterium AG-422-O05
GCATCTTGGTTAAAGTGATTTTCCCATTTTTCCAAAAGCATAGCTTTTGTTAATTTAATATCTAAATCTAGCCCGTTATCTTTGGCGACACTTACAATATCAGCCTTTTTCATCTTATTTAAAGCGGACTTTGAAGGAATTTCACTTTTATTTTCAGTTGTTTTTTCTTGAATGTTATTTTCATTAGGCGATGAAGATCTTCCAAAAAGTCTGGAAAAAAAGCCTTTTTTCTTATTATCTTTATTATCACTCATAATATTCGCCTAAAAAGGGCTATAGGATAGCCTTAGATGCTAATTCTTCCAAGAGTTTTTTTTGTTTTTTTGATAATTTTATTTTCTCGAATAGATCTGGTCTTTTCAAAAAAGTTTTAAGTAAAGAATTTTCTTCCCTCCATTTTGAAATTTCTTTATGATTTCCTGAAAGAAGTACTTCAGGAACCCTTAATGAACCTAATTTTTCAGGCTTAGCATATGTATCCCATTTTAAGAGTCCGTTTGAAAAAGTATCTTTTAAATAAGAGTTTTTATTTCCTAATGTCCCTGGAATATGCCTTGATATCGCATCAATTATACAAATTGCAGCATATTCACCTCCAGATAAAATAAAGTCTCCGATTGATAGCTCCTCATCAACATATTCATCAATAACTCTTTGATCTATTCCTTCATACCTTCCACAGATTAGAGTGATATTTTTTAATTTAGATAAAGATTTAACTTTTTCTTGATTAAGTCTTTTTCCTTGGGGAGATAAATAAATTATTTTTCCAGTATTTTTATTATCAATTTCTTTAAGAGTACTAATTATTGGTTCAGCCATCATCACCATTCCTTCTCCACCACCATAAGGCTTAGAATCAACTTGATCATGTTTATTTATTGAATTCTTTCTTATATCAAAAGTTTTTACTTTTAATAAATCTTTGTCTAAAGATTTTGATACTACCCCAAAATTAAGTGCATCAAATATTTCAGGAAATATAGTTAAGATATTAATATTCATAATCAAAAATCTTTTTGCCAATCTACGTATATAATCTTATTTGTTTTATCAATTTGATTTATGAATTTATCTTTAATAAAAGGAATTAGTCTTTCTTTATTATCAATTGAATCTTTTGTGCTAGCTACTACCAAGCAATCATCTGAACCAAAATTATTCATTTCTTTAACAACACCAAGATTTTCGTTTGTCTTATGAACAAAAACATTCATGCCTTTAAGCTCATGCCAATAAGCTTCTTTATCAGAGAGCTTTGGAAGATCAGAGTTTTTTATGTAAAGTTTTTTGTTGGTGAATAACTTAATTTGGTCAAGATCAGATACATTTACAATTTTTGAAACAAACTTATTATGAGATTTCTTTATATACTCAATCTTATGCACATTATTATCTTCGATTGTTATTAAAGGTCGGTAAGTAACAATATTGTCAGCAGGATTACAAAAGGAATTTAAAAAAAACTCACCCTTTAAACCTCTAGGCTTGCCTATAGAACCGATGCAAATAAGATTACTTTGATTCATTTTCTGAAGAATCTTTTTCCTCAGATTCTTCTTCAGCAGGTGCTTCTTCAGCAGGAGCCTCTTCTTCTTCTACAGGAGCTTCTTCAGCAGGAGCCTCTTCTTCTACAGGAGTCTCTTCAGCTGGTGCTTCTTCAGCGGCAGCCTCTTCTGAAGCAGCCTCTTCTGCAGCAGCCTCTTCTGCTTCTTTAGCAAGCTTTGCAGCAAGAGCTGCTTTTTTTTCAGCAATCTTTGCTTTTTTAGCCTCAACTTTTTGGGCAAACTCTTCAGGCGTTAATTTAGCTTCTTTAGTTAAAGCTAAAACTCTATCACTTAGTTGCGCACCTTTTGATACCCATTCGTTTAACTTTTCTAGATCAATTCTAAGTCTCTCCTCTTGGCCTTTTGCGGTTGGATTAAAAAAACCTAATCGCTCAATAAAAGCTCCATCTCTTGGACGTCTTTCATCTGCAACAGTAATAAAATAATAAGGGTTTTTTTTGGCCCCGCTTCTCGCTAATCTAATAACTACCATACTTGAAAATTAATAAAATTATTTAAAAAGATGTGTATTTTAGGTTAACCTTGCTAATATTGATAGTATATTTTATGCAAAACTTTAATTAATCTTTATCATTAATGAATTTCATTACACAAGTAACTATAAGTATAGTTATTTACTTTATTATTAGGATATTTAATAAAAGTGAGAAATCACTATACATATCTGCATCTTTTGCAGGAATTTCTTATATTCTTATCTATCTTTTAAACTTTGAAGTAATAACAATTTTGCCAACGATACATTTTATGGTCACAGGTCTGAGCTTGTTATTTTTATTTATTGCATATAATGAAATAATCATTCTTGAAAGAAAGATGCGGAAGATAAAAAAAGGAGACTTTCTAAATGCAGAACTTTTTCCAATTGAAAAAAACTATAAAATTGTATTCAAGCTTCTGGGTATAGGCCTTACTTTTTTATCATTTGCACTAATATCAGGATTTAGTTTGCAATCAATTTTCACTGCAAATATTGTTTTTAAAGCAATTTTTACTTTTATCGCTTGGATAATTTATATAATTACAATGGTAGGTATTAAGTTCTTTAATTTTCCAATTAAATATGCAACAAGAAGTTTATTTCTAGCTATGTGGGCAGTTTTGGGAGCATACTTCATGAATTCTTATATTATAGGATCCTAATGGAAGATACTCCGTCTCTTTTAGTTTTAAGTCTTACTTTAGTGTCTCTATTAATTATTAGTGGGTTCTTCTCTGGTTCTGAGACGGGCATGATGGCAGCTAATAAAATTAAACTGAAAAATTTGTCAAAAAAATCTAAAAGAAGTGCCAAAAGAGCATTAACTTTATTAAAAAGGCCTGACCAATTGTTATCTGCAATTTTAGTTGGAAATAACTTCGCCAATATCCTAGCCTCAGCGATAGTAACAATTATGATGATAAATTATTTTGGCGGAAATGTTTTACTAGGGTCAATAATATTAACAATAGTAATATTAATTTTTTCTGAAATTACACCTAAAACAATAGCCACGATCAAACCTGAAAGCTTTGCAACAAAATCTTCATTTATATTAAATGTCCTTGTTAAAATTTTTAAACCACTGATATTCCTAACTAACTTTTTAAGCAGACTAATTCTTAAAATATTTAAACTAAATGCAAAAGATGCTACTTTAAATGACAATCTTAATACCGAAGAGCTAAGAACTTTACTCGATGAGTCTGGTGATTTGATTCCAAAGCAATATAGAAAAATGTTATCTTCAGTCTTGGGCATGGAGGAGCTTGTGGTTGAGGATATTATGATTCCAACTTCAGAAATTATAGGTATTGATATAAGCAAAAACTATGAGTGTGCAACAAAAACTATTGAATCTACCGACTACACAAGGCTTCCAGTCTATGATGAATCAATAGATAATCTTGTTGGCATTCTCCATTTAAAAGATTCTCATGCTTTTTTAGAACAATTTCATTTAAATAATAAAAATAATCTTTCGAAACTTCTTCAAGACACTTATTTTGTTTCTCAGTCTACTCTTTTAATGAAACAACTTAGAGAATTTTTAGCTAATAATCAAAGCGTAGCTTTAGTGGTCGATGAATATGGAGAAATTGAAGGGTTGATTTCTGTTGAAGACATTTTTAAAGAAATAACAGGTAAATTTGGTGGAGACAAAGAAGAGCTAGAAAAAGAGTTTTATCAACAACAAGATGGCTCAATTCTTACAGATGGTAATTCAAAAATTAGAGATCTGAACAACTATTTAGGATGGAACATCTTAGAAGATGGTCCTAAAACAATAAATGGGCTGATTACAGAATATCTTGATCAAATACCTCAAGCGAATCTGTGCATTGAAATAGAAGGTTATAGGTTTGAGGTATTAGAATTAGATGAAAACCTCATTTCCAAAATTAAAATCACTAAAATTTAAGAATAACTTTCCCAAGGACTTGGTCTATGTTGTATTCATGATCATATGACTTTGAGGAGTATTCTTTATTGTCACCCTCAATAAGTATTTTTTTTTCTTTTATATTTTTTATTCTTTTTATTATCACTCCTAATGCGGGAGTTTTTATTAAAATGACATCGCCTTCTTTAAGTGAATAAAAATGTTTAAGGCAGATTATAAGATCATTGTCATGAAAGTTGGGGATCATGCTTGACCCCCTTACTCTGAAGAAACTAATCACTAAGCATTGGTACTATCATATCCATATGAGGTGGATTAAGTGATTTCTTAGTTTCAGTATTTACATCCTTTGTTGCCCAAAATATTTCAGCAAATCTATTAACTTTTTCAACTAAATCTATGCCATTTTGGCGATCTATATCTTGTTTGCATTTTGATGCAGTCATCATAATAGAATGTGCCAATTCATGTATCTCAGGAAACTTCTCAATATGAGGATCTTTAAAATAATCTCCCCAAATAGTTCTTACAGCATCCTTGACCTCAATAGCATGCTCTTCTTTTTGCTGAACAAGCCTTGAAAGATGTGCAAGATCTTTTTTTGATTCAATGTTTTCTGGCATCTCTCCGATTAAGTCTAAGAACCTAACTACGCTTAATGCGGCGTATTGAGCTACGCCAGGGTCATAAACAGCGCATGGTATATCACAATGTGCTTTTGCTTCTTGAATTTTCATTTAAACATCTCTCCTTTTTAAGATTTTTATAACGCCGAATGTTACAACAGTAACAACCGCTAATATCAAATAATCTGATACATGATAATGAAATGTCGCATTGCCTTCATGAGCGTGAGAGCTCACAGCAAATAATGCTAACAAATAAATGGCTTTCATTTTTTACTCCAAATTTAATTAGTTTAATAATTTATATACTATCTTAAATTAATAAAATAAAAATGGGGCAAAAAGCCCCATTTTTTTATATTAAATATCAGGCTTACATCATGCCGCCCATGCCGCCCATGCCGCCCATATCAGGCATTGGTGGCATTGGTGCTTCTTCCTTAGGAACATCAGTCACCATGGCTTCAGTTGTAATCATCATACCGGCTACAGATCCAGCTGCTTGCAATGCTGTTCTAGTTACTTTTGCAGGATCAAGTATCCCCATCTCAATCATGTCTCCGTATTCACTTGTAGCTGCATTAAATCCATATGAGTCCTTACCATCTATGACATTGTTAACAATTACTGATGGCTCCTCACCTGCATTAGATACAATTTGTCTTAAGGGGGATTCAAAAGCTTTTTTAGCAATATTTATGCCAACATTCTGATCATCATTATCGCCTTTTAACTTTGCAACTGCTTCTAAACATCTTATCAAAGCTGATCCACCACCAGGAACAACACCCTCTTCAACAGCAGCTCTTGTTGAATGAAGAGCATCCTCAACTCTTGCTTTTTTCTCTTTCATCTCAACTTCAGAACCTGCTCCAACTTTAATCACAGCAACTCCTCCAGCAAGTTTTGCAACTCTTTCTTGGAGTTTTTCTTTGTCGTAATCTGAACTAGTTTCTTCAACCTGAGCTCTAATTTGATTAACTCTTGTAGCTATAGCTGATTCATCACCAGCACCATCAATTATAGTTGCATTATCTTTATTTAATACAACTCTTTTTGATGTACCTAAATCTTCAACAGTAGCGCCTTCAAGCGTTAATCCAACTTCTTCAGAAATCACGGTCCCACCTGTCAAAATTGCGATATCTTCAAGCATGGCTTTTCTTCTATCACCAAAACCTGGCGCTTTACAAGCTGCAGCTTTAACAATGCCTCTTAGATTGTTAACCACTAAAGTTGCTAGCGCTTCACCTTCAATATCTTCAGCAATAATTAAAAGAGGCTTTCCTGCTTTAGCAACAGACTCCAGTAAAGGTAATAAATCTCTTATATTTGATATTTTTTTATCAAAAAGAAGAATATAAGGAGAATCAAGCTCTACAGTCATATTGTCTTGATTAGTAATGAAATATGGAGAAAGGTATCCTCTATCAAACTGCATTCCTTCAACGACATCTAATTCATTTTCGATACCACTTCCTTCTTCAACGGTAATAACGCCCTCTTTACCAACTTTTTCCATAGCTTCAGCAATTATTTCACCAACTGCTGTATCTCCATTCGCTGATATAGTTCCAACTTGGGCAATGGCTTTGTCATCAGTGCAAGGAACACTCAAGCTTTTTACGTGTTCTACAGCTGCAAAGACTGCTTTATCAATGCCTCTTTTTAAGTCCATAGGATTCATTCCAGCAGCAACAGCTTTGTTTCCTTCATTAACAATAGATTGAGCAAGAACTGTAGCAGTTGTAGTACCATCACCAGCCTCATCAGAAGTTTGTGATGCTACTTGCTTAAGCATTTGTGCACCCATATTTTCAAACTTATTTTCAAGTTCTATTTCTTTAGCAACTGAAACTCCATCTTTAGTAACTGTTGGCGCTCCAAATGACTTATCAAGAACTACATTTCTACCTTTTGGGCCTAATGTAACTTTAACAGCATTTGCCAATGTGTTTACTCCATCAAGCATCTGCGATCTTGCATTATCACCAAATTTAACATCTTTAGCTGACATAATTTAACTCCCTATATATATAAATTTATTTAACAACACCAAAAATATCTTTTTCGCATAGAATTAGATACTCTTCGCCGTCTAACTTAATCTCATTTCCGCCATATTGACCAAAAATTACAATATCTCCTACTGATACATTCATAGGAACAGTATCGCCTGAATTAGATATTTTTCCGGGTCCAACTGCAACAACTTCGCCTTGCGATGGTTTTTCTTTTGCAGAACCAGAAAGAATGATACCTCCAGATGATGTTTCTTCTTCTTCTGTTCTTTTGACAAGAACATTGTCATGTAAAGGTTTTAACTTCATTTATCTCTCCATATAAATATTTTAAATTTATCTACTGCTCTAATTATGGGCTAATAGATATAAATCAATAGATTATTTTGTTTTAAATCTATAAATTTGAAGCGCAATTGTAACCCCAATTAAGTTCGCAAGTAAGTCAAAATATTCAAAAAATCTATTTGGATGAAAAATATGTATTATTTCTATGAAAAAACCAAACATAAAAATATAAAATATCAACACAATTTTTCTAGTCTTAAAAGAACACATGAGTCCAATTAAAGCTAAATAAAGATAAATAATAAGATGAATTGCTTTATCTGTTAGAAATCCAAGTGCATTAATTCTTGGAATTTCATTTGCATTTACAATGCTAAAAATAAAAACAACTGCAAGCGATGAAAAAAATACTAATCTAGTGAAATTCATTTACCAATTTTTAGGGCTATCTTTTGATTTCCAATATTTATCATCATCGTAGGATTTTTTTTCGTCTTGAGTGGGTGATGATTTTAATAAATCAACATCTTGTTTTTCTTTGAAAAAGCTTCTATTAAAAAAAATCAATGAAATTGCTGGTAAAGCGAGTACTGAGGTAAAGATATAAAATGTCATCCATCCATATGAAAAACCAAACATTTCTTGAAAGTTTTCAACAAAAATTCCTGAAAAGCCGCTAAATATTTTCCCTAAAAATGCCATTAATGAAGTTAATAAAGCATACTGAAAACCTGTATATTTGATTGAAACTAAGCTGGTTAAAAATGTAATATTTACTGTTCCAACAATACCAGCAGTAATACTGTCTGATGCAACAATTAATGACAACAGAGTAAGATTTTTTTCGCTTATTGCTGCTAAAGAGAAGAATAAGTTAGTAAACATAACCAAAAAAGCACCTATCATTAAAGATCTATAAAGTCCTATTTTTTTAATGAGGAATCCCCCAATAAACACACCAATAATTGTTGCGATTAACGCAACTACTTTTACATATCCAATTTCTGATAATGTATAACCTAAATCAATATAAAAAGGGTTGGCCATTGGTCCCATCACAATATCAGTCAATCTATAAGTTGCTACGATCAGCAAAAGCATTGATGCTAATTTAATGCCAAATCTTTCAAAAAAATCCTTTAATGGCTCTACAACTGAATTTATGTGGTTTAACTTAACTAAATTTTCATTCTTCTCTTCTATAGATATTGCAAATGACCAAAGAACATTCAGAGCTATTATTAGGGCCATTAATTGATATGCGATTGGCCAAGAATATGCATCAGCAATAAGCAGGGATAAGGATGATCCCACCAAGATTGAAATTCTATAACCAAATTGATAACCAGCAGCCAAATTACCTTGATCTTCTAAGGGTGCACTTTCTATTCGATAAGCATCAATAGCTATGTCCTGTATTGAACCTGCAAAAGCTATGATTAGTGCAACGAGTGCGAATATTAATAAATTATTTGTTGGATCTATTAAAGAAATAAATATAAGTGATATCAAAATAATAATTTGCATTAATAATATCCAACTTCTTCTTGAACCTATGATGCTTAATACAGGAATAGAAAATCTGTCTACAAAAGGAGCCCATAAAAATTTTAATGAATAAGTAAGTGTTATCCATCCAAAAAATCCAATAACGCTTAAATCCAGGCCTTCGCTTCTTAGCCAAGCAGTTAAAGTAATAAAAACCAATACATAAGGAAGACCAGAAGCAAAACCAAATCCTGTAAATGACAAAATTCTTTTTAGTTCTCTTTGATTCATATTTTACTTAGATACCTAGTCCATTCAAATTTATCTCCTGGATCTGTTTTTCTTCCAGGAGCTATGTCTGAATGACCTTTAATTGAATTTTTTTTAATATCCGGGTATTTGTTCATCAATTGTTTAGTAACATTAATTAAAACTTGATATTGATGATCTGTAAAATTATCACAATCCGAACCTTCGAGCTCAATTCCAATAGAAAAATCATTGCAATCAAATTCACCATTAAAACTAGATTCGCCCGCATGCCATGCTCTTTTATTAAAAGGGACAAACTGTATTATTTTGCCATCACGTTTAATATACAAATGAGAAGATACTTTTAGATCTTTAATTTCTTTAAAATATTCATGATCTGAAATCTTTAATTTATTCAAAAAAAATTTTTCTACATAATCTCTACCATACTCGTTTGGAGGTAAGCTTATTGCATGAATAACAAGTAACTTAATACTATAATTTTCTGATCTTTCATTAAAATTAGGTGATTTAATATATTCAATATTTTTGATGAGATGATTTTCAATCTCCATTTATCTCAATCCTGGAGGTAATTTGAAGTAAATATCTTCATTGTCTTCACCATGCTCAATAATTTCTGCATCTGTGTACAGTTCTAAAGATTTTGCAATTTCCATAACTTTTGATTCAGGAGCTGAAGCACCTGCAGTAATAGAAATTTTAGAATACTTATTTAAATCATCTAAATCAATATCTGTAAATTCATCGATTAGAATTGATCTACAGCCACATTTTTCAGCTAGCTCACTAAGTCTATTTGAATTTGAGCTATTTTTTGAACCAACAACAATCATAAAATCTGATTCAAGAGCAAGCTGCTTAACAGCATCTTGTCGATTTTGTGTGGCATAACAAATATCGTCCTTCTTTGGTATATGTATATCTGGAAACCTATATTTCAAAATATCAATAATTGATTTTGTTTCATCAACGCTTAAAGTTGTTTGTGTGACTAAAGCTAATTTTGTTGGATTATTGATTTTTATATTTTTAGCATCTAACTCATTTTGAACAAGGAATATTGAACTATTATCAGAATTTATGTGCCTACCCATTGTTCCTTCAACTTCTGGATGACCTTCGTGACCAACTAGAATAATATCTTTACTAGCTTTTGCATGCTTTCTGACTTCCATATGAACTTTTGTGACAAGTGGACATGTTGCATCAAAAAAGTTTAAATTTCTTGATCTCGTTTCTTCTTCTACAGCGCTTGAAACACCATGTGCACTAAAAATTACAAGTGAGTCATCTGGAATTTCATCAATTTCTTCTACAAAAATTGCACCTCTATCTCTTAAGTCTGCAACAACAACTTTATTGTGAACGACCTCATGTTTTACATAAACTGGTGCTCCGTATATATCCAAAGCCTTATTTACAATATCAATTGCTCTATCAACGCCAGCACAGAAGCCGCGAGGATTTGCTAATTTAATCTGTTTAGTCATTGTTTTGCCTTATAAATTAATTCAAAGTATATAATCAAAATGGCTCCAAGCGTTATAAATGCATCTGCTAGATTAAAAATAAAAAAGGAAAAGCTTCCAAACTCTAAATGAAGAAAATCAGTAACTTTCCCATCAATAAATCTATCAATAATATTTCCTAATGCACCAGCAATAATTAATGACAATGCAAACTTAGCAATCTGTACTTTTTCTTTTGCAAGCAATCTAATTAGATATATAAGAATAAAAATGGTAATTACTAATAATAGGTTTGAGGCTAAATTGCCATAACCATCAAATATACCAAAAGCAATTCCAGAATTATAAATTAGCAAAAAATCAATGAATGGTATAAAAGTTGAATATGATTGTGCAAATAAGAAATTATTAGCTGCATAATCTTTTGAAAATAAGTCTAATACTACAAGAAGAATAATTAAGACTGGATAAATTAATTTATACAAAACTTCTTTTTTCGCCCTCATCATCTATATTTTCAATGCATCTAGTACACAATTCAGGATGTTCTTTGCTAGATCCTACTGAAAAACATCTATGCCAGCATCTGACACATTTTGAGTTCTTTGAGGGATTTACTTTAATTTTGAAGTTTTTTCCTTCATTTACATTCGCTTCTGAGGAAATAAATAAAAAATGAAGTTCTGAGCCTAACTTTTTAAGAATATTAAGATCATTTGAAGTAGCTTGAATATCTACTACTGAATCAAGCGATCCTTTGATTTTATTTTCATTTCTCATTTCTTCTATAGATTGATTTACAGCGTCCTTAACTTCAAAAATTCTCTTCCATTCAGATTGATTAATATCTGATTCAAAACTTAGCTCAGAAATATCAAAGTTAGATAGAAAAACAGAGTCCTCCTGACTATTTAGTCTATTACTTGACTGCCATATTTCTTCTGCCGTGTATGAAAGAATGGGTGCAATCAACCTAACTAATACATTTAAAATAAAATCAAGGCTGGTTTGACATGATCTTCTTGCAGACGAATCATTTTTGCAGGTGTAAAGCCTATCTTTTACAACATCAAGGTATATTCCACCTAATTCGTTAACACAAAAGTTATGTATTTTTTGGATTGCCTTATGGTAAGAATACGATTCATAAAGGCTGATTACTTCTTTTTGAAGAATTTTAGTTTCATTAATTATCCATTTATCTAATTCAACTTGATTCTCAAACTGAACTTTATTTTTATTGTTAAAATCACTTAAGTTTCCAAGAATAAATCTGAAAGTATTTCTGATACGTCTATACTGATCGGAAGTTCTCTTCAATATTTCATCAGATGCTACCATTTCACTTCTAAAATCTGTTGAAGCAACCCAAAGTCTTAAAATATCTGCTCCCAAGCTGTCCCACACTTTCTGTGGAGAGACAACATTTCCGAGTGATTTTGACTGCTTTCTTCCTTGTTCATCCACAACAAATCCGTGAGTAAGAACTGTTTTATAAGGTGCAGAATTATTCATTGCTATACTTGTCAATAATGAGGATTGAAACCATCCTCTGTGCTGGTCTGAGCCTTCCAAATAAAGATCTGCGACAGTATTTTCACCAAATCTTTTTGAGGAAACGGCATAATGTGTTATTCCAGAATCAAACCAAACATCAAGAGAATCAGAAGTTTTAACATACTCATCATAATCTTGAATATAATCTTTCAAATCTAACTTATCCCATGCTGAAATTCCTTGTTTTTCAATTGCGAGTGCAAATTTTTCAAATAGATCTTTTTGATTTGGATGTATTTCCCCAGTATCTTTATGAACAACTAAAGTTATTGGTACTCCCCAGTTTCTTTGTCTTGAAACACACCAATCTGGTCTATCGGTAAGCATGGATTGGATTCTTTGAAGACCCCACGAGGGCTCCCAATTAACATTATTAATTTGATTAAGGGCTTCATTAATAAGATTATTTTTTTTCATAGAAATAAACCATTGAGGAGTAGATGTAAAAATTAGTGGCGTTTTACGTCTCCAACAATGAGGGTAAGAATGATGATAATCTTCTATGTTAACTAGGACATCATGCTCTTGTAATTTCTCAATGATAAATGGGTCTGCTTTCAAAGCAGGTAATCCTGCAATAAAATCTAATTCATCTTTGAATAAAGCCTTGTTATTAAGTGAGTGGATGGTATCAATATTATTTTTCTTACATATTAAATAATCATCCATACCATGAGCTGGAGCAGTATGAACACAACCTGTTCCTGCTTCAGTTGTAACGTGATCTGCATGAAGAAGAACTGATTTTCTATCTAGAAAAGGATGAATAAGATTAATATCAATTAATTTTTCACCCTTAATTGTTGATATAGGATCGAATTTTTGCTTCCATCGTTTGGTGCATTGTTCTATCATCTCAAAAGCTAATACATAAAATTTTTCATTCATTTTAATTAATGAATACTTATACTTAGGATTGATACATACAGCTACATTTGAGGGTATTGTCCATGGAGTTGTTGTCCATATAATAAATGATATTTCATCTGGCTCGTCGCAATTAAATAAGCCTTTTACAGTGTCTAAAGAAGAATCTTCAACTCTGAAAGCAACATCAATTGCTTTTGATGTTTTATCAATATATTCAACTTCAGCCTCTGCTAAAGATGATTCACTTTCTTGGCACCAATGGACAGGTTTTTCACCCTTTTCTAGATATCCTTCATTGTAAATAATACCAAGCGATCTGACGATATCTGCTTCAAATTTTGGATCTAATGATTTATAAGAATTTTCCCAATCACCTAGGACGCCTAGTCTTTTAAAATCAACTAATTGTTTTTTTATTTGGCTCTCAGCATATTCTTTACATGCTTTTAGGAAGCTCTCTTTATTCTTAACAAGCTCACTATTTTTTCCATGTTTCTTTTCAACATTCAGCTCAATGGGAAGACCATGACAATCCCAACCTGGTACAAATGGTGCATTAAAACCCTGCATTGTTTTATGCTTGATAGTAATATCTTTTAAGATTTTATTAACTGAATGTCCAAGATGTATGTCACCATTTGCATATGGAGGTCCGTCATGTAAAAGAAATAATTCTTTATCCTCATATTTTTTTCTTATCTTTCCGTATAAATCTGAACTTGACCACAAATCCAATATTTCTGGTTCTTTTCTTGGTAATCCTGCTTTCATTGAGAAATCAGTAACCGGCAGATTTAATGTATCTCTATAATTAATTGTCATTTGGCGTATTTAAAATATTTTTAGCTAAAGATATATCCTTTTGAATTTGTAATTTTAGCATGTCTAAATTATCAAACTTCTTTTCATCTCGTATTTTTTTTATAAATCTGACTTGCAATCTTTTAGAGTAAATATTTTTATTAAAATTGAATAGATGTACTTCTAAAACTGGTTTATCTCCTCCAACTGTAGGTCTTATTCCCATATTAGCAATTCCATTCAATTGTTCTTTTTCTAATTTACATTTAACAGCATAAACGCCCTTTATCGGTAATCTTTGATCTGGAAGCCAAATATTTGCAGTTGGAATATCAATGGTTCTGCCAAGGTGTTGACCATGAACCACTTTGCCTGAAAAAGTATATGGTCTTCCCAACAATTCTTCAGCTAAATCAAAATTATTATTCATTAATTCGTTTCTAATTCTTGTGCTGCTAACTCTTTCACCTTTGTGAAGAATAGTTTCAGTATTTTCTACAATTACATTATTTTTATCTCCCCAGCTTTTTAATAGATTAGAGTCGCCTTTTCTATTCTCGCCAAAGCGAAAATCATCCCCAACAGTAAAACTTACTAAATTAATTGATTCTAAAATTTCTGAAATAAAATCTTCAGGCGGCATAGTTCTTAGAGAATCATTAAATTTTAAGAAAAATGCGAAATCAATTTTATTCTGTCTCAGCAATTTTAGTTTCTCACGCCAAGGACATATCCTTGGTGGAGGCATAACATTTTGGTCTCTCACCTTCGCAAAATATTCTGAGGCATGTGGCTCGGTAAAAAAAACTATTGTTTTAGCATCATTTTGTTGAGCATTTTTTTTTACTTTATTTAATATTGCTTGATGTCCTAAATGCAAGCCATCAAAATTACCAATTGTTCCACAAAGTCTTAGTCTTGGAAATCTTGAATTGAATAAATCTAAATTATGCTGTCCTCTAATCAAATACATCTTATTCAAAAATTTTTCTTAATGATTTTCCATAGATAACTCTGGAAATTGTAAAATAAATTAACGTGGCTATTGTCACTTCTATAAATAAGAAAAGAATTCTATCAAGATGATTTAATTCTATAAAATTAATTTTTTGAGTATAAAAGTGTAAAAACAATGCCAATGAGCAGCTTGCTAATAAAATCATTAAACTAAATCTGCTTACAAAAGAATATGATTTAATAAACCCACTTCTGTATAAAATTAATTCTAATATGCAAACACTAACTAAGGCTGCTAATGAGCTGCCTATCGCAATACCTACATGACCAAGATCTAGAACAAAAGCCAAATAATAGTTCAGAGCTGCATTTAAAAAAAGCGATATTAGAGCTACTCTCATTGGAGTAGTAGTATCTTTTCTTGAAAAAAAAGCTGGAGTTAATACCTTCATTAACATAAAAAAAGGTAATCCAAAAGAAAAAGCCATCAAACTATATGATGAATTAATTACATCTACTTCCGTAAAAGCGCCTCTGTAAAAAATAGTACTTATTAAGTCTTCTGCACAATAAAATAATCCAATTAATGAGGGAATTCCAATAAATAAAACAAATTTTTGTCCTTTTTTAATAGTGCTAATAAAGTTATTTTTCTCAGTGCTCAAATCATATTTTGATAATGTTGGCAATAAAACTGTTCCTATTGCAATTGCAAATATTCCCATTGGAAATTGTATTAACCTGTCTGATATATATAGCCAGGTTGGGCTTCCTGTTTCAAGCAACGAGGCAAAGATAGTATCAATCAATAGATTGATTTGAAGAATACCTCCAGCAATGATTGCAGGAAATATTATGGTCATAAACTTCCTTACACCTTCGTTGTTAAAATCTAATTTAGGTACTGGAAGTTTATCTATATTGATAAGAGGCGAGACTTGAATTATCAACTGCACAAATCCTGCCAATAAAACACCCCAAGCAAGAACCAGGATGGGCATATCGTAGTTGGGTGCTATAAAAGAAGCTGCGATTATAAGAATCACATTAAATAATACTGGAGTGAATGCTGGTATTGAAAATTTCTGATGAGTATTTTGAATACCACTTGCAAATGCTACTAAGGATATTAAAGCTAGATAAGGAAACATAATTCTTAGAACTTGAATAGAAAGATCTTTTTTTTCAGGGTCAATATAAAAACCAGGAGCAAATATCAATATAAAAACAGGAGTAAATATTAAAACAACAATAGTAAAAATAAATAAAACAGCTAATAAAGCTCCAGCAATTGCATTTAAAAATTCTTTCGTGTCATTATTATTTTCATTTTTGTAATAATCGCTATAGACAGGAATAAATGCTTGATTAAATGCGCCCTCTGCAAAGAATCTTCTAAAGAGATTGGGAATTTTTAAACATACAATATATATGTCATGAAATACTGATGCGCCCATTAGGTTAGTTGTTGCTATGTCTCTTATTAAGCCAAAAAACCTAGATAAACTTGTACCAGAAACAACTTTTTTAAGGTTGCTTAAAATATCATTTGAATCTCTTTTTTTAAGTTCAGTTGTTTTTTTCAAAATCTAATGCAGCTGAATTTATACAATACCTTAAACCAGTAGGCTGAGGTCCATCATCAAAAACATGTCCAAGATGAGCATCACAATTAGAACATTTAACTTCTGTTCTTGTCATTCCCAATGAATTATCTTCGAATTCATTAATAATATTATTATTGGCAGGCACAAAGAAGCTTGGCCAGCCACAACCTGAATCATACTTAGAAAATGAATCAAACAAACTCTCACCACAACAGATGCATTTATATACTCCATCTTCATGAAAGTTCCAATATTTGCCTGTGAATGCTCTTTCTGTTCCAGATTCTCTTGTTACTCTATAACTCTCATCAGTTAGTAGCTGTTTCCATTCCTCTTTATTTCTGTTCAACTTCGACATCACTACATTGTAATTAAAAAGAAGTTATATAGGTAGATTTAGAAAATATTATGCAGTTTTAGAATTAATTGCATCTACATAACTTAGAAAGTCACTCATAAGTGCTGGAGTAGGCTCATACAGTCTTCTTCTTTTATCTGTACTGGAAGATGTTTCGCTAATATAACCCAATTTTACCGCTTGTTTTAGAACTTGAAGACGTTTAATTCTAGATGCAAATTTCTTTGGTACTAATGAGATCGCATATTCTTGAGAAATTTCAGAGCCTTCTAAATATTCCCACATAAAACTCATTAAGAAAATAAATTTATAAGTGTCAGATTGAAAAAAATTAAGAGAAGCGGGATTTTTTGAATTATCAAGTGTCTTATCTAAAACTGTCCTGATCAACCTTTTGGCATTTTTAATTGAATCTGGATTTTTAGAATCAAACATAAAACTCCTGTTGTATATAATTTAAATATATAGTTTATATAAGTTTTAATGCAATTTATGTGCCAATTAAGAATCGAACTATAAGTTTTAGCTTGTTAATGAGTATTGTCAGGCTTAACAATACTTTTAACCCAATTAAATATTGAGTTATTTTTTAAATTAAATCTATCAAGTGCATCAAAGTCTTTTGCAAGTTTAATTGGATCATTAAAAAAATCTTTTCGAGATATGAACGAATCTTGATCAAGTTTTTTTACTAATTTTGCAGGATTGCCTGCATATATTGAATTGTCTGGAACATCTTTTGTTACTACTGCTCCAGCACCAATAATACTGTTCTTGCCAATAGTTACGCCTTTACAAATAATTGCACTATCACCTATCCAGACATTATCTTCTAATATAACTGGTGCAGTTTTACCAACAGGCTGTGCTCTGTCATAAATTCCATGCCAATCAGCATCTGATATGTAAGCTCCATGAGCAATCATGCAGGCATCGCCAATTTGTATTTTCTCTGCGGCCATAATTCTAACGCCAGGAGTAATAAGAGAATATTTTCCAATTGAAATTTCGCCTATATTTTCTCCAATATTCCATGATGTAAACTGAAGAATGGCATCAGGCGCTCCTATAAGGGTTGGATAATCGCCAATGCTTACGCAGTTGCCAAATACTTTTATATATCTTGGCTTAAAGTATGCGCCACCCTTTCCTAAATACTTAAATTGTGGTTTTAAAAAATGTCGAACGTATAAATTATTTAATTTTGTAGCATATTTTTTTAACCAATATGGCCTATTATCTTTTCTAATAATATTCTCCTAAATATATTATTTTAATATGATAAAGTACCCCAAAAAAAAATAACAAATTTATTTTTAATATGAAAAAATATTTTTTTGAGTTCAAAAAGCTTATAAAAATTGGGATTCCGATTTTTGGTTCTCAACTATCCTATGCACTTATGGGAACTACTGATACGATTATTGCTGGAAGAGCAAGTGCAAATGATCTTGCCGGACTTGCAGTTGGAACTGCTTTTTCCAATACAATTTGGTTCTTTTTTACAGGAATTATTTTTGCAGTAACTCCAATTGTTGCTCAATTATATGGAGCTAGGAGGTTTATTGAAATTGGACAGAAATTAAGAGAAATTCTTTGGGTCGCTGCTGGCCTTGGTTTATTAATGGCATTTATATTTTTCAATATGGATTTAATAATAAATCTACTTCCCATAAAAAGTTCAATTACTTCGATTACCATTGACTATCTCAAAGCAGTATCAATTGGATGGTTTTTTGTAACAATCTTTACATGTTTGAGATGTTATAGCGAAGGTATGACTTATACAAAACCAGTTTTTTACATCGCTTTTGCCGGTATGCTCTTAAATATCCCTCTTGATCTAGTATTTGTTTATGGTTGGTTGGGTGCTCCAAAACTTGGTGGTGTAGGTTGTGGGATTGCGACATCAATTGTTTCATTTATTATGATGATATCGATAATCATATACATAAACTTCTCAAAGAAGTACAAGAAGACAGAGCCATTTTCTAAATTTTCTTTGCCATCTGGAGATACATCAAAAGAAGTGTTTAAGCTTGGTTTACCTATAGGTCTTGGGATTTTTATTGAGTTAAGTATGTTTTCGGGAGCAGCAATAATTTTAAGTGTTCTTGGAGAAGTGGTTGTTGCAAGTCATTCTGTAGCAATCAATATAGCTAGTCTGTTTTTTATGGTCCCACTGGCCATTGGTTTGGCTTCATCAACAAGAGTTGGTAATTTAATTGGAGAAAATAATCCAATACAAGCAAAGATTGCTGCAACCTCTACAATAATTCTGTGTATGGGAGGTGCTTTTATTAACAGTATTATAATTATTAGCTTTGGAAGTTTAATAGTTAGCCTTTATACAACAGAATTACCAGTATTAGAATTAGCAGCAAGTTTAATTTTATTTGCAGCTATATTTCAACTTCCAGATGGAATTCAAATGGGTGCTTTAGGAAGTCTACGCGGTTATAAAGATACATTCATACCGATGATCCTTCTACTAATATCATATTGGATTTTTGCAATGCCAATAGGCTACTACTTAACAAATGTAGGTTTAAGTTCTCCAATGGGTGCAAAAGGAATGTGGTATGGAATGATTATAGGATTAACAATTTTTTCATTTTTATCGATCATGAGATTAAGATGGATAATGAAATCAAAAATAAAAAGATATTTTAACCAAGCACCTCAGCAACTTTAGAACCAATAGATACTAAATTATCTGCTACATATACACCACATTCTTGAAGTTTCTCAATTTTGTTATCAGCTGTCCCTTTTCCGCCAGCAATAATTGCACCTGCATGACCCATTCTCTTGCCAGCAGGCGCTGTTTTGCCAGCAATATATGAGATTACAGGTTTTGTAACATTATTTTTTATATACTCTGCAGCTGCTTCCTCTGATGTGCCGCCAATCTCTCCTACCATCACAATAGCTTCCGTTTGTGTATCATCTTGAAATAATTTAAGCATATCAATAAATGAAGATCCTGGTATTGGATCTCCTCCAATCCCAACACAGCTACTTTGTCCAAAGCCTAAATCGGTAGTCTGTTTAACTGCTTCATAAGTTAAAGTGCCAGATCTTGAAATTATGCCAATTGAGCCTGGCATATGAATATCTCCAGGCATTATTCCTAACTTAGCTTTACCCGGTGTTATGATTCCAGGACAATTAGGTCCAATCAATCTTACTCCAAGCTCATCAACTCGTTTTTTAACTTCAAGCATATCTAATGTTGGAATTCCTTCGGTTATACAAATAATCAATTTGATGCCTGCTTCAGCTGATTCCAAAATTGAGTCTTTACAGAATCTTGCTGGCACAAAAATTATAGAAGCATTTGGATCTAGAGAACGCTTAGCATCTTCAACAGAATTAAAAACTGGCTTACCTAGATGCTCTATTCCTCCTTTGCCAGGAGTAACACCTCCAACTATATTTGTACCATACTCTATAGACTGCTCAGAATGTAATGTTCCTTGAGAGCCAGTAAAGCCTTGAACAATTACTCTGGTGTCTTTATTAACTAAAATACTCATTTTGCAAGTAAGACTGCTTTTTTAGCAGCCACAGCTAAATCGTTAATACTTTCAATCTTGATTTTTGCTTTAGATAAAATTTTTGATCCAATGTCTGCGTTATTACCTTCCAAGCGGACAACAACTGGAATTTTTACTTCAACTTCTTTAATAGCGGCAATAATACCTTCTGCGATTAAATCACATCTCACAATGCCACCAAAAATATTTACCAGAACTACTTTTACTTTTGGATCATCAAGAATTATCTTAAAAGCTTTAGCAACTCTTTCTTGGGTTGCAGTACCACCAACATCCAAAAAATTTGCAGGATTTCCGCCAAAAAATTTTATAGTATCCATAGTCCCCATTGCTAGGCCTGCGCCATTAACCATGCACCCAATATTTCCATCCAAAGAAACATAACTTAAATCATTTTTAGCAGCTTCTGATTCACTAGGATCTTCTTGTGTTTCATCACGCATATCTAATAATTCTGGTTGTCTGTATAGTGCATTTGAATCAATATTTATCTTTGCATCCAAACAATGTAAATCTCCATTTTCTGTAATCACAAGCGGATTAATCTCAAGTAAGCTCAAGTCCTTTTCAACAAATAGTCTTAATAGGTTATCTATGATTGGTATAAATTGTAATGTTTGTTGATCATTCAATTTAAGAACTTTTGCGATATTTTCAGCATTTTCATTCAGTGAATCATCTTTATAAACGAAACCTTGATAGATAATTTTTTCAGGCATATTTTTAGCAACATCTTCAATATTTACTCCGCCTTCGCTAGATCCAATGAAAACAATTTGTTGTGATTCTCTATCAATAATGGCACTAAGGTATAGCTCTTTTGCTATATTGGTACATTCCTCTACTAAAATACAATTGACAGGTTGGCCTTTTTTATCGGTTTGGTAAGTAACTAAATTTTTTCCAAGCCATTTTTGAGCAAATTTAACACCATCCTCAGGATTACTAATTAACTCAACGCCACCAGATTTACCTCGACCTCCAGCATGGACTTGAGCTTTTACAACCCACTTTGAGCCGCCAATTTCATTACATGCATCAATTATATCCTCAGCTTTAAATACCACTTTTCCTTTTGATACAGGTAAGTTGTATTCTGCAAATAATGCTTTGCCTTGATACTCATGTAAGTTCATTTCTTTTTATTTCCTATATGGATTGCTAGATTATTAGCAGATAAAGCTGCTTCATGAAATGCCTCTGATACAGTCGGATGACTGAACATAGTTAGTGCAATATCTTCAGAACTTGAACCAAATTCCATTGAAATAAGGGCCTGTTGAACTATTTCAGCAGCTGCAGGACCAAACACATGAACTCCCAGAATAGTGTCAGTTTTTGCATGAGACAAGACTTTTACAAAACCAACTGATTGATCAACTGCTAGAGCCCTTCCACTCGCTGCAAAAGGAAACTTACCTACTTTATAATCAATATTATTATCTTTTAATTCTTTTTCATTTTGACCCACCCATGCTATCTCAGGATGGGTATATATTACTGAAGGAACCAAATCATAATTTACTTCAGTATGTTTTTCTGCAATTCTTTCTGCAACCATAATTCCCTCTTCACTACCCTTATGAGCAAGCATGGGACCTCTAACAACATCGCCAATTGCCCATATGTTATTTACGCTGGTTTGGCAAAAATCATTAACTTTGATAAAACCATCTTCTATCTCAATATTTAATTCATCGCTAATTACATTTGAGGAATTTGGTGCCCTGCCAACAGCCACAATTAATTTATCAAATTCCATCTCATTTTCTTGATCATTACTTTCAAATTTGACCTTAACTGAATTTTTTAATTCTTTTGTACTGGTAACCTTAGAACCTAATTTTATATCCAAGCCCTGTTTTTTAAATTCTTTTAAGGTTTCTTTAGAAATGTCATGATCTGTCATTGGAAGAAATTCATCAAGAGCTTCTATTACAGTCACCTCAGAACCAAGCCTAGACCATACACTTCCTAGTTCTAGTCCAATAATACCAGCGCCAACTACGCCTAGCTTTTTGGGGACTGAATTCAAGCAAAGCGCACCAGTGCTATCTACAATATGTTTACTATATTTAGCCGACGGTATCTCTATTGGCTTAGACCCTGTAGCTACAATAATATTTTTAGCATCTATAGTTTCTGTGCTGCCATCTGGTTTTGTAACTTCTACAGTATTGATATCTGTAACCTTACCTCTACCTATCATAGATTCAACTTTATTTGCAGAAAAAAGACCACTTATGCCTCCAGTCAGTTTGTCTACAATATCGTCTTTTCTTTTCATCATAGATTTTAAGTCTAACTTTAAACTTTCTATCTGTATTCCATGTTCAGATAGCTTCTTATTTGCTTCATAATATCTGTGTGAAGAATCCAAAAGAGCCTTTGAAGGTATACAACCAACATTAAGACATGTACCACCAAAATTAGGTTTGCCATTGTCACTATGCGATTCCTCTATGCATAACGTTTTAAGACCTAACTGTGAGCATCTAATAGCAGATACATAACCAGCAGGTCCACTTCCTACAACTACTACATCAAACATTTTTTCCATTTAATAATTTATAAGTTAAGTAATAATCTCTCAGGCGATTCAAGTTGTTCTTTAATAGATACTAAGAAAGTTACGGCCTCTTTGCCGTCTAAAAGTCTATGATCATAACTCATTGCTAAATACATCATGGGTCTTATAACAACTTCTCCATTAATTGCAACTGGTCTATCTTGAATCGCATGCATTCCTAATATCGCTGTTTGCGGAGCATTAAGAATTGGCGTTGAGAGCAAAGAGCCAAAAATTCCACCATTTGAAATAGTAAATGTGCCTCCCTGCATTTCATCAATAGACAACTTTCCATTTCTTGCTTTATCAGAGTAACTTAATATTGCTTTTTCAATTTCAGGCAAAGATTTAGTATCTGCATCTTTTATCACTGGAACTACTAAGCCTCTTTCTGTAGATACAGCTACTCCTATGTCTTGAAAACCATGATACACAACATCATTCCCATCAATAGATGCGTTGACTACTGGGAATTTTTTTAGAGCTTGTACTGCTGCAATTACAAAGAATCCCATAAAACCAAGCTTAACATCATGCTCCTCTTGAAATTCAGCACCATATTTTGCTCTAAGTTCTTTAATAGGTAGCATATCAACTTCATTAAATGTTGTTAGCATCGCAGTTTCTTGTTTAACTGATACTAATCTTTTGGCAATAGTAGATCTGAGTCTGGACATTGGAACTCTTTTTTCAGGTCTATCCTCACCTGAAGCTATACTTTCAGAAAAAATATTATGATTTTCCTTATCAATGTCTTTAGTTTCTAAATGATTAATTACATCTGCCTTCGTAATAGTGTTATTTTTACCAGATGCGTTTATATTTTCTGGATCAATATTTTTTTCAGATATAATTTTTTTTGCAGCAGGACCCATTTTTTTTGAGTTATCTAAATCATCACTTTTATCAAGTTTGGTTTCTTCATTAGATTCACTTTTTTCTTCTTTTTGAACTTTTTGTGTTATTGAACTTCCATCTGATTCCTCAAATTCACCTATTAATTCAGAACTAGCAACAATCTCGCCTTCAGGTTTAATAATTTTTGAGACTACCCCGTCTGATTGTGCAAGAACCTCAAGAACAACTTTATCAGTTTCTATCTCAACAATTACCTCATCTTGATTAACAAGGTCTCCCTCTTTTTTAAGCCATTTAGCAATTGTTCCATCTGCAACAGATTCAGGGAATGTCGGTGATTTAATTTCTATACTCATTAAACGATTGCCTCATTAATTAATGTCTCTTGTTGCTTTAAATGAAGTTTCATCAAACCAACTGCAGGTGCTGCGGCTGGTGGTCTGCTTACGAGCTTAACTTCATTATTATTACCAAGCCTATCTAAAACCCTTTGTATTCTGTGTCTATGGCTAAACCATGCTCCTTGATTTAAAGGCTCTTCTTGACACCAGATATATTCATGTACATTTTGATACCTTAAAAGAATTTCTTCAAGGTCGTCGTAAGGAAAAGGGTACAATTGTTCTATTCTAATAACTGCTATGTCATGACGTTTTTCTTTGTTTCTTTTCTCAATCAATTCATAAAAAACTTTTCCAGAGCACATAATTATCTTTTTTACATCATTTTTATTATCTAATTCATCATCGATTACACACTCAAAACTTCCATCGCTTAAATCATCAAGCGTAGAAACTGCGTTAGGATTTCTTAAAAGACTTTTAGGTGAAATAACAATTAAAGGTGTACGCATTTTTCTTATAGCTTGCCTTCTAAGAAGATGAAAAATTTGTTTAGGTGAGCTTGGTACACATACTTGAATATTTTCTGAAGCACATAATTGAAGAAACCTTTCTATTCTCGCGCTACTGTGCTCAGGCCCTTGCCCCTCATAACCATGAGGTAAAAGCATAATTAGTCCTGACAATCTCTCCCATTTATGTTGTGCTGATACAATAAATTGATCAATGACTACTTGAGCACCATTAGCAAAATCACCAAACTGCGCTTCCCAAATTGTTAATCCTGATGGCCATGTAGCAGAGTATCCATATTCAAACCCTAAAACCGCTTCCTCTGAAAGCAAAGAATCATATATATCAAAGCTTGTCTTGTTTTTTTCTGCAAGTTCAGAAAGCGATATATGCCCCATTCCAGTTTGAGAATCAAATATACAAGCATGCCTATGTGAAAATGTACCCCTTCTGACATCTTGACCCGTAAGTCTTATTGGATAGCCATCTTTTAGTAATGTTGCATAGGCCATTACCTCTGCATACCCCCAATTTATTGGAATATTTCCTTGATTCATTTCATGTCGATCTGCAAATATTTTTGATGCTTGAGAACCCATATTAAATTCTTTAGGCACTGAAATAATTTCTTTACCTAATTTTTTTAATTCTTTTTTACTATATTTTGTATCGACCTTTGGCCACCATTTGACATCTAAATAGGGTTCCCAATCAAACCATAGAGAATCATTTGGTTTTTTAGCTAAATTTTTAGCGACACTCTCACCCCCCTCTAATGATTTTCTATAATTTGATTTTATTTTCTTTGATTGTTCAGCATCCAATATCCCATCTTTCATTAAATTATTTTCGTATTGATTTAAAACCGAGGGATGGTTAGAAATTTTTTCATACATTAATGGCTGAGTGGCAGACGGATCATCAGCCTCATTGTGGCCTCTTCTTCTGTAACAGAATAAATCTATCACTATATCCTTCTTAAATTTATTTCTATATTTACATGCAATTTTTGCAGCATTAACTACCATCTCTGGATCATCGCCATTCACATGAATGACAGGAGCTTGAATTATTTTTGCAACATCAGAAGAATAGTCTGTAGATCTTGAATCATTTACATTGCTTGTTGTAAATCCTATTTGATTGTTGACTATAATATGAATTGTTCCTCCAACATTAAAACCTCTAGTTTGAGACATCTGAAGTGACTCCATTACTACACCTTGGCCAGAGAATGCTGCATCACCATGAAGTAATACTGGTATTACCTTTGATCGATCTTTATCATTTATTCTGTCTTGTCTAGCTCTGACAGATCCTATTACAACTGGGTCAACTATCTCGAGATGAGAGGGATTGTTAAATAATGACACATGGACCTCGCCCCCTGGAGTGTCAAAGTTAGAAGAAAATCCTAAGTGATATTTAACATCTCCTGTGCTTGCTCCCTCTAATTCAAAATCTTCACTAAAAGCTGAAAATAAATCGGATGGTAGCTTACCTAAAACGTTTACTAATAAATTAAGCCTGCCCCTGTGAGCCATGCCAAAACATATTTGAGATGCTCCTAATGATCCACAATCTTGTATTACAGTTTCAACTAATGGAACTAAGGACTCAGCACCGTCAATTCCAAAACGCTTCATTCCAGGGTATTTTGCTGAAAGATACTTAGCTAAACCTTCAGCAGAATTTAATCTTTCGTAAATATTTAATTTTTCCTTTTCATTGAAACTATATCCCTTTAATTTTGATTCAAATTTATTTTGAAACCAGCGTCTTTCTGAAGAATCTATAATATGATTGCATTCAATACCAATCACGCCGCAATAAATATCCTCCAACTTTTGAATAATATCTCTTAGAGGAAGTTTTTCTGATTCGGTATTAAAGGTATCTGTATAAAACTCTTCATTAAGATCCCCATGAGATAAGCCATGAAATTCTATATTTAAATCTTCTACTAGCCTTCTCTCCATCATACCTAAAGGATCTAACTTTGCTTTAAGGTGACCTCTATTTCGATATGATTGTATTAGTCTTATTACCTTGCCCTGTCTTTCATCTACGGATTTCTTTATTACATCACTATTTCTTGAAAAGTTCCTAAATTCATTAATAATCTTTTGGTGAGAAATCTCTCCATTTGAATTTGGCGGCTTTGGAAGATTGGTAAAAAAATCAAGCCATTCCTTTGAGAGTTCTTCAGGATTATTGAGGAAGGTTTCATAAAGGCCTTCGAGATAGGCGGCATGTCCTGCTGAAATATGCGAGCTCCCCCAAAGCTCTTTCATAGATAGACTCATTTTATTTGTTTTTTTTATAATTTATCAGAGACAATTATATCCTTTTTATTTTTTTGTAACATGGATTTTATTTCGCCAATAGCCTTATTTGGATTAAGTCCTTTAGGACAAACATTTACACAATTCATAATTCCGTGACATCTGTAAACACTAAAAGGATCAGATAAAGCCTCTAACCTTTCATAAGTTTTAAGATCACGGGAATCAGCAAGAAATCTATATGCTTGTAACAATGCTGCAGGCCCAACAAATTTATCAGGATTCCACCAAAATGAGGGACAGCTGGTAGAACAGCATGCGCATAGAATGCATTCGTAAAGTCCATCAAGCTTATCTCTATCTTCGGGCGACTGAAGCCGCTCCTGTTCAGGGGCAGTAGTTTCATTTTGTAGAAAAGGTTTAATTTTTTCATATTGAGCATAAAACTCACTCATGTCTACAACTAAGTCTCTTATGACTGGTAGTCCTGGAAGTGGTCTTAGTTCAATTTTATTTTTCTTAATAACAGATGAGATAGGAGTTATACATGCTAATCCGTTTTTACCATTAATGTTCATTCCATCTGAACCACAAACGCCCTCTCTACACGATCTTCGATACGAAATGGATTGATCTTCTTCTTTTAGTAAATTTAATAAATCTAAAACCATAATATCTTTGGATGGCTTGCTAATTGAGTATGTCTTCATGTAAGGAAATTTATCCACCTCTGGGTTATATCTGTACATACTTACTTCTAATTTATTATTAAGCATTTAGTATGTCCTTACCTTTGGTGGAAATGCATCTACTTTTGTAGGTTCAAAATTTACTTTTCTTTTTGAAACAGACTTGTTAAGAGGATCAAAAATTGTATGGCATAACCAATTCTCATCATCTCTTTCAGGATAATCATCTCTTGCGTGAGCTCCTCGGCTTTCTATTCTTTCATAAGCAGAAACAGCAGTTGCAACTGCAACCTCATATAGATTTTGTAGTTCTATAGCCTCAACACGGCTTGTATTAAATGCATCACTCTTATCTTTTAGGTGAAGATTATCTACTTTATTTTTTAGCTCATCAAGTTGGTCGAGACCCTTTTTCATAAACTCTCCCCTTCTAAAAACTCCAAAATAATTTTGCATACATTCTTGCAGTTCTCTTTTTACTTCAGCTGTGTCAAATCCATCAGATGACTCATTAAGTTTTTGCAACCTTTCAAGGGAAAAATCAATATCGCTTTTGGTAGCAGGATCAACTCCACCTCCAGATTTAAGCTCATTCTGAATATGCATACCTGTTGCTCTTCCAAAAACCACCAAGTCAAGCAATGAGTTTCCTCCTAACCTATTGGCACCATGAACTGATACACAAGCAGCTTCACCAGCTGAAAATAATCCAGGTATTAGATAATCTTCTCCATTTTTTCTTGTGAATGCCTGACCAGAAACATTCGTAGGCGTTCCTCCCATCATGTAGTGGCAAGTTGGTACTACCGGTATAGGTTCGTATATTGGATCTACATGAGCAAAAGTTCTTGATAGCTCACAAATACCTGGCAATTTTGAATTTAAAACTTCTTCTCCTAAATGATCTAATTTTAAAAAGATATGATCATTTTTTTCTCCACATCCTCTTCCTTCTAAGATCTCAAGAACCATAGATCTTGCTACAACATCTCTTCCAGCCAAATCTTTAACATTAGGAGCATATCTTTCCATAAATCTCTCACCATCTTTATTGATAAGATATCCACCCTCTCCTCTACAGCCTTCTGTAACAAGAGATCCGGCTCCATAAATTCCAGTAGGATGAAATTGCCACATTTCCATATCTTGAGCTGGGTAGCCTGCTCTTAAAGCCATTGCCAAACCATCGCCTGTATTGATCAGAGCATTTGTAGTTGATGCATAAATCCTTCCTGCCCCACCTGTAGCTAAAACCGTTGCTTGTGCCTTAAGATATGCTACTTCTCCATTTTCGATTGAGAATGCAATTACTCCAGTAACTTCATCTTTTGAATTTTTAACTAAATCAACAGCAAACCACTCATTGAGAAAGTTTGAGCCTTCTTTTACATTGTTTTGATACAAAGTATGCAATAAAGCATGTCCTGTTCTATCAGCAGCCGCACACGTTCTAGCTGCTTGTCCTCCCTTGCCAAAGTCTTTAGATTGACCACCAAACGGTCTTTGATATATACGACCATTATCAAATCTAGAGAATGGTAGCCCCATATGCTCTAGTTCAAAGACAGCTTTTGGTCCCTCAGAACACAAATATTCTATTGCATCTTGATCTCCAATAAAATCTGCACCTTTAACTGTATCATACATATGCCATCTCCAATCATCATTTGGGTCAGCACTTGCAATAGCACATGTAATACCGCCTTGAGCAGAAACTGTATGAGACCTTGTCGGAAAAACTTTTGAGACAACAGCAGTGTTTAAGCCTGATTTAGCTAGCTCTAAAGAAGCACGCATTCCAGAGCCACCACCTCCAATAATAAGTGCATCGAATTCTATAGTTTTTATATTATTACCAAAGATACTATTCATTATTAAAAATACTTATAACCTTTTATCATTATTATTTATAACCATATTATATATAAAATTAAAGTTAAATAAATAAAACCCATCAAACCAAAGCATAAAAAATATAAGTTTCTAATTAAATCTGCATATTTGGTTAAACTCTGATTTAAAAGGCCAAGAGTTCTTTTGGTTAAATAGTCTGTGCCAACTGTCCACAATCCAATAAATGCATGAAAAAGTAAAAGAATAAAAATAATGGAAGTTAAAGATCTCATCTGAAAAGAGAGAAAAAAGTCTGACCAAGTAAAAAAACTAACTTCTTGTGATTGAACGAAAAAACTTAATACGTAAGCTAGGTATGCAAAAATTATTAATGCGCTATATCTTTGCAGTCTCCAAATTATTAAACCCTTCACAAGAATAAATACCAAAAAGAAATTACCAGACTAACCAGCCAAATAAATATTACAAATAAGGAAGAATATCGTGAACCATTGATAGTCTCTCCAATATGCAAAAAATCCATTATTAAGTGTCTTAGTCCAGTTAGAATGTGATACCAGAAAATAAACAGACTAAAAAATACAAACATAGAAAATAAAGATACTGTTTCAATTTTGAGTATAAGAGCATCGAATTCTGCTTTTGTTGAAGTTGTACCATCTATAAGAAATAACATTAATGGGAGTGTCACAAAGAAAATATACATACCTGAAAGTCTGTGGGTTATCGATGATAGTGCAGAAGCGGGAAGACTAATCTTTGTTAGATCAAGATAAACTGGTCTTTTGTGCATTGTGTGCTTTTTTAATATTTAATTACTTTAAAATATACAACGAATTATACAGCAGAATAATACTTTAAATTAGTTAAAATTGAATATGTCGTTTTACTTTTTAGAACTTTTAATATGCTTAATAAGTCTTTTTCTTTTTTTAACCTGTCTTTCACTTAAAATATTTTTTTTATCTTTATAAGGATTATCTGCTTTTCGAAATAACAATCTAAGTTGGACGCTTTTAAGCTCTAAAGCATCCCTGAAGGAATTGATTAAATAACGCTTATAATTCTGTGGTATTTTTTTATCTTGATTAGCATGAACTATTAATGTAGTGGGAAATGTACCACCAAAATGTACATGTTTAAATTTTAATTGTCTGCCTTTAACAGAAGGTGGGGAGTTTAATTCTACAAACTCTCTTAGGTGCTTATTTAATTGAGACGTAGTATATTTTTTCTTTGATTTTTCAATTAATTTATTTGTTGAGTTAAATATTTTTTTAAAACCCTTTTTTTGGATAGCTGACATTTCCAGTACGAATATATTTGACATAAAGTCAGATTGCATTTTTTTTGTTGTATAAATCTTACTTAGATCTTTTTTTGATAATAAATCAATCTTGTTAAACAAAAATAAAATAGGCTTACCGCTGTCAATTATCATATTTAAGATTTTTAAGTCTTGATCAACCAGTCCCTCTGTTGCATCACAAATAAAAATAACAACATCACTTTGATCAATTGAATGAAGCGTTCTGACATAAGAGAAATATTCAACTTTGTGATGATACTTATACCCTTTTCTAATTCCAGCAGTATCAATAAAAATAAACTTTTCGTTATCGAATTCAAATGGTATTTGAATTGAGTCTATTGTTGTGCCTGCAATTTCACTAACTATTAATCTATCTTGATCAATTAAATTATTTATAAAAGTTGATTTGCCTGCATTAGGCCTGCCCAATACAGCAACTTTTTTTCCATCATAAATTGTTTTTTTGATGTTCGTTGCTCTTTCTTTGATGCAAGACTTTAACGATGATAAATTTTTTGAATGCTCAGCGCTTATTTCAATAGCACTATGAATCCCCTCCTTTTGTAGGTCGTTTTTTATTAATGAATCTGTTTTTTTATCAACTTTATTAAGAACAATGACATAGTCTTTATTAAACTTTCTAAGCTTATGAAGTATATCTAAGTCATCTTTTGTAAGATTTTCAGATGAGTCTAACATCAAAATTATAAAACTTGATTCTTCAACTGCAGACCAAGCCTGATTAGATATTGCTTCTTTTAAATTATCAGATTCATTTACAATACCGCCAGTATCAATTATTAGGATCTTATTATCATCTAAATTAAGAAAACCATAATTCCTATCTTTGGTAAGACCTGGAAAGTCAGAAACTATAGCATCTCTTGATTTAGTAAGCTTATTAAATAGGGATGATTTACCTACATTTGGACGACCTATAATTGCAACTGAAGTAAACATTTCTATTCCTCATTTTATAGATTAATAGAGAAAAGATTAAATGATTCATCAACTACATATAAATTATTACTCCTGCTAAAAATTGACTTGATAGGATGTTTGGTAATTTTTTTTCTTCCAACTGTAATACCATTTAGTGGATCTATAATATGAATATAGCCTTCTAAGTCACCAAATATTAGGTTGCCTTTGTAGCCTACAGCATTTGAAAGGTTTCTATTTAAATAGTCTTGACTACTCCATGACTCCTCAAGAGTTTGCATTGAAAAGGATTTTAAAGATGAATTTGACTCAACTACTATTAACATACCTCTGATTACAATTGGTGAATAAAATGATGAAATATCATAAGACCAAATGGATCTTCTTTGAGTTGTATCAAAAATATTTAATTTTCCTTGATAATTAGTTGTATAAACAAGTCCGCCTTCAACTAAAGGATTCGAGTCTGAATCAATAAGATTTTCTAATTCTGAAGTTCCAGATACATATGAGATTGCACCGTCCCATATTAAATATCCTGAATCCAGTTCAAATACTGCTAATCTTCCATTGTCAAAAGATACATACACTTTATCATCAACTATTACAGGACTACTGCTTCCACGAACGGTTAATGTTGGTAGTTTTGATCGATAAGACCATTTTATAGTGCCATTGTCCTTATTAAGACCCAATAATTCTCCTGAACCAGTTTTTACAACTACAATCTTTGCATCAATTGCAACTTTACTAAGAACCTCTCCTTTAACATTTTGGGTCCATATTTTTGTTCCATCATTTTGATTTAAAGCAATAACATTTCCATCAATATCTGCTACTACAATGATACCGAAGCCTGCAGCAACACCTGATGACAAAAAATTAAGCTCGCTTGACCAGTTTTGTTCGCCGTTTTCACTTTGAATTGAATAAACGCTTCCATCAGTATCAGCAAAAAATATCTTGTTTGAGCTAAAATCAGGTTCAAAATTTCCTATTTCATTTTTGCCACTAAATGATTTACTCCATTCTAACGAAATTATTTTTTTATTTGAAAAGGATTCAAGCTCTCTTGGTTCATCCGGATCAACCTCGTCAGTATTCCAAAAACGTAAACCATCTAAAGATGAACATGCACTTAGAGCAAAAATAAATTGAAATATTAAAAAGGAATGCACTAAATTTTTTTTCACTTTACATTCCTAAATTTGCAATTTTCATTGATATTATTGATTGCGAAGTCTCATCATTATATTTATTTGAAGCTAATTCATATTGTGCAAGTGCCAACTCAATTTTGTTTTGTTTAGCAAGAATATCTCCAGTTAATTCGTGGATGTACCCGTTAGTAGCATTAGATGAATAAAGCTCTATAAAAGATAAGGCTTCATCATATTGTCCATTAGATAACAACAATCTCGATGCACTCACCCTTGCAATTTTATTAAAGATTTTATTTCCGTTATAACCATCAGTTAGCTCTACTAACTTCTTAAAATTCATAAGTGACAATTCAATATTATTATTTCTAGCATCAAAACTAGCCTTATTTAACAAAGCAAGTTGTGTATAACCAGTATTTTTGAATTCAGCTAAAAGCTGTTCTAAAATATTATCAAGTTTGATTGTATCGGGACTTTCGAGCGATATTTCTTTTAACCATTCAGAATAAATAAGTGATGCTTTCTCATTATTTTGTTTCTTAGCTTGATTCGATAGTACCAAATAACTCATGGAAATAATTATGGTTAATATAATCAGGATAATTACTTTTTTATATTTATCAAAAAATTTCAATATTGGTAAAAACCTCATATTATTTTCATATTCATTATTCATGATTTATACCTTTAAGTAATATCTTCAAAAAAACTACTAATCTCGTTGATATCCATTACTGTTTGTTCTGAATTTTTTTCAACCAGCGGTTTTATGATTATTGTATTAGTTTCTATTTCTTCCTCACCAATAATTATTGCAAACTTAGCATTATTTTTACTTGCCTTTCTAAGTTTGGACTTTAGGCTACCCTCAGCAAGCTGAACATCTATTATTATTTCAGGATTGATAGTTCTTAAGTCGTGGGCTATTTTATATGCTTTCTCTTCAAAATTACTAGACAAAATTATAAAAGATACCAATGTTTTATCTTCAATATCTATATTAGATAGCAATGCCAGCCTCTCAATACCAATAGCCATACCAATACATGGAATATTTTTACCACCTAATTGCTCAGATAAATTATCATATCTGCCTCCCCCTAGATAGGCGTCTTGGGCACCTAATTCATCTGAAATAACTTCAAAAACAAGACCAGTATAATAATCTAGCCCCCTCACCAATCCATAATCAATTTGTATACTACAATCTTTTGAAAAAGTATCTTTCAAGACCTGGAGCATTGTTAATGATTCATCTGAAAGAAAATCTTTTATTGTTGGAGCATCTTTAAGTATCTTTTGCGTATTTTGATTTTGCGAATCAAGAATTCTTAAGGGATTTTTTTCTAGCCTACTTTGATCTAGTTGATCTAATTGAGATGAAAACGGTTTTAAATATTCTAAAAGAGCGTTGCAATAATTGGTTTTAGTGCCCTGGTTGCCAAGATGATTAATTTTAATTACTGAATTTTTAATATTTAACGCATTATTAATTGAACAAATCATTGAAATTATTTCCAATTCAGCAACACCCTCTGGATGTCCAATAATTTCAATTCCTGCTTGATTGAACTGTCTGTATCTGCCTTTCTGAGGTCTTTCATATCTCCACATTGGTCCTAGATACCAAAATTTATGGGTATTTACATCGATTTTCTTTTCAATCACAGAGCGGATAACGCCTGCAGTATTTTCAGGTCTTAAGGTAATATTTTTTTCATTTTTATCTAAAAAAGAATATAGTTCCTTATTTACAATATCCGATGAATCTCCAACAGATCTTTTAAAAAGGTCAGCATCTTCAAGAGTTGGTGTCCTAATTTCAGAATAACCAAAATTCACAAAAATATTTTTTAGAGCATCTTCAGTTCTAAATATTGATTCTGCAAAATCGTCTGGATTAGATCTATCAGCAATCAAATCAATCATACCTTTTAAAGATTGAATCTTATCCAATTTAACTCCTCAATATAATCTTATCTGATTTAATTCTATTATCTTCAATCTTAATTCTGACTTGCTTTTCAAGCTCATCAACAAGATTATCATTTTTAATTTTTTTATTAGGAGAGCCATCTATATACAAAAGATTGCTTGGGCTTGCCCCGGTGAGTCCAATGTCAGCTGCCTTGCTTTCTCCTGGGCCATTAACGTAACATCCTATAATAGCTACTTCAATATCATCAGATATATCTTCAAGTCTTTGTTCTAAATCGTTTACCACCTTTATTACGTTAAAGTTTTGACGTGAACAACTTGGACATGCAACTATTTTGACTCCTCTACTTCTAATATTTAAGCTTTTTAAGATATCCCATCCAATTTTGATTTCATCAATAGGATCTGAGGCTAGGGAAATCCTAATTGTATCTCCAATGCCTTCTGTAAGTAGCATGCCCACACCAATTGAAGACTTGACCGTACCTGCTCTATAGCTTCCAGCCTCAGTAATGCCTAAATGAAGTGGCTGATCAATAACCTTTGAAATTTTTCTATAGGCTTCAACTGTCATTTCTATGTTAGAAGCTTTTAGGCTCATTTTATAATTTTCGAAATTATATTTATCAAGAATTTCAACATGTCTTAATGCAGATTCAACAAGCGCATCTGCATTTGGCTCTCCATACTTTTTTTGCAAATCTTTTTCCAAAGAACCAGCATTTACCCCAACTCTTATTGGAATATTGTTATCAAGAGCAGCATTTATGACCTCTTGAACACGATCTTCTTTTCCAATATTGCCTGGGTTAATTCTCAGACAATCTGCTGTATCTGCAACCTCCAAAGCTATCTTATAATCAAAATGTATATCAGCAACCAATGGAATATTTACTGCATTTTTAATTTCTTTGAATGCTTTGGCCTCATCAAAACCTGGCACCGAAACTCTAACAATATCAGCACCTGCTTTCTTTAAATCATTTATTTGATTCATAGTTGAAACAACATCACAAGTATCTGTGTTAGTCATGGATTGAACTGAAATAGGATTATTTCCGCCAACAGGAACATTACCAACATAAATGGTTTTAGTTTTTTTTCTTTTAATCCAATTTGTTTTCATCAAAATTTATAATGTTCACTTTAGTAAGTCTATTAGCATTGGCCATAAAATCAATCTCATTTCCATTATATGTTCCTTTGATAGCATCAGCATTGCCAACAATAATTTTAAATGGTATTTCTATTTTCTTTTTATAATTATCATTTTCATCAAAATACAATGCTTCAATGAGCTCATCACCTACATACAATTCAATCCAACATTCACCTAAGAAATCTAAATAAAGCTCGTTTTTTGCAGTTGAATTTTTTAATTCTGTTAAAGAATAATTTTTTTGATCAATAGTTTTAGATAAATAAATGATTTGCTGATCACTTGACATAAACTCTCTTTGACTTTTTTGTGTATCTCCAGATTCAACAAAATAAATTGCAACTAACGCTCCAAATACAATTAGAATAGGTACAGCTATATATAAATAATTAAAATTATTATCATTTAAGCTGCTTATAGTTTCTATTTTTGGAGCCTTCTTAGTTATTTTTTTTTCAGTCTGTGAGTTGAATATATCTGGCAAGTCAGAATTAATTTTTAAATATTGTGAATATTTCTTAAAATAGGCTCTGGCAAAAGATTCACTTGGAAAAATACTATAATCTCCTTCTTCAATAGCATTAAGATAATCTTCATTTATAACAAGAATTTTTGAAGTTTCCTCAAGAGACAAGCCTAATGAAATTCTCTTATTAGAAAATCTTTTTCCAATTTTAACTGTGCTTGCTGATTTTAAAATTCTATCCATTATATTGATTTGTGCGATATAAGTTTTTTTCCTTTTACTGTATTACTTAAATTACCCACTAATTGTCCACATGCGCCATCTATAGCATCGCCTCTTGTGATTCGCAGTGTTGCAATATAACCCTTATTCATCAAATGTCTTTTGAAGCTATTGATTTTCTTCATGCTTGGTCTTTTATAATTTGAACCTTTAAAGCTATTAAAAGGTATTAAATTAATTTTGCACGAAATGTTAGATAAAAGTTTTGAAAGTTTTTGTGCGTGATCTAATGAATCATTGATTTCATCAATTAAAATGTACTCTATGGTAATACTTCTTTTGTTCTGATAATCCTCTAAATATTCTTTGCAAGACTTAAGAAGAGATTCTATTGGATATTTCTTATTAATTGGTACTATTTGATCTCTAAGTTTATTTTCAGATGCGTGCAAAGAAATTGCTAACGAAACGTCTATCTCTTTTGAAAGACGATCAATATTAGGGACTATACCTGAAGTGCTTATCGTTACACGTTTTCTTGAAAGCCCATATGCTAACTGATCTTTCATGATTTTTGCAGATTCAATTACAGCATCAAAATTCAAGAGAGGCTCCCCCATTCCCATAAAAACAATATTTGTTATAGGCTTACTATTTTTAGCATTAAAGTTAGCCAGCCATAGCTGCCCAATAATTTCACTACTTTTAAGATCTTGGTCGAATCCCTGAGCACCAGTTGCACAAAAAGTACATTGAAGTGCACATCCTGCCTGTGATGAAACACACAAAGTTCTCCTATTTTTTTCTGGAATAACAACCATCTCAACCATTGAACCAGATTCGATTTCAACTAAATACTTTATAGTACCTTCATCTGAAATGTGTTCTTCAATAATTTTTGGTGGCTCTATAATCGCAATATCTTTTAGTTTTTCACGCAAGTTTTTATTAAAGTTAGTCATTAAACTAAAATCTAAGACGCCCTTTTGATGTACCCAATTCATGAGCTGTTTTGCTCTAAACAGTGATTCATCTATTTCAGAAAAAAATCTTTCAAGAGACTCAAGTGAGTAACCTAAAAGATTTATTTTTTTTGACAATTTATTTATTCAATATCTCTTCTGGTGAGAAAAAATATTCAATCTCCCTTTTTGCACTATTAATTGAATCAGAACCATGAACTGCATTAGCATCAATGCTATTTGCAAAATCAGCTCTTATCGTACCTGGCGATGCTTCTTGAGGATTAGTACTTCCCATAAGATCTCTATTCAACTGAACTGCATTTTCTCCTTCTAGAACCTGAACAAATACAGGGCCTGATGTCATAAATTTCTTTAAATCATTAAAAAAAGGCTTTCCATCATGCTCTGCGTAGAAGCCAGAAGCTTTTTCATCATTAAGTTGAATTAATTTACCTGCAACAAGGTGTAGACCGTTTTCTTCAAATCTAGCAATAATCTTTCCAATTACGTTCTTTGCTACTGCATCTGGTTTGATAATTGATAGTGTTTTTTCAATTGCCATAGTTAATCCTTAAAAATATTCGCTATTATATTAAAGTTAGTCGCATTCTTCTATCCAATGCATTTGAATAGCTTCTAAAATTTTTTCATTAGACTTTTCAGGATCTCCAATAAAATTTTCAAGTTTGCATATTTTATTATGCAAATCAGGAAAACTTATCCATTGAGGATTAACATCTGGATATTTATCGGATAACTCAATAGCAATATCTAATACATCTAACCAATCTAAGTTATTCATTAGTGATCCTCTGAAACCATATTTATATTATATTTTGGAAGCTCGATCTCAATTTCTTCATTTTCAGGTGGTATTGTTTGACAGCTCAGCCGTGATGTTTGTTCTAAACCCCACGCCTTATCAAGTAAATCTTCTTCCATATCACTAGCTGCTTCAAGCTTATCAAATCCTTTTCTAACAATACAATGACAGGTTGTACATGCACATGACATTTCACAGGCATGCTCAATTTTAATATCATGTCTTAGTGCTGCTTCACAAATGGTTTCATCGGGATATGATTCAATTTCAGCTCCAGCTGGACAAATCTCCTCATGTGGCCAGATTTTAATTTTTGCCATTATCTAAAGGGTAAAGCTTTCACCGCACCCGCAGACGGCTTTAGCATTTGGATTGATGAATTTAATTCCTTTATTTAGTCCGTCATCAACATAATCGATTAGACTGCCTTTCAAAAAAGTAAAACTAGTTGAATCAACAAATATTGTGCAGCCTTCCTTATTGAAACTTATGTAATCATCTAAAACATGATCAGCAAAATCAAATGTATATTCATATCCAGAACAACCAGCTTTCTTGATGCCTATGATGATGCCTTCGCCTTTGCCACGCTCTTTGAGCATTTCAGTAAAATGAGAAACTGCACTGTCAGAAAAATTTATTTCTGAAGTATTAATTGAATTCATAATAACTCTTATTTATTGTTTAGCTTCATAATCTTCTATTGCTTGTCTAATAGAGTCTTCAGCAAGAACAGAGCAATGTATTTTAATTGGAGGCAATTCAAGAGCTTTTACTATCTCAATATTTTTAATTGCCTTAGCCTCTTCAAGTGTTTTTCCAATAAGCATATCAACTAATTCACTGGAAGATGCTATTGCACTTCCACACCCATAAGTTTTAAATTTTACATCTTTAATAACATGAGTATTTCCCTTGGGTTCACATTTAATCTGTAGTTTCATTACATCTCCACAAGCAGGCGCTCCAACCATACCCGTTCCAACATTTGATTCTTTTGGATCAAACCTACCTACGTTAAATGCTTCAGGATTATTTAATGTATTTTCAAACTTTTCGACAACTTTTTTACTATATGCCATGACAATCTCCTAATGTAAATTCCATTCTACTTTATCAAGATCAACTCCATCTAAATGCATTTCCCACAAGGGAGATAACTCTCTTAGCCTATGAACTACATTTCCTAATATATCCAATGTATTTTCAACATCTTCATCACTCGTAAATCGTCCAAAGGAGAATCTTATAGAACTATGTGCTAATTCATCTTTTCTACCTAATGCTCTTAAAACATATGATGGTTCTAGACTGGCTGATGTACATGCAGAACCAGAAGAAACCGCTATATCTTTTAGACCCATAATTAATGATTCGCCCTCAACAAAATTAAAACTAACATTAAGAATGTTAGGTACTTTATTATCAAGATCTCCATTAATGTAAACATGATCTATTTTTTTAACTTTTTCTAAAAATTTTTGATGAAATTCTGAAACTTTTTTATGATCAGTATCCATTTCTTCCTTAGCAATTCTAAAAGCTTCTCCCATACCCACAATTTGGTGTGTTGCAAGAGTTCCTGATCTCATACCTCTTTCATGACCACCGCCATGAATGAGCGCCTCTAATCTGACTCTTGGCTTTCTTCTAACATATAACGCTCCGATTCCTTTTGGTCCATATGTTTTGTGAGCTGAAAAAGACATTAAATCAATTTGCATTTTTTCTAAGTCAATTAGAGTTTTACCAGTGCTTTGAGCGGCATCTACATGAAAAAATATACCTTTTTCCCTAGCAATTTCTCCAATTTTTGAAATATTATTAACAGTACCCAGCTCATTATTTATGTGCATAATGGAGATTAAAATTGTTGTATCTTTTATTGCTGACTTTACATCTTCTGGATCAATAACACCTTTATCATTTGGGTCTAAGTAAGTAACTTCAAACCCCTCTCTTTCTAATTGTCTGCATGGATCTAATACTGCTTTATGTTCAATTTTTGAAGTAATAATATGATTACCTTTTGATTTATAAAACCTAGCAACGCCTTTAATTGCTAGATTGTCTGCTTCTGTAGCACCAGAAGTCCAAACAATTTCTCTTGGATCACAATTAACGAGATTAGCAACATGAGATCTAGCTTCTTCTACTGCTTCATCTGCTTTCCAACCAAATCTATGAGATCTTGATGCAGGATTACCAAATTGCCCATCAGGTGTTAAAAATTCCATCATTTTAGATGCAACTCTGGGGTCAACAGGTGTAGTCGATGCGTAATCTAAATAAATGGTAGATCGTGTGCTCATCTAATTTATCTCTTTAAACTTAATATATGGGCTATCGCTATTTTCTACAAGACTTTCAATAGTTATTTTGTCTAAATAATTTTCTACAACAATATTCAAATCATGCCATAAATCATGGGTGATACACTTCTTACCATTATGACAGGCTGAGGTTCCGTTACATTTAGTAGCATCCAGAATCTCATCGACTGCATTCATCACCTCTTTAATGGATACACTAGAAGGATCTTTTGCATATACATATCCTCCATTTCTACCTCTGATGCTTTTTACAATACCAGCGATTCTTAGCTTTCTAAATATTTGCTCTAGATAAGTTAGTTTTATATTTTGGTTTACCGAAATATCACTCAAAGAAACTGGTCCTGTAGATTGCAAAAAACTAAGTTCTGTAAGTGCACTAACAGCGTATCTGCTTTTTGTAGTTAATCTCACGGGCGAATTATAAATACCTGACTAAATTAGTCAAGTTTCTATATTCATGCCTAATCTATCTGCAACTTGATGATAGGACTCAACGACATCACCTAGTCCTTGTCTAAACCTATCCTTGTCCATTTTCTTTAAGGTTTTTGAATCCCATAATCTACATCCATCGGGCGTAAATTCGTCTGCTAAAAGTATTTTGTCTTTATAAACACCATACTCAACCTTAAAATCAACAAGAATTAGACCAGAATCTAAAAAAAGCTTAGATAGGACCTGATTGACTTTGTAGGTCTGTTTTTTCATTTCTTGAATCTGCTCGGTATTAGCCCAGCCAAAAGAAATAATATGTTCGTCATTAATCAAAGGGTCTCCTAGATCGTCATCTTTTAAAAAAAACTCAAATAAAGGATTTTCCAATATTAAGCCATCTTCGGTTCCAAGTCTTTTACAAATTGATCCTGAGGCTCTGTTTCTGATAACACATTCAATAGGAAACATATCTAGTTTATAAACTAATGAGTCCGTGCTATCAATTACTTCTATTAAATGAGTTTCTATACCATTATTTTTTAAGTGCTCCATTATAAAAGCATTAAATTGATTATTTACTGCTCCTTTTCCTAGCAATGCCTCCCTCTTTTTACCGTCGAATGCAGACGTGTCATCACTGAAGTGCATAATTAAATGATCTTCGATATCAGTAGTAAACATTGATTTTGCTTTGCCTTTAGTTATTTCGTTTATTTTTTTCATTAGCTTAGAGATTCATTAATTTTTGATAAAAGTTGTTCTGATTCTTCAATATTACCATCTTTTGAAATAGCTCTTACATAGGATTTATCATTCTCTTGAGTAATAATTATTTCAAATTGTGACTCTTCACCAAAAACAACTTCTGAAGAATTAATATCAGACTTTCCACCAAAAAGTCCAAAGAGTCCTCTATCTTCTTCTTTTGCATAACTAACAAAAAATATTCCGCTACTTCTATCTCTATCATTAGTGACAATTTCCGCAGCAGTAAGAGCTCTACTAACTGCTGACCAAGCTCGATCAAAGTTTAAATCTAATGCAATTACTGTTCTTCCATCTTGAGTAAAGATATTTGCTTTTTTCATTTCATTTAAATTTTGTGCTGCCAGAGATGTACCGGAAAAATTAGATATAGATGATGCAAAATAGTCAACAATTTTTTCAAGTTCACTTTGAATAAATTCTGGATTACTTTGAATTAAATCATCTGTCTTGCTAACTTGATATAGAAAAATTTCGGTGGATGCCTCTTTGATACCATGTTCAACTTTCATTTTTAATACTGAGTTGGTATCAAAATCAATCTCAATTTCACCAAGATTTGGATCAGCACTTATTACTTCATAGATTGACGTATCCCAATAATTTTTTGATATTGGCCATGAAGTCGATGGCAAAGTTTCTATATATATCCACATCAGTTCGCCCAACCTTCTTAGCTGCACAGAGCTGTTTCCTGATGATGCAAATATTTGTCTAGGCTTAGGAATTTCTAATTGCTCATCTAGCAGTTCGAGATCAATAACAGGATAATGATTTTCTTTATTTGGATTTGATAAAGAGCCTGGCAAAGCAATATCTTCTTCAACTTTCTCTTCTAAAAAATCATATTTTTTTTCTGGAAAATAGCCATCAGACCCTCCAAACATAGAACATGATGTCATATAAAATATCAGAAATAAAAATATTGAAAGCCTTCTCATAATAGTCCTAATTTTAACATCTCAGTGTGAATATTATCTCTATATTTTTCATCTAATGAAACTAAAGGTAATCTTAAAGAGTTTTCTATCATTTTCATTTTATACAGCATCCATTTAACAGGAACTGGATTTGATTCTACAAAAAGTAAATCATACATGTTTTCTAATTTCTTATTTTGCTTTAAAGCTTCATCAGAATCTCCCATAAAGACATTCGAGCATATATTTGAAATCTCATTAGGAAGGATATTAGCGGCAACTGATATTACTCCATGACCTCCCATCATTAATAAATTTAAAAAAGATGGATCATCGCCAGAAAAAATGTAAAAGTCATCTTTATGACTCGTTGAAATTTCAATTAATTCCTTAATTCTTATTTCATCATCCAATGACTCTTTAATGCCAATGATATTTTCATGATTTGACAGTGTGGCGACTGTGGTTGGCAAAATATCACATACTGTTCTTGACGGAACATTATATAAAATTTGTTTAATGTCACAGGAATCTGCAATTTTTAAATAGTGATTGATTAATCCATTTTGACTTGGTTTATTGTAGTATGGTGTCACAAGGAGAGCGAAGTCTGCACCAATTTTTTTTGATTCACAGGTAGTTTCTATAGCTTGTGATGTTGAATTTGAACCAGAACCTGCAATAACGGGTATTCTTTTATCCACCTTTTTTACAGTATGTTCTATGACTTTTAAGTGCTCTTTAACACACAAGGTAGCTGATTCGCCAGTGGTGCCAACAGAAACAATAGCATTTGTACCATTACTAATATGCCACTCAATTAATTTATCCAATGACAAAAAATCTATGTCACCATTTTTCATTGGTGTTACTAAAGCTACAATACTTCCTTTTAACACTTGATTCATTTTAAAAATTAGTAAGAATATGACTATACACTATTTTTTATAAAAATTTATTTAGGAAAAAGCTATGCAAAAAAATTTAGAAGGAAAAAAATGTCCAAGTTTTTCAGGAGAATGTACAAGTGGAGTTACTTTAACTGATAAAGATTTTAATGATAAAAACCTAGTTATCTATTTTTATCCAAAAGATAGCACACCTGGATGTACTACTGAAGGTCAAGACTTTAGAGATAACTATGATGAATTTCAGAAATATGAAACTGAAATTATTGGTGTTTCGAGAGATAGCATTAAATCACACGAAAATTTTAAACTTAAACAATCGTTCCCTTTTGAATTGCTATCTGATCCTGATGAGAAAATGTGCAAATCATTTGATGTAATGAAAATGAAATCGATGTATGGAAGAGAATATCTTGGAGTTGATCGATCAACTTTCTTAATTGATAAAAATGGTAAAGTTGTGAAAGAATGGAGATCTGTAAAAGTTAAAGGCCATGTAACAGAAGTTTTGGCAGAAGTAAAAGCTCTTTAGTATATAGCTACATAAAGTTCTGATTTATTTGTAAAGCTTCCTCTTATCATTCCGTCTGTATTGAATGGCATTGATGTATTTGCATTTTTATCAATTGCGATAATCCCTCCTCTTGCATCAATTTTTAATAATTCTTTGATTATGTCACTTGAAGCTTTTTCTAGGGTTTCGTTAAGATATTCGATTCTTGTACATACTTCTTTTGCTACCTGATACTTGATAAAAAATTCTCCATGTCCTGTGGATGAAACTCCACATACATCATTCTGGGCCCATGTTCCAGAACCAATAATTGGAGTATCTCCCACTCTTCCAGGCATTTTATTTGTCATTCCACCTGTTGAAGTAGCAGCTGCTATGTTTCCATTTTTATCCAATGCAACAGCTCCTACTGTTCCGATTTTATCTTCAATAATATTGTTATCGCTTATTCTTTTTTTAGCTTTTTTTAATCTTTTTAAATTTTTCTCAGAATGAAAATAACTTCTATCAACTATAGTTTCTTCAATGTCTTTTGCAAATATCTCTGCACCTCGTCCAACAAGAAGAACATGATCTGTTTCTTCTAGAACTTTTCTTGCTAATTTGATTGGGTTTTTGATTATTTGCACAGAAGCAACTGCGCCAGCAGATCTGTCTGCTCCATTCATAATAGAGGCGTCCATTTCTTGTACTTCGTCTGAGTTATATACCGAACCTTTACCAGCATTAAATAAAGTAGAGTCTTCAAATTCAGATACCGCAAACTCAACAGCGTCCATACTTGATCCACCATCTTCAAGAATTTTGTATGCGGAAATTAATGTATCTTTAACTTTATTTTCTATCTCTTGCTGTCTTTCAATGCTTAGGCCTGAAAGTACGCCTGCCCCTCCATGAACAACTATTCCAAAACTTTCAGCGCTCGTAATTAAAGACATATTTAAAGTTAAAATTAAAAATAAAACCTTAAGTTTCATTCTTATTTGATAATCCTGGCCAAGCATTCCATACCGCTTTAATGAATGTTGCTAATGGAATTGAAAAGAATACCCCCCAAAAACCAAAAAGACTGCCAAAAATAAAGACCGCCAAAATTATTACAATTGGATGAAGTTCTACTGCCTCAGAAAAAATGATGGGCACCAATAAATAACCATCAAGGAATTGCAATAATAAGTACAACCCTATTAGTAAATAAAATTCTGTTCCTAGTCCAAATTGCAATAAGCCAATAATTACTAAAGGAATTGTTACGGCGAAAGCACCTACATAAGGAATTAAAACAGATATTCCAACTAAAACGGCTAAAAGTGCTGAATAGTTTAAACCAAACGATGCAAATAGTATTGCCGCAGCCACACCAACTATAAATATTTCAAGGACTTTCCCTCTTACGTAATTACTCAACTGAACATCCATTTCAGCCCAAACTTTAGTAAGCATAACTCTGTCACCAGGTAGAACCTTTAAAAAACCTTCAATAATATTTTTTCTGTCAAAAAGAAAAAAATAAACAAGAATTGGAAAAAGTATTACAAATATAAGCACTGTTATAGCGCTTTGAATCCCAGCTATGGATGACTTTACAATATTTTGGGTTATCGATGACAATTCAGATGAAACAGCTTGGAAGAATATTGAAATCTGATCAGAATCTACTAATTCAGGAAAAGTAGTTGGCATAGTCGATACAAAATTTAAAAATTCATTGAATAATCTTGGAATATCTAAGACAAAAGACTGCAGCTGTACATATATTAAAGGGATTAACCATGTGAACATTGCTGCACCAATAATTATGAAAATTGCAAAAGCAAGAATTCCAGCCATTCCTGCAGAGATATTAAACGTCTGTATTTTTTTTTGAAGACCTACTAATAAATAAGCAACTATAATGCTAATAATAAATGGTGTTAGTACTGAAGCAAAAAAACTAAACACCACTAATGCAACAATTATTATTAGAGCAAACGTTACAGTTTCTTCATTGTTGAAGACTTTTTTAAATATATTACTTAGATGTTCAATCATATTATTTCACATTATATATAAGATTTGCCAAAAGATGCAGATTGCTCAAATAGCTTGAACTTTAAAAAAATTTTTTTGTTCTAATATACTGAGTTAAAATCTTTATTTATACAAAGATGCGAATTAAATTTTTTACCATATTCTTAATTATCACATCGCTTCATGCAAGTGTTCAATCCGATGATGTTTTTGAAACCGAATTAGCTTTACCTGAACTAGGTGATAGAGTTTCTGGTGCTGTTTCGGCAGCTCAAGAACGTGCAATTGGTAATATAGTTTTAGAACAAATTTACTCTCAGGCCCCTCTAATTTCCGATCCTTTGTTGTTTGATTACACGGAGCATCTCATTTACAGACTGTCTGAATATAGTCAAGTAAAAGATAGGTATTTTAAGGTGTTATTAATTGATGACAAATCTCTAAATGCATTCGCAGCTCCTGGGGGTATTATAGGTGTAAACGGTGGTCTATTTCTTCATGCTGACAATGAAGGGCAATTTTCATCAGTATTAGCTCATGAGCTAGCACATTTAAGTCAAAGACACTTTGCAAGAAATGTACTTCAATCGCAAGATAGTAATCTTGCATCCGCATTGGTAATGGTTTCATCTATTGCTATAGCTTTAATCAGTAATAATCCTAATGCAATAAGTGTTGGTCCTGCATTCCTACAATCTCAAAATTTAAGATATAGCAGACTATTTGAAAAAGAGGCTGATAGGGTTGGATTTATAAACCTTGTAAATGCTGGTTATAACCCGAAATCAATGGGTGAGATGTTTGAGAATATGAATGAGTTAAGAAGACTCTCGGGTGATCTTCCTCCAGAGTTCTTGCTAACACATCCACTTTCATCATCTAGAATTAGCGATGCATTTAATGCTGCTGAGAATATCTCTGATGCAGGAACAAAATCTGATTCTCTGGAATATTCCCTGATGAGAGCTCGACTTGAAGTTTATTATGAAGTTATTCCATCAAATTCTTTAAGATTATTTCAATCAAAATTTGATAAAGATCCAAACGATGCAAATACTTATGGCTTAGCATTAGCTCATCAAAAAAATAATAATTATGAACAAAGTATTAACCTTTTAGACGAACTAATAAAAAAATATCCAAAAAATTTAGTAATTAATACTACAAAGGTAGACATCCTAACTGCTTTTGGTAATTATAGTGATGCCCTTGAACTAGTAGACAAATTCTTAGAGATTTCTCCAAAAAATTACCCTCTTTCAATTTCAAAATCAAAACTACTATTAGCAATGAAAAGTTATTTTGAATCAGAAGAAATAATTAGAGATCAACTATTAAGAAAAAATGACGATCCTGAACTATGGCTTTTGCTTTCTGAAATTCAAAGAAATAGTCAAAATATACTTGGCTACCATCAAAGCAGAGCAGAATACTTTCTTCTGCTTGGACAGGATGAACAAGCTCTGAATCAACTTGAATTCGCTTTAAAGATGACTCAAAACAATTTTCAGGCATCAGAAAGGATAATGACTAAAATTGTAGATATTAAAAAAGATTTAGGTGATTCTAGAGGTCTTTAACTTTTACCAATTGCTTGGGTGATTTGTAGACGAATTTGATTTTTCCATTGAATCTAATTCAGATTCAGTTCTATCCATTTTCGTATTTATATCCTTTGAAATTTTTATTCCAAGAATAGATAAACATCCTGCTAAAGGTATCGCTATTAAAGGCGCTGCGTTAGATGCAACGTTTATAAGCTTTGAGACTGCAATAAAGCTACTACCACTTAAATCACCAAATCTTGAAATAAATGTGTCAATAAAAACAGTTGATTTGTATCTGTCATTCTTTCTAAATGAACTAAAGATCGTTTCTCTTGTTGGTTTATTTATACCGTATTCAAAAATTCTTAACACAACAGTGACTATTGCCACAGAAACAATAGAAGGAATCAATCCATAAGCTAAATAAGCTAAGAGAAATAAAAATCCATATAAAAACATTATATTTCTTATACCAAATTTCTTAATAATGATATTTGTCAAAAATAATTGTACAAATAAAACAAGTGGTGAAATAACTTGTTCGATTGTTGCAAAAAACCATACTCTCCTTTCCGGATCTTGGGACCATTCTTCTACGATTCCTATTGCAGTAATCCATTGGATTGTCATCAATGCGGTCCAAATCCATACGTAAATAGCAATGTTCCGTATTTCTGCAATTTTTAAAGAATTCTGAATTGCATCGAAACTTCCTCCTCCAACATTTTCATGCTCTATTAAATTTTTATTTCTTGATTGAGATGATATGAATATTGCTAACAACATTGCAAAAAATAAAAATAAAGCTGACGAAAGACTAAATAGCTCTAATCCATATTCATTAAATGAATTTGAGAATCTTTTAGAAATTTCGGAGCCAAATAGTGCACCCAATGAACCACCTGCCATGATTACTCCATAAAATGCTCTTTTTTTTGAGTCTCTGTAAAGATTTATAATTATTACCCAGAATATAGAAACGACAAAAAATGAATAAATATTACACCAGATATAAAATATTCTCCCAAGCCATACTGAATCTTCGAGGCCAAATACTTTCCATGATAGAAGAAAAAGAATTAGGTTGCTTATTAGAAATGAGTAACAGTAAATTACTATCTTTCTTAAATCTGACCTCGAGGCTAACCATGAATAAAGAGGATTAACAAGTAACATAGCGATAGCGCCTGCAGCAAGAAGATATGGAAGCTCATTTACATTTGCTACTGCCATTTCATTTCTTACTGGCCTCAAAATATACCAAGAAGTAAGAACTAAAAAAAATAAGGCAGAACCTAAAAATGATTCTCTCGAGAATGATTCAGAAATTTTAAATATGGAGTTCTTTATAGCGTTCATCTAAAGAATTCTAAAATGGTGGGTCGCACAGGATTCGAACCTGTGACCAATTGGTTAAAAGCCAACTGCTCTACCAGCTGAGCTAGCGACCCACAGTAATACATATAAAGATGAGGATTATTCCATATTTTTCAATAACTGCAAGGCTAAAGATGAGGCGCTATTATTAGGGTATTCTCTTACAACAAAATTATATTTATCCTTAGCTCTTTGAATGTCATTCGATTTTAAATAAATATCTCCAATTTTTTTGTGCGCCAAAGGAACTCTATAATGATTTGGGTAAGAACTGATTAACTCCATAAAGTGATTTTTAGATTTGCTTAGATCATTTTCTATCAAAGATATTTCTCCAAGCCAAAAGTGAGAAAGTGGATTTTTCTCTTCATCTTCAAAGCTTTCTACAAAATAATTAAATAACTCATAAGATATGTCGTATTTCTGTTCTTCTAAAGCAGAAATAGCTGAATTAAAAACCTGATCCTTACTTTTTGGATCATCAACACCAATTAGTTTGATATCCTGACTCAATATTAATTCATCTGCATTTTTCGATTGATTATCAGATATGTCATCCAATGACTCATTTATAAGCTTTTCTATTAAATAATTTTGAGACTCAATTTTATTTCTAAGTTCGGCTATTTCAGTTTCTAGTTCTTGTATTTTTAAAAATAAAATATCGGTTTTTATAGATTTGTTGTCTTCTGCAAATAAAATTGGTTGTATTAAAAATAGTGAAACAAAAAAAATAAAATTAGATTTTATTTTCATAAAAATTAATTAATTTCAACTCTTCTATTTTTTGAGTAACTTGTTTCGTCTTGACCAAATTCTACTGGACGCTCTTCACCGTAGCTTCGTACAGTTATTCTGTCTGGACTAATACCATTTAAAACAAAATAATCGCTTACAGCCTCTGCTCTTCTTTGACCTAAAGCTAAATTATATTCTCTAGTTCCTCTTTCATCTGCATGCCCTGACAATGTAATCATAATTGAAGAGTTTTCATTGAGCGCATTAACAGCACTCTTCAATGTCTGTATGGACTTGCTTGTTAAATTTGATTTATCAAATTCAAAATAAACTGTAGCATTTGCAAAAACAGCCATACTGTCATAATTTACATTACTAGATTTTGTGGATGATGCTTTAACTGTTTTTACATCACCAGAGTATACTTTTTCTTCTGTTACATTCATGCTTGAACAAGATGCAAGAAAAAAGACAACAACTATAAAATTTAATTTATTTTTTAAAAAAAACATAACAACTCCATTTAAATTATCTTAAATAACCAGACCATGCAGGCTCTCGAACAGCTCCTTTTGATGCAGGAAGTCTAAACTTTGCACCACTTAAGGTCACGCCTGAGAGTAAACCCATACCATCATCCTTAATAGCATAAACTATAACATTTCCATTGGGAGAAATACTAGGTGATTCATCCATTTGAGCATTAGTTAGAGGTCTTACAAAGTTCTCATTAAAATATTTTAAAGCTATCTGAAAATTTGTATCTGCTCTATGAACAAAGACTATTCCCTCATTGTTTGGCAAATAAGACCCTTTTGCGTTGTAATTTCCATCAAATGTAATTCTTTTTGGCCTAGAATTAAATTTTTTTAAATCAAGTTCATATAATTGTGGTGATCCTGATCTACCGGAAGTAAACATAATCTTTGATCCTTTTGGAGACCATGAAGATTCTGTATCAATAGAATAGTGATTAGTAAGCCTTGTTAAGTTTTTATTTTTTAAATTTAATATATATATCTCAGCATTACCATCTTGGTACATTGTCAATGACAAAAACTTTCCATCAGGAGACCATGCAGGTGAACTTATCTGTGATGAATTCTCAACAGCAACTTGTCTATTCCCTGAAGCAATATCTTGTATATAGACTTTTGCAATTCCTGTTTCAAATGAAACATATGCAACTTTTTTTGAATCTGGTGACCATGATGGTGAAATTATTGGTTCAGTACTTTCTAAAAGTACTTGCTCATTACTTCCATCTGCATCAGAGATTAGTAATTTAAAATTAATATCTTCGGTTACATATAAAATTTTTGTAGAAGCGATGCCTGGTATGCCTGTAATCTCTTGATAGATGCCGTCACTTACGTAATGAGCTAGCTGTCTATTCTTATTAGGTATGCCATACACAGTTGAGGTTCTAATTTTTTTTGCTTTTGAAATATCAAATACTTGATATTCAACCGCAATATTTAACCCGTCATCCTCAACCTTTCCCATGATAAGAAAGTCTATATCCAATATTCTAAAATCATTAAATACTATATCCTCTTCAATTTGCGGGATTGACAACAAATCTTCATTATTAAAAATTGTAAACTCTCCTGTTCTTAGGAGATTATCAAAGACAACTTTTTGAATATCAGTTGTTGCTTTATCGCCTCCACTAAATTTAATTATGGCTACTCGGTAAGGGTCTTCTGTACCTTGTGTTATTTCTAAAGTAAGTTCAGATATTGCATGAAATGATAAGAAATAAATAAGAAGAATTTTTTTCATGATGGGTTAAAAGTTATAACAATATTTTTAAAATTTGATGAGTAAATATTCAAAGGAATTTTATTAAAAAAATCAAATGCTTCTACTCTTTGGACTGCTTTTAATGCAGAGTTATCAAATCTTATATTACCACTGCTTTTTATTAGGTTTACATTAACCACTCTTCCATTTTTATTTATAGAAAGTCTTAAATTACAAACGAGGCCATCCTGAATATTGATAGGTTTTCGCCATGCAGACTGAATACTTTCTATAATAAGAGAGCTGTATAAATTAACTTGATTTTCTTCAGACTCCATCAAAAAAATATTGTCTTCTTCTATGAGTTCTTCAACATTAGTTGATTTTATTAAAGAATCAAATGAAATACTTTTAGGTGTTATATTTTCAATATTGGTTGCTTTGATTTGAGGTGTTTCTTGTATTTTTTGATTTGAATCAGGCACTGATCTATTTTCGCGTGTGGGCTCCTCTTTGAAAATTAAATTTACACTGACAGGCTTACTTAAAACAGATTTATCTCTTATTTCAAAATAAAAAAAACCTAGTAAGTAAACAATAATTAATCCATGAAATACAAAGGAAATAAAAGAGGCTTCAAGATATGTTTTATTAATTTTCATAACCAGAAGTTACGATACCAATTTTAGAAATACCAACACTTTGCACAGATGCCATAGCTTTTGCTACAAAATCAAAAGATACATCTTTATCACTTTGAAAGACTACTTCAATCTCTGGATTTGCATCATAAATAACTTTTGATTTCCTTTTTAACTCATCGAGATCAATTGCTAAAGACTCCTCGCCTACATTGATAAAATAATTTCCACTTTCATCGATAGAAATCACTAGAGGCTCATTTTGGATACTCATTTTAGTCGTGTCTGTTTTTGGCAAATCTACTTCTATGCCTTGAATTAATAAAGGAGATAGGATCATAAAGATGATTAGTAATACCAGCATAACATCGATGTAAGGAACAACATTTATCTCTGCTTTTAGATTCTTCTTTTTTGCTAACCTATATATCACTGTTTCTTAAATGTTTTTTTATAAAAAATACTTGCCATCTCTTCTGCAAAAATTAATGTATTTTGACTAATGGTTTCTGACTCTGCTGTAAATTTATTAAATGCTACAACTGCAGGTATTGCTGCAAATAATCCCATCCCAGTAGCAATCAATGCCTCTGATATTCCTGGTGCAACTGCATTGATAGTAGCTTGAGTTGCGTCAGATAGCCCCTGAAATGATGTCATAATTCCCCATACAGTTCCTAACAAACCTACATACGGACTAACTGAACCAACATTAGCCAAAAAAGGAAGATGTTTATTCATTTCCTCTTCATCAGATGCTATGGAAACTCTCATTGATCTATTGATTGACTCTAAATCTACTTCAACAATTTCAGCTTGAGATTCAATTTGATGAAATTCGTCAAATGAATTTTTAAATAGACTCATAGAGCCATAAAGAACTTCTTTATCTTGTATTTCTTTATGTAAAATACTTAAGTCCTTTCCGCTCCAAAATTTTTTAAGAAAAGTATTATTTTCATTTTTTACTTTTCTAAAAAATTTATACCTTTCTACAATAACTATCCATGACAAAATTGACGCCACAAATAACAAGATCATTACAACTTTAACTACAATTCCTGCTTGTAAAAATAAATTTAAGACTGAAATCTCTTCCATAAACTTTTCCTATTTAAAAATTAATAATAAATCATCTGGAAACTTTTTTGGTTTTTTTGTGTTTAAATCTATAAAACACACTTCAACTTTTCCATTAACATATTCTCTTTTATTATCTTCGCATCTTATATTTTGATGAAAAATCATTCTTGCATTTGATTTCTTCTCAACAGCGGTATGGACAACTAAATTATCTCCAAGCTCAGCTGCATATAGGTAATTTAAATTAATGCTTTTGATTACAAATGCTTGATTTTTAGTTCTTAATTCACGTTGAGAAACTTTAATAGTAGATAAAAAATTTGATCTCGCTCTTTCAAAAAATTTCACGTAATTTGCGTGATAAACAAATCCTTGGAAATCTGTATCCTCAACATATATAGTGATTTGTAATTCTTCAGATTTGATAATTTTGTTCATGCAATTCAATATCGTTTTGAAAAAGCTCAAGTATTATTTCTATAAAATCCGGCCACAACAAGTCTACTGTTACTAAATCATTTTTAATTTTAGTGTTTAAACATTTAGCAAGTATTCTCACTTTTATTGGTCTATTATTAAATTTATATACAAGAGCTGGCTTTAACCCCTCTGCATCAGATGAGGCTAGAACTTGTTCCCACCAATCGGGTCTTGGTTCAGCGCCAGAACCATAAGCTTTGCATTCAATACACCAAGTTCCTAGCATTAGGTCTGGAAGTTCTTTTGTTCTTGTTTGTTCAAGTATTCTTTTTACAGGGTTAGTTAGATTTAAATCGTTAATTAGAGCATTAGCTATCTGTCTTTCAAATGCTGCTCCTTTATTTCTTGAATTAATAGACAAGATTTATTCCTTTACTTCAAAATTTTCTGGAAATTCTGCGTTGGTATGAACTTCTTGAACATCATCTAAATCATCCATATATTCCATAATATTTAATACTTTCTCAGACATATCATTATCAAGAGGAACAAGAGTATCTGCTCTTAAAGTTAATTGTGCATCAATATATTCAATTTTTTTTTCTTTAAAAACATCCAATACATTGCTAAATACATTTGCTTCAGTTGTTACTTCATAAAAATCATCTTCTGTTGAAAAATCTTCTGCTCCTGATTCAATGACAACCTCGATCAAGTTTTCTTCTGATAAATTTTTAGAAAGATGAATAATTCCAAGCTTTTTAAATAAATAGGAGACAGAGCCATCGGTGCCCAAATTACCACCATATTTTGAAAAGGCATGTCTCACATCAGATACAGTTCTGTTACGATTATCTGTCATTGTTTCTACTAATATTGCTACTCCGCCTGGACCGTAACCTTCAAAAACTATCTCTTCTAATTCTCCTGTTTCACCAGTTCCAGAACCCTTCTCAATAGCTCTTTTTATGGTATCTTTTGGCATATTGGCAGCATTAGCCTTTTCAAGAGCTAATCTTAATCTAGGATTATCATTAGGATCAGGCCCATCTTTTGCTGCAACTGTTATCTCACGAATAACTTTCGTCCAAACTTTACCGCGAGAGGCGTCTTGCCTTGCTTTTCGATGTTTTATGTTTGCCCACTTTGAATGACCTGCCATAAATTATTCTTCCTTGAAGGTACTTATAATTTTTAGTTCATCAAGCTGATCTTTTTCAACCTTACTTGGTGCATCTGTTAGCAAACAAGCAGCACTCTGTGTTTTAGGGAAAGCAATAACATCTCTTATGTTGGTCGTATCAGTAACTAGCATTACTATTCTATCAAGACCAAATGCTATTCCTCCATGAGGTGGACAACCAGATGAAAGAGCTTTTAATAAGAAACCAAATTTACTTTCTGCGTCTTCTTTTGAAATATTAAGAATATTAAAAATAATTTTTTGCATTGCATTTTCATAAATTCTTAAAGAACCACCTCCTATTTCATAGCCATTTAAAACAACATCATATGCATGAGCAATTGAATCCTTGGGATTATCCTCCAATTCTTTAGCTGAACATTTTGGAAGCGTAAATGGATGATGAAGTGGTGTTAAATTACCCTCTTTACTGGTTTCAAACATTGGAAAATCTACAATCCAACAAGGCGCCCATTTAGTTAAATATAAATCTAAGTCTTCTCCTAATTTTTTAATTAAACTACTCATAGACAAATTTACAACTGACTCACTCCCGGCACCAAAGAAAATTAAATCATCAGTTTTTGTATCTAGAGACTTGATAATGTTTGTTACCGTTTCTGGTTTTAAGAATTTTAGTATTGGTGATTGAATACCGTTCTCTAAATCGTTTACATCATTTATCTTTATGTAAGCCAAACCTTTTGCACCAAGCTTAGATACAAATTTTGTAAAGTCATCGATTTGTCCTCGGGATAATAAATTACCTTTTGGTACTTTTAAAGCGACTACTCTTGATTCTTTTTTTTGTGCAGGTTCAGAAAAAACTTTAAATTCCTCATCTTTGACTAATTCAGATATATCAACGAGTTTAAGTGGTATTCTTAAATCAGGTTTATCGCATCCATAATCTCGCATAGCATCATGCCAATTAATTATTTCAAATTTTTCTAGCTTATCTCCACAGAATTCCTTGATAATATCTTTAATCATCTTTTCGCTTATCTTCATAATTTCATCTTGATCAATGAATGACGCCTCAATATCTATTTGAGTGAACTCTGGTTGTCTATCAGCTCTTAAATCTTCATCCCTAAAACATCTAGCTATCTGATAATATTTATCTAGACCACCTATCATTAATAGCTGCTTAAAAAGTTGAGGTGACTGAGGCAAAGCATAGAAACTTCCTGGTTGAACTCTGCTGGGTAAAATATAATCTCTAGCTCCCTCTGGAGTAGCTTTAGTTAATATAGGTGTTTCAATCTCATGAAAATCATTTTTATCTAAATAATTTCTTATTAAAGAAGTAATTTTCGACCTAGTTATTATTCTTTCATTCATTTCAGGTCTTCTTAGATCTAAAACTCTATTTTTTAACCTAACATCTTCATTTACTTCTTGATACTCATCAATTGGAAAGACAGGTGTATTTGCTTTACTGAGAATAATTAAGTCTTTAACCTCAATTTCTATCTCTCCCGTATGCATATTTTTATTTATTGTTCCTTCTAACCTTTTTCTTACAATACCTTTAATCTTAACAACGTATTCATTTCTAATTGACTCAGCTAATTTAAAAGACTTTTCATTGTCAGGATTGACTACAGCTTGGCAAATACCTTTTATATCTCTTACATCAAGAAAAATTACACCGCCATGATCTCTTCTTCTATGAATCCAGCCACAGATTGTTACCTCTTCTTTAAGATTTGAGGATGTTATTTCACCGCAATAATGAGACTTCATGATAATTCCCTATTTAATCCTTAATTTTATCTTGTTTAGCACCTTTCTTGGAGTTTGTTTTCGAAGTTTCTTTAGATTTATTCTCTTTTGAGGATTCGTTTGTAGAAATATTCTTCTTTTTGCCGGTTTTAAAGTCAGTTTCATACCAACCGCCACCCTTTAACCTAAAAGATGGTGCAGAAATAAGCTTCTTAAGACTTTTTGTATTACATTTAGGACAAATCGTCTTAGGTTTATCGCTTATTTTTTGTATTACTTCAATTTCATGTCCACATTGGGAACATTTGTAATCATAAATAGGCATAAGTCCTCAAAAAAAGATAAAATTATAAACTATGTTATTTTCAAAGCTACTAATACCTACTTTAAAAGATGCCCCGCAAGAAGCTGAAGTTATCAGTCACAAATTAATGCTTCGAGCAGGAATGATTCGAAAAGTGGCATCTGGGATATACACATGGCTACCTTTAGGTTTAAAAGTTCTCAAAAGAATAGAGAATATCGTTCGAGAGGAAATGGATTCATCTGGGGCACAAGAAGTTTTCATGCCAATGGTTCAACCAAAAGAATTATGGGATGAAACAAAAAGGTGGGAAAAAATGGGTCCAGAACTTTTAAGAATTAAAGATAGGCATGAGAGAGATTTTTGTCTGGGCCCTACTCACGAAGAAGTTATAACAGACATAATTAGAGATAATGTAAAAAGTTATAAAGAACTTCCACTTAATATTTATCAAATTCAAACTAAGTTTAGAGATGAAGTTAGACCTAGATATGGAATTATGAGGGGAAGAGAATTTCTGATGAAAGATTCATATAGCTTCAATATTGATGAAGAATCTCTTCAAGAAACTTACCTACTAATGAGGGACACCTATAAAAAAGTACTAGAAAGAATTGGACTTGAATATAAAATTTCTGCTGCTGATTCTGGAGCAATTGGTGGAGACAGTTCTGAAGAATTTCATGTCTTGGCTGAAAATGGAGAAGATACTATTGCTGTCAGTGACTCATCTGAATTTGCAATAAATACAGAACTACTCTTGAAAGAAGGTGAAGATATAAATTCACTTGAAGGAAAACCTTCCCCAGACGGAAATGGAACAATACAAATTAAGAAAGGTATTGAGGTTGGTCATATTTTCAAACTTGGTAAGCTTTACGCCGAATCAATGAAAGCTAATGTTTTAAATGCTGAAGGTAAAGCTTCAACATTGTATATGGGTTGTTATGGTATCGGTGTATCGAGACTAGTGGCAGCAGCTATAGAACAAAATTTTGATGACAGAGGAATTATTTGGCCTCATAGTATAGCTCCGTTTGGCATTAATATTATCGCGATCGGTTTTGATAAAAATAAAGAAATTGCGTCGGCATCAATAAAATTATATGAAGAATTAACTGACATGGGTTATGACGTTCTTCTTGATGATAGAAAGGACGGTTATGGTGCAAAAATGAAGGATTCTGAACTCATAGGTATTCCTTTAAACATAATAATTGGCAAGTCATTCCTTGAAAATCAAGAAGTTGAGCTAAGGGGAAGGAATGGTCAGAGCTCATCTAATCCAGTTTCAGATATAAAAACAATAATGGATTTTTTTAAAAATAAATAATTTATTAAATTCTTTTTATAATTGTTGCATTTGCAGTACCGCCGCCTTCACAAATAGCTTGCAATCCATAAGTAGATTCTCTTCTTTCCATTTCATGTAAAAGTGTTGTCATAAGCTTAGCACCGGTAGCTCCTAATGGATGGCCAAGCGCCATTGCCCCACCATTCACATTAAGTTTTGATTTATCTGCCTTCAAGTCTTCAGCCCATGCAAGCGGGACAGGAGCAAAAGCTTCATTCACTTCATATAAATCCATATCATCTATAGTTAGATTTGCTGTTTTAAGAGCCTGTATTGATGCAGGAATTGGTCCAGTTAACATGAAAACAGGATCGTCTCCTACAACTGATATAGATACTATTTCAGCTCTTGGATTTGCTTGAATTTTCTTTAGCCCTTCATCATTGCACACCATAACTGCTGCAGCACCATCTGTGATCTGGCTTGCATTACCAGCAGTAATAACTCCACCTTCAGTAACTGGATTTAATCCAGCCAACTTATCAAGGCTTGCATCAAATCTAATACCCTCATCAGCCATTACTAAATCATTCATTCCTTCTGCATTTCTTCCTTCTACAGGAAGTATTTCTCTGTCAAAGTATTTTGATTCAGTTGCATGAGCAGCTTTCTGATGGCTTTCTAGTGCAAACTTGTCTAAATCTTCACGAGATAAATTCCATTTATCAGCTACAAGTTCTGCACCTGTGAATTGTGAAAAAAATACTCCAGGATATCTTTCTTTCATACCTTCAGAATCAAAAGGCAACCCATGGCCAGCATCGTAACCATCTTTGACTGCAGCACCAATTGGGACCATAGACATTACTTCAACTCCACCGCCAATTACAATATCTTGAGTACCAGACATTACTGCCTGTATTGCAAAATGGATAGCTTGTTGAGATGAGCCACACTGTCTGTCTACAGACGTACCGGGAACTGATTCAGGAAAAGAAGAGGAAAGAATCGCATTTCTAGCAACATTTCCTGATTGCGCACCAACTTGGTCAACACAACCAAAAACTACGTCATCTACAAGAGCTGGATCCATATCCAATTTTGTTACTAACTCATCTAAAACTTTAGCTCCTAAATCTGCTGGATGCCATAGACTAAGTCTTCCATCTCTTTTGCCACCGGCAGTTCTAACTGCCTCTACTATGTATGCTTTTTCTGCCATAATAAAAATCCCTGCTAATAAATTGATTGATTAATAGGGATTATTGTATCAAAAAATTATTTTGATTTACTTGAAATGTAAGATGATCTTATTTCTTTAACAAGTTTATCTCTAATTTTAGTATTCTCTTTTAAGAAAGTGCTTGCTTTGACTTTTCCTTGACCAATACTCTCGCCATCAAGTTTGTAAAATGCACCGGATTTATCAACCAAGCCCAACTTGTTACCGTAATCTAAAATTTCGCCTTCTTGGTTGATGCCTTGACCATACATAATTTGGAATTCAGCCTGTTTGAAAGGAGGTGATACTTTATTTTTAACAACTTTGACTCTGGTTTCATTACCCATCACTTCGTCACCTTCTTTTACAGAACCTATCCTTCTGATATCTAATCTTACGGATGAATAGAATTTCAGGGCATTACCACCAGTGGTTGTTTCTGGACTTCCAAACATAACACCGATTTTCATTCTAATTTGATTAATGAAAACAACCGTTGCTCCTGATCTTTGAATGTTACCAGTTATTTTTCTTAATGCCTGAGACATTAAGCGAGCTTGTAAACCAACATGATGGTCTCCCATTTCTCCTTCAATCTCTGCTCTTGGAACTAATGCTGCTACAGAGTCTATTATCACCAAATCAACATTTTTTGATTTCACCAACATATCTGCAACTTCAAGTGCTTGTTCTCCAGTATTTGGTTGAGACAAAATAAGTTCATCAATATTTACACCAAGCTTCTCTGCATATTGAGGATCAAGAGCATGCTCAGCATCAATAAATGCACACACACCACCTTCTTTTTGACATTGAGCAATTATCTGAAGCGTTAACGTTGTCTTTCCAGATGATTCTGGTCCATATATTTCTGTGACTCTCCCTTTTGGAATTCCACCAATGCCAAGTGCAATATCGAGACCCAATGAACCTGTCGAAATAGAAGGAATATCTAATTTTTCTTGATCGCCCATTCTCATTACGGTTGAACCACCACCAGACTCTTTTTCAAAATGTAAATTTATATCTTTTAAAGTGTCTTTAAGTGATTTACTGGAAATTTCTTTAGATTTTGATTTAGGCATAACTAAGCTCCTTGATTTACTGTATATTTATACAGTATATATGATATTTTGAATTTTTTAAATAGTTTTATGTAAATTTAAAAATTAGTAAGCTAAAATTCAAATTTCTCAAGTAATTATGACATACGTAGTAACAGAATCATGCATTAAATGTAAATACACTGACTGTGTTGAAGTATGTCCTGTTGATTGCTTTTATGAAGGTCCTGAATTTCTTGTAATTGATCCCGAGGAATGCATTGATTGTGGTTTGTGTGAGCCAGAGTGCCCTATTGAAGCTATAAAAGCTGATGATGAGCTACCTCCAGATCAAATTGAATTTATAGAAATAAATTTAAAGCTAGCTGAAGTATACGAAAATATTACCGAAGCTAAAGACCCTCTTCCTGAGGCAGAAAAATATAAAGATATTAAAAATAAAAAACAGTTCTTATAAAAAATGAGCCAAGCCTGCTGTAAGAATTAAACCACCGAAAAAAACTAACACTGATTTACCAAATTTTTTATAGGCTTTATTTATTAATCTTGGCATTAATATTAATGCCGCCAACATTCCAATTGCAAAAGGTAACAAAACATTAAAATTTAAATTTGCAATACTCTGTATTATTAACGTATATACACCAACAGATAGTAAGAATGCGCTTCCAGAAATACCTGGAAAAAGTAAAAAAGAACATGCGATAAAACCAAGAATTGCTAACAAAATCATTGTAGGTTCCTCACTGCTATACATTTGAAAGCTACTTAAACTTAAACCAATAAAAATTGCTAAGAATAATGTTAAATAAAAGCTCATACCTTGAGAAATATTTTCCTTAAGATAATTATTTATAATTAAGAAGACTCCATATCCAATCATTAAAATAGCAATAAGAATATTAAAAATATCTGTAAAGTTTTCATACAAATAATTAATTAGCGAAGAAAATAGAAAAACACTTAAAACCATCCCTATTAATAGCGGAATTATCAGACTAAATCCTTTCAATTGAGTTAAAAAAGCTAATATTCTTTCATAAACTCCAAACATTAATGCAACAGTAGCGCCAGATATTCCTGGCAATAATTCTGATATTCCAATGAAGATTCCGGCTATAAAATATCTTATTTGATCTTTCATAGCTCATTGCCCTCTTCAGAGATTCCTGGCAGCATGGGCACAAAAGAAACATCATCAAATTCTTCTTCATTGATTTCATTTTTTTCATTTACCGAAATTACATTAAGTTTTTGATCTTTACCACCTACTGGTATGACCAATTTTGCATTTGGCTTAAGAGCGGAAACTAAATCATCTGGGAAAACCCTTGGTGCCGCTGCACATAAAATACCATCATATTTAATATTTTTTTTCCAATCTTGATATCCATCGCCGTGTTTGAAAAATACATTATCTATACTTAGATTTGATAAATTTTTTTTTGCCTCTTCAACCAATGGCTTTATTCTTTCGATTGCATCTACTTTTTCACTAAAAAATGATAAAACTGCTGATTGGTAGCCACAGCCAGAACCAAGTTCTAATATGTTTTCAAAAATTTTGCCTCTTGAATTTGTATGAGATATTAATAACTCAGTCATTCTTGCAACAATGTAAGGCTGAGAAATTGTCTGGCCATATTGAATCGACCATGATCTATTTTCATATGCTCTAGACCACAGAGCTTCTTCAATGAACAGGTGTCTTGGAACTTGTGACATAGCGTCAAGAACTCTAAAGTCTTTGATACCCATATCAAGAAGATTTTCTATCATATCCTCTCGGACTCTTCTAAATGTAAAACCTGAGCTATTCATTCAAAACTTCAGTTATTTCTTCAATAAAATTTCCAGAATTTAAACTGTAATCTAATACAGATAAGGATACATAACCATTTTTAACAGCTTCGGCATCTGTCATATATTTATCCTCTAAGGGCTCACCAGATAAATTATATTTGAACCTATATGAATTTGACGATGAATTATCAACCCTGATTGGCTTAGCAGGAACATCTCTTTTGGATAATCCGGTAGCTAAAACTCCTTTGAATTCGTTTTGATCAATATCAGGAAAATTAATATTAATAACTTTGCCTACAAATGCTCTTGATGAAATTAGTTTTTCGACTAATTCAACTGATTTTTTAGAAATAAAATTTATGTCTTTTGCATTATAGGAGGCAACTGAAATTGCAATTGGAGGATACTTCAGATTTCTTCCACCAATAGCAGCTCCTACAGTACCTGAATATAGAACATCATTACCAATATTTGCACCATGGTTTATACCTGAAATTACAATATCAAATTCAAAATCAACGATGCTCAATAATCCCAAATAACTACAGTCTGCAGGTGTTCCGTCAACAGCGTAAATTTTATCGTCTAATTTAGTAACTTCTATCTCATTTAAATATGATATTGCAGCACTCATTCCGCTACAATTATTTTTTGGAGCAACTATCCAAACCTCGTGGTTTTTTGATAACTCTTTACAAAGACTTTTTATATTTTCAGCATCATAACCATCATCATTTGTTAACAATATTTTCATAACTTTTCTTTTAAATTAACGAGACTTTGAACAGCAATTGCTTTGTTTTCACCAATAATACCAATTTGCTCAGAAGTCGTTGCTTTCAAGCCTATTTTTGAAACTGGTATTTTGAAGATCTCAGACAATTTATTCAAAATTTGCTCTCTCCATGGATTAATTTTTGGATATTCACAAATTATAGTTGTATCAATATTAAATATCTCAAGATTTTTTTTATCAAGGATATTAAGACAATGATTAATGATTTTTCGGCTATCTAGATTTTTATTTTTTGGATCTTTATCAGAAAAAAATAATCCTATGTCACCTGAGCCAGTGGCTCCAAGAATTGAGTCTGCAATTGAATGCAGCAATACGTCACCATCAGAATGTGCAACAATTCTATAGTTACAATCAATCTTACAACCTCCTAATATTATTCCATCTCCATTTTCGTATCTATGCAAGTCAAATCCAATTCCACTTATGTTCAAAAAGTTATTCAGCATTTCTAAATCACTTTTTTCAGTTATTTTTATATTTGATCTTCTTCCTTTGACTTTTGATAATGATAAATTTGAATACTCAATTGCATAAGATTCATCAGGACATTCAACTTCGTCTTTTATGCATTTATTTAATGAGTTACAGAGATCTTCTAGCCTGCATATCTGAGGAGTTTGAACTAAAAGAAATTTATCCTTATCTTTTGTGATGTCATTCTCACCAACAATCTTAATTGAATCATAAACAGGTGTATATAAAAATGAACAACTTACATTTTTATTTAAAATATCTTTATACAAATTAGCAATATCCGCTTCAGAAATATTTGGTCTTACGGCATCATGAGTTATTACAAACTCAAAGTCTTTGTAATCAAGAGCTAGAGCATTCTTAATAGAATCCTGTCTTGAATCTCCTCCATGAACAAATTCAACTTTTTTAGAATTGTAAAAATCCTGTTTTTCAATAAATTCATCATTTTTAGAAATTGCTATTATTACTTGCTTAACATATTTTGATACCAGAAAAGGATAAACTGAATTTTCAATAACTGACTTTCCATTTAATTTCATGTATTGCTTAGGTGTGTCGCCTCCAAACCTTTCTCCGGAACCAGCAGCAGCAATTATTACTAATAAACTATTTTCTTTCATCTTCTTCTATTTCATCTTCTTTGAAGGTAATAAATTCCTCTTCAGGATAAGTAAGATTCAATTTTTCTCTTGCAAAATTTTCTATATGATCGTTTGAATCTTGTGCATTTTGGATTTCAAATTCTAAAATTTCATTTTTTTTCTTTAATGCATCATTTTTTTGTAATTGACTATCATTTTCTTTTACTAATTCATTTCTTTTAAAATAATTATTTTCACCAAAAAAAATACTGTTGGAAAGCAAAATAATCAAACCAATTAACAAAAATAGAAGGAAGTAATATATTTTATTCATGCAGCAAAATATCGATACTCTCTTCTTCTATCCAAAGTAATCTATTATATTTTGCAACCCTGTCTGATCTGCATGGCGCTCCTGTTTTAATCTGACCAGATCCCAAGCCAACTGCGAGATCAGAAATTGTAGTATCTTCTGTTTCACCTGATCTGTGTGAAATAATGGTTTTATAATTATTTTTGTTAGCGCACATAATAGTTTCGATTGTTTCAGATAAAGTTCCTACCTGATTAAACTTAATCAAAATTGAATTAGCTATACCTTTTTCAATACCACCCTCAAGGATTTTTTTATTGGTAACAAATAAATCATCTCCAACAAGCTGACACCTGTCTCCAATAAGCTCAGAAAGTATCCTCCATCCTTCTATATCATTTTCATCCATACCATCTTCAATTGAAATAATGGGATATCTTGAAACAAGATCCTCTAAGTAATTTGCAAACTCTTGAGAAGAAAAAATTTTATTTTCTCCGTCTAAAACATATTCATTCCCATTATAGAATTCGCTAGAAGCGCAATCTAAAGCCAAATTGACATCAATGCCTGGACTTAGATTAGATTTTTTAATAGCTTCAATTATTAATTGCAAAGCTTCCTCATTTGAATTTAGAGATGGAGCAAAGCCACCCTCATCTCCAACCGAAGATGAATATTTCTTAGATGTAAGAATACTTTTAAGACTTTGATAAATTTCAGATGACCATTGCATGGCTTGTGAAAAATTTTTAGCTTTAGATGGAACAATCATGAATTCTTGAATATCAACATTATTATCTGCATGTTCACCACCGTTGAGTATATTAAACATTGGCATTGGGATTGTTTTTTTCGGTACATTTCCAGAAATATCTTTATATATTTGCGTAAAGTGTTCATAAAGTGGAATTTGTTTTAATTTTGATGCAACCAAAGCCACTGCAAGCGAGACAGCCAGGATTGCATTAGCTCCCATCTTTGATTTATCAATTGTTCCATCACACGATATAAGAATATTATCAATGTCATTCTGATGACAAGGATCTTTTCCAACAATAAGAGGCCCTAATACATTATTTATATTTTCAATAGCCTTGAGTACACCTTTACCAGCATAACTCTCTTCACTGTCTCTAAGCTCAAGCGCTTCTTTAGAGCCTGTAGATGCTCCGCTCGGTGCCATTGATATAGCACTCAATCCATTTTCTAGAGTAATTTTACATGAAACAGTTGGAATACCTCTTGAGTCAAAAACTTGCAAACCATGAACTTTTAGTATTTTTGACATAAATTATTTGATGTCTAAATCATCTTGATTCTTAACAAAATCATCCAAGTTTTTAATTTGTTTAAGATAGTCATCTAAAACGTTTAGTGGAAGAGCACAAGGACCGTCGCATTTTGCTTCATCAGGATCTGGATGAGCTTCTAAAAAAAGTCCTGCAATTGATTGAGAGATTCCAGCCTTCGCTAGACTTAATACAAATTCTCTTCTACCTCCTGTTGCACTTCCAAGACCTCCAGGTAACTGAAGTGAATGAGTTACATCAAAGATTACCGGAGTACCTATTTTTTTTAAGATTTGAAAATTCAATGTATCTACAACCAAATTATTGTATCCAAATGTATTGCCCCTTTCGCAAAGAATAATATTTTCATTCCCTGCTGAGATACATTTCTCTACAACATTTTCCATCTCAGGTGCTGAAAGAAACTGCGGTTTCTTAAATTGAATTATTGAACTTGTTTTAGCAGCAGCAGAAACTAGATCAGTTTGTCTTGCTAAAAAAGCAGGAATTTGGACAACCTCACAAACCTCACTTACTGGTTTTGCTTGATCAGCTTCATGAATATCTGTAATTACTGGGACATCGAATGAGTTTGAGACTTCTTGAAGTATTTTTAACCCCTCATCCAATCCAGGTCCTCTAAACGAATTTATAGAACTTCTGTTTGCTTTATCAAATGATCCCTTGAAGATATAATTAATATTATATTTTTCACAAGACTCCTTAAATTTTTCTGCAACATGCATAGCCAAGTCTCTTGACTCTAGCACATTCATTCCTCCCATTAGAGTCAATGTTTCTGAATTGCCTATATTAAAATTTCTTAATTTCATTTTTAATTATTTTTTAAAGTACTTTTTATGTAACTATTAAAAATTGGATGTCCGTCTCTTGGATTTGAAGTAAACTCAGGATGAAATTGACATGCAAGAAACCATTTATGATTTGGTATTTCTATCATCTCTACTAAATTTCCGTCAATGGATGTTCCTACAACGTCAAGCCCTGCACTTATCATTTTGTCTTTAAACTTTGGATTAACTTCATAACGATGTCTATGTCTTTCTACGATTTCTAAATTTTTATACATTTTATACGAATTTGATTTTTTCTTCAGTTTACATACCTGACCACCAAGTCTCATTGTTCCTCCAAGATCAGAATGCTTGTCTCTTTTTTCTTTCTTTCCTGATATGTCATTCCATTCAGTAATTAAACCTATAACCGGGTATTTTGTATTTTGATCAAACTCTGTACTGTTAGCACCTTTTAATTTCAATACATTTCTAGCGTATTCAATTATTGCAACTTGCATACCTAAACAGATACCTAAATAAGGGATATCTTTTTCTCTAGCGTATTTGCAAGCTAAGATCATTCCCTCTATGCCTCTTTCTCCAAAGCCACCTGGAACAAGAATAGCATCAGAATTTTTCAAAGTTTTATGTATGTTTTTTGTAGTTAAAGTTTCAGCCTCAACAAAATTTATATTAACTCTCGTTTTGTTTTTTATTCCAGCATGCTCTAAAGCTTCATTAATTGATTTATATGAATCTTTCAATTCTGTATATTTCCCTACGAAAGAAACAGTTACTTCTTTTTCAGGAAGCAATTTAGCTTTTACAACTCTTTTCCAGTCATTTAGCTGAGCTTGTTTAGTATTTATTTTTAATTTTTTTAAAATAGTTTTATCAACTTTTTGGCTATGAAGAAGAAGAGGTACAGAATATACAGTTTCAACGTCATGCATAGAGATAACACTATCATTAGGCACTGAACAAAAAAGTGCTATCTTGTTTTTCTCGTCGCTAGGTAATTCTTGATCAGACCTGCAAATTAAAACATCAGGACTTATGCCCAATGATCTTAATTCTTTAACTGAATGTTGTGTAGGTTTTGTTTTAAGCTCACCTGATGCATTGATATATGGCACAAGTGTTAAGTGAACAAAAGCCCATGAAGAGCTAGGAAGTTCCAACGCCATTTGTCTTAAAGCTTCAACAAAGGGTTGACTTTCAATGTCTCCGACAGTACCGCCAACCTCTACTATAGCAACATCTTTGTTTTGACCGCCCTCTTTAATTCTTTTTTTTATTTCGTTAGTTATATGTGGAATAACTTGGACTGTACCGCCAAGGTATTCTCCCTTTCTTTCATTTCTAATGACTGTTTCATAAACCTTACCAGCTGTGAAATTATTCTTCTTTGAAGCTTGAAATCTTACAAATCTTTCATAATGACCAAGGTCAAGATCTGTTTCAGTTCCATCATTAGTTACAAAAACTTCACCATGCTGAAATGGACTCATTGTTCCTGGGTCTACATTTATGTATGGATCAACTTTAATTAAAGAAACAGACAGGCCTCTAGATTCAAGAAGAGCTCCTATTGACGCAGCTGCAATGCCTTTTCCAAGTGAGGAAACAACCCCCCCAGTTATGAAAATATACTTAGTTTGAGCCATCATTAATCTTTATCATGATGGGATATTAGAATAACAGATTAATCTATGCTTTTATATACTTTTTTTACGCGAGATTTAATATTAGTCATAAAATAATACGATATGAGATCATTTGATTTAGATATGTTTGAAATTGGAAGTTTAGGTGAAAAAAATTCACACCAGTCACCAATTCTACAATTTGAAATTTGTGTTACATCAATAGTGGTTAAATCCATACTCACTCTTCCAAAAACTTTTGCAATTTGGTCACGAACCATAACCGATGTACCGTCTTTAATTGTTACAGGCAAACCATCAGCATAACCTAAATATACCGATGCAATTTTCATATCATTTTTAGCTACTGCTCTTCCGTTATAACCAACTTTATCGCCTTTCTTTATTGATCTGATATTTATTATTGGTGACCTTAATGTCATTGCTGTTTTTAATTGATCGTCATTTAGATAGCCCCCGTAGATACCGATACCGCATCTAACCCAATCTAAGGAGAATTCTGGAAAATTCATGATGCAGCCAGTATTTGCAATACTTTTTAGAATGTTTTTATTTAATTGATTTGACAAGTCATTAAATAATTTAAATTGACTTTCGTTGGAAGAACTTTCTTTGTCATTTGAAGATGCTAAATGACTCATTAGAGTAAATTTCTTTTCTTTTAAATATTTTTCATAAATTTTAATAAAGTCAGATATCTCAAATCCCAACCTATTCATTCCAGTATTTACCTTGTACCAAAACATTTCATGATTTTCTTCATCTTTTACAAGATTAAACTGATTTTTATTATGAATAACTAAATCAAGCTTTTGGTTTTTAGATAAAATATATTCCTCCTTTGAGTATATGCCTTGCATTAAAAGAACTTTCTTATTGGATTTTTTTCTAATTTCCAATGCTTCCTCAATTCTTACTACTCCATATCCGTCAACAAGGTCATCAATGTCCTCAACTGTTCTTGATATGTTATGACCATAGGCATCAGACTTGATGACAGCCATAAATTTTGATTTTTTTTGTAATTTATTTTTAATGACTTTAATATTTTTTCTTAAAATATTAGCATCAATTAATATTTCGGACTTTATAGATGTCATTCACTTAAAGAATCGTAAAAACCATCATTAGAGAAGTTCTCAAATCGTGTATATTCCTTGAGGAAAGTAAGATTAACAACGCCTGTAGGTCCATTTCTTTGTTTACCAATTATAATTTCTGCTTTATTTCCTTCAGTAGAACCTTCGTTATAAACTTCATCTCTATAAATAAATAAAATTACGTCAGCGTCTTGCTCTATCGCACCAGAGTCTCTTAAATCAGCCATCATTGGCCTTTTATTTGGCCTTTGTTCAACTCCTCTATTAAGCTGAGAAAGAGCGACCACAGGTACTCCTAACTCCTTTGCTAAAGATTTAAGTGATCTTGAAATTTCTGAAATTTGATTAACTCTGTTCTCGCTTGATAAAGGCAATTGCATTAATTGAAGGTAATCAACAACTATCAATGACAATCCATTTTTTTGTTGTCTGGCTAATCTTCTAGCTTTAGCTCTAAGCTCCATTGGAGATAATATTGAGCTATCTTCAATGAACATTGGCAAATCTACTACTCTTTCACTTTCCTTGAATAAGTTTTGCAATTCTTCATCTTTTAACATACCTGAACGAACATTCTGTTGGTTCATTTTGCTTATACTTGATAAAAGTCTTGTAGTTAAAGATGCTGCTGGCATCTCAAGACTAAATATAAGTACAGCGCCTTCATTATTCTCATCTAGTAAAATATTTTCAGCTATATTCATAGCAAACGAGGTTTTTCCCATGCTTGGTCTTCCTGCAACAACTATAAGATCACCCTTTTGCAGACCTTGAAGTTTTTTATCTAAATCTTTAAAGCCAGTTGAAGTCCCTAAAAGACCTCCAGGCTTATTAGATAGTTCATACATTCTATCTAATGCTGCCGGTACAAGTTTGTCCAATTTCTGCAAATTATCATCACTGTGACTAGCTTCTTCATTTAGTGCAAAGATCATGCTCTCTGCTTTATCTAATATTGCAGCGCCATCTTGACCTTGTGGATTACGTATCAATTCTGAAATATCAAAGTTTGCTTTTTGGAGCTTTCTTACAATTGATCTTTGTTTAATAATTTCAGAATAGGCTTCCAAATTTGCAGCTGATGGAGTTGTAGTAGCAAGCTCAACTAAATAGTCTTTACCTCCAACCTCTGTAAGAGCATTCTTATTATCAAGCTTCTCAGATACTGTTAATGGATCAAGTGGCTTATTTTCATCAATAAGATCAGCCATTGTTTGAAAAATAATACGATGATTTTTATCATCAAAATCAACGTCCTTTATTATTTGAATAACCGTATCAAATCTACTAGTTTCGAGCATGAGACCTCCAAGGACTGCTCTTTCAGCATCTCTGACTTGCTCGTTTTGAAAAATATTTAAATCTGACATCGGAATATGATTTTTACATCATATCTCAAAATATACAACTACTCTGGTAATACTTTTACTAAAACTTCTACATTAACTTCTGGATGAACACTAATTACAATATTGTGATCTCCCGTTTCTTTGATTGGACCATCTGGTAGTTGGACTTCACTCTTATCTATTTGTATATCTTTTGTGGAAAACGCTTCAGATATTTCTCTGGTTCCAACTGAGCCATACAAGGCGCCTTCTTCTGTGACAGGAACAACAATTTCACACTCTGAGCCACTAATATCTTTACCTCTAGCCTCTGCTTTGGTTAACATATCAGCTGACATTGCAGCTAGTTCATCTTTTCTCGCTTCAACTTCAGTTATATTTTTTTTACTAGCAAAGGCAGCTTTTTTTTGAGGTATAAGAAAATTTCTAGCATAACCAGAATTAACCTCAACAATATCCCCTATCTCACCTAATTTTTGTATCTTATCTAATAATATAATTTTCATAAGTTATTTGTGCATATCTGTATAAGGTATTAAAGCTAAGTATCTAGCAATTTTAATATACCTGGTTATTTTTCTTTGATTTGAGGCTGAGATACCAGTCACTCGTGCTGGAATAATTTTTCCAGTTTCAGTTATAAACTGTTTTAAAAGATTAACATCTTTATAATCGAAATTTTTTGGTAAATCATACTTACTCATCATCTTTTTCCTTATCATCAATATTATCTATCGAAGGATCTTTTTTTTGATCTTCATTAGAGCTTTCATTGTCTTCTGACTTCTGACTATCTTTATTTGATTTTTCCTCGTCATCTTGTTTTGTTTGTGAATCTTTAGACTTAGAGGTTGTTTCATTATCATCCTCTATTTCATGTTTATTATTTTTAGAGTCTAAAAATAATTGTGAATCTCCTTCACTATGCTCTTTAACACTCATAAAGAGATGTCTTATGATTGATTCATCATATTTAATTTTATTTTCAACATCGATTAATTTAGTTGGGTCTCCCTCAATATTAAAAATTAAATAATGGCCTTTATTATGATTATTTATTGAATATGAAAGCTGTCTTCTGCCTATATCTTCGCACTTCTTTACAGAAAATGAACTCTCGCTCAATGTTTTTTCAAACTTTTTTGTAAATTCTCCAACCTTTGATGAAAGATTGGGATTAAGAATGATAACTGCTTCGTATTTTTTCATTATTTTCCTTATGGTTATAGATTTTTACTTTATGTAAAAACCAAGGAAAGCGAATTCTAAATCAATTGAAGGGTATTATCAATACTCACTTTTTACAATTCTTAAAAGCTTTGAAAAGAATCCTTGATTTTGTTCTGATAACATTTCTTCGTTAATTTGTTTAAAACCATAATCAATCAATCCAATTGAGGTTGCATAGATTGGATTTTGCAATATTGTCTCCATACCTTTAAAAGATGAAGGTACTCCCAATCTCACTGAGGTTTGGAAAACTGATTCTGCAAGTTCTACAACGCCTTCCATTTTAGATGTTCCACCAGTTAAAACAATTCCAGCTGTAATTTTTTCTTGATAATCATTCCTATTGATTTCTGCTTTAACAAGTTCAAAGAATTCTGTATACCTAGGTTGAATAATGTCTGCCAATGCAGCTCTTGATAAATCTACCGGTGGCCTGCCCCCAACACCTTGAACCTCAATGGTTTCATCTTTTCTTGTAAATTGAGATAGAGCACATCCATGTTTTTGTTTAATTTCCTCAGCCTGTGGTGTTGGAGTTCTTAAAGCTTGAGCTATATCGCTCGTGACTTGATCACCAGCAATTGGTAGTACGCCTGTAAACTGAATGGCACCAGATTTAAAAATTGCAATATCAGTTGTTCCACCTCCAATATCTACCAAACAAACGCCAAGATCTTTTTCATCTTCTGATAAAATTGAATAGGAACTAGCTAACTGCTCTAAGACAAATCTCTCAACGGTTAGTCCACAATTTCTGACACATTTTTCAATGTTTTTCATTGCACTTTCTGCACATGTTACAAGATGTACTTTTGACTCGAGTCTTACACCTGACATTCCCAAAGGATCTAGGCTAACTTCTTGTCCGTCAATAACATATTTTTGAGGTATTACATGCAAAACTCTTTGATCAGATGGAATTGCCATAGCTTGAGCAGATTCGTTAACCTTTTCTAAATCCCAATTAGAGACTTCATTATCTTTAATGCCATGAGTCCCATGAGAATTTAAACTTTTGACATGATTACCCGCAATGCCTACAAATACATTTTTAATTTTTTCATCTATCATAGATTGTGCTTGATCTACCGCTTTCTTAATAGCATCAGTTGTAGCATCAATGTTGACGACTATTCCTCTTTTTAATCCACTAGAGGGATACGAACCCAAGGCAACTATTTCTAAGTCATTTGTTTCATTGTACTTTCCAACTATACAAACCACCTTAGAAGTTCCAATATCTAGTCCGACTATCAAATTTGTATTTTTTACATTACTTGCCATACTTAATTGCAGCTCCATCTGTGTATCTAATGTCTATGATACTAGGATTTTTTCCAATCTCGAACAAATAATTCACAGTATCCTCAAAATTTTGAAACTTTTTTTCTGTTAAATGCTTGCCAAACCTTATTAAGAATTTATCTGTTTTAATATCCCATCCAGTTACATGGCTATATTTAATAGTTTTGATTTTGATAGTAGCCTCACAACGAGAAATTATCTGAAGAGCATCTTCAGCCAAATCTTCTGGAGCAGATACAAAAATTATATCTTTTTTAGATTTATCATATTCAAATCTAAATAAATCTTTATCATAAAAAAATTTATCATTAAGAACTAATATTGGTTCTCTATTTTTAATTCTAATAAAAATTTTTTTCTGGAAAGGCTGTTGCATGATGGAGTAGTTTTCAATCCAATCTTCTGAAATTAAAACTTTTTCAATCTTTCTTTTTGAATTTGTTTTTCTTAAAGTTTCAATAAGTAGTTGTTGGCTCTTAAACTCAAAACCCGATTCAAAATTTATCTCAATTTCATATTCTGCAAATAAATTTGTTGAAATTAAGAAGAATATTATTAGGAATGGTTTTTTATAAAGAAGCATCAATGATTTTTTGCACAACCTCATTATAAGTTAAGCCCAATAAACTGCCTGACTTGGGAACATTACTGTGGCTTGTCATTCCAGGAACTGTATTAATTTCTATTACATAAAATTTACCTTTTTTATCTTGAATCATGTCAACTCTTGCCCATGCTTTACAATCTAATACTTCAAATGCATTCATAGCTATTGATTTAATCTCATCTAGTTCATTTTGAGTTAATTGTGCCTCAACATGCAAAGTATCATCTGAGATATATTTTGCATCATAGTCATAAAAATCATTTTTTGTGATTATTTCTATAGGCGGATAACATTCTTTGTCAATTATAGTTACTGTTAGCTCTCTTCCATGAATATATTCTTCAAACAAAAAACCTCTGTTAGGATTTGTGCATTTTTTATATGCAGCTCTTAAGCTATCTTCATCGCTAATTTTAAAAATATCTACGCTTGAGCCATCTTCCTCTGGTTTAAGAAATAAATATTCAAAAGGTCTGAACCTATCATAAGGTGATACATGAAGCCCATTATTAACAATTGTTTTGGTGAATTTAACTTCAAGCCAAACTGGGGTTCTAATATTATTTTTTTTTAATATTTCTTTTGCTAATCTTTTATTCCAAGTATTTCTACATGCCATTGAGTTTGATCCAGAATAAAGGATATTTAAGTCATCTAAATCTTCTTGAAGTTTTCCACCTTCACCCTCAAAACCATGAAGTGCAATAAATATAAAATCATAAACTTTTAGCTCATGTAAATTGTTTAGATTCTTAAAATCTATTAAGTCTGATTCATATCCAAGATCACATATTGCTTTATGAACGCCCATACCACTTTTCAATGATATTTCTCTTTCTGAGGATAACCCTCCATAAAGAACTGCTATTTTTTTGATTTTTTCCATTTGTTTTTTATTGATTCACATACCTTTGAGACACTGCCTGCGCCTTGAGTTACTAAAATATCAAAATCTTCTATCTTATCCATAATTAAATCATTTACATCATCATGACTTTGTACATACGTCACATTTTTATGGCCTTCTTGTTCTATCGTTTCCGAAATTGCTCTTGAATGGATTCCTCTTATAGGTTTTTCACTTGCCGAATATATATCAAGCAATATTAATAAATCTGTTTTACTGAGAACCCTCACAAAATCATCAAATAATTGTGCAGTTCTTGTAAATCTATGAGGTTGAAAAATCATGCAAACTTTCTTATTTGGATATTCTTCTTTGTATGCATTAATATTTGACTCAATTTCAAGAGGATGATGGCCATAATCATCTATTAAAGTAATGTTTCTTTCATTAATAACTAGATCGTGTTTTTCATAACGTCTTCCAACTCCTGAAAACTCTTGAATTCCACTTTTAATTGCTCTTAATGGAATTCCTTCCTCTATCGAAACTGCAATCGCTGCTGCAGCGTTAAAGACATTATGTTTACCAGGTAAATTAATTTTAAATTTATGCACTTTACTGTTTTTCTTATCAATAATTTCAAAACTTTGCTTGCCTTTGCTTGATGATATTTTAGTTATCTGATAATCACAGCCTTTTGATTGTCCAAATTTTAATTGAGCTCTCGAGATTTTTTTTGATATTTTTTTAATATTTATATCATCTCCATTAATTACTAGGTATCCGTAAAAAGGAACATTATCTGAAAACATCACAAATGAATCTAATAAGTTATCAAAAATATTGTTGTAATGAACTAAATGATCATCATCAATATTGGTTAATACGGCTACATCTGGTTGTAAATGTGTAAATGTTCCATCACTTTCATCTGCCTCAACAACAATATATTTGCCCTCCCCTAGATCAGAATTCTCATCGGTGCTTAAAACTTTTCCTCCTACAACATAAGTAGGACTGAGTTCTGCTTTGCTTATTATTTTTGCAATCATGCTTGTTGTGGTGGTTTTGCCATGACTTCCTGCTACAGCAATGCTTTCATAACCTATCATTATGCTTGCAAGCATTTCGGCTCTAGGTATCGTTGTAATTGATTTCTTTTTAGCCTGAACTAATTCAGGATTGTTTTGATTGATGGCAGAGGAGACAACCAATAAATTTGCATCCTTAATGTTGTCTTTATTATGTCCGATATAAACTTTTGCTCCATCCTCTCTTAATTTTTTTAGATCATTTGAATCAACAACATCAGAACCTGAAATCTTGTAGCCTTTTTTAATTAAAACTCTAGCTATACCAATCATTCCAGCTCCACCAATGCCAACAAAATGAATTTTTTTTACTTTTTTAAACAGTTTCATTTTTATCTAAATACTTTTCTAATTGATCAACTATATTTTTAGATGAAAATATATGGGAGCTATTTGATTTATACATCCACTTATAAAATGTTTTATTTTCAATAATACCTTTTATTTTTTCTTTTAATTTTTTTATATCATCTTTTTGCTCATGCATAATTCCTTTACCTTGTCTTTCAATGCTTTTTGCATTCTCAACTTGATGATTATCTACTGATGTTGGCAGAGGGATAATTACAAGACCTCGATTAATGGTAGTTACTTCGGATAAACTTAAGGCGCCTCCTCTTGATATAACAAAGTCAGACCATAATATTTGATTAACAGGATTTTTATAAAATTCAGATACTTCTGCGTCTATACCTTCTTTCAAGTATATATTCTTTACTTCTTGTAAATTATTTTTACCGCATTGATGCTTTATTTTTATATTATTTGAAAAATCCTTAAAAATTTTTGGTACAAACTTATTTATGTATTCTGACCCTTGACTGCCACCTGTGATATAAATCCTTATATCACTTTTGTAATCAATTGGAACTTCAATAGTCTTTTCAATAGTTAATGTACCAAGATTGGCATTAAATCCTTTTAATGGCGGGCGTCGTAAATCTGGTTTTCTAGGATTAATAAATGATTCTCTTACAGGATTACCAATAAAAATTGATTTACTCCAATAACTTTTGGGAATGTTTTTAAAATCATCGGAATTTCGTATATCGTGTTCTGGAAACCCAAAGAAATTGATTTTTGATATTCTTGATAACAGTTTATTGGCAGATCCTATTACAACATTTTGCTCATGTGTAAAAACTGGTTTTCTTCTTATCCAGCATGCAATTCCCACAGGCACTGTAATGAAGCCACCAAATCCTATCATTGCATCTATTTTTTCTTTGTTAATAATTTGAATTGTTTTGAAAACGTTTATAAGAGTTTTGAATAAAACTTGTAATTTTTTGATTAAATTCGAGCCACGAAAACCCTCCATCGATAATTCAAAGATCTTTGACTCAAGATTATGATATGCATTTTTTTCGATTTCAGAGCCAGTGCCAATAAAAATAATCTCATGATTGTTTTTTATTAGCTCTTTGCCAATTACTGATGCTGGAAATACATGACCTCCTGTTTTAGCAGCAACAACTAAAATTTTCATTTTTAAAGTATTTTGTTTTCATTATTTATACGAAGAACGATTCCAATTAAAGCCAACATTATAATAATACTTGTGCCTCCGTAACTTATAAATGGAAGTGTTAGGCCTTTTGTAGGAAGCAATCCTATATTAACTGAAATATTAAAAATAACTTGGATTGAAATTAACAAAAAAATTCCAAAAACAGTATATGATTGAAAATATCTTTTCTTTTTGAATGAATCAAAAGATATAGATATCAAACCAACAAACATTATTATAAAAATAAAAATTAGCATTAATCCTCCAATTATTCCAAGCTCTTCAACTAAAATAGCAAAAATAAAATCAGTATGCGCTTCTGGTAAAAAAAAGCTTTTTTGAAAACTATTACCAAGACCAACTCCAAGCCATCCACCTTGCCCGATACTAATTAAAGAATTTGATAACTGCCAGCCTGCATCTCTAACAACTTCAACTGCAAAAGGGTCTGTAAAAGCTAAAACTCTTGCCATCCTATATGCTGAGCTAGTAATTCCAAGATAACCAACTATACATATTAATAACATTAGCAATATGAGCTGAGAAAAAGAAATTCCTGCATAAAATAAAATTCCAACAACTAAAAGGCAGATAATTGCAACAGAGCCTAAGTCTGGTTGAATTAGTATCAAACATGATATTACAAACAATAAAAATAATGGTTTTAAAAAACTTCTTAAGGAATCTATTTCAGTCATTCTTCTTACTGAATATCCTGAAATATAAAGAATTAAACTAAATTTACATATTTCAGACGGTTGAATATTAATTGGTCCCATTTTTATCCACCTGAGACTGCCGTTTACTCTAGTACCAACCTCAGGTATGAATAGTGCTACTAAAAACAATATGCTTACTAAGAGAAAAATCCAGTCAGATTTATAAAGAAATTCTGAGGGTATTACTAAAAAAAATAATAGAGCAATCAGACCAATTGCCATAAATATAAATTGTCTTTCAGCAAAATAAAAAGGATTTGATTTCATGTCATCTGCAACATAAATACTCGATGATGTAACCATTATTAATCCCAATGCTAATAAAAAAATTAAGGGCAAAATTACCAGTAAATCGTTCTTATTTGTATTCATTTATATAATTTTGTGCAAAGTGATTAAATGCCTCTCCTCGTTCACTAAAATCTTTATAGTCCTTTCCGCTTGGATATCCTGGAGAGAATAAAATATTTTGAGAAAAATCTTTTTTGTGAATAAATTCAAACACATCTTTTAGACTTTTGAAACAATGCTTATTTTTATGAGAAATGCACTTATTAATCTGCTGTGCATGATGTCCAAAAATATATATTGCTTTTGGACCCTCAATAATAATATCTCTATTTTGCTCTTTTGAAGGATCGCCACATACTATTAAAATATATTCTGAATGAAAAATATTTTTAATTTCATGTAATGCATAAGATAGGGAGTGGAAATTAGTTGATTTCGAATCATTGATGATATTTTTTGAAATCATTTCTAATCTAAAGGGAAGACTTTTAAAATTTATTTTTTTTGCAGTGTGATTGGTAATCCATTCAAATAGTTCATATGGACATGTTTTATGTGAGATATTGTTTTTTGCTAATAAAATTTTTTCTTTAGCAGCTTTGTAGGATTCAAAATTACCATGATGGTCCAAATGATCAATATCAATATTAAGCAATATTCCAAAATCAAGCTTGTTAACTTTCATCTTCTCTAGCTGAAAACTAGATAATTCAATTATTGAGTAATCTTTGTTGTTATTAATAAAGTCTAAAACTGGTTTTCCAATATTCCCTATTAAATTAGAGCTTCTGTATTCTTCAAAAAGCTGATGTAGATGAAATGCTGTTGTGCTTTTTCTATTAGTTCCGGTGATTCCAATTTTTATTGATTTATCATCATTAAAGAATATATCAATGTCTGTAAGTACATTATTATTTTCTTTTATTATCTCCTCGAAAGTAGACTTAGGTATTCCAGGACTACATAAAATTTGATCAAAGTCATTTAAATTAAATCTTTTATTGTACTTAGAGATACTTTCATCAAAAATCTCAAATTCTAAATTTTTATTAGTTAAGTATCTCTCAAAAGATTTTCCAGTTTCTCCATAACCATAAATTAAAGATTTCATTAATTTATCTAAGTTTTAGAGTTGCCAAGGCAATTAAAATCAAAACTAAAGTTATTATCCAGAATCTGACTATTATTTTAGGCTCTGCCCAACCTTTTAATTCATAATGATGGTGAATTGGAGCCATCAGAAATACTCTTTTGCCTCTTGTCTTGTATGAAATTACCTGAATCGCAACGCTAAGTGTTTCTACAACAAAAACACCAGCCATAATAGCGAAGACCAATTCATGTCGCAATATTATTGCAATTATCCCTAAAATAGCTCCAAGAGTTAAGGAACCAATATCACCCATAAAAACTTGGGCTGGATATGTGTTGTACCAAAGAAAGCCTATTCCCGATCCAATTAAAGCACCACAAAAAACTATTAACTCTCCAGATAGTGGAAGATGAGGTAGATATAAATAATCAGCAATAAGTTGATTACCCATAGCATAAGCAATTAGTCCCAACGCGCCGCCAATTAAAACTGTTGGAAGAATGGCAAGCCCATCCAATCCATCAGTCAAATTGACCGCATTAGAAGATCCTATTAATACAAACATGCCGGTAAAAATAAAAATGAATGGCGACATTGGTAATATTAAATCTTTAAAAAAAGGAACAATAAATGAAGTCTCAGGCATTATTTCTGCTGAATAATATAGATACGTCATTGATATTAATGCAATTATTGATTGAAAAATAATCTTTTGTATTGAAGTTAGTCCATCAGAGCTTTTTTTGCTTATTTTTAGATAATCATCAAAAAAACCAATTAAAGCAAAGCCTATTGTTACGCCCAAGACTACCCAGATATATCGATTTCCAAGATCTGCCCATAAGATAGTTGAAATAGTCAAAGATGACAATATTAAAAGGCCTCCCATTGTTGGTGTTCCTGTTTTTTTATAATGAGATTTTGGACCATCTTCTCTTACAAATTGCTCGAACTGCATTGATTTTAAAAAATTTATAATTGCAGGGCCTAACAAAATCGAAATTACTAGTGCAGTCAAAGTACCCCCAATGGTCCTAACTGTTAAGTATCTTAAAACATCAAAACCAGGATCAACTGCCGTAAGAACCGTTCCTAAATATTCAAACATTTTTAAATCTCTCCATTTTCATTCCTCTGGAACCTTTCATTAAGATAACATCTTTTGAGGTTATGTTTTCTTTTAAATAAAACTTAAGATTCTTTTCATCTTTAAAAAATCTAGCTCCTTTGCCAAAGCCCTCGATAGTATATTTTGTCAAATCTCCATATCCTAAAATAGTATTGATTCCTTTTTTTTTGGCATAAATACCAATTTCTTTATGAAGCTTCTTTTTATATCTTCCAAGTTCTAACATGTCGCCTAATACTAAGACAGTATTTTTTTTATAATTACTTAATAAGTCTATAGATTTTTTTGTAGAATCTGGATTTGCATTATATGTGTCATCAATTAATGTAGATCCATTAATCCATTTTGATTTTATTTGTCTTAACTCATTAAAATTATTTTTGTTTAGAGCATTGGCAAAATTTTCTAAATCCTCATTCAAGCAAAAATGAACTGCAAAACTTGCAAGAATATTTTTAATATTATGTTCACCTTCAATCGAAGTCTTTATCAAAATAGATTTTTTGATTAAATTTGACGAAATAACAAATGATAATCCGCTTTCTTTTATTCTAATTTTAGAAGCATAAAAGTCAGCATTGCTGCTTAATCCAAATGAGATGACTTTTATGTCACTTCTTAACTTTTTCCATTTTTTTAGATGGTATTGATTATCATTTGGTACGATTAAGAAACCATCTTTTTGAATGTTGTTTACTAATTCTGACTTAACTTTAAATACGCCTTCGATATTTCCTAATTTCTCAAGATGCGAATGACCTATATTAGTTATCACTCCAACATTAGGCTTTAGAATTCTACTTAAATAGTTAATATCTCTAAATTTTGATGCACCTATTTCTAAAACAAGATTATTTGATTTACAAGACGCGTTCATAATGCTTAAAGGCATTCCTATTTCATTATTGAAGTTTTTGAGAGTTTTGGAGCTATTTTTTAAAGTTTTATATACTAGATTTGTTGTGGTTGTTTTGCCATTGCTACCAGTAATTGCAATTACATTTCCTTTAAACTCCTTAATAATGTTTTCAGAGATTTTTTTAAGAGCAGAAATTGTATTTTCAACATATATAATTTTTTTGTTTTTCTTTTCCTGATATCTTTTGTGATCGGCAAGAATAATAACTGCTCCCTTCTCTAGTGCTTTATCAACAAAATCATTACCATCATAATTTTTGCCTCTAATAGCAATGAACATTGAATCTTTTTTAATAGATCTTGTATCTGTCGAAATAGATTTAATGACTGAGTTCTCCTTGAATGGAATAGAAAGATATTTACTCAAGTCAGATGTATTAGTTATAAATTTCATTAACTACCTCATGATCACTGAAATAACTTATTTGATTATTTTCTTCCTGTGTTTCTTCATGTCCTTTCCCTAGAATCACCAAACAATCATTATTAGTAATCTCCTTTACGCCAAATATAATTGCTTGTTTTCTGTCTTTTATCTTAACTACGTTTTCAATATTGTTATTTTTTGCTGCATCCTTAAAAATATCCTCAAAATCTTCACTTCTTGAATTATCAGATGTAAAAATTACTTTTGATGAATCTCTTATAGCAGCTGAAAGCATCTTTGATCGTTTTGACTTATCTCTACCACCTCCGCAACCTATAATCACAATAAGATTGTCGTATTGATTTTTTATTGATGATAAAAATAACCTAATGGCCTCGTGGTTGTGAGCATAGTCAATTATTATATTTGAAGGAATATCTCTAATTATTTCAGCTCTTCCCTTTGGTAATCTCAAATAATTAAGGTCATTAATTTTATTTTCTAAAAACCCGCCAAACCCTATCGAACAAATTGCGAAAACAAGATTGTGTACATTGAAGTTGGGAAAAACATTACAGCAAAATTTAAATTTCTTTCTTTCTTTAAAATTATACTCTTTTGGTGGTTTATTAATGCTTATTTCAAAAGTTGTTTCTTTAATAGATATTCCTTTAATCTCATAGTAAATATCAGAAAAATTATTATCTTTGCTAACAACTAATAATTTATTTTCATCATTAACAATAAAATCATACTTATGATGAAATTTATATGATTTGTCATCAAGAAGTTTTACTAAGGATTTATTTTTAAAAATTTCAAATTTAGCGTCTCGATATGCTGAAATATTTTTATGGTAATCTAAGTGATCACTTGAAATATTTAATATCGAAGTTGCATTAAACCAAACAATATCATTTAATCTCCCCTGGTCTAATGCATGTGAAGAAATCTCAATACAAATATTTACTGGTACTTCAAACCCATCCATATACGGAGTCCTTCCGAAACCAAAAAAATTTAAGATGGTAAATAACTCAAAGATATCTGGAGTTGTTTTTGTTGAAAAGATTTTATCACTTTTCTCTTGATTAAAGTAAACACCTAATGTTCCTATGTATAACGATTGATGTCCTTGATTATTTAATATTTGATGACAGAAATAAGCTGAGGAGGTTTTGCCATTAGTTCCTGTAAATCCGAAATATTTACTATGATTTATATCAATTTGATATAACTCACAAAGGAAAAGTGAGATTTTACTTTCAAGATCTTCTACATAAAAAATATTTTTAACTTCAGTTATAAATTCAGGATCATTATGAACTGCAATTACTGCTCCTAATTTAATAGCCTCCTCACAAAATTCACTTCCATGATTATTAGTTCCAGGTAATCCAAAGAAAATTGAATTTTTTTCTATTTTAAATGTAGAATTTGTTGCGAAAGCAATTTCGATGTCTTTTGGAAAATTTATATTTAATATTTTTTCTAGCTCATTCATCTTCAAAATAACCTAAGTGATTTAAAGAGCTTTCAGCAATTTTTGCAAAAACTGGAGCTGCTACTGCACCACCAGTATATGAATTTAGTCCTGGATTATTTATTGATACAAAAATAGTAAGAGATTCATCACTTAATGGAGTGATACCAGCAAAAGATGCAATATATAAATCTTCTGCATATCCAGATCTTCCTCTTATCTGATGAGCTGTTCCAGTTTTGCCTGCAACAGAAAAACCTCTAATATTTGCTGCTGGGGCAGTTCCATCTTGAACAACTTCTTGAAGTGCTTTTAAAACGTATGATGCAGATTCAGGAGAAATAATTTGTCTTGAAGTTGATATATCATCTTTAATCAAAGTAAAATCTTTAAATACTCCGTTGTTTGCAAAAACAGAATATGCTGACGCAATCTGAAAAGGACTGATTGTTATTCCATAACCATAACCTAAGCTTGCTAATTCTTTGTCAATAACACTATCTTTAATATTCATATAACCAAAGGCCGAAGAAGGAAAATTGACTGAGACAGGCTTAGTAAAACCAAAATTATAATAATTATTTGTTAAGTCATCATATCCAACTTCAAGCGATATTAAAGATGCTCCTATTTGACTTGAAACGGCAATAATTTCTGTAGGTGTTAATTTCTCATGGTTTCTTGAATCAACTATTATTTTATCGTTTAAATTTAGTCTTCTAGGGATATCTATAATTTGATTTGGAGTAACTACCTCAGCATCATAGGCTTTTGATAGCATTATGGGTTTTAAAACTGATCCTAACTCATAAGCATCAACTAAAGCTCTATTTTTTTGAATTTTTCTTTTTGGATGATTAGGGTTATAAGACGGATAGCTAGCCATTGCTAATATTTCACCATTTTTGTTATCAAGTATTATTACAGTTCCTGACTTAGCTCTGTTTTTTTCTATAGCTTCTGCTAAATGTTTGTAGGCAAAATATTGAAGGGTTGCATCAATAGTTAGATGAAGATCCTGTCCTGGGATTGCTTCGGATACCACAATTGGTTTTGAAATTATTTCTTGTTTTGTATTTTTGAAATATTTATTCCTTCCATTAACTCCTGATAAAACTTTGTCATAACTTTTCTCTAGCCCTTCTTGCGCACCATCGGTTCCGAAAAAACCAATTAACGGAGCAATTTGATCGCCTAGGGGATAATGCCTGCTATAACGAACCTCTATCTCAGTATTTTTTAATTTTATTTTTTTTATCTCTAATAAATTTTTTTTAGAAACGTTTTTCTTTAATAATGTTTTCTTTTCAAATGTTTCTTTAACATAATCTATGTCTAATTCTATTAATTCCGCGAGTTTAAGTAATTGTGATTTTTTAAATCCCTTAAGAGCATATAAATCATAGTTAACCACAGAAACTGCTAGAGGAACGTTGTTCCTATCAAAAATAGAACCTCTTACTGGAATAATATCTTTATATTTGATGTGCCTTTTGGCACCCTCATTCTGTAAGAAAGTGCTATCAATAATTTGTATAGAAAAAATTCTATAGATAATCACTAGCAAACAGATTGAAACAGTTAAACCTACAGTTACAAATCTCCAATTAAAATATTTACTTTTGCTTTTCATTAATTAATTCTTTTGGTCTTTTTTTTATCATTCCTAAATTTTCCTTTGCAAATTTTTCAATATTCGCAGGAGAATGCTCAATATGAAATTGTGTTAGTAGGTTCAAATTCATATCTTTTAAGTTTTCATATTCAACGTTAAGTATTTCATTATTGTTATAAAGGGTACTTATTTCCCATGAAAGTCTAATTTTTTCAATACATAAAAAAAATGTAATACTAAAAATTATTGCAAAATTTATAATTTTTTTTGTGCTAATCATATTTTTTGAAACACCCTCATAGTTGCACTTCTTGATCTTGGATTTTCAGTGACTTCTTTTGATGAAGCCTTTATCTTTTTTGCAATGCACTTAAATTCTTTTATTTCTTTACTGTTTAATGGAATGTCCTTTGGAAAGGATTTAATTATTGGTTTAAAAAATTCTTTTACAATTCCATCCTCCAAGGAATGGAAAGATATAACTACTATCAATCCGTCTTTTTTAATTATTCTTTTTGCAATTTCTAGTGATTCTTTGAATTCATTTAGCTCGTTGTTAATAAAAATTCTAAATGCTTGAAAAGACTTTGTTGCTGGATTGATTTTCAATTTTTTTTCAGGATATACATCCTTTATTAATGAGGCAAGTTGTAAAGTTGTTCTTATCGGTGAGCTTTTCTGTATTTCAATAATTGCATTTGCGATTAATCTTGCATGCTTTTCATCGCCATACTTATAAAGAATTTCAATAATTTCTTCTTTTTTGGCTTTTTCTAGCCATTTCGAGAAAGGCTCTCCGATAGTGTTATCAAAACGCATATCAAGTTGGCCTTCTTTATTAAAACTAAATCCTCTTTCTGCGTTATCAAGATGAGTCGAGCAAGTGCCTAAATCGTAAATAATTCCATTAATACTGTTATCTTTAAAATACTTGTCCAAGTTTTTAAATGAATCATGACGAATTTTAAAATTATCATTCTTAAAATTTAATCCAAACTCATATGCTTCTGGATCTTTGTCAAAACTCGATAAATATCCTTTAGAAGATATTTTTTCAAGAATTAATTTAGAATGGCCGCCTCTTCCAAAGGTGCAATCAACATAATGACCATCAAGATCATTAATTAAAAAATCTACGGATTCTTCCAGCAGGACTGGAAAATGTAGCATCTCAGTCTACTTGTTTTCTCATAAAAGTCGGCACATCGAGGAAATCAATTTCATCCTCTGCAGACGACGTGCCAACTTTCTGACTTGTTTGATCTTTATCCAGGCCTACCGGATTTAGTTTTAATGAAGGCTCATTATCTATAACTATAGAGGGGGCCCTTTGGTCAACTCCTGTTGCAACAATAGTTACCTGGAGATCATCTTTAAAATTGTCATCGTAAACTAAACCATAAATAATATTTGCATCATCACTTACAATTTCATCAACTATCTCCGAGACTTCTCTTTGATCTCTTAAAGTGGGTTCTTTGGCAGTAATATTTACAAGCACTCCTCTTGCATTTTTGAGATTAATATCCTCTAGTAGTTCACTTTTTATTGCCATATTACCAGCAACTTCAGCTCTATTTTTACCGCTTGCTCTTCCAGTACCCATTACAGCTATGCCTTTTTCTGACATGACTGTCTTAACATCAGCAAAATCGACATTAACATGTCCTTTTTTCATAATAATATCTGAGATTCCCTGAACTGCTCCTTTTAGAACATCATCTGCCTTTGCAAAAGCATCTTGCATTGAAGTGTCTTCACCTAAAATTTTATAAAGCTTCTCGTTTGGAATAGTTACAAGGCTGTCAACCTCTTCAACCAATGCTGCTAAACCTTTCTCTGCTGCTCCCATTCTCTTTTTTCCTTCAAGTTTAAAAGGTTTGGTGACAACAGCTACAGTTAATGCACCTAATTCTTTTGCAATTGACGCAATTATGGGAGCAGCTCCAGTACCAGTGCCGCCTCCCATTCCAGCAGTAATGAAAACCATATCTGCACCTGCTAAAAGTTCTTCAATTGCTATTCTGTCACTTTCTGCAGCTCTTTTGCCTATTTCCGGATCAGCACCAGCACCCAATCCCTTTGTAAGTCCATTTCCTAATTTTAATGTCGTTGCATTTTGAACTGATTTTAAAGCCTGTGTATCAGTATTTGCACATATAAAATCAACTCCTTCAATTTTATGATTTATCATATGGATGACTGCATTACCTCCGCCGCCACCTACTCCTACAACTTTAATTTTAGCGTGTTCTGCTTCTTGTCCAACTACTTCAAAATTCATTTTTTCCCCTTCTCATAACTAAAATGACATTGTTTTTATGCTTTCAGGTAAGACAACATCTAGAATCTCTGTCGACAAAGATCCTCCAGTTTGTCTCATTTCCCAGCTATTAATATTCCAAATTTCAAATTTATTACCCATACCAACTACAGCTATCTGTTTTTGTCCCATTATTTCGGCGTATTCTTGAAGATCGACCGGTACTCTTATTAGCATTCTTCCATTTACATCGATTTCTGTTTCATGTGCATTTCCTAAAATTGTCCATTGAATGTTTCTTACTATAGGGTCTAGGCCTTGAAGCGATTGAAGTTTATTTGATATTTGTAACCACTCATCGCCAGGATATAACTTTAAAGCTGGATACTGAGGATCTTTTGTTACGACAATTTTTGATAAGCTTTTTGATTTAAATGCATCTCTATACCTTGCTGGCATAGATATTCTCCCTTTTGCATCCAAAGATACTGTATTAAATCCAAACATCTACAAAATATAAAGTCTTTTTACACACTTTGCAACATTTTTACACACTTTTTCACACAAAAAAGATGTCTAACTTTGTAAATAAATGTAAGCGAGTTGGTCTATAAGCCGGATTCTGTAAATGATGATCATCTATCTTGATATTATGTTGCCATAATATTCTAGCAACCTACCCAAATCCAAAGCGAGCAGCTTTATAGGATTTCTATTTGGTTTTGCTTCAGGCTGGGGTTTACAATGCCTCAAATGTTACCATTCAAGCGGTAAGCTCTTACCTTACCTTTTCACCCTTACCAAAAAAATTGGCGGTATATTTTCTGTTGCACTTTCCGTAAGCTCACGCTTCCCAGGTGTTACCTGGCGCCCTGCTCTTTGAAGTCCGGACTTTCCTCTTTTCAGCTATTTTCGCTGCATTAGCTAAGCCTTAAAGCGATCATCCAACCAACTCAACGGCTATTATAATGATTTTTTAGTTTTCTATAAGTGATTTATAAATATCTCTTTTATTGTCATGTGTTATTAATGAAATTAATTTTGCTGAATCCGAAGCAGATAATTTTTTTAAATACTCATTTTTTATCCTTTTAGTCAACTTCACATTAGATTTAACGTTATTCTCGCCACCAAGAACTATCACTGACTCTCCTTTCATACTAATTTTTTCTTTATCAAAAATTGATAATATATTTGTTATATTACCTCTAACAACTCTCTCATGTATTTTTGTCATTTCCATACATATAGAAATATTTCTATCAGGATGGAGATATTTAGAAGCTATCTGGATGGTTTTTACGATTCTTTTTGAAGATTCAAAAAATATTGAAGTCTTTTTTTCATTTTTTAACTCTTCTAGAAATAATATTTGTAATGATTCTTTTCTTGGAAAAAATCCGTAAAAAGAGAACTTATCTGTAGGCAAGCCAGACATGATCAGAGCGTTTATTACCGAAGAAGGTCCTGGCAATAGAGTATATTTAATATTGTTCTCAATACATTTTTGGATTAATTTATAACCTGGATCTGAAATTGCAGGAGTCCCTGCATCCGAAACTATAGATACAGTCATATCATTTGCAAGTTGTTTAATGATTGTATTCGTTACTTTTGTTTCATTATGTTCGTGAAATGATTCACATTCTTTTTTGATATCGATTGATTTAAGGAGCTTTTGCGTAACTCTTGTGTCCTCAGCATATAAATAGTCACAAGTTCTAATAGCGTCGATTGCTCTTTGTGATATATCATTTAAGTTGCCAATTGGTGTTGAAATAAAATTTAGCATTTTATGAGAGTTAATTAATGAAATTCAGCTTAACATTTTTTTTAGGCAGTTTGCTGCTTTTTATGGTTTCGTGCACATCGATACCAAATCAAAATAAAAGTAATCTAAATATTAATTTGGCCATTCAAACATCTAATAAAAATAAAGAACTCATTATAGAATCTTTATTTGAAAGCAATATAGAATTTACTATTAGTTTTGATGAACTAGGTTCATATGAATTGCCTAACAATCTAATTGATTCAAAAATGAAATACTTTTGTAATTCTCTTTTGCAGGATGAAAGAATCTTAATTGAGTCATCAGTATTCAAATCAAATCAAACTAAAAATGTTCTTGTTGTTTATTCGCCTAAGTATGTTAATTACGTAAAAAATTTAAAAGAGAAATATCCTAATGAGCTTTTTTTATCTGTAGATAATTCGAACTATGAAGATAAGGTTAAAGAAATACTTAATGTAATATCAAGTTTGGACAAATATAGTATTGTAAACAAGATTGATAAAAGTATAAAAATTGAACACGAGCCAAGAGTTAGAAAGGATATTTCGAAGATATACTTTATAACTAATTATGAACTTGGCAAAACTTTGGTTCCTACTTTTAGAAGCTACTCATTAAATATAGATCTATATTCAACTAGTGAAATTTTTTATGATGCAAGTGATTTAAAAAAACTTGCTGACTTTGAAGATTCCTATATACCAGTCTCAAATAAATATATTAATAAAATTGGTGCTAATAATGCCTCAAATATTAAAATTAACATTGAAAAAATTTTGATAGAAGATTTTTTAACTATTGAGAATGTATTTCAAAATAATCTTTTTTACGAAAATTATGAATTAAATACTGGTAATGCCAAAATCAAAAGAAATAATTGTCTAAAACGTGATTTATATTTATGGAAAGTTTCTACAAATAATATTATTAGTCAGACTTGAGATCTCTTTCAATGGATGAAAGGCTATCTAAAAAACCTGGTCGTTCAAAAACTTTGTTTTGATAATCTAATAATGGTTTTAGATGTCTGTTTAAAGGCAACTTAATTCCAATTGATGGCAATCGCCAAAGAATTGGTGCAAAACAACAATCTACAAGTGTGAATTCATCACTCATAAAAAATTTGTTTTCTTTAAAAGTAGGTGCAATGGATGAGATTTCATGAAGTAATTCTTCCCTAATTTTCATTAGCTCTTTTTCTGGCTTTTCTGCTAATATTAAAGTATCAACAAGTGGACACCACTCTCGATCTATTCTTAGCATAAGCGTTCTACTACTTGCTCTTGCAACTGGATACACTGGAAGCAAAGGTGGATGTGGGAACCTTTCATCAAGGTACTCCATCATTACTGATGGATCATGTATTGCAAGCTCTCTATCTACAAGAATAGGAAGTTTATGGTATGGGCTAATAGAAAGAATATCATCAGGTGTTTCTTCAGGCTTAGCTTCATTTATTTCTGCAGCGATGTCTTTTTCTGCGAGAACTATCCTTACCCTTTGACTGTAATGGTCATCTCTATCTGAATACAAAATCATATTTTTTTCCCCTTTTATTTTTTATAATCTTTTTTGAATTCTCTATACAATAATGAAGATAATGCTGTGAAAATTAAAAAATAAAATACCACATACCAACCTATTCTTTCCCTAGTTGCTTTTATTGGCTCTCCAACATAAACAAGAAAATTTGTTAGATCATATATTAATTTGTCAAACTCCTCTTTTGATAAAGACCCAGTACCCTCTTGAACTTCAAGAAAGCCACATTTTTCAATCATGATTGGATTCCCATCATTGTCTCTTTTTTCTCCACCATTTTTAGCTATTTTTGGTATATCTTTACATACTAGTCTTTGATTTCCTTGAAGAGATAATAGAACATTTGGCATTGCAGTTCCTGGGTAAACAAGATTGTTTACACCATACTGCTTTGATGAGTCTTCATAATATGCTCTTAGATAAGAATAAATCCAATCATCCCCTTTATATCTAGATACTAAAGTTAGATCAGGTGGCTCTACTCCAAACCATGTTGCCGATTCCTCTGGCATAGCACCCGTCATCAAGTCTCCTGATTTAATAGATTTATCAAAAACTAAATTTTCAAAAAAAATGTCTTCAGGAATTTCTAAATCCTGAGCAACTCTTCCCCATCTCGAATACTGTAATGAATGACAACCATAGCAATAATTGATATATGTTGAAGCTCCTCTTTGAAGTGAGTCAATATCATTAAGAGAATATTTAAATTCATCACAATCACCATAATCTTTACAAGGCCCGCCCTCTGCAGAAACAATTTCATGAGATGTAACGATAAATAATAAAAAAAGTGATACCTTTAGAATATTTTGAAATATATTTCTATGATGCATCATAATCTTGTTGGCACTTCCTTTGTCTTCTCATACTTTGTATATATTGGCATTAGAAGAAAATAAGCAAAATATATTATGGTACAAATAATACTCATAATTTTTCTTATTTCTGTTACTCCAACAGTTCCTAAATATCCTAATGTAAGAAAACTAACTCCAAATAATGTAATAGCAATCTTGCTATATATTCCCTTGTATCTGATAGATGCTACCTTACTTCTGTCAAGCCAAGGCACTATAAAAAATATTGCAACAGCAGCAGCCATTACAATAAGTCCACCTAGGGGGTCAGGAATTGCTCTAAGCATAGTGTAGAAAGGTGCATAATACCAAACAGGCGCAATATGATCTGGAGTCACTAATGGATTAGCTTCCTGAAAATTAGCCATTTCAATGAAATATCCACCACCTTCTGGGAAGAAGAACATAATTATTGCAAAGACTGTCATGAAAACACCAATTGCAACTAATCCATTTAAAACTTTATATGGATAGAAAGGTACGCTGTCCAAAGGAACTCCATCTTCGTCAAGATGTTCCTCAATATCGACTCCTTCAGGATTACCTGCCCCAACTTCATGTAAGGCAACTAAATGAAGAAATACGAGTGCAATTAAAATTAAAGGCAATGCAACAACATGAAGAGCAAAAAATCTTGAAACAGTTATTCCCGATATATAATAGTCGCCTCTAACCCACAACTCTAGTGATTCTCCAACATATGGAATTGCTCCAAATAATGAAATAATAACTTGCGCCCCCCAGTATGACATTTGTCCATATGGCAACACATAACCCAAAAAACCCTCAGCCATCATTGCAAGATAAATTGTGCAACCAAAAATCCAAACTAACTCTTTAGGTTTTTGATATGAACCATACAAAAGGCCTCTGAACATATGAAGATAGACAACTGCAAAAAATAATGAGGCGCCCGTAGTATGCATATACCTGATAACCCAACCATAATCAACATCTCTCATGATATATTCAATTGATGAAAATGCTTGCTCTTCTGTATTTGAATAAGGCATTATCAACCATATACCAGTAACTATTTGAATAATCAGAGTCACTGCTGCAAGAGCTCCAAATAAGTACCAAAAATTTACTTTAGATGGAACAGGATGCTTTGAAAGATGTCTTTCAAATGTGTTTACAATTGGCAATCTGTTATTAAGCCAAGAAAATAATTTACCAGCCATTTCGCTCATTTATAACTCCTTATCCTCTCCAATTGTTAGTATGCTTCCCTCGAACATATGAGGAGGCACGACTAAGTTTGTTGGTGCTGGAACACCTTTAAAAACTCTTCCTACAATGTCAAACATGGAACCATGACAAGGACAAAAAAAACCACCAGACCATGATGCATCCCATGGCTTCGGCTCCACTTCAGGAAAATATTTTGGTGCGCATCCAAGATGAGTGCAAACACCTGAAAAAACTGAATATTCCGGACTTTTTGATCTAGATGGATTCATGCCTTTATATGGCTCAACAATATCATCAGAATTTGGATCAGCAAGTTTTGGTAACGCAAGATCTAAACTAGCAATACTCTCTTTTGTATGTCTCACAATAAAGACAGGTTGCTTTCTCCAAGAAACTTGGATTTGTTGACCAAATTGCATTTTTGAAACATCTAATTTTACTGGTGCTCCGGCAGCTTTTGCTTTTGCGCTTGGATTCCATGCAGCAATAAATGGAGTTGCTGCAAAAGGAACTCCTGACAAACCAATTGCGCTAGTGAGACCAATCAAAACCTTTCTTCTTGTCTTATCTTTTTCTTGCATTTTAGGATGTGTGCTACTCAATTTCCGCAGAAAATTATAACATAATTAAGCTTTATAAAATTCACTTATAATTAGAAATAAGTTTAAGTTAATTTTATCTCTTTGAGAATTGCTTGCTCTTTCGTGCCTTAACAAGGCCAGGTTTTTTTCGCTCTACTCTTCTTGAGTCTCTTGTTAACAATCCAGCTCTTTTTAGTTGAGGTCTTAATTCTTCATCATACTGTGTCAATGCTCTTGAAATACCATGTCGAATAGCTCCAGCTTGACCAAAGCTACCTCCACCTTTAACTTTTATATCTAGATCAAGTTTATCCACAAGCTCTACTAGCTCGAGCGGTTGAAGTACTAACATCTGAGCAACTTTACGACCAAAGTATTCATCTAATTTTCTATCATTTACAGAAATATTACCTTTACCTTTTTTTAAATAAACTCTAGCAGAAGATGTTTTTCTTCTTCCGGTAGCATAATGAATATCCGAACTCATTAGATAGGATTCCATTCAGAAGGTTGTTGTGATTCGTGATTATGATTTGGGCCACTAAAGACTTTTAATTTCCTAATCATTGATTTACCAAGCTTATTTTTTGGCAACATCCCTTTTACAGCCTCTTCGATAATTCTCTCAGGATTCGAATGAACAAGCTCTTTAAAAGTTTTTGTTTTTAATCCTCCAGGATATAGCGAATGTTTATAGTATTTTTTATCAGTGTATTTCTGACCAGTAACCTTAATTTTTTCAGCATTAATAACTATGACGTAATCGCCGCCATCAGTATGAGGAGTAAATGTTGGCTTATCTTTACCACGAATTCTGTCTGCGATTTTAGTTGCCATTCTACCTAAAATCTTATCAGTTGCATCGACTACAAACCAATTTCTATCTACTTCTTCTTTTTTTAATGAGTAAGTTTTCATAATCTTTTAATTTGAGATGGAATGTTAATGTTTAGTTGCAAATATATCAATATTTATTAAGCAATTATTTAAAAAACTATTACGTATTTAAATATTCGAAAGTTTGCATTTCTATCAATCTGCTCTGACATCTTTTCCATAAAATTTCTAATCTATCGCCAGAATATAAATCTTTTTCTTTAACTTTATTAAAGAAAAACTTCACTTTAGCTTTTTCAACATATACGATATCGATAAATGAAATAAATCTTCTAACTAAATCTATTTTTTCATCGTTACAAGAGTCAAAGTTGCTAATAAATACCCAATCAAAGTTTTCAGATATAAACTTATAGTCAGTTGATCCAAGTGGCTGTCGAAAAAATGAATCAAATTCTATCCAAAGAAGATTTTTTAGGGCAAGTTTGCATTTGAACTTACGATTATTAATTTCAATATTTTCATTCTTAATAAAATCCAAACCAAAATTATCACTAATAACGTTTAATATTTCTTCCTCTGAGTATCCACTTCCTATGTCTTTTTTGTTAAGATCTATGAGATTTTTTGTTCTGTAGTCAATATCACCTTCGAGTTTAAAAATTTTTATTTTATCTGCAAAAATATTCATTGATTTAATGAATTTTTGTCTCTGAAGTCCGTTTTGATATAAATCATTTGGATGGGCATTGGATGTCAATATTACTTTCATTCCCCTATCAACAATTTTATTTAACAAATCTCCAACAATCATTGCATCTGCTACATCCTCAACTTGAAACTCATCAATAAATAACAATTCATAAGTATTTAAAAGAGATTTGGTTACTAGTTTAAGTGGGTTCTTAGACCCACTATTATTATTAAGCTCGGCATGCACAAAATTCATAAAATCAATATAATGAAAATCTTTTATTATCAAGTGATCATTTAAGCTTAAATACTCTTTTGTGATTAGTGTTTTGCCTCTTCCAACATCACCCCAAATATAGATTCCATTAAGAGCATCATCCTTTAATCTATTAATTTTGAAAATATTTCTTTTTTTTAAATTTATTCTGTTTAGATTTGAAATAAGCTTAATTTGGTTTAAATTAGGCTCTAATCCTTGGTTTTTAAGTTTATCAATGATATTTTGAGTGTCTGACATTATGAAATTATTCCAATCATTTAATTTAAATTACTTGCTAATTATATTTCTAACCTTTTCTGCAACATGGTACTTTATATCTAATGACAATAACAAACTAGTAGCTGCATCTGAGAAATCTATATCTTCAGTTGTAACAATATCTTCAACTAATAATCAAACATATTCACCAAATAAAAATGGAATGGGTTCAGGAGTTATTTTTTCTGAAGATGGGTATATTGTAACCAACTTACATATACTTTCTGGAAATAACATTGATGTAAAACTCAATAATGGTAAGAACTATTCAGCCAGCATTATTGGTATTGACAAAAATGCTGATATTGCGGTTTTAAAAATTTCTACTGATGATCTCTTAGTTCCAATTAATTTTGCTGACTCAGATAATTTAAAGGTAGGAGATAAAGTGCTTGCCATTGGAAATCCATATGGAATTGGTACTTCAGTATCGAGCGGCATTATAAGCGCAACTGGTAGAGATTATGGAAACCCATATCTACAATTGATACAAACAGATGCTGCAATCAATCCAGGCAATTCGGGTGGCGCATTAATAAATGAAAATGGCAATCTAATCGGTATAAATTCAAAAATTTTTTCTAAAACTGGTGCATATCAAGGAATTGGTTTTGCAATACCTTCAAATCTTGTTGTTCAAATTTCTACTCAACTTATTAGATATGGAGAGGTTAGAAGCCTATGGATTGGCAACTTTCGAGTAGCTAAAGTTATGTACAGGCAGGACAATAAAATTATAGAAGGTCTTAAAATTGTTGAAATGGAAAATGTTGGACCTCTTTATGAAAATGGAATTAGAACGAACGATATTATTATTAAGATCAATGATGAAACTAGCAACTGGAATAACTTAATTAGCTCTTTAAGATTTGCAACTCTTGGTGAAGAGTTAGAATTAAATATTTTAACTACTAGTAATAAAATTCTAAATTTAAAATTTGAAACTAAAAATTAAACTAAGATGGAAGTCTAACAATATTTGCACCTAAATAATTCAATTTCTCCTCAATACGCTCATAACCTCTATCAATATGATAAATTCTATCAACCACTGTCTCCCCTTTTGCACACAAACCTGCAAGTATCAAACTTGCAGAAGCTCTTAAGTCAGTAGCCATTACTTCTGCTCCATATATTGACTCAACTCCCTTAATAATTGCGTGATTGCCCTTCACTTCGATATCACATCCCATCCTGTTAAGCTCTAAAATATGCATAAATCTATTTTCAAAAACAGTTTCATAAATATTCGAAACTCCTCTAGATATAGCATTTATAACTGAAAATTGTGCTTGCATATCTGTTGGAAATTCAGGAAATGGAGCGGTAGTTATATCCACCGGATCTGGACGATCTTTATCCATAGAAATAGAAATAGAATTGTCGTCAAAACTGATTTTAGGTCCACTTCTTTCTATCATATTAATAACTTTCATTAGTCTATTTGGATTAATGCTATCAATTGTAATACTTCCATTGGTAACTGCTGCTGCTACAAGATATGTTCCGGCTTCAATTCTATCAGCAGGTATTGTGAAGCTAGTCCCAAAAAGTTCATTCACACCTTTAATAGTAATCTCATCTGTTCCAGCTCCTTTAATATCGGCGCCCATGGAATTCAACATGTCAGCAAGATCAATTATTTCAGGTTCTTTTGCTACATTTGTAAGAACAGTCACCCCTTGAGCAAGAGTGGCAGCCATCATAATATTTTCAGTTCCAGTAACAGTAACTCCATCAAATCTTATATTAGATCCAACTAACTTATTAGCAGATGCCTCAATGTATCCATTTTTTAATTTTATTTTAGCGCCCAGTTGCTTTAAGGCATCTAAGTGATAATTGACTGGCCTTGAACCAATAGCGCAGCCGCCAGGTAAAGCAATTCGGGCCTTGCCATACTTTGCAACTAGAGGACCAAGAACCAGTATAGATGCTCTCATGGTTTTAACCAATTCATATCTTGCTTGAATGTCTTTAAGATCAAATGATGAAATAGTGAAGTCCATATTTTCATCTAATAAAATTTCTGCTCCCATCGATCCAAGTAACTCAAACATTGTTGTGATATCTTGTAGATAAGGTAAATTTTTTAAAACTACGCTCTCATTGCTAAGGATTGTTGAAGCTATCATTGGTAAAGCAGCATTTTTTGCACCTGAGCAAGAGATTTTTCCTGATAAAGAGTTCCCCCCTTTTATTAATAATTTTTCCATCGTTAGATAACTATGGTTTCAAGGCTTAAAGCATGTAGCTCACCTGATTTAAACTCATCGTCTAACAGGTTCATAATAGTTCTATGTTGATTAATTAAGGTCATTGTGGAAAATATTTCCGACGATACTTGTAATTTTAGATTACACGAGTCGCCTTTAAACTCGCAAACCGCATCAGGTATATTTTTTTTGATAATATTTTCAATTTTTTCTTTCATTTTATTTAATACCTGCGTCTCCAGCATCTGAAACCCAATTTTCAAGAGTGGCCTCAATATTTTCATCATGAGATTTTGCTAATGCTTGAAATTGATTCCTGAATGTAAGACCTAAATTAACACCATTGATAATTATATTGACTATTTTCCAGCCTTCTGAACTTTTTCTTAATTTATAGGATATCGGATACTTACTAGTTCCTGTATCTAATATTTGCTTAACCTCGATATTTAACACTTCATCTTCAGGTAATTTATCTGGAAAATTAGTGGATATTTTTGAATCGCCCCATTGAGCTAATGTCTCAGCATATGTATCAAGTAATGAATCTTTAAAAATATTCACAAAATTAGATCTTTGCTCTGGAGTTGCAATTAAATAATATTTTTTTCCCATCACGCTTGCAGAGACTCTCCTAAAGTCAATCATTGGCTCAAAGATTATTTTTATTTTATTCTCGTATTCCTCTCTATTAGTCTCAAACAAATCTGCATCTGCGGTAAGCACTTCAACCATTTTTTGTGCATTAGTATCAATAAAAATGTAAGGATTTTCCTCAGATTGAATTGAAACAGTTAAAAGAAGGATAAAAAAAAGAACTAAAATATTTTTATGTGTGCCTAACATTGGTCTATTATAGCATTTGAGTTAGCTAAAAATTTGCAAATTATTATGAAAAAATTTAACTACATTTCATCTGCAAAAAGAACTTTAAAAATAGAGTCTGATTCTATAAGAGCTATTGCTAATCAACTTGACAGTTCTTTCACAAAACTTTGTGATGCTGTAATGAATACTAAAGGTAAATTCGTAATAATGGGCGTTGGTAAATCTGGTCACATTGCACAGAAAGTATCAGCAACATTATCTAGTACAGGAACAACATCAATATTCATTCATCCTACAGAAGCAGCTCATGGAGATATTGGAATGATAGACAAAAAAGACATTATCCTTCTAATATCTAATTCAGGAGAAACAGATGAAATTATTAATATAATTCCATCATTAAAAAGACATGCAAAAAAAATAGCATCTCTTACCGGTAGTAACAAATCAACAATTGCAAAATCTGCTGACATTAAAATTGAACTTAAATCAAAGAAAGAGGCTTGTCCTCTTGATTTAGCTCCAACCTCTTCAACAACAAATGCTCTTGCTTTTGGTGATGCTCTTGCAATAGCATTACTTGAAGCTAAAGGGTTTACAAAAAATGATTTTGCATCCTCTCATCCAGCTGGAAAATTAGGAAAAAAACTAATCACAAAGGTTTCTGATTTAATGCATAAAGGTGGTTCGGTTCCAAAAGTTAAGCCTGATACAGTATTAGATGATGCTCTTCTTGAGATTACAAAGAAAAATCTCGGTATAACTCTTGTTATAAATAAGAAAAAAATAGTTGGTATTTTCACCGATGGTGATTTAAGAAGATGCATTAATAATAAAGTCGATATTCAAAGGACAAAAATTAAAGAGGTAATGACAAAAAACTTCAAAACAATTAGCTTTAATTCATTAGCTGTTGATGCTGCAGAAATGATGGAACAAAATAAAATTTTTACTTTGGTCGTTATGAACAAAAAAGAATATGTAGGTATTATATCGATGCATGATCTTATAGAAGCAAGGATTTTGTAATTCGTGATAAAGCTATTTTTTGTATTTCTTATTTTTTTTAGTTTTTCAATTTTTTCAAAAGATCTAAATGAGCATGTAAAAATTAAATCAGATTCAATTGAGTTTTATAAGGAATATAACCAGATTAATTTTAAACATAACGTTAAAATTAAATCAGACTTCATAAGTATTGAGGCATCATCAGCAATTTACGATAATAGTGAAAATTCAATATCTTTGACTGGTACGCCTACTACCATAACTTCTAATAAAGATAATAATGATTTCTCTGGAACAGCAAATAAGATTATTTTTTATACAAATGAAAAGGTACATTTAATTGGAAATGCAAAAATGATTTATCAAAATCTAACAATTTCTTCTGAACTTATAATATTTAATCCTATGACTGGAAAGTTTTCTTCAGAATAAGCAAATGTTAAATGTTACAGATATATCTAAATCCATTAAAGGAAAAAAAATTGTTTCAAAGGTAAGTTTTGAAATTAATAAATCAGATATATTTGGTTTATTAGGTCCCAATGGCGCCGGTAAGACTAGTACATTTTACATCATAGCTGGTTTGATGAATCCAGATGATGGAAAGATAACATTATCTAATAAAGATATATCAAAGCTACCTATGCATAAAAGATCTAAGCTTGGAATTAAATATCTTCCCCAAGAACCATCTATCTTTCAAAATTTAACAGTTTATGAAAATCTTTTAGGATTAGCAGAATTGTCTTTTAAAAATAAGAAGGACATTACAGACTTTGTAAGCAACTCAATAGAGGAATTTGGTTTATCAGACATAACACAATTAAAAGGTAGGCAGCTCTCTGGAGGACAAAGAAGAAAGGTAGAAATTGCTAGAACACTTGCAGCAAAACCAAAAATTATACTTTTAGATGAACCTTTTGCAGGCATTGACCCAATTGCGATTGAAGATATTAAGAAGGTTTTAAAAAAACTATCCGGTAAAGGTATTGGGATTCTGATAACTGATCACAATGTAAGAGAGACTTTAGAAATATGTAATGAAGCAGCAATCATAAGCAATGGAGAGATAATTTCTCAAGGTTCCAAGGAAGAATTAATTAATGATAAATTAGTTAAAGAGGTATACCTTGGAAATATGTATAAATAAATTATGGGCATTCTCTTATCAAAAAATTTAAAACAAAAGCAAAGTATAAAACTTACTCCATCGTTAAAAAAATCTATCGATCTTCTGCAGTTATCAAGATTTGAATTAATTAAAAAAATTGAAAATGAAATCATTGAAAACCCTTTTTTAGAAAAACAAGATTATGATTATGATAATTCTTTCAATGAAAAAGACTTTAATTTTGATATCGAATCAAAATTAACCTTAAGAGAAACGCTTTTAGATCAATTAAATGATTTTGATTTAAGTAATAAAGAAACTCAAATATCTAAATTATTAATTGATAGCATTGATGAATCAGGAATGTTAACAGAAAGTATTTCTGGGATTGAAGAGATATCAAATTTCTTTTTTTCTGAATCAGAAATCGAAATTACATTAAAAAATATTATTCACAAGCTTCATCCTAGTGGTGTTGGATTTAGAAGCTATAAAGAATGTATAAGTATTCAAGTAAAAAATAGTAGCATTTCAGCAAATCAAAAGACTCTAGTAAATAAAATTCTTTTAAATAAGAATCTTGATGATTTGGAAGAAATTAAAACAAAATTAGTTAAAGAAGGTGCTGAAAAAAAAGATATTAATAGAGCAATTGAAGAAATAAAAAATTGTGACTTAAGTCCAGGTTTAAATTACGAAAAAACACAATATATTGAAACAGATTTAAAATTATTTCTAAAAGATGAAGAAGTTAAGGTTGAGTTTATTGAAGATAGTTTCCCAATTATTAAAACAGATAATGATTTGATTGATCAAGTGAAAAAAGAATTAAAAAAGAAGAAGAATGAGAAATTATTGGCAAAAATTAATGAAGCAAAATGGTTGCTCAGATCTGTAAAAAAAAGAAATGAAACAGTGCAAAAAGTTGGCCAATATATCTGCTTGAAACAAATTTCTTTTTTTGATGAAAATCCGCTAAAAATAAATACTTTAACTAATAAACAAATTGCAGATGAGATTGGAGTTCATCCTTCAACCGTGTCAAGAATCTTAAGAAATAAATATATTGAAACTCCAAAAGGCGTAATGCCGCTTAAGTCCTTATTAATATCATCAGTTTCTAAAACAAGAAGTATCTCACCATTACAATTAATGAAACTTATTGAAGACATTATAAAAGCTGAAAAAAAACCAAAAAGCGATAAAAGGATTGCTATTGAACTAAATAAAAGAGGTTTTGGTTTAGCTCGCAGAACTATTACAAAATATAGAAAAAAGAATAACATTCCATCATCAAGACATAGATAATTTTTAACAGGCAAAAATTCAATAATGGAAATTAAGGAGAACAAAGAAAACTTAAAAATTATTTTAGATGATTCTTCAAATCTCTCTGTAAATCAAATAAGAAGACTTTTGAATGATATGTCATCCTCAGAAATAGCTCATGCACTTGAGTCTTCCCCGCCTAAGCAAAGAAGTATTATATTTTCTTTACTTGAAACTGAAGAGGAAGGTGATGTTCTTTTTGAGCTTGGCGAAGAAATTCAACAAGATTTGATTTCAAATATTTCTAATGAAGAACTTTCTGAGGCGGTAAAAGAACTTGAACTAGATGAAATAGTTGATATTTTACAAAATCTACCAGAAGAGAGAATGAAAACAATTCTTTCAAATATGTCAAAAGTAGATAGGCAAAGAATTGAAATGGGACTTACATTTCCAGAAAACACAGCAGGAGGATTGCTAAATACTGACGTAATAAGTGTAAGGCCAAACAATTCCATAAAAGAAGTTCTAAGCTACTTAAGAGATCAAAAAGAGCTACCGGAGAGTACTGATAAAATTTTTGTTGTAAATAATGATAATAATTACCTTGGCGAACTGCCTATAAGTAAAATTATTACAACAGATCCAGTAATGAATGTTAGGGAAATAATGGAAACGGATATCCCTGCAATTGATGTAAATCTTGAGGATAAAGATGTTGCAACAATCTTTGAAAGAAATAATTTAATATCTTCTGCTGTTATTGATCACAAGGGACAGCTAATTGGAAGAATAACTATTGACGATGTCGTTGATGTAATAAGAGAAGATGCTGATCAAAACCTTCTTGGTATGGCAGGAGTCGCAGAGGATACTTTTGCGCCTCCAGGCAGAGCAGCAAAAAGTAGAGTATTTTGGTTAGCAATGAATTTAGTAACAGCATTTATAGCTGCAAGTACTATAAACATATTTCAAGATGTGATTGATAAAATTGTTTATTTAGCTGTTTTAATGCCCATAGTAGCAAGCATGGGCGGAGTTGCAGCCACTCAAACACTGACAATTGTATTAAGAGGTCTAACGCTAGAACAAATAAATACTTCAAACATCAAATGGCTTTTTAAAAGAGAATTAGCGGTATCAATAATAAATGGTATTGTCTTGTCCACTTTAGTTGCAATTTCAACATATCTTTGGTTTCAAGACTACACTTTAGCTGTTTTGATAGCCTCCGCATTAGTTATTAATCTTATAAGTTCTGTTATTGCAGGAATTCTTGTACCTCTAATTCTCAGGAAGCTAAACCAAGATCCAGCAATTGGTGGAAGTGTAGTTGTAACAACAGTTACAGATGTTGTGGGTTTCTTTTCATTTCTTGGACTAGCAACAATATATTTAATCTAGCCTTTTAATTTCTGGGTTGTCAATATTACCAGTTACTTTAAATTTGAAAGTTGATACATCATCAAGACTTTCATCAAAAATATTTTCTAAAACCATTCCACCGGCTAGAGCAGGAATACCTCCAAAAATTGCCGCATACCATGGAATATTCTCAGAGACTTTTAGTCTCATTTCCAAGTCTAGATTTAGGCTATCAAGAACTCCTACAGAGTTTTTTACTATGTCTCCCTGCCATCTCATTTTAGCTTCGCTTGTTTCAATTTTAATTGGCTCGCTGATTAATGCCCTATTTTGACCAATATAAAAATTACCTTCAGCTCTATTAATATAAAGATTTGTGGATGCTATATTTGTCTCATTGTTAATATTTTCAATAATGGCATTCAAGTTAAATATTTTTAATGCTCTTAAAAATGCAGAATTAGGAATCTCTGTATTAGATTGAAAATCTTTTAATAAGAAATCAACATTGCCCTCAATATTTTTCAATTGATTAATACCTATCCACTGAATATTTAAATTTGTGGAAAGATATTCAAAATCATAATTAGTTAAGGCTTTTAGTGTGCTATTTTCATTGTTGATTTTATAAGAACCCCTTACCTTATACATATCAGTTTTATTGTTATAACTTATATAAGCTTTTTCATTATTATCATAAGGCCCTATGTTCAAATTTTTGCTCGATACTTTAATATTATCGATAGTCGTTATGTTTTTGTTCCTCAATAAATAAAAATCAATGTCTTGAAAGATATCATCATATGTTTGTATATTTTTGCCGACAAATCTCAAATTAATATTTGCTATATCAAAATTACTTTGAGATTCAACAATATCTAGACCCTTAAATTCAAACTTTGTATTGTAGACATCAATTCTTGTAAAACCTGTGTTATCAATATTTATTGATCCATTCAGATTGTTACCTTTAAAGGTAGCGAGTGAAGAGTTTTCTTTAAAATTAATTTTAAATATTTGATTCTTGTATATATTATTGAAGAAGTTTAATTCATCAATTTTTAAGTTTAATGACATTAAATTAGCATCATTGTTAGCCTCATTTGGAATTAGTATGTTATTAATCTTTAAATTTTTTAGTGTTAAATATATGTGAAATCCGTCTGCAAAATCTTTTTCTTTAATTTCATTATCAAAGCCTTTCCCAAGTGAAAAGAAACCATTATTGTTATTACCTATAAAGGCATAGAACCTTTGATTTTCAATGAGATACGTTGGTTGAGTAATGTTTTCAATATAAATTGATGTATCTAAATTTTCGTCGAATTTTTTATTAAGCTCATTAATACTTGAAGAGATTTCTGTATCTTTTAAGTTTGATCTTAAATCCAATGAAGTATTACCATCACTAATTAATATCTTTGCTGCAAATTCTTCTCTACCATTAAGAGTTAAAAAATTCTCATAATTAAGTATCTCATTCATATCGAATTCAAGATTAGTATAGATAGTGACATCATTATTTTTGATTTGAATTGAGCCATTAATATTTTGCTCGGGTATTTTTGCATCAAACATACCTGTAACTTCCTTTTTTGAGTTTTCATACAAGACGGCATTGATATTTTCAAAAAGATAGCCTGAAAGAGTTTTTAAAGCTGAATTCCTAAAGATATACTTATTAACAGTTACCAATTCATTCGAATTAGATTCATAAAAACCACTGCTGTAAAGTGATAAATCTATTTTGTAGTCAGAAAAGGAACTAAAATCAAAAAGATCATTTTCGTCTAAAATTTGCTCATCTAAATTAAAATAAATTGAATAATAGTATTTATTTTCGTTTAATTTATTGAAAATATTTAAACCATTAAAATTCATATTATTTAATTCTCCAGTCTCAGTTGCTACTGAAAGCTCTCCAGACTGACTCAAAATTCTTGTATTTAATGATGCAAAATCATAATTATTAGATTTGATATATAAATTTTTGATATAAATTTTAAAATCAGTGTTTTGATCAGATGATGAGTCTTGTAGGAAATTAAAATTATCTATTCTAAGATCATTTAAATAAATAAAGCCCATTGAAAAAGACCTAATAAGATCGATACCTATTAGAATTTTGTCTCCCTTGAGGACAACTTTTTTAGCTTGATCTCTAATTAAAATATTATCAACAGAGATATTAGGATTTAAGAAACTCACCTTTGAATTTATTTCTGAATATTCAAAAGAATAATTTTTCGCAATTGTTTTATTTGCAATAAAAAAAATACTTTCAGGTTTATAAAGAAGAGATAAGTAAGTTATAAATATGGAAGATAAAAATAAAACGATAATTATTAGACCAAACTTAATAAATCTTTTAAAAATAGTCATTCCTACAATCTTCGTTTAACAAAGTTAGGTAAATATGCTGAAAGAATTGCCATTAAGATGCAAAGAGTGATATTTAATATAGTGCTCATGAATAAAGTGACATACGAAAAATTCCAAATATTTATTATCATTTGTGACAATCCGACATAAGCTGATGAGGATAAGCCAAAAAATATACAAATCTGTAAGTATGAAAATAATTTAAATGCATTAGCGTAAATATTTATTAAATAAGTTATTAAACAAAAAAAGATTGCATTCAGTCCTAAGAATGAATCAGAAATAAGATCTATAAATAATCCTATGAAAAATGCTTCACTTGAACCAATATTTGAATTTGATTTGTAAACATAAAATGAATAACTTAAAAAAGTTAGGGGAAAAATTATAAAATAAGCACTTGTGATGCCTGCTATTTCCTTATCAAGCAGATTAATCAATATTAAAGAAAATATAATCTTTAAATATCTCATTAGTACTGAATTACTCCAAAAAGATCACTTGCAATAGGGTTTGCAGATAACTTAATTTCTAACTCGACTGTCGTAGAGTCTATCTTCATAACCTTATCAACCTTTCCTATTTCTATATCCTTTGGATATATACCTCCTAAGCCTGAAGTATAGAATATATGACCAGCAATTATTTCTTGGGATTCAACTAATGGATTGTATTTACAGATAATTATTTCTGATCTGCCGCTACCTTGAGCATTACAAAAGAAATCATTTGTGCTTGATTTTATGGGTATATAATGAGAAATATCTGTTAGAAGAAGAACTTCAGAATACTTGTTAGTATGAATTATTTGGCCAATTATTCCTGAAGCATTGAAAACCATAAACTCATTAAAATTTTCGTTATTATCGCTTATGACTTCTACAAACATCCTATGTCTATCACAACAATTAAAAATGTTTGGATCAAAACTTCTTAATTGCGCAATCTTATATGAAGGTTGATAATTGTTAGATTTAGCAGCATATTTAATAATCTCATAATCTTTATAAAAATTGTTTTCTTTTGCAATTAAATAATTATTTAGGTAGCTCAAGTCTAGTGCTTCCTTAAGCATTTCATTTTCATTTATTAGAAACTTTTTTGATTTTGAGCGCTCACTAAGGTGTTTTATTTGTTCAATTGTAATTTGGTTTAAGAAGTAATACGTAGAGATCTTAAAAGATTTAAATCCATTTTTTACAGATTGGAAGTTATTAGATGTTATATCTAAATATAAAATTCCAACACCTAACAAAATGTAAAGTACGAATATTAATTTCTGACCACGAGTTGGCGAAATTCTAGCCATCTATACTATTCGGAAGACAATAGATCAATATTATATTTGTCCATAATCTCTAAAGCTTGCCCGCCACCTCTTGCAACGCAAGTCAATGGATCTTCTGCGACAATTACAGGAATGCCAGTTGAAGTAGATATTAATTTATCCAAATCTCTCAAAAGAGCACCTCCTCCTGTAAGGACAATACCTCTTTCTGCAATGTCAGCTGCTAATTCTGGAGGTGATAACTCAAGGGCGTTTCTAATGGCTCTTACAATTCCATAAAGTGGGTCTTTCATGGCTTCAAAAATTTGCTCACTGTTTATTGTGAATGTTTCTGGTATACCTTCAGCTAAATTTCTTCCTGTGATTGACATTTCTAATTTTTCAGACTCAGGTGTTGCACAACCAATGGTATATTTAATTTTCTCGGCAGTAGAGTCCCCAATGACACATCCATAATTTCTTCTAATCCACGATGTTATAGACTCATCCATTTTATCTCCACCAATTTTGACGGATTCAGAATAAACAACACCATTTAAAGATAGTATAGCTATCTCAGATGTACCGCCACCAATATCGACAACCATATTTCCGCTAGCTTCTTCAACTGGAAGACCTGCGCCAATAGCTGCAGCCATTGGTTCTTCAATTAATTTAACATCTCTAGCACCAGCACCTAGTACTGATTCTCTTATCGCTCTTCTTTCTACTTGAGTTGATCTGCACGGTACACAGACTAAAACCCTTGGACTTGGTTTGATAAATAATTTTTCGTGAACCTTGGCAATAAAGTGTTGCAACATCTTTTCAGTTACTTGGAAGTCAGCGATGACACCTTCAGAAAGTGGTCTAATAGCCTTTATATTGCCTGGTGTTCTGCCAAGCATTTTCTTAGCTTCAGTACCAACTGCAACAACAGTTTTTTGACCACGTGACTCTCTAATTGCTACCACGGATGGCTCATTAAGAACAATTCCTACATCCTTTGTATAGATTAATGTATTGGCGGTGCCAAGGTCTATTGATAAATCATTTGAGAAATATCCCCCGATCATCTTAAATAAATTTAATTTCACTAGATTACCTACAAAATATATATTTTAATTAATTTGCTAGTTAGGTTAATATCCACCCACTAAACTATAATAATATCCTATATATGGACAAGAAAACAGTAACAACTATATCTTACCTATCAAGGCTAAAAATTGATGGTGAAAAAGAAGAAAAAATCATTAAAGATTTAGATAATATTATTGAATTTGTTGATCAGCTTGATGATGTGGATACATCCAATATTGAACCACTCACAAATCCACTTGAAAAAACTGCTAAAACAAGAACTGACGAAGTAACAGCAAAAAATCTTAAAAATGAACTATTAGAAATTGCGCCATCTAGCAATGAAGATTATTTTTTAGTACCAAGGGTAGTTGAGTGACAATTAAATACAAAACAATCAAAGAAATTAAAAGCATGATTTCTCAAAATGAGATTTCAAATATAGAGATTGTTCAAGAGGTGTATAAGCTTATAGATGAAAATAAGCATCTCAATGCCTTCATTACATTGAATGAAGAAAATTCCCTAAAAAAAGCTGAAGTCTTAGATAAAAGTTCATCTAATTTACCACTAGCAGGAATACCCATTGCACAAAAAGATCTTTTTTGCACAAAAGGGATAAGAACAACATGCGCATCAAACATTCTCAATAATTTTATACCTCCATACTCCGCTACCGTTATTGAAAATCTAGAAAAAGCTGGTTGCATCTCAATAGGCAAAACAAATATGGATGAATTTGCTATGGGATCTTCTAATGAAACTAGTTTTTTTGGAAATGTTCAAAATCCATGGGGTCAGAAACTTGTGCCTGGAGGAAGTTCTGGTGGTTCAGCTTCTGCAATAGCAGCTGGGATAGTTCCGGCTGCCTCTGGTACAGATACTGGCGGCTCAATTAGACAACCAGCATCTTTATGTGGAATATCTGGACTAAAGCCAACATATGGAAGAATTTCTAGATGGGGAATGATTGCATTTGCTTCGAGTCTTGATCAAGCAGGTCCTATGGCAAGAACAGCTGAAGACTGTGCCATTATGCTAAATGAAATGTGTTCTCATGATGAAAAAGATACTACTTCTCTTAACGATAAAATTCCAAATTTTGAGGATAATTTAAATAATTCTTTGAATGGAAAAAAAATAGGAATTGTAAAAGATCTAGATTTGTCTAGCCTAGATAACGATGTTGTTGCAGTATATGAGAATTCTTTGAAAGAATTTGTTTCTATGGGTGCTGAGCTTATTAATATCAATCTACCCAATCTTTCTTTGTCCGTCCCAACTTATTATGTAGTCGCTCCTGCGGAATGTTCTTCAAATTTATCTAGATTTGATGGAGTAAAGTTTGGAAGGCGGTCTGAGAATCCAAAAGACCTTGAGGAGCTTTATATTCAAACTCGATCAGAGGGCTTTGGTGATGAGGTTAAAAGAAGAATATTGATTGGCTCATATGTTCTATCTGCAGGCTACTATGATGCTTATTATAAAAAAGCACAGCAAGTTAGAAGATTGATCAAAAATGATTTTGATAGCGCTTTTAAAAATGTTGATGTGATCATGACACCAACTACTAGAGGGCCTGCTTTTGAAATGGGATCAAAAGGAAGCGATCCAATACAAATGTATTTAGAAGATCTATTCACAATTTCTGCAAACCTTGCAGGACTTCCAGCTATGTCCATTCCAAATGGTAATATTGACAACAAACCAATTGGTCTTCAAATAATTGGAGACTTTCTTAATGAAAGCACGATTTTAAATTTTGCTCATATGTATCAAAAAGTGACTAATTGGCACAACTATACGCCGGAAGGAGTAAGGCAATGACTTGGGATACGGTAATAGGTCTTGAAATACATGTGCAACTGTCAACAAAATCTAAACTTTTCTCTGGGGGATCTACTGAGTTTGGTGCTGAATCTAATACACACGTTGATTTAATTGATATGGGTTTACCGGGAGTTCTTCCTGTGGCAAACAAAGAAGCATTTTACAAAGCTATCAGGTTTGGTTTAGCCACTGGTGCCAACATAAATCAGACTTCTACTTTTGATCGAAAAAACTATTTCTATCCTGACTTGCCTAAAGGATATCAAATTACCCAAATGACTAAACCTATTGTCGAAAATGGTTCAATTAAAATAGTGACTGATGATTCAGAAAAAATAGTCAACATTACAAGGGCGCACCTAGAAGAAGATGCAGGAAAATCAATTCATGATCTTTTTGATGGCGAAACTGGAGTGGATTTAAATAGAGCTGGTACTCCGCTACTAGAAATTGTGTCAGAACCTGAAATATCAGATGCTAAGGAAGCTGTTGCATACTTCAAAGCAATAAGACAGCTTGTTACCTTTTTAGATATTTGTGATGGAAATATGGCTCAAGGATCTATGAGATGTGATGTTAATGTTTCTATAAAGAAAAGTGGTGATACAGAGCTTGGCACACGAGCAGAACTTAAAAATATTAATTCATTTAAGTTTATTGAAAAAGCAATTAATTTTGAAATTGATAGACAAATTAGAGTTATTGAAAGCGGTGAGTCTGTGGTTCAAGAAACAAGACTTTACGATAGTGAAAAAAACGAGACTCGTTCAATGCGTTCAAAAGAGGAAGCAAATGATTATAGATACTTTCCATGTCCAGACCTACTTCCAGTTGTAATTTCTGACAAAGAACTTCAAGAGATTAAAGAAAGTCTTCCTGAACTTCCTGAGGAAAAAGAAATGAGGTACATTCGAGAAGTTGGTCTTGAAGAGTCTGAGGCCAAAATTATCTCCTCTTCTAAAGCAATGGCAAACATGTTTGAAGAAGCCTCAACAAAAACAGATGATGCAAAACTAATTGCTAAATGGCTTGTTGGAGATGTAAGCGCTCTATTAAATAAAGATCACATTGAGATCGATGAATCAAATTTATCATCAGAAAATTTTGGCAAGCTTATTGAAAGAATATCTGATAATACAATTTCTGGAAAAATTGCGAAATCAGTGCTTGAAGAGATATGGGAAAATGGATCTGATGTAGATCAAATAATTGAAACAAAAGGTTTGGTTCAAATACAGGATGAATCTTTGCTTAAAGAAATAGCCAGGAAAGTTATTGATGCAAATCCAGACCAGGTTGCTGCATACAAGAATGGAAAAGATAAATTATTTGGATTCTTTGTTGGACAAGTAATGAAAGAAACTCAAGGAAAAGCAAATCCCAAAAGCGTTAACGAAATTCTTAAGGAGTTACTTCAATAATTTAAACAATAAACATGCTGAGCGTTTCAGCAACAAATGCAGGCTTTTCTACTCCCTTAATTTCCATTGTCACCTCAGTTTTTGCAAGATATTGACCAGGGTTTTTTTCTGTAACATCAATACACTTCATGCGAATTCTAACCTCTGAGTTGACAGGAACAGGACTCAAAAATCTTACTTTGTCTAAACCGTAATTTAGTCCCATTTTTGTTCCTTCTAAAACCATACCAATTTCTTGTTCAAAGGGAATTCCTGCTACAAGAGATAACGAAAGAAATCCATGTGCAATGGTAGACCCAAATACTGGCGTTGCTTGTTCAGGATCAACATGAATAAACTGATGGTCCATAGTTGCATCAGCAAATTTATCAATCCTATCTTGATCGATAGTGACCCAATCCGACACCCCCACTTCAGTTCCAAGTACAGAATCTATTTCAGATGGTTTGATTATCTTTAACATACTATTTCTCCATGTAATGGTTACTATATTCTTCTCTAAGTTCAAATTTTTGTAGCTTTCCTGTTGCTCCATGCGGTAACTCTTTTAGGAAAACAATTTCATCTGGTAGCCACCACTTTGCAACTTTATCACTTAAAAATTCAATGATACTTTCTTTTTCGATAGGCTCGCCTGAATTAGTTACTATAAAAAGCATTGGTCTTTCATCCCACTTTGGATGAGGAATGCCGACTACACAAGCTTCAGCTACTTCAGGGTGGCCAAAAGCTGCATTTTCTAAATCTATTGAACTGATCCACTCTCCTCCAGATTTGATAACATCTTTAGCCCTATCTTTAATAGTCATATATCCATCCTCATCAAGGACTGATATATCACCTGTATCGAACCAACCATCTGCATCTACAGCATCTTTGTCTGCTTTAAAATATTTTTGAAGTATCCATGGTCCTCGAACCATTAAGTGACCCTGTGATTCACCATCTTTTGGAAGCTCATGACCTTCATCATCAACAACTTTTAGTTCAACTCCATATATAGGCCTACCCTGCTTTAATTGCACTGCATATTTTTCTTCTTTAGACATATTCTCCATTTCGGGAGTTGGAACATTTGTTGTTCCCAAAGGACTCATTTCCGTCATACCCCAGGCATGTATTACATTTACATCATGAACTTCATCAAATTCTTGAAGTGTAGCAAGAGACAATGCTGAGCCACCAATAATTGTATTTTTTACTGAACTGAGAATTTTATTATTGTCTCTACAATAAGCCAATAAACCCATCCAAATTGTTGGAACACCAAATGCTAAAGTTACATCTTCTTGGTCAATCAATTCAAATAAAGGCTCGCCCTCCATTTGCATTCCAGGCATTACCAATTTAAGTCCATTCATAGGACCAAAATAAGGTATTCCCCAAGCCAAAACATGGAATAATGGAACAACCATCAAAATAGTATCATCAGGTTTAATAGTCATTGCAGTTAATGCTGCTTGAGCATGAATCACATTTGATTTGTGGCTATAAAGAACGCCCTTTGGATTTCCAGTAGTTCCTGAAGTGTAACAAAGAGCACATGCAGCATCATCTTCTAAGGTTGGCCAAGAATAATTTTCATCGCCATCTTGAATATATTCCTCATAAGAAATAGCATTTTTAAGGGTTGTTTCTGGCATTTCATCCACTTCACACAAAACAACATATTTTTCTACAGTCTTAAGGTTTTCCTGCAAAGCCTCTAATATTGGAACGAAAGGTAATTCAACAAAAATAATCTTATCTTCAGCGTGATTAATGATATATACAGCTTGCTCTGGATGTAATCTAAAGTTTAAGGTATGAGTAATTGCTCCCATTCCTGAGATGCCATAATACATTTCTAAATGTCTGTATGTGTTTAATGCAAGAGTTGCGATTACGTCACCCTTCTTAACACCATCTTTTTCAAGTGCAGATGCTAATTTTCTCGATCTGATACAAACTTTTTCATAATTGGATCTATGAATATCTCCAGATACCAATCTACTAATTATTTCTGTCTTTGGATGTATTTCTCTAGCATGCTCAATAATACCAGCGACATTAGGTGTCCATTTTTGCATATCTCCAATCATTTAAATTGCTCCCTTAAGATGTTTGATATAAATTATATAAGAAGCAACATTATTTGATAACAAAATTATGAATATTAAAGAAGGTATTGAAAAAAGATTTTCCGTAAGAGCATTTACTGATGAAGTGCCAAAGTTGAAAACAATTAAAGAAATTCTTAAGACTGCTAATGCGGCACCTTCAGGCGGCAATATTCAACCTTGGAAAGTATATGTGTTATCTGAGGAAGCTAAGAAACGTCTTGCAGAAAAAACTTTATATAATTTTGATAATGGTGTTCAAGAAGAAATTGAGTACGATATATATCCGAAGCCTCTAGCTGATGAGTATAAAAAAAGAAGATATGAATGTGGTCTAGATATGTACGGAGCTTTATCCATTGAGAAAGATGATCTTGACTCTCGTTTTAAACAGATTAGAGAAAATTATAATTTCTTTGGTGCTCCACTTGGGATGATTATCACAATAGATAGATCATTTGGAAATAATGGTTGGGGACACGTAGGTATGTTCCTAGAAAATTTGTGGTTGAGTGCTATTCATTATGGTCTTGGTGTTTGTCTGCAAGAATCATGGTCAATTTATCCCAAAACCGTAAAAGATCATATAAAACATCCTGATAATGAAATAGTTTGGTGTGGTGTAGCTATTGGTTATGAAGATAAAAGCCATCCCATAAATCAATACAGAACAAGAAGAGAAGAACTTGAATCATTTGTAAAATTTGTTGAATAGATTAAAGGTGTCATATAAGAAAACGTTTAATTTGAATAATTCTTATGCAAAAGAACTGCAAGAAATTTCAGAAAAATGTATCCCGACTGGTTTTAAGCAAGCTGAATTTCTTCTTAAAAATTATGATCTTGCTGAGAAGCTTGGGTTTACAAAAAATTTCTTAGACTCTAAAGAGTGTCTAAATATATTTTCAGGCAATAGTTTGTTAAAAAACTCTCAACCAATAGCTCAAGGATATTCTGGTCATCAATTTGGTCATTTCAATCCTCAATTAGGAGATGGTAGAGCAATTTTATTGGGTGAAATTGATGGAATGGATATTCAGCTGAAAGGCATTGGACAAACTCCCTATTCAAGAAGAGGAGATGGTAAATCGGCTTTAAGTCCAGTATTAAGAGAATACTTGATAAGTGAATTCATGCATGCAGTAAAAATTCCAACAACACGATCTCTTTTTGCGCTTAAAACAAATGAAAATGTAATGAGAGAGACACAACTCCCGGGCGGAGTTTTAACCAGAGTTGCTAAAAGTCACATAAGAATTGGAACATTTGAATATGCAAGGACAAAAAGTAATGAAACCTTAAAAATATTAGCAAATTATTCAATCAATAGGCATTATCCAGAATTAAATAAAACTGATAATAAATATTTAAGTTTTTTTGCAGCTGTTTGTGATAAGCAAGCTTCTCTAATATCAAAATGGATGAGTCTTGGATTTGTTCATGGGGTTATGAATACAGATAACATGACAATTTCTGGTGAAACTATTGACTATGGTCCATGTGCATTCATGGATACTTATGATCCAAAAACAGTATTTAGCTCAATTGATCATAATGGAAGATATTCTTATCAAAACCAGCCAGCAATACTAATTTGGAATCTGGCAAAATTTGCTGAAACACTTATTCCATTAGTTGATGAAAATGAGGAGATTTCAGTTAAAAAACTCACAGAAGTGCTTCAACTTGTAATGCCGTCATATCAAGAATATTTCTATATAGAGCTCGGTCAGAAATTAGGACTTGAAAATATTAATAATAATACAAAAATAATTGATGAATATTTGAAAATACTACATTCTGAATCAATAGACTTTACTTTATCATTTAGAAATCTTGCAAAGATTGTCGATAAATCTATTACTACAAGTAATTCAGTTTTTAATAAATCTAAAAATTTTTCAACATGGTACAACTCGTGGATAAAAGAAATAAATATTAAAACTGTTTCTAAGAAAATAAATTTAAAGAATCCTTACTTCATACCTAGAAATCATCATGTTGAAAATGCACTTATGAATGCTATTGGTGGCGACATGAAAGAAATTAATTTGATGGCTGAATTACTGAAAGATCCTTTTACAGAAAAAGATGAATATGAGATATATGCAACGCCCTCATCCTCAAGTGAACCTTACATTACCTATTGTGGCACTTAGAATAATTTAGAAAGAGATAATATTTTTTCTTCTCTGAGATTCTTTTGACTGTTAAGTTCATAAATATACTCTTGAAGATCTTTGATCCAGTTCAGTCTATATGCCAAATTATACTCAGCCATCGCACAATCAGATTGATATAGAATAATGAGTTCACTAATTAAATTTATTTTTTTATATTTTAAAAAAGATATAAATGCAAAAAATTCAACTTACAGGAAATGCATTGATAGGAAAACCTATAAGAAACATACATCTCCAATAACTCAAGATATTCTTTATGACCTTAAGAGTGGCTATATTAAACAGATTAAATAAATTATTGTAGAGTTCCTAAGGTAATTCTAGGAAGGTCCTGATAGTCTTTTAAATTAGCAATTTCTACAAAATGGTTCTTTTTTAAAATATTTTCTACCTCTTCTTGTTGCTGATATCCATGTTCCAACATAAGCATACCTCCCCCCTTTAGAACTTCAGTTGACTGCTCAACAATTAATCTTATATCCCTGAGTCCATTATCTTTTGCTACTAATGCACTATTAGGTTCATGTTTTAGATTTTCTAAGTGAGGATCCTGGTCTGCGATGTAAGGAGGATTGGATACTATTAAATCAAAAGATTCTTTTTTAAAAGATGAGAGCCAATCTGCATGAACAAGAAAAAAATTATCTACATTAAGATTATTCTTGTTAATCATAGCAACATTTAATGCGTCCGCTGAACGATCTGAGCCATAAACTTTTAAACTTGGATTTTGAAGAGCTATTGATATACCAATACATCCGGAGCCTGTACCAGCATCTAAAACCTTAATAGAAGATGAAAAACGATTTTTTACATAATCGATTATGATTTCTGTTTCTGGTCTTGGAATTAAAACCCTTGAATCAACAAAGAATTCATATTCATGGAATTTAGAGGAATTTAAAATGTAGTCTAATGGAATGCCCTCTTCTTTTAGTTTTAGAAACTTCTCAATTAAAGTTTTATCTTTATTTTTAAGAACAATGTTTGGGTTTATATAAATCTCGTTATCATTAAAACCTAATTTTTCTTTGAGAAAAAAAATAAAATCTTTTTTAATAACTTCGCTATCAAGCATATCAATGTAATGACTTAATTTTTTTTTCAATTATTCTGATTCAAGTTGTGAAAGCATAGCTAATTGATTTTCAGCCAAAAGTGCATCACAGATTTCTTTTATATCACCATCCATAATTTGGTCAAGATTATGTTGAGTTAACTTTATTCTATGATCTGTCATTCTTCCTTGAGGAAAATTATAAGTTCTTATTTTTTCACTTCTATCACCAGTACCTACTAATATTTTCCTTTCGCTTGCAATACTTTCCTGTTGATTATCAATTTCTTGCTGTTTCAACTTTGCAGCAAGAAGTGATAATGCTTTTTCTTTATTTTTATGTTGGGATCTCCCATCTTGGCACTCTACAACTAGGCCTGTTGGAATATGTGTAAGCCTGACAGCTGAATCAGTTTTATTAACATGCTGACCTCCTGCTCCAGAAGCTCTAAAGGTATCTACTCTCAAGTCATTTTTATCAATGTTTATGTCTTTTACTTCTTCTACCTCAGGCAGAACAGCCACAGTACACGTAGAGGTATGGACTCTGCCTTGAGATTCAGTTTCAGGTACTCTTTGAACTCTATGCACGCCTGATTCAAACTTTAAAACCTTAAAAACTCCTTTACCGTTGAGCTTTGCAACTACCTCCTTAAGACCGCCTTGTTCTGAGGGTTTAATATCAATGACTTCTAAACTCCATCCCTCTCTTTCAGAAAGTCTTGTATACATTCTGAATAAGTCGCCCGCAAAAATGCTAGCTTCATCTCCTCCTGCTCCAGATCTGATCTCTAAGAAAGCAGATCCTGCATCAGCAGAATCCTTAGGGAGTAACATCAATTTTAATTCTTGTTCTAATTCTTCAGGCTTATTTATAGACTCCTTTAATTCTTCTTCAGCAAGAATCTTGAGATCTTTGTCTCCAGAATTAATAATCTCATTAGCGTCTTCAATACTTTTTGTAATCTGATTATATTCATTAAATTTATCAACAATAGGTTTTAAATCTGAGAATTCTTTGTTAAGCAAAGTGTATTTTTCAATGTCTTTAACTGTTTCAGCATCAAGAAGGAGGTCCTGAATTTCATTTATACGATTCTCAAGTTGATCAAGTTTTTTAAACATAGATTCATGCATTAGAAAAAAATCTCTTAATCATTGATTCAATAATATGGTCATCAATTTGTTTGATATCTTCATAATTATTAAGATTAGAATCATTAATATTTAAAGTTTTAATTGACTTAATTAATTCAGAATAATCCTTTGACTCTTTGAATTGTTTAACTTCTTCAGATGATAAATTTTGAAGAAAAGTATCTAGCTGAATGTTAACTTTATCTCTTGATGTTTTTAATTCAAATGACTCTAATGCTTTTTTAGATTCGACAGCAATGATATTCATTGCTTTTTCTGCTTCAATTGAGCGCTGTCCAAAGTTCTCTTGTGTTATTTTTTCAATATCATCAATTGAAAAAAGGTAAGCCTGCTCTATATTTCTAATTTCATCCTCAACATTTCTAGGAACACCTAGATCAATAATTAATATTGGTTTATTTTTTCTAACGCTCAGTGCATTTTCAATTGCACCCTTTCCAATGAGAGGTATTTCGGCTGTGGCGGATGCAATGACAATATCACAGAATTGAAGTTGATCATGCAATGTATCAAGTGAAGATGATACGATTTCGTAACTATTTCTTAATTTAATATTTTTTATAGATCTATTCACAGAATTAATGTTTTTAATACCACTTCTATAAAGATTCTCCATAACACTAAAGGCAAGAGACCCTGCCCCAACCACTAAAACATTTTGCTTATCTGGTTTTTCAAAAATATTATGAATTAACTTCATTGTTAAACCGCTAACAGATAAAGGATTTAATCCTATTTCGGTATCTGTTCTTGCAATCTTTACTATTTCAATGACTTTCTTTGTTAGATAAGATAGCTTTTTTCCAACTATCTTATGTTCTGAGGATTTTTTAAAAGCTATTTTAAATTGTCCGAATATTTCTTGCTCACCCAGTACCTGTGAGTCTATTCCAGATGCCACTTTACACATATGAGCAAGGGCATTATGGTTTGTAAGAAAATAAAAACAGTTCTTAGGTATATCATTTATATCTAAAATTTTTAGTACTTCATTAAAAACTTCATTAATAATCCCCTTTTTTCCAACAAAATAAATCTCTGTTCTATTACATGTTGAAATGCCAAAAAAAGACTCAAAATCACCTTTAAAAATTCTTTTTAAATGATTATCTAATATAATTTGATTAGACTCATTTATAATAAATTTTTCTCTCTCAGATATAACAGAGGTCTTATGATTTATGCCAAATAATTGTAGTTCCATATTAAAAAAAATTTCTTATATTTTTTTTCTTTTTGTAATTGTTTCGTGTGCAAATAATAATGACATTAAACCAGCTCCATTTGCTGGAAAAGTTTTAATAAATCAAAATAATGTTGAGCAATTTTCTTTCAATATAAATATAAATGTTGATAGTAATACTTCTATTATACAGGTTAAGAAGCCATTTTATGGAAATGTTCTTGAAATAAAAGCTCAAGATGGTAAAAATTTAGTATTTTTGCCTTCAAAATTTAGTGAGCCATTTTTTGTTCCAAAGTCTGTGAATAGAAATTTTAAATATTGGATTAGGCAATGTCTTTTCTCTAAAAATCTTGATATTTATGAGGATGGTGAAGGTGTATTCTTTAATTTTAAGTGCAATAAAACTGGCTCAAGAACAAATTTTTCAATTACTTACGAAGATTACTACTTAAAAGGGTTTGTTGAAAGAAAATGAATCATATTAAGACACAATGTCCTGCAAAAATTAATCTTTTTCTAAAAGTATTGAATAAAAGAGTTGATGGCTACCATAATATTGAAACTTCATTTCAGCTTATTGATTTGTATGATTTAATGAGTTTTGAAAAAACATCTAGTGAGATAATTATTGAATCTAATAAGGACTTCCTTATAGGTGAAGATAATACAATTTATGCATCTGCATTAAAAATTAAAGAATGCCTATCTGATGATGATTATGGGGTGAAAATTACTATTCAAAAAAATATTCCAACTGGTTCTGGCATGGGAGGCGGCAGCTCAAATGCAGCATCAACTATCATTGCATTAAATAAACTATGGAATCTTAATCTAAATGAGAAGAAATTAGGCGCAATTGCAAAAGAAATTGGAGCCGATGTTCCGTTCTTTATGTTTGGAAGAAATGCCTTAGGATATGGAATTGGTGATGAATTACAAGAGACATCATCAATTAAAAAAAACATATTAGTTATAGATCCATTAATTCATAATTCATCAAAGCAGATGTTTAATCTATTAGAAGAAAGGAAAGATAACAACAATAATTCACTTTCTAAACAAAATCATTTCTTTGATGTTTTTGTTGAGAGTAATAAAGAAGTAAAGGATTTTGTTAAAAAATTTAATAAAGATTACGTAATTAATCTTACTGGCAGTGGTTCTTGTATGTTTATATGCTATAAAGATGAAAAAGAAATTAATGAAATATTAAAAAAAATTCCCTCTAAATGGAGACTCTTTTTCTGTAAACCATTACAATATTCGCCGATATGTTATATCTAACAGCTTTGGGGTGTCGCCAAGCGGTAAGGCAACGGGTTTTGATCCCGTCATGCGTAGGTTCGAATCCTACCACCCCAGCCATAATTTATAATGTTCATAGGGGAAATAATGAAAAATAAAAGTCTAGATATATTTACCGGTACAGCTAATCCTGAATTTGCTCAGGAGGTCTCTGATATTCTTGGTATTAAAATTTCTGCTGCTGATGTTGGATATTTTTCCGACGGAGAACTAAATGTCGAAATTGAAGAAAATGTAAGAGGTCATGATACTTTTATTATCCAATCAACCTGCTCTCCTACCAATAAAAACGTAATGGAAATAATGTTAATTGCTGATGCATTGAAAAGATCATCTGCGTCGAGAATCACTGCTGTTGTTCCATACTATGGCTATGCAAGACAAGATAGAAGAGTTAGGTCTGCAAGAGTTCCTATTAGTGCAAAAGTTGTTGCAGATATGTTTGCATCTGTTGGCATTGACAGAGTCCTTACAATAGATCTTCATTCAGAAACTATTCAGGGTTTCTTTGATATGCCAGCTGATAATGTATATGCCACTAAATTTATGGTCGATGATATAAAAGAAAATAATGATAGAAATGAAGTTGTTGTCGTGTCACCTGATGTTGGTGGCGTAGTGAGATCTAGAGCTTTGGCAAAATTACTTGATGATACAGATTTAGCAATTATTGATAAACGAAGAGCTGAGGCTAATCAGTCAGAAGTGATGAATATAATTGGTGAAGTCGAGGGTAAAGTTTGTATCGTGCCAGATGACATTATTGATACGGCTGGAACATTGTGTAATGCTGCTGAAGCATTAAAAAATAATGGTGCTAAGGCAGTTAAAGCTTATATCACACATCCTGTTCTTTCAGGACCTGCAATAGAAAGGCTAAATAAGTCTGCTATAGATGAATTAGTTGTAACAAATTCAATACCTTTAGACAAAGAAGCTAAAAAATGCAGTAAAATACGCGTCATTTCAATTGCAAATATAATTGCTGAATGTATTACACGTTTAAGCAATGAAGAATCGCTTAGTGAAATGTTTTTATAGAGGAAATTATGACTGATCAAATTATTTTAAATGCAGATCCACGAGAGAGAACTGGCACAAATAAGGCCCGTGAGATAAGAAATGTAGATGGAATGGTTCCAGCAATAGTATATGGTGACGAAAAAGAAACACTTAATATTAAATTAAAACTTAATGAGCTTACTAAAGCATCTGAAAATGAACTTTTTTATACACAAGTTCTATTAATTAAAACTGAGGGCAGCGAAGAAAAAGTGGTTCTAAAAGAATTACAAAGAGACCCAGCTAAAGGTAAATTCTTACACGCTGATTTTCAAAGAGTTTCTAGAAAAACAAAGCTAAAAGTTGTAATTCCAGTTAACTTTACTAACGAAGAGGAATGTGTCGGTGTAAAAGTCGATGGTGGTGTTGTTGCAAAAACAATAAGAGAAATCGAAATTATGTGCCTTGCTGGCAATATTCCTGAATCAATTGATATTGATATTGAAAATCTTAATCTCGGTGATTCGATTAGACTTACTGAAATTTCTTTACCTGAAGGTTCTGAGATTCCTGGATTAACGGAAGAAACAGATCAGATGGTTGTTTCTGTAAATGCTCCTAAAGCAGTTGAGGAGGATCCGATTGTTGAAGAAGCTGAAGAAAGTGAAGGACAAGAAGCAGAAGAAGCTACTGAAGGCACTGGTGGAGATGAGTCTGCAACTGCTGAAGAAACTACTGAAGAAGATAGCTCTGAAAAAGGCTAGCTTGATGTACAAGCTTTGTATCGTTGGGTTAGGTAATCCTGGCAAAAAATATGATAGTACACGGCATAACATTGGCAAAGACTGGTTAGTAAGACTTTCAAAGTCCTACAACATAGATTTTATTTCAAAATTAAAATTTGAAGCTGAAATAGGTGAATCTCATAGCGGTTCAATTTTATGGATTATACCTACTAATTACGTTAATAATTCAGGTAGAACATTATCTAAAATTATTAAATCAACAAATTTAAAACCTGAGAATTGTCTGATAATGCATGACGAACTTGATCTAGATATTGGTTCTTTACGTATAAAAGATTCAGGTGGGCATGGCGGTCATAATGGTCTTAGAGATATTACTAACAAAATTGGTTCAGCAAACTTTTTAAGACTTAGAATTGGAATTGGTCATCCTGGTTCTAAAGATGAAGTTACAAATTGGGTGCTTAATAAATTTACTCCTAATGAAATAAAGCATCTTGATCAATCGTATTCCAAATTTATTGATATATTTGAATTAATTACTGCAAACAATATAAAAGAAGCACAAAAACTTCTTCATACTAAATAATATTCATGGGATTTAAGTGTGGAATTATAGGATTACCAAATGTTGGTAAATCTACACTTTTTAATGCTCTTACAAAATCTGAAATACCAGCAGAAAATTTTCCGTTTTGCACCATAGACCCTAATGTTGGAAAAGTGCCCTTGCCTGATAATCGATTAATAGAATTAAATAAAATTGTTAACTCACAAAGAATTATCCCTGCTGCTTTGGACCTTGTAGATATTGCAGGATTAGTTAAAGGAGCTTCGGATGGCGAAGGCCTTGGAAATGCATTCTTATCGAACATAAGAGAAATGACTGCTTTAGCACATGTTGTTCGATGTTTTGAAGATCAGAATATTACTCATGTTGACGGATCGGTTAATCCAAAAAGAGATGTTGAAGTTATAAATCTGGAATTAATCCTCTCAGATCTTGAAACAGTTACAAAAAAAATTGCTAAGTGTGAAAAACTTATTAAAACAAATGATAAAAATAATGAAATACAATTAGAAATACTCTTGCTTATACAAAAAGATTTAGAAAATGGTCAATTAATAAATCTTAAAAATTTTACAGAGGATGAACAAAAGATAATCAAAAGTTTTCAACTTTTATCATCGAAGCCTATGTTTTTTATAGGAAACATAAATGACAGCGAACAATCTCAAAAATATATTGAACAATTAAACTTAGTAGCAAAAGAACTTAATACATTCGTAATTCCTGTATCAATAAAAATTGAACATGAGATTTCTACGCTTGAGGAAGAAGAAAAAAAAGAATACCTTGAAGTGATGGGCTTGGATGAACCTATCTTAAATAAAATCATCCTTGAGGGTTATAAGATGCTGGGTCTAAAGACTTTCTTCACGGCTGGGCCTAATGAAATAAGAGCATGGACAATAAAAGATGGATTTACAGCTCCAAATGCCGCAGGTGTAATCCATACTGACTTTGAAAGAGGTTTTATAAAAGCTGAAGTAATAGACTTCAAAGACTATATAGCAAATGGAGGAGAATTGGGGGCCAAAGAAAACGGCAAATTAAGACTTGAGGGAAAAGAATATATTGTTCAAGATGGGGATGTAATTCATTTTAAATTTAATGTTTAAAACTAATTGACTCTTCAAATTATAATATTATCATTCAACGATTGGCTATGTAGCTCAGATGGTTAGAGCACAGCACTCATAACGCTGGGGTCGGTGGTTCAATTCCACCCATAGCCACCAATTTTGATTAGTTCTTATTAATTAAAAAAATTATTATCAAAGAAACAAGTGCAACGATCCCATTGTCACCAATTGCATCAAGTACTGCAATTAAATTTGAATACACTATACCTACAAAAGGAGCATCTGGTCCAAAGACAATTCCAAGTAACAATGCAACTGCCACAACAAGTAACAAGACATCAGTGACTTGTTTTAAGTAGCTTTTAATTTTGTTTAAAGAATAATAAAAATCTAGTTTCATAAATTTATGATATCAAAGGGAGAAATTAATCTCCCTTTGAAGAAGTAAATGATTACTTAAGCAATCCTATTAAGATAGCTGCAACAAGTAAACCAACGAGTCCTGCATCACCAAGTGAAGATACAACACCTAAAAGGTTTGTAAGAACATCGCCGAAGAACCATGTATCGCCAAAAACAATACCAGCTACAACACCTAATCCGATTACAGCAACAAGAATTTTAGTAAGACTTGTAACTATATCACCAATCATTTTCATTGCATTATCCATAATAACTCCCCCCTATTAGGTTTATTTATGATTTGCAGGTTCCATGAGACCACAAAAACATTTTTGAATCAAATTCTGTTAGTCACAATATTTGACTTTTTAAATTTTATAGAATAGTGGTGTTTCTAGTCTGAATCTGAGGCATTTTCTGCTAATGCCTTCATAGATAACTTCATCTTTCCTCTATCAAAACCAATAAGTTTAACTTCAACTTCTTGGCCTTCTTCAAGGACATCATTTACATCCTCAGTTCTCTCAGTTGAAATTTCAGAAATATGGACAAGACCATCTTTGCCAGGAAGAATATTTACAAAAGCTCCAAACTCAACAATTTTGACTACTTTACCTTTATATACTTTATTTAACTCTGGCTCTTCCAATATTTCTTCAATAATAGCAAGACACTCTTTCATAGATGACTGATTTTGTCCAAAGACTGAAACAACTCCATCATCATTGATGTCAACTGTAGCACCAGTTTTCTCCTGCATCGATTTAATAACAGCTCCGCCCTTTCCAATGATTTCTTTTATTTTGTCTTTATCAACCATAAATGTTTTCATTGCAGGAGCATTTTCAGAAAGATCCTTCGGAGATGAAATTACTTCATTCATAATTCCTAAAATATGAGTTCTAGCATTTTTTGCTTTAGCTAAAGCAGTTTCCATAATTGATTCATTTATACCACTAATTTTAATGTCCATTTGTAAAGCAGTTATACCTGACTCTGTTCCGGCTACTTTGAAATCCATATCGCCAAGATGATCTTCATCTCCTAAAATATCTGTAAGAACTGCAAAATCATCTCCTTCTTTAATTAATCCCATTGCAATTCCTGCAACTGGACTCGATATTGGAACACCAGCATCCATTAATGATAAAGATGTGCCGCATACTGACGCCATTGAACTAGATCCATTTGATTCTGTTATTTCTGAAACTACACGCATTGTGTAGCCAAAATCATCAATATCAGGCATTACAGCTTTAATAGCTCTTTTTGCAAGATTGCCATGACCAATTTCTCTTCTTTTTGGACCCATAGGCATTCCAATCTCACCTACACTGTATGCTGGAAAATTGTAGTGCAGCATAAAATTATCCGAACCTTCACCCTCAATAGATTCTATTCTCTGTGCATCTCTTGATGATCCCAGGGTAGCAACAACAATTGCCTGCGTTTCACCTCTAGTAAATAGTGCAGAACCATGAGCAGAAGGTAAAATATTTGTTTCTACATAAATAGGTCTTACGGTATCTAAATCCCTACCATCAATCCTTGGTAGATTATTTAAAATATTTGACCGCACAATATCTTTTTCAAGTTTTTTGAATGCTGACAGTACTTTACCAACCTCAATCTCATCTGATTCTTGATATTCTTCAAGAATTGAATTTTTAATTTCGCCAAGTTTGTAATTTCTTTCAGCTTTTATTGAAATTTTAAATGCATCTGTAATTTCAGCTTTATATTTATTTTCTAGTTCAAAGTAATAACTACTTTCCTCTAAGTCAGTTTCAATATCCCACTCATCATTGCCACATAGAGCTCTTAACTGATTGCAAGCATTAATTACTGCTTTCATCTCTTGATGGCCAAATAAAACCGCTCCCAACATTAAATCTTCATTTAATTCTTTTGCTTCTGATTCAACCATTAAAACGGCTTCATCTGTACCTGCTACAACCATATCTAAATATGAATCTTCTAATTGCTCAAAAGTTGGATTAAGAACATATTCACCATCTATAAACCCAACTCTAGCTGCACCCATAGGTCCATCAAAGGGAACGCCAGAAATAGTTAATGCGGCCGAGGCGCCAATCATTGCAGCAATATCTGGATTTTGCTTTTTATCAGATGACATTACAGTACAGAAAATCTGAATTTCATTTGTAAAATGTTCAGGAAACATTGGTCTTATAGGTCTATCAATTAACCTTGAAGTTAGCGTTTCTCTTTCAGTGGGTCTAGCTTCTCTTTTAAAAAATCCGCCAGGTATTCTTCCGGTCGAATAAAATTTTTCCTGATAAAAAACAGCAAGAGGAAAAAAGTCTTTTGCAGGATCGGCTTCCTTTTTGGCAACTACTGTTGTCAATACAACCAAGTCACCGATAGTGACTACTACTGCAGCTGTAGCTTGACGAGCTATCTTATTTGTTTCTATTTTTACTTGTTGATTTCCGTACTCAAACTCTACGAATGTAGATTCTAAATTTTTATTTTCCACGATTTTCCTACTTATTAATGATCTTATCCTCTTAAACTTAACTCTTTAACAATATTATTATATCTTTCTAGATCTTTTCTTTTTAAATACGCAAGGAGTTTTCTTCTTAGATTAACCATTCTTATAAGACCATTTCTGGAATGATGATCTTTATTATGTTGTTTAAAATGATCCTGAAGCTTATTAATATTTTCAGTTAAAAGTGCTATCTGCACTTCCGGCGACCCAGTATCACCTTCATTTCTCTTAAATTTTTTGACTATATTTGCTTTTTCTTCAGTTAATAATGCCATTTTAATTATCCTTGAAGTGTATTAAATGAAAAATGCAAACCTCACACTCCTAAAGTAAGCGAGGGAATAATATAACTTATTGCAGTTTTAAACAAGCTGTTTATGTTTTAAATAGTTTTTATTGACTTCACCAAGACCAAGGAACTTATTGTCTTCACTATAGACTTTTATATAATCTATTTGAGTTTTCTGATGTTTAAATTTGACTCCATTTATAAACTTCTTAGTATTATCTTTTGATATCCTAATTGAATCTATATTTTTAAATGCCTCTTCAATTGTTACTAAATCTTCACATGTAGCATCTTGAATTTCTTTTGCTTCTGATAGTTTAAATTCATGTTGTTTTAATCTTCTAAGAGCAGTCATATGAGCGCCACAGTTAAGTTTGTTACCTAAATCTCTTGCAATAGATCTTATATAGGTGCCTTTTGAACAACTTATTGAAAACTTACACTTCATATCAATAATATTGATATTATTTATTCTATGCACAGTTATTTTTCTGGGATCTTTTCGAATATATTCTCCACGTCTGGCATATTTGTATAAAGGGGTACCTTTATGTTTAAGGGCTGAGAAAAAAGGTGGCACTTGCATAGAATTACCTTGAAATGAAAGTAACTCCCTCATAATTTCATCTTTTTTTGGATATAAAGTTGATTCAAAAATCACATTTCCCTCTGAATCGTCCGTATCAGTTGATCTTCCTAATTCGATTTCTACCTCATAATGTTTATCTGATTCTAAAAAATAATTTGAAAATTTTGTAGCCCTATTCAATGCAAGAACTAATAAACCAGACGCTAGAGGATCTAATGTTCCTAAATGTCCAACCTTCGCAACTTTAAATATTTTTTTTATTTTTTGAACAGCTTGATTTGACGATAGGCCACTAGGCTTGTTGATTAATAAAAAGCCGTTCATTTGTTTAGATTTCTTAATAAATTTTCTATGTTTTCAGAATATTCTATGCTCTCGTCGAACCTAAATATTATTTTTGGAACTCTTCTAATTTTAATTTTCTTGGCTATCTTAGACCTAATCATTCCAGAGAATTTTTTTAATATTTCATTATCTATCTCACTATCATCTTTTTTTACAGATTTTCCGATAACTGTATAAAAAGCAGTAGCAATGCCAATATCATCAGATACCTTAACCGCAGTAACATTAATATTTTTTAATCTCGGGTCTTTAATTTCATTACTTATGATTAAAGAAATCTCTTTTTTAAGTAAATCTGCAATCTTTTCAGATCTATTTGTGCTCATAGGTTCTAAATTTCTTGAGCTTCTTCTTTTCTATCAAAAACCTCAATTTTATCGCCGGATCTAATATCTTTATAGTTTTTAATACCCATTCCACATTCATTGCCATTTTTAACTTCATTAACATCTTCTTTAAATCGTCTAAGCGAATTTAATTCGCCCTCAAAAATTACAATGTCATCCCTTAAAACTCTAACAGGTTTATTTCTTAAAACATTTCCTTCAATAACATTACAACCTGCAACTTGACCAAATTTAGGAGAATTGAAGACTTCTAAGACTTCAGCTGTTCCAATAATTTCTTCCTTAATAATTGGATCTAACAATCCACTCATTCTTCCTTTTACATCATCTAATAGTTCATAAATAATGCTGTGATAAGTTAAAGGTATTTTTTCAGCTTCAATTATTTTTTTTGCAGTATTATCTGCTCTAACATTAAAACCAATAACTATTGAATCTACTGCTATAGCTAAATTTACATCAGATTCACTAATTCCACCGACACCGCTTGATACGATCTTTACCTTTGCTTTTTCTGTACCTAGATCGTTTAGTGCAGATATTATTGCTTCGCATGTTCCTCCAACATCTGTTTTAACAATAACATTTAAAGTTTTTTTAGACTCTTGTCCTAATGACTCAAATAAATCTCCTGCTGCATCATCTTTTTGCTTAAGAAGTTTTCTTTCTTTTTCTTTTGTAGCTCTGTATTCTGTGATTTCTTTAGCTTGCTTTTCATTTGAAACTACCTGAAATTGATCTCCGGCATTAGGAACAGAATTTAATCCTAGCACTTCAACTGCAGCTGAAGGAGTTGCAGTCTTAATTTTTTCACCATCACTATTAACTATACTTTTTATTTTTCCAGTTGCATTACCTGAAACAACTAAATCCCCTACCTTTAATGTCCCATTTTGAACCAAGAATGTTGCGACTGAACCTCTAAATTTATCTAGCTCTGATTCTATTACTACGCCTTGAGCAGGACCATCATAATGTGCAGTAAGTTCTAAAATTTCAGCTTCAAGTGAAACCCTCTCTAATAAATCGTCAATTCCATCTCCTTTCAGAGCCGAAACTGGAACCATCTGAATATTTCCACCCCAATCCTCAGGAGTTAAATCTTTTGCAGCTAAGTCACCTTTAACCTTTTCGATATCAGAACCTTCTAGATCTATTTTATTTATAGCAACAACAATTGATACATCAGCCGCTTTCGCATGATTAATTGCTTCTTCTGTTTGAGGTTTGATACCATCATTTGCTGCAACAACTAGAATAACAATATCTGTTGTATTTGCTCCTCTTGCTCTCATTGAAGAAAAAGCAGCGTGACCTGGTGTATCAATGAAAGTAAGCAATCCTTTTGAAGTCTTAACTTGGTAAGCTCCAATATGTTGAGTGATACCTCCAGCCTCGTCATCAACAACTTTAGTTTTTCTTATGTAATCTAATAAAGTAGTTTTTCCATGATCAACATGACCCATAACAGTAATAACAGGGGGTCTTGATTTAGGCTTATCTTTATAATCAATCAAACTAGCCAAGTCTTCTTCAAAATTATCAAGTTGAATTGGAATTCCATTGTGGCCTATTTCTTCTACAACTAAGATAGCAGTATCTTGATCAATTATGTCGTTTGTTGTGGCTACGGTTCCAAGGGTCATAAGGTTTTTAACCACCTCTCCGCCTTTTACAGCCATTAATTTTGCAAGTTCGCCTACTTGGATGGTTTCAGGAACCTCTATGTCTTTTTTGATAAATTCTTTCGGAGCCTCAAACTGATGTTGAGAATCTGCAACAAAGTTCTGCTCTTTCTTTTTATATGCACTAACTGCATTAGATAGTTGGTCTTTAACATCAACTTTTTCAACAACACTTGAATCTTTTGTTGTTTTAAATTGTTTCTTTTTTTGAGTTTGTTTTTCCTTTATGGCTGCTTTTAATTGTTCTTTTCTTTTATTTTGCTGTTCTTTAAGTTGTTCTGAAGCAGCAGCTCTTTTAGCTTCTATGTCATCAGAATAATTTTTAGTTGCGCTTGTGGCAGTTGAAGATTTACCTTTTGAAGTTACCTTTACTCCAGATTCAGAAGTGACAGATTTTGGTTTTGATTTTGATGCACCTTTTAATGATTTTAGTAGGGCTTGCTTATCTGCTGGAGTAATCTCATCTGAGCCTTTTGCATGACTGAGCCCAGCTTTTTGCATTCTCTGCAAAAGAGCTTCATTAGATATCTTTAAAGTCTTAGCAAAATCTTTTACAGTTATTGTCAAAATTTCTCCCTATTAATCAAACCAGTGCTCTCTTGCTTTCATAATCATTTTTGATGCATCATCTTCTGATATATCAATTATTTCTTGGAGTTCATCTATTGAAAGTTCTGCAAGATCGTCTTTATTTTTAATTCCTTTACTTGCTAATTTAACAATGTTATCTTCATTAAGATTCAGTCCAGCTAAGGACTCAACATTGTCCTCTTCTTCTGTTACTGCGCCCATAGCCTCAAGAAGAGCTGCGTCTTCAGCTGCAGATTTGATCTTGTTAATTTCTTCATCAGAATCAATATATTCACTAAAGATTTTATTATCTGCATAAGCAATATCATCAAAGGTTGTAAAACCAGATGATATTATTTTTTCTGCAATATCTTCTTTTAATTCCAAAGCATCGATTATTTTTGCTAAAAATTCAGTTTCGTCTACTTTTACTTTTGCTTCGGCCTCTTCGTTACTGATAATGTTTAAATTCCAGCCAACAAGTTTAGAAGCTAATCTGATATTTTGCCCTCTTGACCCAATAGCAAGTGCAAGGTTGTCTTCATTTACTGCAATATCCATTGATCTTGAATCTTCATCCATTACTATCGATTCAACTTTTGCTGGGGATAACGCATTGATAACTAATTGTGCTGGATTGTCATCATATATTATTATGTCAATTCTCTCATTTCCTAGCTCTGAAGAAACTGCCTGAACTCTGGAGCCCCTCATACCAACACATGCACCAACTGGATCAATTCTTCCATCATTAGTTTTAACAGCAATTTTTGATCTTGATCCTGCATCTCTAGCAACACCCCTAATTTCGATAACATCCTCGTTAATTTCTGGTACTTCAATACTAAATAATTCTGTCACCATTTCAGGACATGAACGATTCAACATAAGTTGAGGCCCTCTTCCCTCTACTTCCACTATTTGTAAGATGGCTCTGATCCTATCATTAATTTTATAAATTTCTCCAGGCATTAACCTGTCTCTAGGCAATAATGCTTCAGCTTCATGAGTAATATCAACAATAATGTTATCTCTAGTAACCCTTTTGACCGATCCAGAGACTAATTTATTATGTTGAGATCTAAATTGCTCAACAATCTTCTTTCTTTCTGCTTCACGAACTTTTTGAAGCATGACCTGTCTAGCTGCCTGCGTCTCAATTCTGCCAAACTTAATATTATCTTGCTCTTTTGAAAAAGTTGCACCTAGTTCCATATTTGATTTATCTGGAGTGATGTGAGTTTCATGATGAAATTCTTCATTTGTATCATCAAATACTATCCAATTTCTATGAGTTGTGTAATCTCCTGTATCTCTATCTATAGTTACAAACAAATCTGCATCTTCATGAAAATGTCTCTGCGAGGCTGATGCTATTGCAGTTTCAATAGCTTCAAAAATTACACTTTCATCTAAACCTTTTTCAGTTGAGACTGACTCTACTACAGCTAAAATTTCATTACTTTGCATGAGAATGTTCCTTTATTAAATTATTATAATTCGGTTTAAGTTTACATAAATCCAGATCGGCAAACTTAAATTTTAAGATATTAGGTTCTTTAATATCTTTTATTGTGAAAGTTACATCATTACAGTCTGTCAGTTTACCAGAAAATTTTCGCTGACCATTGATGAGCTCCTTTGTCTTAAACTCCAAATTTTCACCAATAAAGTCATTTAACTGAGAAATATCAAAAAATTTTCTATCTATTCCTGGGGTGGAAACTTCAAGTATATAATCATCTCCAAAATACATATCAAGAGAAGGTTCATATGAAAGATCCTTAGAGATACTTTCGCAATCATTTATATCAACATTATCATTAGAATCTATAAAAACTCTTAATGTATTTCTTTTTTTACCTCTTAAAATCTCTATTCCCCATAAAATACATTTATTTCTAGTTACTACAGGTTCAATGATGTTATTTAATTCTTCTATATTCATTTTTCTACAAAAAAAGGGCATATGCCCCACAAAATTTATATATAACTGTGGTAGCGGGGGCTGGATTTGAACCAACGACCTTCGGGTTATGAGCCCGACGAGCTACCAGACTGCTCCACCCCGCAACGCAGCGAACATGAAGTTTATGAAAGTATCGATGATTGGTCAAGTAAGTTTTATATATGACTAATCATAATATTGATATAATCTCATTTTTTTAGCCGAAGTGGTGGAATTGGTAGACACGCTAGCTTGAGGGGCTAGTGAGCGAAAGCTCGTGCGGGTTCAAGTCCCGCCTTCGGCACCAATAGAATTAATTAATCTAATGGAATTTCATCAGAGAGCTCTTCTTCTTTGACTTCTTCAATTAATGGGGTATCAAAGATAACTTCTGAATTTTCTGTCTTTAATAAATATGCTAACAGCAACGAAAGAATTAACCATATTGCAACAACCACATAGGTTAATTTTCCTAAAAAATCAGACGGCCCTAAAGCTCCAAACATTGAATTAGAAGATCCACCCCCAAATGCTGAACCAAGATCAGAGCCCTTTCCTTGTTGTAACAAAACCATAATTATTATTACAACAGTTAGTATCACGTTAATTACTGTTAAAAAAACTATCATTTCTATTTTGTACTATTATAAATATTTACTATATTTGCAAAGGTTTTACCATCAAGCGATGCTCCTCCAACCAATGCACCATCTACAAATTCTTCCATAAAAAAGCTTTCAGCGTTTTTATCTGTAACGCTTCCACCATATAAAACTCTTGGTATAAGCTTATTTGCAGAATTGGATTGTACAACATCTTTAATATATTTATGTATTTCATTTATATCTTTTGGCTGTGGTGTTAATCCGCTTCCGATCGCCCAAACGGGTTCATATGCTACAGTAAATGATTGATCTAACTCAACTTCCTTTACTATATCAAGTTGCTGTTTAAGTACATCTTTCGTTATACCTTTATCATTTTCTTCTTTGGTTTCTCCAATACATAAAACAGCCATGACTTTATTTTTAAGACTCTTAAGTTTTTCCTTTATGAGATCATTATCTTCATTAAATAAGTCTCTTCTTTCTGAATGACCAATGATTGCAAAATTACATCCTGTGTCAATAACCATATCTACTGATATAGCTCCTGTCCTTGATCCATATGAATGGTCTACATCTTGCACACCACACAAAACTTCTTGGCAACCAAGCTCTCCATCATCGAATGCAAAATGTGATTGTTCCATCCTTCGCATTTTTTCAATATATAATGATGGTGGAGCAACTCCAAAAATAGTAGATTGCAATCTTTCATTAACTATATACTCGTCATGAAAATCATGAGTCCATTGGTTTATGTCAACAATATTTGATTTCCAATTGGCAATAATCATTAAATTTTTGACCTGATTAAATTCTCAATATCATTTACAAACTTTATTGCTACAGACTCTTCTGGTGCTTCAATCATAATTCTAATCTTTGATTCAGTTCCTGAAGCTCTCACAAGCACCCTTCCAACAGTTATATCGCTTTCAATCTCTTTAATCAATAATTTCAAATCTTTGTCATTAATAATATCTTTGTTTGAAACAGTTAAAGCTTTGTTGATTTGTGGAATTTTAGTGAAATTAGAAAGTACTTCAGATGGTTTTTTACCTAAAAGAAGCAAAGATGATATTACTTTGAGTGCAGCAATGGTTCCGTCTCCAGTACTCACAAGATCTTTGCATATGATGTGGCCAGATGCTTCACCACCAAGCAGCCAACCCTTTTTTGATAACATTTCACTGACATATTTATCCCCAACTTCAGCTCTTTCAAACTTATAACCTAGCTCTTGAAGTCCTTGTTCTAACCCTAAATTAGTCATCTTGGTTCCTACAACACCAGCCCATGGTCCTGTTCTATTGGGATTAGAAAACGCTAAGATATATAGTAAGTCATCCCCATCAAGAAGATTACCCTTTTCGTCTACTAAAATCACTCTGTCGCCATCTCCATCAAGAGAAATTCCAAAATCAGCTCTATGCTTAATTACCTCCTCTATAACAAGTTCTGGATGAGTTGAACCACAATTTTGATTAATATTATAGCCATCTGGCTCATTTCCAATTGTAATTACTTCAGCACCAAGCTCTTCAAATATTTCAGGGCTGACTTTGTAGCATGCTCCATTTGCACAATCTAGGACAATTCTTAAAGACGCAAATGATATGTCTGAAGGCACAGTAGATTTACAAAATTCAATATACCTTGGTCCAGATTCATCAAATCTATATGCTTTCCCAATTGCAGAGGTTTTTACAGGAATTAATTCTGATGAAAGGTACTTTTCGATTCTTTTTTCAATGTTTCTAGATATTTTTTCTCCATCTTCATTAAAAATTTTTATTCCATTATCTAAAAAGTCATTATGTGATGCGCTGATCACAACGCCAAACTTGTTTCTTAAGGTTTTTGTTAAGTATGCTACGCCTGGAGTTGGGAGAGGACCTAAAAGTCTCACATTTACACCAGCAGCTATAAAACCAGCCTGTAAAGCCGATTCAAGCATATATCCTGATAAACGAGTATCCTTTCCAATTACTACTGTCTTCCAGCCTAATTCTTTCATTACTAGACCGGTTGCATGTCCAATTTTAAGACAAGCTTCAGGGGTTATAACACTTTCGACAGGTCCCCTAATCCCATCGGTGCCAAATTTTAAATTCATGAGGGAGAATTATAACTCCTCTGCCGCACCTTTTATTGAAGTTTTTTTATTTGATTTACCAGCTGGCTTGTCATCAGACCAACCCTCAGGCTCCCTTGGAGTTGCACCAGCCATGATGTCATCAATTTGGTTTGCATCAATGGTTTCATACTTTAAAAGAGCATCAGCCATGATATTCAACTTATCCAAATTTTCTTTTAACAATTTCTCAGCTCTTTTATAGCATGAATCAATAATTGACTTTACTTCAGAATCAATTAATTTAGATGTTTCCTCACTTCTTGTTGGAGCAGGATTTGAAACAGATCTACCTAAAAATGGGCTTCCCTCATCTTCTCCGTATTTGATCGTTCCTAATGTATCTGAAAAACCCCACTTAGTTACCATATTAGTTGCAATACCTGTAGCTACCTCAATATCATTAGATGCTCCAGTAGTTATGCCTTGATTACCATTAATGATGCTTTCTGCGATTCTTCCTCCAAAAAGAGTAGCTATTCTTCCTAGAAGATACTCTTTACTTTGCATGTAAGTATCTTCCTCAGGCAAAAACATTGTTACTCCCAATGCTCTACCCCTAGGAATAATTGTTACTTTATAAACAGGATCATGAGTTGGACAAAGTCTGCCAACAATTGCGTGTCCTGCTTCATGATAAGCAGTAATTCTCTTTTGTTCCTCACTTAAAATCATAGATTTTCTTTCTGCACCCATCATGATTTTATCTTTAGCAAGATCAAGATGAGACTGATCAATCTTTTTATCAGAATATCTGGCAGCAAAAAGGGCTGCCTCATTAATTAAATTTGCTAAGTCTGCACCAGAAAACCCTGGAGTACCTCTAGCAATAACAAGCGGATCAACATCTGAAGCAAGAGGAACTTTTCTCATATGAACTTTTAATATTGCTTCCCTGCCTCTTATGTCAGGCAAATCGACTACAACTTGTCTATCAAACCTACCAGGTCTTAAAAGTGCTGGATCTAATACATCTGGTCTATTAGTTGCAGCTATAACAATAACACCATCATTTCCTTCAAAGCCATCCATTTCAACTAATAATTGATTGAGTGTTTGTTCCCTTTCGTCATGACCCCCACCAAGTCCGGCTCCTCTGTGTCTTCCAACTGCGTCAATCTCGTCAATGAAGACTATACAAGGTGACTGTTTTTTTGCTTGATCAAACATATCCCTCACTCTAGAAGCTCCAACACCAACAAACATTTCAACAAAATCTGAACCAGAAATTGTAAAGAAAGGTACCTTAGCCTCTCCAGCGCAAGCTCTAGCAATAAGAGTTTTACCAGTTCCTGGAGGACCAACCATCAAAACACCTCTTGGAATTTTGCCACCAAGTTTCTGAAATTTAGTTGGATCCCTTAAAAAATCTACAAGCTCTTGAACATCTTGTTTAGCCTCTTCACACCCAGCAACATCTTTAAAGGTAGTTTTAACTTTTCCACCTTCCATTAGTTTAGCTTTGCTTCTTCCAAAAGACATTGGGCCACCTTTTCCAGACATGCCTCCTTGCATTTGTCGCATAAAGAAGAAGAAAATCGCTAGCAGTAGGATTATTGGAAAAGCTCCAACAAGTAGTTGTGAAAAGATAGATGGTTGTTCAATTTTTTCATAAACTGCAATTATTCCATTTTGCTCAATTGCATTTTCAACAGCTTCATCTCTTTTAAAGATAGGATGTGTCGTTTCAAATTTAGAGCCATCAAGACGATCTCCGATGATTGTCATTTGATCACCTTTGTATACAACCTTAGCAATTCTGTCAGATAAAATTTCTTCTTTGAACTGACTATAACTAATTTGCTCTCTTGCTGATGAATTATCTATGCTATTAAAAACATAGACCATTAATGATCCTAAAGCGACCCAAACAATTATATTTCTTAAAAAACTACTCATTTATTACTTTACTCCGTACAAATATATTTCACCTGATTGTTTTTTTGATGCAACAGGTTTATAAGTTTGAACTATCTTGAATGATAATTCCATATCTTTTCTTAATGTTTTCAAAAAACTATTTTGAAATGTTTTCATAATTAAAGTTCCGCCCTTGCATAAAAAATTTAACGCTATATTTACAGTCAATTTATTCAGATCAAATATGTTTTCATTATCAACTGACTTTATACCACTTAAGTTGGGGGCTATATCAGATATTACAAGATTAAAATCACCTTTTAATTTCAATATCTGAGGAATATTATTAATTTGTTCTATATTTTTTTTAAAAAAACTAACACCTTCAATTGGTTCCATATCCAATATATCTAAAGCATACACATTGGCATTAGAGTTTTTTTTTACAATAAATTGTGACCAAGCTCCTGGTGATGCACCTAAATCTAAAACATTCTTATATCTTTTGGTTCTCGTTTTTTTTAGGATCTCTTCTAACTTAAAAACTGCTCTAGATCGATAACCCAACTGCTTTGCCTTGAGAGCCCAGTTATCAGAATGCATCATTATATATGTTTCACTTCAATAACCTCATAATTTAAATCACCAGATGGAGTTTGAATTTTAATTTCGTCATCTACAAATTTACCAATCAAACCTTTTGCAATTGGTGTTTCAATTGAGATATGTCCGTTCTCAGGATCAGATTCAAGATTTCCAACAATCTTATAAGTTAATTCCGTGTCATTATTACTATCATATACTTTTACAGTTGAGCCAAATATTACTCTTCCAGTTTCGGGAATGTCTTTTACATCAATAACTTGGGCGTTTGCAATTGCATTCTCCATTTCAGTAATTTTTGCTTCTATAAGCCCTTGAAGCTCCTTTGCTGCATGATACTCTGCATTTTCTTTTAGATCACCATGCGCTCTTGCTTCAGCAATTGCTTCAGATATTTGAGGCCTTTCAATAAACTTAAGGTTATATAATTTTTCCTTGATTAAAGCTTCGCCTTCTTTTGTAAGTGGAACTCTACTCATAAAAGCATTATAACAACTTGAAAAACTATTTATTAATTTCTTGTAGAGTGCTGTATGTCCAATTTTCTTCAATACTTTTTAAGGCATCTATGATTGCAAAGGCTCCAAACATTGTGGTTGTGCAAAAAATCTTATTTCTTAAGGCACTTTGTCTAATGGATGCAGAGTCTTGAATTGATTGAGAACCCTCAGTTGTGTTAATTACTAAATCTATTTCATTGTTGAGCAACATATCAACAATATGTGGCCTACCTTCAGTAACCTTGTTAATCCTTGAAACAGCGTAGCCAAGTTTTTCTATGTAATCTGCCGTACCAGAAGTTGCAATGATTTCGAATCCAGCATTTATTATTGCTGGGGTGAATTCATCAAGATATTTTTTGTCGGAAGATTTAACACTTATAAATACATTGCCTGATTTTCTTAAAATTTTGTTTGCACCTTTTTGAGCTTTTGCATATGCTTCTCCAAAATTAGGGCCGATGCCCATAACTTCGCCAGTGGATTTCATCTCTGGTCCCAAAATAGGATCTACATGAGGAAATTTATCAAATGGCATTACAGCTTCTTTTACAAAAGATAAGCCTTTAGGAAGCTTTGATGAAAACTTCTGCTTTATTAAACTCTTACCAATCATTGCTTTAGAAGCAACCTTAGCCAATGAGTGTCCAATTGCTTTAGAAATAAATGGAACAGTACGGGATGCTCTTGGATTAACCTCAATGATATAGACTTCGTTTGCTTTAATTGCAAATTGAATATTCATTAAGCCAATAATTTTTAATTCTTTTGCTATATCAATAGCTTGCGCTTTCATTTTATTCTGAATTTCTTGAGATAAGCTATATGGAGGAAGAGAACATGCTGAATCTCCTGAATGAATGCCTGCTTGCTCTATATGTTGTAAAATGCCACCAATTTCAATATTTGTTCCATCTGAAACTACATCTACATCAACTTCGATTGCATCAGTTAAATAGCTATCAAGAAGAATAGGCTTGCTGTTTGATACTTCTACTGCTTCACTTAGATATTTTTCAAGTTCCTTAATATTGTTGACTAGTTGCATTGCTCTTCCGCCAAGAACATAAGAGGGCCTTACAACAATTGGAAAACCTATTTTTTTTGCCTCGCTGAGAGCTTCATCAACATTCTTAGAAGTTGCATTTGAAGGCTGTTTTAAATTTAATTTATTAACTAATTCCTGAAACCTTTCTCTATCTTCAGATCTATCAATTGCATCAACATTTGTTCCAAGAATATTCACTCCCTTTTCAGATAGAACATTAGCAAGTTTTAAAGGGGTTTGTCCGCCAAACTGTATAACGACACCTTCTGGTTTTTCAATATCAATAATATCTAGAATTTTCTCAGCAGTTATTGGTTCAAAATATAATCTATTGGAAACATCGTAATCTGTTGAGACTGTCTCAGGATTACAATTAACCATAATCGACTCATAGCCTTCCTCTTGCATCGCTAAGGAGGCATGAACACAACAATAATCAAACTCTATTCCTTGTCCGATTCTATTTGGTCCACTACCTAAAACTAATATTTTTTTCTTTGAAGTTGGATTACTTTCACACTTTCCTCCATATGTTGAATACATATAGCAAGTTGATGTTGCGAATTCGGCAGCACAAGTATCCACTCTTTTATACACAGGAGTTATGTTAAATTCTTTTCTAAGCGCTCTTATTTCATCTTCATCAACTCTTACTAGTTCAGCAATTCTATTGTCAGAAAAGCCTTTCTCTTTAATTTGAATAATTTTATCTTCGTCTAAATTCTTTACACCAGCATCAATAAGCTCATTCTCAAGATTTATAAGTTCTTCAATTTGATCTAAAAACCAGAAATCAATTTTTGTATAATCATGTATCTTTTCTAAGGACCAACCTTTTCTTATAGCATCTGCTACATAAAATAATCTTTTGGGTCCTGGTATTGTTAATTCACTTTGTATTTTTTTATCAGATGCAAATTCCTTATTCTTAGCTAAGGAATTAATTCCATTTAATTCTTCTTCCATGCTGCATAAAGCTTTTTGAAATGATTCTTGAAAGTTTGAACCAATCGACATAACTTCACCAACAGATTTCATTTGTGTCGTTAGCTTTGGAGTTGCTTGCGGAAATTTTTCAAAAGCAAATTTTGGAATTTTCGTGACTATATAATCAATACTTGGTTCAAAAGATGCAGGCGTAAGACCACCTGTAATATCATTTTTTAATTCATCTAGTGTAAATCCTACAGATAATAAAGCTGCAACTTTAGCTATTGGGAATCCTGTAGCTTTTGAAGCTAATGCAGAAGACCTGCTTACTCTTGGATTCATTTCAATAACAACCATCTTTCCATTTTCTGGATTAACAGCAAATTGAACATTAGACCCTCCGGTATCAACACCAATTTCTCTTAAAATTTTAAAAGAGGCATTTCTCATTATTTGGAATTCTTTGTCTGTTAAAGTTTGAGCTGGAGCAATGGTTATTGAGTCTCCGGTATGGATGCCCATTGGATCTAGATTTTCAATAGAACAAACAATAATACAATTATCTTTACAGTCTCTAACTACCTCCATCTCATATTCTTTCCAGCCAATCAAAGACTCATCTATTAAAAGCTCGTTAGTTGGAGATAGCTCAAGACCTTTCTCACAAATTGTTTTAAATTCTGATATGTTATATGCAATGCCTCCTCCAGTACCTCCCATAGTAAAAGAGGGCCTTATAATGCAAGGAAATCCGATTTCTTTCTGAACTCTTAAAGCATCTTCCATACAATGCGCAATACCAGAAGCTGGTGTTTCTAGTCCTATTGCCTGCATTGTTTCATCAAAAAGCTGCCTATCTTCAGCCTTATCTATTGCTGTTCTATTTGCTCCAATTAAAACAACATTATGTTTTTCAAGAACGCCATTTTTATCTAATGTTAGTGCTGTATTTAAAGCAGTTTGACCTCCCATCGTAGGCAATATGGCATCAGGCTTTTCTTTTTCAATTATTTTTTCAACAGACTCCCAGTGAATTGGTTCAATGTAAGTTGCATCCGCTAATAAAGGGTCTGTCATAATGGTTGCAGGGTTCGAGTTTACAAGTATTACTCTAAAGCCTTCTTCTTTGAGTGCCTTACAAGCTTGAGCGCCTGAATAATCAAATTCGCATGCCTGACCAATGATGATTGGACCTGCGCCAATAATTAAAATCGATGAGATATCTTTACGTCTTGGCATAATCTTTTACCATGCTGCTAAATTTTTTAAATAGGCTTTGGATTTCTTGCGGACCAGGACTTGCTTCAGGATGTCCTTGGAAACTAAATGCTGGAGTATCTTTAAACTCAATGCCTTGAAGTGATTTGTCAAATAAAGAAATATGTGTGGTCTTTATATTTGATGGCAATGTGTCCTCATCAACAGCAAATCCATGATTTTGACTTGTAATGAATACTTCCTTTGACTCAATATCTTGAACAGGATGATTTGCACCATGGTGACCAAATTTCATCTTGTAGGTTTTTGCGCCTCCAGCCAATGCTAATAGTTGATGTCCTAAACATATTCCAAAAATAGGAACTTCCTCTTTCAAGAATTTTCTAATACTATCAATGGCATATACGCATGGCTCTGGATCTCCAGGACCATTTGATAAAAATATGCCTTTTGGAGAAAATTTCATAATTTCTTCAAAAGGTGTTTCTGCATTTACAACTTTAACTTCTCCAACATGATCTGCAAGAAGTCTAAGTATGTTTTCTTTAATGCCATAGTCATAAGCAACAACCATGTTTGAATCCCTTGTTTTCTTGTTTTCTGGCCAAACGCCCTCATTCCAAAGATATTCATCCTTTGTTGAAACCACTTGAGCAAGATCCATTCCCTTTAAGCCATCAAATTCTTGCGCTTTTTTAATAGCATCTTTTTCAGAAATTTTTGACAAAGAACCAATGCAACAATTCAATGCACCTTTTTCTCTTAAAATTGTAGTGATTTCTCTTGTATCCACATCAGAAATAGCCATCACATCATTTTCATTTAGAAATTCTTCCAAAGATTTTATAGAACGCCAGTTGCTTGGCTTCTCACAAAATTTATTTACAACAACACCAGAGGAATGAACTTGATTTGACTCATTATCATCATTATTTATTCCAGTGTTGCCAATATGAGGATGAGTAAAAGTTATTATTTGTTTTTTGTATGAGGGATCAGTAATTATTTCTTGATATCCAGACATCGAGGTATTAAAAACTAATTCTCCAACATCAAACTTTTCTTTTCCAAAACCTTTTCCATAGAATACACTTCCATCTTCAAGTGCTAATATAGCTGGAAATGACATTATAAATTTACCTCAAACAAGAGAATTTTTAGGAAAAAATTAGGAATACTATTTAAAGAATTTTTTGAATTTAATGAGCTAAAATTATACGCTGACATTAAAATTGTACTTTATAGATTAAGTTGGCTAATGTCTAGATGTAAATGAAAAAAAATGAAAATATCAGTAAAATCTAAAAATGATATAGATAAAATGAGAGTTGCTGGAAAGCTGGCAGCTGAAGTTTTAGAAATGATTTCACCACATGTGGTTCCAGGCATATCAACTGGAGAGTTAGATGAAATATGTTTTAACCATATTGTAAATGTTCAAAAAGCAATTCCAGCTAATGTTGGTTATAACGGTTATGAGAAAACTATATGTGCTAGCTTGAATCAAGTTATATGTCATGGCATTCCTAGTAACGAAAAAGTATTAAAAAGTGGTGACATATTAAACATAGATGTAACTGTTGTGAAAGATGGTTGGCATGGTGATACCTCAAAAATGTTTCTTGTAGGAAAATGTGCTCCTCATAATGAAAGATTAGTAAAAGTTACACAAGAGTGTCTTTATAAAGGTATTGAAGTGGTAAAACCAGGTGCCTTCCTTGGAGATATTGGAAATGCAATCCAAACACATGCTGAAAAAAACCATTACAGCGTTGTTGAAGATTATTGTGGTCATGGAATTGGTACTGTATACCATGAAGAGCCGCAAGTTCTGCATTACGGAAAAGCTGGTACAGGAATAAAATTGAAAGAAGGAATGTGTTTCACAATAGAGCCTATGATTAATCAAGGAAGAAAGTTTTCAAAGGTACTAAAGGATGGATGGACTGTTGAGACAAAAGATGGAAGAAATTCTGCTCAATGGGAGCATACTATTTCAGTTACAAAAGATGGTTATGAGATTCTCACAAAAAGAAGTGATGAATATGTATGAAAGAAAAGTTCGAATCAATAAATAAAGATTTCTATAACAATATTTCAGATATATATCTGGAGCCAACAAAGATTAATAAATATCTGCGAAAACATTCAAATGTTATAGAAAATTCAATCAAAAAGAAGTTTAAAGATCTTAATTTGCATGAAAACTTTGTAATCTACGCAAATGGTGGCTTTGGTAGAAAAGAAATGTTTCCTACGTCTGATGTTGATATATCAATTGTTGAAATTAAGAAAAATAAAAACTTTAATAATTTAGAAAAATTTATAAGTCATTTGTGGGATCAAGGCTTCAAAGTTGGACATTCGGTTCGAAAGGTAAAGGACATAAAAAATATATCAAAATCGGACATAAAAGAGTTTACCTCTTACCTTACTAGGCGCCCAATCATTTCAAATAAAGATATTGATAAAGAGATAACTATAACTTTGTCCAAATTATGGACAAAAAATAATTTTTACAATGAAAAATACATTGAGCAGCAAAAGAGACATAATCAGTTCTTTTCAACTGCTTTTAATCTTGAGCCTGACTTGAAAGAATCACCCGGTACCATGCGAGACTTTCAAACTGCTCTATGGATACTGCAACACTGCTTTGGTCTTGATTCTCAACCTGCAATCAAAAAATCGAAACTATTAGATGGTCAATATAAAAATACTGTGATTGCCTATAATTTTATTAAATTTCTTAGGTTTCACGCCAATCTCTTAACTGACAGAAACAGACTAAGCTTTGAATCTCAAATAGAAATCTCCAAGAATATAAATTCTATCTCCGAAAAAGATACTAAATCAACTGTTGAGAAGATGATGAGAAAATATTACGAAATGGCTGAGTACATATCATTTTTTAACAGTACAGTGTTTGAAAAATATAACGAAACATACCCAAAAAATTTATTCAAAAATGCAAATCCAATTTATAAACATAAAAGTAAAATCGGAATAAATGAAAACATTGATATCAAAACAAATAAAGATCTTATATTTAAGTTATTTATTGAAATAGGTGAAAGTAAAAAAATAAATTTAATTGATACCGAAACAAAAGCATTGCTAAGAAACAACTTAAATCTTATTGATCAAGAATTTCGAAAAGATAAATATTTTGCCGAACAATTTCTAGATATCTTAAAGTCAAAACATAATCTTTCATCTGTTCTTAAGACTATGAAAAGCCTTGGAATTCTTCAAAAATATATTCCTGAATTTGGTGAAGTCGTTGGACAAATGCAATTTGATTTATTTCATGTTTACACAGTTGATGAACATACATTAAAGGTTGTTAGAAATATGCATCAAATGAAACTTTATGAACAAGAGGGATTTCTACTTGAACATGAGTTAATTAATAAAATTCCTAAGATTGAAATACTATATATTGCAGGTTTATTTCATGATCTTGGAAAAGGCAAAGGCGGAGATCATTCAGAAATAGGAGCAAAAACAAGTTTCAATTTTGCAAAGAGACTAGGAATGTCTCCAACGGATGCAAAGCTAATATCATGGCTTGTAAAAAAACATTTAATAATGTCCTCAATTTCTCAAAAAAAAGATATTTCAGACCCTCTAACAGTAAATGACTTTGCTAAAGAAGTAGAACAGAATGAAAAATTAAATTACTTATATTTACTGACCGTAAACGACATCAGAGCCACCAACCCCGCTCTATGGAACGGTTGGAAGCATCAGTTATTAAGAGATTTATATACTCTTACAAGATCTAAAATTAACAAAAATCCAATCAAAGCATCCTCTGATATTGCATTAGATAGAAAAAATTCTGTTCTGTCTGAACTAAATAAAGATGAGAAATCCTTTGTTAAAAATTATTTTTCTAAGTTCAGCGATAGCTATTTCAATAAGAATGCAACTGAGTCGTTAAAATGGCAATCTCAATTAATCATTCAAAATAAAAATTGTGATCTAGTAATAGCATGTAAAAATAAGTTCGATAATTTACTCGAAATATTTATAAAGGTAGATAACTCAAAAGGTCTTTTTTTAAAATTAACAAAAACTCTTGAAAAGTCTGGTCTTGAAATCATTGATGCAAATATTTTTACCTCAACTGATGATAAGTTGGCAGCAAATACCTTTATTACAAAATTTTCACACCATGACAGAGCTCTAAATCAAAGCGAACTTAAAGAATTATCTATAAGAATTATAAACAATTTCAATAATTATGAAGATTTTTCTGACAGCATCAAAAATGCTAAGAAAAAAATTAAATTTCAAAACAAACTTAATATTACAAATACGCATAATATTAGTAAAGGAAGAAATCTTATTACCATTGAAACATCAGATAGGCCTGGGTTGTTATCTGATATTGCCAAAGTCTTTTATGACAATAATCTTTCAATATTTTCAGCAAGAATTAATACCCTTGGCGATAAGGTAGAAGATACATTTGAACTCGAAAATTTCAATAAAACACTAATAACTAATAAAAAGATGAAAGAAATTATTGCATCATTAAAAAAAGTGGTGTGAATTGAGCTAATAAAACTATAATTTAACCATGAAGATTATTGCAAAAGGTATTGCCAATATTACATCTCAAGATGAAATTCTAGATGTATTTTTTCCATGCATTCAGTTTGGTGATAATGAAGTTTTTAAAGAAATTAATGATATTGATAAGAAATTTCAAAAACTTGTTGAAATCGCCTGGAACGAAGAGGATCTTTACAAACCAATCGAAAGTGTGTCCGATGCCTATTTAAAGCTTCATTTGATATCTTATAAATTTGTCTTACCAAATACGCTTAATCTTGAAAATTTATTTAAGATTCTTCCAAATGTAGCTTGGACTAACAAAGGCCCAATTTCAATGAATAATATTGAAAATGAACTACATTTATCTAAAGAGAAAAATAACGATCTCTTCATCAGATCCTTAGATAAATTTCCATGTCTTACGGATTATGTTATTCCAAAAAAAGTACGTATAGCTGATGCTAGCAGAGTTCGATTAGGTGCATATCTAAGCGAGGGGACGACAATAATGCAAGAAGGTTTTGTCAACTTTAATGCAGGCACATTAGGGAAGGCCATGATTGAAGGAAGGATCTCTGCTGGCGTTGTAGTTGGAAATAATTCTGATCTTGGTGGAGGTTCTAGTACTATGGGTACTCTTTCAGGAGGAAATAATGAAAAAATTTCACTTGGAGAAAATTGTCTTTTAGGGGCGAACGCTGGTATTGGTATATCTTTAGGTGATAACTGTACAGTTGAAGCAGGGCTATATATTACATCAGGAACCAAGATTCACATCATAGAGTCAGATGATAAAGAAATAAATGTTATTAAAGCTAAAGAAGTTTCGGGTCATTCAAATTTATTATTTTATAGAGATTCTCTTTCTGGAAAGGTTATTGCAAAAAGGAATCATAAAACTTCAAGCTTAAATGAGGAGCTCCATAAAAATGATTGAACTTCTTCAGAGTTTAATAAAAATAAAATCTCTTTCGCCAAAAGATATGGGTTGCTTTGATTTAATTGAAAAAGAACTTAGTGAATTAAATTTCAACATTAAAAGAATTAATTATCAAAACGTAGAGAATTTATATGCTTCTGTTGGTAGTTCTGGAAAATTATTTTGTTTTCTTGGTCATACAGATGTAGTTCCAAGTGGTCCTGAAGAAAAATGGAAGCACCCTCCCTTCTCAGCGACTATTGAAGATGACCTACTATATGGAAGAGGTGTTGCAGACATGAAAGGATCTGTTGCAGCATTTATAGAGGCCTCAAAGGACTTTCTAAGTTCTTCAGAAGATCTAAATTTTAGATTAGCAATCTTGCTGACATCCAATGAGGAAGGTACATCCAAAGATGGATTTATAGACAAGATTATTGAAAATATGATTCAGGAAAATGAAATTATAGATTACTGTCTAGTTGGAGAACCCACCGCAAGTGAAAAAGTTGCAGATTGTGCCAGAATTGGAAGAAGAGGATCGCTTGGCGGACATTTAAAACTATTTGGAAAACAAGGACACATCGCCTATCCAGAGAAAGTAATAAATCCAATTCTTAAATCAGGTGAATTAATTTCCAAACTTAACAATAAAATTTGGGATGATGGAAATGATTACTTTGATCCAACAAGCTTTCAAATATCTAATATCAATTCTGGTACAGGAGCTCACAATGTTGTACCAGGAGAATTGGAGCTTACATTTAACTTTCGATTCTCACCTGAATCAACTGAAGAAAGTCTAAAGTCTAAGTTTGAGGCATTACTAAAGGAGTTAAATATAAATTATAGTTTAACTTGGGACCTAAATGGTCTTCCCTACTACACACAAAATAACTTTTTTAAAAATATTGTTTCAAACTCTGTTCAAGAAGTTGCTGGATATACTCCAGAATTTAATGCTAAAGGTGGAACTTCAGATGGTCGTTTTGTTGCAAAAATGAATACTGAAATAATTGAATTAGGTCCAGTAAACAAATCAATCCATCAAATTGATGAGCATGTGAAAATTAGCGAACTTTTTACTTTAAAAGAAATCTATACAAAAATTTTAATAAAAGTTAATCAAGCTTCTTAGGCTTATTTTTCCGATTATATTTAGTTTTATCACGATGAGTTTTTGGTTTATGGAATTTATCCATATTTTTTTTTACAGGATCTTTTTTTCCTTTAACTGGCACCATGCATCAATTTTCTAAGTAATGGTGTTATGATGGCCAAAAATATTCCACATCCAATTGCAATAAGTCCTACATCCGTGTAAACATCCATAAATCCATTTTTCTGATTAACTGTAAATGTATCTTCAGGAAGGTTCATGACCTGAAAATAGATTCTTTCTGCAATTTTTAAAACAGGATCTCCAGCAGTACCTTTAGCAATTAAACTAGCAACATAGTTTCCAGCTGCAGATGCAAAAAACCACATACCCATCATAAATCCAACAATTCTCTGTGGTGATAGTTTAGTAACAGATGATAATCCCACAGGCGATAGACAAAGCTCACCAAGTGTATGTAATAAATAAATTAATACTATCCAAATGACTCCTGTTTGAAGACCTTCAGATGAGTTCATTCCATAAACAAGAGCTAAAAATCCAAGCCCTACAAGCACTATTCCAATAGAAAATTTTATTGGTGTAGATGGTTCCATATTTCTTTTTGCTAAAGCTATCCATAAAAGAGCAAAAAGAGGTGCTATTGTAAATATAAATCCAGCATTAAGTGATTGGAACATAGATGCTGGCACTTCCCATCCGAATATCACTCTATCAACACCCCTGTCAGTCAGAATGTTTAATGACGATCCTGCTTGTTCAAATAAAGCCCAAAATATAAGTGAAAACAGTATTAAAATTCCTACAACTATCAATCTATCTCTTTCTTCAGGTGCACATTTCAATAATGCATATAACAACCAAGCCCCGATAAAAATAACCCCAAAGCCGCCTAATAGTTGACCTACTAACTGTGAATTCTGAACTAAAAACCATGTTACAAGGACCATTACAACGCCAGAAATATATGCCCAATTTTCAAATGAAATACCATTAACCTTAGTCATATATTTATTTGATGGCGGCTCTGCCAATCCTTCAAGATATTTTTGGCCCCATAAAAATATAAATAGTCCTAGCAACATTCCAATTCCAGCTGCTCCAAAACCATATGCCCAGCCAATTTCTTCACCCAAGTATCCACATAAAAGAGTTGCTGTAAAAGCACCAATATTTATGCCCATATAAAAAATAGTGAAGCCTGAGTCTCTTCTAGGGTCACCCTCCTCATACAAAGCTCCAACCATGGTTGATATATTTGGTTTTAGAAACCCAACACCAGATACAATTAAAGCAAGAGATAGATAGAAAATCTGTTCATTACTTTCAACAGTCATCCCTAAATGTCCAAATACTAATAAGATTGCTCCATATGTAACAGCTTTCTTTGAACCTAAAATTTGATCAGCTAACATTCCTCCAAAAACTGGCATTATGTAAACTAATGACGTATATGCTCCATATATTAAATAGCTAGTTGCATCAGTAAATTCCCAATGCTTAGTTAGATAAAGTATAAGTAGTGCTCTCATTCCGTAATATGAGAATCTTTCCCACATTTCAGTAGCAAAGCAAACAAACAAGCCTTTTGGATGACCTAGAAAATCAGATGATGTATTCATATTAATTAATTTATTTTTTTAAATAATTTAGTACTATACCAAAATGAATGATAAATCATATATTGTATTTCCATTAAGAAGAGTTGCCGCATGCATTTATGATTTTTTTCTTTTATTTGGTGTATGGATGGCTGTTGGATCAGTTGCAGTTTGGATTAACGGAGGCATCATAGAAACAAAATGGATTGGCCCACTTCTAATTTTTGTAAGTACCTGGTGTTTTTATGGTTATTTCTGGACACATGGTGGAAAGACACTTGGCATGGCAGTCTGGAAATTCGAAATATACAGCCTTGATAATAAAAAAATAGATATAAAAAAAATATCTCTAAGATTTTTTATGAATTTCATAACTTTTGCATTATTAGGCATCCCTTTGCTATATATGTATATCTCAAAAGACAAGCTATCTCTTAGTGATATTGTTTCTCAAACATCTTATAAAAAAAATTCATGATCATCCATCATCCTGATGATAATTATGATTTAAATTCTCTTAAAAGATAAAAAAGACATCAATAAAAACATCAAAGAAGGTAAGATTACGCCAATATAAGTTGGTAATTGATAGGAAATAAAGATTCCAATAGATAAATCTTGAAACAATTTATAAATAAAAGCTCCCGTTACTGCGATTAAAACTCTTCCACCAACACTAGAATCACGTAATGAATTAAAAGTTAGTGACCCAAAAAACATTATTAGCAACAAAATTGATACTGGTGAATATATTTTTTTATATAGCGCTTTGTCTAAATGTGATTTAAATAAGATATCTTGTTCAATAGAGCTATTTGAAAGAAAGTTTCTATAATCAATAAGATCTGATATTCCTAAATTATCAATGTGCTTGATTGAAATAGTTGATTGGATTGGGATTTCAAAAGTCTCTTGATTAGAAACAGACGACTCTGCATATAGCTTATATAAAGATTCCTCAGGAAAAATAATATTTTTTTTATTAATTTGAGCAGCGCTAGCGGAAATTGAGTACTCAAGTTTTTTATTTTTTATTTTAATAAATCTTGGCTGATAGATATTATTATCAATGATTCTTTCAAAGCCTAAAAACGACTCATCATAATTTACCCATATTTGATCCTGGTCTTTTTGATAGGTCTTTCCTAGAGTAATATTTCTTTCTACCTCGGCTTTTACAAAAGTTTTTCTAAACACTATTTCATCAAACATTAATAAAGATGCACTTAAGATTAATGCGCCAATCGAACTAACAAAAACAATATTCATTGGAGACTTCCCAGCTGTCCTTAAAGTATTAAGATTGCCTTCCTGATTGGAAAGTCCTAATGCAATCATGACACCCAAAAGACTAGCGCCCTCTACAAAATCCATCAAACGATGCGGGGTAGTAAGAATTACATATTTTAATATATTTAAAAATGCATATTTTTCTGAAAGGTTTTCTAACTCTGAGAGAAACATAAAGATTGAATCTAACAAACTAAAAGCAGCCAAAATGAGTAATGAAAAATAAAAAGAACGCTTTATTAAATATATATAGAATATTTTCATCATGAAGCTATCCATAAAAATATTAACAATATGATTAGCAATAAGATTGCTCTGGATGAATTACTTTTTCTTATGATGCTGGTAGCATTTATTGAAATATTTATATTCAAATTTGATCTAAGCATTGCATAAACTCCAAAAGCAAAAAAGAATGTATGCACATACCATGAATAAAAGTAAGTTTGGGGATTGTTATCCTCAAAAGATTCTCTTGCTAAGATTAATAAACTTAAGTAGAGGAAGTATACAAACATAGAAGGAAGCAATACTGCTAGTCTGCCTTGTCTAGGACCTACCTTTGAAATGTGTACTCCAATAATTAGCAAAATAAAAATTGTTATTGGTATAGAAATATTCCATTGCTTTTGAGATTTACTAGATTTTTCTGAATAATCAAATACTTTAGAGAGAGTTTGTATATCCGATTGTTCTTTATCTTTTTTTAGTGGAAAATTAAATTCACCAAACTCAGATATAAAAGAAGAGTCTTCACTAAAAATGTTTTGATAAACCAAGCCATCTTTGAGAGTAAGATCTAGCATTGAGTCTTTATCACTTGAGGTTAGTTTATCTGCTAGAACTAACGAAAAGTTTTCATTTGATGATGATAAAAATGCAACCTGATCCAAAATATTTTTATTCTTATCCTTTACGAAAATAAATCCTTCAAAATCGTTAAATATAATTATTTCATTAGGCTTTATTGCATTGAACTGTTCTTCTAAAGAATCAGTAGATAAAAGATTCTTAGAAAGCTCTTTTGTATATGGGGCTATGTAAACACTTAATGAAAGAGTTATTAAGAAATATATTATTGCTTGTGGTATCAGATATTTTATCAAATCGTTTTGAGAAAGGTTGCCAGTGAAGTAGCCATAAATTTCTCTATCGGCATACATTCTGCTAATTGTGATTACAACCCCTAAAAAGAAAGACAAAGGAATTAACAGTGTGATGAAATCTGGAAATCTTAAAAAAACAACTTTAAAAATTATGTTTGGATCAATTAGCCCTTCTGCAGCCTGATTAAAATATTCAACAAATCTCGAGCTTACAACTAAAAAAAAGAAAATTAATAGAATTCCGATCGTAGATTTAAAGACCTCAACATTCAAACTTTTTGAAAGAATATTTTTTTTAAACATGCCTTGTGAAGAATGATGCATTACAATATTTATCTTATCAGCAAATACCATTACAGGAGAATATAAATGGCACATAAAGTTTTAAATAATGTTCAGTTAAAAGACGCAACAGGTGTATCTTCCTTGACGACAGATATGCTTGTTTTAGTTATTAATAAAAATACAAAAAATGACTCGTCTTTCATGGAATTAAATAAAAAATCAAAGAATTATCTTTCTAAAACTATTAAATCCCATGTAGATCAACCAGGCAGTAGCTTATTGCTTCCAAAAATAGATGGAATTAATGCCAAGCATATTTTTCTTGTTAAAGGTCTTGATACAGATGCGCCGACTCATAAATGGCTCAGTTTGTACCAAAGCATTGCACAAAAAGGAAATCAAAATAAATGTAAAGATATATCTGTTATGCCTGGAACAGTTTCGCCTAAAGGAAAAGATGAACTTTGGTTAATTGAGATGGTTTCTAAAACAATTGAGTCTAATGTTTATATATTTTCTGAAACAAAAAATAAAACTTCTAAGAAACCCAGCGTTAAAAAACTAACTATCCTTACAACAGGTTTAACTGGATCTAAATTAACAAAAGCTAAACAAGCTGCAAAGGTTGGATATGCTATTGGTGAGGGAGTAAATACGGCAAAATACTTGGGGGATCTTCCAGCCAATCATTGCACGCCAAAAATAATTGAAAAAAAGGTAAAAGCAATGACAAAAGATTTTCCTAAGCTAAAAGTTAAATCTTTTAACGAAAAGCAAATGCATAAAATGGGCATGGGTTCATTTTTAAGTGTTTCTAGGGGTAGTGAAGAACCAGCTAGAATGATGGTTATCGAATACAAGGGAGGCAAATCAACTGATAAACCTATTGCATTAGTTGGCAAAGGCGTTACTTTCGATACTGGAGGAGTTTCAATCAAACCAAGTCCTGGAATGGATGAGATGAAATGGGATATGTGCGGAGCTGCAACTGTGTTTGGAGTCATGTCTACCCTAGCAAGATTAAATGCAGATGTTAATGTAGTTGGTGTTATGGGTTGCGCTGAAAATATGTGCTCATCTAAAGCCACAAAACCTGGTGATGTTGTAACTTCAATGTCTGGTCAGACCATTGAAATACTTAATACTGATGCTGAAGGCAGATTGATTCTTGCCGATTGTTTAACATACGTTGGAAAATATAAGCCTTCGTATGTTATTGATATGGCAACACTAACCGGAGCTGTTGTCATTGCTCTTGGGAGACATGCAAGTGGAGTTATGGCAAATGATCAGTATCTTGCAGATAAAATAATTGAATCCGGTGAAGAATCAGGTGATAGAGCTTGGCAACTTCCATTATGGGATGAGCATCAATCATGTACTAAAACTAAATATGCAGATTTAGCGAATATTGGTGGGGGAAGAGAAGCTGGAACAATTCATGCAGCTGCTTTCCTTTCAAAATTTACTAATGATTATAAATGGGCACATATTGATATTGCTGCTACAGCCTCTTATAGCACTCCTGTAAAAGCTGGAACTGGAAGACCTGTGCCACTTATAAGTCAGCTAATTCTAAGTAAGAAATTAAAATAGTTTGATGAAACTTTCTTATGGATAAACAGTATTACCCAGTAGAAATTGAAGAAAAATGGTCCAAGATCTGGTCTGAAAAAGTTCTTTCAAATAAAGATTCTGATGCTTCATTTTCTCAGGTAATACCTCCACCAAATGTTACTGGTACTCTTCATATGGGCCATAGCTTCCAGTATGCCATCATGGACTTCTATACAAGATATCATCATATGTCTGGCAAAGATGCGCACTGGCAGGTTGGTGCTGATCATGCCGGCATAGCTACGCAAATGGTTGTAGAAAATAATCTTGCAAAAAAAGATGTAACCAGGAAAGAACTCGGAAGAGAAAAATTTCTTGAAGAAGTTTGGTCTTGGAAAGATTATTCAGAAGAAAAAATAACTTCACAAATTAAAAGACTTGGATGCTCTGTTGATTGGAATAAATATAGATTTACCCTAGATGAAGGATGCAATGATGCTGTTATAAAAGCATTCGTTGAATTGCATAGAAGAAATAAAATCTATAGGGGTTATAGGTTGGTTAATTGGGATCCATCCCTAAAAACTGCTGTTTCAGATCTTGAGGTTGTAAGACAAGAAAAAGATGGCCTTCTTTGGCATATTAAATATCCAATTGAAAATACAGAAGATTTTTTAATAGTGGCTACAACTCGACCTGAAACTATGTTTGGAGATATGGCAGTTGCTGTTAACCCTAATGATGATAGGTATAAAGATTTTGTTGGTAAAAAAGTAGTTCTTCCCTTTGTGGGCAGAAAGATACCAGTTTTAGCCGATGAGTATGTTGATGCGGAATTTGGAACCGGTTGTCTTAAAATTACTCCAGGTCATGATTTTAATGATTACGAAATAGGTAAAAAATATGCACTGCACGAGGTAGATGGTCAAGTAAAGACTTCAAATACAGTAAGTGACTTTGAGCCTATAAATATATTTAATGAAGATGCATGTTCGAATGAAAATGTGCCAGAACCATTTTCAAATCTTGATCGTTTTAAAGTCAGAAAAGCTGTATTAGAAAAACTTAAGGAGCTAGATCTCTTGGAAAAAGAAGAAAAGCACCATATAAGTGTACCTCGTGGTGAGAGGTCTAATATAGTTATTGAACCTAAATTAAGTTATCAATGGTATGTCAAAACTGAAGAAATGGCGGCAAGAGCAAACGAAGCTGTTAACAAAGGAGAAATAATATTTCATCCAAACAATTGGCTTAAGACATATTTTAATTGGATGGATAATATTGAGGATTGGTGTATCAGCAGGCAGATATGGTGGGGCCACAGAATACCTGCGTGGTATGACTCTGATGATAATGTCTACGTTGGTTATAGTGAAGAGGAAGTCAGAGAATTTTATAAACTTGATGGCAGAGAACTCATACAAGATGAAGATGTTCTAGATACTTGGTTCTCATCAAGTCTATGGCCTTTTGCATCATTAGGATGGCCTAAAAAAACTGAAGATTTTAAGAGGCATTTTCCAACCTCTCTTCTCGTTACTGGATTTGATATTATATTTTTCTGGGTTGCAAGAATGATGATGATGAGTCTTGAGTTTACAGATCTAATCCCTTTTAAAGACGTCTATGTTACTGGCCTCATTAGAGACGAGAATGGACAAAAAATGTCAAAATCTAAAGGTAACGTTATTGACCCATTGGATTTGATTTATGGTATCTCCCAAGATGATTTAGTTGAAAAAAGAACTACAAATCTTATGCAAGAAGGTATAGCAAAAAAAATTGAGAATAAAACAAGGAATCAATTTCCAAAAGGTATTGATTCATACGGAACAGATGCTTTAAGAATGACATTTTATTCACTTGCAACGCATACCAAAGACATAAGCTTTGAAATGGGTAGACTTAAAGGGTATAGAAATTTTTGTACTAAAGTCTGGAATGCAGCAAGATTTATTAACGGATATCCAGCTGGAAATGGCAAATTCCAATCAACAAATAAAACTGATGAGTGGATATATGAAGAATTTGAAAATTCAAAAAAGCAAATCGAAAAAAATATCAAAGACTATAGATTGGATTATGCTATTAATGAAGTTTATGAGTTCTTCTGGAACAAGTTTTGCGACGTCTATATCGAAGAATGTAAAAAAAGTGGAGAGACAGATAATCTAAGACCTCTGTTAAAAGAAATACTAATTATGATGCATCCTTTTGCTCCATTCATTACTGAAGAAATTCATAGTTTATTGTTTGATAGTCCAATTATTTAATTATTAATGTAATGGCCTTACTTAAGAATGGTTTATTTAATACTCTTGTGGCATCAAGCCCAATTAGAGAAATACAGCAAAAACCTTTACGTAAAAAACTAAATAGAATTACTTCCAAACAAATTTTCACATCTTCTAACTCTCAGTCAATCGAAATATTTGAAACAAATTTGTATAAAAAGAAGGTAATATTTTTTCCAGGCTGGTTGGGTCACAAAGATTCAAAATATTTAATCCCTTTAGCTGATCTTTTGCACATCAATAATTTTGATATTATAAGAATTCATCCTGTAGATCATGGTGATACAGAGCATTTAAACAAAGATTTTTTTAGAGCTACTGATATTCAAACTCTAATTGAAGCAGTAGAGTTTATTGGCAAAAAATATCAAAACAACGAAATACACTTAATTGGTTTTTCTCTTGGAGGCAATATCGCATTGAGAATATCTGCTTGCGAATCAATCAATTTTTTAAAAAGTACTGTTGTGATTTCTCCTGTAATCGATCCAGAGATTTCTATGCATGCTATGGACAATACTTCATGGATTTTAAAAAAATATTTTGTTAATAAGTGGCGCAGAACTTTAAGAAGAAAAATGAGATTACATAATATTTCTAATGTGGAGGAATCGTTTAGGTACAAAGATCTTGAGAAAATGACAGAATTTTTTACAAAAAACTTTTCACCACATAAGAATGTCAAAGAGCTTTTTGCTGGATACGCTATAACTCAAGATACTATTAATCAGATAAAAAATAACACACTAATATATTCATCTGTTGACGATCCCTGTGTTCCTATAAAACCTCTTTACAGTCTAGATCAAACTAATAATGTTAAATTCAAACCTCAACAGTATGGTGGACATTGTGGTTTTATAGATGATTTCAAGTTTAACTCTTCTGTATATGAAGAAATAGTTAATAAACTTAGCGAAAATAAAAGCTAATTTTATTTTGATGGTAAATACATTTGAATATGATCAATATTATCTTCTAGATAAACTTCACCTCTAGGAATAAATCCCAAATTAATATAAAAATGTTCTAAACGATGTTGCGCTGAAATAACAATTTCATGATTCGGATATTCTTTAACTAAAAAATCTACTCCCATTTGTGTAATCTCTTTTCCTAGGCCTAATCTCCTAGAACTTATCTCAGTAACAATTCTTCCCATAGAAGCACCCTCATATTTTATTCCAGGTTTAAAAGCTCTGAGGTAACCAATTAAGTCATCGCCTTTATATCCCAACAAATGAAATGCATCTTGATCTGTGTAATCAGCATCTATGTATGGACAATCTTGTTCAACAATAAATACTTTCTGCCTTAAATTTAATATGGCATAAAGATCATCTAAAGATAATTCATCAAACTTCTTCCATTTGTAGTCTATTTCTTTACCCATATTACTTAACTCACACAATGAAAATCTTTTTGCATAATATATAATATCAATACATTCTCGCACACATATTATTTATTCATGAAAACTATATATGACTTTACTGTAAAAGATGCAGATTTAAATGATTTTTCTTTAGAAGAATATAAAAATAAGATACTGCTTGTTGTGAACGTTGCAAGCTATTGTGGTCTTACCTTTCAATATAAGGGCTTGGAAAAATTATATAAGAAATATAAAGCCCAAGGATTTGAGATTGCAGGATTTCCCTGCAACCAATTTGCACTTCAAGAGCCTGGTACAAATGAGCAGATTAAGAATTTTTGCGATACAAACTATGGGATCACTTTTAAGATATTTAATAAAATTAAAGTAAATGGAGGTCATGAAGATCCTTTATATAAATTTTTAAAAAAGCAGCAAGCTGGAATTGGAGGGACTCCACAAATCAAATGGAATTTTACAAAGTTTCTAGTGAATAGAAATGGAACGGTATTAAAAAGATTTGGGCCACAGGTAACGCCTGAAGAGATTGAAGAAGAAATAGTAAAAATTTTATAGTTATATGGCTAAACTCATCAAAACAGCATCATCTGAATTTTCGCCAGTGTAATAATTTACTCTGACTGCATCTTTTATAAAGTTATATTTTTTATAAAACAGTATTGCTTTTTCGTTTTTAGATCTTACTTCAAGGTATATTTTTAAAACTCCCATCACGCTTGCTTGTTTCAGCATAGTTTCCATTAATAAACTACCAATGCCCTTTTTTTGGTGTTCAGTATGAACTGCTATATTTAAGAGATGAATTTCCTTGTTAGTAACGGAAAAGATAATAAAACCAACTATTACGTTATCAATCCTACATACTAAAGACTTATGCCCTACCTCATATGATGAAAAAAAATTTTCTTTAGACCATGGGGATGGATTTGTATGTTTTTCAATTTCATATGCCTCCTTCAAATCAGAATGATCCATAAGAGACACTTTATACATTTTATATATTTAAATTTTCTTTGATCTCTTTCCAAAGATTTTTTTTAAGATCATTTGAATTTACTAGCTGATTTATTGATGGAGCTATAATTTCTTTAGAAATGCCAATTCCTTCTAATTCACTCCCAAAAATAATTGTAAGTTCAATGTTTAATGAATTTGATATTTTATCTTTGAGATCTTTTTTTGATTGAAAACAAAAGGAGGTGAAATATTCATCACCATTATCAAGTTTAGTGGAGCCAACAATTGCTCTTATTAGATTCTGCTGTTCATCTACAAAATTCTCAAATGGTTTATCAAGTAGTGTTAGAATTAAGCCCTTTTGGAAATAATTTAAATTTTTTTCTTTTGATTTAGGTTGATTGGTTCTGTATGAATATCTTTTAATACCTATCTCTTTTAAAATAAGATTGGTTTTTATTTCTGGAGTGAGCATGAGTAACATAATAACATTTAGTTTATAAAGAATGGATAACCCTATAGAAAAATATTCACCTTTTGTGCCTATTGATTTAAAGAATAGAAAATGGCCAGGTAAAACAATTGAACAGGCTCCAATTTGGTGTTCTGTTGATTTGCGTGACGGTAATCAAGCACTTATTGAGCCAATGGGCTCTGAAAGAAAAAATAGAATGTTTGATTTGTTGTGTAAATTAGGTTTTAAAGAAATTGAGGTTGGATTTCCTTCTGCTTCTCAAACTGATTTTGATTTTGTAAGAGATCTCATAGAAAATAAAAAAATACCATCAGATGTAAGTATACAAGTTCTAACTCAAGCAAGAGAAGAATTAATTCATAAAACCTTTGAATCGCTTAAAGGTGCATCAAAAGGAATTATTCACTTTTATAACTCTACATCAACTCTTCAAAGAGAAGTGGTATTCAATAAGGACAAAGGTGGCATAAAAAAAATAGCCACAGATGCTGCTACGCTAATAAAGTCGTTGGCTAAAAAAAATCCAGATACTGATTGGAGTTTTGAGTATTCTCCTGAAAGTTTCACTGGTACTGAACTAGACTATGCAAGAGATGTTTGTGACGATGTTGTTGAGATACTTAAACCTGCAACAAAGCATAAGATAATAATTAATTTGCCTGCAACCGTAGAAATGTCTACTCCTAATATTTACGGAGATCAAATTGAATGGATGAATGACAATCTCAAGAATAGAAAAGACATCTGCTTAAGTTTGCATCCTCATAATGATAGAGGAACTGCTGTTGCTGCATCTGAATTTGGATTGATGGCAGGAGCAGACAGAATTGAGGGAACACTTTTTGGTAATGGAGAAAGAACTGGAAACGTAGATGTTGTAACAATAGCATTAAATATGCTCACACAAGGTGTAGATCCTAAACTAGACTTTTCAAATATTAATTCAGTAATGAGAGAGGTTGAATACTGTAATCAACTTCCTGTTCATCCTAGACATCCTTACGCAGGAGATCTTGTTTTTACTGCTTTTTCTGGATCTCATCAGGATGCAATAAAAAAAGGTTTTAATGCAATTAAAAAATCAAATAATCCAAAATGGGAAGTCCCCTATCTACCAATAGACCCTGCAGATCTTGGAAGAAATTATGAAGCAGTAGTTAGAATTAACTCTCAATCAGGTAAAGGTGGTGTAGCGTTTCTATTAGAAAAAGATCATGGAGTATCTTTACCAAGAAGACTTCAAATAAGTATTAGTCAAAAAATTCAAAAATTAGCTGATGAGACGGGAAGAGAAATTGTAAGCTCTCAGTTGTGGGAAGTTTTTGAAAAAAATTATCTCGAGCCAATTAATAACTTTTCATACATTAAACATAGCTCTTCTACAAAAAAAGATATTCACAATCTGGATTTAACTTTGCAAATGAATGACGAGCAAATCATTATTAATGGAACTGGTAATGGTCCAATTGATTCATTTATAAACGGATTGTGTAACAAGTTAGATATTGATATTAAAGTTGCAGATTATCATCAGTCAGCCATCTCTTCAGGCTCAGATGCAAAGGCGGCTGCTTATATTGAACTTGAAAAAGATGGTAAAACTTTTTGGGGTGTGGGAATTAACCCTAATACTACAAGAGCATCTTTTGACGCGATAATTGTTGGCCTTAGTAAGCTCCTGAATACTTAATCGAAATTTGGTTCTCTTTTTTCAAAGAAAGCCTTAACAGCCTCTTTGTTTTGTGGGCTTACAGTTAATTCATTTTGGATTTCTGCTTCATTGTGGAATGTATCCCAAAAACTTACTGCTAATGATTCTCGCATTAATTTTTTTGTATGCTCTAACGATTGTGAGGACCTTTTTGCTAATTTTTTTGCCCACTCCAAAGTCTTGGATTCTAATTTGTCACTTGAAACAACCTTGTTTGCTATACCATATTTTAAACACTCTTCTGCAGTTATTTTCTTTGCTTCAATCGCATATTCATATGCCTTTGAGTATCCCATATATTTGGGAAGATACCATGACAAACCTCCATCAGGTACTAATGCGATATTTGAAAAAACTGACAATATATAACTGTCTTCTGACATTATTCTTAAATCGCATGACATTGCTATTGCTGCACCAATGCCTGCTGCAGGACCAGAAATTGATCCAATCACTGGCTTAGGCATATTAACAATATTTTCAAAAAATGGTTTGTATCCTCTTATGAGTGCATCTTTTGATCCTTTCCAAGAAGCTTTTCTTTCACTTAAATCAGCACCTGCACAAAAACCCCTCCCTTCTCCAGCAATAATTACGACCTTGATAGTCGAATCATCTTTTACACTTTCAGTTGCATTTTGAAAATCCCACACTAGCTGTTCATTAACCGCGTTTAATAAATCAGGCCTATTTAATTTTATTACAGCAATATTTCTATCTTTAATTAAGTTTATTGTTTCTAGGCTCATATATTCTCCATTATTTCTTTGAGATCAGTAAAAAACCTTTTTTATAGGTTATGCTACCTCCAGGTTCTTCCTTATCAGATCTTGACCATGATACTTGTGATTTTGGCCCAGGATCTGAATTTATAAAAGTTTTAACTATTTCTTTCATTATTTTACTATTAGGTACTGCAAGATTGCATACATTGATGGAATATCTTAATACATCAATGATTAGCGATTCTTGTAAGGTTTTCAATTTATAGATATCTATTTTATGTCCTACCAGCTCGCCGTATTTTTCCAAGAATAGATTTGTGTAGTTAACATTTCTTTCTTGAACAATATGAGACATGCTATTGATTCTCTGAGCGAAATTATTCCATCTACTATCAAGCAATGGAAAAATCTCGTTTCTTAAAAAATTTCTATCAAAGTCGTTAACTTTATTAGAGTCATCTTCAATATAATTAATATTGTGATCTTTTAAATAATTTAAAATTTCTTTTTTAGGAATGCCTAAAAAAGGTCTGATTAATCTGCCAGAACCTAGTTTTCTATTCTGTTCGATACCATTAAGACCTTCTACCCCTGTCCCTCTTAATAATCTCATCAAAATAGTTTCTGCCACATCATCGCTATGATGACCCAATAGAATCTGATTGTTCTCTTCTAGTATGTTTTTAAATACCTCAAAACGCGCTCTTCTTGCTGCCGATTCAATGCCGCCACCATCAGAGTTAATACGAACTGATTCAATAATGAGATCAATGTTGCATTTAGAACAAAAATCTTTGCAATGTTCAACCCATGCAGAACTATTTTTGGATAAATTATGATTGATATGAACTGCTTTAATATTAGCTAAGAATTTTGAATCCACCTTTGATACCAGATGAAGCAGAGCAGATGAATCAGGGCCTCCGCTAAAACCAATAAAAACTTTTTGATTAAGATCAATAATTTCCAATAAGCTTTGGCTTAGCAATTTAGGAGCCAATTTCTAAAATTCTTTTATATCTTCTATCAAGCAAATCATCTAAAGATAGCTTATTAAGTATAGATAAATTTTTAATTAAAGAACTTTTAATATTTTCAGCCATTAAGTCATAGTCCCTATGTGCTCCTCCAAGAGGCTCAGTAATTATTTCATCAATTATATTTATTTTTTTTAGATCTTTGGAAGAAACTTTCATAGCTTTTGCTGCTTCAGGTGCTTTATCGGCCTCGCGCCATATTATTGAGGCGCATGCTTCCGGTGATGCTACAGAATATATTGCATATTCAAGCATACTTAAATGGTCTCCTACACTAATAGCTAAAGCACCACCTGAGCCACCTTCTCCGCTAACAACCACCAAAATAGGAGTTTTTAGTTCAGACATCGTAGCAAGGTTTCTAGCAATTGCTTCACTTTGACACCTCTCCTCACCTTCTATGCCAGGATATGCACCAGCAGTATCTACAAAAGTTATTACAGGCAGTGAAAACTGTTCAGCAAGCAACATTAATCTTTTAGCTTTCCTATAACCCTCTGGATTTGTCATACCAAAATTTCTTTTTAATTTTTCGTCGGTATCTCTACCTTTTTCATGGCCAATTACCATAACAGGCATATTTTCTAAAAGGCCAATACCTCCAATGATTGATGCATCATCTCCAAACTGTCTGTCTCCATGTAACTCATCAAAATCATCAAAAATTCTTTTTATATAATCTGATGTATGGGGTCTATTAGGATGTCTAGCAACTTGAACAATCTGCCATGTGTCTAATTTTGAGTATATTTTTTTTGTTAAAGCTTTATTTTCCTTCTCTAAACTTTGAATTTCAGTATTTAGAGCGGGAGAATCAACTGAAGCAGTTCTAAGTGCGCTTAATTTTTGAGCAAGTTCTTTTATTGGATCCTCGAAACTTAAAAATTTTTCATCGCTCATTTTTTAATCTCCAATATATTTTTACCAAATATATCCTCAAGGTAAGATAGATTCTTCAAAGATGGGCTAAATTTATAATCATCACCTAAATCTATTATAGCCTCGGATTGTTCAGACATTACTTTAACATTTAATGAACAGCTGCCATCTAACCAAAACTCTTTATTAATTGAATCAAGTTTTGCTGACAAATCTTCAAGCGAAGTGACATCTGATTTTTGCACATCAATTATTACTTCTTTAATTAATCTTATTAACTCATTATCAATAGCTTTAGCCTCTCTAATTCTCATTCTAAACATAGTATTGCCTAATTCTTTAGATCTATAATCATCAAACTCAACCAATCCCTTTAAATTAACTATTTCACCTTCTTTGATAATACTATGACAATTCTCTAAAACATCGCTTGAAATTATTCCATCCATAGACCCTGTTCCATCACTAAAATTTACAAATATGAGAGGCTGGCCTTTTCTATCTTTTATTTGTCTAACATTATTTATCAAACATACTAACGATGCTTTTTGAGTATCATTTGTTACTTGTTGAATTGCGAGAGTGCGTAAATTTTTTATTTTATTATCAATTGCTAAAACTGGATGCCCAGATAAATAATATCCTAAAGATTTTTTTTCAAACTCTAACTTTTCAGTTAATTTTAGTTTTGGTAAATCTTTAAATTTTTCATAGGGATTAAAATCTTCTTCTACTTGAGCGAATAAGTCACCACTTTTAAGATTATTTTTTGCAAACCTATTAGCTCCATCTCTGACCATATCTTTAACACACTCAATTGCAACATTTCTTGTGGGCGCCAATGAATCAAATGCTCCAGAATAAGATAAGGCTTCTAGCGATTTTTTTCCTCCAAGTTTTACATCTATTTTCTGTGAAAAATCCCATAAGTTTTTAAGTTTAATACTAGATCTTTTCTTGCAAACATGATCTATAAAAGAACTAGCTACGCCCTTTATTGCTCCTAAGCCGTACTCTATTTCTTTATTAGCATTCACAAAAAATCTTTTTTTTCCTAAAAGAATATTTGGTTTTAATACCTTAATGTTCATTCGAGAACATTCTTGAATTAATGAATATATTTTATCAGTATTGCTTAGTTCAGATGATAAAACTGATGCCATAAAATACTCCGGAAAATATGTTTTAAGATAAGCTGTTTGATAAGATATTAGAGCATAAGCTGCAGAATGAGACTTGTTGAAACCATACTCAGCAAATTGATTTATTAAATTAAAAATATGTTCTGCATTTTTAGTTGAAATATCATTTTTTGCGCAGCCATTTACAAATATCTCTCTTTGCTCTTCCATTTCCTCCTTTTTTTTCTTGCCCATTGCTCTTCTAAGAATATCTGCTTGTCCTAGTGAAAATCCTGCTAACACTCTTGCAGCTTCCATAACTTGTTCCTGATAAACAATTACTCCATAGGTTTCTTCTAATATTGGTTCTAATAGTTTATGTGGGTATGTAACTGGACTATTTCCGTGTTTTCTATCTACAAATTCGTCATGCATTCCAGAATTTAAAGGGCCTGGTCTATATAATGCTAAAAGTGCTGTTATCTCTTCAAATTTAGTTGGCTTCAGTCTTTTAATTAAATCTCTCATTCCAGAAGATTCCAATTGAAAAACTGCTGTTGTTTTTCCAGATGAAAGAAATTTAAAAACATTTTCATCATCAAGAGGAATTTTGTTTAGATCTAACTTATTAAACTCATCTAAATCTTCATTTATTGATTTAACAGCTCTATCAATAACTGTAAGTGTTCTCAGCCCAAGAAAATCAAACTTAACTAAACCTATTTTTTCAACATCATCTTTATCGTATTGAGTCATTATAGAATCTGAAGATCGGTCTACATACACTGGACAAAAGTCTGAAATGCTCCCAGGCGCAATTACAACACCGCCTGCATGCTTTCCAACATTTCTGGCAATTCCTTCGAGCTTATATGCTAGATCAACAATTTCTCTAACTTCACCCTCTTTTCTTATAGTTTCAGCAAAAAGAGGCTGTTCTTTTTTTGCTTGATCTAATGTAATTCCTGGAGTAAAAGGTATCATTTTGGCGATTCTATCTCCCAAGGGGTGTGGCTTGCCTAATGCTCTTGTAACATCTCTTATCACTGCTCTAGCAGCCATCGTTCCAAATGTTGCTATTTGTGATACAGCCTCAGAACCATATTTTTGGCTGACATAATCTATTACTAAATCTCTTTTTTCCATACAAAAATCAACATCAAAATCAGGCATTGATAATCTTTCAGGATTAAGGAATCTCTCAAACAAAAGTCCATGTTTTATTGGATCTAAAGTTGTAATTCCTAGGGCATATGCAACCAAAGATCCTGCACCGGATCCTCTACCAGGACCAACTGGCACATCATTATTTTTTGACCACTCGATAAAATCGTAAACTATTAAAAAATAACTAGAAAAGCCCATTTTTTTAATTTGATCTAGCTCATAATTTAGCCTTGATTTATATTCATCTTGTTTGTCTTTTGCTAAACCAGAAATTAAGGTATTTAATCTGTCAGAAGATAATTTTTTTATGAAAGAGTCAAAATCATGCTCTTTAGGAACTGGATATTCAGGCAAAAAGTATCCTTTAGTGCTTAAAGAGACATTACACTTTTTAGAAATTTCATTTGTGTTATCAACTAAAAAAGAATAGTCACTAAAAAGAAGTGACATTTCTTTGGATGACTTGAAATACTGTTGATCAGAAAATAGTTTTTCTCTATTTGGGTCATTAAGTGTTTTTCCGGTATTAATACATACTTTCGTTTCATGTGTGTCATAGTCATCTTGATTAGAAAATAACACATCATTAGTTGCAATAAGGGGTATATTCTTTTCACAAGATAAAGGCAGAATATTCTTAAAATATTCTAATTCATCGGATCTGTTAGTTCTTTGTACTTCTAAGATAAAATCGTCACCAAAAGATTCTCTAAATTTGTCAATTTTTTTGTTTGCGTCTTCAAAATTATTGATTTTTAAATATTCAAAAATATGAGTTCCTCTTCCACCAGATATTATTAAAATATCATCTTTTAAGCTAATTAAATCATCAAATTTTATTATAGGAACATTAAAGAAGTTGCTATTGTGAGCATTAGATATAATCTTCATCAAATTTTTATGGCCTATATTTGTTTTTGCAAGGCACAAAATTTCATAAGATTTGTCATCTCCATCAAATATAGTTCTTATAGTGACGCCTGAAATTGGTTTTATGCCAGCTGATTCACATTTATTAAAAAACTTGACCATTCCAAACATATTTGACTTATCTGTTAATGCAACAGACGGCATTGACAATCGCGAGGCATTTTCGACTATTTGATCTATAGTCAATAATCCCTGTGATATGCTGAATTCTGAGGAAACTCTCAAGTGTGAAAACAAATGGCTCATTTAATAATTACACCATTAAATGTTGTCCTATGAATTTCGCAATGTCCAAAATTCTTTAAAGCTTCCAAATGTTTTTTTGTTCCATATCCCTTATTACCCTTAAGGTCATAAACAGGAAAAATTGAATCATATTTAATCATTAAATTATCTCTGTAAACTTTAGCAATTATTGATGCTGCACTTATTGCATTCTCAGATGAATCGCCACCTATAATCGCCCTCATTGGAATGTCTAAATCAGGTTTAAAAGTACCGTCAACTAAAACCAAAGAAGGTCTAACAGGTAAGTTAAGTATAGCTCTTTTCATTGCCAGTAAAGAAGCATTAAGAATATTAATTTTATCAATCTTATTACTCGAGACGACACCATAAGCAAAAAAAGATTTTTCTAAAATTAAATCAGCCAAAAACTCTCTTCTTTTAGGAGAAATCTTTTTTGAGTCAGTTAATCCTGGTATATCTTCTTTCAAAATTACAGCTGCTGCAACAACCGGTCCTGCCAGACAACCCCTACCTACCTCATCAGTGCCTGCAATCATAATTTTTTATATTAAGAATATCTCTTTAGCTGCATTTTCAAAACCCACGCCTTGCAATTTAGCTTTTAGAATATTTGCAATATTTTTTGAATCTTCTTTTAATGAGGATATATCCCTAGAAGCATTATAAATGCTCTCTTTTGTGCATTCATTTTGCAATAATTCACTAAAATATCTTTTTCCAAGAAGTAAATTTGGAAGTCCAATATTATCCACTTTTAACATTCTAGAAATAATGGCGTAATTTAAAAAATTTGTTTTATAACAAATTATAGGTGGGCAACCTAAAATAGCTGACTCAAGAGTTGCAGTACCTGATGTCACAACTGAAAATTCTGATATTGATAAGAATTCTTTAATTGAATTTTGTTCTATAACAGCATTAACATTCAGGTCATTAGATAATTTTTGTACTAGATTCATTGTTTTATTATCTGCAACTGGAATAAGAAAAATATGGTCTTTATTTTTTTTAGAAAATTTCTTCATAAACTCAACATAAATTGGAAACATATTTTGTATTTCACTTTTTCTACTTCCAGGAATTATTGAGATATATTTTTTATTACTACTAAAATTTTTGCTTTGAAGAGTAATTTCTCTATCTATTTTGTTTAAATTAGAAAAGGGGTGACCTAAATGGATGCTTTTATGATTATGGTCTTTATAAAAATTATGCTCAAAGTCAAACAAGCACATTGTTAAATCAATATATTTCTTGATAGATTTTATTCTATTCTGTCTCCAACCCCAGACAGACGGACTAACAATCTGAATATTTTTATTTATAGAGTCTGTTTTTAAAGCTTTATGAATTCCTATATTAAAATCTGGAGAGTCTATGCCAATAAAAAAATCAATTTTTTCCTCTCTAAAAATTTTTATTAAAGATTCTCTTAATTGTGATAGCCTTCTATAATTAATTAGTGGATCGATTAAGCCCATAATATTAATTTCGGAAAAATCGAATAATGAACTTACACCTAATGCTTCAAGTTTAGGTCCACCCACACCAAATAAATTAATATCGTGTGTTTTTTGTAACTCAGTTATTAACTCAGCGCCTAACCTGTCCCCAGAATGTTCACCACAAACAATCCCAATCTTAAGAGGATGATTTTGTGTCACTTATCTGAGAATTCCTCTTTCAGATGCCTCTACGGAAGCTATAAAAGTATCGAGATAAATATTTTGAGAATCGTGATTTAATTTCTTCATTTCATTTATGGCTGCATTTATTTTTAGATTCTTTTTATAAACAAGTTTATATGCTTTTTTTATTAGGCTCATTGATTCCTTTTCGATGCCATTTCTTGTCATGCCTACTGTATTTAATCCTATTACTCTTGCTGGATCTGCAGCCACCTTAAGATATGCAGGTATATCCATATTTATTGATGTATTCATTCCAACAAAACAAAAATCGCCCAATTTGCAAAATTGATGAACAGTTGTCAATGCTCCAATTGTTATGTTGTTTCCTACGTTTACATGTCCCGCTATTCCAGCATTATTTGCAAAAACATTATGATTTCCAACAACACAATCATGAGCAACATGACTGTATGCCATAAATAAATTGTCAGAGCCAATCTTAGTTAATCCTTTATCTTGAACAGTGCCTCTATGAACAGTTACTCCTTCCCTAAAAATATTATTATCTCCAATTTCAAGTTTTGTTTTTTCTCCTTTAAATTTTTTATCTGGCGTGTCATCACCAATTGTTGAAAATTGATAAAAAGTATTATTGGCACCAATAGATGTTGGCCCTTTAATAACAACATGACTTATAAGCTTTGTATCCTTCTTGATTTCAACATTTTCTCCAACTATACAGAATGGTCCAATTTCAACTGAATCATCTATCTTCGATGATGAATGTACAATTGATGTTTCATGAATAATCATAGTGCTTTCCTATCTGCACATAAAATTATAGCTGAGCAAACCAGTTCATCGTTCAATTCTGCTTTACAATCAAATTTCCAAATTCCTCTTTTTTCACTTACAACAGTGCTATATAAATCTAAATTGTCACCCGGTCTAACTCTTTTTCTAAATCTAACTTTATCTACCCCAGCAAGAACATAAATTGAACCTTCTTCTGGTGTTTTTCCCATTGAAACAAATCCCAGAATACCAGAGGCTTGACCCAAAGCTTCAATAATAATTACACCTGGAAATATAGGATTCCCTGGAAAGTGTCCTTTAAGAAAGTATTCCTGATCTGAAATATATTTTTTAGCGTGAATATCGCTATTTTTATTTATATTTAAAACCTCATCTACAAACAAAAATGGTTCTCTGTGAGGAAGATATTTTTTTATATCATCTTTTAAGATTTTCATTTTTATTTACTGAGTTTTTTTATTAATACTGAGGACTTTGCCCAGTCTTGATGCTTTTGAGCAGGCATAATTCCAACATAATTTCCAGGCTTCTCAATATTTTTAGTAATTAGTGTATGTGCGCCAACTGTTACATCATTGCAAATACTTAAATGGCCTAATACTCCTGATAATCCACCCATTTGAAAATTTTCACCAATTATCGAAGAGCCTGCTATTGCGCAAGATGCTGCAATCGCACTATTTTTACCAAGTACGACATTATGTGCAATGTGAACCAAGTTATCTAACTTTACTCCGTCATGAATCTGAGTATCATCGAGAGCACCTCTGTCAATTGTACAGTTAGCGCCAATTTCAACATTCTTCCCTATAGATAAGCCTCCCAATTGTTCAATTTTTACATAGCCTTCATCAGAGGGCGCATAACCAAAGCCCTCTGAACCTAAAATAGTTCCATGATGAATAATTGAATGCGAGCCTACAATCACATCTTTTACTAGTGAGCAATTTGCATGTATTTCAACACCACTATGTATTTTGCAATTTGGGCCAACATATACATTAGGTCCTATATAAACACTTTCATGCACTTCTGCATCTTTAGATATTGTTGCTGATTTATGAATAGATGGTATTTTTATTTCAGAGTCATTTTTAAATATTTTTGAAAGTTGGGCATAAGCAATATAGGGATCATTGCACTTTATATAATTAAATCTACTGTCCTCTTTAAAATTTATATCAACTACTACTGCAGAAGCATTTGAATTATCTAAAAGATCAATATATTTAGCATTTGATAAAAATGTAATAGAAGAGCTATTAGCATTTTGGACAGCTGATAAATTATCTACAACTGCGTTGGTGTCACCAACAACTTTTCCATTAATAAGTTTAGCTAGTTCCTCTAATTTAAAACTTATTTGCTTCGACACTACTCAGACTGAGAAGTCGCCTCAGCTGCTGCTACATCAAGCATAGAAGTAACATCATCTGTTAGGTCTAATGCAGGATCGCTAAACAACATAGTCTCATTTTTTGCTAAAAGAACTTTAATTTGTTTTGCAGCTATTAATTCGCTAATAATTTTCTGCATTGCTGGTCCACTCTGAGCAAATACAGCTTGAGCAGTCTCTTCTTGAGCTTGTTGGATTTTACCAGCTAGGAATTCTAAATCTCTTCCTTTATCAGCGATATCCTTTTGCATTTCGGCAATCTGCTCTTGTGATAAAGTTTCTAATTCTTTTTGAAGCTTCTCTGCAATGGCTTGTCTATCTGCTTGAAGTGATTTAGCTTCCTCAAGATTTGAAGAATACTCAGAATCCTCTTCTAATGCCTTAAATGCCTCTGAAGCTGCTTGTGTAGATAGAACAGCGGTTCTCATATCTATTACAGCAACGCCATCAAGCGCTGATAGTGGTGCAGCAATAAACAAAAATGAAATTATGTAAAATTTAATTGTATTTCTCATATGTACCCCTTAATGGATTTGAACATTTTATATTAACTAGAAAACATTTCCTACTGTAAATTGGAATTCTTCGGTTCTCTCAAGAGGACCTGCATTTGTGGGTTTGGCAATTGCCAAGCTCATTGGACCAAAACCTGTTATCCACGTTATACCTACTCCATAGGAATATCTAAGCTCATCAACAGATAGTTCTGAGCAATTGATTTGATATTCTTTACAATTATCTGAAAAGACATTTCCAAAATCAAAAAAGAAGGCTGATCTTAATGATCTTTGATCTTCAATGAATGGCAATCTAAATATTAACTGTAAACTTCCTTCAACTTTAATATTTCCACCTATTGGAGCATCTCTATATCTTGATCGCTGTCCCTGATTTGCATATGGATTTAAATAAGGCGCATCTGCTTCACCATCACCATCAGTATCAATTAGATTTGGGCATGTTCCATCTTCGTAATTAAATTCATAACATGGAGCATCTGTACTTCTTGGTCCAAGAGTATTAGATTCAAAACCTCTTAATGATCTTGGTCCACCTGCATAAAAATTTTGGAAAAATGGTATTTCTTCTGTATCACCATAGGAATCCAAGTAACCAATTTCGCCTTGGAAGCCAAAAACAAAATCTGATGAAAGTGGTTGATAATATCTCTGTCTAATATTAAATCTGTAATAACTTAAATCACTTCCTGGAATAGTTGAACTAAAGCTAACAACTGTTGAAGCGCCATCTGTTGGAAAAAGTCCCCTATTAAGAGTTACTTGTTGCCATGATAGCTGAGCAGTCAAAGTCTCAAAAATATTACCTTCAACTGAGACGAAATCATATATCTCTCTAGCTGGTAATGTGCCTATATCAATATCAGTTTTATCATAAGTTATGTTAAACCCTAGTCTTGATATATCTGAAATAGGGTATCCAAATTGAGCACCAAAACCATTTGAATTTGTTAAATAATTTGCAACATTAAATTCTCCATAGTCAGTTTCTCTAAAAAATACGTTGTATCCTAAACTGACTGCATCCCTTGTCGCATATGGATTCATATATGAAATGTTATACATTTCACTATAGATATTTTTATTGATTCCAATACCTACAGTATTTCCGCTACCTAGAAAGTTTTGTTCCTGTAAATTAAATCCTAGCATTAGACCAAAATCACTATAGCCTATATTTCCGCCTACACTTCCTGTAGTTTCTTCTTCAACGCTATAGACAATATCGATTTGATCTTCTGTGCCTGGAACTGGAATGGTCTCAACATTAACCTCTTTAAAGTATCCCAATCTTTCCAATCTTACCTTGCCAGCTTCTATACTGTTGTCGGAAGTCCATGCTCCCTCAAACTGTCTCATTTCTCTTCTAAGAACATAATCTTGCGTTATATCATTACCGGTAAATAAGATTTTTCTTGTGTAAGTTCTATTGCCTGGCTGAACAGAAAAAATTAATTTCACCTCATTGGTGACCTCATTAATCTCGGGATTTCCAACCACCTCAGCAAATGCATATCCTCGATTACCAAGAACGTTTGTAAAAAACTCTTCTATTGATGTAATTTGAGCCTGAGAATAAGTTGTGTCTTTTAACCTATTTACAATGTCAATATATACATCTTCATCAAAAGGTATCTCACCAACTACATCAACATCATTTATAGTATATTTTTCACCTTCATTTACGTTAAAAGTTATAAAGATTAATTTCTTATCTCTAGAAAGGCTAATTTGAGATGATTCGATTGAAAATTTTAGATAGCCTCTATCTCTATAGAATGACTCTAAGGTTTCAATATCTCCCTTAAGTTTCTCTCTTGAGTATTGATTATCATTTGATAGAAATGAAAAAAAAGATCCCTCCGAAAGCTCGAAACCATCAAGTAATTCTTCGTTTGTATATATTTCGTTGCCTATGATGTTAATCTTTTCAATTTTAGCGCTAGTGCCCTCATCTACAACAATACTAATTTCGATTCTATTTCTAGGTTTTACAATCTCATCAATTTCTACATCTGCACCATACCTTCCGTTTGATGCATATGAACGAACAAGCTCTGACTTTACTCTTTCTAAAGTTGATCTTTTGTATACTTCACCCTCTTTAATTCCTACTCCATCTAAACTTTCAATTAATTGTTCAGTCTTTAGTGCTTTGTTTCCGGAAATATCAATTTCTGATATCGATGGTCTTTCAACCACAGTTATAATTAAAGTATTTCCGTCTTTACCTATTTGAATGTCATCAAACTGTTCCGTTGAAAACAATGATTTAACGATGTCATAAGATTTTCTTGAATCAATTCTATCTCCAACACTTATAGGAATTACATTAAAAATACTACCTGTTGAGACTCTTTGAAGTCCAATAATTCTTATATCGCTAACTAAAAATTCTTCAAAAGATAAAAGATTTAAACTAAGAAAAAACGAAAGAAAGATCAGCTTAAATTTTTGCATTTTTATAAAAATCTAGAAATATCATTAAAAATAGCAAAAATCATCAACATAACTACAAGCACTGTACCACCTGTATAAATCATATTTTCTGCTTTTTCAGGTAATGGCTTACCCCGAACAGCTTCAATACCTAATAGTGTTAGTTGCCCTCCGTCTAAAACTGGAATGGGCAATAAATTTATTACAGCCAAACTAATGCTTAATAATGCCATCAGGTACATAAATGGAAGTAACCCAGCTTGAGCAGTATCTCCAGCCATTTGTGCAATTCCTATTGGGCCACTTAAATTTTCAGTTCCCATGTTTCCGGTAACCATTTTTCCGATAAACTGAAGAGTTTTAGCGCTTAGGTTATAGGTCTCATATACACCCTTTGTAAAAGCCTGCCAAAAACTTCTAGAGGTTCCAAATTGAACTCCCAGAAACCCTCTTGCCTCATCTGAGACAACTCTTGAGCTAATATCTACAGGTATATAAAAAATATTGTCATCTCGACTAATTTTAAAATCTAATGTGGTGTCTGGATTGTTAGAAACTATATTTTGAATATCTTCAGCATAATTTACTTTTTCATTACCAATTTCTAAAACTAAGTCATTAGATTTCAGGCCAGCATTATCTGCTGAACCACCTGAAACAATTCTTCCAATTATTGGTTGCATTTTATAAGCAATTTCAAAGCCCATATATGCAGCTGGATTGCTTTGAGATTCTGATGTGGGTAAAAAATCTAGAACTTCAATGTTAACTGATAGCGGTATCTCATCTCTATTTACCTCAAAATTTAATTCTCCGGTGAAACCCGCATAAGATAACAACTCTAGATTAAAATCTTTTGCGTCTTTGATAGTAACTCCATTTATTGCATTTATTTTGTCGCCCTCTTCAAATGAAGAAGCGTAATATACCTTATTACTATCTTCGTATACTTTTTCAACAACAGGGACTGTTTGTGGATCGATGGTGCTAATGAAAATACTTGTAAATATGAATATCGATAATAAGAAATTTGCGAGAGGCCCAGCAAACATTATCAATGCTCTTTGCCATTTTGGCTTAGAGTCAAAAGTATTCTTCATCTGCTCTTCAGTAAGTTGTTGAGATATTTCAGGCTCTAATTCAATTAATTTATTTGTAATCATAGACACATATCCACCAAGCGGAATTGCAGATAGTGCAAATTCTGTGCCATGTTTGTCATATTTTTTATAAAAAACGGGTCCCATTCCAATTGAGAACCTCTGAACATGAACTTTAAACATTCGTGCAAAAATAAAATGGCCAAATTCATGTATTGTGACTAATACACCCAACAAAACTGCGAAAGCTAATATGTATATTAAAAAAGTCATAAATTAAATATTTAAGAGATGGATTTTACCACTTTCTTTGCCTCAATACGTGTATGTCTATCAATATCATTAATTGTTTCAAGTGATAACTCATTAGACACATTACTTTCATCAAAAGTTCTATAAATAACGTCATAAATTTTATCAAAGTTTATTTGTCCTTTTATAAAGCTCTCGACTGCAATTTCATTTGCAGCATTGAAAACAGCTCCAAGATTACTACCTTTATTACAAACTTCTCGGGCAATGTCTTGAATTTTCTTCCTATCATTTGGAAACTCATGAAAAGTAAGTTTTAAGGAAGTGAAGTCGAGTTGCTCAAAACTGATTGGAACTCTATTCATATCAGATAGACCATTGGCAATAGGAATTTTCATATCAGGAGAGCTCATTTGACAAATGCTTGAACCATCTTTGTAAGTAACGATAGAGTGAATGATACTTTGGGGATGAACAACTAAATCAAAAATATTCTCTTCCAAGTTAAAAAGATACTTTGCTTCTATTAACTCTAAACACTTATTAACTAAAGTTGCTGAATCAATTGTAACTTTATTGCCCATTTCCCAATTTGGATGATTTAAAGCTTGATCTAAAGTTACATTTTTTAAATCGCTTATTGGAGAATTTAAAAATGGACCACCAGAGGCAGTAATAGTTACTTTCTGTACATCGTCTGTACCATTTTCTCCAGAAAGACATTGAAAAATTGCATTGTGTTCGCTATCAATCGGAATAATTTCCGATGTATATTTTTTTGCTAAGGGCATTATTAAATCACCGCCAGCAACAATACTTTCTTTGTTGGCCAATAATATTCTTTTTCCTGTAGTTACAGCAATTGATGCTGCTTTTAATCCAGCAAAACCTGATGTAGCACAAATAATAATATCAATCTCTGTATTTTTTATTAGCTGTTCTAGTCTTAGATCTCCGTTTAAAAATGTGCTTCCATTATTAGTAGCATTTTTAACATAACAATCATGATCATCTATGTAGACATATTTAGGCAAAAAATTATTAATGATTTCTTCAGCTTTGGAATAATTACTTTTAAACGAAATACCCATTAAATTAAAAAGATTTTTATTTTCGGAGATTACACTCAAAACGCTCTTACCAATACTCCCAGTTGCCCCAAGTAAAAGAATATTCTTCATTATGAAAATAAACCTAAAATAATTAGAATTGGGGTTGCTAAAAGATGCGAATCAATCCTGTCTAACATACCACCATGTCCTGGGAGTATCGTACCTGTATCCTTAATGTCAGATTTTCTTTTAAAATAACTAATTAAAAGATCTCCAACAAATGCGCACAACCCGCCTAAAACATAATAAATCACAAACCAATATGAAACTTCTGCCATATTACAAAAAATAATGCCAATAAATAACGATGCTAATAGGCCTGCAATAAGGCCTTCTAAAGTTTTATTTGGACTAATTTTTTTCACAATAAATGTCTTACCAAATTTAGAACCAACAATAAAGGCGAATGTGTCAAATAACCCAGTGTTTAAAATAATTAATCCATAGAGAATATATAACGTAGTTTTATCAAAATAACCATATGATTCTCCAAGTAATATAAAGAATATTGACCAAAAACCAAAATTAAAAATTAATATGAAACCAAATAAAATCTTATTAAATTTATTTTTAATCCATTCATAAAAAGCAATTATACAAACAAGGAAAATTAAAGAAGTAAAAAGCCATATGTTCTGCAAATAAAGAACAACTAAAATGACTGATATTAAGGATAATGCGGTAAATACTCTTGATAGCATGCTAATCTTCAATCCTTTTTCCAAATCTTCGATCTGCCTTTTTAAAAGCATCTAAACATTTTTTAAAATCATCTCTCGTAAAATCCGGCCATAGTTTATCTACGAAAAAAATTTCAGCATAAGCAGCCTGAAATAACAAAAAATTACTAAGTCTTTTATCGCCTCCAGTTCTTATGATCAAATCAATATTATCGTCTGGCACCTGTGAAAATTTAGCAATCATATCTTCATTTATATCATCAGAGCTTATTAAATCTGATTTTAGATGTTCAGCTATCCTTTTACTGGCTGCAACAATATCATTTCTACCTCCATAGCCTAAGGCAATATTTAATCTTAATGATGGGTGTTCCTCAAAGGTATCATTTTCAGCTTTACTAATTTTTCCTAAAATTTCATCACCCCAATTTGATAAATCACCAAAAAAATCAAGCATGACATTCTGTTTCTTAAGCTCTGAGACTTGATCATCAATTGCTCTAACAATTAATTTTTTTATCCCATTTATTTCATTCTGAGGTCTTGACCAATTTTCAGAGCTAAAAGCATAAATAGTTAAGCTTTCTATATTTTGAGCTATACACTCTTTCACGACATCTCTAACGACACCAACACCTTTTTCATGACCTTTATTTATTTTTAATTTATTGAATTTTGCCCATCTTCCATTTCCATCCATGATAATGCCAACTTTCTTAGGATGATTGTTGTTATAAGAAAGGCTTATGGCCATTGTAGTAACTTATATCTCTAGTAAATCTGATTCTTTATTTTTTAAATCGGAATCTACAATTGATATGAATTTGTCAGTTTCTTTTTGAATAAGATCTTCTATTCTTCTTAAGTCATCTTCAGATATCTCAGATGATTGCTGCATATCTTTAGCAGAATTGTTAGCATCTCTTCTAACATTTCTAATAGAAATTCTTGAATTTTCAGCCTCTGCTCTGGCTTGCTTAATATAGTCTTGTCTTGTTTCTTCGGTCAAAGCTGGCATTGTAACTCTTATTAAATCTCCACTCGTGCTAGGATTAAGTCCCAGGTCAGAACTTAATATAGCTTTCTCTATTTCAGGTATCAGATTTTTATCCCAAGGAGAAATTACTAATGACCTACCTTCCTCAACACTAATATTAGATGTTTGATTAATAGGAGTTGGATTCCCATAATAATCAACATTAATATCATCTAAGATGGCAGGATTTGCTCTGCCAGTCCTTATCTTATTAAACGCGTTTTTTAGTGCAGTAACTGATTTTTCCATTTTTTCAGTTAACTCTTTGAGCAAAATTTCCATATTAATTTATAAGTGTTCCTATTTTTTTACCAGAAATAATATCTCTTACAGCATCTGGTTGATTTACATTGAATACATTGATAGGTAATTTATGGTCTCTTGCCAAAGTTAATGCAGTTGCATCCATAACTTTAAGATTTTTGAGAATAGCATCATCAAAGGTTAGAGTGTCATAAAATTTAGCATTCTCATTTGTCTCGGGATCAGAATCATATACTCCATCTACTCTTGTTGCTTTCAACATTAAATTTGCTTGAGTTTCAATCGCTCGCAAACATCCTGCAGTGTCTGTAGTAAAAAAAGGATTGCCTGTCCCAGCGGTAAAAATAACAACATATCCATCACTTAATAATTGAATTGCCAATCTTCTATCATAGTGCTCAACAATTCCTGACATTGAAATCGCCGACATTAATCTTGTTTTTATTCCAGCTCTTTCTAAAGAATCTCTAAGCGCAATACCATTCATAACTGTAGCCAACATGCCCATATGATCGCCAGCCACCCTATCCATTCCAGCTTTATTGAGTTTTTCACCACGAAATAAATTGCCGCCGCCTATAACAATTCCTATTTCAGCTCCTATGTCTTTACATGATTTTACTGATGCAGCCATATTATCAAGAATTTTTGGGTCAATGCCATGTTCATCATTTCCAGCAACAGATTCTCCACTAAACTTTAGAAGAATTCTTTTGTGCTTTAATTCAGACATATTATTTTAACTGCTCAGCTACCTCTTCTGCGAAATCTTTTGTTTCAACTTCAATACCTTCACCAACTTTTAATCTTACAAAATCTAAAGCAATAGCGCTATTTTGATTAAGATATTCTTGCACAGTGATCTCTGGATCCTTTACAAAATCTTGAGATAATAATGATACTTCTGATAAGAACCTTTTAACTTTGCCATCTACAATCTTGTCCATGATTTCTTGTGGCTTGCCAGACTCCTGTGCTTGATTGGCAAAAATTGCTTTCTCTCTTTCCAAAACATCTTTATCAATATCATCTTCAGATAAACATAAAGGGTTAAATGCTGATACATGCATTGCGACATTTCTTGCAACCTCATCACTTCCATCTTTAGAAATTACAATAGCGGCAAGTTTTGAGTCAAAATGCATATATAAACCCTTTTTCATTTCAGATGTGAAGTCTATAGTTTCAATCCTTCGGAGCTGAATATTTTCACCAATAGTTTGTATTAAAGTTTTCCTTTCTTCTTCAAGGCTAGAATCTTCTAAAGAATTTATATCAGTAACTTTATTTTCAGTTATATAAGTCTTAACCTTTTCAGCAAAAGATAAAAAACTTGAATCTTTAGCAGCAAAATCTGTCTCGGTATTAATCTCAAGAATTGTGGCGTAATTATCTGTTAAGGTAGAAACTAAAATACCATCTGCAGCTACTCTTGAAGATTTTTTTTCAGCTTTCAAAGCACTGTTTGATCTTAATAGATCAACAGCTTTTTCAAGGTCACCCTTAGCCTCAATGAGAGCTTTTTTGCACTCCATCATCGCGACACCTGTCATGTCACGCAACTCTTTAACTTGTGATGCTTTGATTTCCACTTTATTTTTCCTCTTTCTTATCTTCTATAGTTGTATTTTCATCTGCTTCATCAATTGATGATTCTTCAGTCTTATCTGATTCGTTTGTCTCTTCGTTTGAAACTTCCTCAGCTTTGTCTGATTCTAGTGTCTCCTCAACAGGCGCTTCCATTGCCTCATCTAACTTCTGAACATCCTCTTTTTTTACCTTTTTAATGATAGGTGAATCTGATTTTGGTACAAATCCTTGAGCAGACTCAATGCCTCTAGCGCATGCATCCGATATCACTTTAGTTATCAACCTGATAGATCTAATGGCATCATCATTCCCAGGTATTATCATATCGATACCATCTGGATCTGAATTAGTATCAACAAGAGCTATTATAGGAATTCCCATCTTTTGAGCTTCAAGAACTGCTATCTTTTCATATTTAACATCAATTACGAATATAGCATCAGGTAATCCTTTCATATCCTTAATACCGCCTACACTTGCTTCAAGTTTTGCATGCTCTTTCTGAATCTCAACTGCTTCTTTTTTTATTAATTTGTTAATTCTTCCGGATGAAATCATCTCTTCAATATCTAATAGTCTTCTAATGGATCCTCTAATAGTTTTCCAATTAGTTAATGTTCCACCAAGCCATCTTTTATCTATGTATGGTAGTCCTACATTAGATGCCTCTTCTTTAATAGTTTTGCTAGCAGAACGCTTGGTACCAACAAAAAGTATTTTGTTACCTTTTGAACAAATATCCTCAACCTTTGATGCAGCCGCACTTAAGCATTCCTGAGTCAATTCAAGATTTATTATGCTTATTTGCTTTCTGGTGTCATAAATATATTGGTCCATTTTTGGATTCCAGAATCTTTGTTGATGACCAAAATGAACGCCTGCTTGAAGCAGGTCTTTTATTGAAACTAAACTCAATTTTTCTCTCCTATAGGGTTATTCTCCAATTCATAGTAAGGTCAACTTATAAAAGCACCCAAACCTTACAACTACAGAATTTTCGTGTTAAAAGTTTGAGTATTCTATAAAAAAAATTAGTATTTTAAAAGAATTATTTCAATTAATGATATCTTCAAATGAATATAAATTTGGCTTATTAAAGTTTATAGACTTAGCACACATGATTGCACCCTCTGCAAAAATTTTCCTGGATAAAGCTTCATGCGAAAAACATACAGTCCCGTTATCAGAACAAAAAATAATTTTGTGAGTGCCAAAAATATTGGCAACTCTATAGGATTTGATTTTTATATCTTGAATAAAATTATTGTTGTCATGTTCTGTAATAAATTTTTTTAATTCAATAGCTGTTCCCGAAGGCTTATCGACTTTTTCAAGATGATGGGTCTCTTCAATGTAACATTTTAGTTTATCTTGATTGTGATGAATAAAAGATGCTAATGACTTCTTCAAATATATCATGCCCCTACTCATATTGGCAGCTAGAACAATTGGAATTAAATTTGCAGCCTCTCGAATCTCATTTAAGTTATCATTAGTAAATCCAGTTGTTCCAATAATTATTGGTTTTTTTGCTGCAACACATTTTTTTAAAATTTTTTTTGCAGAACTCGGATGTGAAAAATCAATTACTAAATCAGAGCAAGAAATATCATCAAAGCATTCAACTAGAGAACTGTCATTTTTAATTAAGTTACTTACTTTTGTGCCCATCTTTCCAGATGTGCCGTTGATCATAACTTTTATCATTATTCTTTATTTTTAGCTATTGCTTTTAAAAAAATATTAGTTCCAGGATAATTCTTTGAGGCTTCTAATTTTTTTGTGAGTTCGCTTAATGCTTTCAATTGAGCTTTATCAAGGTTTGATGGAGTTTCAACTATAACTCGACATAGTATATCTCCACGTCTTCTGTCTCTAACTATTGAAGCCCCTTCCCCTTTAATTCTAAATACTTTGCCAGTCTGGGTATTTGAAGGTATTTTTAACGAAATTGTCTTTTCTAGAGTTGGTATCTTAATAGAACCACCTAAAATTGATACATCAAATGGTATTGGCGCCTCAATGTAAAGATGTCTTCCATCTCTATCAAATAAAGGATTGTCTTTGACTCTAATAGCAACATATAGATCTCCAGATCTGCCGCCTTTCATCCACTCTCCCTCACCTGATAATCGAACTTTATCACCATTATCTACTCCTGCAGGAATATTCACAGATAAAGTTTTGTTCTCCTTAATTGCTCCAACTCCACCACAAGTACCACATTTTTCTTTTATAACCTGTCCTGTACCTGCACAAACCGAACAGGTCTGTTGAATTGAAAAAAATCCTTGTTGCATTCTTACCTGACCAGTGCCATTACAATTCATACATGTAACAGGTTTTGTTCCTTTAGCAGCTCCACTTCCTAAACAATCAGGACATTCTCTGTGTGAAGGTATTTTTATCTTTTTTTGAACACCAAGAACTGCATCTTTTAAAGATAATTCAAGATTATATTGAAGATCAGACCCCCTTCTCTGTCTTCTAGATTGAGATCTTGTTCCAAAAACATCACCAAAAATATCACCAAAAATATCATTAATGTTGATGTCATTAAAATTTGGTCCACCTCCACCCATACCCTCTACACCAGAATGACCAAATTGATCATATGCTGACTTTTTTTGAGGATCTGATAATACATCATACGCTTCAGCAGCCTCTTTAAATTTTTCAGCTGCTTCTGGGTTATCGGGATTTCTATCAGGATGAAATTTCATGGCTTTCTTCTTGAAAGCCTTTTTTAACTCTGAAGCTGAGGCATCTCGAGAGACCTCTAATGTTTCATAATAGTCTCTCTTAGACATGAAAAATAATTATTTATCTTCTTCTTTTACTTCTTCAAACTCAGCATCAACCGTGTTCTCATTTTCAGCAGTAGATTCATCATCAACACTTGCATCACCTTCAGCCTCAGGATTTTCTTGTTTATATAGCTTTTGTGTTAATGGGGTAAGTACATCATTTAAATTTTTAGTTGCTGATTCAATTGAACTTATATCTTCAGAAGCAATAGCTTCTTCAAGTGACACAACTGCATCTTCAACTTGTTTTTTCTCATCTTCATCAAGTTTATCTTCTGACTCTTGTATGGTTTTTCTAGTAGCATGGACTAACATGTCTGCATTATTTTTAGTTTTGACCAATTCCTCAAATTTCTTATCGTCTTCAGCATTAGCCTCTGCATCTTTAACCATTTTTTCAATATCTTCATCAGATAGGCCGCTTGATGCTTTAATTACAATTGATTGTTCTTTTCCAGTGTTCTTATCTTTAGCTGAAACATTTAATATTCCGTTTGCATCTAAATCAAATGAAACTTCAATTTGAGGAACGCCTCTAGATGCTGCAGGAATGTCAGTTAGATTAAATTGTCCTAAGGATTTGTTTTGAGCAGCTTGTGTTCTTTCACCCTGAATTACGTGAACCGTAACTGCTGTCTGATTGTCTTCTGCTGTTGAAAAGATTTGTGACTTTTGAGTTGGAATAGTCGTATTTTTTTCTATAAGGGGAGTTGCAACACCTCCAAGCGTTTCAATCCCTAGAGTTAACGGAGTGACATCCAGTAACAATACATCTGTAGTATCTCCTGAGAGAACAGAGCCCTGGATTGCTGCACCTACTGCAACAGCTTCATCAGGGTTTAAATCTTTTCTTGGATCTTTACCAAAAAAATCTGCAACCTTTTTTTGAACAAGTGGCATTCTAGTTTGGCCACCTACAAGCAAAATCTCATCAATATCTTTTTTAGCTACCTTCGCATCTTTTAATGCTAGCTTAAGAGGCTCTAAACTTTTATCAACTAAATCCTCAACTAATGCCTCAAGCTTAGCTCTAGTAATTTTGTGCACAAAATGTTTTGGACCAGAACTGTCAGCAGTAATATAGGGTAAATTAACCTCGGTCTGTTCTGATGAGGATAATTCTATTTTAGCTTTTTCAGCTGCCTCTTTTAACCTTTGGAGAGCAAGTGGATCGCTTTTTAAATCAAAACCAGATTCCTCTTTAAATTTGTCAACAAAATAATCTATTAATCTAAGATCAAAATCTTCACCACCAAGGAATGTGTCACCATTGGTAGATAAAACTTCAAATTGATGCTCACCGTCAACATCTGAAATCTCAATTATTGATATATCAAATGTGCCGCCTCCTAAATCATATACTGCAACAGTTGAATCACCCTTGCCCTTGTCTAAACCGTAGGCAAGTGCTGCAGCTGTAGGCTCATTAATAATTCTTTTAACATCTAATCCAGCTATTTTGCCTGCATCTTTTGTAGCTTGTCTTTGTGAGTCATTAAAATATGCTGGAACTGTAATTACAGCCTCTTTAACTTCATGTCCTAAATAATCCTCAGCAGTTTTTTTCATCTTTTTAAGGACTTCTGCAGCTACCTGAGGTGGTGCTAGTTGTTTATTATATGCCTCAACCCAAGCATCTCCATTGTCTGCCTTGATAATTTTATAAGGAACCATATCGGCATCTTTGCTTACAACCTCATCATCAAATCTTCTTCCGATTAATCTCTTAATTGCATATAAGGTATTTTCAGGGTTAGTAACAGCCTGTCTTTTAGCAGGCAGTCCAACCAATACCTCATCATTATCTGTATAAGCAATTACTGATGGTGTTGTTCTGGCACCCTCAGAGTTTTCAATGACTTTTTGCTGCTGACCCTCCACAACTGCTACACAACTGTTGGTTGTTCCTAGATCTATTCCTATAATTTTTGACATATTTTTCCTCTAATTTTTAATAACAGTTACTCTTGCTGGTCTCAAAACTCGTGAGTGAAGCTCCCAGCCTCTTTGAAAGATATTTCCCACATAACCATCTTTCTTATTTTTATCTTGCTCCATAGAAACAGCTTCGTGTTTTTCTGGATTAAATTCCTCATTTAGTGGATAGATAGGTATCATTCCAAATTTATCAAGAGTTGATTCAAAAGATTTGAGAGTGAGTTCAATACCCTCTTTGTCTTCTTTTGTTATATTTTCAGATAAATTTGAGAGTGCATTTTCTAAATTATCAATAATAGGGAGGAGTTCTAAAAGCAACCTTTCTGTTCCATATTTGTGTGCTTTTTCTACTTCCGAAAGAGTTCTCTTCAATGCATTATCTAAATCTGCATTTGCTCTAAGCAATAGCTTTTCAAGTTCCTCATTTTTATCAAACAACTCCTCATAAGATGGTGTACCAATGCTCTCATCAGTTTCGGAAGCATCAGATACATCTTTGTCAGCACTATCGCCATTGAGCTTATTTTCTTCAGACTCAATATTTTCTTTTTCTAATTTTTCTTTTTTATCACTCATCATAAAATCCCTATACAGAAATATATTGGGATTTATAATGCTAGTTCAAGGGTTATATATTTTTTAGATTTTCTTCACATGAAGAACAAGATTGTGGTCAACTATTTGATAGCCTGCATCTGAGGCAATCTTATTTAGCTTATCAATCAATTCTTGGTCCTGAAATTCAAGAACTTTGCCAGTTTCAACATCTACCATATGCTCATGATGTTCTTCAATAACTTCATAAACAGCATGGCTTCCTTCAAAATGATGTTTTTTTACCATGCCAGCATTTTCAAATTGTGTTAAAACTCTGTATACAGAGGCCAATCCAATATTTTCACCTTTATTCAAAAGTTCTTTATAAATATCTTCAGCGCTAAAATGCGCCTCCTCTTGAATGGCAGTGGATTCTAGAACTTCCATTATCTTGATTCTAGGAAGTGTGGCCTTAAGTCCTGCTTTTTTTAGTTCTCTATTTTGGTCATTCATTCTACTTAAATAGTATAGTACAGTTTTTAGTTTAATTGCTCTAATTCTCTTATAGCGACATGCATAATTTTAATAAGTATAATGCAGATAAAATATAAAAAAATGTTTAAAAAATATACTAAAAATTTTTCATATCTTTGCTTGGTGATCTTCTTTATTTCCTGCTCATCACTAACGCCATATAAAGTTCCAGTATTGCAAGGTAATCTTTTTGAAGAAAAAGATATTGATAAGTTGTCTGCAGGCTTAACAAAGGAGCAAGTCCAATTTATCCTTGGTACTGCACTTATAAAAGATCCATTTCATTCTCAAAGATGGGACTATTACTATTCTGTAAAGGTTGGAACTGAAATTCTCAGTGAAAGAAAAATATCTATATTGTTTGATGAAAATAATCTTGTGGATAGTTGGACTATTGAAGAGATAGATATAACTGATTAGTTTTTTATTTGTAACTTATCTACAAATGCTTCTAAAGCATTTTCGCAAAAATCATTTATAACTTGATCCGTAATTATATTTTCTAATATAAATGGTAGCTTAAATTCAGCATCAAAACTTACATCTGTGCTTGAACGTTCATTTCCTATTACTGACCACTGTCCCGTAAAAAAGTCAAACGGACCTTTAATTTGTTCTATATTGATTGTATTGTCTGTCAAAATATTTTTCGATCTTACTAGATAAGTTTTCAAAAAAAAATTAAAGGTAAGTTCTCCTATTTCGTAATCATCATTTTTTTCAATTAATTTAGCTTTGGAACATCCTGGAATAAATTCCGAATAATTTTCAAACCTAGCTATTTGACTAAAAACTTCTTTGCTATCAGCATTGATAGATCTAGAAAAACTTAACTTCCTAGCCACTTTAGAAAAGTTGCGATATCAACACAATTCCAACACCAATAGGCGCAACAAACTTAATAAAGATTCTCCATATTTTATATATAGCTTGATTAATATTACCAAGCTCATCCTTTATTAAAGATTCTTTCATAAACCAACCAATAAATATTGCTATGAGCATGCCTCCGAGAGGCTGCATGATATTTACAGATATTAATTCAACATTAGCTTGGAAAAAGTTATTTCCGTCTTGATCAAAACCAAAAGCAGTTCCAATTCCGATAACCCAGCAAGCTATAGAAATTATTATTGCTGACTTTGTTCTTGAAAGATATCCCTCTTCAGCAAGATATGCAACGCCAGGCTCTAATATTGAAATTGAAGAACTCAGGGCTGCTACTGATAATAAGATAAAAAAGATTGGGCCAATAATATTTCCAAAATCCATTGTGTTAAATGCTGTTTGAAGTGAAATAAAAACAAGTCCAGGACCACCACTGGCTTCAAGACCTTGTATTGCAAATATTATAGGAAAAACTGCTAACCCTGCCATTATGGCGACAAGCGTATCTAGGGCTCCGACGCTAACAGAGGTTGAAGCAATATTTTGATCTTTAGACATATATGCTCCATAAGCCATAATTGATCCCATACCTAAACTTAAACTGAAAAAAGCTTGCCCCATTGCAACTAAAAAAGTGTCTGAAGTTATTTTAGTAAAATCTGGCTTGAACAAGAAAGATAAGGCTTCTTTAAAAGCTCCATTAATAATTCCATATACAACCATAAATATTAGGAGCAATCCAAGCATTGGCATTAAGATTTTAACCATTCTTCCAATACCTTTTTTTACTCCAGCAGAAACAATAAACATTGTTAAGCCCATAAATATGGTGTGCCACAACATAAGCTCTTTAGGAGAGTTTACTATGGATAAAAATTGTCCAGCAGTATCAAGATCATTTGAAGATGCGGAAACAAAAATATACTTAAGACAGATGCCAGCGATTACGCTGTAAAAAGAAAGTATTAATATTCCAGCAGATATACCAATCCATCCAACTCCTTGCCATGCGGATGAAACATCTGAATCTATTGCAGACTTCTTCATGGAATTGATTGGACTGTTTCCAGATCTTCTACCAATCAAAATTTCACTCAACATTATCGGCAGTCCAATTAAAACAATGCATAATAAATATATTAGAACGAATGCGCCGCCCCCTTCTGTGCCAGCTTTGTATGGAAATCCCCATATATTGCCCAATCCAACAGCAGAACCAGTTGCTGCAAGAACGAATGTCCATTTTCCTATCCAAGTGCCGTGAGATTTGAGTGTCTTTTGCATAATATTTTTATAAGTATGGGCTACTATATGGGTTTATCCAATACCCTATTGATATTAAAAAACTTATACAAACTAGTAAAGTAAGAATTTTTCTAAATTTTTTATAATCTTCATCTTTTTCATTAAAGATCCATGTTGATTTTTCGAATATATAAAAAAGATAAAAGCCGATGATAGAAATTATCATCGAAGTGAGAATAAAGTCAAAAAACATCAATAGCAAAATTAAGCATCCAATTAAACTAAATCCAATTCCTATTGATAGGTTAAATACTTGATTCTGTTGATCATCTCTCCAACCCCAAGCAAATCCACCTAAGAACGTAATTATTATTGACCCATAAGCTATTTGAAAAACAATTAAAGTTTTACTTATTTCACCACCTAGAATCCAAGGCAAAAGAGAAAAAACTGCAAAAGGAATAAAGCCTACATAGCCAAAAGTTGATTTAACATTAGTAATATTCAATTTTTTTTGCTCTTAAAATATTGCACTTAGATTTTCAAAATACATAATAAAGTATGTCTAAAGAAAAAACTGCATTAATTGTAAAGAATAAAAATGCATCAAGAAACTTTAAATTAGATGAATCTTTTCAAGCTGGTATTGTGCTTGAAGGCTGGGAAGTTAAATCATTGAGAGATTCAAAGGTTGATGTGAAGAATTCTTATGTAAATATACGAAAAGGTGAGGCATGGCTGATAGGAGTAAAAATAGATAGTCCTGCTTCTCTTCAGCAAGAAAATATTGATACAACTAAATCTAGAAAGCTTTTACTTCATAAAAAAGAAATTGCCAAAATAGAAAGATTGAAAGGTGAAAAAGGCCTTACCTGTGTATTAACCAGAATATATTGGAAAGATAATCTTATTAAATGTGATATTGCAATGGGCCAAGGTAAAAAACACAGGGATCAAAGAGAAGACATCAAAAAAAGAGATTGGGAGCGAGATCAAGGAAGAATTCTCAAAAATTCAAAAAAGTTTTCCTAATCGAATCAAAAAAAATATTAATGTATAATGCCCTTCCTTATGGGGGCGAATAGGGTTCGACGTTTCTACTGGACTCCGAAGCGCATGCCAAGATTGTAGTAATTCTTGTAAAACATACTACAAAAAAAATAGTTGCAAATAACGACAACTACGCTTTAGCAGCTTAATGCTAACCGATGTAAGAATTGACTGTGGTTTGAAGCATCGGCTAAACACACAGTCTAGCCAAGCTATATTGCTTGGATATAGTTTGGTAAAACTTAATCAAGCTAGCTTTTATGCCCTGCTCTTCGGGTAATAAAAGTTAAAAATAATAGAATGAGCTAAGCATGTAGAAGTTAGGCTGAAGGATTAGCGGACGCGGGTTCAATTCCCGCCGCCTCCACCATTTCTTTAAATCTCTTGCCAAGGTGGGAAAGGATCGTTCAATGTTGTCCAAAATTCTTCTCCCTTAAGCAAATCGTCTTCTGTTACAAGACAATTCTCAAGAGCACCGATCATTGCATCCTTATCAAGTCCTTGACCAATAAAGACTAATTCTTGACGCATATCTCCAAAAGGTTCTTCCCAGTTTTGTTTAATTATCTTTAAAGATTCCTCATCTGTTGGCCAATTTTGTTTTGGAACAGATTTCCAAAACATTCCAGCAAAACCATATCGAGCAATTCCACCAGCCTGGCTCCATTGTCCAGCATATTCAAGACGAGAACCGAGCCAAAAATATCCTTTAGAACGAATTAACTTTCCAAATTTATTTGTGTTATGAACAAATTCATAAAATTTATCAGGATAAAAAGGACGACGAGCAACAAAGGTAAAGCTAGAAATACCATACTCCTCAGTTTCAGGAGTATGATCGCCTCTCATTTCTTTTAGCCATCCCGGCGCCTCTTGCGCTTTGTCGAAATTAAATAGTCCTGTATTTAAGACATCGTCGATTTCAACCTGACCTTTAGTGATGGGAATTATTTTTGCAGTGGTATTAAGGCTTCTTAAAATACCCTTTAATTTATGTAAATCGCTTTGATCAACAAGATCGATTTTACTTATTAAAATAACATCAGAAAATTCAACTTGATCAACTAGTAAGTCTGCTACGCTTCGCTCATCATCTTCGCCAAGAGATTCACCAGTATCTTGAAGATATTTTGCATCGTCATAATCTTTTAAGAAGTTAAATGCGTCTACTACTGTAACCATAGTATCTAACCTTGCTACATCTGAAAGTGATACCCCTTTTTCATCGGCAAATGTGAAAGTTTCAGCTACCGGAAGAGGCTCTGATATACCTGTTGACTCAATAACAAGATAATCAAATTTTTTATCTTTAGCTAATTTATTTACTTCTAGAAGTAAATCCTCCCGAAGTGTACAACAGATACAGCCATTACTCATTTCTACAAGCTTTTCCTCACTATGATTTAAAGAAACTTCATTATTTACCATAGATGCATCAATATTAATTTCACTCATATCATTAACAATAACAGCGACTTTTTTATTTTCACGATTATTTAATATGTGGCTTAATACTGTGGTTTTACCAGCCCCTAAAAAACCAGACAATACAGTAACAGGCAATCTGTTAAAATTATTTTGCATTTTATATCCCTAAAAGTGTTATTTAATAACATACCATAGTTGTCAATAGGCTATATGGTTATTCATTAGTAACTTGAATTGCTATAATAATTGCAGATTTATATTTCAATACACTAATTAAAATTTAAAGGAGGCTTTATGAAAAATTTCTCAAAGTTATTGATAGCATTGCCCGCATTTCTAATATTTACTATGAGCACCAGTGCCCAAGATACTGAAACAGGTTTATCAAGCAATGTACTTATTGAAGAAGTTGTTGTGACTGCTAGAAAGAAGGAAGAATCAGCACAGGATGTACCTGTTGCACTTTCGGCAATGAGTCAAGAGCAATTAGAAATATTAAAATTTAGAGACTTTAATGATTTGGCCGTTGGAATGCCTAATGTTGCGATGGATGACATAGGTACAACAAAAGGTACACAAAATTTTAGCATCAGGGGGATTGGTATTAACTCATCTATTGCATCAGTGGAGCCAGCTGTGGCCATTGTTGTTGATGGTGTTTACATGGGTGTTAGTGCAGGAATGGTCTTTGATATGTTTGATCTAGAAAGTATTGAAGTATTAAGAGGTCCACAAGGAACATTGTTTGGAAAAAACTCTACTGGCGGAGTAATACTTGTGAATACTGCTCTTCCTGGAGATGAAATTAAACAAAAAGCAAGATTAGCTGTTGAAGGTGGAGGTCCTGGTGGTAATAACAATATCATGCAATATAGTTATTCAGGTCCTGTAAGTGACAATTTAAAAGCAAAAATAAGTATTCATAGAAGTGATGATTCTGGATACTTTAAAAATTCTTATGATGGATCTAATCATGGTCAATTTGAACAAGATACCGTTAGGTTAGCCTTTTTATATGAGCCTAGTGATTCTTTTGATATGGCTCTTAGAATGGAAAATAGTGATCAAGATGGAAGTGGTCCTGCCGCACAATGTCATTTAGGAGCTAACGGCACTGGTTGTCAGGCAGATGATGGCGCAGCTGTACCGGCACCAAATAGTACCTTTGATAGAAATTCACTTGACTTTAATATCGATAATCCTGGTTTTCAAAAGTCTGAAACTGATTTTGTAACTGTAACAATGAATTGGCATGGAGATAATGGAACCTGGACAAACGTTTTTGGTAAAAGAGAGTATTCATTAGAGGTGGATCTTGATGTTGACGCAAGATCAATTAGTTTTTTTGATGCGCCTGGTTCTTCTTCTATGGAACAAATTAGTAATGAATTAAGATACTCTGGATCTCTAACAGAAAAACTTGATATTACAAGCGGCCTCTTCATGTATGAAGGTGACGTTATGGTTTGGGACAATAGAGCTTTAAGAGGAGCTTTATATGCTGCTGCAGGTTCACCAGGAATATATCTATGGCAATCAGGTGGTGGTCTGCATAATGTAGAGCAAACGGCTTTATTTACTACTTTAGATTACGCCGTAAGTGATGATCTTTCATTGAATATAGGCTTCAGATTGACAGATGAAGAAAAAGAGATTCATCTGGCTTCAATAAATAGAAATGTTTCAGTTGGTGCTTCACCACCATGTAGCGTCCCTGCTGGAACATGTCCATTTGATTATATTGACAATGATTCATGGAAAACAACATCTCCCAAGATTGGTTTTACATATAATGCTGGTGAGAGTTCAATGATGTACGGTTATTGGACGAGAGTATTTAAGTCAGGAGGTTATAACTTAAGGAATAGTGTTGATTTAGCAACCTTCCCTGACGCATCACCAAAAGCAGATGATGAAACAGTAGAAACGCTTGAATTTGGTATGAAAACAGATTTTGAAAAAGGCAGATTAAATTGGGCTTTTTTCAATACAGTTGTTGATGATTCACAAAGAATGACCAACATTCAAGATCCTGTCAGTGGTGTTGCTCAGGTAGTTAAAAATGCTGGAGACATTGAATATAGAGGGTTTGAAATTGATGGAGTGTATACCATAGCAGATACCGTAACTATGGTTGCTTCATTAGGTTATGTTCATTCTAAATATAAAAACCTAATATCAGATTTAACTGGTGATTTTATAATTGATGCTCTTGATTATGCTTTAGAGGTGCCTAGAGCTGCGCCTCTTACTTATAGCTTAGGATTTAACATAGACGGTAACCTGGGAACATGGAGATCTATTACTAGGATAAGTTATTACCATAGAGATAAATCTTACTATAACGAAAACAATCAGGGGTTTATTAACGAACAAGATATTCTAAATTTTGGTTACGATATTTATTCATCAGATGGGAAAATAAATATAGGTATTTATGGTAAAAATCTTTCAAACGAAGTTAAGCATGGTGGGGATACTAATTTATCCTTCGGAGGAACTTTTGCACCTCTAGCAAAGGGTAAAATTGTCGGAGCTGAGTTGGTTTATAAGTTTTGATCAAAATCGTAACGGCAGCTATGGTTAATAGTTGCCGTTTTTTCTTCAAAAATAATAGACATTAACTCTTAAGATAATTAAACTAGCGACCTAAATTTTAAAAAATATGGCTAATTCAAAACAAGCAATTAAAAGAGCAAGACAAAATTCTGATAGATACAAACTCAGACATGCTCAAAGATCCGTTGTCAGAACTGCAGTAAAAGCAGTTAAAGCTGATATTGATGCCAATGACAAAGCAAAAGCAAGTGATTCTTTTAAGAAAGCTCAAAAAATTATTGATACTGCAGCTTCTAAAAAAGTAATACATAAAAATGCTGCTGCAAGAACAAAGAGCAGACTCTCAAAAGCTATTAAAAATTTGGGTTAAGGCCTCTTATTTTTATATATCTCTGATTCAAGAGACTTAAGCAAAAATTCCGTACCCTCTCCGGTCGCTGCTGAAATAAAGAAAATTTCTTCTTTTGTAACTTGCAGCTTTTCTTCAATTTCCTTTAAGATTTCATTTATTTTTGTTTCTTGTAAAAGATCAATTTTATTGCATACAATCCATGACACTTTTTGGGTTAAATTATCTCCAAAAGAATCTAATTCTTTTTTAAGTAATATTACTTGATCAATTGGCTCGATATTTTCTAATGAAAAAAGGTCCACAAAAATTAAAAGTATTCCTGTTCTTGAAATATGTTTTAAAAATTTTATACCTAGGCCTGCTCCATCAGAAGCTCCCTCTATTAATCCAGGAATATCAGCAATAACATAACTAGATTCCTTGCCTTTTATAGCTCCTAAATGGGGTCTCAGAGTAGTGAAAGGATAATCGCCTATTTTAGGTTTCGCACTTGAAACAGTATTTAGAAAAGTAGACTTACCTGCGTTTGGAAAACCAACTAATCCCACATCTGCAAGAGATTTTAATTCTAACCTTAAAGACCTTCTTTCACCTTCAAAGCCTGGTGTACACTTTCTTGGAGCCTGATTTGTACTTGATTTAAATTTAGCATTACCAAGGCCTCCATCACCCCCCTTCGCAATTAAATATTTAGATGATTCATCCGTACAATCAATGAGCTCTTCATTAGTGTTACTGTCATAAATCACTGTTCCTTTAGGTATCTCAATAATTAAATCATCTCCTGCAGCACCAAATTTATTTTTTCCGGCTCCTCTTTGCCCATTTTGAGCATTGAAAACTTTTTTATTTTGGAAGTCTACTAAGGTATTAATATTTAAGTTTACCTTAAAGTATATATCTCCACCTTTTCCGCCGTCTCCTCCATCTGGGCCTCCAAAAGGTATATATTTTTCTCTTCTGAAGCTAGATGCACCAGACCCACCATCCCCTGCCTTGATCTCGAGATAGGCCTCATCAATGAAATTCATTTTGAATAGTTATTGAGGAATAACGTTAGCTGTTTTCCTTTTTTTTGGTCCTTTGTAAGTAAACTGAACAATACCTTCAGATTTAGCAAATAAAGTATCGTCTTTGCCAATACCAACATTAAGACCGGGATGAGTACTAGTACCTCTTTGACGAATTAGGATTTCACCAGCTTTCACAAACTGTCCACCAAACCTTTTCACACCCAATCTTTTGGAATTAGAATCTCTACCGTTCTTACTTGAACCACCTGCTTTTTTATGTGCCATTATTTACTCTCTAGCTTTATGTTCTTTATTTCAATTTGTGTATACTTTGATCTATGCCCAATCTTCCTCATACTATGCTTTCTTCGTCTAAAACGTAAAATAGAAATCTTTTCGCCCTTAACAGTATCTTTTACTTCTGCAGTTACTTTAACATTCGATAAATAAGGCTGACCAACTTCTACTTTATCTCCATCTACATACAATAATACATTATCAAAGGTAATCTTTTTTCCAACATCATCTTTAAGTAAATCAACAGACAATATCATCCCTTTTTTAACTTTATGTTGTTTACCACCTGTTTCAATTACTGCATACATAATATAATCCTTAAAAGCTCGCAAAATATACGCTTTAATGGAAAAATTATCAATACTTAATGCAAATTTTGAATAAAAAAATATAGGTAAATGACTGTAAATATTGACATCACAAAAGAACTTAAAGCTGTTGAAAAGTTAATAAAAAGTGACATAAACAAAGAAAAAATGATCTTAAGGCTCTATAACTATATATTTAAATCAGATGGTAAAAAAATTCGCTCCAGGCTTAACTTAATAGCTTCATCTTCAAGCAAAAATAGTTATAGATATAAACTTGCATCAATAATTGAGCTTCTTCATACTGCAACACTTGTTCATGATGATGTTGTTGATAATGCTTCAACTAGGCGAGGTGCTATGTCCGTTAATAGTTTATGGTCAAATGCTCATGGAGTTCTAATTGGAGATTATATTTATTCAAAAGCATTTATGTTGATGGTGGAGATTGGAAAAAAAGATATCTTGGCAGAACTTGCAGATGCTACTAATGATATTTCACAAGGAGAGCTCATCCAATTAGATGCTATAAGTAATATTAAAATATCATTAAATAAATTAAAAAAAATTAGCTATTTTAAAACAGGCAGGCTCTTTGAGGCTTCTGCAAAAACAGGTGCTATGTTAGCAGGCGCTAATAAAAACTTTATTAAAAATATTGGTGAGTCTGCAAAAAATATAGGTATATTATTTCAGATTAAAGATGACTTATTAGATTACTCTAATAGTCCAAAAACTGGAAAACAGTCTTTTCAAGACCTTAAAGAGGGCAAAATAACATATCCTTTCTTTTTTGCATTAAAGAACTCAAGTCAGAAAGATAAAAAACAACTTATTAGTTTTCTTGGTAATCAAAGACTTAACGAAAAAAAAGTTCTTGCATTAATATCTAAATTAAATGGTTTAACAAAAACTCAACAGTTGGCTGAGAAGTTTTATACAAGTTCAATAGATGCTGCAAAGACTATAAATAATCAATTCATTAGGCAAGAAATGATAGAATTAGCCAATATAGCACTTAATAGAGAAAAATAATGTTTAGTCCACAAAACTCCTATACTAAAGATGATTTAGTAGCATGCTCAAACGGGGAGTTATTCACTAAAGATGGAGATGGTAGGCTTCCTTCAGATCAAATGTTGATGTTTGATGAAATTACAAATATTGATGATTTTTCGGGAGCTTATAAAAAAGGCTCTATTGAAGCAGTTTTAAACATCAATCCTGAATTGTGGTTCTTTAAATGTCACTTTAAAGAAGATCCGGTAATGCCTGGTTGTCTTGGCTTAGATGCTATGTGGCAACTGCTAGGTTTTTATTTGTTATGGACTGGGTTGCCAGGAATTGGAAGAGCTCTTGGAGCAGAAAACGTAAAATTTTTTGGGCAAGTACTTCCTAAAGCAAAGAAAGTAACTTATAGACTCGACATTAAAAGAGTAATAAATCGTGGAGCTATTGTTGGTCTTGCAGATGGCGAAATGTTAGTTGATGATAAAAAAATATATAGTGCAGATAAATTAAAGGTGGGTTTGTTTAAAGATCCTAGTAATTTTTGATGAAAAATGTAGTAATAACAGGTTTGGGAATTAAATCTTGTATTGGAAACGAATACAATTCTGTTCTCAAAAATCTTCAAGAGGGTAAATCCGGAATCATATTCAATGAAACATATGATGAGATGAATTTTAGAAGCTGTGTTTCAGGTTCTATTAAGATTGATTTATCAGAGTATATCGATAGAAAATTGCTAAGATTTATGGGCGAATCTGCAGGATATGCTTATCTAGCAACGATTGATGCATTAAAAATGGCAGGTGTCGATAATAATTATCTTGATAATCCAAGGATTGGAATAGTCGCAGGATCAGGAGGAGCATCAACAAGAATAATGGTTGAAAGTGGTGATATTGCAAGAAACAGAGGGCCAAAAAGAATTGGGCCTTATGGTGTTACCAAAAGTATGTCGAGTTCAATTTCAGCAATAATTGCGACTGCTCTAAAATTAAAAGGCATCAATTATTCAATATCTTCTGCTTGCGCAACCAGCGCTCACTGTATAGGGCACGCAGCCGATTTAATCAAAAATGGTCAACAGGACATAATCATTGCTGGTGGAAGTGATGATGAACATTGGAGTTCTTCATGCTTATTTGATGCAATGGGAGCATTGTCGTCTAATTTTAACGCAGATCCAACAATAGCATCGAGACCTTATGATTCTAATAGAGATGGTTTTGTTATATCTGGTGGAGCAGGAATGTTAATCTTGGAGGAAGAGGAGCATGCAAAAAAAAGAGGAGCACACATTCTTGCAAAGCTTTCAGGATACTTTGCAAATTCAGATGGTTATGACATGGTAGCACCATCTGGTGAAGGAGCAATAAGATGCATGGATGGCGCAATTAAGGAGATGAAATCAGAAATTGACTACATCAATACCCATGGCACAAGCACTCCTGTTGGAGATGTTGCTGAACTTAATGCAATCAAAGAATTATTTGGTTCAAATGCTCCAATGATAAGTTCAACCAAATCAATGACAGGACATTCACTTGGTGCAACAGGCGCTCATGAAGCAATATATTCAGTTATGATGATTAATGAAAATTTCATTGCGCCATCAATTAATATTGATAATTTGTGTGATGAAGCTCAAGGTTTGGATATTGTTAGAGAAACAAGAGAGGCAAATATTAAAAATATTTTAAGTAATTCTTTTGGGTTTGGAGGAACAAACGCAAGTCTTGTTATAAGCAAGTACTAGTATAAATTTAGAAGCGCTTCTTTAGTATAGGGAATAACATCGTTTAATCTTCCCTCTTTCATCTTCAAAACCCATTCAGGATCAGATAGCAGAGCTCTTCCTACTGCTATCATGTCATATTTATTTTTAGATATATCTTCAATAGCTCTTTCAATACTTGTTGGTGATGCTGGAGCTGTCATATCTACAAAATCTGAATCTAATCCTACACTGCCAACACCAATAGTAGGTATTTTGGTAATTTTTTTAGTCCAATATGCTAGATTTTCCTCGGAGTTCTCAAATTCTTTTTCCCAAAATCTTCTCATACTCGAGTGAACATAATCTAAACCAGAGTTAACAGGCTCTATTAAAACTTTTTTAAGTTCTTCTGGATTTAATGCTAACTTTGCTTCAAAGTCATGTTGCTTCCATTGTGAGAACCTTAAACCAACTATAAATTCATTACTAACTTGATCTCTTATTGCTTTTATAATATCTACAACAAACTTAGATCTCTTTTCTAGAGTGCCTCCATACTGATCATCTCTAATATTAGTCCCGCTCCAAAAAAAATTATCAATAAGATATCCATGCGCGCCGTGAATTTCAATACCATCAAACCCCAATTCTTCACATATTTTTGCATCAGATGCATATGCTTCGATTGTTTCTTTAATGTCTTCTAATGTCATCTCATGTGCAACTTTTTTGCCAGGCTTAACAAGACCAGATGCAGTATATCCAGGCACTTCAGGGTCGGGTTGCATTCCAAGCTTTCTAAAGCCCCCACAATGCCATAGCTGTGCAATCACAGAGCCATCATGTTTTTTTATACCATTAACTACCTTTTTCCAGCCTTCTCTTGCATTTTCAGTATCTAATCTTGGTACATTTGGATATGCACTTGAAGCTTTATGGCTAACCTCTATTCCCTCAGTAATTATTAAACCAACTTCTGCTTTAGATCTTCTTGAATAATAGGAAACTACATCTTGTGTTGGTATTCCTCCAGGAGATTGATTTCTGGTCATAGGCGCCATTACAACTCTATTTCTCAGTGTTATATTTTTTAATTTATATGGCTCAAAAATCATAAAGTAGTCATTTATCTGCTTTAAAAATTGATTTTCTCCATGGGAAATCGTCAGGAAGGTCACTTGATATTTTATTAGAAAATTTTGCATCCCTTTTTTCAAGAAATGACATTACTCCTTCTTTAGCATCTTTGGACGCGCCTCTAGAGTTAATTAATTTACTCTCAATTATGTGAGCGTTCTCGGGAGAATCTTCAGCAGATAGCGACCATATCATATGTCTTGTCATGGCAACTGATACCGGTGATGAAGAATTTAAGTAAAGATCGCTTAACTCAAATGCTGTATCTAATAATTGATCTTCTTCTACCAAGTAATCTACAAGTCCTAATTTAAGTGCTTCATCAGAATTAATTACTCTCCCAGAATAACATAGCTCAAGTGCTCTCGGTATTCCAATTATTTTTGGTAAAAACCAACTTGCACAACCGTCTGGCACAATACCTCTCTTTGCAAAAACGAAACCATATCTTGAATTGCTTGTTGCAATTCTTATATCCGCCGGCAATTGCATTGTAGCTCCTACTCCAACTGCTGCACCATTACTTGCAGCAATAACAGGTTTGAGTGAATTATATATTTTTAAAGCGAGAATACCTCCAGCATCTCTTCTGAAGTCTGCTTCATGACTTGATTTAGTGTCAAATCCATTATCAAATGTATTTTCACCTAAAGACAAGTCAGCTCCTGCACAAAAAGCTTTACCATTACCACTAATTATTAAAGATTTTAGGTTGTCATTTTTATTTACCAAATCAATAGCATCAAGCATGTCTTTCAACATTTGCATATTAAAAGCATTTAATTTTTTTGGTCTATTGAGTTTTAAGATGCCAACAGAATTCGATTCTTCAAGAATAATAGTTTTATATTCTTTCAACAAAATTAAAATGGAATTTCTTCGTCAGTTAGGCCTGATTCATTATCATCATTAGGAAACGGCGTATCCGAATCAGATGATTGAGATTCAAAATCATTTGATTGCTGACCTTGAGGGTTGCCACCTAGCATCAATAATTCATTACCAATTACCTCAGTTCTGTATTTTTTTACACCTGTTTCTTTATCGTCCCAGCTTGAGGTTCTTAGACTGCCTTCAACATATATCTTTGATCCTTTCTTAAGATACTTTTCGACTATCTCTCCTAGTTTTCCAAAAAAGGTAACATTGTGAAATTCGGGCATATCTTTCCACTCTCCTGTGCTTTGATCTTTCCTTCTTTCATTGGTAGCGATACCTAATTTAGCAATTGCTAGTTCTTGACGATAACTTGTCTCAGGATCTCGAGTAAGATTCCCAACTAAAATTACTTTATTTACACTTTTACTCATAATTACCTCTTATAATATTCATTGAAGTTTAACCTAATTTAATTTTTTCATCACGGAATTTTTATATTCAATGGATAATATTTTTATTAAAGGCGCAAGAACGCATAATCTAAAGAATGTCAGCCTCGAAATACCAAGAAACAAAATAGTTGTTATTACTGGTCTTTCAGGCTCTGGTAAGTCATCACTGGCTTTTGATACCCTTTATGCTGAAGGTCAAAGAAGATATGTTGAATCTCTATCAACCTATGCAAGAAGATTTTTATCTATGATGGAAAAACCTGATGTCGATCAAATAGACGGTCTTTCGCCTGCAATATCAATTGAGCAAAAAGCTACATCTCATAATCCAAGATCAACAGTGGGTACTGTTACAGAAATATATGATTACCTTAGACTTTTGTACTCAAGAATTGGCACGCCAAAATGTCCAGATCATGGTGAGGAGCTAAGTGCAAAAACTGTATCAGAAATCTGTGATGAGATTCTTAAGCTAAACGAAGGCACAAAAATAATGATGATGTCGCCTATCATCAGAGATAAAAAAGGTGAGCACTTAGGAATATATGAGGACCTTCGTAAAAGCGGCTACGTAAGAGTTAAAGTCAATGATGTGGTTTATCCTATTGAAGAGTTTCCAAGCCTAGAAAAAAATAAAAAACATAATATCTCGGCTGTTATAGATAGATTAGTCATTAAGCCTGGAAATGATATTAGATCACGCATATCTGAATCTATAGAAACATCTTTGATTTTGTCTGAGGGATTGATTGAGGTGGAAGAAATCGATTCAAATCATGTTCATTTATATTCATCTAATTTTTCTTGTTCACAATGTGGATACTCAATTCCTGAGCTTGAACCAAGAATGTTTTCTTTTAACAATCCTCATGGAGCATGTCCCCGATGTGATGGCCTGGGTGTAATTCAATTTTTTAGTGAGAAGAAGTTAATTCAAGATGATGAAGTCTCTATTGCAAACGGTGCCATTAAAGGTTGGACAAGGAGGAATAGATTTTATTATTATCAACTTAAATGTTTGAGCAATCATTTTGATTTTTCTCTCACTACTAAATGGAAAGATTATCCACAAAAAATTAAAGATATTATTTTGTGGGGCACTAAAGAAAAAATTGATTTCTCGCATAGATTCAGAAGTGGAAGCAGGATTATAAGAAAGCATAGGTTTGAAGGTATTTTACCCTCTACAGAAAGAAGATTTAAAGAAACAGATTCTGAGTACATACGCGAGGAGCTTTCAAAGCTAACCTCAGAGAGCATTTGTGATGAATGCGACGGATCCAGATTAAATACATACGCCCGTAATGTTTTTATAAATAATACTCAAATTCATAATATTACTTCAATGAAAATTAGTGATTGTTTAGGCTTCTTCAAAAATATAAAGTTAGAGGGTTCAAAAGAAAAGATTGCTGAAAAGATAGTAAAAGAAATCACAGATAGATTAACTTTTCTAAAAGATGTTGGACTAAGCTATCTTACTCTTGATAGAAGTGCTGAAACATTATCAGGTGGTGAAGCTCAACGAATTAGATTAGCAAGTCAAATTGGTTCTGGTCTTGTGGGAGTTACATATGTCCTAGATGAGCCATCAATAGGTCTTCATCAAAGAGATAATACAAAACTAATTAAAACATTAAACAATCTCAAAGAACTTGGAAACACTGTAATTGTTGTTGAACATGATGAGGAGGCAATCAGATCTGCTGATCACATAATTGATATTGGTCCTGGAGCTGGTAAGCATGGTGGTGAAATATGTGCCCAAGGAAATATTGATGCTATTTTAAAAAATAAAAACTCTATAACTGCAAAATACTTATCAGGTAAAAGGAAAATCAAAGTACCTAAAAAAAGATTAAAAATAAAAAACGAAAAAATAAAAATAATTGAGGCCTTCGAGAATAATTTAAAAAAGGTTTCTGTCGATATTCCAGTAGGCCTATTTACATGTATTACAGGAGTATCAGGATCTGGAAAATCTTCATTGATAAATCAGACTCTTTTGCCAATAAGTTCTTTCATTCTCAATAAATCAAAGCTTTCAAAAGAAATAAAATGTGAAAAAATTGAGGGGCTAGAATATCTTGATAAGGTAATAAATATTGACCAATCCCCTATTGGAAGAACGCCAAGATCTAATCCTGCAACTTATACAGGGCTTTTTTCGCATATCAGAGATCTTTTATCACAAACAGTAGAAGCTCGTTCAAGAGGATATAAGCCTGGTAGGTTTAGTTTTAATGTTAAAGGTGGAAGGTGTGAGGCATGTCAAGGCGATGGCATGATTAAGGTTGAAATGCATTTCCTTGCCGATGTTTATGTTAAATGTGATGTTTGTAATGGAAAGAGATATAACGAACAAACACTAGAAATAAAGTACAAAGATAAAAATATTAGTGATATTTTAGATATGACCGTTGAAGATGCTTTGAATTTTTTTGATGCTCATCCAGCAATAAAGAAAAAGTTACTAACGCTCAATGACGTTGGTCTTGGATATATTACACTTGGCCAATCTGCTTTGACGCTATCGGGAGGTGAGGCACAGAGAATAAAATTAGCAAAAGAGTTATCCAAAAGAAGCACAGGCAAGACTCTATTTGTCTTGGATGAACCAACTACTGGATTGCATTTTGCCGATATCGAACTTTTACTAAAAGTTCTTAATAGACTGAAGGAACAGGGAAATACTGTTGTTGTTATAGAACATAACTTAGATGTAATCAAAACTGCTGATTGGATTATAGATCTTGGCCCAGAGGGAGGTTCAGATGGAGGCGAAATCGTTGCAGAAGGGACGCCAGAAGCTGTTGCAAAAATAAAGAAATCTTTTACAGGTAAGTTTTTAAAAGAAACTCTTGATTAAGCAGCTGAATCTTCTTCTTTCAATACCGGCTCTTCCACAGATTCATCTAGATCAGTTTGTCTGTCAACAAGCTCGATGTAAGCCATGTCTGCTTTATCACCTGGTCGAAAACCTGCTTTAATTATTCTGGTGTAACCACCTTTTCTATCTTTTGCATTAACAGAAACTTCTGAAAATAATTTTGCTACAGCAGAATCCGAGCGTAATTTACTAAATACGTGTCTTCTATTTGCAACATTATCAGCCTTAGCCATTGTTATTAAAGGTTCAATAAAACTTCTTAACTCTTTAGCTTTAGGTAAAGTAGTTTTAATAATATCCTGTTCTATCAATGCGATAGCCAAATTTTTAAATAAAGCTTTCCTATGTGCAGAATTTCTATTTAGTTTCCTTCCTGATTTCTTATGTCTCATTTTTTTTATCCTACTGGTGGCCAGTTTTCAACATTCATTCCTAAAGATAAATTTTTAGAAGCCAGAACATCTTTAATTTCATTCAAAGATTTTTTTCCAAGATTTGGTGTTTTTAGTAAATCAAATTCAGATCTATGAATAAGATCGCCTATTAAGAAAATACTTTCAGCTTTTAAACAATTTGTTGATCTAACTGTTAGCTCTAACTCTTCTATTGATCTTAATAATATTGGATCAAAATCGTTTTGATCCTTCTTAGCTTCTTGTTCAGCTATAGCATCAAGATCAACAAAAGCTCCCAATTGCTGTTGAAGAATAGTTGCTGAGTGTTCTATAGCCATCTTTGGATCAAGAGTACCATCTGTTTCTAACTCAATTACTAATTTATCCAAGTCAGTTCTTTTTCCAGATCTTGCATTATCTACTGTATATGAAACTCTTCTAACCGGGCTATATGAAGCATCTACCTTTAATGCTCCAACTGCTCTGTCTTCATCTTCTCTTAAATCTGCCGGCTCATAACCTCTTCCAGTTTTAACTGTTAATGTCATTTTAAGATTAACCTTATCGACTATAGTTGCAATATGAAAATCTTGATCGACAAGCTCTAAATTACCCGGTGCAGCAAAAGATGAAGCTAAAACATCACATGGCCCTGTAACGTCTAGAATTATTTCAGCAGCATCTCCTTCAATAAGCTTTATAGGCATATCTTTTATATTTAAGAGAATATCTATAACATCCTCTCTAACGCCTTCAATGGTGCTGTATTCATGTGAAATACCCTCTATTGCTACGTCAGTGACAGCAGCTCCAGGCATAGATGATAATAATATTCTTCTCAGTGCATTTCCTAAAGTATGGCCAAATCCACGCTCTAGGGGCTCAAGTGTTACCTTAGATAAAGTTGATGATACATCGTCAACTTGAATCTCAGTTGGTACTAATAGATCTATTACTGATGTTTGCATAATTTTCTCCGCCTCTTTTATATTATTTTGAGTAAAGCTCAACAATAAGATTTTCGTTAATTTCTGCACTTAAATCAGTTCTATCAGGTACTGATTTAAATACTCCTTTTAAATTTTTATCATCAACTTCAAGCCAATCACACTCTTCTCGAGTAGCTGCAATCTTAAGTGCAGCAGCAATCCTTAGATGACCTTTTTTAGATTCTCTAACCTCAATCTCATCACCAGGTTGTACCTGGTAAGAAGGGATGTTTACAGTACTTCCGTTTACCATAAAAGCCTTATGAGAAACCATTTGTCTTGCTTCTGCTCTAGTACAACCAAAACCCATTCTATAAACAACATTATCCAACCTCTTCTCAAGTAAAGAGAGTAGATTTTCTCCTGTATTCCCTTTTGATGAAGCAGCTTTTTTATAATAATTTCTAAATTGTTTCTCAAGAACTCCATATATTCTTCTAACTTTTTGTTTCTCTCTCAACTGCAAACCATAATCAGATAATCTTCCACGCATTGCTCCGTGAACGCCTGGAGATTTTAATCCTCCATTACCATCTGTTCTACATTTTGTTTCAATTGCTCTAACACCACTTTTTAAAAGTAGGTCTGTGCCCTCTCTTCTTGAAAGTCTTAATGATGGTCCTCTGTATCTAGCCATTTATATCTCCGTTAAACTCGTCTTTTTTTGGATGGTCGGCATCCGTTATGGGGTAAAGGTGTTACATCGGTTATGCTTTTGATCTTTAAGCCGCAAGCATTTAGTGCTCTAATAGCAGACTCTCTTCCGCCCCCCGGGCCTTTTACTTTTACATCTAAATTTACCATGCCAAATTCTTTAGCTACGTTTCCTGCCTTATCGGCAGCAATTTGAGCTGCAAATGGTGTACTTTTTCTTGAGCCTTTGAATCCAGATCCACCTGACGTTGCCCAACATATTGTATTACCTTGTTTATCTGTAATAGTCACAATAGTATTGTTAAAAGACGAGTGAATATGAGCCACCCCATCATTCACTACTTTTTTATTTTTCTTTCCTTTTGCTGCCATATTTATCCTCTCATTGGCTTCTTAGGCCCTTTTCTTGTTCTAGCATTATTTTTTGTATTTTGTCCTCTTGTAGGGAGCTTTCTTCTATGCCTGATGCCTCTATAACTTGCCAAGTCTTGTAACCTTTTTATATTAGTACTTATATTTCTTCTTAAGTCACCCTCAACTACATAATTTCCAATAGCAGTTCTGATACTCTCGATCTCTTCCTCAGATAAATCAGATATCTTTTTTGTATAATCAATTTTAAGATCTATACAAATATTCTGAGCTGTCTTTCTACCAATACCAAAAATATGTGTTAAAGAAATTTCAACATGTTTGTTCTCTGGTATATTTACACCTGCTATTCTAGCCATATTTATCCCTGCCTCTGCTTATGTTTAGGATCTGAACTGCAAATTACATACAGAACACCTTTTCTTCTTACAATTTTGCAATTTCTACAGATTTTTTTTACTGATGCTTTTACTTTCATATTACCTTCTATAATTTTTTAGATTAGCTTTTTTCATCAATGACGCGTATTGCGATGACATCATGTGTGATTGAACTTGCGACATAAAATCCATTAACACAACCACTATAATTAGTACTGAAGTTCCTCCAATCGAAATTGTTGGAGAAATTCCAGCAAAATTTATCAGCGCTAAAGGAAGAAGACATATTAAAGTTAAGTAAATTGCTCCAAATACAGTTAATCTAGCTAAAACATTATCAATATAGTTGGCTGTTTGTTCACCTGGTCTTATTCCTGCAATATAGGCGCCTGATCTTTTAAGATTATCTGAAACATCTTTTGTGTTAAATGTTAATGCAAGCCAAATAAAACAGAAGCTAATTATAAGTCCTGCAAATACTAATATATATAGAGGCTGTCCTGGATTCAAAGCTAGTGAAAAACTTTGAAGAAAACTCAAAGACTCATTTTCTCCAAACCAGGTTGATAATGAGGCTGGGAATAATAAAAAAGTACTTGCAAATATAGCGGGTATAACACCAGCCATATTTACTTTAAAAGGAAGATGACTCTGTTGCGCTTGCATCATTCTTCTACCCTGTTGTCTTTGAGCATAATTAACAGTAATTCTTCTCTGTCCTCTTTCTATGAAAACAACTACTGCAATCACAGCCATTGAAAGTAAACCAATTCCTATTAACAGAAGAATGCTGAGATCTCCTTGTCTGGACTGCTCTAATGCTTGTCCAATTGCACCTGGAATACCTGTAAGAATGCTTGTTGCAATGATTATTGAAATTCCGTTGCCAATACCTCTATCGGATACCTGTTCTCCTAACCACATTAAGAACATTGTTCCTGCAACTACTGAGAACACTGCGGAAACAAAAAAAGTAGGTCCAGGGACATATGCAAGTCCGCTTGCAGAAAGAGTTACTGCCAAAGCAGATGCTTGAATGAAGGCAAGTATTGCCGTACCGTATCTGGTATATTGAGTAATTTTATTTCTACCAGCTTGGCCATCCTTTTTTAACTCTTGCAAATAAGGTATCGAGTTTGAGAAAAGCTGCATAATAATTGCTGATGAAATATAAGGAACAACATTTAAAGCAAAAATACTCATTCTTTCTAAAGCACCGCCAGAAAACAAATTAAACATTTCAATAATTGTTCCTTGGTTTTGCTGAAATAATGCTGCTAACCTATCAGGATCAATACCAGGAATAGGTATGTGTGTTCCTATTCGATATACTAAAATAGCAAAAAAAACGAACCTAAGTCGCTTCCAAAGATCACCCATGTTACTTTGATTAGACATTAAGAGTTATTACCCTCAGTTTTAGTTTGTTTCTTTTCATTTTTTGCATCAGACTTACTGTCTTCAACTTTTCCGCCAGCTTTTTCAATTGATGCTCTCGCGCCCTTAGTAACTTTTATGCCTTCAACAGTAACTTTTGATTCGATCGCTGTATCACCGAAAATTTTAACTTTCTTAATACTTTTACTTATCAGTCTTTTTTCTTTTAATGTTTCAATGTTTACAAGCTTCATTCCATCGATGTTTTTAACATTGACTTCTTTGAAATGATTATTAACTCTTGAAGAAAATCCAAATTTAGGTAATCTCATTTGTAATGGCATTTGTCCGCCTTCGAATCCAGCTCTAATATTTCCACCCGATCTTGATTTTTGACCTTTATGTCCTCTACCAGCTGTTTTGCCTGTACCAGATCCAATACCTCTTCCTACTCTTTTCCTATTTTTGTTGGTTCCTTTGCTAGAAAGTGTATTTAATTTCAAAATTTCTTTTTGTTCTTTACTCATTTTACTTTTCCAGAATTTCTATCATGTCAGAAATTTTATTAATCATTCCTCTGTTACTTGGAGTATCTTCAATAGTTAAAATTTGGTGAAGTTTTTTAAATCCCAAACCCTTTATGCATAATTTGTGATTTTTCATCCTACCAATTCCACTTTTCACAAGTTTAATAGTTATTGTTTGATCTTTACTCATGATAGCTCTTCTACTTTTTTGCCTCTTCTTGTAGCAACTTTTTCAGGGGATTCCATTGCACTTAAAGCATTAATTGTCGCCCTAACAACATTAACTGGATTTGTAGATCCATAGCATTTTGCTAAAACATTCTGAACGCCTGCTAACTCTAAAACTGCCCTCATAGCTCCCCCAGCAATTATTCCAGTACCTTCCGAAGCCGGCTGCATATAAACTTTAGCAGAGCCATGCTTAGCTTTTACTGGATACCATAGTGTTGTATTGTTTAGTTCAACTTCTACCATACTCCTTCTAGCATTCTCCATTGCTTTTTGAATTGCAATTGGTACTTCTTTAGCCTTACCTCTTCCAAAACCAACCCTACCTTTTCCATCACCAACAACTGTAAGTGCGGTAAAGCCAAAAATACGTCCGCCTTTTACTACTTTAGCAACTCTATTTACTTGAACTAGTTTTTCTTCAAGTGCATCAACTTGCTGAGAATTCATTGCATTATTTTCTTTCATTTATTTAAAACTCCAATCCTGCTTCTCGAGCAGATTCTGCTAACGCTTTTATTCGTCCATGATACTTATAACCAGATCTATCAAATACAACTTTTTTAATTCCATTTTCTAAAGCTCTCTCAGCAACTCTTTTTCCAACTGATGCAGCAGCTTCAATATTGTTAGACTTATCTTTGCTATCCTTTTCTGCAGTTGATGCTGAAACGATGACTTTTGTTCCTAAACTATCGAAAACTTGAGCATAAAAATGTTGTGATGATCTATAAACACTTAGTCTAGGAGAGTCTTGTACTTTGATTTTAGACCTAGTTTTTTTAGCTCTTCTTAATCTAGAAATATTTTTAATACTCATTATGCTCCTGCCCCTGCAGCTTTTTTGGCCTCTTTTCTTTTAACGTGCTCATCAGCATATCTAACACCTTTACCTTTGTATGGCTCAGGAGGTCTAAAAGATCTAATTTCAGCAGCAGCTTGTCCTAAAATCTGTTTATTATGACTCTTTAAAACTACTTCTGTCTGCGATGGTGTTTCAACTTCAACTTCATCTGGAAGTTGATACTTAACAGGATGTGAAAATCCTAACGTAAGCTCAAGTAACTTACCAGATGCTTTGGCACGATAACCAACTCCAATCAATTCAAGTTTTTTTTCAAAACCTTCTGAGACACCAATCACCATATTATTAATCAAGGACCGAGAGGTTCCAGCAAGTGCAACGGACTGTTGATTTTCTTCATCATATTTAATAGTTATAATTTTATCAGCAACGTCTAATGATATTGTGTCCGGTAGTACAAAATCTAACTCTCCTTTGCTACCCTTCACAATAACAACATTTTCACTGATGTTTAAATCAACATTATCCGGAATTGTAATTGGATTTTTAGCTACTCTTGACATTAAAAAACCTCACATAAAATTTCGCCACCGACATTTTTGGCTCTTGCATCTTTATCAGTCATCAATCCTTGATTAGTAGATAGAATATAAGAACCAAGTCCATTCTTAACTGAATCTAATGAAGTTGAACTTGAATATTTTCTTAAACTTGGTTTACTAATTCTTTTTAGTTCTTTTATTACTGGTTCTTCATTGTGATATTTAAGTTCAACATTGATCATTGGTTTTTCAGAAACAGAATCATCTGTCTTCACACAACTTTTTAAGTAACCCTCAGCGACCAAAACATTTACAAGTTCATGTTTTAATTTTGAATAAGGTACAAATACGTTAGATTTTCCACGCATTAAACCATTTCTAATTCTTGTTAAGCAGTCTGAAATAGGATCTTGAAAACTCATAATATCACCAACTTGATTTAACTAAACCAGGAATGTCCCCTCTCATTGCAGCTTCTCTTAACTTGATTCTGCTCAAGCCAAATTTTCTGTATACGGCATGAGGTCTTCCTGTTACTTGACACCTTCTTACAACCCTTGATGGACTAGCATTTCTTGGCAATTTCTGAAATTTGACACGCGCTTCATACCTCTCTTCAGAGCTTAAACTTTGATCATTCATTGCTTTTTTTAAAGCAGCCCTTTTTTCAGCATATTTTTCAACAGTTTTAATGCGTTTGACTTCTCTTGCTATCATTGATTTTTTTGCCATGCTAATACCTATTGTTTAAATGGAAAATTTAAAGCTTTTAGTAAAGCTTTTGCATCTTCTTGGTTCTGAGCAGATGTATTAATACATACATCCATGCCTCTAATGTTATCTATGTTGTCATAATTAATTTCAGGAAAAATAATTTGTTCCTTTATGCCAAAGGAGTAATTGCCTTGTTGGTCAAAAGATTTTGGATTTAAGCCTCTAAAATCTCTTTCTCTTGGAATAGCAATCTTGATAAGCCTTTCTACAAAATCATACATTTTATTACCTCTCAAAGTGACTTTGCATCCTAACGGCCAGCCTTCTCTAATTTTAAAACTAGCAACTGATTGTCTTGCTCTAGTAACAACAGGTTTTTGTCCAGATATTACAGTAAGATTATCCAATGCAGACTCAAGATGTTTTTTATCATTTGCAGCTTCACCAACGCCCATATTTATAACCACTTTTGTCAATTTTGGTACAGCCATAATGTTTGATAACCCTAACTCTTCTTTAAGAGCTGGTCTCAATTCTTGGTGATATTTTTCTTTTAAATTAGCCATTACTTAATCTCAGCTCCATCAGATTTATAAAGTCTTATTTTTTTACCTTCTTTACTAGTTGAATATGCAATCTTGTCTTTTGATTTCTTTTTTGGATTCCATATAGCTAAATTTGACAAAGACATAGCAGCTTCTTGTTCAACAACTCCACCAGTAATTCCCATCTCAGGGTTAGGTTTGGTATGTTTTTTTACCATATTTATGCCAGTAACAATGCCTTTATTTTTTGATTTTAATATTTCTCTCAATGTACCTTTTTTGCCCACATCTTTACCTGAAATTACTATAACTTCATCTCCTGTTCTTAATTTAGTTTGAAAAATGCCTTTGTTCATCTTATAAAACCTCTGGAGCAAGTGATAATATCTTCATATGCTTGCCCTCTCTTAACTCTCTCGTAACTGGTCCAAATACTCTAGTGCCAATTGGTGCCTTCTGTGCATTAATCAGCACAGCAGCATTTTCATCAAACTTAATCAAAGAACCGTCCCGTCTTCTAACACCTTTCTTAGATCTAACAATTAGGGCATCCACGACCTGTCCTTTTTTAACTTTTCCTGTTGGTATTGCCTCTCTTACAGCAACTTTGATTACGTCCCCAATATTTGCATATCTTCTTTTAGAGCCACCAAGAACTTTAATGCACATTACACTTCTTGCTCCACTATTGTCTGCAATTTTAAGGAGAGACTGCATTTGAATCATTGTTCTTCCTCCGAGACTGTTTCTGAATCGCCATTAACTAAAACCCATGTTTTAAGCTTAGATATTGGTCTGCATTCTTTTACAGAAACAATATCACCAACTGAGGCAATGTTATTTTCATCATGCGCATGAACTTTAGTAGCTCTCTTTATAACCTTGCCATAAATAGGATGTTTTACCTTCCTTTCAACTTTAACAGTGATTGTTTTGTCAGCTTTGTTGCTGGTAACAATCCCTGTCAATATTCTAGGATTAGTTGATTCCATTATTCTTTATCCTTTAGTTTTATTTCATTTATAACTGTTTTTATCATTGCTATCTTTCTTCTCACTTTTTTTAACTCGCTCGTTTCATTTAGCTGTCCTGTCTTATGTTTAATTCTCAAACTAAACTGAGACTCTCTTTCAGATATTAATTCAGCATTTAACTGGTCAATATTCTTTTTTCTTAAATCTATAAGTTCTTTATTCATTTATAGATCCTTCTTAATAAAATGAGTTTTAATTGGTAGCTTTGCTGAAGCGAGCCTAAAAGCTTCTCTAGCAAGCTCCTCCTCAACTCCTGCCATTTCAAACATAATTTTTCCTGGCTGTACTAAAGCCACCCAATATTCAACGTTACCTTTACCTTTACCCATTCTTACTTCTAAAGGTTTTTTTGTAATTGGTTTATCTGGGAAAATTCTTATCCAAATGTTTCCGCCTCTTTTAATATATCTAGTCATTGCTCTTCTTGCAGCTTCTATTTGCCTAGCAGTAATTCTTCCTCTGTCAGAGGCAACAAGACCAAATCTACCAAACGCAATAGTATTTCCGTTTTGTGCTAGGCCTCTATTTCGGCCTTTATGCATTTTTCTAAATTTAGTTTGTTTTGGTTGTAACATAAAATTTAACTAGCTCCCTATTCAGTCTTATATGGATCTTCAGATATTTCTCCTCTATAAACCCAAACTTTGACTCCAATAATTCCATAAGTAGTAAGTGCTTCTGCAGTTCCATAATCAATGTCTGCTCTTAACGTATGAAGTGGTACTCTTCCTTCCCTGTACCATTCTGTTCTAGCAATTTCTGCACCATTCAACCTACCAGAGACTTCAATACGTACTCCTTTTGCACTCTGTCTAAGAGCACTCTGAACAGTTCTTTTCATAGCTCTTCTGAACATGACTCTTTTTTCTAACTGTTGAGCAACTCCTTCAGCTAAAATCTTTGCATCTAAGTCTGGCTTTCTAACTTCCTTAATATTAATTTGAGTAGAACTTTTAACAATTTTTTCTATTTTTTTCTTTAAATTTTCTATTTCTTCACCACGTTTACCAATAATTATTCCAGGCCTAGCTGTATGAATGTTTACGATAAAGGTATCAGCGTTTCGTTCAAGTTCTACTTTGCTTATCGAAGAGTTTTTCAATCTGTTATTAATAAACTCTCTTACTTTGAGATCTTGTATTAAATTATTTGAAAAATCTTTGCCTTTTGCATACCAATTAGCATTTTGCTTTTTAGATATTCCTAGTCTAAAACCATTAGGGTTAACTTTTTGTCCCATTATTTTTCTACCTCTGTAAGTATTATTTCAATATGACAGGTTGGCTTAATAATTCTATCTGCTCTGCCACGCGCTCTAGCTTTCATTCTTTTGAGCCTCATACCTTGATTAACAATCACTGTTTTAATGGATAGCTTATCAATATCTGAATTATTGTTATTTTCTGCATTAGCTATTGCTGACTCTAGTAATTTTTTCATTATTGCCGAGCCTTTTTGTTTATTGAATATTAGGAAGTCTAAAGCTTCGTCGACCTTCTTACCTCGAATTTGATCAGCAACTAATGCTGCTTTTTGAGGTGATAATCTTGTTCCTTTTAAGTATGCTCTTGTTTCCATTATTAAGCCTTCCTATCACCTGAATGCATTTTAAAAGTTCTAGTCATTGCAAATTCGCCGAGTTTATGGCCAACCATGTCTTCATTAATAAATACTGGAACATGTTGTCTGCCATTGTGAACGGATATTGTCAAACCAACCATTGATGGAATAATCATTGATCTTCTAGACCAAGTTTTAATAGGCTTCTTATCATTATTTGCTATAGCAGCATCAACTTTCTTTTGTAATGAAAGATCAACGAAAGGCCCTTTTTTCAATGATCTAGGCATTTTATTTTTTACCTCTTCTTCTAATAATTAAATCATCAGTTCTTTGATTTTTTCTAGTCTTATAGCCTTTGGTTGGTACTCCCCAAGGTGTGGATGGATGTCTTCCACCTGAGGTCCGTCCTTCACCACCACCATGAGGGTGATCAACTGGGTTCATAGCAACACCTCGGACTGTTGGTCTTACACCTCTCCATCTTTTAGCACCCGCTTTTCCAAGAGATTTTAGATTGCTTTCTTGATTTGAAACTGTTCCTAAAGTTGCTCTACATTCCCATAATACTTTTCTGGATTCGCCAGACTGAAGTCTAAGAGTTGCGTATATTCCCTCTTTTGCAACAAGTCTAGCTGATGTACCAGCACTTCTTGCTAATTGAGCTCCTTTTTCTGGTTTTAATTCAACACAGTGAACATTAGTTCCTAGTGGGATATCTTTTAGCTTCATTGAATTTCCTACTTTAATCTCACAATTATCTGAAGATATAATCTTGTCCCCAACCTTTAATTTAGAAGGAGCAATAATATATCTTCTTTCACCATCAAGATATTTAAGAAGTGCTATGTGAGCAGTTCGATTTGGATCGTATTCAATTCTTTCTACGGTTGCAGGAATATCAAATTTATTTCGCTTAAAATCAATTACTCGATAATGTTGTTTATGCCCACCGCCTTTATGTCTGACAGTTATTCTTCCATTATTATTTCTGCCGCCTTTTTTAGCTTTTGCTTGAGTCAAAGATTTATGAGGCTTACCTTTATATAAATCAGATTTTATAGATATAAGTCCTCTTCTGCCTGGACTGGTTGGTTTTGATTTAACAATAGCCATTAGTTTATACCCTCAAACTGGATTTCAGACCCTTCACTTATAGATACAAAAGCTTTTTTGTAGTCTGATTTTTTATACAAGCCAAATCTGTTTCTTTTTGTTTTTCCCTTTACAACTGAGGTTGTAACCTTAATAACTTCAACATTAAAAAGCTTTTCAACAGCTTTTTTAATTTCTTTTTTGTTAGCTGAAATATCAACTTTAAATACAACTTGTTTGAGAGACTCACCAAGCTGAGCAGTTTGTTCAGTAATGATAGGAGACTTTATAAGAGTGTATAACTTTTCTTTAGACATTTATCCACTCCTCAATTTGCTTTAAGGCTTCACTTGTTACCGCAACTTTGTGAGATTTAATTAGATTTACAGGATTAATTTCTTTAACGGTAATTACATCAACATTTGGAATATTCCTTGCTGAAAGATATAAATTCATATCTGTCTCATCGATAATAATTAAAACTTTGCTCAAAGAAAATTCTTTCAAAAAATTTGCAATCTCTTTAGTTTTTGGCTTTTCTAGTACTGGTTTTTCAATCGCAACAAGTCTATTTTGTCTAACAAGCTCTGAAAATATAGACTTTATAGCAGCTCGATACATTTTCTTATTAATTTTTTTAGAGAAATCTCTTGGTCTTGCTGCAAAAGTAACCCCTCCACCTCTCCATAAGGGGCTTCTAATTGTTCCTGCTCTTGCCCGGCCAGTTCCTTTTTGCCTATATGGCTTCTTACCACCACCTCTTACTTCAGATCTATTTTTCTGTTTGGCACTACCTTGTCTAGCAGCTGCCATAAAGCTGACAACAGCTTGATGGACTAAAGATTCGTTGAATTCTTTACTAAAGACCTCATTAGATATAGAGATATCTTTATTTTTACTATTTGATAAGAGCTCTATTTTCATGATTTTTTAGTTTTTTTATGGGATGGTTTAATTTTTATTTCAGAGCCATTAAAACCTGGTACAGCTCCTTTTACATAAACAACATTATTTTCAACATCTAATTCAACAATTTTTAAATTTTGAACTGTTTTTTGAACATTACCCATATGTCCTGACATTTTTTTACCTTTCCAAACTCTTCCAGGAGTTTGACATTGTCCAATAGATCCATGAGCTCTATGTGCTAACGAGTTACCATGAGTTGCATCTTGCATAGAAAAATTATGTCTTTTTATGACACCTGCATATCCTTTACCCTTTGATGTACCAGTAATGTCTACAAATTGTCCAACTTCAAAAATATCAGCTGTCATATGTTTCCCTATCTCAAATGTATCAATACCATTTTCAACTTTAAATTCTGATAAAGAGCCAGGATTTATACTATTTTTTTTAAAAAATTCAGACTGAGATTTTGAAAGATTATTAAGTTTTTTGGACTTTGATAATACTACAGCGTTGTAACCATTATTTTCTTTGGTTTTAATATCAGCAACAAAATTGCCACAAACTGATATTGCTGTTACAGGGATAGATTCACCGTCTTCAAGAAAAAGACGTGACATACCGGATTTTTTTCCTATTAAGCCTATGCTCAATTTTTACTCCTTTTACGGGGCTTTACCCTCTATGGCCGCTTTAGCGTTAAAATTTATTGTCCTGTGCTTATTTGAACATCTACCGCTGAAGATAGATCTAACTTCATCAAAGCGTCAACTGTTTTATCAGTTGGTTTAACAATATCCATTAATCTTTTATAAGTAACAATTTCGTATTGATCTCTTGCATCTTTATCTTTATGCGGAGAAATTAATACAGTTGTCCTTTCTTTTTTAACAGGTAATGGTATTGGTCCATTGATAATTGCGCCTGTTTTTTTTACAGTCTCAACTATTAATTTAGCCGAAGCATCAATTAATCTATAATCAAAAGCTTTTAGCCTTATTCTTATTGATTGATTCTCCATTTACCCTATTTATAACCTATTAAAATTAATTTTCTACATCGTGCAAAACGCAAAATGTGGCGTATTCTAAGCTTGTAGAGCCCATTATGTCAACATTATCGACCAGATTTATATCTCAGGTTTTTAAGCCGTTTTTAACTGTTCAGCAATATTGCTTGGAACTTCGCCATATTTTGTGAATTCCATAGTAAAAGTAGCTCTACCCTGAGTTTGTGATCTTAAGTCAGTGGCATAGCCAAACATTTCAGCAAGAGGCACTTCTGAGGAAACTTCTTTACCAGAAGTTATATCTTCCATACCTAAAATAATTCCTCTTCTTCTATTTAAATCTCCTACAACGTCTCCCATATGTTCTTCAGGCGTAACAACTACGACTTTCATAATAGGCTCAAGTAATGCAGGTTTAGCCTTATTAGCACCCTCTTTTAATGCCATTGAACCTGCAATCTTAAATGCCATTTCATTAGAATCAACGTCGTGAAAAGAGCCGTCATAAAGTGTTGCTCTAAGTGCTAACAATGGATATCCTGCTATGACTCCATTCTGCATTTGCTCTTGTATCCCTTTGTTTACAGCAGGAATATATTCTTTTGGTATTACTCCACCAACTATTTTGTCAACAAATTCATATTCATCATCAAGACCTAAAGGCTCTAATTTTAGCCATACATGTCCATATTGGCCCTTACCACCACTTTGTCTTACAAACTTACCTTCAACTTCAACCGTTTCTTTAATAGTTTCTCTGTAAGCAACTTGAGGTTTTCCAATATTTGCCTCAACAGAAAATTCTCTTTTCATTCTATCAACCAAAACATCTAAATGAAGCTCTCCCATACCTGAAATAATGGTTTGGCCAGATTCTTCATCACTAGCAACTCTGAAAGATGGGTCTTCTTGAGCTAATTTACCTAAGGCTAAAGACATTTTTTCTTGGTCTTGTTTTGATTTAGGCTCAACAGCAACTGAGATAACAGGCTCAGGGAAATCCATTCTTTCAAGAACTATAGGTTTATTAGCATCTGATAATGTATCACCTGTAGTTATGTCTTTTAAACCTATACATGCAGCAATGTCCCCTGCTCTTACTTCTTTTATTTCTTCTCTATTATTTGAATGCATTTGCACCATTCTTCCAACTCTTTCCTTTTTAGATTTTGTAGTGTTCATAACACTATCTCCAACAGAGAGAACTCCGGAGTAAACTCTAATAAACGTTAAAGTTCCTACAAAAGGATCAGTAGCAATCTTAAAAGCTAGAGCAGAAAAAGGCTCATCATCTGATGAAGATCTTGAATCAGTCTCTTCGTCTTCTTCGCTGTTATTTGGTATAACACCCTCAATAGCTTTTACCTCATCGGGTGCAGGTAAAAAATCAATGACTGCATCAAGAACAGCTTGAACGCCTTTATTTTTGAAAGCAGAACCACATAGAGCGATAATTATTTCGTTCTCCAGAGATCTTAATCTTAATCCTTCTTTTATTTGATCTGCCGTTAAGTCCCCAGACTCTAAGTATGCATCCATTAACTCTTCATTAGCTTCAGCTGCAGCTTCAAGCATTTCTTCTCTAAGTTCAGAGCATCTATCTGCTAGTTCATCAGGAATTTCTTTAGAATCAAAAGTTAGTCCTTGATCACCCTCGTTCCAATAAATGGCTCTCATATTTATTAAATCAACAACGCCTTTAAAGTCGTCTTCAGCGCCTATGTTATATTGAATAGGCACTACATTTGCTTGAAGTCTATCTTTAATTTGATCAATTACTTTCTCAAAATTTGCTCCAGCTCGATCCATTTTATTAACAAAAACAATCCTAGGAACTTCGTATCTGTTAGCTTGCCTCCAAACAGTCTCAGATTGAGGTTCAACACCAGATGTGCCACAAAAAACAACAACTGCCCCATCGAGAACTCTCAAAGATCTCTCTACTTCAATTGTAAAATCAACGTGCCCGGGCGTATCTATAATATTTATTCTATGTTGAGGATATTGCTGCTCCATTCCACTCCAAAAACATGTCGTTGCTGCAGATGTAATCGTAATACCTCTCTCTTGTTCTTGCTCCATCCAGTCCATAACAGCTGCTCCATCATGAACTTCTCCTATTTTGTGTGACAAGCCTGTATAGAAAAGAACTCTTTCAGTAGTGGTTGTTTTACCAGCATCAACATGAGCACAAATACCCACATTTCTATATTTATTTAAAACGGTGTCTCTAGCCATATTATTCTTTGTGTTTGATTAAAATCTGAAATGAGAAAAAGCTTTGTTAGCCTCAGCCATTTTATGAACATCTTCTCTCTTTCTATAAGCGGAGCCTTTTTTTTGCGAAGCATCTGTAAGTTCACCCGCCAGTCTCAAATCCATTGATTTCTCATTTCTGCATCTTGCAGCTTCTACAATCCATCTCATTGCTAATGCCTGACGTCTACTTGGTCTAATCTCAACAGGAACTTGATAATTTGCACCACCAACTCTTCGAGATTTTACCTCTACTACTGGACTAACTTCTTCTAAAGCTTTCATAAATACTTCAAGAGGGTCTTCTTTAGTATTTTTTGTTATTTGATCAAAGGCACCGTAAACAATCTTTTCTGCGACAGATTTTTTTCCATCTTTCATTAAGTTGTTCATGAATTTGGCTAAAACCACATCATTATATTTCGGATCAGGTAAAACTTTTCTTTTTTCAGGGCTTCTTCTTCTTGGCATAATTATTTACCTTTTTTTGCACCATACTTTGAACGGCGTTGTTTTCTGCCAGCAACTCCTGAAGTATCTAAAGTTCCTCTGATAGTGTGATATCTAACACCTGGTAAATCTTTAACCCTGCCGCCTCTAATTAAAACTAATGAGTGCTCTTGAAGATTATGTCCTTCTCCGCCAATGTATGAAGTAACTTCATAACCACTGGTTAATCTAACACGACAAACTTTTCTTAAAGCTGAATTAGGTTTTTTTGGCGTAGTGGTATAAACCCTAGTGCATACTCCCCTTCTTTGAGGACAAGCATTAAGCGCAGGCACATCAGTCTTTTTAACCTTTGGTTTTCTTGATTTTTTTATTAATTGATTAACTGTTGCCATATTAATTTTCTTTATAGGCCGCGATTTTATAGAGCATATGGCTAATGGTCAACACTATTCTTCACCAATGTCTTGTTCATCAACTTTTTGAATGCCTTCAGATAATGCTGCTAGTCGTTCTTCATCACTGATTCCTGAGATCTCTACTTCACTATCGCCTTTCTTTTTACTTCTAAGTCTGTCATGAAATTCCATTCCAGTACCTGCAGGTATCAATCTTCCAACAACCACATTTTCTTTGAGGCCTCTTAGACCATCTTTTTTACCTGTAACTGCTGCTTCTGTTAAAACTCTTGTAGTTTCTTGGAAAGAAGCTGCTGATATGAAGGAGTCGGTGGCAAGCGATGCTTTTGTAATGCCTAACAACACTCTTTCAAAATCTGCAGGAGTTTTTCCATCAGCTTCAACTTTAGCATTTTCTTCTCTAAGATCAGAGTAACTAACTTGGTCTCCTTGAATAAATTTAGTATCACCTCCATCAACAACTAAGGCTTTTCTTAACATTTGTCTTAAAATTGTTTCTATATGTTTATCGTTTATAGATACTCCTTGGAGTCTATATACATCTTGTATTTCATTCACAATAAAATTAGTAAGCTCTGGAACTCCTTTTAATCTTAAAATATCATGCGGGCTTAAAGGTCCTTCTGAAATAACGTCACCTTTATTAATCCTCTCGCCTTCAAACACATTTAACACTCTATGTTTAGGAATAAGCATCTCTTTATTTTGTGATTTTTTTGTTGCTCCCTCAGGTGTTATAACAAGTCTTACTTTTCCTTTGGTCTCTTTTCCAAAAGATACAACACCTGATTCTTCTGCAAGAACAGCAGCATCTTTAGGCTTTCTTGCTTCAAATAAATCCGCAACTCGAGGCAGGCCTCCAGTGATATCTTTTGTTTTAGAAGCAACTAGCGGCATCCTTGCGATTACTTCACCTGCTGTAATTTTTTGGCCATCTCTTAAATTGACTAATCCGCCAGCTGGAAGTGGATATTGAGCTGGTTGCTTATATTCACCAACCAACACAGTTTTGCCTTTAGAGTCAACTATCTCAATAGTAGGTACCATATCTCTTCCTGCTGATGGTCTATCAGCAACTTCAATAATTTCTATACTCGATAGTCCAGTAAGCTGATCTAATTGTTCTCTAACTGTAACCCCATCATCGATATCTATAAATTTCACTTTTCCAGATGTTTCAGAAATTATCGGTCTTGTATATGGATCCCATGAAGCGACTTTAACTCCATCTTCTAAGTCATCGGTACTATCAACCTCTAGAACAGCTCCATAAGGAACTCTGTATTGTTCAATGATTTTTCCATTTACATCCGAAATTGAACACATTGCATTTCTAGATACAACTACTTCCAATTTATCTTTATTAGTAACAGTTTTCATATCATCAGAAAATGATACTGCGCCAGCATTTTTATTATAAATTGCGTTATCCTCTGATGAGCTTGAAGCAGCGCCACCAATATGAAAAGTTCTCATGGTTAACTGTGTTCCAGGCTCTCCAATTGATTGTGCAGCAACTACACCTACTGCCTCACCTCTATGAACAAGATGTCCTCTAGCAAGATCACGACCATAGCATTTAGCACATACTCCTATTGGAGCATCACATGTCATTGGTGACCTGATTTTTAAGCTAGACAAATTCAGTTCATCTATTCTTTTAACAGCATCCTCATCAAGCATTGTATTTACTGGGAAGAGTTCTTTTCCTTCTTCATCAAGAATAGGTTCAGCAATTACTCTACCTAAAATTCTATCGGTAAGGGCTTGAATAATTTCTCCACCATCAATAATTGATGTCACTGTTATAGACTCAGATGTTCCGCAATCGTCAATATTGATTATTGAATCCATAGAGACATCACATAGTCTTCTGGTTAAATAACCAGAGTTAGCTGTTTTGAGTGCTGTATCTGCTAAGCCCTTCCTGGCTCCATGAGTAGATATAAAATACTGCAGAACTGATAAACCCTCTCTGAAGTTAGCAGTTATTGGTGTCTCAATAATCGAGCCATCTGGCTTAGACATTAAACCTCTCATCCCTGAAAGCTGTCTAATCTGAGCTGGTGACCCTCTTGCTCCAGAATCTGCATATATGTAAACAGAATTAAATGAAGATTGATTAATTTTTTCACCATCTGGTGATGTAGCAGTTTCTGTACTAATTTTTTCCATCATTGCTTTTGCAACTTGTTCATTTGCTCTTGACCAAATATCAATCACCTTGTTGTATCTTTCTCCTCGTGTGACAAGACCTGAGTCAAATTGCTTTTCAATTGCCTTAACTTCTTTTTCAGAGCTTTCTATGATCTTTGCTTTTTCTTCAGGTATCACAAAATCATTCACCCCAATTGAAGAACCGGATCTTGTAGAAAAGTCAAAACCTAGATACATTAATTGATCAGCAAAAATTACAGTCTTCTTTAAACCTGCTTTTCTATATGAAATATCTACCAATCTTGAGACTGACTTTTTATTTAATACATTATTAATGTTGTTAAAACCGACTTCAACTGGTGTAATTCTCCAAATAATAACTCTACCTACAGTAGTATCTTCTAATGTAGTTTCTCCATCTTCATGAATAATTCTTACTTTAACAGGAGAGTGAACTTCTAAATTTCCAGTCTCATAAGCTCTTAGTACCTCATCAGGATTACTAAAGACTCTTCCCCCACCGGAAGCGTTAGCATTATCTCTTGTCATATAATAAAGTCCCAAAACAACATCTTGTGTAGGATTGATAATTGGGGATCCGTCAGCTGGAGATAAAATGTTATTAGTAGACATCATTAAAGCTCTTGCTTCAAGTTGTGCTTCGAGAGTTAACGGTACATGAACTGCCATTTGATCACCATCAAAGTCTGCATTAAAAGCAACACAAACAAGAGGGTGTAATTGAATGGCTTTACCTTCGATTAGCTTTGGTTCAAATGCTTGAAGTCCTAATCTATGAAGAGTTGGTGCTCTATTTAAAAGAACAGGATGCTCTCTTATAACTTCTTCCAAAACCTCCCATACTTCAGGAGTTTCTCTCTCAACTAGTTTTTTTGCAGCCTTTATTGTTGTTGCAAGTTCTCGATTTTCAAGCTTTCCATAAACAAATGGCTTAAAAAGCTCTAAAGCCATTTTCTTTGGTAAACCACATTGATGAAGTTTTAGATTTGGCCCAGCTACAATTACTGATCTACCAGAATAATCTACTCTTTTGCCTAGAAGATTTTGTCTAAATCTTCCTCCCTTTCCTTTAATCATATCTGCAAGGGATTTTAATGGTCTTTTATTTGTTCCTGTAATTACTCTTCCTCTTCTTCCATTATCTAAAAGCGCATCAACAGATTCTTGAAGCATCCTTTTTTCATTTCTAACAATTATTTCTGGAGCATTTAATTCAAGTAGTCTTTTTAACCTATTATTTCTATTAATAACTCGTCTATATAGGTCGTTTAGGTCTGATGTTGCAAACCTTCCACCTTCAAGAGGAACTAGAGGTCTAAGATCAGGGGGAAGAACTGGTAATACATCCATTATCATCCATTCTGGTTTGTTACCAGAATCTTTAAATGCTTCTAATAACTTTAATCGTTTTGATAATTTTTTTAATTTGGTTTCCGAGTTAGTTTGTGGAATTTCCTCTCTAATAATTCTTATTTCATCATCGATATCAATCTCTTGAAGTAGCTTTTGAACAGCTTCAGCACCCATGCCTGAATCGAAATCATCTCCATATTGCTCATAGGTTTCAACCCACTCTTCTTCTGTAAGAATGTCTCCTTTTTCAAGAGGTGTCATGCCTGGATCAGTAACTATATAACTTTCAAAATAAAGCACCCTTTCAATTTCTCTCAATGTAACATTAAGCAATAATCCTATTCTTGAGGGTAAAGATTTTAGGAACCATATATGTGCAACTGGTGCTGCAAGATCTATATGTCCCATTCTTTCTCTTCTAACTTTAGCTAATGTAACTTCAACTCCACACTTTTCACAAACTACTCCTCTATGCTTCATCCTTTTATACTTACCACATATGCATTCGTAGTCCTTAACTGGGCCAAAAATTTTCGCACAAAATAAACCATCTCTTTCAGGTTTAAATGTTCTATAGTTAATGGTTTCAGGTTTTTTAACCTCTCCAAATGACCAAGATTTTATGACCTGAGGAGAAGCTAAACCTGCTGAGATTGATGTAAAATCAGCTTGGTTAGTTTTTAAAGATTTTAATAAGTCTCTCAATTTTATCTCCTATTTTTCTTCGTCTAATTCTATATTTATGCCTAATGACTTAATTTCTTTACTAAGTACATTAAATGACTCAGGTACATTGGCATCCATTTCATAGGTACCATCAACAATATTTTTGTACATTTTTGTTCTTCCAGAAACATCATCTGATTTAACGGTAAGCATCTCTTGAAGAGTATATGAAGCACCGTAGGCCTCTAAAGCCCATACTTCCATTTCTCCAAATCTTTGACCGCCAAATTGTGCTTTACCACCAAGAGGCTGCTGTGTGACTAAACTATATGAACCTGTTGATCTAGCATGCATCTTATCATCAACTAAATGATTTAATTTGATCATATACATGTAACCAACTGTGACAGGACTATCAAATTTATTACCAGTTCTTCCATCAAATAATGTAATTTGTCCTGATTCAGGTAAATCAGCTAATTTAAGAAGTTCTTTAATTTCACTTTCTTTAGCTCCATCAAAGACTGGGGTAGCAATCGGCAAACCCTTTCTGAGATTATTAGCTAATTCATTAATTTCAGTGTTATTGAAAGATTGAATATCTTCTTTATTTGCAGCATTTTTATTATAAAGTGTATCAAGGTAGTCTTTAAGTTCAGCTGGCTTAGCATTTTCTTTTAACATGAGATCAATTTTGTCTCCTATGCCTTTTGCAGCAGATCCCATATGAGTTTCAAGAATTTGACCAACATTCATTCTTGATGGGACACCAAGCGGATTTAAAACAATATCAATTGGATTTCCACTTTCATCATATGGCATATCCTCAACAGGCATTATTTCGGAAATTACTCCTTTATTACCATGCCTTCCTGCCATTTTATCACCTGGCTGTATTCTTCTTTTTATAGCTAAGTAAACTTTCACTATCTTGATAACACCAGGGGCTAAGTCGTGTCCTCTTATTATTTTTGATTTCTTTTCTTCAAACCTAGATTTGATATCTTTAATAAACTGCTTATAAGAAGTCTCTGTTTCCTCAATGATATTGTTAGTTGCTTCCTTAGCAATCCTAATTGAGAAAATATCATTAATTTTAAGACTATCTAATTTTTCGGAAGTCAAAATTTCGCCCTTTTTAACACCGTTGCCCTTAACAACTTTATTAGATTTTAATAATTCAGAAAGTCTTCTTTTCGTTGCTTGTTCTACAACAGCTGCTTCATCATCAGCATCTTTTTTTGACTGATCTAAATGATCCTGTTCTATTGCAAGAGTCCTTTCGTCTTTTTCCATTCCGTCTCTTGTAAAAACTTCAACTCCAATGACAGTTCCTTTTGAGCTAGACCTCTGTGATGTATCCTTAACATCAGAGGCTTTTTCACCAAAGATTGCTCTTAATAATTTTTCCTCCGGTGATAATTGAGTTTCACCTTTAGGTGTAATTTTTCCGACAAGAATGTCTCCAGGCTCTACTTCAGCTCCAACATAAACTATTCCACATTCATCAAGTTTGTTTAGAGACCCCTCTCCAACATTTGGTATATCTGCAGTAATTTCTTCTGAACCTAATTTAGTATCTCTCGCAATACATACGATTTCTTGAATATGAATTGAAGTAAATCTGTCTTCTCTTGCAACTTTTTCAGAAATTAAAATTGAATCCTCAAAGTTATATCCATTCCAAGGCATAAAAGCAATTCGGATATTTTGACCCAAAGCAAGTTCACCATTATCAACAGATGGTCCATCAGCAAGGATATCGCCTGCTTTTACAGTGTCACCATCTTTTACGATTGGACGTTGATTTATACATGTATTTTGATTGGACCTTGTATACTTAATTAAGTTATATACATCTGATGCTGTTTTTGATTTTTTGTCGGTTACCCTTACAACTATTCTTGACGCGTCAACACTCTCAACAACACCAGAATTTCTAGCAACAATACATACTCCAGAATCTCTTGCAACAACAGTTTCTAAGCCAGTACCAACTAGAGGTTTTTCAGATCTTAATACCGGAACTGCTTGACGTTGCATATTTGATCCCATTAAAGCCCTATTTGCATCATCATGCTCAAGGAAAGGAATTAATGAAGCTGCAATGGATACCACTTGCTGAGGTGATACGTCCATTAAATCTATTCTGTCAGGAGACATCAACTCAAACTCATTTGCGTGTCTAACGGCAACCAGATCATCAATAAATTTATTATTTTTATCAAGCATTACATTTGCTTGAGCAATGACATGCTCAGCCTCATCTATAGCCGAAAGATAAATAATTTCATCGGTTACTTTACCATTTGTTACTTTTCTATAAGGTGTTTCAATAAATCCATATTGATTAGTTCTAGAATAAGAAGCAAATGAATTAATTAGTCCAATATTGGGTCCTTCTGGAGTCTCAATTGGACAAACCCTTCCATAATGAGTTGGATGTACATCTCTTACCTCGAATCCAGCTCTTTCTCTAGTTAGCCCACCAGGACCTAAAGCTGAAACTCTTCTCTTATGAGTAATTTCAGAAAGTGGATTATTTTGATCCATAAATTGTGAAAGCTGACTCGAACCAAAAAATTCTTTTATGGCAGCAGTGACAGGCTTAGCATTAATTAGATCTTGTGGTCCTAATTCATCTGCTTCTGCATTACTTAATCTTTCTCTTACCGCTCTCTCTACTCTTATAAGTCCAACTCTAAACTGGTTAGCAGTCATCTCACCTACCGAACGTACTCTCCTATTTCCAAGATGATCGATGTCATCAACAATGTCATGTCCATCTCTTATGTTTACGATGCCTTTCATGACTTCAATGATGTCTTTCTTGTCTAGTATGTGAGGATTATCTTTTTTTTCGTCAAGTTTCAATCTTCTATTAAATTTCATTCTTCCGACTTCAGATAAATCATATCTTTCATCATTAAAAAACAAGTTAGTAAATAAAGTTTCAGCAGAATCTTTTGTTGGTGGCTCTCCTGGCCTCATCATTCTATAAATTTCTACAAGAGCTTCCAATCGATTAGTTGTTGGATCTGCCCTCAAGGTATTTGATATATATGGGCCTTTATCTAGCTCGTTAATGTAGAGACATTTTATTTCTTTTAAATTGTTACTTTTGATATCTTCTAAAACTTGTTCATCAATTTCTGTATTTGCTGAAAATAATACTTCTCCTGTTTCGGTATTGAATATATCTTTAGATAAAACTTTACCTAATAGGAATTCATCTGAAAGGGATATCTGAGATGCTTTTGAATTAGTTAATTCTTTAATATGTCTGGCAGTAATTCTTTTTCCTGCCTCAACATATACTTTACTTTTGACTTTAATATCTACAGGTAATGTTTCGCCCCTTAATCTTTCAGGAACTAGTTCAACTTTTACTGAATCTTTATCAAGAGTAAATAATTCTTCTTCGTAAAACTCCGATAAGATTTCTTCTGTGCCCATATCTAATGCTCTAAGCATTATGGTTGCAGGAATCTTTCTTCTCCTATCAATTCTGCTAAATAAGATATCCTTTGGATCAAATTCGAAATCTAACCAAGATCCTCTATAAGGAATTATTCTCGCAGAGTATAGAACCTTACCAGATGAATGTGTTTTACCTTTATCATGATCATAAAAAACACCAGGTGATCTATGCAGTTGAGATACGACAACTCTTTCAGTTCCATTTATAATAAATGATGCATCTTCTGTCATTAATGGGACTTCTCCCATAAATACTTCGCCCTCTTTAATATCTTTTACTTCTTTAAAATTTGAGTCTCTGTCAAATAGAACCAATTTAACCTTAATTCTTAATGGGGCTGAATATGATAATCCTTGAATTAAACATTCTTGGACATCATAAGTATTTTTACCAAGTTCATATGAAACATACTCCAAGGCAGCATTTCCTGAAACACTTTTTATAGGAAACAAGGTTTGAAAAACATCTTCCAGACCTTGTTTTTTTCGTTTATCAGGAGCCACATCAGCTTGAAGAAATTCTGCATAAGATTTAGTTTGGGTTTCAATAAGATTTGGTAAATCCATAACCTTAGCAAAGGTTCCAAAATTCTTTCTTATTCTTTTCTTTTCCGTATAGCTGTATGACATAAATGCGCCCTGTTAAATGTTTTTATAGTTAATAGTTATTTAAGCTCACCGGTAGCTCCAGCTTCTGTAAGCTGAGCTAACATTCCTTCTGCTTCTTCTTTTTTTACACCTTCTTTTAAAGTACTAGGTGCACCATCAACCATATCTTTAGCTTCTTTTAATCCTAATCCAGTGATTGCTCTTACAGCTTTAATTACTTGAACTTTTTGATCTCCTGCTGCTGATAAAACAACATCAAACTCATCCTTTTCTTCTGCTGCAGGTGCGTCACCATCACCACTAGCTGCTGCTGGAGCTGCTGCAACAGCTGCCGCTGCTGTAACACCAAATTTTTCTTCAATAGCAGAAATAAGATCTACGAGATCCATAACTGACATTTCCTCTATTGCTTTTAAAATATCATCTTTACTAGTTGCCATTTTTTTCTCCTTATAATTTAGGCAGATGCCTCTTTACTGTCACGAACTGCTGTTAAAACTCTAGCAAGCTTACTTGGTACCTCATTTAACAAAGTAGCAAATTTACTAACAGGAGCTTGAAGAACATTAGCTATTAAGCCATATGCCTCATCTCTCGATGGAAGCTTAGCTAAAATATCTATTTGTCCACCATCGAGTAATTGCCCCTCAACAACTAAAGCTTTGATTTCTAAGTCATCAAAGTTTTTAGCATATGATTTAAGCAATTTTGCTGCTGCACCTGGCTCATCAAAAGAAAAAGCAAATAAAGAAGGTCCGGTTAGCACTTCATCTGAGCATCCAAAATCAGTACCTTCAAAAGCTAATTTAGCCAATGAATTTTTTATTACCTGAATGTGAATTCCAGATTGATTTGCTTTGGTTCTGATCTCAGTAAGTTCAGATACTTTTAAACCTCTTGCATCAGAAATAACTAAGGAAGATGCACTAGATGCAACTTCTTTAACTTCTTCAACAATCTTTACTTTTTCATTTTTAGATAATGCCACAGCAATTCTCCAATTAAAGCCTTTCGGCTGTTTGGCGACAAATTGTAAATTACAATTTGAACACCACCTGCGTAGGAAATTAAGTCTTTCGACACCTACGGTCTTTGACGGCTGCGTAAACGCAACTATCTGGTTTTATATTTCTATAAAACCAAAACTTATATTAAATCGCCTGAACTAATTTTTACTCCAGGCCCCATAGTACTGCTTAAGGCAATATTTCCAATATACATACCTTTTGCAGAAGCTGGTTTTAGTTTTTTTAGCTCTTCAAGTAAAGCAACTGCGTTTGCTTTAATTTTTGAACCATCAAAACTTACTCTTCCAATGCTTCCATGAATAATTCCGTTTTTGTCAGTTCTAAACCTTACCTGGCCAGCTTTTACATTCTTAATTGCAGAAGCAACATCATCAGACACTGTTCCTGTTTTTGGATTAGGCATTAAACCTTTGGGTCCTAACACCTGACCAAGTTTCCCAACAACTTTCATAGCTGCATTGGTTGAAATAACTACATCAACAACTAAATTTTCTTTTTGAAACTTCTCAGCTAAATCTTCCATTCCAACAAAGTCTGCACCAGCTGCTTCTGCCTCTGACGCTTTGTCACCATCGGCAAATACCGCCACTACAACCTCTTTGCCAAGACTATTAGGCAATGTAACTGCGCCTCTTACGTTTTGATCTGATTTGTTAGGATCTACGCCTAGCTTGACAGATATATCTATTGATTCATCAAACTTATTAGACTTTACTGATTGAATAATTTCCATAGCTTCTTCAATAGAATAAACTTTATCAGAATCGTATTTTTCCTGAAGAGTTTGTTGTTTCTTTGTTAACTTTGTCATAGCTCTGTTTCAACTCCCATACTTCTGGCAGTCCCAGCAATAATTTTTACAGCTGCATCTATATCATTTGCATTTAAATCAGGTTCCTTAGCTTTTGCAATCTCTTCAAGTTGCGCTCTTGTCAATTTACCTACTTTTTCTCTATTAGGTTCGCCACTTCCTTTTTCAATTTTTAAAGCCTTTCTAATTAAAACAGCAGCTGGCGGAGTCTTAACAACAAAATCAAATGATTTATCTTCATATACATTTATGACAACTGGTAAAGGAATTCCTTTTTCAGAATCTTGGGTTGCAGAATTAAATGCATTACAAAAATCCATTATGTTAAGACCGACTTGACCTAATGCAGGACCAACAGGCGGGCTTGGATTTGCTCCTCCAGCAGGTATTTGTAATTTTAATACGTTAGCTAATTTCTTTGCCATTATGTCTTCTCAATTTGTATAAAATCTAATTCCACTGGTGTCGCTCTTCCAAGAATCTGAACAGATACTTTTGCAATATTTCTCTCATAATCTACTTCCTCGACTACACCATTGAAATCATTAAAAGGACCATCACAAACTCTTATAACTTCGCCAGGCTCATATATTGTTTTTGGAGCAGGTGCATCTTCGCCAACTTCAATTCTGTTAATAATGCTTTTGACATCATCCTCTGATATTGGCAAAGGCTTATCTCTCGTACCTCCAACAAAACCAGATACTCTTGGAGTGGATTGAACTAACTGCCAAGAGTCATCTTCTAAATTCATTTGAATCAAAATATATCCAGGAAAAAACTTTCTTTCTGTTGTCTTTTTTGTACCAGCCTTAAGTTCAACAATTTGTTCTGTAGGAATTAAAATCTCACCAAATTTATCTGATAAATTATTTAACATTATCCTTTCTTCCAAAGCTGCCTTAACTTTTTGTTCATATCCTGAATAAGCCTGTATTACATACCAATCCATCTTTTAACCTAACACCAAACTTGTTAAAAAACTCAACAACGATTCTAGTCCCCAAAAAAATAAACATAAAACGACGATGGATCCAAACACGATCATAAAAGTTTGTGTAGTCTCCATTCTTGTTGGCCAAACAACCCTTCTGATCTCAGTCCTTGATTCTTTCATAAGTTTTATAGAATTTGATCCGAAATTAGTTATTGAAATTACGCCTAGGCCAATGATAAAAAGAGCTACAACGCCTAATACCCTATATAGGAATGCTACTTCAACGAAGTAACTATTGCCTACTACAGCTGCAGTAAATACTAAAATAGCTATAAGCCATTTGACTTTATCAAGTGCATTTGAAGTTGACCCTTTACTCATAATTCACTCTCTACCAGTTTTTTTCCAATTGGCAGGCCAGGAGGGACTCGAACCCCCAACCTCCGGTTTTGGAGACCGATGCTCTACCAATTGAGCCACTGGCCTAAAACTTTTTTTCATATTCTTTAAAGACAAGTAAGCCGAGACATTAATGTCTCGGCTAATTAATCTTTAATTACTCTATAATTTCAAGTACTTGGCCAGAACCCACAGTTCTACCGCCTTCTCTAATTGCAAATAATAATCCAGCTTCCATTGCAATTGGAACAATTAACGAAACATCCATTGTGACAGTATCGCCTGGGTTTACCATTTCAACATCAGTACCTTTATCATCGTAAAGTTTTTCACAAGCACCTGTTACATCAGTAGTTCTGAAATAGAACTGAGGTCTATAGTTGCTCATAAATGGTGAATGCCTTCCACCCTCTTCTTTTTTCAAAACAACAACTTTACATTTAAACTTAGTATGCGGTGTTATTGAACCTGGTTTTGCTAAAACTTGTCCTCTTTCAACAGCATCTCTTTCAACACCTCTTAAAAGAATACCGCAGTTTTCGCCAGCTCTTCCCTCATCAAGTGATTTTCTAAACATTTCAACACCAGTACATGTGGTAGAACTTGTTTCTTTGATACCAACTATTTCAAGTGGATCACCTGTATTTACAACGCCTGTTTCGATTCTTCCTGTAACAACAGTTCCTCTTCCAGAAATTGTAAAAACATCTTCGATCGGCATTAAGAAGTCACCATCTACTGGTCTTTCTGGTTCAGGAACATAGCTATCTAGAGTTTCAATGAGCTTTTGCACTGATGGGACTCCGATATCAGAAGTATCTCCCTCAAGAGCTTTGAGGGCACTCCCTACGATTATTGGTGTATCATCTCCAGGGAAATCATATTCATTTAATAGCTCTCTTATTTCCATTTCTACTAATTCAAGCATCTCAGGATCGTCGTTTTGATCAGCTTTATTCATATAAACTACAACATGAGGCACGCCTACCTGTCTTGCCAACAGAATGTGTTCTTTTGTTTGTGGCATAGGGCCATCTGCAGCACTAACAACTAATATTGCTCCATCCATCTGCGCAGCACCTGTAATCATGTTTTTAACGTAGTCGGCGTGACCTGGACAGTCAACGTGTGCATAGTGTCTTGCTGTTGATACATACTCAACGTGAGAAGTAGCAATAGTTATACCTCTTTCTCTTTCTTCCGGAGCATTATCGATATTTGCAAAATCAACTGCATCACCACCATATACTTCTGCAGCAACCTTTGTTAAGGCAGCAGTAAGCGTTGTTTTTCCATGGTCTACGTGACCAATGGTACCTACATTAACGTGTGGTAAATTTCTCTCGAATTTTTCTCTAGCCATTTTTTTATGCCTCTCTAAATTTTTTATTAATGGAGCTCATAACCGGACTTGAACCGGTGACCTCTTACTTACCAAGCAAGTGCTCTACCGCTGAGCTATATGAGCCCGTTCATAAGCATCCTATTTTTGGTGGCGTATTATCACTCTAAAAAGGCATAAACTCAACCTTTTTTAAAAGATATTTTTAGCCACAAAATTATCAAAAATACTAATGGTGGAGAGGGTAGGATTCGAACCTACGTAGCCGAAGCGGCAGATTTACAGTCTGCTGGTATTAACCACTCACCCACCTCTCCATTCAAAGGTAGCTATTTTTGTTCTAGAATTAGCTTAAGTCAACTAATTTCTTACATTGAATAAGCTAAATTTTGAAAATATTTATAATAATTTGCCAAAAAATAGGGTAAGTGTTGATATTTTCGACGAAATTGACTCCACAAATGATGAAGCTAAAAGAATATCGCTTGAAAATGAATTTCATTTAGTAATTGCAGAAAAACAGTCAAAAGGCAGAGGCAGGTATGGAAAAACGTGGTCAAGTCCTGATTCTCATAATATTTATATGACCATATGTACACAAAATGACTTATCTTTTGCACCAGAAAGCCTTATTACAGGGGTTATTTGTAAAAGGTCTATTAATAAAATCGATAAAGATATAAATATAGGCTTAAAGTGGCCAAATGACTTAATTTTAAATAAAAAGAAAATTGGTGGGATATTGATTGAGAAAGAACACTATCAAAATACAGTTAAAACAATCATTGGAATTGGCATTAATTTAAATATTGAAAAAAAGGAGCCTTGGTGGGGAGATTTATCAAAATTTAATCTTGAAAGTAAACGAAATGAATTGATAATTGAGATAATTAATAACTTAATTAAAGTTTTTGATGAAAAAGATTTTGATTGGTTGAACGAATGGCGACAGGCTTGTGTGCATATAAATAAAGAAATTAAAATTCATAAAAAAAATAACAAAAAAGAAAATGCTATTTTTAAGGATGTTGATAATTTTGGAAATGCAATAATAGAGACAACCAGTGGTCTTGAAGTTTTTTCAAGTGGTCAAATTATAATTAAAGGAATTTATTAAAATGATTCATTACATAAAAAATATTTCACTAAAATCTGACGTACCAAATAATTTAAAAGAAATTATTCTAGGTGCTGGTTGTTTTTGGGGTGTAGAGAAAAAATTTTGGGATTTAGATGGAGTTTACCTAACATCGGTGGGTTACTCTGGAGGTGAAACAGAAAATCCAACTTACGAAGATGTCTGTTACAAAAATACCAATCATGCTGAAGTTGTAAAGGTTATTTATGATCCAAACATAATTAAATTAAATAAAATCTTAAAAATTTTTTGGGAGTGCCATGATCCAACTCAAGGGATGAGACAAGGTAATGATATTGGTACTCAATACAGATCGGTTATATATTCATCTGATCCAACTGATCTTGATATTGCAAATGAGTCTAAAGAAATTTATCAAAAAGAACTTGAAAAAAATAATTATTCAACAATTACAACTGAGATTGATATTGTAAAAAACTATTTTTTAGCAGAGGAGTATCACCAACAATATCTTGCTAAAAATCCAAATGGCTATTGTGGCATTGGCGGGACAGGATGCTCTTTCCCAAATGAATAAATTGTATATAATACAATCCGTTGCCACCTTAGCTCAGTTGGCTAGAGCAGTTGATTTGTAATCATCAGGTCGTCAGTTCGAATCTGACAGGTGGCTCCATTAAAATAATGAATACAGATAAAAATACAAACAAAGACAACGAACTAAAAAAAGATTTTAAAGTTGCCCAATATCTTTATATAGCAATTTATATTTCTCTGGTTATAGCTTTAATAGTTATATCTCTATAATCAATGGATCTTAGCGTTTATATAATCGGTAATTTAATCTTTATTGCTCTTTTGTATTGGATTGTTAGAAACAAAGATAACTAATTTCTATACGTATTTGGTTTTTCGGGTTGAGTGGTGTACCTATCTCTTAACCTAGAAGATCTTGTAGTTAAATCAATAGCTTTTCCATTTATAAAAACATATTCTGGCATAGATGAAGGCTCTAATGGATCTGCATCCCAAACTACTATATCTGCAAAATAACCTGTCTTAATTTCACCACGTTGATCGATATTGAAAACGTTTGCGGGCGTAGAGGTTATAGCTTTTATAGCAGCTTCGTATGACATACCATTTGCAACAGCGACTCCTGCTCCCTGCCTAACTAAATGAAAGTTATGACTCCTAGGAGTATTAAACATTATGTCTATACCTTTTTTTTCAAGTCTTGATGCCATTTGGATATTAGAGGCAAGTTCATCAAAAGAATCAGGTATATTATTTATTGGATTAATAATTAGCGGAATATTGCTTTCAGCAATTTGAGATGCTACTAATGAAGCATCTTGTGCTCCCTTTATTATCAAATTTAGACTATATTTTTCTTTTAATTCAATTAATTTAAGAATATCAGAAGCTCTATGAGTGCTTATAATTAGTGGTAAATTATCATTAACCAACTTAAAAAGAGCTTTAACATCTCTGGGATGAAGTTCCATAAAATCAGCTATTGGTGATCCTTCTATTAAGTCGGCAATATCACTATCAGAAGATAAGTCTCGTGCATTGATCGATGATGCAAAAGATAGTAAATCATCCATAACTGCAAAAGTCTCAGCTCTAGATTTATTACTGCTACCGCCAACATTTCCAATCATTACAATATCTTTGTTGCTTGTTATATCAAGCTCACCGTCAAGAAGAAAATATGACCCTAAGCCACCAATTGGACTAGAAGTGTTTTGAGGTAAACTCAAAGCTGAAGTTACTCCATTAGATCTATTCCAAGGTATCAACGTAGATTTTGGATTAAAAGCATCATGAATACTAAAGCCAATACTATAAATGTCGGACGAATCGTCTCTTGTAACACTCAGAGCACCAATTTCAACGATACCAATATTAGTGTCCGTTCCAATTATTCCTGGTGTAACTATCATGCCTGAAGCATCAATTACAAAATCTGCTTGCATGTTAGCTGAAGAAATTCTCTTTATTGTTCCATTCTCAATTAGAATATTTCCTTCAAAAGGAATATTTTTGACACCATCATAAATAGTGGCATTTTTAATAAGTGTAGTGTCAGCAAATAAAGAGCCTACAAATACCAAGCATAAAAATGTTTTAAAAATTTTTGTAAACATCCTCTACTCCTCAAGCCTATTTTTATTTGAATTTATGATACCAATATCAAAATCACTTGAAGGATAAAAGCCAGACTCTCTATCGTATGCGAGACCGCCGTCTATAAAAACTGTTTCTGCAAGAGCATAAACACTAAATGGATTTTTTGACCAAATTACCACGTCAGCATTTTTGCCTACTTTTAAGGAGCCAGTTTGATCATATATGCCAGCTGCTTTTGCAGGATTACTTGTAATCCAATTCATTGCTCTTGCTTTAGAAATATCATAGCCAGCTCTTATTCCAGCTGATAATGCTTTTGAAGCTTCTTGATTAAGGTGTTGAATGCCTATCGCATCATCTGAATGAACAATAGCACAACCAGTTCCACCTTTTGCTTGATCTACGATTGCAATATTTGCTTGGACCATGTCATAAGCTTCATGTTTGAAACCCCACCAATCTGCCCAAAGAGCGCCACAAATGTTATTTTCTGCTAATAGATCTGCAATCTTGTATGCTTCAACACCATGATGGAACGCTGTGATTTTATAACCAAATTCTTTAGCAACATCTATCATGGATGCCATCTCATCGGCTCTATAACAATGGTTGTGAACTAAAATTTCGCCTCTTAAAACACCAGCTAATGTATCAAGCTCCAAATCTCTTGGAGGCTTATAACCCATTTCTTTTGCTTCATCTGATTTAGACTCGTACTCATTCAATCGATTTAAATAAGCTTCTGCTTCAATCCATGCTTTTCTATAGCCGGCAATGTTTCCCATTCTTGTTGAAGGTGCTTGCTGTCTATTTCCATAAACTCTTTTTGGATTTTCACCACACGCCATTTTTAATGAATGAGGAGCGTTAGGAAATTTCATTGAATTAATTGTTACTCTTTGAAGGTTTTTAACTGTAACACCTCTACCGCCAATTAAGTTTGCAGAACCTGGCAATACATGAAAAGCAGTGACTCCGCCACTTAATGCAAGAGTATATTGCGGGTCTTGAACCCACATAGAATGTTCGGCCCACACATCTGCGGTAACTGGGCTAGTTGCTTCGTTTCCATCAGAGCTAGTTCGAACACCTGGAGCAGGATAAACTCCCATATGAGAATGAATATCTATAATTCCAGGGGTGACCCACTTACCAGAAGCATCAATTACTTCAAAATCATCAGTAACTGGTAAATCTTTTCCAATAGCAGCAATTTTTCTATCATTAATAAGGATATCAGTTTGTAATAACTCATTACCCTCTCCATCATAAATATTTGCATTTTTAATTAAGACATTAACTGAAGGCAAAGGTTCGTATGTGGATTCAAAAGGTTTTGCAATTAATTCAAAATTAAAGCAAAGAAAAAATAATGCTAATAAAAATGAATACTTTGGCGAAATGGTCATATATTTATTAATATAATCTATAATTGCTAAAGACGAAAGACATATAGAATTATTTAGAAATTATGCAATTAAACTACTTTAATAGACCTTATTTTGAAAACGGCGCTATAACTAAGCTTCCTGAGGTCTTGAAAACACATGGTGTAAAAAATCCTCTCGTATGCACTGACCCAGGATTATCCTCGATAGGCATGACTGATAAAATTAGAAATTTAATCTCTAATGATTTTTCTTCAATATATTATAAAGAAACTCCTGCTAATCCGACTGAAAATGCAGTAAATGACGCTTTAGAACTCTACAAAAATAATAATTGTGATGGTGTTGTTGGTTTCGGTGGAGGGTCAAGTATAGATTTGGCTAAGGCAGTAGCCCTTATGGCAAATCATGAGGGAAGTCTTTTAAATTACTCAGTGAATGAAGGTGGTTATGGAAAAATAACAGAGACGGTTCCTATGATAGCTATTCCAACAACCTCAGGTACAGGAAGCGAAGTATCTGTAGGGTCATTAATCACAATGAATGATGGAAGAAAATTAATCTATGCAAGTCCATATTTAATGCCAAAAGCTGCGATTTGCGATCCAGAGCTCACTTTAGGTTTACCTCCAGTTCTTACAGCTGGAGCCGGAATGGACGCACTAACACATTGTATAGAAGCTATTTTATCTCCTATCAATGACCCTCCAGCAGAAGCAGTTGGTATAGATGGTATTGAAAAAATTATTAAGGAGGAAAGTCTTATAAGAGCATATAAAGATGGACAGGATAAAGAAGCTAGGTGGAGCATGATGATGGCATCCGCTGAAGGTGCTATGGCTTTTCAAAAAGGCCTTGGAGCCGTTCATTCAATGAGTCATGCTCTCGGAGCTAATCAAGAACTAAGACTTCATCATGGAACTTTAAACGCAGTTCTATTGCCAACAATACTTAGATTTAATCAAGATTATGTTGGAACTAAATACTCAAGGATTGCAAGAGCAATGGGACAAAACGAATCAATAGATTTGGCAAATGAAATTGAGAAACTAAATGAAAAGATTGGCATTCCAAGAAATCTAAAAGAAATGGGAATAACCGAAGATTTAATTCCTAATCTTGTTGCTCATGCTAAAGAAGACCCCAGTAATTTAACTACACCAAGGCTGCCATCCCAGAAAGAATGGGAAGAACTCTTTCTAGAAGCATTGGAATAAATGACTTGAAAAAAAATAAGAATAACTCTAGTATCTACTTCATTCATGAATAAAAAATATTTACTATTCTCATTTTTATTTTTAGCTAGCATTTCATTGCATAGCTTTGATGACCATCATGATCATTTTGGTTCAAACGAAGAATACACATCTGATTGTCAGGCATGTGAAGAAAATGTTGAAATTAATATTTCAAAAACAAAACCCTCAAGAGATTTTTTAGAGAATTTTCCTAAAACAAATCTGATTTCAAGATTTGTTAATTTTAAATCAAAGTCAAATTTATCAAGAGCACCTCCTTCTAAATAATTAGTTTTTATTTTTCAAACTAATTTTTCATTAAGGAGGAAATATGAAAAAATTTTTAAATGCGATAATAGTTTTAATCGCTTTCCATTCGAATGGATTAATTTCACAAGATGTTGAAGAGATTGTTGTTACTTCTGCTCTGGTTGATACAACTGAAATTACAAATCCACTATATGTAATTGATGGAGAAGATATTTTAGATGATGCAACAACTAGTCTAGGAGATGCAATCGATAGTTATTTGGGTGTATCTATAGCTGATTATGGTGCTGCTGTGGGACAACCAATTATTCGAGGTATGTCAGGTCCTAGAGTCAAAATTCTTAAAAATGGAATGGTAAATCGTGACGTTTCTGGACTTGGAGTTGATCACTTAAATGATGTTGATCTAAATGATATATCTCAAATTGAGATTGTTAAAGGTCCATCCTCTTTGTTATATGCAAATGGAACAATTGGTGGAATTATCAATGTGGTTGATGACACTATATCAACAGTTAATTTTGAGTCACCGAAGGCAAACTTCGGTCTAGAAACTCAATCAGTAAATGATGGTGAAGCTCAATCTTTCAGTTACAAAGAAAATATAGGTGGATTTAATTTTAGCTTAGGTTTTAAAGATGTAAATTTTGGAAACTATGATATTCCTGATGGAGCTGTAATGCATGAAGAGGAAGAGCATCATGATGAAGACGAGCATGAAGATGAACATCATGAAGATGAGCATCATGAAGAAGATTTAGGATATGTAAATAACTCAGATTTTGCAGTTGAAGCAACTAAGTTTGGTATTTCAAAAGTAGGAGATTGGGGTTACATAGGTTTTGGAATAGATAACCTTGAAAGTGTTTATGGTATTCCTTTTCATGGAGATGAGCATGGAGATGAGCATGGAGATGAGCACGGTGATGAGCATGGAGATGAGCACGGTGATGAAGAAGAAGGTCATGATGAGCATGGAGAGGAAAGAATTTTTTCAACTACTGACTCAGAAACTTTTTCTATAAAAGGTTCTTACAACTTTAATGGTAGCTTAATAAATAAAATCGATTTCACTTATCGTGATTCTGATTACACTCTAACTGAAGCACACGAAGAAGAAGAGCATCATGATGAAGAAGAGCATCATGATGAAGAAGAGCATCATGATGAAGATGAGGAAGAGCATGAAGAACATGCTCCAACCGTCTTTGCAAATCAAGCTACAGAATATGGAGCAATCTTTGACATTTCTAACGATTATGCAACTCAAAAAATTGTTTTAAATTTTGTTGACGAAGATAATTCAATTGTTGGAGAAGAGGCATTCATGAATCCAGCAAATAACGAAGAATTTACAATGGGTTACTATTTGAGTAAAGATTTTGATTTGTTTAATGTCGACTTAGGAATGAGAATTGATCAAATAGATAGATCTGGCAGTGTTACTGACGAAGATCATGGAGATGTTGATAATTATTCGATAGATGATACCACCAATAGTTTTGCATTCAGCTTAGGCCGTGATCTTAGTGATACTTTGGATGTAAACCTAGGTTTTGCAAGCGTTGAAAGGCTTCCATCAGTCATAGAGCTCTTCATGAATGGGCCGCATATGGCTACTGGAAGGTTTGAGGTTGGTGATCCGACACTAAGTGCAGAAACTTCTAATAACTTTGATATTACATTCAGTTTTGATAATGGTGATTATTACGGTTATGCAAGCTTTTTTGTAACAGATGTAGATAACTATATTACATTAATGGATGAAGACGAAGATCATGATGAGCACGAGGATGAGCATCACGATGATGAAGATGAGCATCACGAAGATGAAGATGGGCATGAAGATGGTCATGATGATCATGGTCATGGCAACCTAATACACGCAAACTATATTCAAGAAAATGCAGAGTTTGATGGCTATGAAATTGAGTTTGGAAGAACTATTCAAATGGCAAATGGTGATCTAACTCTTTCATTTGGTAGAGATGTTGTAAATGCTGAATTTACTGATGGGCATAATGTTCCAAGAATAAATCCAGCAAGAAATGTTTATTCACTAGTCTACGATCAAGGCGATCTTCTTTTCAAAATTAATTTAAAAGATGTCGATGATCAAAATGACTTTGGTGAGGGTGAGACTGCAACTAATGGATATCAAATGCTAGATGCTAGGCTTACTAAAACATTTGATCTAGATGGAAAAAGCAAATTAAAAGTTTCATTATTTGGAAGAAATTTGCTTGATGAAAAAGCCAGAAATCATGCATCATTTGTTAAAGATCAGGTTCCCCTTCCTGGTAAAAATGTGGGCATAAAATTTAATTTTGATTTCTAGTCTTTTAACAAAGAATAATAAAGGGTCCATATGGGCCCTTTTTTAATTGATTTGAACTAAAATCTATTGATGAGTGATTTAGATTTTTGCATTAATCAAGCTATTCAAGAAAATGATATTCCATACAAATGGAATGAGAATATTAATCAAGAACTTGATGCTATTCAGTCTAACTTTAAAAAGAGTCGTGAGGATTTAACAAAAATTCCATTTGTAACTATTGATGGTAAGGATGCTAAAGATTTTGATGATGCTGTTTATTGCTCAAAAGAAGATTATGGTTTTAATCTTAAAGTTGCAATTGCAGATGTAGCAGAAATTGTAGAACTAGAAACAGAAATTGACAAAGAAGCTTTCAAAAGAGGAACTTCCATTTACTTTCCACAAAAAGTTATTCCAATGCTGCCTGAGAAAATTTCTAATAATATTTGTTCTCTAATTCCAAATGAAAAGAGAAACGTACTTGTTTGTAATATTCAATTCGATGATGAAGGAATCATACAATCCTATAATTTTTCAGAAAGTATTATCTGCTCTCATAAAAGATTGACTTATGATGAAGTAGATAATTTTAAAGATAATGCAGCGGTATTTACTTCACTAGAATCACTTAAGTTACTCACAAAAAAACGTCTCAAAAAAAGATTTGATAGATTTGCTCTGGATATTGAAACGAATGAACCAATATTAATTTTGAATGAGGATGGCGAATTATCTGATCTTTTAACATCTAAAAGATTATATGCTCATCAAATGATTGAAGAATCAATGATTTCTGCAAATATTTGCGCTGCTAGATTTATGAAGGAGCACTATGGCTTTGGAGTATATAGAGTGCACGAGGAGCCTGATTACCTTAAAGTAGATGCTTTGAAAAAATTTTTTTCTATGAAAGGATTGCCTTCAAACAAGCCTGTGAAAAAATTAGAGCTAATTAATTCATTCATTCGATACGCTAACAAAAATGAAGACAGTAAATTGTTTAATGTGTTGATTCTTCAATCGCTTAAAAGAGCGTATTACTCAACAAAGGAAATTGGTCATTTTGGTCTGCAACTTGAAAAATATTCACACTTTACCTCACCAATAAGAAGATATCCTGACCTTATAACCCATAGATTAATAAAAAATATCTTGAATGAAAATAAACATGCTCATAATCAGGAAAATTATGAATCTGACTTAGATGTTTTATCTTCACTAGAAAAAAGAGCAGAAATTGCATCAAGACAAGTAATGCAACAGTTAATATGCTTTCATTTAAAAAAATTTATTGGTGATGAATTTTCATCAACTGTCGTTGGTGTTACAGAGTTTGGTTTGTTTTCTGAAATTAGTAATTATTTTATTTCAGGATTAATACATGTTTCGGACTTAGGCAATGATAGATATATCCTTAATAATGACTCAAATGCACTTGTTGGCAAGAGGACTGGTAAAACATATAAAATCGGTCAGAATATAAAGGTTAAATTAGTAAATGTGATACCTGAGGAAAGAAAATTAGTCTTAGTACCAGTTAAAAATGACAAAAAATACAAATAAGAGATATGGCTTTCATAGTATTGAAAGCATAATAAATAATAATCCTCATACTATAAAAAAGCTCTTTATACCCTCTTCCAGAGATGACAAGAGAATTCATCAACTAATATCTTTGGCAGAAAAATTTGAAATCAAATATGAAATATCAAATAAACTGAAAAAAGATCCTGAAGCAATAGTTGCTAACAGTGAAATAAGTAGTTTTAAAGATCTAAAAGTATTTATTGAAGATTCTCCTAATCAAAATCTTTCAATACTTATTTTGGATAATATTATTGATCCAAGAAATCTTGGTTCATGCATAAGGTCAGCGGCAGTATATGAAATAGATGCTTTGATTATCAATAAACATCATTGTGCTCCATTAAATGAAGTTGCGCATAACGTCTCTGCTGGAGGGGCAGAATTAATAAATATTTTTCATGTTTCAAATCTTATTAATTGCCTTAAATATCTTAGGAAATCCAATATTGATATTTATGGTCTAAGTGAGCATGCGCAAAAAATTTATACTTCATGTAATTTCACCAATTCTTCTGCAGTAATTATGGGCTCGGAAGAATCTGGCATGAGACAGAAAACCTCTGAAAGCTGTAACGAACTTATAAAGCTTAACTTAAATAAAAAATTTAAAAGCTTTAATGTTTCTGTAGCAACTGGGATAATACTTTCAGAAATATCAAGACAGCGTGGGTAAGTGATAGAATATATTTCAAAAAATAAACATGTTAAAACAAAGAACGCTTAGAAATTCAATAAAGGCAGTAGGAATTGGTCTTCACACTGGTAAAAATATAAACATGGAATTAATTCCATCTGAAGTTAATACTGGCATTAATTTTATTAGAACAGACGTAGATGAAAATCTTGTTATACCAGCAATAGCTGAAAATGTTGGAGATACAAGCCTATCAACTGCATTAGTAAAGGATGACGTTAAGATCTCAACAATAGAACACTTGCTTTCTGCAATTGCAGGACTGGGAGTTGATAATTGTCTGATTAAAGTCGATGGACCAGAAGTACCAATAATGGATGGTAGCTCGAGCCCTTTTGTCTTCTTGATTCAATCTGCTGGACTAGAGGATCAAGATGCACTAAAAAAATTCATCAAGGTTAAAAAAGAGGTTACGGTCACAAGAGATGACGCATATGCAACCATCAAACCATTTGATGGATTTAAAGTGTCTTTTAAAGTTTCTTTTGATCATCCTGTACATAAAAAATTACCTTCTGAATCAATAATTGATTTTTCATCAACATCTTTTGTAAAAGAAGTTTGTAGAGCTAGAACATTTGGATCAATGAGTGAAAAAGAATTATTGCAGTCTAGAAACCTTGCCTTAGGAGCAAGTGTTTCTAATGCAATTGTATTTGGCGAGGATGAAATACTTAACGATGAAGGTTTAAGATTTAATGATGAAATAGTAAAACACAAAATGCTAGATGCAATTGGTGACTTGTATCTTCTTGGTGGAAATTTAATTGGTGAATTCTCAGGTTATAAATCTGGGCACGAGCTTAATAATAAATTACTAAGAAAAATAATTGAAGACGATGATGCATATGAGACTGTTAAATTTGAAAATTCGGAAAATGCCCCAATTTCTTATGTAAGGCCACCATTTGGGGATATTGAATAAGTGATTAATATTTAATTACTTTAATAATTTTAAAAATGCTTAATTTATTTTCAAACATCTTTGGATCTTCAAACGATAGAATCCTAAAAAAAATGATGGTGCATGTAAATGCAGCAAATCAATTAGAAGAAGAATTGTCAAACAAGCCGGATGACTATTTTCAAGATCTCAAAACAGAATTAAAAACAATCTATCATAACAATGATAAGGATATCTACTCCATTCTCCCTTTTGCTTTTGCAGCAGTAAGAGAAGCTAGTAAAAGGACTTTAGGTCTGAGACATTTTGACTCTCAAATGCTTGGTGGTATATCTCTTTCTGAGGGTAATATCGCTGAAATGAAAACTGGTGAGGGAAAAACACTTGTAGCTACACTGCCAGCTTATTTAAATTCGGTTATTGGAAATAAAGCAATTTTGGTTACTGTTAATGACTATCTTGCCAAAAGAGATGCCGAATGGATGAGACCAATATATGAATTCTTAGGCTTGTCTGTTGGTGTTGTGAATTCAAATCAAGTTATTCAAGAAAAAATTTCTTCATACAAATGTGACGTCATTTATGCAACAAATAACGAACTTGGTTTTGATTATCTAAGAGATAATATGGCTCATCGAGTTGAAGATAGAGTGCAATGTTCGCTTGATTTTGCAATTGTAGATGAGGTTGATTCAATATTAATTGATGAAGCAAGAACACCGTTAATCATTTCAGGTCCTTCTTCAGAAAGTTCAGACTTGTATAGAAAGATAAGAAAATTTATACCTAAATTAAAAAAACAACTAAGAGAGGGTACTGAAGAGGAGCCATTAGATGATGATGAAAAAGGTCATTACTTGATTGATGAGAAAAATAGAAGTGTTGAGCTTACTGATGATGGTTATATTCTTGTTGAGGAGCTTCTTGAAGAATCTGAATTATTAGGAGATTCTGAGGGTTTATATTCTGTTTCAAATCTTAAAATAATGAAATTTGTTCAGGCCACTCTGAGAGCACATTATTTATTTCAAAAAAATGTTCACTACTTAGTAAGAAATAACGAAGTTCTTTTGATTGATGAGCACACGGGTAGGACTATGCCGGGAAGAAGAATGAGTGAAGGAGTTCATCAAGCTTTGGAATGTAAAGAGAATGTTCCAATTCAAAGAGAATCACAAACACTGGCTTCAACAACATTTCAAAACTTCTTTAGATTATTTAATAACTTGTCAGGAATGACTGGAACAGCTGATACAGAAGCAGTCGAATTTAATCAAATATATGGGCTGGATGTCATTATTATACCTACGAATGTTCCAATGATAAGAAAGGACCATAATGATTTAGTCTTTTTAACTAAAACAGCAAAATATAAGGCGCTTGTTGAGCAAATAGAAACATTAAGAAAAAATAAGGCGCCAATATTAGTTGGAACTGTTTCTGTTGAGTCTTCAGAAGAAGTATCAGAATTTCTTAAAGCAAAAAAGATACCTCATCAAATCTTAAATGCAAAACATCACGAAAAAGAAGCCGAGGTTATAGCAAATGCTGGCAAGCCAAGTATGGTGACTATTGCTACAAATATGGCTGGAAGAGGAACAGATATTGTCTTGGGTGGTAAGAAAGAAGATCAGTCTGAAGAAGAATGGAAAGAAAATAACGAAACAGTGTTAAGTGCAGGCGGCCTTCATATTCTTGGGACCGAAAGACATGAATCTCGAAGAATTGATAATCAATTAAGAGGAAGATCTGGTAGACAAGGCGATCCTGGATATTCAAGGTTTTTTCTTTCATTAGAAGACGATCTTTTAAGATTATTTATTTCTGATAATAGAAGAGACTTATTTGAAAGAATCGGTATGGGTGATGACCATATCGAACATAAAATGCTGTCACGGGGTATAGAAAATGCTCAAAAAAGAATTGAAAGTAGAAATTTTGATGCAAGAAAAAATCTTCTTGAATACGATGATGTATCAAATGATCAAAGACAAGCTATCTACTCTCTTAGAAACCAATTATTAGAAGAGGATGAAATCAGTGAGACGATTAATGAAATGATAACTTTTGAGTTTAAAAGAATCACAAATCAATATATACCGCTTGAATCTGTTGAGTCGCAATGGAAAGCAAAAGATTTTGAGAATTTCCTTTCTGAAAATTATGATCTTAAAACTAATATAGCTGCAATTATAAATGATGATAAGTCTCTTATTCCAGAAACAATTACTGACCTAATTACTGAAAAAGCGCATAGCATGTATAAAGAAAAGTATGAATCTCTTGGAGATAACAGGCTCATGCTTGAGAAAGAAATCATGCTTCAGGTTTTAGATGTTCACTGGAAAGAACATCTTGCTGAGATCGATCATCTAAGAGGTAGTATAGGTTTAAGAGCATACGCACAAAAAAATCCAAAAAATGAATTTAAACAAGAAGCATACTCCATGTTTGAGATGATGCTGGATGAGATTGATTCAGAAACTGTAAGAATTCTATTTTCAATTCAATTTGCTAATGAAGAAGTTATGGAAAACTTAAAACAACCCAAACAAGAAGAAGTTGTTTTAGAAAAACCTGAAGCTATAAACGAAGATTTGCAAAGCAATCAGCCTGCCCCTACTTCAGAAGAAAAACAAAATCCTCAAACAGTTACTAGAGATGAGCCAAAATATGGAAGAAATGAGATTGTAAAAATTACCAACGGTCAAGAGACTAAAGAATTAAAATACAAAAAGGCTTTATCTTTAATTGAAAGCGGTGGGTGGAAGATAATATAAATTATTTTTAATCTTCGTAAAAATCCTCAGATTTTACTGGTCTTGATATAACGTTTTCTTCATTTGCCCAAGAACCAAAATCTATCAGTTTACATTTGGCTGAACAGAACGGCCTATGCTCATTACTCTTATCTGTAGATGTGGGCTTATTACACCTGGGGCATTTATTCATTTATATTTATACCAAGCAGTTTTTGATGAGTTTTTGTAACTTCTTTTTTTAAATCTTCAAGTGAATCATTATTCATAATTATTATATCTGCAATTGAGTTTCTCTCTTGTCTTGATGCTTGCGCCTTCATAATATTAATTATGTTATCAGTAGATTTTTTATCTCTTTTGCTCGCTCTGTTTATTTGCATTTTTTCTTCACAATCTACAACAACTATTTTGTCATAAAAACTTTCTGATTTTGTTTCAAAAATAAGAGGTACCATTATAATTTTATATATGCTTTTGGAATTCTCAATAAATTCTAAAATTTGTTCTCTAACTAATGGGTGAATAATTGATTCTAAAAGAGTTTTCTTCTCTTCATCTTTAAATATTTCTGACCTTAATAAACTTCGATTAATTTTATTATTAATATCAAGAAACTCTTTACCGAAAGCGTCTAAAAATTTATCTTTTGCCTCTAAGTTTTCATCTAAGATGTTTTTAGAAACTTCATCCGCATCAATTACATCTATTCCAAGTTCAATAAAAAATTTAGCAGCTGAGGATTTTCCAGATCCTATTCCGCCTGTAAGTCCAACTATCATTCCTTAATTATATCTTAGCCATAAAAAAAGGCCCTTAGTATTTACTACTAAGAGCCTAGAATAAAAAAGCCTGACGATTTCCTACTCTCACACAGGGAGACCCTGCACTACCATTGGCGTTAACTCGTTTCACTTCTGAGTTCGAAATGGGATCAGGTGGTACCAAGTTGCTATTGTCATCAGGCAAACTGGTATGTAACTTTACAATCACTGAAATTAATGAAAATTCATGAGAACCTTCTTAAGGTTACATGATCAAGCCTCACGAGTTATTAGTACAAGTTAGCTCAACGCCTCACAACGCTTACACATCTTGCCTATCAACGTCATAGTCTATGACGACTCTTTAGGAGACATAAAGTCTCTGGGAGATATAATCTTGGGAGGGGCTTCCCGCTTATATGCTTTCAGCGGTTATCCTTTCCGAACATAGCTACCCGGCAATGCCACTGGCGTGACAACCGGAACACCAGAGGTTCGTCCAATCCGGTCCTCTCGTACTAGGATCAGCTTCCCTCAAATCTCCAAACGCCCACAGCAGATAGGGACCGAACTGTCTCACGACGTTCTAAACCCAGCTCGCGTACCACTTTAAATGGCGAACAGCCATACCCTTGGGACCTGCTCCAGCCCCAGGATGTGATGAGCCGACATCGAGGTGCCAAACACCGCCGTCGATATGAACTCTTGGGCGGTATCAGCCTGTTATCCCCGGCGTACCTTTTATCCGTTGAGCGATGGCCCTTCCATACAGAACCACCGGATCACTAAGACCTAGTTTCCTACCTGCTCGATCCGTCGATCTCGCAGTCAAGCATCCTTCTGCCTTTATACTCTGTGCACGATGTCCGACCGTGCTGAGGATACCTTCGTACTCCTCCGTTACTCTTTGGGAGGAGACCGCCCCAGTCAAACTACCCAGCACACACTGTCCCTGATCCAGATAATGGACCTAGGTTAGAACTTCAATTTTACAAGGGTGGTATTTCAAGGACGACTCCACTAGGACTAGCGTCCCAGCTTCAAAGTCTCCCACCTATCCTACACAAATAAGATCAAAGTCCAGTGTGAACCTGTAGTAAAGGTGCACGGGGTCTTTCCGTCTAGCTGCGGGTACACTGCATCTTAACAGCGAATTCAATTTCACTGAGTCTATGGTGGAGACAGTGTGGCCATCGTTACGCCATTCGTGCAGGTCGGAACTTACCCGACAAGGAATTTCGCTACCTTAGGACCGTTATAGTTACGGCCGCCGTTTACCGGGGCTTCGATCAAGAGCTTCGCATAAGCTAACCCCATCAATTAACCTTCCGGCACCGGGCAGGCGTCACACCCTATACGTCCTCTTACGAGTTTGCAGAGTGCTATGTTTTTAATAAACAGTCGCAGCCACCTGGTATCTTCGACCACGTTCAGCTCAAAGAGCAAGTCTTGTCACCAATCGCGGCGCACCTTCTCCCGAAGTTACGGTGCTATTTTGCCTAGTTCCTTCACCATAGTTCTCTCAAACACCTTGGTCTACTCGACCTAACCACCTGTGTCGGTTTAGGGTACGGTTTCTTACAATTTGAAGCTTAGAGGTTTTTCCTGGAAGCATGGTATCAGCTACTTCCCACTTAATAAGTGGTCGTCATCAATTCTCAGCTTTAATATTCCGGATTTACCTGAAATATCGGCCTACAATCTTAAACACGGACAACCGTCGCCGTGCTAACTTAACCTTCTCCGTCACCCCATCGCAATTGTAAAAAGTACAGGAATATTAACCTGTTTCCCATCGACTACGGCTTTCGCCCTCGCCTTAGGGGCCGACTCACCCTGCCTCGATTAGCGTTGGACAGGAACCCTTAGTTTTTCGGCGAAGAGGTTTTTCACCTCTTTGATCGTTACTCATGTCAACATTCGCACTTCTGATACCTCCAGTTCGCCTCACAGCTTGCCTTCAGCGGCTTACAGAACGCTCTTCTACCATCTTAAAAGATCTGTAGCTTCGGTTTATGATTTAGCCCCGTTATATCTTCCACGCAGGCCGACTCGACTAGTGAGCTATTACGCTTTCTTTAAAGGGTGGCTGCTTCTAAGCCAACCTCCTAGCTGTTTGTGCCTTCCCACATTGTTTCCCACTTAATCATAATTAGGGACCTTAGCTGACAGTCTGGGTTGTTTCCCTCTCGACTACGGACGTTAGCACCCGCAGTCTGTCTCCCGTGCTCATACTCATAGGTATTCGGAGTTTGCATCGGTTTGGTAAGTCGGGATGACCCCCTAGCCGAAACAGTGCTCTACCCCCTATGGTAATACACGAGGCACTACCTAAATAGTTTTCGAAGAGAACCAGCTATCTCCGGGTTTGATTAGCCTTTCACTCCTATCCACAGCTCATCCCCTCATTTTTCAACATAAGTGGGTTCGCGCCTCCAGTCGATGTTACTCGACCTTCACACTGGCCATGGATAGATCACCCGGTTTCGGGTCTAATTCCAGAAACTAAACGCCCTATTAAGACTCGGTTTCCCTACGCCTCCCCTATATGGTTAAGCTTGCTACTGAAATTAAGTCGTTGACCCATTATACAAAAGGTACGCCGTCACAGAACAAGTCTGCTCCGACTGCTTGTAAGCACAAGATTTCAGGTTCTATTTCACTCCCCTCGCCGGGGTTCTTTTCGCCTTTCCCTCACGGTACTGGTTCACTATCGGTCAGCATAGAGTATTTAGCCTTGGAGGATGGTCCCCCCATGTTCAGTCAAGATTTCACGTGTCCCGACCTACTCGATTTCACTTTAATTAGTCTTTCACATACAGGGCTATCACCTACTATGGCTAAACTTTCCAGAATATTTTGCTGGACTAAAAAAAGCTTAAGGGCTGATCCGGTTTCGCTCGCCGCTACTACCGGAATCTCAATTGATTTCTTTTCCTCTAGGTACTTAGATGTTTCAGTTCCCTAGGTTTGCCTCTTATACCTATGTATTCAGTATAAGATAATATACTTATGTATATTGGGTTTTCCCATTCGGAAATCCTCGGATCAAAATTTGTTTACCAACTTCCCGAGGCTTATCGCAGGTTACTACGTCCTTCATCGCCTTATGCTGCCAAGGCATCCGCCTTGTGCTCTTCCTTTACTTGATCATATAACCTTAAAAAGGTTATTTAACATTTTGAGAGTACTTAATAAAATATTAACTACTTTTTAATTTGCAGTGATCTCATGTATACAAAATGTATACACTAGAAAATTACATACCATTTATTTTACAGAACTTAATCTTAAACATTTGATTACTCGTGTGGGCGTTGAAAACACATTTTTCGTTAAGGAGGTGATCCAGCCACAGGTTCCCCTACGGCTACCTTGTTACGACTTCACCCCAGTCATGAAACACACCGTGGTAAACGCCCTCCCGAAGGTTAGACTATCTACTTCTGGTGCAATCCACTTCCATGGTGTGACGGGCGGTGTGTACAAGACCCGAGAACGTATTCACCGCGACATGCTGATTCGCGATTACTAGCGATTCCGACTTCATGGAGTCGAGTTGCAGACTCCAATCCGGACTACGAAGAACTTTTTAGGATTAGCACCACCTCGCGGCTTAGCGTCCGTCTGTATTCCCCATTGTAGCACGTGTGTAGCCCTACTCGTAAGGGCCATGATGACTTGACGTCGTCCTCACCTTCCTCCGGTTTATCACCGGCAGTCCCCTTATAGTTCCCGACCGAATCGCTGGCAAATAAGGGTAAGGGTTGCGCTCGTTATCCGACTTAACGGAACATCTCACGACACGAGCTGACGACAGCCATGCAGCACCTGTATCTCAGTTCCAAAAGGCACACTCTCATTACAAGAGCTTCCAAGTATGTCAAGAGTAGGTAAGGTTTTTCGCGTTGCATCGAATTAAACCACATGCTCCACCGCTTGTGCGGGTCCCCGTCAATTCATTTGAGTTTTAGCCTTGCGGCCGTACTCCCCAGGCGGACAACTTAAAACGTTAGCTGCGCCACTGAAAGACATTGTCTCCCAACAGCTAGTTGTCATCGTTTACGGCGTGGACTACCAGGGTATCTAATCCTGTTCGCTACCCACGCTTTCGCACCTCAGTGTCAGTACAGATCCAGGAGGCCGCCTTCGCCACCGGTATTCTTCATAATATCTACGCATTCCACCGCTACACTATGAATTCTACCTCCCTCTATCGTACTCTAGTGAGTTAGTTTTGGATGCAGTTCCTAGGTTGAGCCCAGGGCTTTCACATCCAACTTAACAAACCACCTACGCGCGCTTTACGCCCAGTAATTCCGATTAACGCTTGCACCTTCCGTATTACCGCGGCTGCTGGCACGGAATTAGCCGGTGCTTATTCTGCAGGTAACATCACGGTTATAAGGTATTAACTTATAACTTTTTCTCCCTGCTTAAAGTGCTTTACAACCCGAAGGCCTTCTTCACACACGCGGTATGGCTGGATCAGGCTTGCGCCCATTGTCCAATATTCCCCACTGCTGCCTCCCGTAGGAGTCTGGGCCGTGTCTCAGTCCCAATGTGGCTGATCGTCCTCTCAGACCAGCTAAAGATCGTAGCCTTGGTGAGCCATTACCTCACCAACAAGCTAATCTTACGCAGGCTCATCTAGTAGCGAGAGCATCAAGAGAGGCCCTCTTTCTCCCTAAGGAGGTATACGGTATTAATCCGAGTTTCCTCGGGCTATCCCCTTCTACTAGGTAGATTCCTACGCGTTACTCACCCGTCCGCCGCTCTACTCATATCCGAAGATACTTTCTCGCACGACTTGCATGTGTTAAGCCTACCGCCAGCGTTCAATCTGAGCCATGATCAAACTCTTCAATTAATATCATGTTTGTTGATTTTTAAATAAAAAATCTAAATTTTATCTCGTATTTTGAACACCCACACGAGTAACCAAATATTTTAAAGAACTGTCCGACTCGATGGTCGGGAAACGTATTCTAACGGAGTTATTTCTATTAAGATAGTCTTTTTTATTAATTTTTTTCTATATCTACCAGTTTTTCAGAATTGAGGAATTTCATCTTAGATCTAAGCTCTCTTCCCACTTCTTCAATTGGATGATTTTTCGTTAATTTTCTATTTGATTTCATAAAAGGTCCGCCTGAGCCGTCATTACTTTGCCTGCAGTCATCAAGAAATTCATCAGCAAAATTACCGGATTGGATATTATCGAGTATTTCTCTCATGGCATCTTTTGTTGTTTCTGTAATGACTTTTGGGCCACTTAAATAATCACCATACTCAGCAGTATTTGAAATCGAATAATGCATATTTGCTATGCCGCCTTCTTGAATTAAATCTGTGATTAATTTTGTTTCATGTAGGCATTCAAAATATGCCATTTCAGGACTATAACCTGCCTCAACTAAAGTTTCGAAACCTGCTTTAATTAGTGCAGTTAATCCTCCACACAATACTGCCTGCTCGCCGAATAAGTCTGTTTCTGTTTCCTCCTTAAACGTAGTTTCAAGGACACCAGCTCTGGTTCCTCCGTTTGCTTTTGCGTATGACAAAGCAATGTCTTTTGCAGAATGCTCACCCTCTTGCATTGCATCATTAAATATAGCAATTAGCGATGGTACTCCTCCACCATTTAAATAAGTGCTTCTAACTGTATGACCTGGGCCTTTTGGTGCAATCATAATTACAGTATTTGTCTCGCTAGGCACAATCTTTTTAAAATGGATGTTGAATCCATGAGCAAAAGCTAAAATTGCATTACTTTTGAGGTTGGGCTTTATACTTTTTTCAAAAACATCTTTTTGAAATTCATCAGGCGCCAAGATCATTATTAGATCTGCATTCAAGACAGATTGATCTAATGGCATAACTTTTAATCCTGCTTCAGATGCTTTAGTCCAGGACGAAGACCCCTCTCTTAAACCAACAGTAACATCAACTCCAGAATCTTTTAAATTATTTGCATGTGCATGTCCTTGAGAACCATAACCAATAATTGTTACATTTAGTTTTTTAATAAGTTCAAGATTTGCATCATCATCATAATAAATTTTCATCTCTTAAAATCCCCTTTAAATAAGTACTATCTTCATCACTCACAGCGATGACTTCAATAAGTTTATTAATCTGTCTTAAAATTTGCCTCATAAGACTATCTGCTACAGTGGTTTTTATAACCAATCTTGAAACCTCCCCAATTGAAAATTTTACATCTAATTCATCCTCAATAAATTTATATGGGCTAAAGTCTTCTATTGGATCAACATGCAAGCTATCAATGTTGTAGCCTCTTTGATGGAAAAGACCTACGACTCTTGCCAAAGCTCCTGGTTTATTTTCCATGATCAATGTTAGTTGTCTTTCAATCATGTTTTGCTTCCTTTTGCTAACCACATATCTTTTAAGCTTCCATTTGGTGCTACTAACATAGGATAGACATGCTCATTAGGATCTACATATATGTCAACAAATACTAGTTTATCTTTTATTGAAAATGCCTCTTCAATACCTTTCTTAAGATCTGAATTTTTCGTGATCTTAATTCCAACATGTCCATAAGACTCCACCAATTCCTTAAAGTCTGGTAATGAATCCTCATAACTAATAGATGAATGGCGACCGTCATAATTCATATCCTGCCATTGCTTAACCATTCCCAAAGCAAGATTATTTATATTAAAAATCTTAATAGGCAACTTATATTGTGAACATGTAGACAACTCCTGAATACACATTTGAATGCTACCCTCTCCAGTAATACAAATTACCTCCTCGTCTGGGTACGCTAGTTTGACACCCATTGCAGATGGTAAACCAAAGCCCATGGTTCCTAATCCACCAGAATTTATCCATTTTCTTGGCTCATCAAAATGATAATATTGAGCAGCAAACATTTGATGCTGACCTACATCAGAGGTAACAAAAGCCTTCCCTTTTGACTCTTGATATATGTGTTGAACTGCAGCCTGAGGAAGAATTGGATTTTCATCTGAATTATCTTTATATAAGTTATGGTTTAATCCATGCTCAGATTTCCATTTCGAGATTTGTGCATGCCATTGATCAAATTTTGTAGTATCTAATTCAGATAATCTATCTTTAATTAATTCATTTATTGCTTGCAGAGAATCTTTTACCTGGCCAAAGACAGCAATATCAGCTTCAATAATTTTTGAAACTGATGAGTGATCAACATCAAAATGAACTATCTGAGCTCTTGGTGCAAATTTTTCAGGAGTATTGGTAATCCTGTCATCAAATCTTGCTCCAATTGCTAATATTAAATCAGCATTATGCATTGCCATATTTGCTTGATAAGTACCATGCATTCCAAGCATACCCAAAAATTTATCATCAGTTGCTGGATATACTCCAAGACCCATTAATGTATTAGTTACTGGAACATTTATATAACTATTTAATTCTATTAGTTCCTTTGATGCATTGCTTGAAATTGTTCCGCCACCAGCATAAATCACTGGTTTTTTTGAGTTAAAAATTGCATCCACAACTCTTTCTATTTGAGTTGCTTCTGGTTTTACTGGAGGATTGTATGATCTTATATTTACTTCTTCTGGATATTCATAGTCAAATAGGTCGTCTGGATTTGTTAAGTCTTTTGGAATATCAATGACCACAGGTCCTTGCCTTCCAGATGTAGCAATATGAAATGCTTCTTTTACTATTTGAGGAATATTGCTTTGATGATCAACTGTAAAACTGTGCTTAACAATTGGTCTTGAAATACCAATCATATCAGTTTCTTGAAAAGCATCTGTTCCAATTAAATGACTTTGGACCTGGCCCGATATAACAACCATTGGGATAGAATCCATAAATGCAGTTGCTATTCCGGTTATAGCATTGGTTGCTCCTGGTCCTGATGTAACCATTACAACTCCAGGCTTACCAGTTGCTCTAGCATAACCATCAGCAGCATGTGTTGCACCTTGTTCATGTCTTACCAGAATATGCTGCATCTCACTTTGCTTGAAAATGGAATCATAGATATGCAAGGCTGCTCCTCCAGGATATCCAAAAATATATTCAACTCCCTCATTTATAAGAGATTGAATTAACATATCGTTTCCAGCTAATTTCATAATAATTTGTCTAAGAAAAGGGTTTATACATTAATCTAGCTTATAAAAAAAGTTTTTTTAACATTTTTAAATATCTTTTTTTAATATATCTATGAGGTATTTCATATCATCAGGAATATCACATTTAAAAGTTTTAATTTCATCTGTATGCATGTCTTTAAAAGATAATTGATATGCATGCAGAGCCTGCCTTGGAAACTGCTTGATAATATCTGTTAATTTTGAGGTGGTTCCTTTTGCAATATTTTTTGCCGGATTATATGTATTATCGCCAATTATCGGGAGTTTTTTACTGCTCAAATGCACTCTAATTTGATGAGTCCTGCCTGTCATTATTGAAATATCAAGTAAAGAATAGTTACCTAAGCTCTCTTTCAACTTAACAAAAGTTTCGCTCTCTTTGCCATCACTTCTAATTGACATTTTTACTCTATTTTTCTTATCTCTTCCGATAGGATCAGTGACTTTAAAGCTTCCTATGATAGTGCCGACAACAATAGCACTGTATAATTTTGTAACCTCTCTTTTTTGAAGCAAATCAACAAAATAGTTTCTAAATTTATCATTTCTAGCTACTAAAATTACTCCTGAGGTATCTTTATCGAGTCTGTGTACAATTCCAGCTCTGGCAATATTTTTTAATTCAGGATAATGATGTAATAAAGCATTCGCTAGAGTACCACTAGAACAACCTGCACCTGGATGCATTATTAAATTTGGTTGTTTATTAATAATCAAATAGTCATCATTTTCATAAATAACATCGATGTCAATCTCTTCTGGATCCCAGGAAATTTTCTTTTCAGTAATTGGATCTATTTGAATAGAATCTCCTTCATGAACTAAATCTCTTGGAGAGGCTATATCATCATTTAAAAAGACCCTTCCTTCTAATATCCATTTTTTAATTTGTGTTCGTGAAAAGTCTTCAAAAATTATGGTTGAAACCTTATCTAACCGCATTTTTGAATGCTCCTTTAAAACAGTTTTTTTATTTTCCATATGAACTTACTTAAAAAAAATTGTTCTAATTTTATGTTTTTACAGAACAATTTATAATTATGCAGGTAAAATGCCCAATCAATAATGAAAATTTTTAATAATTTTAAAAAAACTGCCTTAATTGCTCCAATTTTAATGATTGCTATTTCAAGTTGTAATTCTGATGGTCCTGAAATAGAACAACCAGAAAAAATATATTATGAACAAGCTCAAAGAAGAATGGCTGCCAGAAACTTCTATGGAGCAATCGAATCACTTGAAGCAATTGAAAATAGGTATCCTTTTGGCAAATATGCTGAACAAGCGCAAGTTGAACTTATTTATGCTCATTTTATGAATTCAGAAACTGAAGCCTCTCACTCAGCTGCTGAAAAATTTATTCGCCTTCACCCTAGACACCCAAATATAGATTACGCATATTTCATGAAGGGTTTATCTAGTTACACCAGAGATAGAGAATTTCTTACAAGATTTACAGACACAGATTTATCAAATAGAGATATATCTGGTGCCAAGGAATCCTTTTCAGAACTTACAGAGTTTTTAACTCGTTTTCCAGATAGTCAATACGCTCCCTATGCAAAGCAAAGAAATGTGTATTTAAGAAATATGATTGCCAAAAATGAACTTGCAGCAGCAGATTACTACATAACAATAGATGCATATGTTGCTGCCATAAGAAGAGCAAACTATGTAATAGAAAATATTCCAAATTCAAGTGAAAATTATAGAGCCTTAAAATTATTAGAAACTAGTTACGATGCTCTTGGATATTCTGAGCTCCTTGACGATGTAAGGGTTGTTATAAATATTAATTACCCAGATGAAGAATCAAGACAGCCATCAAGACAAAGAGGTTGGTCATGGAACTTTTTAAATACCACAAAACCAGTAAGACCTAATTAAATTCAGTGATAATTAAACTAATACTTTCATTATTAGTACTGATCATTTCATATTTTATTATTAAGTCTGCAAAGAACTATATAGATAAAATGTTCTCTTCAGAAAATGAAAAAAAATTAAACGAAATGGTGAGATGTTCTGTATGTAATACTTTTGTTCATGAATCTATTGTTGTTAAAAAATCTGGAAAAGAATATTGCTCAACTGAGTGTTCTAATCTTTAATTTTATTCATCCAGATAAACATAGCAGGTATATATAATAGTGCCGTCATTGTTGCTCCAAGTACACCAATACTCATTGCCCATGCTAAAGGCCTAAAAAATATACTAGCGAAAATTAACGGTAAAAAACCACCTAGTGTTGTAAGAGATGTAGTAATAATATGCCTTGTTGATCTTATTACAACTTCAATCAAATCAGATTTTTTCATATTAATTTGATTTGCCTTTTCTTTTATGTGTGACAAAACAATTATTGAATCATTTATTGAAAGGCCAATAAGTCCAAGTGCCCCAATTGTCGCAATAAAACCATAATTTTGTTGCCCTACTTTGAGGCCTAAAAAAGACAAACCTATTGAGAAAATAGCTACAGACAAAATTAAAGCTGTTTGTCTAAATGAGTTTAAAGCAAATACTAGTCCAATTGTAATTAGCAGAATATATATTATGGCGGATGAATAAATTTGTGACTGTGACTCGCCTCTAGACTCAGCTTCGCCCCCAATAAGCATTGAATAACCTGGTGGTAGGTTTTTTTCAAATTCCTTCACCTCATCCTGTATATATTGTTCCGTTCCATAAGGCAATGTGCCAGTCCAGATCCAACCTTGAACGTCATTCATCCTCTGACTATTTCTTCTTGTGATGTAAGATGTGGTTTTATTAAGTCTTGACGTTCCAAAATTACCAATGAAATCTATACCATTTTGTGATGGTATGGAGAGTGAACTTGTTTCACCAATAATATCCATTGAATCTTTTATACCTTTGACTCTAATAGGTATTTCCTTATTTGAATCAAGCATTGAACTAACAATGACTCCATTATTTTGTGCAAATAATTCGTTGACTAATAATTCAGTATTTTTTCCTGCAAGTGAAATATTGGAACTATCAAATTCAAATTCTATATTTGTATTTGAATATCCAGCCTCTGACTTGGTATGACTTATATCAGGTGCATTATTTATTATCAGCTCTAACTCTGAACCGAGCTTTCTTAAAATATCTACATCATCACCAAGAATTCTAAAATTAACATCAGAAAATACTGGTGGACCGGACTGGAAGCTATCTACATAAATAGTTAAATCAGGATTTTTTGCTGATAAAAGTTTAGACAAATCCGGAAGATTGCTAATCATTTCATAATAATCCTTAGCGTAAAAAACTGCTTGAGCATGGTTGTTATTACCTTCTTTTTCTTCACCACCTACTATATTCATTAGAACACGCGGCATCCACCTTCCTACAAACCAATAATCTTTTTCTATTTCAACAAGGTTGCTATCAATAACTTGTTGTCTAATTAGCTTAGATCGTTCCATTGTCTTTATGGATGATGAATTTGTCGGCAGTTCAATATGAACTCTAAACATATCTCTGTCATTGGCCGGAAAAAAGTCTTTTGGAATCGTTCCAAACAATATAAATCCTAACAGAGGTAGTGATATAGAAATTAAGATGGCTCTCCTTGGTACGTCAAAACACCAAGTTAAAAATTCCCTATATTTTTTAAGAATATTTTTATTTCTATACCCTTCTTCATGAACACTAATATTTGCAAAAAAAGGAATTTTTTCCATGTAACTCATTAATACAGGAACCATTATTAAGGCCAATATTAATGATGATGCAATTGACATTATTACTGTCAATGCTAATCCTCCTACAAATTCAACACTTGACCCTTCTCCAGTAACTATTGGCATAAAAGCAAAAACAGTTGTAGCTGTTGCTGCTGCTAATGGAGTTGTTATATTGGTTAAAGTTTGATTTATAGATTCTTTAATTGATAGTCCTATAGACCTTCTATATTTGTAGTCTTCAACAACAATAATGCCGTTATCAATTAATAAACCTAAAGCAATTATAATTCCTGTTATAGAAGTTTGATGAAGGGGGAGATCAATTAGCCTACAGCCTAAAAAAACTAAAGATACTGAAAATGGCAGAATTGCAGTAACAATTATTCCAGGCCTTATACCTAAGAAGAAAAAACTCAAGCTCAATACAAAAAAGGATGCTATTGAGAAGCTTTTTATTAATTCGTTAAACTTTGTTGATACATACTTTGATTCATCATAAATTCGCTCAATTGAAAACTCTTCCGGTAAAGACTGACGCATATCATTAACAGCACTTTCAGCTGCATCAACATAGTTATATACTCTTTGCGAAAATGATCCCGTTGCTGAAACAGATATAACTCTTTTACCATTAAATAAAAAAATATCTTCAATGGGATACAAAGGCTGTTTAGATATTGAAGCAATATCTTGAAGTCTAATGATTTCAGAATCATTGATAACTTTAATAGGAATTTCGCCAATTTGTTGCGGGCTAGTAATATTATCTTTCAATCTAATAAGGAATTCTGAATATTGATCAGAGACTATACCTACAGGCTTTTTATTATCATAAGATTTAATAGCAAAACTAATGTCTTGATATGTAAGTCCAATAGATGACATTTTTGCAGAATCAACCTCTACAACTATCTCTTCTTCAGCCTCGCCATATATTGCAGTTTTTTCTGTAGCAGGAATTGAGCTTAGCTTTCTTTTGAGCTGTTGAGCTAATCTTGACATCATGATTATTGGCTGTTCGCCTTCACCTTCCCAGTCGATTACATACTCGACGGTTATCGGTGGTCCTGATGACCTTCTAAGGAGAATATTTGATCCTTGAGGTATTATTACTTGGTCAATTTTTCCTTGGACTCTTGACCATGTTTCTTCAATAAGCTTTGGAGGAACACTTTGCTCAAGCTCTACAAGTGTTCTTGAAAACCCTTGTGTAATTGTTGATTCAAGAACATCAATTTCTACTATTTCACGCAACTTAATCTCAAGATCATTTATTACTTGAGTTTCTAATCTCTCAGGTGTTGCACCAGGATATGAAATTGTTACAGTTGCCCATCTTTCAGCTAGTTCAGGATTTTCTTGAATTGGTAATGTAAAAACGGAAGATATTCCAGACAATAAAATAAAAGCCAAAGTTAAAAAAAGTATCCTAGGTCTATCAAGGAATATACTAATAAACTTCATTTTTTAATTAATTTTTTTGCCTTCAATAATTTTTGCCGCGCCACCTAAAACTATTAAATCATTGTCTTTAAGTGTCCCACTTACATAGGCATAATTATTTTCAAAATAAATTATTTCTACTAAATCTTTTACAACAACATTATCTTCTATTGTATATACAGACCAAAGACCTTGTTCTGATTGAGATAAAGATTTTAGAGGAACCCACGTTCCTCTTAATTTTTGTGTGATCTTTATTTGAAGATTTGCTATAGATCCAGGACTAAAAAAATCACTAAATTTAAAAATTGCAAGTCTGCTATCAGATCCGCCTGGAGACATTGGAGCTAATTTTGAAAAAGTTGCTTTGATAATTTTTCCATTAAACTCAAAGTCGTATTCTTGTCCAAGCTGCATTTCAGATAAATAGATAACAGGCACAGAAATATGTGCTTCAACATAATTAGAATCAATAATCTCAAGTATAGGGATCCCTGAGTTAATAACTGTACCTGTATCTAAAAACCTATTTTGAATAACACCATTAAATGGTGAAATAATATTAGTTTGTTCTAATTTAACTTTGAAAAATTCATATTGTGACTCTGCAATAATAAAATCAGATCTTGCTTTATCTAAATCTTGAATTGATATATGCCCCTGTGCTCTCAAATCTTCAAATCTATCCAGCACTTGTTTTGATAAATCATATTTTGCTTTTGCTTGATTCAATTGTGCATTGGATTCTCTATCATCTAGTTTGGCCAAGATGTCACCTTTGTTTACGTAATCACCGACATCAACATAGATATTCTTTATCTTGCCCGTAATTTCAAATGCTAATTCAGATTGTTCTATTGGTAAAAGTTTTCCAGGAAAAGTTTTGGTAATCGAATACGAATCTAATATTTTTACTTCTAAGACTTCAATTGATACTACCCTAAAAGAGATAGATGCAAATAAACAAAAAATTGTTATATATCTAAATATTCTTAAATTTGACATTGTTATCTAAAAATTCTAATGTATGCAGTGTAAACATTAATGTAATATGTTAGCAGTGTCAACATTTATATAGAAAATGAAATCTTATCATCACGGAAACCTAAAACAAGAACTTATAGACTGTGCCTGCAAGCTGTGTGAAAGAGATGGTTATACAAAATTGAGCATAAGAACTTTGGCTAAAGAAAGTGGAGTTTCACAAACTGCGCCCTATCGTCACTTTGAAACTAAAGAAGCGTTATACGCATCAGTTGCAACAGATGGCTTTAAGAAGCTACACAGAGCTTGCTACATTGATATTAATAAAAAAGTTACAAAAAAACATCTTGTTGAAAAGGGATGTAAATATATTGAATTTGGTCTTAACAATGCAAATACCTATGATCTTATGTTTGGAACAGCTGTTGGTGATTTTTCTAATTACCCTGAATTGCTGGAGTCAGCAAATTCAACCTATGAAAATATGAAGTCAGCTTTTTCTAAATTAGCTAATGAAGATGATGAAGCAATAGCATTTAAATGCATTACTTTATGGTCAATGATTCATGGTCTTGTTGGAATATTAAGAAAGGTTCAACTAGTTGGGGATAATTATGAGGAAGATATTGGGCCAATCTCAACTGCTAGTCTTATAGCTAATAATCTAGAAGTTCATTTAGATAAAGTTGTTTCTGGAATTGTAGAAAATTAATTATTTATACTCACCATCAACATAAGTTAATGTTGATATTTCATCAGCATATTTTGCATCTTCAACAAGCCCAATAACAATAGTATGCGTATGATATGAAGTTAATTTATCTACTTTACAAAAAATATTTGCTTGAGCATTTGATAAGTACGGCACCTTGTTAATATTCCAATGCTCATCGCTGAATCTTTTCTCATAACTGTCTTCATCAGAACAAATATTTGAGAGCTCTGTTTGGTGTTTATTCAATAAATTAACACAAAATTGGGATCCAACTTGAAGAGTGTCATGAATTCTTGATGACTTATTAATACAAATTAATAGGCTTGGAGGATTCATAGATATGGATGTAACAGAGGACACAGTGATTGCATTAGTCTCGCCCTTTTCATCCTTATTAGACATAATGCTTACAGAGTAAATATATCTGCGCATTGCGAGTCTAAAATTATCTTGAATACTCATAGTTGAATTATACTTAAAGAAAATATTATAAATGAAAAACAGTGTTCGAATAACAGGTGGAGACCTGAAAGGAAAAAAGATTCCTTTTAACTTTAAAAGCTCTCTTAGGCCCACATCAAGTAAATTGAGAGAGGTTTTGTTTAATTGGATACAGTTTGAAACAGATGGCATTGATTGTTTAGATTTGTTTGCAGGTACAGGTTCACTTGGTATTGAAGCTATTTCTCGCGGCGCAAACAAGACAGTTTTTATAGAATCTAATAAAAAGAATTTTCAAATTCTAAAAAATACTATTCGTGAGCTTAAATTAAATAACAAATCAATAATTCTTTTCAAAGACGCTTCGACCTGGATAAAAGAAAATAACTTATCAAGTTTTGATTTAATTTTTCTAGATCCTCCTTTTAATGAAAATCTTGAAAAAAAAGTTTTAGACATACTGAAAAAAAAACAAAACTTAAAATCTTCATGTAAAATTTATGTTGAATTTAGTAAATTTACCAAAATCGAAATACCTGATTCATTTACAATATACAAAGAAAAAACTCTAGGTGATGTAAAAGCATATCTTTTGAAATATGACAATTAAAATAGCCTCAAGATCTTCAAAATTAGCACTAGCTCAAGTTGATGCATTCGTTACACAATTTTCAATATCTGATTATGAAATAATCAAAATTAAAACCGAAGGTGATAAAAAAAGTGCTCGAGGAGAAACTTTATTTGATAAAGCGCATTTCGTATCTGATGTTCAGAAATGTATATTAAATGGTGAGGCTGATATTGCTGTTCATTCGGCAAAAGATACTCCAGCAAAAGAATTAGATAGTTTGATAAGGTACTTCTTACCAAGTAAATCATGTGAAGATGTTTTAATTTTTAGAGAAGAAGCTAAATTTAATGACGAAATGAAATTAGGTACAAGTAGCCTTCGAAGACAAATGCAAGCTAAGCATCATCTAAATGCAAAAAATATTGTCAATTTGTCAGGGAATGTTGATACAAGGCTTAAAAAATTATATCGAGGAGAATATGACTGCATAATTTTAGCTAAGGCTGGTCTGGAAAGATTGGGCATGCTAGACGAATTACAATATGAAGAAATGACTTGGCCAACTGCTTCAGGTCAGGGATTTTTATGTATTGAACATTTAAATGACTTATCTACTGACATTGATCATTTCTTATTACGTTCTTTGTATATACATCATGTTGTTGATGGGAGACTTATTTCAATCGAAAGGGAAATTTTAGAAACACTGAATGCTGGTTGTAACTCTGCTATCTCAATACAAACTGATATTCATCCAGAAACATATAATAAGCCCCCTAGTAAAATTAAGCCGGGTGAACCAGATTTTATTCATTCTGGTGTAATTTACGGTAAAGAAAAATATATATCTTTTTCAGGTACAACCATAGAAGAAACTATTAATGATATTAAAAAACAAGACGGAATTAAGCTTTTAAATGAACATAATTGATACAAGTGCAAATGCAAAAGTAACTTCTAGTTATGGCCGATTTATACCAAGAGCATGGACCTATGTGAGTAAAGAAAATCAAAAAAATCTGAAAAATATCCCACTATTTGATTTAAATCCGATTGAATACTCACTTTCATCACCAAACTTAAAGGACTACACAGATATTATTTTCCAAAGCATACCGTCTGTTCATTATTTTCGTGAGTATGATTGGTTGCATAACAAAAATATATACACTATGGGTCAAGGAACAAAAAAATTTCTGAAACAAGGAATAGGATTTAATGCTACATGTGCTGATATTCCAGGTTCTAAAGAGTTAATTAAAATTTTACCAAAAACTGATAACAATAAATTTCTGATTGTAAAAGGTAAAGGTGGTCTAAGCTATTTGTTTGATCACTTAAATAAAAATAAAATCAGTGTTGAAGAAATTATTAATTACGAAAGAATTAAATATGAAAGTTATAATGATATTAAAGAGCCTTTTCTTAAGTCTGATGCAATAATTTTTTCTAGTACTTTTAGTGCTCAAATTTTTTTTGAAGAAATATACTCAAGTGATGTTAAAGCAAAGTTTTTTGGAATCTCAGACAGAATCAAAAATTATGTTTGCGATCTTGGATATAAGTGTAAATTTGTAGAAGCTTTCGATCAAGACGTCGTTATCTCAATAAAAAATTCTATTTAGATTTCTTCCCGTTACCATTTTTCATGGAACTAAAGAACTCATCGTTTGTTTTATGTGTTTTAATTCTATCAATGAGGAATTGGATTGCTTGAGCGTCTTCCATTTCATCAAGAATTTTTCTTAAAACCCACATTCTTTGAAGCTCTTCATCAGTTGTTAATAAATCCTCTCTTCTGGTTCCAGATCTTCTTATATTGATTGCAGGATAAATTCTTTTTTCAGCAATTTTTCTTTCGAGATGGATCTCCATATTTCCAGTACCTTTAAATTCTTCGTAAATTACTTCATCCATTTTGGACCCTGTCTCTACCAGAGCAGTTGCAATAATAGTCAAGCTTCCACCTTCCTCTAAATTTCTTGCAGCACCAAAAAATCTTTTTGGTCTTTCAAGAGCATTAGAATCTACACCACCACTTAAAATTTTACCTGAAGCAGGCTGTACGGAATTATAGGCTCTTCCTAATCTAGTTATTGAATCCAAAAGAATAACAACATCTTTTTTATGCTCAACCAGTCTTTTTGCTTTTTCAATAACCATATTTGCAACTTGAACGTGTCTTGTTGGTGGCTCATCAAATGTACTAGCAACTACCTCTCCTTTTACAGTTCGAGACATATCAGTGACCTCTTCAGGTCTCTCATCAATAAGAAGTACTATAAGTTCAACTTCAGGATTATTACTTTTTATAGAATGAGCGATACTCTGCAGCATTAAAGTTTTGCCAGCTTTAGGTGGGGAAACTATCAATCCTCTTTGACCTTTTCCTACTGGAGCAATTAAATCAATTATTCTTGATGAGAGATCTTCATTGGAGCCGCTGCCCTGCTCAAGCATTAATCTTTCTGTTGGAAATAAAGGCGTTAAATTCTCAAAAAGAATCTTATTTTTTGTTTTAGCAGGCTCCTCACCATTGATAGTATCAACTTGTATTAGTGCAAAATATCTTTCTTTATCTTTTGGTGTTCTAATTTTTCCTTCAACAGAATCACCTTTTCTTAAACCAAATTTTCTAATTTGACTCGGTGAGACGTAAATATCATCCTCTCCTGCACAATAAGATCCCTGAGGAGATCTTAGAAATCCAAATCCATCATTTAATATCTCAAGAACTCCGCCGCCGTAAATATCTGTGCCTTCCGATGCTTTGTGTTTGAAAATCCTAAAGATAATTTCTTGCTTCTTGAGTCTACCAAGATCTTCAAGACCAAGCTCGCTAGCAATTTTAACTAGCTCACTTATAGGCTTATCTTTAACTTCGCTAAGATTCATATAATTATTCCATTAATTTTTTTGAAAAGGTTGTAACTGGAAGGTTTTATTAACTCTGGATGTTGAGATGATAACTCTTTTTAAGAAATATTCAAAGATAAAAAATTAAAATTATATTTTTGATCTTATGAATTCATCTAGCTGAGGTTTGGTTAACGCCCCTATTTCAGTACCTACAGACTCCCCATTTGCAAATATCATTAATGTTGGTATTGATCTAATCCCATATTCAACAGCTGTTTCTCTATTAGCATCAATATCCATTTTACAGACAGTTATATCATTCTTAAATTCTTCAGCAGCAGCCTCAACAAGTGGTGCAAGTTGCTTACATGGTCCACACCATTCAGCCCAAAAATCAACTAGAACTGGTTTATCCGAATTAATAACTGTTTCTACAAAATCATCTTTATTTTGTACTTCTACAACGTTACTCATTTATTATTTATCTCCTTAGATATATCTTTAGCAGCATAAGAAAGTATTGCATCTGCTCCTGCCCTTTTGATGCTAAGAAGTGATTCTAACATAACATCATTATCAAGCCACTTCTGATTTATTGCATGTTTTAACATACTAAATTCACCACTAACTTGATAAGCAAAAGTAGGTATTTTAAATGTTTCCTTAATTACATGAATGACATCTAAATATGCCAATGCAGGTTTAATCATAATAATATCAGCTCCCTCATTAATATCCATTGCAACCTCTTGTATTGCTTCATTTTTGTTTCGAACGTCCATTTGGTATGAAGATTTTGATGACTTACCAAGGTTTGCTGCAGAGTTAACTGCATCTCTGAAAGGGCCATAAAATTTTGAATTATATTTTGCAGCATATGATAAAAGAATAGTATCTTTAAAATTTTCCTTTTCTAAAGCTTTTCTTATAGCTCCTATTCTGCCATCCATCATGTCAGATGGTGCAATCATATCAGCTCCTGCATCTGCTAATAAAAGTGCTTGGTTAACAAGAACATCAATTGTTTCGTCATTAATAACTTTATTATCTTCAAGAATCCCATCATGCCCATGATCCGTATATGGGTCTAGGGCAACATCAGCAATTAAAACAATTTCTGGAAATCGATCTTTAATTTTTTTTATTGAAGAAGAGATAAAATTGCCTTGTTTAATTGCCTCACTTCCAACACTATCTTTTTTGTCATTATCAATGATTGGGAATACTGCGATTGAGTTAACTCCTGCATTTAAAATATTTTCAACCTCTATTAGGGCTTGATCGAGCCCAAGTCTTAATATTCCAGGCATTGAATTAATTTCTTCGGTACCTTTAAAGTTTTCTTTTATAAAAATTGGTTGAATAAGATCATTTGAAGAAATATTAGTTTCAGATATTAAATCAATTAAATTTGAATTCTTTCGCAATCTTCTAAGCCTTGTATTTGGATATTTTCTTTTAAACATATTAATCAGTAATTGCTCCTAAGCTGGCAGATTTTACACTTGCAGCATACTTTGCAAGAACTCCTTTTTTTGGAGGATTAGTAGGATTTTTCCAGTTCTTCTTTCTTAAATCAATTTCATCTTGATCAACCTTTAGTATTAATTCATCATTTTCTGCATCGATCAAGATAGTGTCTCCATCTTTGATTAAAGCAATTAGCCCTCCATCTGCTGCCTCTGGAGATATATGACCCACAACAAACCCATGAGTTCCTCCAGAAAATCTACCGTCAGTTATAAAAGCAACTTTATCTCCTAAGCCTAACCCCATGATCGCAGATGTTGGCTTTAACATTTCTCTCATGCCTGGCCCACCTTTTGGTCCCTCATATCTAATTACAACTACATCGCCTGGATTAATTTTTTTTGCAAGGATTGCCGCAACTCCCTCTTCTTCTGAGTTAAATACTTTGGCTTTCCCTTCAAATGACAAGCCCTCCTTTCCTGTAATTTTTGCAACAGCGCCATCCTTAGCTAAGTTCCCATATAACACTCTTAAATGACTATCAGATTTAATTGGATTGTCTAAGCTTTTTATAATTTTTTCATCTTTATACGGCTCTATATCTTTTAAATTTTCTTCTAATGAATTACCAGTAACCGTCAAACAATCTCCATGAAGCATTCCTTTATCTAATAAACTTTTCATTAATGGCTGTATTCCACCGTTTGCATTTAACTCAGACATAAAATGACTACCAAATGGTTTTAGGTCTGCAAGTACAGGAGTTACTTTTCCAATTTTTGTAAAATCATCCAAATGAAGTTCAACACCTATTGCATGAGCCATAGCTAATAAATGAAGAACAGCATTTGTCGATCCACCTAATGCAATAACAACTGTAATTGCATTTTGAAAAGCCTCCATTGTCATAATATCAGAAGGTTTTAAATCTTTTTCAAGCAAATTCATTATGGCTTTTCCTGCGGTAACGCAATCTTCATTTTTAGATTTTGATATTGCATCTTGACTGCTGCTGCCTGGTAAACTCATTCCTAAAGCTTCGATAGCTGAAGCCATTGTATTTGCGGTATACATACCACCACATGATCCTGGGCCTTCTACTGAAATTTTTTCATAATGAATGAGTTCTTTTTCATCAATATCGCCTTTGGTGAATTCACCAACCTTTTCTGATACTGTGACATAATCGGTTTTTTCATTACTTGGCTTAATTGATCCTCCATAAATGAAAATGGATGGTCGGTTCAATCTTGCCATACCTATCAAACAGCCAGGCATGTTCTTATCACAGCCACCTATTGTGATTAAGCCATCATAACCTAAACAACCAACAACTGTTTCAATTGAATCAGCTATAACCTCTCTTGATACAAGAGAATATTTCATGCCTTGAGTTCCCATTGAGATGCCGTCTGATACAGTAATAGTATTAAAAAGTACGCCTTTACCTCCAGATACATTTACCGAATTCTCAACAACTTCTGCAAGTTTATTGATATGCATATTACACGGTGTAACTTTTGCACCTGTTGATGCTATGCCTACAAAAGATTTTGAAAAATCTTCAGAAGTAAATCCAACCCCACGCAGCATTGATCTTGATGCAGCTTGATTTGGACCATCAACAAGGTCTTTTGAAAATTTTCTAGAGCTCATTATTTTTTATTTTATCAATCGGATGCGTATCTTATCGCAGCTGAGAGTAATTTTTTAGTATATTTTTCTTTTGGGTACTCAAAAACTTGATTTGAAAAGCCCGATTCTACAATTTTTCCATCTTTCATTACAAAAATATAATCAGACATGCTTCTAATTACTTTTAAATCATGACTAATAAATAAATAAGTTAACCCATACTCATTTTGAATATCTTTTAATAAATTAATTACTTGAATTTGTATTGATCTATCCAAGGCTGAAGTTGGCTCATCTAGAATCATAAATGCAGGATTCATTATTAATGATCTTGCAATTGCAATTCTTTGACGTTGACCTCCTGAAAATTCATGTGGATATTTGTTTTTTGCATCTATTTCTATTCCTACATCATCTAAAACCTTATCAATTCTTTTTTGTGTCTCTAATTTAGTCAAATTAAAGTGGACCCCTAGTCCCTCTCCAACAATTTCTCCAACAGTCATTCTGGGTGACAAAGAGCCATATGGATCCTGAAAAACAATTTGTATATGCTTTTTTATTTCTTTTGAGGAATACCTGATATTCTTACCATCATAAAGAATATCGCCCTCATATTTAATAAGATTTGCTATTGCCTTACCTAGGGTTGATTTGCCAGAGCCAGACTCCCCCACCACACCAATTGTAGTATTTTTGTATATATTTAAAGATGCATTTTTAACAGCATGGAAACGATTCTTATTAAAAAAATTTATGCTTGGCATATCATAAAAGACATCTACATTTTCAATCTTTATTAAAGGAATTTCTTCAGTATTAATATCTAATTTTGGCTGAGGCTCAGCATTAAGAAGTTTTTGAGTGTATGAATGTTCAGGATTTTTAAATACATCATCAGTATTTCCCTTTTCAACAATATGTCCATTTTGCATGACGCATACTTGATCAGAAAACTCTCTTACAAGGCCAAGATCATGCGTTATAAACAAAATAGACATTCCAAGTTCTTCTTTAAGCTTTGACATGAGGTCAAGTATTTGCGCCTGAATGGTTACATCAAGAGCAGTTGTTGGCTCATCTGCAATTAGAAGCTTTGGCTTATTGACTAAGGCCATGGCTATCATAATTCTTTGTCTTTGACCGCCAGAAAGCTCGTGAGGATATGAATTAAATCTTCTTTCAACATCGTCAATTTCAACAAGCTTCATTAAGTTTAATGCCTCATCTTTAGCCTCTTTTTTGGAGACTTTAGAATGAAGCAACACCGACTCTGTAATTTGATTGCCAACCTTGTGATAAGGATTTAATGAAGTCATTGGCTCTTGAAAAACCATTGAAATTATATTGCCTCTTAAAGATAACAAGTCTTGCTTAGAGGCATTAATTATTTCTTTACTATCAAATTTGATAGAAGAGTTTTCAGAATAAGATGCCTGTGGCATAGGTAGCAGTTGCATTATGGACATGGCTGTTACTGATTTGCCAGATCCTGACTCACCAACCAAAGCCAACGTTTTATTATTTTGGATATCAAAATTAATATTATCTACAGCTCTAAAAGTGCCATTTCTAACATTAAAATCAATACTTAAATTTTTTACTTCAACAATATTTTTCATAAAATTTCTTTATATTCTCTAAGAAAGTCATCAACTGCCAATTTTGCCGATTTCAATCTTGTCATGGATGCAAAACCATGAAACAAAGAAGGATAATGCAATTGAATTATTGTATTGTCATTTTCATGAAGCAAAAATGCAAATTCCTCTGCCTCATCCACTAAGGGATCAAACCCAGCAGTTACTAATATGGTTTTAGGTTGTTGTATTGTAGTGTCCTTAATCATTAAGTTAAAAGTACTATCTTCAATATCTAACTTTGCAGAGGAAAACTTTTCCCAAAACCACTTCATTGCTTCATGAGTTAGAAGGTACCCATGTTTGAATACTTTGTGAGATTCAGAATCACATTTAGGATCACACATAGGATAAATTAAACACTGACTATGAAGTTTAATATTTTCATTGTTCTTTATATGTTGAGACAAGGAAACAGCCAAGTGTGCTCCAGCACTGTCACCACATAAACTGATATTTGCAGGATTGTGTCCTTGTTCTATTAACCATCTTAAAGCTAATACACTTTCATCTCTTGCTTTAGGAAATTTATTTTCAGGCGCAAGACTATATTCTAAGGAATAAATTCTGGTTCTAAGTTTCTCAGAAAAATAACAAACCATATCATGATGAGTATCAATAGAATTTAATACATACCCACCTCCATGAAAAAATAAGATTACATTTGAGTTATCAATCTTGTAAGGAATGTATTCTCTAAGAGACAAGGAATTGTTTTGATTAATTAAATGATCAATAGTTTTGATATTTTTTTTAATTTTTCTACTTAATCTTAAATTATTTCTTTTTTCATGAATTTGATTCCTAATTTTAGAAATGTCCTGGTCTCCAATTAAATGGATATCAAATTTGGGCATAAGCGCTAAGAAAAATTTAGCTTGTGGATCAAAAATTGTATTTCTTTTTACATCTCTAAAAGGTAAAGCAACCAAACGAATCAACCATACAGGTATCAAAAAAAATAAATTAATTAATAAATTTCTAATCATTAAACTTTATTATAGAAAAACTTATGCTTCACTTTATATCTGTTGAAGTTTATCCTAGTTATCAATGAAAAACTTATTTATTTTAGTAGCTATGCTAAATGTATCATCTATCAATATTATTGCTGAAGAAGCATTATTATTTAACCTAAAAGATAATAAAATTCTTCCTGCTAATGAAGCTTTTAAGCTAGAGACTTCTATAGTGCCGGATGAATTACAAATTAAATGGATTATCAAAGATGGATATTATCTTTATTTTGATTCGATTTTAGTCAAAGCAAATAAAGAACTTATAGAATATAAAGTTTTAGATTCAAAAGTATTGGATCATGAAGATATTTTTTTTGGTAAAACAAAAATATTAAAAGATATGTTAGTTATTTCCGTTAAGAATGCTCCGTTTAAAGTTCTTGAAGTAAGCTATCAAGGTTGTTCTGAGCAAGGTTTCTGCTATCCAATTCAAAAAGTTAATATTTCTTGAAATGCGTTAATTTCTGTTAAATTCTGTTAAAATCACACAAATATGAAAATCTTAGTGCTAAATGGTCCAAATCTTAATCTGCTAGGTATAAGAGAAGAAGATATATATGGAAATGAAACTCTTCAAGATTTGGAGCATAAGCTAAAAGAAATTGCTGATGAAGTAAATGCTGAAATATCTTTTTACCAGAGCAATGCTGAACATGATTTAATCAATGCAATTCATGATGCATATAAAGCTGATGTTGAATTGATTATTTTTAATCCAGCTGCTTATACTCATACAAGCGTTGCCTTAAGAGATGCACTTCTTGGAGTTAGAATTCCATTTTATGAAGTTCATATTTCGGATATTAAAACTAGAGAAGATTTTAGACAAAAATCTTATTTTAGTGACATTGCCATAAAAGTATTTAGTGGTCATGGCACTAATGGATATTTACTTGCGTTAAAGGAGGCTTTAAAAATAAGCTAAAGATATGGATATTAGAAAAATTAAAACTTTAATAGAAATGCTTGAGGAGTCTAATCTAAATGAAATTGAGGTCACTCAAGGTGATGAATCAGTAAGAATTTCTAAAGGTAGAGGTCTTGTAGATCTAGTCGAAAACGATCAAGTAAATACAAGCATCTCTAATCAAGAAAGCTTTAGCTTAAATAAAGATGACACTAAAAATTTAGTTGGAGATCAAGTAAAAGCTCCTCTTGTTGGAACTTTTTATAGAAAACCTAGTCCTGATAGCGATCCATTTGTAAAAGTTGGAGACGATGTGAAAAAGGGTCAGGTGCTTTGTATTATCGAGGCAATGAAAATGATGAATGAAATAAAATCTGAATTCGATGGAAAAGTATCATCTATTGAAGTAGAGGATGGGCAGCCGGTTGAGTTCGGTCAAACGATTATTGTTATTCAATAAATAAATGTCATTTAAAGTCTTAATAGCCAATAGAGGAGAAATAGCATTAAGGGCTCTAAGAGCTTGTAGAGAACTTGGCATCAAAACTGTTGGAGTTTACTCAGAGGGTGATCGAGATTTAAAACATCTAAGATTTGTAGACGAATCAGTATGTATTGGTCCTCCATCACCTATAGAAAGTTATTTAAATATTCCCTCGATTTTATCAGCAGCGGAACTGACAGAGGTTGATGCTATATATCCTGGTTATGGATTTCTTGCAGAAAATCATGAATTTGCCGAACAGTGTAACAAGAGTGGATTTAAATTTATCGGGCCAAGCTCAGAAACAATCAAGACAATGGGGGATAAAATTACTGCCAAGAATTTTGTTGAAAAATTTAACATACCAACTGTACCTGGTTATTCAAAGGATTTGCCAGATGATGAATCAAAGTTAAAGAAAATTGTTAATGAAATCGGATATCCAATAATTTTAAAAGCCACAGCTGGTGGTGGTGGAAGGGGAATGAGAGTTGTAACTAATGAAAATGAGTTATTAGATTCGTTAAGAATAACAAAACAGGAGGCGCTGAATGCATTTGGAAATGATAAAGTTTATATAGAAAAATTTATTCAAAAACCTCGCCATATAGAAGTTCAAATTGTTGGAGATGGGAAAGGAAATGCAATTCATTTAGGAACTAGAGACTGCAGCCTGCAAAGAAGGCATCAAAAAATAATTGAAGAGGCTCCTGCATTGGATCTTGATTTAGATAGTCTAAATATCTTGTTGGATGCATGTGTAAATTTGTGTAAAAAAATTAATTACGAAGGCGCAGGAACGCTTGAATTTTTATACGAAAATAAGGAGTTTTACTTCATTGAAATGAATACAAGAATCCAAGTAGAGCATCCTGTAACTGAAATGATAACTGGATTTGATATTGTAAAAGCTCAAATAAAAATAGCTCTTGGTATAAATTATGATTTAGACCAAAAACTTATAACATTCAAAGGTCATTCAATTGAATGTAGGATAAATGCAGAAGATCCTGAAACCTTTGAGCCTTGTCCAGGACAAATTACTAGGATGCATACAGCAGGAGGCTTTGGAATAAGGTATGATTCGCATATCTATGGAGGTTACAATGTCAGTCCTTTCTATGATTCTTTGCTTGCAAAAATAATTACACAGGCAAATTCTAGGAAAACTGCTATAAAAAGAATGCTCTCTGCTTTGGATGAATTTTATGTTGAAGGTATTAAAACTAATCACTCTCTTCATGAAAAGATATTAATAGATGAAATATTTATAGAAAATAAACATACGATTAATTACCTTGAAAAAGAGTTTTTAAAGAAAAAATGAGTTCTACATATAATCCAAAATTCATTGAAAAAAAGATTCAAAAAAAATGGGATCAAGAAAAAAGATATGAATCAAAAATAGATAATAGGGAAAAATACTATTGTCTGTCTATGTTTCCTTATCCATCTGGTAAATTACATATGGGCCATGTTAGAAATTACACAATTGGTGATGTAATTTCTCGTTACAAGAGAATGAAAAATTTTAATGTATTTCAGCCAATGGGATGGGATGCTTTTGGTTTACCCGCGGAAAATGCTGCAATAGCTAATAAAGTTAGCCCCAAAGAATGGACAGATAAAAATATCGAAAATATGAAGGCTCAACTAAGGTCTTTAGGTTTCAGTTATGATTGGTCAAAAGAACTAAGAACTTGTGATTCAAAATACTATAAATGGGAACAACTGATATTTAAAAAATTTTTTGATGCTGGCTTAGTTTATAGAAAAAAATCACTTGTTAACTGGGACCCAGTCGATGAAACAGTGCTAGCAAATGAACAAGTAATTGATGGTAAGGGTTGGCGTTCTGGCGCTCAAATAGAGATTAAAGAAGTTGATCAGTGGTTTATTAGAATAACTAAATATGCTGATGAATTGCTAAATTCACTTGATGATCTTGATTGGCCAGAAAATGTAAAATTAATGCAAAAAAACTGGATTGGGAAATCTAAAGGTGCTGAAATTAAATACAAGATTGAGGACTCAGATGATTGCCTTATAGCCTTTTCTACAAGACCTGATACTATTTTTGGGGTTTCATTCCTTGCAATAGCTCCAAATCATCCTATTGCTATTCAGTTATCAAATAAAAATAAAGAAATAAAAGAGTTTCTAAATAAATGCAAAGAAATTAAAGCGGCCGAAGCTGATATTGCTAAAGCTGAGAAGCTAGGAATAGATACCAACATTAAGGTAATTCATCCATTTACAAAAGAGAAAATACCATTGTGGATAGGTAATTTTGTTTTATTAGAATATGGAACAGGTGTTGTCATGGGTGTGCCTGGTCATGATTCAAGAGATTATGAGTTTGCAAAAAAATATGAATTACAAATTAATCAAGTAATAGATACTGGTGAAAAATCTCTGCCAATTGTTGAGAAAGGAAAGCTTATAAATTCTCAAAAATATGATGGCATGATATCTGATGAAGCAATTAAAGAAATAATAAATGATCTTGTTAAAATGAATTCTGGCTCTGAACTCATTCAATTTAGATTACGAGACTGGGGTGTAAGTAGGCAAAGATATTGGGGCTGTCCTATACCGGTAATTTATGAGGAAGAATCTCCAAAAGTTATTGAGAAAGAGGAAATGCCAATAGAACTTCCAGCGCTTGAGGAAGGCTCTCTCCCAAAACCTTTAAGTCAAAATAAAAGCTTTATTAATTTTGAGAACAATCTTCGAAGAGAAACTGATACTTTTGATACCTTTATGGATTCATCATGGTATTACGCGAGATTTACTTCAGCTGACAATGATAATGATATTTTTGATCAAAATACAAAATATTGGCTTCCAGTCGATCTTTATATAGGTGGTATTGAGCATGCAATACTTCACTTGTTATATTCGAGATTTTTTCATAAAGCTCTAAGGGATATTGGCCTTTTAGAAGGTGATGAGCCCTTTAAAAGATTGCTCACCCAAGGAATGGTGTTAAAAGATGGAGCAAAAATGTCAAAATCTAAAGGTAATACTGTAGATCCGCAATCATACATAGAAAAATATGGTGCAGATACAGTTAGACTATATATGATGTTTACATCTCCTCCAGAACAAAGTCTTGAGTGGAGTGAATCATCTGTAGAGGGAGCCTCAAGATTTTTAAAAAAAATATGGAACCTTGTAGATGGAAGAAAATTTGAAATTTATGATATTGATAATAATTTTTCTAAAGAAGAATTAAATCTTCGAAGAAAATCACACGCAACTCTTAAAAAAGTAGAAAATGACTTTGATGTTAGATTCTCATTTAATACAGCAATTGCAGCAATTATGGAGTTGATAAATTTTATTCCTGAGGATTTTAAGAGTGAGAATGCTAGTGACACTCAAAAATTTTGTTTAAATGAGACAATAGTTTTCACCTTAAAAATGCTATTTCCAATTGCTCCTCATATAAGTGAATATTTATGGAATACTTTCAAAGTAGAAGGATCAAATATTGAATCCTCATGGCCTAGTTTTGATGCAAACCTTATAGAGGCAGAAGAGTTTGAACTTATCATTCAAGTAAATGGAAAAGTAAGAGGAAAAATAAATCTTGATAAAAATACCTTACAAGACAAAATAGAACAAACTGCATTGACAGTAGAAAATGTCAAAAACTTTATTGGTTCCTCTGAAATTAAAAAAACTATATATGTAAAAGAAAAAATAATTAATTTTGTTATTTAATTTTCTTCTCTAAATATTTTTATGTTTAATGTAAGATAACGATAGTAATGAAGATTAAATATTTTTTATTTCTTTTGTCTTTGATATTAGTAGTATCGGCATGCAGTACAAATCAATTTCAAAAATTAGATTTAGATGATAGTTACTATCAACTTACCTTTGGGAAAAGTGTTCCTTTGGAATTAAAACAACAAGCCATATCTGTATTTACAAAAAATCAGCAATCTCCTTCAATACAAAATAATAACATTGAAATAAATAATTACCGGTCTAAGCAATATGACGTATATGCGGGAAATGCGTTGAGGGCATTAGAAACTGAAATGAGTATTTCAATTGCTATTAAGATTAAAAAAAATAATAAAATCATTGAAAAAACAATCGTATCAACTAAAAGATTTAGTGCAATTGAACTTAATCCTTTAGCTGAAAAAGAAATGTTCAAGTTTATTGAGGAGCAGCTCATTAATGATTTAATTGACAAGCTTATTATCGAGGTAAACTTAATTGATATGTAACGCCACTTCATTAAAAAAATATTTTAACGAATCAACAAAAATATTTTTTCTTTATGGCTCAGAAATTGTACTTATAAACGATTCTGCTGATCAGATAAATGAATTCTTCATAAAAAAAGACTTCTCTGAAAGAATAATACTTACAAAAGAAAATTTCAAAGATGCTCAAAAAATTATTATGCAAAATGCTGGAGGCTCTTTATTTGATTCAAAAGTTATAATTGAAATTATTCATAATGGTTCTGGAACAACTTTACCGAAAGATGTTCTGAGTGTTTTTGACACTCAAAATTTCAATAATATTGTAATTGTTGTTAGAAGTACGATTAAAAAAATAAATAAAAATTCAGCATGGGTCAAGTTAATTGATAGCAAAGCATTAATAATTGAATGTAATAAACTTAAAACTTATGAAGAAAAAGCTTGGGTAAAAGGTCGTCTTAATTTTATGAACAAGAATGACGCCGAAGAATATACTGAAAGACTGACAAACATGTTTTCTGGAAATTTGGTTGCACAAAATAATGAAATTAATCTGCTCAAACTTACCTACTCAAAAAATGCTGAAAATCAGAAGATTAATTATGACGATGCTGAGTTTATGCCTTATGAGCTTGAAGATAAAATCATTGAGCTTGATACAAAAAATGCATTAAGAATTATCCATACAATTAAAAAAAATGAAGATCACTATGCGCAGTATTTAGTTTCAATTGTTGGAAGTATTATTAACACTTCAATATCTATCTTTCAAAATAAAAAATTAAATCTAGAGGATTTAGGTGTATGGAGAAGTAAACTTCGAGGATATAAAAAATTTATATCAAAAAGTAACATTAAAAAACTTATGCCAATGCAGAAACAAATATATCATCTTGATTTAGCATCAAAAGGTCTGACAGGGATTTCAAAAGAACAATTTTGGTATGAACTCGAAAATATGGTAGTTCAACTAACCTCTAAGTAAGATATTTATTGTTAAAGCTTCTTTCACATTCTAAAAATAGCTTATGATTTGTTATCAAATTAGTATTTAGATTTGCTATTTCTGTAACTTGAGCTAAACCCTTTGTTGAGCTGGTAAGCCATATTGATTTTGCATTCGATAATTCTTGAAGACTATAATCGCCCTCTTCAAAGTTTAATCCAAGATTTCTTATCTCCTTGATAAGTAACTCTCTGGTAATGCCTGGTAAAATATTATTAGCTAAAGACGGTGTGTATATACATTCATCGGTAGCAAAAAATATGTTTGAAGCTCCTCCTTCAGTAAGAAGATTTGCTTTATGCATAATGACTTCATTACATCCATCTTTTTTTGCTTCGTTCATACTCAATACATTTCCAAGCAAAGAGGTAGACTTGATATCACATCTTTGCCATCTAATATCCTCACATACCGAAACCTTTAGTGTTTGGGGATTAAAATTATGTTCTACAGCATATCCAAAAGTTTCTACATCAAGCGAGTCTTCATACATATGAGATCGTAAAGCATCTATACCTCTTGAGATTTGATAATAAACATAACCATTTTTTAGATTACTATCTTCTATTAAAGATGCAATTTCTGATGAAATTGCCTCAATATTGATTGATATTCCAAGAGCGCTACAACTATTTTGAAGTCTGTATATATGCTTTTTATAAGCAATAGCTATGAAATTATAGAAAGGAATGACTTCATATACGCTATCTGAAAAAGTATAAGCTCTACTTAGTGGTGAAATTTTAATATCTTCAAGACAACTAAAGCTGCCATTATAAACAGCATAAATTTTTTTCATCTAAGTCAATCCAAACAAACTCATAATCCAGAGAACGAATCTAGACCAAAGTCTTCCAAAGAAACCCTTTGCTTCAATATCTTCAAGTGCAATTAGATCTGAAATTAGTACAGTATTATTGTCACTAATTAATTCTAAAGTACCAATTTTGTCTCCTTTGTTAATTGGTGCTTGAACATTATTCTTCACAACATAATTTACTTTTAAATCTTTAAACTTTGTTCTTGGTAAGGTAACAGAGATATCATTTTCAACACCAAGACTAATTGTGTCATTTTTTCCACCCCATACTTTTGCAGATGCATATTCTTTGCCGACATCAAAATATTTCTCTGTGGCATAAAATCTAAAGCCGTACTCAAGTAATCTTTGAGTGTCTGAAAAACTATTGTTAGCTGAATCACTTCCAGCCACAACGGTAATCAACCTCATATTTCCTCTTTTTGCCGAGCCTATCAAACAATATCCTGCAGAAGATGTATAACCAGTTTTTACTCCATCAGAAGTTTTATCTCTCCAAAGCAATTTATTTCGATTGAGTTTATTGCTTGAAATACCTCCATATTCAAACTCTTTCTCTTTGAATAAAGAATATATTTCTGGGAATTTTGTTATAAAGTTGGATGTGAGTATTGCCAAGTCTTCAGCAGTAGTTAAATGATTTTCATTAGGCAAACCAGTAGAATTCATAAATAAAGTATTGTTCATTCCCAATGAAGCTGCATAAGCATTCATTAAATCTACAAATCCATCTTCAGTGCCTCCAACATACTCAGCTATTGCAACGGCAGCATCATTACCCGATTGAATAATTATTCCTTTTAGGAGATCTAAAATGCTTACTCTTTTATCTACTTCAATAAACATTTTTGAACCACCCATCTTCCACGCTTTTTCACTGATTAAAACTTCATCATTAATGCTAATAAGATCGTTTTCAATTTGGTCTGCGATCACATAAGCAGTCATCACTTTTGTCATGCTTGCAGGCTCTATAAATCCATCTGAATTTGATTCTGCGATAATGGTATTTGTCGTTGGATCTATGAGTATGTATCCTTTTAAATTTAGTTCAGGTGCATTTGGAACAAAACTTTGCCCCAAGATTATATTTGAAACTAGTAATGTAAATAATAATAGATTTTTCATTTTTTAAACTCTTCTGCTAAATAGTAAACCGCCATGGCATACACATCACTAATATTATATCTGGCAATTGCACGAAAGTTATCATCCCCTATGAAATGTAATTCCTCTCCTTTTTCAATAAAAGTTAATGGAATGAATTGTGTTAATGATTCGTGGGGTTTATAGAACTTTCTTACATTATTTGGATAAACCTTAGTCACTACTTTTCCTTCTTTCTTCCATCCATGTCTTTTTAAATAGTTTGCGATACTCCCAATTGCATCCTCTACAGAATTGAATAGATCTACATACCCATCGCCATCATAATCAATGGCATATGCTCTGTAACTTGACGATATAAATTGAGAATATCCCATGGCTCCAGCGTATGAACCTTTTGTTTTAAGGATATCAATATCATTCTCTCTTGTAAGAAGAAAAAATTGAATTAACTCACTTCTGAAGAATTTGGATCTTCTTGGGTCATCAAAACCTAATGTTGTTAAGCTATCAATGACTCTAAAACTTCCCATGTTTCCACCAAAATTGGTTTCTACTCCAAGGATAGCAGTAATTATTTCTTTAGGAACCCCAAATTCAGCCTCAGCCCTTTCTAAGGTATTAATATTCTCTTCTATAAACTTTTTACCATCTCTAATTCTTTTTTTCTTGATAAAGATTGCCTTGTAATCGTCCCAAGTTTTAGTTTTTTCAGCAGGATTTGCAACTTTCTTAAGCATTTCATCTCTTCTCTTTGCATTTTGAAGAACTTCAATGACATAAGCTTCTTCAAAACCATATTCATTTACAAGCTCATCAATTAACATCTGACTATCTTTATGCGTTGAATAGTCTGCTTCCAAAACAAAGCTAAATGTTAGAATTGTGATAAGTAATAAATTTTTCATTTTTGCATTAATTTTTTGTGTGATGCCATAGAAATAATTATTCCAAAGGCAATATAGAATGATAACAAAGATGAGCCACCTTTGCTTATAAAAGGCAAAGGCATTCCAACAACTGGGATAATTCCAACTACCATAGAAAGATTTATTAAGACAGTCGATAAAAATATTAGGCTCAATCCTCCTATTGTTAGTCTGCAAAAGCGATCTCTTGCATTAAGTGCAAGATATAAACATCTAAGCAAAATAAATATAAAGACAGTTAAAAGCAGGCATACTCCTATAAATCCAAACTCTTCTGCAATTACAGAAAAAATAAAATCCGTTTCTGTTTCTGGTAAAAAATCTAAGTGAGCTTGCGAACCCATCTGATAACCTTTTCCTTGCAAGCCACCAGAACCTATTGCAATCTTTGATTGTGTGATATTCCAGCCTGTTCCATAAGGATCTGCTGATGGATCTAATAGAGTTAAAATTCTTTGTTGCTGAAAAGGCTCCAAAAAATTATTCCAAAAAAAAGGTAATGATAAGATAAATGCGATTGATGAGAATCCAATGAATTTCCAGCTTAATCCAGCTAAAAATAAGATATAAATTCCTGACATAAGAATAACTAAGCTTGTCCCTAGGTCTGGTTGAATCCTAACTAAATTCACAATAATTAAAATTACAATTAATGTGATAAATGTATTTAATAAGCTTATTGGAAGTTTCTTATCATAAAGATATCCAGCCAAAAAAACTGGCAATGTTATTTTTATAATTTCAGAAGATTGAAGAGTAAAGAAACCAAAATCAAGCCATCTTTTTGCGCCATTCGCTTCCTTTCCAATCAATAGGGTAAGCACAATTAATACTATCGATATTCCAAAAAACATTAATGAATTACTTTTATAAAAATTGGGGTCTGGTTGACTTAAAAAAAACATCAGCAACAAGCCAAAAAGTACAAAAATTGATTGCTTGAATACGACAACAGTATTTGCTTGAGATGCACTATATAAAAAAACCAAGCCCATGATTGAAAGCAAAGATATTGAAATAAATAAATATTTATCAAAATAAATAGTTTTATTTCTTAAATTTAATAAATTTTTCATTTTTTTAACAATGCATTAAGAACTTCAATTGCAACAGGTCCAGCAACTGATCCTCCACTTTCACCATTTTCAATGACCACACTAACAGCATATTTTGGATTTGGCATTGGGCCAAATGCAATAATAATTGCATGGTCTCTTTGGCCTTCGATTTCTCTTATAATTTTATAATCCTCTTTTGTTTCAGTGCTCACGAGCTCAACAGTTCCAGATTTTGCAGCAATTGTGTAGTCTTTAAGAGCTCGCAGTCTGCCTGCAGTTCCTTTTGAATTTTCTATCACTCCAATCATACTTTCATGAAGTTTTAACCAGTCATTTTCATCAATATTATTACTTAAAAAAATATTTTTTTTAACTTCCTTATTATCATTATCTTGGACAAAAGAAAATTTATTTAGTTCTCCTTTATTTGCAAGAAAAGATGCGTAGTACGCTAATTGAATTGGTGTTGCACTCATATAACCTTGGCCAACTCCTAGATTGACTGTATCTCCCTTAAACCAACCAAAGTTAAGGTTATTCATTTTCCAAGATGGATTTGGTAGAAGGCCTGAGTCAGGCAAAAAACAATCAAGACATACAATCTCGCCAAAGCCAAAGTTTGATAAATGTTTAGTTAAATCCTCTATCTCTGATTTATATGCTAATGAGAAAAAGAAAGTATTGGAACTTTCTATTATTGCATCATTGAGATTGATATTGCCATGACCACCTTTTTTCCAACCTCTATAAATTCGACCATCTTCAGGCAAGATAAAATATCCGGGATCATCTAAAGTAAAATCCCAATCAATTATATTATTCTCAATTCCAAAGAGAGCAATAGCAGGCTTGATGGTTGATGCAGGCGAATACCTTCCTTGCGCTGCTCTATCAAAAAATGGCTTATCATCGTCATTGATTAAAAGTTTAAACTCCTTTTGCGTCATTCCATTAGCAATTTTATTCACTGAAAATGATGGCGAACTTAAATATGTAACTATTGCTCCAGTGTTTATATCTACTGCAACAACAGCGCCTCTTCTTCTGTTGAGCTGTTCATATGCGACCTTTTGACTCTCAAGATCTAGAGAAGTAAATAAATCTTTTCCATTTATCGCATCAACAACCCTCAATTCATTTAGAAATTTTCCAGATGCATCTACCTCAAATATTTTTTTTCCAAACCTACCTCTAATAAAATCATCGTAAGTATATTCAAGACCAGTTTTACCGATAAGGTATCCATTTGAATAAGAAAATATCATTTCTTTTGGTTTAAGATTTTGATTTAAAAATATTTCTTCAATATCAGACTCTTCTGGACTTCCTGTATATCCAAGTGAGTGTGAAAAAAGGAAAGGATATAAATTTTCCCTGGAATATCTTTGATCGATAAATGTATTTGGAAATTTATATTTCCTAACTTTAAATCTAGATCTCTCTTCAGTTGAAAGATTTTTCTTTAAAACTAATTCTCTATTTAGTTTAGCTAGTCTAGAAAAATTCTCTTTTGCATAATTTTCTTCATCTTCGGTTAAATTTATTATTTGGTTAATTTCATTTAAATGATCATCTATATTTTCAATGGATGAAGGGTTTATTATGAGATTAAAACTGGGCACATTGTTAACAAGAATATTCCCATTTCTGTCATATATAACGCCTCTTCGTGGTTGTAGTAAAACTTCTCTTGTTTTATTTTCTAATGACGCAATTTCATAATCAGTATAGCTAGAGATTTGAAGTAAAAACGTCTTATATAAGAAATACAGAAAGAGACCAGCAAAAAAAATATAAACTATTATTAATCGATTAAAAAAACTTTTCTTTTCGGATATTCTTTCCTCTAAATTAATCATTTGTGATATGGCATATTTGCTAATATTGTATGCGCTCTATAAATTTGTTCCACTAAAATTAATCTAAATAATTTATGAGGAAACGTTAATAACGAAGCTGAAAGCACCATATCAGATTTATGTTTAACTTCATTATTGAAACCATGAGAACCTCCAACTAAAAAACTAATGGATTTCTGTGATTTTATTTTTTGCTTAATCAGATTTGCAAAATCTAAACTACTAATCTGCTTACCCTCTGAATCCCATGAAATTACATAACTATTCTGAGGGATATTATTTAAAAGCATAGCTGACTCTTTTTTTATGATTTCTTTTGTTGAGAGTTTTGAACTACTTAAATTCTTTAGATAAATAAAATTTACATTAAAATTTTTTGGTAGCTGTTTAGTATAATATTCAATGGATTTTGTTTCTGATGCATTTGGTTTGCTACCAATACATATTAAATTAATAATCATTATATAGATTCTTTACTGGGCATCATTTCACCCCAAAGACTTTCTAAGTCGTAGAACTCTCTTTGTTCTTGTTTCATGATGTTAATAACAACATCTCCACAATCAACAAGAATCCACCCTGAACTTGACTCGCCCTCAACTCCAATTATATTAATTTTTTTCTCTTTTAAAGATTCAACAAGTTTGTTAGACACTGAGGTTGCATGCCTATTCGAATTTGCTGTTGCTATTATTATTTCATCAGCAAATGACGATACTGTTCTAACGTCTAATATTATGACATCTTCAGCCTTGCTTTCATCAAGACTTTGATTGCATATATTAGAGAGACTTTCTGTTGGCAAATTAATTAATCTTTAGGGTTATATAGTATTTTTAAAAATTGAATATACTATTGATATACTAATCAAATTTAATAAAAAAGGTAAGTAGTTTTTGGAAAATCAACTTATAGAAAATATTCAAAATCTCTTCAGTGATTACTATGACCTTTTCTTCTGGATTGGAATAATATCTTCCATAATTTTTCTAGGAAGTTTATTAAGTATTAGGTGGCTGGTCTCATTAATTCCAAGTGATTATTTTATTAATAGGAAAGAATCAAAATTTAAATTAAATTATCCAGCTGCATGGATTGTATCAATCATAATAAAAAATATTTTTGGCTACATCTTAATATTGGGTGGAATTTTAATGCTTATATTACCTGGTCAAGGGTTGATAACAATATTTATAGGACTTATGTTGAGCAACTATCCTGGCAAATATAAAATTGAGAAAAAAATTATTGCTACTCCTAAAATACTTAAATCTATAAATTGGCTCAGAAAAAAATCTAATGAGCCGCCATTGATTGTTTAAAAGCTATTTCGTGGATATCTCTTCTATGTACTTTGATAGAATATTTAATCTTTGTGATGCATCATATGCCTCTAGTAAATTCTGCTTATGAATCCATGGTATAGGAATTAAACCAGCAAGATGATACGCAACTGAGTCAGCTGAATTAAAATCAATATCTATTTGCATATCTGCCACCCTTGGATGTTTTATAAGCTGAGAGAGTATATTTGAAATCTCTGAGAATTCAGCAAGTAATGCCTGATCATCAACTTCAGGATCAATAACTGGATTGATTTGAGCTACATTTAGTCCATCAGATAATTTTATTAAATCTTTTATAGTTACTTTATTGATACATTTAACAGTGATTCCAAGCAATCCATTTGGAAGGTTATTAAAATCAATTATTTCAACATAAGAACCTTTTTTTGAGATTTCGTAATCTCCACTGGAAAGTTCTTTTTTAAAAACGATTACAAAACCGTGATTATTTTCCATGCAATCTTTGACCATATTGATATATCTTGGTTCAAAAATTTGAAGATTGTGAATTGTTCCTGGCAAAGCTACTAATCCAAGAGGAAAAACTGGTAGGTCGTTAGTTTTCAAGGCTATCTAAAATTGGTTTAATAAATTTTTGACTATCTTTATTAGTCATTATTAAAATAATATCATATTCTAATATTTCCGCTTTAATGCAATTGAGCATTTTTTCTTCAGAGTCAAACCCATTAAAATAGTCATAAACATTATTATGATCTAATAAGAAAGTTTTATCTAATATTTTAAGTGATTCAATAAGATTATCTTTATGATAACCAGAAGACATAGTATTTGAACCAAGTTCAACGATACCTAAAATCTTTTTACTCGGGTACTTGTCTTTTAAAGAATTAGATGACATCTGTATAGCTGTGGGATGATGGGCAAAATCATCGTAAACTTTGATATTTGATATGTCTGCAACGAGGTCCATTCTTCTTTTTACGCCTCTGAATCTTTTTAATGAATCTATAGATTGTTCAATAGTTAGGCCTCCTTTAGTTGCAGCAAGAATTGCACAAACATAATTTTTAAAATTATGTTCACCTGATAGAGGCATGTCTTTAAGTGAATATTTCTTTTTATCTACAATTAAGACCTTATGAAGGATATCTATTGCAATATGATCGCTTCCTATGACAACTTTATCACACCACAGACCACTTTTTATTACATCTGAGCTATTCTGGTCATCATCGAAATAAATTAAGCTGCCTGATTTAGGAATAATTTTTACAAGATGATGAAATTGTTTCTTTATATCATCTATATTATTAAAAATATCAGCATGGTCGAATTCTATATTGTTGATTATCAAATTTAATGGTGAATAGTGAATAAACTTTGATCTTTTATCAAAAAATGCTGAATCATATTCGTCTGCTTCAATCACAAATATTTTATCAGTACCAAGTTTAGCTGAATCTGAAAATTGTTCTGATATTCCTCCAATTAGATAGCCCACATCCTTTCCTTGATCTCTAAAAATGTGAGCAAGCATGTATGAAGTTGTTGTTTTGCCATGAGTTCCAGATACGGCAAAAACATCTCTACTCTTTAGTTCTCTTCCAAGCATCTCCGGGCCAGACACAAAAGGCAACTTCTTTTCTAATATCTCCTCGACGCTTTCATTACCTCTTGAAAGAGCATTTCCAATAACATACAAATCTGCTTTTGGAAGGTCTTTTTTTGAGTACCCTTCGAAAGTTTTAATGCCTATATTCCTAATATAGTCAGACATAGGGGGGTAAAATTGATTATCTGAACCTGAAACCTCATGACCTGATTCTATAAGTATTTGTGCCAAACCTGCCATAAAGGTTCCGCATATACCTAGAATATGTATTCTCATATTAGTTATAATACGATACCTGAATTTTATTCAAAGTATTAGTGGGGAAATAATGAAGAAAAATGCATTCTATGCTCAATCTGGTGGCGTTACTTCTGTCATTAATGCTACTGCAGCTGCTTTAATCCTTGAATCAAAAAAGCATAAATCAAAAATTGATAAAGTGTATGCTGGTAAAAATGGAATTCTAGGCGCCTTGAATGAGGAGCTCATAGATACTTCAAAAGAAAGCATTTCAGCAATAAAATCTCTTAGGTCTAGACCTGGTGGTGTTTTTGGATCATGTAGAGTTAAATTAAAAAGTCTTAAAGAAAATAAAAAAGAATATGAGAGACTTGTTGAAGTATTTAAGGCTCATAACATAGGTTATTTTTTTTATAATGGTGGTAATGATTCTGCAGATACAGCCTTCAAAGTTTCTCAAATTAGCAAAAAATTAGGCTATCCAATCAATTGTATTGCCATTCCCAAAACAGTAGATAATGATCTTGCAGTAACAGATTGTTGCCCTGGATTTGGATCAGCAGCAAAGTATATTGCTACTTCTACTCTTGAGGCATCACTAGATGTAGCCTCTATGTCAGAAACATCCACGAAAGTTTTTATATTAGAGGTTATGGGGCGTCATGCTGGCTGGATGGCTGCTTCATCTGCACTTGCAAGAAAAGATAAAAATGACCCACCACATATTATTTTGATGCCTGAGGTGGTTTTCAATCAAAGAAAATTTTTAACTAAAATAAAAGACACGGTAAAAAAATATGGCTATTGTGTGATAGTTGCATCTGAAGGTGTTAAAAATACTAAAGGTAAATTTTTAGCAGAATCAAATACAAAAGATGCCTTTGGCCATACACAACTTGGTGGAGTTGCTCCGTATTTGTCGTCATTAATTAATAAAAAACTGAAATTAAAAAATCATTGGGCTGTTTCAGATTATTTACAAAGAAGTGCAAGACATGTTGCTTCTAAAACAGATCTTCTTCATGCCGAAGCAGTTGGTATATATGCGGTAAGGTATGCGGTTAAGGGAATGAATGGTGTTATGCCTGTGATTGTCAGGAATAAAAAAAAGAATTACTCCTGGAAAATAGAGCCTGCTCCATTGTCAAAAATTGCAAATGTTGAAAAAAAGATACCAAAATCTTTTATTACAAAAGATGGATTTAATATTAATTCAAAAGCAATTAATTATTTGAGACCTTTGATAATAGGAGAGGTATTTCCAGAGTTTGAAGAAGGTATACCAAAATTATCAAATCTTAAATTATTGTTAGTGCCGAAAAGGCTTAAAAAATGGTCTGCTTAATATAATTTAGGTTCTACCTTAGTTGATTTCTCAATATAAGATTTATAAGAAATATAAGCCAATAATCCTGTTAAAACTGGCATTGTAAGCACATAAAGAATCCAAGACCAAAAATCAAATGTGCCCTCAAAAATCTCCAAAGATGTAATAGCATATTCATAGCTAATGAAATAGGAAGAAAATCCTGAAGCAAAATTGTCAATACCAAATAATTCAGAAACAGGTTGGATATAAGAAATATAAACGTAAGCATTAAATCCAGCCATAATGCTTCCATTACCTAATACAAGAAATAGAACTGGAAATCCTATAAACATAAATATGATTGCTCTTTTATTAGTTAGATACCTTGCATAGCGGGTTGACCATTCATACCATGCATCCCATGGCTTATTCTTAATATCATTAATCTCATCATTAATATCTTCTGTACGAACTTTATTATGATATTTTAAATCTTCAATTTCGCTTTCTTTGTAATAGACTTCACTATTTATCTCTTGCCTTTTGGAATCTAAAGCATAAGCCGTTTTACCATCATTACTTCTTTGACTAAACGATCCATCATTATTTTTTTTGAGATTGCCTAGTGCAGATATCTTAGATGAAATATTTGCAACCTTTGATTTTAGAGTAGTAATTTTATCCTCAATTAATTTTATGTCGGCAACTAATTTTTCTTTATTGGATTTAATGGATTTTTTAAGTTTATTAATATTTTTTTTATCCTGCTCAGAAATTTCTATATCAAAACTGTCGCTGTTTAACTTTGAGAGATTAGTACCATATTTTTTTCTTATTGGTCTGGGAAAAATTAATACCTTTAAGTAAGCAAGAATATTAAAGATTGGCCAAATTATTATGGCTCCTATTAGAAGGATATAACCAATAAATAATACGATTCCTAAAACTGCTAATCCTCTCATGTATTTAATATAACATGCCGATATTAAAATTAAGCGTATCTATACGAACTAATACTTTTTAATATTTAAATCATGGATGATTTCTGAAACACATTCTTTAAGTATTTTTTTATCCTCTTCATTTAAAAAGTCTCCTACATATATATCTTTACCTTTTGATCTGAAACTAAGTCTCATGAATTTATTTTTATCTTTTTGTATATTAAATGAAGTGAAAGTTCTGAATTCTTCCCATTGATACTCAAGTTTATTTGTACCCTTTTCTATCTTTACAATTTCGTTTGAAATGTAAATTTTCTCTTTTTTACTACTCCATTTAAAGCTGAAATAAAAAGCAGAAAATAAAACTGCAAGCTCAAGACCAGCAAAAGGAAGAATTAAATAAGCTCCAAAAATGAAAAAAATGATAGCTATAGTTATGCAAACAAAGGCAATACTTCCTAAAAAAATAACCCTATAAATACCAGTCAAGGAGCTATTTGGTCTTAACGATACCAAATAATTTGTGCTATCTATTTTTTCGACTGAAACCAAACTTAATATCCTTTTTGATTATTCTTCTTTTGAGCTTATTATTTCAGTTAATCTTTCTATGTTTATTAACTTACCAACTTTTTTTCCTCTTTTAGCTCTAGATAAGATATATTCTTGCCAATCTTTTGGTTTCAAAGTCACAGACCGTTTACCAACCTCTATCATTAATGAACTTTCATCTGCCAAAACTTGAGCATGAGCCATAAACTCCTCACCTGCACTTAATTTATCCTTGGGTATATTTATGATTTTGTTACCTTTTCCTTTACCAAGAATTGGCAGCTCTTCTAGTTTAAAAATTAAAAGCTTGCCTATATTAGATACAGCAGCAATGTGCGTATGATCATCTCTGATAGGAATGGCTTTTAACATTTTTGCATGTTCAGGCAATTTCATAAAAGCTCTTCCAGTTTTTTTATTTGAAGTCATATTCTTAAATTCAGAGATATATCCATAACCTGCAGTATTCATAATTAAATATTTGCTGTTCTCCTCACCAATAATTGATGATATAAATTGAACTCCAGAGTCAGCATTTAATCTGCCTGTAATAGGCTCTCCCATTCCTCTTGCCGATGGAAGAGAATGACTTGGAATTGAATATGCTTTCCCATTAGAATCTAAGAAAACTGTAAGCTGATTGCTCTTACCTCTTGCAAAATCTTGCAAGTTATCATCTCCTCTATATGACAATGAATTTGGATCAATATCATGTCCTTTCGCGCTTCTTATCCATCCAGCCTTTGATAAAACTACTGTTATAGGTTCTGTAACTAGAGTGTCTTCTTCAGAAAAAACTTTTGCATTTGATGATTCGATTATTGGTGATTTTCTATCCTCACCAAACATTTCTTTTATTTCTATTAATTCTTTTTTAATAAGAGTTTTTAGTCTTGCCTTTGATTTTAGAACTTTTTCAATTTCATTTTGTTCATTGTCTAAGTTATTCTTTTCATCTTCTAATTTAATTTGTTCTAATTTTGCAAGCTGCCTTAATTTTATTTCTAAAATTGCGTTTGCTTGTATTTCAGATAATTTAAAAGCTTTTATAAGATCTTTTTTGGGCTCATCTGATTTTCTAATAATCTTTATAACTTCATCAATATCAATGAATATTGATAATAATCCCTCTAAAATATGTAATCTGTCATTAACTTGATCAAGCCTATGTTCAAGTTTCCTTTTAACAGTATCCTTTCTAAAAGCCAGCCATTCTTTCAATAAATCAACTAATGGAAAAACACGAGGCCCGCCTTTAAGAGATATCAAATTCATATTCATTCTGTAAGATTTTTGAAGATCGGTTGATGCAAAAAGATGATTCATTAAATCTTCAGCATTTACTCTGTTTGATTTGAGAGTAATCACTAATCTAACAGGATCCTCATGATCTCCTTCGTCAGCAAGATCAACCACCATTGGAAGTTTTTTATTTAACATCTGCTCAGCTATCTGTTCGAGAATCTTCGAACCAGATGCTTGATATGGCAATGAATTTATAATGATTGAGTTCTTTTCTTGCTTCCATTGAGCTTGTATTTTAAAACCACCTCTTCCAGAAGAATACATTTCCTGCAATTCATCATTATTGACAATAATAGGAGCTGCATTTGAAAAATCTGGTCCTTTTATAATCTTCAAAAGATCTTTTAAGTCAGATTTTGGCTGCTCAAGAATTTTAATTGTTGCATCTATGACTTCATTGATATTATGTGATGGTATATCCGTAGCCATACCTACTGCAATTCCAGATGTCCCATTTAGTAAAATTACCGGTAGTTTTGATGGAAATATTACAGGCTCTAATAAAGATCCATCAAAATTGGGTTGCCAATCTACAGTTCCAGATTTTAATTCAGAAATAAGTAGATTTGCAAAGCTTGTTAATTTTGATTCTGTATACCGCATGGCTGCAAACGATTTTGGATCATCCTGCGAACCCCAGTTGCCTTGACCATCTACTAAAGGGTATTTAAATGAAAAGTTTTGAGCCATTAATACCATTGCTTCGTATGCAGCACTATCTCCATGCGGATGAAATTTACCTATAACATCACCAACGGTCCTTGCTGATTTTTTATATTTTGAAGACGCGTCTAATCCTAGCTCAGACATTGCATATAAAATTCTTCTTTGGACAGGCTTGAGACCATCACCAATATTAGGAAGTGCTCGGTCAAGTATTACGTACATTGCATAATTCAAATAAGACTCTTCTGCATACTTTTTAAGACTAATTGAATCGAATTTATCTTTTGTCATAACTAGATCCTTACAAGTGAACCCTTTTTTTCTAGCCATTCTTTTCTTGCTGGAGCATTCTTTTTTGATAAAAGTAAGTCCATCATCGCATTAGCATTGTCTGTTGAAGAAATAGATAGTCTGACTAATTGTCTTGTTTCTGGATCCATAACAGTTTCTCGTAATTGAGATGGATTCATTTCTCCTAAGCCCTTGAACCTTTGAATGTTTATTTTTGGTTTACCTCTTTTACTTTTAAAGTCAATTACTATTCGTTCCTTTTGTTTTTCATCCAGAGCATATAAAACATCTTTACCACAATCAATTCTATACAATGGAGGCATAGCAATATAAATGCGTCCATCATTAACTAAAGGTTTAAAATGTCTTAAAAATAAAGCACATAATAATGTTGCTATGTGAAGCCCATCAGAGTCTGCATCCGCTAATATGCATATCTTTCCATATCTCAATGACGAAATATCAGAATTTCCTGGCGTAACACCAATTGCAGTTGCAAGATTTTTTATCTCTTGAGATTTAATAATCTCATCACTTTCTAAGTCCCATGTATTTAAAATTTTACCTCTCAAGGGCATTATTGCTTGAAAAGATCTTTCTCTTGCTTGCTTTGCAGAACCACCAGCAGAGTCTCCTTCAACGAGAAATAATTCAGTCTTATTCAAATCTTCACTGTTACAATCTGAAAGCTTGCCAGGAAGAGCTGGACCTTTAAAAGTTTTCTTTCTTTCAACTGTATTTACAGCTTTAGCTCTAGCTTGAGCAGAAATAATTGCTAATTCTGCAATCTTCTCTCCTTCTTCAGTATGCTTGTTAAACCATATACTTAGCACATCTTTTGTTGAGCTGCTTACAAACGACATATGTTCTTTTGAATCTAATCTTTCTTTAGTTTGTCCTGCAAACTGAGGATTCTGCATTTTTGAGGAAATGACAAAAATTGCATTATTAATTACATCTTCCGCATTAAGTTTTAGGCCTTTTGGTAGAAGCTTCCTTATTTCACAAAATTCTTTCATAGAATCTAATAAACCAGATTTAAATCCATTTAAATGCGATCCACCTTGGGAAGTTGGTATTAAATTCACATAGGTTTCATCTAATTTACTTTTTGATGGTTTGTCAGACCAATTTATTACAAATTCTACTTCATGCTCTTTGGATTTCTTTGAAGTTAATATCGATTCATCTAATAATAAATTTGTTTCACTTGAAGTTTCCTCAAGATAGCTTTTAAGCCCATCCTCAAAAAACCATTTAATTTTTTCCTTTTTTTTCTCATCAAAGAAATCAATTGTTAGCCCAGGACATAAGACTGCTTTTGCTTTTAAAAGATGTTTCAGCTGTTTATTATTAATTTCTATCGTCTCAAAATATTTAGCATTTGGTTTAAATTGAATCTTAGTACCAGTATTTCTTGGACCAACATCACCTGTAATCTTCAAATCACTTTTTTTATTTCCATCATTAAAATGCATCTCGTGTTCTTTAGAATCTCTCTTTATGTTTACCTGAAGACTCTCAGATAATGCATTGACTACCGAAACACCTACTCCATGAAGACCGCCTGAAAAACTGTACTCTTCACCTGAAAATTTTGCACCTGCGTGAAGCTTGCAAAGTATTAATTCAACTCCAGTTAGTTTATGTTCTGGGTGTATATCTACAGGCATGCCTCTTCCATCGTCAGAGACTTCAATGACACCATTTTTATGGAGTTTAATTTTAATATTAGAGCAATATCCAGCTATTGCTTCATCAACTGAATTATCTAAAACCTCTTGTATCAAATGATTTGGACAAGATGTGTCTGTATACATTCCTGGTCTTTTTCTAACAGGATCTAAGCCAGAAAGTACTTCTATTGCTTTTGAGTCGTATGTATTCTTGGCCAAGTTAATATGCCTTATGAGTTAATTGATAAAAAATTTTTTGTACAAAATTTATCATTAAAGTTATTTTTTTGATATTTTACTCTAATAGAAAGAAAAAAATGTTTTTTTTGGACTATTAAATTGTCATTTAGTCATATAATCGTAAATTATTTGCATATATTTTTATAATGTTTACACTGCATACATTTAATAAGTTAAAATATAATTATGAGCGCTAGTTTTTTTAAGAAATTTACTCTGATTTTGTTTTCGTGTTCATGGTTACATGCTGAGAACATTCTTGAAATATATAACGAAGCTTTAGAAAACGATCCAACATATAGAGCGGCAGAATATTCTTACTTAGCTGACAAACAAATAGTTGTTCAAGGAAGGGCTGCTCTCATGCCAAGTATAACCTTAAGTGGTTCTACAAATTGGAATGAATACTATCAGAACGATGTTCTTCAACAAGAATATAATTCATTTTCAAAATCTGCCAGAGTATCTCAACCCTTGTTCAGGCTAGATACTTGGTTTAATTTTAAAAGATCAAAATCCTTAACCAATGCTGCAGAAGCTGACTTCGCATATCAACAGCAAAATCTTTTGTTAAGGACAGCTGAACTATATTTTGGTGTATTAAGAGCAATAGATAACCTCAATGCATCTATTTCTGAAGAAAAAGCTATCCAAAAACAATTAGATCAAGCCCAACAAAGATATGACGTAGGTCTTTCTGCAATAACAGGAGTTCAAGAAGCACAACTTCAATATGATTTAAGCAAAGCTGCAAGAATCAATAATGAAGGTAATCTTTTTTCTGCAAGAGAAGCCCTAAATGCATTAATAGGAAGAGAGGTATTTTCGCTCACTGCACTTGGAGATAATTTAAATATTTCGGAACCTTTTCCTAATTCAAAAGAAGAATGGGTTAAAACAGCACTAGAAAATAATTATCAATTGAAAGCAGCATACCTAAGAAGAGATGCTGCAAAAAGTAATGCAAGAAGTGCTGCTTCAAACCATTTACCAAAGATTGATATTGTTGGATCTGCGTCGGAATCAGAAACAAATCAATTTAATTACGAAGGTTTTGAGATTAATGGTCAAGGCATACCTGTGCCTGCAGTTACGGGTAGGAGAAATTATGCAATACAAATGAGTGTTCCAATATTTCAAGGTGGTGCTGTAAGCTCCAGGAGAAAGCAAGCATATTCTCAATACAATGAAGCTGATGAAAATACTTTATTCACTGAAAGAAGAGTGATTCAAGAAATAAGATCTCAGTTCTCGAATGTTGTTACTTTGGTAGCAAATGTTAATGCTCAAGAGCAAGCTGTTATTTCAGCAACTAGTGCATTGGAAGCTACACAAGTCGGTTATCAAGTGGGTACAAGAAATGTGGTTGACCTATTGCAAGCTGAAAAAACTCTTTATAGTGCTGAAAGAAATCTTGCTAATGCAAAATATGACTATATTCTAGCCAATCTAAGACTTGCACTGGCTGCGGGCACTATAAGTCCGAGCAACATAGTTGAAATCAATAATATTCTTAATTAAATCATGCCGGAATTGCCTGAGGTTGAAACAACCGTAAGAGCAATTAACAAATTTGAAAATGAAAAGCTTGTTGCAGTCATTATTCATAATAGAAATTTGAGGTGGAAGGTTGACAAAACTATTGAAAAAAAAATAGTTAATAAAAAAATTACAAAAATTAGCAGAAGAGCTAAATATATTTTAATTCAATTCGAGGATTTATATATTATGCTTCATCTAGGTATGTCTGGTAATTTAAGAATTCAAAGAAATAATAACAATCATTTTAAAAAACATGATCATGCTGAATTTGTTTTTAAGGATGAAAAAATAATTTTTAATGATGTCAGAAGATTTGGTTCAATCCATTTAACAAAAAATCCATTTGACCATGAGCTCATAAAAGTTTTAGGCATTGAGCCACTTTCAAATCAATTTAATGAAGATTATCTTTATGAGGTTTGTAAAAATAGTAATTTAGAGATAAAGAAGATACTAATGGATCAAAGAAAAATTGTAGGTGTGGGCAATATATATGCATCTGAAAGCCTATTTCTATCAAGAATAAGTCCAGAGCGAATTGGCAAGAAACTTTCAATCAAAGATTGCTCAAATTTATCAAATTCTATAAAAAAAGTTCTTAAAGAAGCAATTAAAATGGGCGGGACTACTTTAAAAGATTTCTATTCGGCTGATGGAAATCAAGGATATTTCAAAATTAAACTTAATGTTTACGGCAAAGATGGTCAGCTTTGTAATAGTTGTAATAATATAATTACTAAAAAAATAATCGGTCAGAGATCTACTTTTATGTGTAGCAAATGTCAGAATTAAGAACCAAGCTTTGCTTTTAGTGCTTGCTCAACTGTGGGGTGGACAAACTTAGAAATATCACCTTTTAAATCGCATATTTCTTTAATTAAGCTTGACGATACATATATTAAACTTTCTTTTGGTGTTAAAAATATGCTCTCTATATCAGGAGCTAATGACCTATTCATGGTTGCTAATTGAAACTCATATTCAAAATCAGATACTGCTCTTAAACCTCTTATAATTGCACAAGCACTATGTTCTTTTGCAACGTCGACTGTAAGTTGTCTAGGAAAGCCAACAACATCTACTTTATTATTATCTCCATAGATGGTCTTAGCTAATTTCATTCTATCTTCAAGAGTGAAGAGTGGATTTTTTGCCTCGCTTTTTGCTACAGCGATAATTATTTTATCAAAAAGACCACTAGCCCTATCAATAATATCCATGTGACCATAAGTAATTGGATCAAATGATCCTGGATAAATAGCTACTCTCATAATTACGAATCATACTAAACATTTGTAGGTAATCAAAATTATTTAAATTTAAATATTAAGTTAAATTTGATAGATTTTTAAGATTTTTGTATGATAAAGGCTTGTATATTACGGGGGGGAGTAATTTTACTCCTACTTACTTATATAAGGAGTTATATATGAAACTTTTATTAACTATGGTTGGTGCTTTAGCACTGCCTGTTTTTGCAGCCGATCTTGATGTAAATGACATGACTGGCATATCATTCTGGCTGGTAACAGCTGCAATGTTAGCGTCGACTGTTTTCTTCTTAGTAGAAAGAGACAGAGTTCATGGTAAATGGAAAACATCATTATCAGTTGCTGCCTTAGTTACTGGTATTGCTTTCTGGCATTACCTATACATGAGAGGCGTTTGGGTTGAAACACAAACATCACCTACTGTATATAGATATATTGACTGGTTAATAACTGTGCCACTTCAAATTATTGAGTTCTACTTGATACTTAAAGTGTGTACAAATGTTGGCTCAGGTCTATTCTGGAAACTACTTGGTGCATCATTAGTGATGTTAGTAGGTGGTTTCATGGGTGAAACTGGATTTGATCCAGTGATTTGTGGTGTTATAGCAACACTAGCTTGGTTGTACATTATCTATGAAATATTTTCTGGTGAAGCTGGAAAACTTAATGCTTCAAGTGGAAATGCTGCAGCTCAAAGCGCATTTGGAACAATTAGATTAATTGTTACAGTTGGTTGGGCTATTTATCCAATTGGATATTGGCTAGCTACTGGTCCAGGAGCTGATATGGCTAATGCTAACTTGATCTATAACCTTGCTGATTTCCTAAACAAAATCGCATTTGGTTTAGCTATTTATGTAGCAGCGGTCAGCGACTCAGAATAAATTTTATTTATTCAGAAAACCCAGCCTTGTGCTGGGTTTTTTTATGGCTGAATTTCTTCTCCATCCCAGGAGAAAATTTTACCGGAATCTTCTATCTTTAAAGAATTGATTACTTCTAACATTTTTTCAGAACTATATTCCGGTGTAAAAAGATTCTCAGGCTTTACATTTTTTTCAAAGGGCTTGCTAAGATAACTTTTAACTGTGCCTGGTTGAAGGCCAACAAAAATAGCATTTTGATTTGATCTTTTAACTTCAATACTAAAATTTTTTATTATTTGATTAAGAGCAGTTTTACTTGCTCTATATGAATACCAACCGCCTAAAACATTATCAGATATACTCCCCACTCTGGCACTGAGGAAAGCAAATACACTTTTTTCTCTATTTAGAAGCGGGATAAAATATTTACCTAATAATGTTGGGCCAAAAGTATTTACCATAAAAACTTTTTTTAATTTATCAATGCTAATATCTTTGATGCTTTTTTCAGGGAAAATATTATCATCATTGTGCAATATTCCTGTTGCTACAAAAATTAAATCAAATCTAGTATTTTCGGGTAATTCTTCAATAGCTTTTTTTATAGAGTCCTCATCTTCTATATCGATAGAAATATTTATCTCATTATCAGAATCTTTATCAATATTATTTCTTGCAAACTTATATATTTTTTCTATTGATTGATCTAACAGCAAGCATTTACAAAATGCACTTCCTATAGCACCAGAAGAACCAATAATGGCAACAGTTTTTTTCATATTTTTAAGGTTTTCTTATATTATCTATCATCTGATAGATTTCGTTAGGTGGTTTACTATAAAAATTTGAAACAATTAATGCAATAGTAAAGTTAATTATCATTCCTAAAAATCCAAATCCTTCGGGAGATATTCCAAATAACCAATTATTTGAGTTATTTAAATCTGGACTAATAAATTTAAAGTAAATTATGTAGCTTGATGTTGAAATTAATCCTGAAAGCATGCCTGCTATTGCACCCTGTTTATTTAATCTTTTATAAAAAATTCCCATAAATAAAACTGGAAAGATAGTTGAAGCAGCTAAACCAAAAGCAAATGCTACAACCTGAGCAACAAATCCTGGAGGATATATTCCAAAGAGACCAGCAATAAAAATTGCAATTGCCGCAGAACATCTTGCAAAAAATAATTCTTGTTTTTCAGTTATTTTTGGCATGACCATTTTTTTTAATAAGTCATGTGAAATTGAAGCTGAAATCACAAGTAACAAACCTGCAGCAGTAGATAGCGCTGCTGCTAGGGCTCCAGCCGCAACAAGAGCAATGACCCAATTTGGTAATTTTGCAATCTCTGGATTTGCTAAAACCATAATATCGTTGTCGATATAAACTTCATTTAAATTTGAGCTATCTATATCATTTAAAACAACTCTCTCATTATACTTACCTCTTTCATTCGTATATTTTGGTTTAACTCCTTTAAGAGCATTACCAGGATAATAATCTATCACTCCATCTTCATTTTTGTCCTTCCAGGCAATTAGACCAATGTCCTCCCAATTTTTAAACCAATTTGGCGCAGATTCGTATTCAACTTCTTGAACTGAATCAATAAAATTCATCTTTGCAAAAGCACTTACCGCAGGAGCAGTAGTATATAAAAGGGCAATAAATATAAGTGCATATCCAGCAGACTTCCTTGCGTCACTTACTTTAGGAACAGTAAAAAATCTTACAATTACATGAGGTAATCCGGCTGTCCCAAACATCAATGCAGCAGTTATAAAGAATATATCAATGTTAGTTTTTGAGTTTTCAGTATAAGCAGTAAAACCAAGTTCTTCAGAGATCTGATCAAGCCTATCAAGAAGATAAGTTGATGTACCTGATATCTGATCACCAAAACCTAGTTGCGGAATAGGATTATTTGTAACTAGAATCGATATAAAAATTGCTGGAACTAAATATGCAAAAATTAGTACGCAGTATTGAGCAACTTGAGTATAAGTAATACCCTTCATGCCACCTAAAACTGCATAAAAAAATACAATTAGCATTCCAATGACAACCCCCACATTGATATCAACTTCTAAAAATCTTGAAAATACAATTCCTACTCCACGCATTTGACCAGCGACATAAGTGAATGAGATAAAAATCAAACAAATAATAGCAACCAATCTTGCAGCTTTAGAATAATATCGAGTTCCAATAAAATCAGGTACGGTATATTTTCCAAATTTTCTTAAATATGGTGCTAGTAATAGAGCTAAAAGAACATATCCACCTGTCCACCCCATTAAGTAAACTGAGCCATCCTTTCCAAGAAATGCTATCAAACCAGCCATGGATATGAATGAAGCAGCAGACATCCAGTCAGCAGCAGTTGCCATACCGTTAGCTACTGGATTTACTTCTTTGCCAGCAATATAAAAATCATTTGTAGATCTTGCTCTTGACCATATTGCTATAGCAATATAAATAGCAAATGAGAGTCCTACAAAGAGGTATGTTAAAGCTTGTAAACTCAATCCTTATCCTTATCTTTTTCTTGATGATCAGAATAGAATTTTTTATCAAGTTTATTCATAAGAAAAATATAGATAAAAATTATTATTACGAAAAAATAAATGCTGCCCTGCTGAGCAAACCAAAAACCTAACTTAAATCCTCCAAATTTTATTTGATCTAGATTTTCTGACCAAATTATTCCAAATCCAAAAGAAACTAAAAACCAAATAGAAAGAAGTATAAAAAGTATTAATAAATTTAATTGCCAATAAGTCATCTTCATTAAATAATTATAATTGTTTGATAGCTAATTAAAAAAGAGCGCGACAAGATTTTATTCTTGCCGAACTCTTATAGTTGATTAAATTATTTCTGATATTTTGCTGCTTCTTCAGACCCGTCTGTAGCTGTGCCTTTAGTGTATGAATGAGCTCCCATACCAGCTAAATCACCATTTTGAACAATTAAATAAGGTTCTCTTATAGGTTTGCCTTCAAAGAAACATTCTAGAATTTCTCTTACACCGGCTGCATATCTTGCTTGAGCTGAAAGAGATGTTCCAGAGGTGTGTGGAGTCATTCCATGATGAGGCATTGTTCTCCAAACATGATCATTTGGTGCAGGTTGTGGGAACCAAACGTCACCAGCATACCCACTAAGTTGTCCAGATTCTAAAGCTCTTGCAATAGCATCTTTATCACATATTTTTCCCCTAGCGGTATTGACAATATAAGCTCCACGCTTCATTTTTCCAATCATTTCGTCATCAAATAGATGTTCGGTTTTAGGATGTAAAGGACAATTTATTGTAACGACATCGCACACTGATACTAAAGATTCAACTGAGTCATGATATGTAAGATTCAGTTCCTCTTCGACTTCGTCAGGCAATTTATGAATATCAAAATAATGAAGATGAACATCAAATGGTTTCATTTTTCTAAGTGCATCTAAACCAATTCTACCTGCTGCAACTGTTCCAACATGCATACCTTCTACATCATATGATCGTTGAACTGCATCAGCTATATTCCATCCACCCTCTTTAACAATTCTATGTTGGTTGTGATAATCTCGAACTAGGGAAAGAATCATCATTACAATATGCTCAGCAACAGATCTTGAATTGCAATAAGTTACTTCAACAACATCCACGTTATTGTCCATTGCTGCCTGTAAGTCTACGTGGTCTGATCCAATACCGGCTGTAATAGCCATCTTTAAATTTGGAGCTGATTCCATTTTTTCTCTCGTAAGGTAATATGGAAAAAATGGCTGAGAGATAACAATATCTGCATCAACTAATTCTTTATTTGCAACACAACCGTCACCATCTTTATCTGAAGTTACAACTAATGTATGTCCAGCTTCCTCTAAAAATTTTCGTAATCCAAGTTCTCCCGAAACACATCCAAGTAATTCACCTGGCTTAAAATCAACTGCGCTTGGCGAAGGCAAAGACATGCCATCAGGATATTTATTTAATTTTGGTAGATCGTCCCTTGCATAACTTTCAGGCATCCCTGTTATAGGATCATCGTATAAAACACATAGAATTTTCATTTATTACTCCCCATTAAAATAATCTAAATGACAATATTAAATGAATATTTTTGAAAAAACATCTAAATTAATATAAAAAGATAGTTAACAAGTTTTAATCTTAAATAGGAGGGTATTAATATGTTGAGATGGGTTATAAGAGCAGCGGCAGCAAATAGATATAAAAATAAGGTCATATCTGAATCTAATAGGGCAAGCACTAAATCAAAAGATGCGGTTAGAAGCTTTAATCAAGCCAAAAGAGAAAAAGATAGTGTAAAAAAAATGGAATACATGTCTGAGGGATTAGTTAGTCTATCAGAAGCAGTGAGTCATAATTCAAATGCAGTTGAGCCACTTGCAGAAATGTCATTCGTTGCGTCATTATTAGTAGAGAGCATACAAAATAATCTTGATGAACAAACAAAAGACATAGTTTCTAAGATAAAAAGAGTGTAAAGATAGAAAATATGGGTACATTTAACAAATTATTGTAAATATGCGTACAAAATAAGTAATATATGAGTACAAATATTTGATTGTTGTTAAATTCTAATATATTATCATGGGTACATTATGAATAATAATGACAATAAATACCTTGTTTTAAGGGGAAAAAACAAAGATATATTCTTCATTCAGAAAAGATTATCTAAAAATTTGTCCAACATAATAGGTAAGGATTTTATTAAAAAGTCTTTAGAAACAAAAAATATAGATATTGCTAGAAAAAAAAGAGATGAGATACTTGCAGAACTTGATTTATTATCAAAAAATGCAGCTTTTGAAGCAAATATCACTAATAATATAGTTAAATCGTCAGATTACACAGATTTAAGTGTGCTTGAAGTGAAAAATACTCAATTTGAAGGTTTTTCGGACAAAAATGAGGGTATAAATTCAAATTATATTAAATTAAATAACTTTTCTTGGGATATGAAGGATCTAATTATGAAAATTGATAAATTAATACCATTTGCGATTTTGGTACTTACATTGCTTATTGCTTTTGTTGCTTAATTAATTTTTTTGCTTTTGCTACCATTTGATTTTGACTAAAAAAGTTTAAATCACTTTCCTTTATGAAATAAAACCAAATTACATCAGTATATGAATTCAATAATTGCCAACTTTTAAGTATGTCAAGATTATTTTTACTACAATCTAGTCCGTATGATTCTAAAAAGACTTCAATATCTGTTTTTGAAAATTTATATGAGCTACATATTCTAGCAAGATCACAAAATCTATCATTAATAGATAGATAGTCATAATCAATAAACCTAACTTCATAATTATTAAAAAGTATATTTGAATTATTTAGATCATTATGAGAAACAACATTATCAAAATTCTTGTCTCTTAATTTTGTGAAAAGCTTAATAACCTCTATAAGAATTTTATTATTTTTATTTTTCTTAATCTCCTTAATATATAAATTAATTTGTGAATCAAATGATTTTAAATTTTTATCAAGATCTAATGAATGTAATTTCTTTAGCTTTGAACCAGTCTTAATTATTAATTCTTTATTCAAAGTTTTAAGTTCCTTGCCATTAAAATATTCGTAAACATATAAACTATTTTTATTGTCGCTGTAAATAATTTTTGGGAATAAATTTTCTTTTACTATCTGACTAGAGATTCTTTGACAATAAAATTTATTTTCTAAATTCTTATTAATATTTTTTTTCAGTATTTTAAATATTGATTTTTTATTATTTAAATATCCAAAATAGGTATAAGAAGTTTCTCCATTTCTTATTAATTTTAATTTACTAATTTTGTGATTAGTTTTTGAAAAAATTTCTGCAATATTTTTTTTCATTATTAAAATTAACTATCTATAGCATCACTAAATAATTTTTGTGCTTTTATAATTTTTTTCATCCAAGATCTATTAGAAAATATTTATTTCGTTAGCGTTTAATTTTTTCATCCAAGATCTGTAACCAAATATTATTATTATTAAATATATAAAGAAAAGTAATGACGTTAAATATAACTCTCTTGAGATAAATAAGTAAATTGATATTGAATCTATTACAAACCAATATATCCAGTTTTCAATAATTTTTTTTGCAACCATATAGGTTGTAATAATTGCACCCCAAGTTGTAAAAGCATCCAAGAAAGGTAATGCAGCTTGTGTATATTTTTCTAAGAGAAATCCTGAAATTATGGCAAGCAGTGTTACGATTATTATTGCATAAACATGATATTGCTTCTTCCAACTTGTAATCTTTAATTCTTGTTCCTCATTAATCTTATTACTCCATATATACCATCCATAAATAGCCATACAGATATAAAATATTTGCAAAAATGACTCCATAATTAATCCGGCTGTATACATAATATACATATAGAGTGCTGAGCTAAATAATGCCGCATACCAGCATTTTATGTCTTCTTTTGCTGCAAGAATTAAATATAAGATTGCACTAAAAACAGCAAAAATTTCAAGAAATAGAATGACCATTGAATTTTAAAAATTATATCTTAAAGAGAGGCCAATATTTTTTGGATCTCCTTGTCTTCTATATAAATTATCTTCAAAATTAGGTGCCTCATTTCCAAAGAAAAATCCTCTTGTTGAGTAGTATTCATCAAATAAATTTCTTACCCAAATATCTGCAGAGAATTTCTTATTTGAATAACCAATCAGCAGGTTAGCAAGTTGATAACTTTGAGATTTATTATTGTGTGAGTCTGAATAATAAAAACTACTTTTTCCAGTTATATCCATCTTTAGATAAAAATTATTTTTTAAATTTAGATTAATTCCAACAGCGTATGTTCTTTCAGGCGCATGTGCTTGTGATCTATTTTCTAAGTCAGGTCTGGACTCCCAGTTTTTAATCTTTGTCTTTAATAAACCGACATTAGCATATAAATTTAAATTATCACTAACGAAGTAGTTTGAGCTCAGTTCAAGTCCAAAATTTTCTCCTTGGGCAGCATTTTGAGTTAAATACGAAAAAGTATTAGGATCGGTGGGATCAACTTGCTTAGAAATTAAAACCTGTTGATCCTCTCTTTTAGAATAAAATAGTACTGCTGAATAATTAAAATTTGAATTAGTGCTATTGGAAGTTAAACCAATTTCGTAATTAGTTAAAAACTCAGGATCAAATATTAGCGACTCTCTTATTGAATTATCTGTCGCATCAAGACCTAAATTAAAACCACCCTGTTTGTATCCTCTTGCAATTGCAAAATAAATATTTGATTTATCTTTGTATTTAATTAGTGATAACTTTCCTCCATTCATATTATCTGACGGATTAAAAGACTCATTATTTGAATCATTATATTTTGAATTCCAATTTTCCCATCTCAATCCAAGTGCTAGCTTTAAGTTATCTGATATAAAGTAATCAATATTTCCAAATAATGAAAAATTATCAGCTTCATAGTTTCTTAAGATTATTGATTCACTGACATATGGGCCGAAAGGATCTGAAGGGTCGCCATAAACTCCATCATCTCTAGTCAAGTTTGTTTCCTCTAATTCACTTAAATGAAAACCAAATATCCATTCAAATGGATTTTCTTCTGAAAAATTTATGTTGTTTGATAAAAACCGTATTTCTTGACTAAAAGTATCTCTTTTTCTAAATGTTTCAGAAAAGTAGTCATAAATATATGGAAAGTGAGAGTCAGGATTGCCCCAATCTGCATCATAACTAAAAACTACATCGGTTTTGGTAAAGCTTGTAAAACTTTGTAAATCAAAATGATTAAAATTCTTTAAAAGTTTTATTCCAACTGAATCTGTTTCTTGCGAATCCATTCCTGGACGATCTGATAAAGTATTTAAACTTCCATCAATTGTCCATATATCTGCAGGATCATCCATATCAACTTTTGAAAGAAGAAAATTAACATCTGTCGTTTCACTAATATCCCAATTTAATTTATATCTTATTGTCAGTTCATCTTTTTTTGATGTATCTGATTGATTTAAAAAAATATTTTTTCTAAATCCATCCGCATAATCAGTTCTAACTACTAATCGATATTTAACTTTTTCATTTTTAGTTGGGCCACCGAATGCAATACCTAAATTTTGTGTACCATAATCTCCAATTGTTATTTCAGAAAGCCCTTCAAATTGTTCAGTAGGATCTTTGGTTTTTATATAAATTAAACCTGCTAGAGCATTTGCGCCTGTTCTTGATCCTTGAGGCCCTCGAAAGACTTCTACTTGTTCAACGTCAAATAAAGTTGCAATTCCACCTTGACCTGAGTAGTCGATATCATCAATAAGAAATCCAACTGAAGAATTTGGTGTACCTTGATAACCAGATCTTTCTCCTATCCCACGAATTTGAAAATATCTTGCTCTTGAGTCTGATGCAGCATAATTTAGATTTGGTACAAGATATGAAAGTTGTTGAAAATGTTTTATAGCTTGTGAGTTAATTTTTTCCGATTGAATTATTAAAATACTTGAATCTTCTTCACTGACAGATTTTTCTCTATATTCACCTTTAACAATAATTTCTTCTATGTCTTGTGAAAAGATGAATAATGAAAAAAGTAATGGTATTAAGTATAGATTTTTTTTTCTGATGTACATATGCAATTCCTCCGCAACTATTGTGTTGATCAGGTTCAAAGAGTTTCAAAAGATCTCAGGCAAATAAAGCCACCCCTTTGCATTTAAATTATTTTATATAAATTTCTATTTTTTTAATATACAGTTTGTGAGTTTTAATATTTTAATTATTTATAACATCTAGTGCATAGCCATAAATTTCAGAAATTTGATTGATTCTTTTGTCTTTTGGGGTACCAGCACCGTGACCAGCCCTATCTTCAACTCTTATCAGAATAGGATTATCGCAGGACTGATATTCCTGTAATTTTGCTGCAAATTTAAATGAATGAGATGGCACAACTCTATCATCACGACTTGCAGTTGTTATAAGTGTTGTTGGGTAGCAGACATCAGATTTTATATTGTGAAGAGGTGAATAAGCTAAAAGGTTTTCAAATTCTTCTTTTTTTTCAGATGAACCATAATCACTTTCCCACGCCCAACCAATTGTGAACTTATTGAACCTCAACATATCTAGAACTCCAACCTGAGGTATAGCAACTTTAAATAAATCTGGATTTTGTAACATAGTTGCTGCAACTAAAAGTCCGCCATTAGACCTTCCATCAATAGCAGTTGTTTCTGGAGATCCTATTTTTTTAGAATGTAAAAATTTTGCTGCATACGCAAAATCATCAAAAACGTTTTGTTTGTTAAGAAGCATTCCAGCTTCATGCCAAGTATCCCCATATTCTGATCCACCTCTTAAGTTTGCAACTGCAAAAACACCATTTTGATTTTTCCATGCTGTCTGGCTTTTACTAAAATTTGGAAGTATTGAAATATTAAAACCACCGTAGCCATAAATAAGTAGTGGAGTATTTTCATCAATTACTAAATCTTTTTTATGGCTAATATGAATTGGAATGTTTGTTCCATCCTTCGATGGATAAAATTGTAAACTTGAAACATATTCTTTCGAGTTATACCCATCTAATTCTTCATTCCAAAATAACTTAAAAGAGTTATCGGTTAAATCTATTTGATAAATTTCTCTTGGCGTAATGTAATTTGTAATTGAAAAGTATGATTCCTTGTCATCAATGTCTCCACCAAAACCACTTACAGTCCCTTTTTTTGGTAAAGATAATGTCGAAACAAATTCACCATTAAGATCAAAAATACTTATTTGTGAAAAAGTATCTTCTAAATAATTAATAACAAATGAATTATTAATAATATTTACTGACCTTATAGCATTTTCAGATTCTTGGATAACTTCATTCCAAACATAAGAACCATTTTTAATTTCTAAATTAACTATCTTTCCATTTGGAGCGCTTTCAGTTGTGTAGAACCATAAAAGATTATCTTTACTGTCTATAAAGCTATAAGTACCAATTAGTTCGTCAATAATAGGAATGAAATCACTGTTTTCATTTATTTTTAAATAAACTTTATTTCTATCATCAGTTCCTTCAGAAATTGATAATAATTTCATATCGCTATCTTTAATGACAGTTATGCCAAAGCCCCATCTAGGATTTTGAGGATTTTCATAAATAAGCTTGTCTTCAGACTGATTTGTCCCAATTTTGTGAAACATTAATTTCGGAGACTCATTTAACTCTTTTAAAAGCTCGCCATCTGGCTCATCATATTTCCTATAATAAAAGCCACTATCGTCATTTTCCCATGAAGCTCCTGAAAACTTTGCCCAATTTAGCTCATCTTTCAATACTTCGCCCGTTTCGATATTCATAATTTTCCAAGTCCTCCAGTCGGACCCGCCATCAGAAATTGAATAAGCTATATGAGATGCATCATTGCTTATACTAGTACCACCAAGAGATATAGTTCCATCATCTGAAAATTGATTAGGATCAATTAATACTCTTGCATCACAGCTATCGCAGTCTTTGACCATTAATTTACTTTGCTGAAAAGAACCATCATTAAAATAGTAAAAAGTTTTTTCTTTTACCTTATAAGGAATAGATATTGATTCACTTTCCCAGATTTTATTTAGATAATTTTCTAGCCCTTTTTTATATTTATTTTTTTTAATAAATTGTTTAGTAAAGCTATTTTGTCTTTCAATCCAGTCAATTGATTCTTCACTTGTAAAGTCTTCTAACCATCTATAGGAGTCACTAATCTCATATCCATGAAGGCTCTCAGTTAAATCAATTTTTTTGGATTCTGGATATTTTAGTTCGGTCGTATTCTCATTATTGTTAGAACAAGAGATTAAAATTAATAGAAAAAAAGTAATTGATAAATTTTTATACATAGTAGATATATTACTTTACAATTCTCATATGAATCAATTCAAAACTGCTTGGGAATTTACTTTTGTAAACTGGAAATACTTCTTTATGCTAGTTCTTCCTGTTGCTGCTGTGGAATCTTTGGCTGCTTATATGTTTCTTCCATTAAATGATGTGTCTCAACCAGAAGATATTGCTAATTTTTTTAGTGATAATTCAACAGCTATTATATTAGTGTTCATTGTGTCTACTGTGCTTCAAGTTTCATTGATCGGAGGCTTATGGGTAAGCTATATGGCCATAGACTCAGGGAATACAATTAATCCTATTAATGCCTTGCAGGCAGGCTTATCAAAATTCTTCCCATTATTTGGTGCAAATATAATTATTGGAATTGTTTCAGCTTTTGGTTTTATTCTTTTAATAATCCCAGGAATATACCTTAGTGCAAGATTTGCTCTATTTGGCGCACAAATCATGTTTGAAGATAATAAGGTATTTGAGTCAGTCGCTGCCTCATGGAACAAAACTGATGAATATGCTTCAAAACTATTTGTCTACACGCTTGTTTTTATATCGTGTATTTTCTTTTTAGCAATATTTCTAACATTAAATATGTCGCCAGGTATTTTACTTAATACTTTATTAGCATTTATTGAATATATATTTATTATTCCTTTGGGATATATATACTTTACCTTATATAAATCTATTAAAAGCTCCTAGACTAATTGTCCAAATCATAATTCAAAGGTAGAATGCTCTATCGTTAATAGGGCCTGTAGCTCAGTTTTGGTTAGAGCGTTCGACTGATAATCGAGAGGTCGGAAGTTCGAGTCTTCCCAGGCCCACCATTATATTGATATAAAAGTATTATTATTCAGTTCTAATATTCTTTGACTTCATTCTTTTAACAAAAGGAATTATTTGAGCTGCTGTCCATTGGCTACTAATACAAATTTCAGATCTATCTTTTAAAATCAACACCATATCTTTATTTTTCTTGTAATCTGCACCCTTTGAGGCAATATGAAACCTTTTGTTTCCAGTTCTATCAAAGACCTCAATAGCATCCTTATAAAGTTTCCAAGTGTCATAAGTTCCCTTCCTGTTAATTCCAACTTCTTTAAATTCATCTCCTCCATCTTTAGGGAAAATCTTCTCAAATCCAGCAAGTGATAAATCTGGATTCTCTTTGACAAAATTATTCATAACTTCCCAAACATATCTATTTTTTGGGTACTCTATGCCATTGAATGATGGCTTACTATAGTCCCTTCCTTTTTTACCAGTTTCAGAAATAGTCTCAACAGCCTCAATTATTAGATCTTCTTCTACATCTCTATCAGCAATACCCAAATCTAATCTGCATTGACTTGCAAATTTTGATAAATATTCAAAAATTTCATTTTTGTCTTCTTCCAAAATTGATACTGTTTCGTTCTCATCTGCTCCATAGATTTTATTGAGTTTTTGATTAACTGTAGAAAAAGATTTTATTGTTTCGTCATTTGCAAGCATTTGAAGTCTTATCAAAGGAAATGGAAGCCTATTAATTTCTTCTTTTGAGATCTTTTCATCAAGCAACATGTCTCTAGTAATATCCATAATTTCTCTAAATAGCCTCACCTTTTCATCAAATACTCTTTCACTTTTTTTTGATTCTTGTTCAATTTCAGTTTGTTTATTTAAAAGATACATAGTAAGAATTATTACAAAAATAGCTCCAAAAGATGAGCTAATTACTGACTTTGCAACACCATCTGGTACATTAGCAATCAGTGGTTCAAAACCTATGTATACTGCAATTGCTATGACCGCTATAGATATTAAAGTTCTGCTACCCTTTTTTCTTGTTTCTTTTAATGACATAAAAAAATCCTAAATCACATGCAAAAATTATTCAATGCTTAGTAACTCTATTTCAAATATTAATATGGAGTTCGATGGTATGCCTGGCCTGCCTTCCTCGCCATATGCCATCATTGGGTCTATAAATACTCTCCACTTATCACCTTTTTTCATTAATGCTATAGTTTTTTGGCACCCAATAATTAATTTTGATAACTCAATAGTTAAAGGATCTCCATCAATTGAAGTCCAAAATACTTCTCCATTCGTTAATGTTCCATGAAAGTGTGCAGAAATAGTTTGGTTGAGTTTAGGGCTTTGACCGTCAAGATCTCCTTCATCAATGATCATATATTGTAATCCAGGTTCTAACTCAATCACTTGATCATTTTTCTTGTTATCAATGAAAAACTGCATATTTTCTATCTGTTGAATGTTTGGGCTGTCTTGATTGCATCCATATATAGAAAACAAAATACTTAAGATTAAAAAATTTTTCATATCTATGTCTTTATTTTTAGAAATTTTCTTTTACCAACTTGATAAATATTTTCAGTACCAGATGATATTAAAAGCTTTGGATCAATTACTTTTTCTGAATTAATTTTAATTCCGCCTTGTTTTATGAGTCTATTGCCTTCAGATACGCTAGCAATCATATTAGTATTTTTTAGAAGATTAACTAACAAAATTTGATCTTCAGTTAAGTTTACAGAAATTGATTCTATTTCTTCAGGCATATTGCCTTTTTGAAATCTATTTAAAAACTCTTCTTTGCATTTTTTACCATCGCCTTCTTGATGAAATCTATCTACAAGTTCTTCAGCTAATACAAATTTTATATCCCTAGGATTTTTACCTTCTTCCATTTCTTGTTTCAACATAGCAATATCTTCTTCTGGCATAAAACTTAATAAATCAAACCATCGCCACATTAAATCATCTGAAATAGACATAATCTTTCCAAACATTTCATCAGGAGCTTCGTCTATAGCAATATAGTTATCTAGAGATTTTGACATCTTATTGACACCGTCAAGACCCTCTAAAATCGGTACGGTAATAACAACCTGAGGTTCTTGTCCATAATCTCTTTGGAGCTCTCTTCCAACAAGAAGATTGAATTTTTGATCGGTACCTCCGCATTCGACATCAACCTTTAGTGCCACTGAGTCATAGCCCTGCACAAGAGGATATAAAAATTCATGAACTGCAATGCTTTTATTTGAGGAAAAACGCTTATTGAAGTCATCTCTTTCAAGCATTCTCGCAACATTATATTTTGATGCAAGATTTATTAATCCATCTGCTCCTAAATCATCACACCATTCTGAATTAAATTTAACTTCTGTAAGTTCTTTCTTAAGAATTTTAAAGACTTGTTTTTCATATGTTTTAGCATTTTCTAATAAATCTTTAGAATCCAAAGTAGGTCTTGTCTTATTTGTTCCAGATGGGTCTCCAATTCTGCCCGTAAAGTCGCCAATCAGAAATACAACTTTATGTCCAAAATCTTGAAAGTGACGAAGTTTATTTAGCAAAACAGTATGGCCGAAATGTAAATCGGGTGCAGTTGGATCAAATCCTGCCTTAACTACAAGTTGTTTACCAGATTTTAATTTTTTTTGAAGATCATCTTCAGTAAGAATTTCATCTGAACCTCTTTTTATATGCTTTAGTGCATCATCCATATCACTATCATAGTATTTTTATATCATTAATAGAATCACAATGTTGCTACTTAGTGCTTAAAGATTAAAATATTATGTATGCCTGATGCAAAAAATAAATTTATTTGTGAAAAAGAGCTTTTATTAACTATAGCGGATGACACTAAATTTCTAGAAAATGAAGTCATTTCTCAAAATGCACAAAAAATAATTGAGCTTTGTCGTAAAAATAAAAAAGATAGAACTAAACTAGATGCATTTTTAAGTGAGTATGGTCTTGATAACAAGGAAGGTGTAGCCTTAATGTGCCTTGCTGAGTCTGTGTTAAGAATTCCAGATAAAAATACCAGAGACCTCATAATTTCTGAAAAATTATCTGAAGGTAGATGGATAGATCATCTGAACAAAGCTGATAGTCTCTTTGTAAATGCCTCTACCTGGGGTCTATTGCTTGCGGGCAAAGTAGTATCGACTCCATCAAAATGGTCAAAAGATCCTAATAATTTTATTACAGAATTAATTTCAAAATCTGGAGAGATGCCAATTAGAACGGCTGTATTAGCAGCAATGGGGATATTGAGTCAGGAATTTGTGATTGGAAAAGATTTTAAAGATATTGAAAATATACAAGGTTTAGAAAATGAATCTTATTCTTTTGATATGCTTGGAGAGGCAGCAAGAACATCAAGTCAAGCAGAAAAATATTTCGAATCCTATTTTAATGCAATTGATGAGGTTGGAAGATTGAATTTGACTAAAGATTTATCTAATGGTGTTTCAATTAAAATTTCAGCTCTTCATCCAAGATATGAAATGAGAAAATTAGATGAACTAGAATCTAAACTTTTTCCAAAGCTTGCTGAGCTTGTTAATTATGCTCATTCAAAAGATGTTGAGATTACTATTGATGCTGAAGAACAAGATAGACTAAGTCTAAGCTTTCATATTATTAAAAAATTAGCATTTGAGAAAAAAATTAAGGATTGGTCAGGGTTTGGAATTGCTCTTCAGGCATATGGCAAAAGAGCTTTGAGAGCAGTAGATTGGTTAAATAAAATTGTGGAAAAAAGAGCTGGGATGCACTTAAGGTTAGTTAAAGGAGCATATTGGGATTATGAAATTAAACATTCACAAGTTTATGGATACGAGGGATATTCTGTGTTCTCAAAAAAATCCATCACAGATATTTTCTATCTCGCATGTGCAAAAGAAATATTAAAAAATAAAAAACTTTTTGCTAAATTTGCAACACATAATGCTCATACTATCTCATCAATTCAATATTTAGGTGAAGGTTCTGATTATGAATTTCAAAGGTTATATGGAATGGGCGAGCTTTTGTACCAAAGTGCTTCAGAAGCTTTAGAGCTCAGTTCAAAACCATCTATTTATGCGCCTATTGGGAGTCATAAGGATTTACTTCCATATCTTGTGAGAAGGCTTCTTGAAAATGGAGCAAATAGTTCTTTTATAAATAGGCTACTTGATCCTGAAACTGATTCTTCTTGGTTGGCAGAAAATCCATATGAAAGATTGAAAAAAGAAACAAAAGATATTCCAGTTCCAAAAAAAATATTTTTTGATAGAGAAAATTCTAGTGGTAAAGACATCTCAGAAATAGAAAACCTAGAAGATCTTAAATCAAAGATTGATAACTTTAGTGGATTAAAAGTTGATGCAGAATCCATCTATGCAGGAAGACTTGATGCAAATAATACAGAAGAAAAAGCTTTTTCAATAAGCAATAGACGTAAAATTGGAACAATAACTCTGGACGATCCAATTCAAATTAAAAAGGCTCTTGAAAAAGATACATTGGATGAATGGAAAGAAATTGAAGTTAATGAAAGAGGAAAAATTTTGAATCTTATTGCAGATGATTTAGAGAATAATCCCTATGAACTTATTTATTTCTTAATTAATGAAGCAGGAAAAACTATTCAGAATGCGATAGATGAGATTAGAGAAGCTGTAGATTTTCTTAGATACTATTCTAGTCGATCTATTGAATTGTTTAATAATACAGAATTGAATGGTCCAACCGGTGAAGATAATCAAATGAGTTTCACACCAAAAGGAACATTCTTATGTATTAGTCCTTGGAATTTTCCAGTAGCAATATTAATTGGTCAAATATCTGCTGCACTTTCATGTGGGAACAGGGTTATTGTAAAGCCATCAGAATATTCTTCTATTTTGGGGTATTTGGTTGTAAAAAAATTTCATGACCATGGAGTTCCAATAAGTGCTTTAAGCTTAATATTAGGTGATGGTTTATATGGGGATTTTTTAACAAAGATAAGGCCTCTTCATGGCGTTGCATTTACAGGTTCGCTTTCAACAGCAAAAAAAATTCAAGCTAATATTATTGATAACCAAAATCAAATTATTCCTCTAATAGCTGAAACTGGCGGGGTAAATACAATGATAGTGGATTCAAGTGCTCTTCTAGAACAAGTCACTGATGATGTTGTTAGATCAGCTTTTGATAGTGCTGGTCAAAGATGTTCTGCATTAAGAGTGCTCTGTGTGCAAGAAGAAATATATGATGATCTTAAAGATATGATCATTGGCAATATGCAAATTCAAACTGTTGGTGACCCTAATTTTTTTGACACAGATATAGGACCAATAATTAATGATAAGGCATATAAAAAAATTACTAGTTATATATCGCTATGCTCTGAAAAGGGCTATAAAATTCATCAGCCTAATCAGAAAGTTTCTGATATGCATATTGTACCAACTCTTATTGAGATTAATTCAATTTCAAATATAACAGAGGAGCAATTTGGTCCAATTTTACACATCCTCAAATACTCATCAAATGAGATAGATGAACTAATTAACCAAATTAATAAAAGTGAATATGGTCTAACAATGGGCATTCACTCAAGAATTGAAGCTAGAGCTGATTATATGAGCTCAAAATCAAATGTTGGTAATATCTATATAAATAGAGATATGGTGGGTGCGGTGGTAGGGTCACAGCCCTTTGGAGGAATTGGTTTATCGGGAAGTGGTTTTAAAGCAGGTGGGCCAAACTACCTTCTTCAATTTGTTAATGAAAAGGTGGTATCTAAAAACTCTGTTGCATTTGGAGGTAATACTGAACTTCTTAATATCCAAGAAGATATATGATTGGATTTAAAAAAATACCAAAAAAATCAATTTTTAGTGTTTTTGTGGTTGCTGTTATATCAATTCTATTGGTATATGTGGATACTCGATATAACGATCCATTACCTATTGAAGAAGTTAGTTTCTCTGAAGAACTTAACAATAATCCTGAACCAATTCAAAATAAACAAATTCATGTCGTTCAAAAAGGTGAAAGCTTATCTGTCATTTTTGATGATAAAGAAGTTCCTTTAAACACAGCATACAAAATTTTCAATTTTGATAAAGATAATCTGTTAACAAGTATCAAGCCTGGTGACATAATGGAATTTTCATATTTAGGTAATACACTTGAAAGTATTCAAATCAATAAAGATGACATAAGTTCAATAATTATAGAAATTAAGGATGACATCTTAATTAAAGAAGTAGTAAATGAGATACAGGTTGTCCAGTCATTTGCAAAAGGAGAAATTACAGGCTCTTTCTATAAGAGTGCCCTAGATGTTGGGATACCAGATAGCATTATTATGGATTTCGCTTATATATTTGGTTGGGATATAGATTTTATTCTTGATGTTAGGCAAGGTGATAAATTTTCAGTAATTTATGAAACCGATTACTCTGGTGGAGAGAAAATTTCTAGTGGTGATATCATTTTTGCTAAATTTATTAATAAAAACAAAATTTATATAGCCCAAAGATTTTATGATGATTTTCAGGGCAAACAGTACTTCAATCAAAATGGCGATAATGTTAAGAAAGGTTTTTTAAGAGCTCCGTTAGACTTTACAAGAATCAGTGATCATTTTAATCCAAACAGAAAGCATCCGATTCTTCATACAATTAGAGCTCACAAAGGAACAGACTATGCTGCAGCTACGGGGACGCCAATTCAAGCAACAGGTGATGGTGTTATAGCTTTTGTTGGAGTAAAAAATGGTTGCGGCAATGAAATTCTTATAAGGCATGCAAATAACTATCAAACCAGATATTGTCATTTGCAAAAATTTCATAAAGGCATAAAAAAAGGAAAAAAAGTTAGTCAGGGAGAGGTTATAGGTTACGTTGGGAGTACCGGTTTGGCTACTGGACCTCATCTACATTATGAGTTCATGATTGGTAATAAACACACTGACCCTGTTAAGGTAAAACTTCCATCTGCAAAGCCTTTAAATAAAAATCAAATTGAAGATTTTAATAAACTTCTTGAATTAAATTTAGAAAAAATTGCAGAGTATAATTCGATTTATGGCAACTGAAAATTTTATTGGGATTATGACTGGGACAAGTGCTGATTCCCTTGATGGCTGTATTGTATCTTTCGATAAAGAATTTCAGCTGCACGAAAGTATGAGCATTGATATTTCTGAAAACTATAAAAGTCTTATAGAGGATTCAATAAAAAAAGGCTTTAAAGATATATCAGAGTCTAACGATCTTTATGAGGCTGAAATTGCACTGAATAATAAATCTATTGAACTAATAAATAATCTATTAAAAAATTCTAATTTGAATAAGTCTGAAATATCAGGAGTTGGATTCTCAGGTCAAACAGTCTTTCATACATATCAAAAAAGCTATCAAATTGGTAATCCGCAAACTATTGCAGATAATTCAAAAATTGATGTTATATCAGATTTTAGAAATTTTGATATTAAAAATGGTGGTATGGGAGCTCCTCTTATACCAAAGTTTCATCAATATTTATTTGGCAGTGAAAATAGCAAAAAGATTATTTTCAATATTGGTGGCATTGCTAATGGTACGTACCTAGATAATAAAAAAATAATGCTTGCTTCCGATGTGGGTCCGGGTAACTGCTTGATGGATTTAGTAGCTACAAAAAGGCTTGATTCTAACTTTGATCTAAATGGAGAAACAGCATCAAAGGGAAAAATAATAGAGAGTGTGCTAAAAATGCTTCATGCTAGCTGTGTTCACTTAGATTATCCAAGAGCTGACGATAAACAAGATTACTATAAAATTTTAAATACTAATTTCGATAAGTATCAAACTGAGGATATTTTAAGAACATTGGCAGAATTTACTGCTGACAAGGTCTGTGAGTTTTTTAATAACTGTGGAAGTCCAGAAGAAGTTATTTTTCATGGTGGTGGAATAAATAATAACTTCCTGATGAATTTAATTGAAGAAAAATTAAAAGTACAAATAAAAACAAGTGATTTTAAAATTCCAGCAAAATTTGTTGAATCTGCAGCGTTTGCATATTTAGCATTTTTAAGAAAAGGAAAGTTATTTTCAGCTAAATTGTAAAAGACTCTCCACAGCCGCATGTGGTTTTAGCATTTGGATTATTAATTACAAACTTAGAGCCTGATAAATCTTCAACAAAATCTAAGGTTGAACCATATAAGTATGGATATGACATTGAATCTAATAATACTGAAAAGTTTTCAAAATCAACAACATCATCGTCAAAAGCAATCTCTGAATCAAACTTAAATCCGTACTGAAAACCAGAACACCCTCCTCCTGTAACATAGACCCTAAACTTGTTGCCGAGATCAGAATCATTATTCATTACTTTACAAATTCTATTAGCTGCACTTGGTGTCAGTTGTATTGAGTTATTTGATAAACTTTCTGACATGTTAAGAAATTCGTTTGACTTTAATTTTTACATTTGATGAAGTATTTATCATCCAAAATCCGCCCATTGTTGCTTCCTCAATAACTATTTTATTTTTAGCTCTGAAATTATTAAGTTTGATTGATGATAAGACTGATTGTGACTCCCATAACTGATCATTTGATAACTTGAATCTGGTCTTTCCTCCAACTGCCTTTGCAACACTTGATATTGATGAAGCTAATTGCGATTTAATAACTTGAATGTTGGCATCTTGTTTTTGTCTATTTGATAAACCGAAAGTAGAAATTTCTTCATTTTGAGCAGATGCAACATTCTCTTTTTTAACTAACTCTTCGGATGATTTTGAAACTCCGGTTAAAATATAGTCATAACACGCAAGCCTCTTTACATCAGATTTTATTGTCGCACAATCTTCTAGTTTAACTTCAGCAAAACTATAAAATGCAATAAATAGAAATGTAGTTATAAAAAATTTTTTCATGTGTAGCATTATAAGTTTAAATATCAGTATAAAATATAATTATGCTCAAATACTTTTTTTTCAAGAATTTCATAACTATTTAAAGCTTCATGAAAAAAATCTTATTAACTTATTCAACGGTAGACGGACACACTAAAACAATATGCGAAAAAATATTGTCATACTGTAAAACTTCTCATGTTGATATCTTACCAATTGATAGCAGCATCAATATTAAAGATTACGATACTGTTGTTATAGGGGCAAGTATTAGATATGGAAAGTATAGAGAAGAAATATTTGAGTTTATAAAAGAAAATGAGGAGCTTTTAAATTCAAAGGATAATGCTTTCTTCTCTGTTAATGTTGTTGCTAGAAAGGAAAACAAAAACAAACCTGAAACAAATCCATATTTAATAAAATTTTTAAATAAGATTAGTTGGCAACCTAAAATTTTAGATGTATTTGCAGGTAAAATAGATTATCCGAAATATAAATTCCTTGATAAGTATGCTATTAAGTTTATTATGTGGATTACTAAAGGCCCAACTGACACATCTAAAGTTTACGAATTTACTGACTGGAATAGAGTAAAGTCATTTGCTGAAAAACTTGAATTATGAAAAGTATCAACAAATCAATCAAATTATTTAAAGAGGCTAAATTACATATGCCAGGAGGTGTCAATTCTCCAGTAAGGGCATTTAAGAATATTGATGGTAATCCTATATTTTTTAAAAAAGCTAAAGGTCCATATGTTTACGATGAAGATGGTAATAAATATATTGACTATATTGGCTCATGGGGTCCAATGATTATGGGGCATTCGCATCCAATAATTATTAAAGCGATTGCTAAACAGATGAAATTAGGTACTAGTTATGGTGCTCCAACAAGTATCGAATCAGACACAGCTAAATTAATTAAAAAATGTGTTCCGTCGATAGAAAAAATTAGAATGGTTAATTCAGGTACTGAGGCAACCATGAGTGCAATTAGGCTTGCCAGAGGATACACGAATAGAGATAAAATTATTAAATTTGATGGATGTTATCACGGACATGTTGACTCTTTGTTGATAAAAGCGGGATCTGGTGTCTCAACTTTTGGACTACCTGACTCTCCAGGAATTCCTTCAGAACTAGCAAGAAAAACTTTAAGCTGTGAGTTTAATAATAAAGAAGAATTTCTAAAAGTATTTAATAAAAATAAAAAAGATATAGCTGCGGTAATAGTTGAGCCTATTGCAGGAAACATGGGTTTTATCCCAGCAGATAAATCTTTCTTAAAATTACTGAGAAAAACAACAAAAGCAAATAAGTCGTTACTAATTTTTGATGAAGTGATGTCAGGTTTCAGGGTGGCTCTTGGTGGAGCTCAAGAACTTTATAAAATTAAGCCAGATCTTACGACTCTTGGTAAAGTTATCGGAGGCGGATTACCGGTTGGGGCTTTTGGTGGAAATAAAAAAATTATGGACTATCTAGCTCCTAATGGTCCCGTATATCAAGCCGGTACTTTGTCTGGTAATCCTCTTGCTATGGCGGCAGGGTCGTCTTTAATAAAATTACTAATCAAAAATAATCCATATAAAAATCTTGAAAGTAAAGCTTCTGCCCTGCTGACTAATATGAAAGATATTTTTCAAAAACATGATATACACTTATCTGTTAATCAAAAAGGAGGTATGTTTGGATTCTTCTTTTCAAAAAACCTGCCTAAGAATTTAAATGATGTCATTAACACAGATGACATTCTCTTCAAAAGTTTTTTGAACAAATCAATTGAAAATGGCATATATTTTGCTCCTTCAAAGTTTGAAGCAGGATTTATATCAACAAAACATACTAATAAAGAAATTAATAATACAATAAGGATTATTCAAAACATTTTAAAAAAAGGAATTTAGATGAAATATGATATCAGTGCCTTAGGAAATGCTCTTGTAGATACCCAATATATGGTTAACCATGATTTTTTAAGTGATATTGGTTTAGAGCCAGACTCTATGACTCTTGCCACTGCAGAAGAACATGCCCCAATAATAAAAAAACTTGAAGAAATGGGATCTGAATCAGTTTCAGATTGCGGAGGTTCAGCTACAAATTCCTTGGTTGCAGCTTCCAATTATGGATCAAAATGTCATCATGTTTGTAGGGTTGCTGAAGATACTGACGGTAAAAAATATTTAGATAGTTTGCAAAATGCTGGCGTGGAACATATTGGATATAGTAAGGAAAATTCTGATTTGCCAACCGGTAAATGTTTAATATTTGTTACTCCTGATGCCAAAAGAACAATGAGCAGCATGTTAGGAATCAGTGCTTATCTAGGATCTAAAGATATTAATTATGATGCCGTTGAAAACTCAAAAATTTTTTATATAGAAGGTTATATGGTCACAAGCGATGACAACTTTAGCGCAGTTACTTCAGTTTTAGAACATCTAAAAGATAAAAATACGATTAAAGCTTTATCTCTTTCAGATGCTGGAATTGTGCATGGGTTTAGAGAAAAATTTAATATCATAGAGTCATATGGCATTGATATGATTTTTTGTAATGATGATGAAGCAATTGCATTTTCTGGCAAAAATACACTAGAAGAAGCAATAGAATTCTATAAAAAGCAGACATATCTTATGGCAATCACAAGAGGTGGTGATGGAAGTATTGTTATTAAAGATGGAGAATTGACTTCATCTCCGGCAGAATCAATAACTCCTGTAGATACTAATGGGGCTGGAGATATTTATGCTGGATCATTTATGCATGCTTACTTGCAAGGCAACAATATTGAAGATTGCGCAAGCTTCAGCAACTATGCCTCTTCAAAGGTTGTGGAGACATTTGGGCCTAGACTTTCATCAGATGGTTATAAAAAAGTTTTAAATAAATTAAAAAAAAGCTAGCAAATTTCTTAACTATCTGATACTTTCTCCACCCTAAAAATTAAACCACAATTATATGCCGGCAAAAAAAACTACAAAAGCTAAAAAAAAGATGCCAAATAAAGCATCTGCGAAAAAAGTCTCAACCAAAAAAGTCTCAACCAAAAAAGCATCAAAAGTATCAAAAACTGTAGCAAAGAAAAAAATATCGCCTAAATCTAAAGCTACATTGGCAAATAATAAATCTAAAATTGCGCCATACAAACTTAGAAAAAATGAAAAATATATGAGTGCTCGTATGAAGAAACATTTTATTGCTGTTCTGCTGTTATGGAAAGAGCACTTAAAAGAAGAGATGCAAAAAACTTTTGATCATTTAAAGACAAAGGGAGAAACTTATGCAGATCCGGTTGACAGAGCCTCCCAAGAAGAAGAGTTTGCTTTCGAGTTAAGAACAAGAGATAGAGAAAGAAAACTCATTAATAAAATAGCTATTTCTATTGAACTCATTAAACAAGATGAATATGGTTGGTGTGAATCATGTGGAGATGAAATTGGAATCAAAAGACTCGAAGCTAGACCAACTGCAACTCATTGCATTGACTGCAAAACTCTCGATGAGATAAAAGAAAAACAATTAAGCGGATGATCTTTTTTTCTTATCAAATAAGATATTTTGATAAATAATAAAAAAATAAGTAAATTTGCAATTTCCATTGTCAAAGACCTTCATAAAAATAATTTCCAAGCATACCTAGTTGGCGGCTGTGTAAGGGATTTGTTGTGTGGCATAAATCCAAAGGACTTCGATATTGCAACTGATGCAACACCAGAACAAATAAGAAAAATATTTAGAGCTTCTAGAATAATTGGTAAAAGATTTAAATTAGTTCACGTTTTTAATAGATCAGAATTGATAGAGGTAGCAACCTTCAGGTCTGGGAATAATGGATTTAATGATGGCAATCTGGTTACAGACCAAAGCGGAAAGATTATTAGAGATAATGTCTGGGGAACTCTTGAAGAAGATACTTACAGAAGAGATTTCACAATAAATGCACTTTATTACTGCCCTATCACTGGAAAAATTGAAGACTATAATAAAGGACTAAAACATATTCATAACAAAGAAATAGTTTCTATCGGTGACCCTGATTTAAGATTTGAAGAAGATCCTGTAAGGAGCTTAAGAGCAATAAGATTTTGTACAAAACTAAACTTTAAGATAAACAATAATATTAAAGAAGCCATATACAAAAAAGGCCACTTACTGTCTAGCGTTTCAAATGCACGCTTATTTGATGAATTTTGTAAAATATTTCTCAATGGCATGGCCGAAAAAAATTTCAATAAGCTTGTTTCATTTGGTTTAAATAAATATCTTGTTTCCACAAACTTAAATGGATGTGAATTTTCAAATCAACTTATTATTGAGGCTTTAAGAAATACTGATAAACGCATTAAAAATAATCAATCAATAACGCCAGGTTTTTTGATTGCTGCTCTCTTGTGGCCTCAATTAATTAAAAAATCATTAAAAGGAAACGAGATTAATCTCAAAAAATTTTTTAGGTCTATGGATTCAATATTGAGAAATCAACAAAAAATTACAGCTATACCAAGAAAGTTTCATACATATATAAAAGATATTTGGGTTTTGCAGCTTAAACTGCATAGCAGAATTGGAAGACAGCCATATAAGACACTCAAACATCCTAGGTTTAGAGCTGCTTATGATTTTCTTTTAATTAGAGAAAAGGCTGCTGCCAAAACAAAGGATTTAGGATTTTGGTGGACAGAGTTTCAAAAAAATAACGAAGACTTGAAAAAGAAACTTATCATTGATTTGAAAAAAAATAACTTAGAAGAATCTACTAAAATATTTGGATTCTCTAAAGAGTTGCGATAATCTATTGATTATAGAAATTTAGTAACAATGAAGCCTGCGTTAAACGAGATACCACTTCCAAAATACATTGCTATTGAAGGGCCTATTGGAGTTGGTAAAACCACTCTAGCTAATAAAATTGCTAAAACTTTTAACTATGATGCTTTCCTAGAACAACCTTCTGAGAATCCTTTTTTAAAAAATTTTTATAGAAACCAAGGTCAATCGGCTTTAGCTACTCAGCTTTTCTTTCTTTTCCAACGAATGCAGCAAATTCAAGATCTTAAGCAAAGAAGTTTGTTTGAAAATGTTCGAGTTGCTGACTTTCTTATTGAAAAAGATAGATTATTTGCAGAAGTAACACTCACTAATGAAGAAATGGATTTGTACAACAAAGTATACGAACATATAACTTTAGATGCGCCAACACCTGATTTAGTAATTTATCTTCAAGCACCAATTGAAATTTTAAAAGAAAGAATAACTAAAAGAGGAAACATCAACGAACAATATCTAACTTTAGATTACTTGGAGAGACTTAATGATGAATATTCCAGATTTTTTCTAGACTATAAATCTGCTCCACTACTTATTATCAATGCTGCAGATATAAATCTAGAATCAAATGACGAAGATTATGAGTCCTTGATAACTATGATAATGTCAAATCCAAAAGGTACAAATTTTGTAAATCCACAACCTTCGCTTATCTAGTAAATTGTAGTGTCCAAAGATTTATATAGTCCTCTATCCTCAAATATTCATATAAAAGACATAGAAGAATATAAAAAACTTTACACAGAATCGATTAAAAACCCTAAAGACTTTTTTGGAAAGTTGGCTAAAGAAAATATAGCTTGGTTTGAAGATTTTGATGAAGTACATAATGATAAATTTTCAAATACAAAATGGTTCAAAGGCGGTAAAACAAATCTAAGTTTTAATTGTATTGATAGGCATCTTAAAAATGATGCAAATAAAACTGCAATAATTTGGGAAGGTGACGATACTTCTGACTCAAAAATAATTACTTATCAAAATTTACATGACGAAGTATGTAAGTTTGCTAATGTCTTAAAAAAAATTGGTGTTAAAAAAGGTTCAAGAGTATGTATTTACATGCCTATGATTCCAGAAACAGCATTTGCAATGCTTGCTTGTGCAAGGATTGGAGCAATACATTCAGTTGTCTTTGGTGGTTTTTCTCCTGAATCTCTAAAAGACAGGATTCTCGATGCAGATTGTTCAATTGTAATTACTGCAGATGAGGGTATCCGAGGTGGAAAGAAAGTGCCATTGAAGACTAACGTAGATGAAGCCCTGAAAGCTTGTCCTGGAGTTAAAAATACATTGGTTATAAGAAGAACAGGTGGAGATATTTCTTGGAATGAGAATAAAGATTTATGGTATGAAGATTTAGCAAATGAGTCTGATACTAGCTGTGATCCTGAACCAATGGATTCAGAAGATCCCCTTTTCATTCTTTACACATCTGGTTCTACTGGAAAACCCAAAGGAGTACTTCATACAACTGCAGGATACTTATTGGGCGCACATATTAGCTTCAAATATTTATTTGGTGTGAGACCAGAAGATAATTATTGGTGTACTGCTGATGTGGGTTGGATTACTGGACATACTTATATTTTGTATGGTCCTCTATCAAATGGCTCCTCAACTTTAATGTTCGAAGGGGTACCTACATACCCTACAGCTTCTAGATGTTGGGAAATATGTGATAAGCACGAAATAAATATTTTTTATACTGCGCCAACTGCTATTAGAGCACTGATGGCCCAAGGCAATGATCCTGTAACAAGAACAAAAAGAGATAGCTTAAGAATTCTGGGTACAGTCGGTGAACCAATAAATCCAGAAGCATGGGATTGGTACTTTAATGTTGTTGGTGAATCCAAATGTGAAGTAATAGATACTTGGTGGCAGACCGAAACTGGTTCTGTACTGATATCACCAATTGCAGGAGTAACTCCGACAAAGCCAGGCTCAGCAACTCTCCCTTTCTTTGGAGTAAAGCCAGCTCTCTACGATGAACATGGAACTGCACTTGATGGTGCAAATTCAGGGAATCTTGTAATTGAAAGTTCTTGGCCAAGCCAAATCAGAAGTGTTTTTGGTGATCATCAAAGAATGATAGATACCTATTTTAGTCTGTATAAAGATATCTATTTCACTGGAGACGGAGCTAGAAGAGATGAGGACGGTTACTATTGGATAACAGGCAGAGTTGACGATGTGCTAAATGTTTCTGGACACAGGTTAGGTACTGCAGAAATTGAAAGTGCTCTTGTGCTTCATCCAAAAGTTGCTGAAGCGGCAGTTGTAGGTTTTGACCACCCTATTAAGGGTCAAGGTATATATGCTTTTGTTACTCTTATGATTGAAGAATCATTTTCTGATGATCTTAATAATGAATTAAAACAATTTGTAGCAAAAGAAATCGGCGCAATCGCAAAACCAGATTTAATTCAAAATGCACCAGGACTTCCAAAAACAAGATCAGGAAAAATCATGAGAAGAATTCTAAGAAAAATTGCTGAAAATGATTTATCTAATTTAGGTGATACCTCAACGCTTGCAGATCCTACAGTTGTAGAATCATTAATTAATAATAAAATTAGTTTATGAAAAAAATTAGTTTCTTAATTTTTATTTTACTAACTTTTATTGGTTGTAATACAAACCAAAACTATGATAAATCAATGCTACCTGATGCAGATCCAAAAGCTCTAAGTGGAGTCAATTCAAAGGTATTAATTTCTTGTATGCAAATACCAGTGCCTCGTCCACCAGTTCCAATAAATCCTAATCATAAAGTTCCAACGGGTGAAGTTTATGATCAAAACGATTGTGTCGAAAATAAAATGGGTGACAATGAACGAAAAAAACTTCTAAGTGAAAAAAAAGAAAAAGAAAAATTTAAGCTCGAAATTAATTTAGAGGATCAAGAAGAAGAATAAAGATTATCTTTGTTTAATATTTTTCCATCTTCAAAAAGTTTTATTAAATGGGCCAAAAGGCTCATTTTTGCAATTGGGTATAACATTTCAGGTACATCATCGTAGACCAAGGGCAGAAGATCATCAATATTTGAATTTTGATTTTTTTCAACACATCTTAATACTTTTGATTCTCTAGATAATCTATGTCTAATAATAGATTTAATAGTTTTAGTTGGCTCGCTCATAAAGTTGCCATGACCTGGTGCAAAGTAATCAATATCATAATTATTTAATAAATTTAGAGAATTTATGTATTCGGTCATATTGCCATCTGGTGGTGCGATTACAACTGTTGAACCATCCATAATATGATCGCCTGTTAACAAACAATTTATTTCTTTCAAATAAAAACATAAATGATTAGATGCATGTCCGGGTGTATGAATCACTTCAATAGAATACTCATCAGTTGAGATTACATCACCGTGATTCAACACAGTGTCTGGCTGAAAGGATTCATCCTCCCAATCAGATTCTCTATCAACTAATCTTCCAAACATTGGAATCTTTAATTCTTGTGATATTGGTAATGCAGCAGGCGAATGATCTGTATGTGTGTGGGTAACTAAAATTCTTTTAATTTTTCCGCTTCCCGCTTTCAAAATTTCTTCAATATGTTCAGGAATATTCGGTCCAGGATCAATAAGAGTAATATCCTTTTTTCCAATTAAATACGTGTTAGTTCCTTGTCCAGTAAAAACACCACCGTTAGGTGCAGTAATTTTTTGTACCAATTCATTCATTAATGATCCTCGTAACCTTCATCACCAGGAAATAATACAACCCAATTTCCATTGTCCTTAAAAAATTTTGGCAAGATAGGTTTTATTTCATTATGAGAAATTTGTTTTTGATTATCCAGCATATCCATTGCGCTTTTAAACTCCATACAGGATTTAAGATTTTCAGTAGTTGGCAAAATCATTTGCATTTCTCCATCCAGAGCTTTCTTTAGTGCCATGTTTGGATTGATCCACAAACTCTTGGTCAATTCCATACCATCATGTTGCACAATCTGTTTTTCTGGCAAATAAGCTATAAAAAATCTAGTGTCATATCTTCTAGTCTCAAATTCAGGAGTTATCCAATGAGAAAGTGGTGCTATATTTGATGTTGAGAGAATTAAGTCTTCCTCTTTACATACATCTAAAATATTAATTTCATTATTGATTAACATTTTTCTATATTTATCAAACTTAGATTTATCTTCATCCTCTAAATTAAGCTTTTCTCCAGATATTTTTGTTGCTAAAAGTATGCCAACCTCTTCAAAACATTCTCTAATACAAGCAACCCAATAGCTCAAGCCTCCATTATTTAAACCTAAAGTAAGCGAAGCTTCTTGATCATTATGTCCATCACAATATGACTCTAGATCTTTTGAACAATCCCCCTCATCGATTTTGCCTCCAGGAAAAACATATAGATTTTCAAAAGGAGGTTTTTTGGATCTTTTTACCATTAGCACCTCCATACCCTCCTCAGAGTCTCTAAGAACAAGGACTGTTGCAGCAGGTGTTAAATTATTATTCATAAATTTAATTGATATAGCTTAGAATACTGCTTATGCAAATTACTAACAATCTAAATAATGATATTTCTGCAGCACCAGCATGGTTTAATCATGCTATAAATATAAAACCTTCTGAAAAAATTTTAGAAAGTGAAAAAGGACCTCTTTCATATTCAATATGGCCAACTGAATCTAAAAATAATAATCTTCTTATTTTCATTCATGGCACAGGAGCTCATAAAAAATGGTGGTATCCAATTGCTCCACAATTTATAAATTATTCAAATGTAATAGCAATTGATTTACCTGGCATGGGAGATTCTGGATTCCGACAGAAATACAGCATTAAAGATTTTGGTCAATGTGTTATTTCCATTATTGAAAAGGAACAATCTAACTTAGACATCGATAATATATTTATTGTTGGTCATTCTTTAGGCGGTCAAGTGGCCGGTTATGTAGCTTCTGAAGAAAAAGAGCTTGTTTCGAACTTGATTATGATTGACACATTTATTAGGCCTCCTGATTGGGATCCATCTCAAAACGAAGGAGGTCCCTTAAGAATGATTAAGTACTATTCTGATAAAACTACAATTTTGAAAAGGTTTAGATTACTGCCACAACAAGAATGTGAAAATGAATGGTTTGTTCGTTATATAGCAGAACATTCCGTAAAGCAGACTGAAGAAGGTTGGCGTTGGAAATTTGATGATTCAATGTTTAATAGTCTTGAAAGATTATTTGGTTATAAATTTTCTTTTGGCTGTCCAGCACTATTTATTCATGGGGCAGATAGTTTACTTATGTCAGCTAATATCTTGGATAATATTAAAAAGACATATTCCGACATTATGGATTTTAACGAAGTAAAAGGAGCAGCTCATCATGTTCCACTCGATAAGCCCCTAGAAATAGTTGATATAATTAAAAAACGACTTTTTTAGATTTTTTATGAATTATTTTTATTTCTTCTTTTTCTTAACCCTTGCCGTTTTAATCTTAATAAAACCATTTGTAAGTTATATTTCAGACTGGGTAATGCGATCTGAGAAATTAACTAAAACTGGTTCATTTACTGTTTTGGTAGGTGCGATATGTTTGTTTGTAAGTTTAGGTAATGAATTTTGGTATGAGCGAGTTTGGTTAATTACTACTTTTTCTCTAGGAATAATACTTTCTATAAGGGGCTTGGTAGTGATTTTTTTCTTTGAAAAAATTAAAAATATATTACCTATCTATTTGAAAAACTATTTCAAGTTTTCTATTCCAATATCCTTAGCTCTAATTTGTTTATCTTTATTTGTAGTATCAACTGATTATATTGGTCCACAAAAAGATATTAGTTCTTGTGAATCTGATAACAACATAGATGTTATATGTAATTTTTCTAATCCTGAGGACATTGTCATAACACCTGATAATGAATTTCTTCTAATGTCAGAGTTTGGAGGAATTGAACCTTACGAAGATCAAAAATCTGGTTATTTTGCGCTTCTAAATCTAAAAACAGGGCAGAAAATTGTCCCAAAAATAACTCTTAGTGAAAATTCATGGGGAGATCCAAGTTGCTCTAGAAACAGTGATGAAAAATATGGCCCGCATGGAATAGATTTAATTAAACTTGATAATGGTTCATTTAAACTTGGTGTTGTTAGTCATTTTCCTGATGAAACAATAGAGATGTTCGAATTAGTTAAAAGCGGTGGGTCTTGGAATTTAATTTGGCGAGGATGTATTGATGTTCCTTTCAAGTTTTATTTTAATGACATTAGTCTTAAAAAAGATGGCAGTTTCTATGCCTCTCACATGTATAAAAGAGATATCACACTTAATGAATGGCTTTTAACCTCGCTTTTAAAAAATAATTCTGGATACATAGTTAAATGGAAAGATAATTCATTTAAAAAAATTCCATATACTGAAGGAAGTGGTCCGAATGGAATAGCTTATGATGAAGAAGATAAAATGCTATATGTAAATTACAATCAAGGAGATAAGATTGTAAGTTTTAATATGGGTACTAATGAAGGGACTTCTTATAGCAAAATTAATAGTACATTTATTGAGGCTCCCGATAACCCATATATACATCAAAATAATATCTGGGTTACATCATTAGACTTTCAACCAAATGATTTTGGCGAGTGTGAATTTAAGGAAAGTTGCTCATTGCCATTTTCTATTTATCAACTGGATAAAAAAAGTTTAAAAATTATAAATAAATACTCATTTAACAAAACAGTTTTTGGTCTACCAACTGTTGCCGTCCCTTTTGAAAATAAAATATATATGGGCTCATTTCACTCTGACAGATTAGGCGTCTTTGAGGTTGATTAAAAATGATGGCTAATGAATTTAGCTTAGACTCAATTAAAATAACAATACCAAAAAGGTCTAAAAACTCGCATAAGGGAGACTTTGGCAGAGCACTTATTCTGGCTGGTTCAGAAGGTATGGGGGGAGCAGCAATCTTATCATCTGAAGCATGTTTATTTTCTGGAGCTGGTTTAGTATCCATGTATACTCATCCCTCAAACGTTGAAGCAAGCCTCATCAGAAATCCAGAAATAATGGCTCTAGGAATTAAAAAAGACTTTGAGATACCAAAAAATATTGACGTCCTTTTGTGCGGGCCCGGTCTAAGAAATAATGAATGGTCTGCAAATATTGTTAAAAAAGCTTTTGCTACCAAAAAATTAAAAATACTTATTTTTGATGCTGGTGCTTTTTATTTTTTACATGATTTATCTTCTAAATTTAGTTGCCATAATGCACAAATAATCTTAACGCCTCATCCAGGTGAGGCCGGTAAATTATTAGGTATTTCAAATGACGACGTGCAAAAAAATCGAGAAGATTCTGCTAAAGAACTTTCAAAAAAATATAATGCTAATGTAATATTAAAAGGAAAGGATACTATTGTTTGTTTAAAAGATAGCAATGATGTTTATGTTTGTTCAGATGGAGGTCCAGAACTTTCTTCAGGCGGGACTGGAGATGTCTTGGCTGGTGTGATTGCCGGACTAACATCTCAAAAATTATCTATTTCTGATGCATGTATGCTATCTGTGGCAGTTCATGCTAGAGCCGGAGAAGCGTTTAAAAAAGATATTGGTGAAATTGGATTAAATGCTGGATCTTTAAGCCCTATCATCAGAAACTTACTTAACAAATTATGAAAAAAATTTATCTTGAAAACGATGACGCTACAAATAATATTGGCAAGTTGATATCGGAAGATATTTTAAACATCTCTAAAGATAATATTGAGATTCACCTTGAGGGTGATTTAGGCGCTGGAAAAACCTTTTTAACACGTTCTATTATTTCTCATGCAGGATGGTCTGGTTTAGTAAAAAGTCCAACCTATACTCTTTGCGAAGAATATGAATTAAATAAAATACTTTTCTTACATATTGATTTATATAGATCAGATGAATCAGAAGATCTAGATATCTTTAATTTAAATCGTGAAACAAAACTAAAAAAAATTATTATTATAGAATGGTCAGATAAGTTAAAAGAAAATAGATCATTTGATTTGAAAATTAAATTCGAACATATTAACAATCAAAGAGAAATTGAGATAATAGATAAAAATAACTTATTTTTAACATTAACAAAATCATAATGAATAAACTATTTATTGGATGCCTTATTTTTTCATCTTTATTACAGTCTAATGAAATAAGCTTCATTAAGGTGACTGAACCAAGTCAAAATACTATTGAAATATCATTTATCTTAGAAAATGTTGCATTCATAAAATCATATTCCCTAGAAAGTCCCTCGAGAATTGTTTTAGACGTATTTGATTCAAAACTTAAATCAGATATTGATGAGGTTTATAACTATCCTGTAAAAAAAATACGGGGGTCTACAGATAAGAATATTACCAGAATAGTAATTGATTTATATGAATACGTGTATTGGAAAAAGCCCATTCAAACCAAAACTGATAATGGGGTTTTATTGAGTCTAGAAATAACAAAAACGAAAAAATTAAAGGCAAATATGAGAGATATCATTGTCGCTATTGATGCAGGTCATGGTGGCAAATATCCCGGCGCTGTAGGCACAAATAACATTTTGGAAAAAGACGTGACCTTATTGATTGCCAAACAGCTTGAAAGGACTTTGAAAGATACTGAAGGGTTTAGTCCATTAATGATAAGAGCTGGAGATGAAACAGTAAGTTTGAACGATAGATACCAAATAGCAAGAAGAAATGCAGCAGACATTTTTATATCAATTCATGCAGATGGATTTAGATTGTCGTCTGTCAAAGGTGCGTCTGTTTTTATTTGGTCTGAAGAAGCTTCAAGTACAGTCGCAAGAAATCTATCAGATGCTAAAAGAAAAAGAATACAAGCCGATATTAAAAATTTAAAAATTTATGACTTTGATGAAGATACTGCGAGAGAAATGTATCCTGAAATCTATCAAGCTAAAATTCAAGAAAGCAAGTTACTGGGAACAAAAGTCTTAGATCAGCTTAAAAAAGACCCAGCGACTAAAATTCATAAAAAAAATGTCGAATATGCAGATTTTAGAGTTTTAAAATCAATTGATATCCCATCTATTCTCGTGGAGTCAGGTTTTCTAACAAATCCTGAAGATGCTGAAAGACTTAAGACAATGGAAGGAAGAAGAATGATAGCTAGGTCTATTTTTGTAGGTATATTTAATTACTTTGTTGAAAAACCAATTCCAAACACTGTGATAAGAAATGATTCTGAATATCTAACTTATGAAATACAAAATGGTGATACGTTATTAGAAATAGCTATTAGATTTGGTGTAACTATAGATTCCATAGTATCTGCAAATGACATAAAAAATAATTCAATTTTTAAGGGTCAAAAAATCTTAATCAAGATGAGTTAAATAATTTCTACGACATATCATAGGGATCAATATCAAAACTCCACTTAGTCTTTTTAATCTCAGGCCAATTTTCAAGATCTTTTATCAAAGACTTTAAAACTCTATTTAGATAGGATCTCGAGGATGCTTTAATAATTAAGTGATGTCTGACATTCCCTTTTATCATTGAAGGTATGGAAGGAAGTGGTCCTATTAAACTTATGCCTTTCTTTTTTGCAAGAAAAAGACTTACCTTCTGTAAAAGATCAATACTGCCTTTTGATTTAGGCGAAGATGTTCTTAATATACAAACATGTGAGTACGGAGGTAAGTCTAGATTTTTATTGTTTTGTAAGCATTGATCAGCAAATTTTTGATAATTACCAGTTTTTATTTGCTTTAAGTTAATATCATCTGGATATCTAGTTTGAATTATTACTTTTGCAAGATTGTTATTTCTTCCGGCTCTCCCTGATACCTGAATTAACTGTTGTGAGATTTTCTCAAGGGCGTTAATTTCTGGGCTAATTAAGCCACTATCTGCATTTAAGATCACACAAAGAGTAACCTTTGGGAAATCATGACCTTTTGAGAGCATTTGTGTCCCTACTAATATTGCTGCATCATTGCTGTGCACTTTTTCATAAATAGATTCAATAGCTCCTTTAAGTCTGGTTGAATCATAATCAAATCTTATAATAGGTATTTTTTTAAAGGCATTCTCAAGCACTTCTTCCACCCTTTCAGTTCCATATCCCTGAAGATTTATTTCTTTTGAGTAACAGTCTGGACACTCATCGTTAACTCCATAAATAGATTCGCATTTATGACAAATTAGTCTGTTTTTAGACTTATGAAATACCAAATTTGATTCACATGAATTACATTTTGCGACCCAGCCACAAGCATCACATTCATACAAAGGTGCAAAACCTCTTCTATTAATAAAGATGAGTGCTTGTTCACCTTTTGCTATAGTTGATTGAATAATGCCCATTGTTTGCATTGCAATACCACCTATCAATGGCGAGTTAGATATGTCAAGAGGTATTAATTTAGGTGGTTTTTTTCCATCTATTCTGTTCAGAAGATTGACTTGTTTAAATTTTTTTTCTTTAACCAGCTTTAAAGTTTGTAATGAGGGTGTAGCTGATCCCAAATAAATTGGTATATTTTCTAATTGTGCTCTCTTTATTGCCAAATCTCTTCCAGAAAATTTAAACCCTTCAGATTGTTTGTATGACTGGTCATGCTCTTCGTCAATTATTATCGCGCCAATATTTTTAAGCGGCATCATCACAGCCGATCTTGTGCCAATAACAATCTTTAGGCCGCCCAATCTTGATTTTAGCCATATTTTAAGTCTTTGATTTGGAGTCAATTTTGAATGGTAAGCCCCTATCTCGCCATCAAATCTTTTTTTAAATCTATCCAGCATTTGAGGAACAAGATTAATCTCAGGCACTAATATCAAAACAGATTTTTTTTCTTGAACCAATTTCTCTACAAGCCTTAAATATATCTCTGTCTTGCCTGATCCAGTTACTCCGTAAATTAAAGTTGGATTGAATTCTTCTATTTTTTTAAGCTTTTTTAAGGCTATTTCTTGTTCACTTGTTAAATCAAAATTTTTATCTGTAGAGTTAATTTTATAATTAGATGATTCATCAATATTAATGATTGATTTATTTGTTTGCTTTCTAAGTATTGAAGGTAAAAATGATAAAAATACTTCACCAATTGGATGGTGATAATATTCTGATGCCCACAATAAAGTATTAAATAAAGGCTTTTTAAAACAAATATATTGATCATCAACAGAAATAATTTCTTTGATGGCACTTGTTTTAACAATAGATGTTGAGATTGAAGAAACTTTTATTACAATACCTATAAGAGTTTTTCTACCAAAAGGTACTGTTACTCTTGTACCCTTTTTAATTTTACTAATTGATTTGTATGTAAAACACCGTCTAACAGGAATATCTACTGCAACATCATAATAAAAAATATTCATTTTTTAATTGTAAAGGGATTATTTTTTGATATAGTTCTCATCCTAATTGTATTTTATTATGAAAAAAGATATACATCCTGAATACCGAGAAGTTCTATTCCATGATATCAGTGTGGATGAATATTTTGTAATTCCGTCAACCTTAAAAACTGATAAAACAAAAGAGTATGAAGGCAAAACTTATCCATATTACACTGTTGAAGTATCTTCAGCTTCGCATCCTTTTTATACTGGTAAACAGAAAATTATCGATTCTGGCGGACGAGTTCAGAAGTTTGAAGAAAGATTTGGTAAAAAAAAATAGCTTTTTCAATTTAAGCCTGAACTCCCAAAACCCTTTGTTCCTCTTGCAGTCTGTGTGAATTCTTCTACGATTTCAAAATTTGCTTGCATTACAGGCACTATAATCATTTGAGCAATTCTGTCTCCTGGATGGATCTCAAAATCAATTTCAGACCTATTCCAAGCCGGTACCATTAATTCACCTTGATAATCTGAATCTATAAGGCCAACAAGGTTGCCTAAGACAATACCATGCTTCGAGCCCAACCCAGATCTTGGAACAACAAGCGCGGCTAAATTTTCATCATCCAAGTGCATGGCAAATCCCATAGGAATCATATTTGTTGTTCCAGGCTTTAAAACTAATTTATTGTCTAAACATGCACGAAGATCGAGTCCAGCTGAACCTTTTGTTTCATATTTTGGTAAAGGAATTTTGCTTCCAATCAGCGAATTAATTATTTTTAATTTTATATTTATCAAATATTTTTCCTTAAGTCTTATATATGATTTTAAACCATATATGGATAGATTAAGATTTTTTTGATAGCAAATAAGGATAATTGAAAATATTCTTTTATATATTATTAGTTATAGTATTGATATGTTAGCTTCTGTTCTATAAAATCGCGTTTCTATGAGTAAAAAATGTCAAGTAACTGGTAAAACTCCACAAACTGGGAATAATGTTTCTCATGCGAACAATCGTACTAAAAGAAAATTTTTTCCAAATCTACATACGCATAAATTTTGGGTAGAATCTGAAAATAGATTCATTAGCTTAAAGGTATCAGCAAAAGGCATGAGAATCATTGATAAAAAGGGTATAAGCCAGGTTCTGAAAGAAATCCGCGCGCGCGGCCAAAAAGTTTAATTAGATTTATTTATAGCCTACTTCTTGAGCAAGAAGCACAGCTTCTTTTTGCAATTCTCCTAATTTAGCAACATTTATATTATCTTCAATAAATGCACCCCAGTCTTTGATAGATTCATCTATAACAACATTCTCAACGACAGGATATTCTTTGTTTGCAGATGCATAAAAATTTTGTGCGTCTACAGAAGATAAATACTCTAATAACTTTACAGCATTTATTTTATTTCTTGATGATTTAACAACTCCAGCACCAGAAATATTTACATGGACTCCTCTATCATTTTGATTAGCCCAAAAAATTTTAAGATTACTATAGTTTGGATCATCTAATAATCGAGCAAGATAATAGGTGTTTACAATAGTGACTCCACATTGACCACTTGAAACTGCTTTTAGGGCATTGGTATCATTTGAGAAAACTTCAGTTGCTAAATTAGAAACCCAACCAGAAACTACTTCCTTTGTTTTTTCAAAACCATATGCATCTATCATGCTTGCAATAAGTGATCTGTTGTACACTTTCTTTGATGTTCTCAGACATAATCTTCCTTTCCATTTAGGGTCAGCTAAGTCTTCATATGTAGAAAAGTCATCTTCTGAAAATTCATCACTCGAATAAACAATTGTCCTGGCTCTTTTAGAAAAACCAAACCAATTATTATTGGGATCTTTTAGGTAAGTAGGTATGTTGTTTGTAAGTATATCTGATTCAATCTCACTAAATATTCCTCTTTCATTGGCCTGCCAAAGGACGCCAGCATCAACAGTCATAAAAATATCAGCATTAGTATTTTCTCCTTCAATATCAATTCTTTCCATTAACTCTTGAGCGTTACCAGATAAAAGGTTTACTTTAATGCCAGTATTGGCATAAAAATCTTCTATTATTGGTTCTAATAACTGAGGTTGTCTTGATGTATAAATGTTCAGTTCGTTATCAGATTGATTTGAGCATGAAATTAATAGAAACACACTCAAAGCTACAAATATTCTTTTCATTTTTTTTTCCTCATAAAGAATAAATTAAGTGTGCAAATTTATTATATCTTATTTTTACCAGAAGCATGATTGATAAAAAATCTTTTTAGAAATGAGGTCTCATTTACGCTTGATAGGCCTATATTTCTTAACAATCTCATATATAAGTTTTCTGATTTAAAAATTTCAACAAATATTTGCATTGACCTGAGCATTAATTCATTAAAAGTTTTTCGCCTTACTTCATATCTTTTCAACACTTTTTTATGATTAACATTTGCTGTCCGTTCATATTCAGCAATTATTTCCTCACAAAAAGCGTCTGCATCTGCAAAGCCAAGATTTATGCCCTGTCCAGCAAGAGGATGAATAGAATGAGCTGCGTCTCCAATTAAAACCTTTCTTCCAGCAACATAGTTTTTAAAAGAGTGACTTGAAAGCTTAAAGCTAAGTACTTCTGAGTGAATAGTTATTTTTGTTCCAAGTTTTTTTTCAAAATATCCTAAATAGTCTTTTAAAAATTGATTTGCTTCGTATTTATCTAAGATCTCATCATCGATCGACCATACAATTGTATGCGTAGGTCCATTTTTTTCAGCCGGACAAGGCATAATTGCAAAGATTCCTTTATCTGAAAATATTTGAATAGCTGTGTGATTATCTTCAAGTTTTGCATTTGCAGTGAATGTTATTGCAGTTTGGTCGTAATTTTGTTTTATCTCATCTAATTTAGCTATTTTTGCAACATTTGAGTTTCTCCCATCACATCCAGCAACAACCATAGCATTAAGAAGCTTATTATTTGATAACAACACCTCACAAAAATTTTCGCTATCGTTTTCTTTTATATCTTTTATATAAGTTTCATATACTGTTCTTTCGTTTTCTATTTCTTGCAATTTTTTTTGTAAATCATTGAAAAAGACTACGTAAGATAAAGCATCTTCTTGAATTTGGTCGGATGAAAAATTAATTTTTCCACTACCTTCTCCATCAAAAACTCTCATTTTTTTTATTTCAGCATATTTAATTTTTATATCTAGCTCGTCTAAAAGCTTTTTTGAAAATGAATTTAATGTGAGAGTTCTTATATTATGTTTATATTCGATATTTCTTAGCTCTTTCTCTACTACAATCGATTGAATGGAATTAAGTTTTAATCTAGAAGATATATAGTTTCCTATAATTCCTCCTCCAGAAATTACAACAACGGGATCCACAACTTTATGACATTAAAGATTCAATTTCTTCAGGATCAGATGGGACTTTTTTAGTAAGATTTTCATTACCATCTATTGTTACAAGAATGTCATCTTCAATTCTTATACCAATACCTTTCCATTTATCATCTATGTCCATTGAGCTGCTAATGTAAATTCCAGGTTCAATTGTTGTAATCATACCTGGTTTGAATTTCATATACTCCTCTCCTTCGACATAGTCTCCAGCATCATGCACATCTAAACCTAACCAGTGTCCAATCTTATGCATGTAGAATTCCTTATATGCTCCACTTTTATGTAATTCTTCTGGGTCACCATCTAGAAGTCCTAATCTTACAAGGCCTTCTGTTATAACTTTTTCAGATATCTCTTGAGGTTGCATAACATGGTTTCCAGGTTTAACCATATCAATAGCAGCATTCATTGCATCCAATACAACTTTATAAATTGCTAGCTGTTCATCTGAAAATTTTCCACTAACAGGGAAAGTTCTTGTGATATCAGCTGCATACATCTCGTACTCACAACCTGCATCAACTAACAACAAGTCATCATTGTTCAGTTGTTGATTATTTTCAACATAATGTAAAACACAGGCATTCTCACCTCCAGCAACTATAGGATTATATGCAGGATACCTTGCGCCTCTTTTAGAAAATTCATGAATATACATACTTTCTATAAATTGCTCACTATCACCACCTTTTACTGACTTCATAGCCTCGATGTGAGCATCAGCAGATATGCTGCATGCTTTTTTAATTAAACTTATTTCATGATCGTCTTTTATTAGTCGAGCATTACCAATAATTGAGGAGGCATCTGATATATTTAAAGATTTACTGTGTCTATCTTTTTTGCTTGCTTCTGATGTCCAATTTATGACTTTTTGATCAAATCCATTTTTTTTACCTATTGGATATAAAACAATATCTGACCCAAATAAAATATCAGGCAACATTTCATCAATCTGTGTATTGTCATATGCTTTATCAAATAGAAAGTCTTTTACAGCTCCTATTGGTCCGGCTCTATACCCATCCCAAATCTCTTTAAGTTTATCTTTTGGAGGTACAAATATTAATGATGCAATTTTGTTATCTTTTTTTGTAATTGCTATCAAAGAGGCTGGCTCACAAAAGCCTGATAAATAATAAAAATTACTTTCTTGTCTAAATGGGAATGAAGAGTCAGAATTTCTATACTGAGTTTCAGCTCCAGGAATAAGTAATACAGAATTTTCAGGTAGTAGTTCTAATAAGTTTTCTCTTCTATTTTTATATATGCTGATGTCCATTTGTGTATTTTACTTAAATAAACAAACTTTCCAATTCCTTAAAGTATAATTAAACTATTGAAATGCCAAAAGATATTAAACCAGCCTCTAAAAATCTTGAAAAAAAATTAGATTTGTTAATTAAAAGATTTGATGAACAGAAAGGCATCATTGACACTTATATAAAAAGAGAAAGGGATTGGAAAAAAGATAAAGTGTTACATCAAAGAGAAGTTAAAAAATTAGAAAAGACTTTAAAGAAGTATAGAAATGAGTAAAGAGAATGTATCTATACGAATTTTTGGAAGAGATATGACGTTTTCTGTTTCTCCAAAAGAAAAAAACAATCTTATTAAATCTGCAGAAATTCTTAACAACGAATTAGAAAATATTAGTGATAAAAGCAATGCCTTAGTTATTGCAGGTCTTAATCTGGCCAACAAATCTCTTAATCAAAAAGAAAGCTCATCGAATAAAAATTCCGATATTAATCTCTCTAAACTTATAGAAAAAATTGATAAAGCACTTGAGAAATAACCTTTATCTTATCAATTAACTAAACTATACTTATTTTACATTCTGGTTCATTAGCTAATGTGTTAATAAATTTGAACCGATACTATTAATAAGGTGATTTTCCACTGTCATTGTTGTGCGGTACCTTATAGGGAAGCCTGATTTGACATGATGTTCACCACCTGAACTTTCGGTTCAGGTATAACACATAGCGGTGATCTGGTTTGCTAGCCTCTGCATTATTTATGGTGAAAAACTTAATAAGAAAATCACTTCTTGAGCAGGGGCAACTTTTATCTAAAAATTTCGTCCACAAGGCTAATATCGACATACAAAATGCTGCCATAAAACATTTAGATATTAAATCATCTAAAAATATACTTTCGTACTTTCCATATAAGAATGAGGTTACATTAGAAATAATTTCTCAGGAATTTAAAAAATATAAAAATAACATTTTTATGCCAAGAATAGTTTCTGCCAATAAGCTTAAATTCAATTTATTTAAAGAAAATGCGACTCTAGAAAAAAATAAATATGGCATTAACGAAGTTAAAAATGAAGACTACCTTGACTCAGTTTCATTTGATCTAATGTTTATCCCTTTTGTTGGTGTTGATAAAGGTGGTTACAGGTTAGGCTATGGTGGTGGTTATTTTGATAGATCTCTGGGAAATATTTCATTTATAGAAAAAAAGCCTATCATTGTCGGTTTGGGTTATGACTTTCAAGTTTTAGAAGAAGACTTTGCAGAATCTCATGACCTTAAATACGATATAGTCATAACTCAAACTCGTATACATTCTTATAGCTGAGCTATAAAATACCACCATAAATCATGCATACAAAATTCATTAAATATTTAATAGTTTTCTTAACTCCGTTTTTGTATGCAGAATCTATTATCATTGATGCTAAATTAGATGAACCAGACTGGGACAATGCCCTTGTAATCAATGACTACTATGAAACTGTTCCTTACACACTGGCGCCTGCAAAAGTAAAGACTATTACCAAAATATTTTCAAATGAAGAAGGAATTTATGTAGGATTCAAAAACTTCCAAGAGAATTCTTCAATGCAATCTAATAAGTCTATGCGAGATGAAGTCCCAAATAATGTTGAACAAAATGGTGTTGCAATTGACTTTGATGAAGAGGGTCTAAAAGCATACATGTTTTTTGTTACACTGGCGGACATCCAAGGAGATGGAATCAGGCGTCTAGGAGGATGGCCTCAGTTTGATTGGGATGGTGATTGGGAGGTAAAGACAAAAGAGTACGATGGATATTGGATTTCAGAATTTTTAATACCATGGAATGTTGTATTACTAAAAAATATTGATAGCGAAAAAAGAACAATTAATATCACTACTTTTCGCTATGTAGCTGAAACTCAATCATGGCTCAATGACTCAAAAACAAGTGGATATAGAGCAAGTTTTTTATCAAAACTGAAGCCAATTCAGGTTGCAAACTATACAAAAGGTAAGGTTAATTATTTCCCATATGTATCTAAAACATATAACTCTGTAACTGGCTTTAATGAAAATAAAGTTGGTACAGAAATTTTTGTTAATACGGGCACAGGTAAGCAAATTAATCTCACATTAAATCCAGATTTTGGCCAAGCTGAAAGTGATGAAGTTATTGTTAACTTCTCAGCACAAGAAACATTTTATTCTGAAAAAAGAGCTTTCTTTAATGAAAACCAGTCTCTGTTTGATCTATCTCATTACGATAGATATCGAGTAATAAATACAAGAAGAATTGGAGCAAAAAGTTCATATGATTGCAATAATTCCATTGACGAAGATGAATGTAACAATGCTAAAAAAAGCTATACAGATATAGACTTTGCATTACGCTATACTCAAAAAAATCTTAATACAGACTTAGGAGTTTTTGTTGCTCAAGAATCAGATGAATCTTTTACAAGAGGAAAAAACTTTTATGCCATCAGATCCAAAACTAAAGTAAATAATAGATCTATTGGGTATTTTTTAACACATGTTGTTGACAATTTTACAAATGAAAAAGCTACGGTAAATGTAGTTGATTTTACAAATATTAAGTCAGATAAATTAACTCTTTACAATGACATCCTTTTCTCTGAAAAAGAAGATGATAACGGCTTAGGAATTAGGTCACAATTTACTTATCAGCCTACTCCATTGGTAAGAAGATCCGGAAGTATTCTATACTTTGAAGACTCTTTTAAACTGAATGATTTTGGATATTTAAAGAAGGCTGATTGGTTTCATTTTGGTATTGGCTCTGATTTAACTAAAATCAATTTTAAAGAATCTAGTCCAATTAAGGAAAGAAAAATTGGAATAGATTTTAACTACGACTCTGATACTTCAGGTAATTCAAATCCAATTCAATTGAGACAAGAATATAATTATAAATATAAGAATACGTCTGCCTTCCAGGCTTCATGGAATCTTAAAACCTCAGGAAAAAATACGACTATCACCAGAAAAAATGTTGATTTTCCATTTGTAAAAAATAAAGGGAGTTTTAGTTTTAATTTAGATTATGAATCGCCTAGTTTTGGAACTTGGGAGTATGATTGGAGAATTGGTTATGAGACTGCTGACAGGTACAAATCTTGGAGCTCGGAAGGTTATGAAAGAAGGTTTGCAAAAATTGCTGGATCATATTACCCAATAGATAATTTTAAATTAAGTTACTCCTTCCGAGTTAGGGAAGAAGATGAATGGCTTAATTGGATAGATGGTAATGAATTAGCTGTATATGATCTAACTCAAAAAATTATTTCTTTTAATATGAATTGGTTTAAAGGAAGAAAGCATGAGGTGAGACTTAAAAGTCAATTTGTTGCATTGGATGCAGAAAACCCAATAAGTTTGATTTCTAATTCAGATGGCTATCTTTTTAATCATACGAGTGATGTAAAACCATTTACTCAAGGAATTGCCTCTTTTCAAATAAGGTATAAATATGAGATTGCTCCTTTATCTTATATCTATGCCGTCTATACAAAAGGTGGAAGAGTATATGACGATGAAAATGAAAGAAATACTTCAAAAGTTTTTAAAGATCCTTGGAACAATCCTGATAATGAAATTTTCTCTTTAAAGTTTAGACTAAAATTTTAGACTCTATCTAAGAAAATCAATGTATGCCTTATTATTGCTTTCCTCAGTAAATGGCGTGTCACATTTTTCTAAATGTTTTATGAGTAGTCTTTTATTTGTGTTTGGATCTTCAATTCCAATCAGAATATTTCCATACGCAGATCCAATATTCCTATAGTGGAACAAAGATATGTTCCATTTAGTTCCAAATTTTTTAAGAAAGTCTAATAAAGCTCCAGGCTTTTCAGGAAATTCACCATTAAAAAGCCTCTCAATATTCTTTGATTTCATTGCACTATTTCCTCTTCCACCTACCATATGCCTCAAGTGATCATTAGAAATTTCATTGTTGGTATAGTCGCTAAATTTATATTTTAATTTTCTGAGCTTCGTTTTTAACTTTTTATAGCTTTCCTCTGAGGAAGTTCTTATACCAACAAGCACATAAGCATCATCATCGTCTGATTTTCTATAATTAAATTCTGTTACAGGTAATTTTCCAAATATTTTTGCGAGTTTAAGGAAGCTGCCTGGTTGCTCAGGTATTTTTATACTTAATATTTTCTCTCTATTTTCACCCAGTTCTGATCTTTCAACAATAAAGCCAAGCTTTTGAAAATTTATATTTGCTCCAGAACTGACTGCTAAAAGATTTTTATGCTTAACTCTTTTTGAATATTTTTTTAAACCAGCAAGGGCAACTGCACCAGATGGCTCAGATAAAACTCTTGTATCTTCAAAAATATCTTTTACAGCAGCACAAACCTCATCAATATTTACTGTCATTACTTCATCTACACATTCTTTAATAACATCTAAATTGTTCTTGCCAACTTGAGATACAGCAACTCCATCTGCAAATAGCCCCACTCTTTCTAACATTACTCGTTTATTAGATTTGAGTGCTTCCGTTAAACAAGCGGAATCATTAACCTCAACACCAATAATTTTTATTTTTTTCTTATGTTGTTTAACCCAGGCAGAAATCCCTGCTAACAAGCCTCCTCCCCCAACAGGTACAAAAATTACATCATAATCAATCTCATCATCTAAAATTTCTCTTCCAACAGTGCCTTGGCCTGCTATTGTGAATGGATCATCAAAAGGATGAACAAAAGTATATTTATTTTGTTTTGACATTTTTGAAGCTTTAACTAATGCATGAGCTAGATTCTCACCATAAAGCGTTACTTTGGCTCCTAATCTTTTTACATTATTTAATTTGTTTTCAGGTGCCGTTACAGGCATAACAATATTACATTTTATTTTTAGCTTCTTACAAGCCAAAGCAACACCTTGAGCATGATTGCCTGCAGAAGCTGCAATGATACCTAAAGATTTCTTTTTATCTGAAAGATTGACTATTTTGTTATATGCGCCCCTATTCTTAAAGGAAAATATAGGTTGAAGATCTTCTCTTTTTAGATAAATATTATTATTTTCTTTTATAGAAAGATTAACTGCATGAGTAGTAGGCGAATCTATTGCAACATCATATACAACTGATGCCTCAGGAATTAGGTTTAAATATTTCTTTGAATTCTTAAAGTTTCCTGTTTTTTTAATTTTTAATCTCAATTTAAATCACAATTAATATTTTTCTTGTATTATAACTGCATGAGTGCTGCAAAGATAAGTGTTGCAAAAAAAGCTGTTGAATATATTGAAAGCAAAATTTCAAGAGGGACTGTTCTCGGCATTGGAACAGGTTCTACTGTAAATTTTTTTATTGAAGAGCTTGGCAATTTAAAGCATCATTTTAAAGGAGTTGTTTCAAGTTCTAATGCTTCTTCTGAAATTTTAATTAATAAAGGTATTGAAGTATTTAGTTTAAATGATGTCAATGAAGTTGAGTTCTATATCGATGGAGCAGATGAGGTAACGCCTGAAAATTTTTTAATTAAAGGTGGTGGTGGTGCTCATACGCGAGAAAAAATAGTTGCGGCTGCATCTAATGAATTTATTTGTATTATAGATAAGACAAAACTGGTAAATAAACTTGGTGCCTTCCCTCTTCCATTAGAAGTTATACCCGAAAGTAGGAGTATGGTAGCTAGAAAAATTATTGCTATGGGAGGAAGGCCAGTATATAGGAACAATTTTCTTACTGATCAAAAAAATCACATACTAGATATTCATGAAATAGATATTAGTGATCCTGTAAAACTTGAAAAGATTCTCAATAATATCCCAGGAGTCGTAGATAACGGTATTTTTGCAAATAATAAGCCTGAAATAGTATTGATTTCAGATTGAAGGTTATAAAAGCTCTTCTATTTGTTTTGTAAGCTCAGGCGAATCAGGCTTTATTTTTGAGCCATATTTATATATCTGTTGGCCATCTCTTGAAATAAGGTATTTATTGAAATTCCATGATGGCTCTTCCCCAGATGCAGCAATAAGTTTTTTGTACAAGGGACTGGCTTTGTTACCTCGAACTTTGGAAGTAGCAAACATTGGAAAGTTTACTCCATACTCGGTTGAACAAAATTCGGCAACATCTTCTTCACTGGAGTATTCCTGAAAAAAATCTCTCGAGGGGACACCAAGTACTACAAAACCTTTATCTTTATACTTTTCATAAAGACCTTGAAGTGATGCATATTGATATGTATAGCCGCATCTACTTGCTACATTTACAACCAAAACAACCTGATCTTCATATTCGCATAAATTTACAGTATCAGATGAATCTAATACTCGCATCTCAGTATCTAAAATATTTGAGCATGCGAATGAATAGGATGTAACAAATATAAGAACGTAGAGTTTGATGCCTTTCATGAGTTTTTTAAGAGATAGGTGTTATTGCTGATAAAGAGGTAATAAAAATTGTGATTAAAAAAAGTATTTCTATATTATCTCTAAATTTGTTCATAAAATAAACCTAGCTTTAAAAGATTGGAGGGACAAAGCCCTCCAAATTCCAGAGTGTCAGCAAAATTAATAGGGGAGAGGAGTGCTGACATTAATTATTATACTTATTTATAATTAATTATCAATAGTATTTATAAAATAAAATGTTTTTTTTTATGTATAATGATTTTTTAATTTAAATTTTGGAGAATTACTTTGAAAGGCACTGTTTTATATGAAGTTAGGGATGATGTAGCAATACTTACTGTTGATAACCCACCTGTTAACCCTTTAAGTGATGGAGTTAGAAATGGTTTGTATGAATCAATTGTAAAAGCCGAAGAAGATTCTGATGTAAAAGGCATAGTTTTGACCGGAAATGGTAGAGCTTTTATTGCAGGAGCTGATATCTCAGAATTTGGTGGCAATGTAGAAGGAAAGAGTCTTAATGAAGTATTTAGAAAATTAGAGTTCTGCGATAAGCCCGTAGTTGCTGCAATTAATGGAATTGCATTAGGTGGAGGGCTTGAAACAGCTTTATGTTGTAATTATAGAATTGCTGATATTAATGCATTTGTTGGTTTGCCTGAGGTGAATTTGGGGCTTTTGCCAGGCGGTGGAGGAACACAAAGACTTCCAAGATTAACAGGTCCTAGCGAAGCTCTTAAAATGATGCTTACAGGATCTCATGTGCCAGCTAAAAAAGCCTTAAATATGGGCATAGTAGACCAAATTTCTGAAAATATTCTAGAAGATTCAATTGAATTTGTTAAAAATATTGCTTCTGAAACTGATGCTCATCCTAAAGTAAGGGATAAAAATGACAAAATGCTTGAAGCTAAAAGTAATGATAATGTTATGGTTGAGGCTCAAGCAATGGCAGCTAAAGGCAGGAAAGGTCAATTTGCCCCTGGTCAAATAATAAAATGCGTAGAGGCGGCAATTAATCTTGATGATTTTGATGAAGGTTTAAAAAAAGAGGGTGAATATTTTCTTGAGTGCCTAATGCACCCTCAAAGAGAAGCTATGATTCATATCTTCTTTGGTGAAAGAGCTGCATCAAAAATTTCTGATGTTCCAAAAGATACAAAAATCATGGATATTAAAAAAGCTGGCATCATTGGATCTGGAACTATGGGTGGTGGTATAGCAATGTGTTTTGCGAATGCTGGCATTCCTGTTCATATCATTGATCAAGATGAAGAAAACTTAAAAAGAGGTATTTCTGTTATTGAAAAAAACTACGATTTTATGGTTAATAAAGGAAAGTTAACTAGTGAGCAAAAAGATTCGGTATTTGGTCTCGTAACATCCAGTCTTAATTATTCAGATATTTCTGATTGCGATATAGTTATTGAAGCAGTATATGAAAATCTAGAATTAAAACATGAAATATTTAAGGCTTTAGATCAACACGTAAAACCTGAGGCAATACTCGCAAGCAATACATCTGGATTAGATATAGATTCTATAGCATCAATTACATCAAGACCTGAAAAGATAGTGGGTACTCACTTTTTTAGTCCAGCTAATATAATGAGATTGCTTGAAGTCGTTAGAGGAGAACAAACATCGAATGAGACTTTAGCCACCATTATGGCAATAGGTAAAAAACTAAAAAAAGCTGCTGTGGTATCTTTAAACGCTCCAGGTTTCATTGGCAACAGAATGTTGTTTGGTTATACAGCACAAGCAAATATGCTTTTACTTGAAGGCGCCCTGCCCCATCAAATTGACCAAGCTTTAGAATCTTTTGGACTAAACATGGGTCCATTTAGAATGATGGATCTTGTTGGATTAGATTTAGGTTGGAGGGCTAGAAAGTTAAGTGGAAAAGAATCACCATTACACGCAAAAATTGGAGATGAGCTTTGTGAGCAAAATAGATATGGTCAGAAAAGTGGTGCAGGTTATTACAATTATTCAGAGGGATCCCGTGCACCTAATCCAGCTCCTGAGAATGAAGCAACATATGAAAAAATATCCTCGGAAAATGGTTTTACAAGACGAGACATAACGGATGAAGAAATTGTTGATAGATGCATTCTTGCATTAATCAATGAAGGTGCTGATATTTTATCTGAGGGTGTTGCTCAACGAGCAGCAGATATAGATGTTGTATACATTAATGGATATGGTTTCCCAATTTGGAGAGGCGGTCCAATGCATCACGCTAATGCATTGGGACTTGAAGTTGTTATAGAGAAGCTTGAAAAATACAAAGAAATTACGGGCAGTGATGTATATAAACCAAGTGAGATGTTACTTAAACTAGCTAAAGATGGACTGAAGCTTGGAGAAGCACCTAGCAAGGAAGAAAGAAAAGAAAAATTAGGCTTTGAGATGTCATCTGTTGCAAACAATTTCTAATTAAGTTCTAATTAAGACTTTTGTCCCTTCTTCAACTTTATTGTAAAGATAAATTACATCTTGATTAAACATACGTATGCAACCATGGCTTGCTTTTTGTCCTATAAGCCCTTCTTCGTGAGTTCCATGGATATAAATATATCTATCATATGAATCCACTCCCGATCCCTTATTTTTTCCTATTTCAAGTCCATCTAACCATAAAATTCTTGAAGTAACATAGTCATCATCAGAATCAATTTTTTTATAGATAATCTTGGCTTTTTTGCTTGTATTCTCTCTAGCAATAAATATAGTGTTAATAGGGACATTAGTTCCTATTTTTTCTTTAATTTGATGTAATCCGAGAGGAGTTTTAAATGAATTTTCTATAGACCCCTCGCCAAGGCTTGAGGTTGAAACAGGAAAACTTTGTTTTAATATATCTTTTTCAAATAAATATAGTCTTTGTTCTGAAATATCAATAATAATTTGGTTTCTAGTATTACTATTAGCGTATGTAAACTCAGAAAGTAGTACAAGCGCAAAGAGGATTATTATATTTTTTTTGATCTGAAACATACTATTAAAAACATAAGCAGCGAAATAAAGATAATAACATAGGAGAATATATAGCCATACTCATTATAAAAACTTCTAGATTCCCTTAAATTCAAATATCCTTCCATAATTCCTGCATCTCCTTTACCCAAAAAATCAACAATTGTTCCTTTATTAGATATTAATGCAGAATAGCCATCATTTGTAGCTCTAATTGTCCATTTATCATTCTCAATAGATCTAATTCTTGCAATTTCTAAATGATGATGTGGACCTATTGAGCTTCCAAACCATGTATCATTTGAGATATTAATAATGAAATCAGAGCTTTGATTCATTTTTCTAACAGTTCTTGGAAAAGCTATGTCAAAACAAATTGGAGTAGCAACGGTAATATTGTTATTGATCTCGATGTTTTTTTGGCTTTCTTGCCCATGAATTACATTTGACATAGGTAAATCAAAGAAATCAATAAGTCCTCTTAAGCTAGAAATAAAAGGAATATACTCCCCAAATGGGACTAAGTGTATCTTTTTATATAGGGTGTTATTATTTGGATTATAGATTACGTTAAATAATTTATTATTTTCAACACTCCAAGCTCCTAATAAAATTTTTTCAGAAACATTAGATTTCTGTAAGAAATTATTAAACCTTGATTGTTGGATTGAATAGGGTAACTCAGCTTCAGGCAGAACTATTAGCTGACTTTCTATTGATGATTCATTAATTAATTCTAATAAATTATTTTCGATTGTTTCATAATATCCTTCCGTATATTTTAAAAATGGATCTGAAGATGGTTGAATTATTGTTACTAAATAATTGCCTTCTATTTCTTCTGATTTGTATTGAGGCAGTACACAAATAAAGCTTAGTACCAAAATAGCATAGAAAGTTTTTCTATTCTTAAACGTTAAAATGCTTACGCACAATAAATAAAATAAAAATGAGGCAGAACTAACTCCAAAAATAGGATATATATTTTGTGTGATTGTATCTATAAATATATTTCCAGGTATAAGCCAAGGAACTCCATTTAATAAAAAATATCTACTTGTTTCACCTATTAATAGTAAAGTTGAAATTATGAATATTTTTATGAATGTATTGTTAATTTCTACATTCAATAAAAGTTTATTTATAAGGATAAGAGGGTATGTAAATACCAAAGCTAATATTATAATTAATAAGATATAAATCAATGCAGATAATGCTATAGTGGTTTCTCCATAATAGTACACACTTACTATTATCCACGACATACCTAATCCCCAATGACCTATTCCCCAGAATAATATTCTAAGAAAACTAGCTTTCTTATGACTTATTAATTCATTAATTAAATAAATGTATGAGACGAAAATTAAGAACTCAATTGAAAAGGGGGCAAATGCAAATATTCCTACTAAACCAAATAAAAGAGGTGTTAATACAGATTTAATAATCATGTATTTGTAGTAACTACAAATTTCTTTATTCTTCTACCATCTGTGTCGGATACTTTGATGGTTAATTTCTCGATACTTATCTTGTCTTCAATTTCAGGCAAAACTCCAAACTCAGAAATAAATAAACCACCTAATGTTTCAGCATCTACTGTTAGTGGGTCTATTTTTAAATTAAAAAAACTAATAAATTCTTCTAATTCTATTTTTGCATCAACAATAAATTGGTTATCTGAAATATTTACAATTTCTTCATCGTCTACATCATGCTCATCTTCAATTTCACCAACAAGCTCCTCCAAAATATCTTCTATGGTTACTAAACCGCTTATTTCTCCATATTCATCTATAACAACTGCCAAATGAGATCTATCTTGCTTAAACTCTTCTAATAATGAATCAGCTTTCTTAGTTTCTGGAACAACATTTGGGTCTCTTAACATTCCTATAATGTCGAAATCTTTAATTCCTTTAAACAGCTTGGGTAGAATATCTTTTGCAAGTAAAACACCAGCAACATCATTTCTTTCTTTTCCTAAGACTGGATATCTTGAATGGCCTGATTCTATAATTTTAGTGATTATTTCTGTTGTATTCTCGTCAATATGTATGGTTACCATATCAACTTTAGGTATCATTATTTCTTTAACAGTAATATCGCCTAGTTTGATTGCTTTTCTAGCTATAAATTCTGCTTCTTTATCAATTACGTTTTGATCAACAGCATCTTTTAAAAAATCAGTTACTTCTGAAACGCTTTGCGTTTTCATGAAAAACGGATTTCTGAAGTATTTTTTTAATTTGCCAAAAATACTCGACGGAGGCTGACTTTCGTCGTTATTTTGCTTTTCGTTCATTTATAAGGATTTTTTATATCTAGTTTTTTTAATAAATTAATTTCTTTGAGTTCCATATTATTTGCTTCTTCGTTATGTTCGTGATCATATCCCAGTATATGATAAACCCCATGAATTAACATGTGAATCATATGATCATCATATTGTTTATTTTGTTCATTAGATTCTCTAGTAACATAATCGCTATTTATAGCTATATCTCCCAAATCACCTGTATGTTCCTTTGAGATATCCTCATTAACAAATGACAGAACATTGGTAGGTTTGTTTATGCTTCTGAAGTCTTTGTTTAATTTCTGCATTTCCGTATCATTTATTATTTTCAAGTTTATTGAACAATTTGTTATATTTTCTTCTTCGCACAAAAAGATAAAAGCCTTATTTAATTTAATTTTAAGAGCATCGTTGGGAGCACAGTTGGGATTAGAAGTTATAAATAAATTCATTTAGGATTCAAATCGCTTATAGGCATCAATTATTTTTCTAACTAAAGGGTGTCTAACGATATCCTTTGAATCAAAATTAATAACACCAATATCTTCGGTATCATTGACGACACGAACTGCGTGCGCTAGACCAGATTCAATATTTTTTGGTAAATCTATTTGTGTTAAGTCACCATTTATCAAAAGGTATGAACCAAAACCCATTCTTGTTAATATCATTTTCATTTGTTCTTTGGTTGTATTTTGGCTTTCATCTACAATTATGAAGGAGTTATTTAATGTTCTTCCTCGCATATATGCAAGCGGAGCTATTTCAACAATACCTTTTTCTAGATATTTTTCAGTTCTCTCTATTCCTAGCATTTCATATAAGGCGTCATAAAGAGGGCGTAAGTATGGATCCACTTTTTGAGATAAATCCCCAGGAAGAAAACCTAATTTTTCTCCAGCCTCTACAGCAGGCCTCATTAAAATAATCCTATCAACCTTTTCCTTTAAAAGTGCGTCTACAGCTGAGGCTACCGCTAAATATGTTTTACCAGTTCCTGCAGGTCCAATTCCAAAATTTATATCATTTTGGTTAATGCTTTCAATATAGCTTCTTTGATTATTTCCTCTCGGAACAATACTTTTTTTTGGTGTTTTAATCTTTATTTCTTTTTCCATTGCTTTTAACTCAGAGTCTTTTATACATAAATAAAGAGTTTCTTTGGTGATTTCAACTCCTTGACCTGCAGCCTCATAGAGTCGTTTTAGTGCTTCTGCCGATAGTCCAACATTTTTTTTGGAGCCTTTAATTTTGAGATTATTGCCATTTTGAAAAATTTTTACATTGAAAGTTTTCTCAACAAATTTAAGATTTTCATTAAGCTCACCAACAAACCTTATCATTACATTGGCATCGGATGGTTGTAATTCAAGATTAGTTAAAGCAGAATCTTTTGACATCAATTTTGTAAATTTCCTCTCAAACAGTTCGGTAGTGCTTCATTAATTTTAATATTAATTAATTGGCCAACTAAATCAATATCATTTGATGGAAAGTTTACAACTCTGTTACAAATTGTTCTCCCCTGAAGCTGTCCTGGGTCTCTTTTAGATTGGCCATATATTAAACAGTTCTGAATAGTACCAACCTTTTTTCTGCTGTATCCAAAGGAAAGCTGACTAAGCCTATTTTGAAGAATGCTTAATCTTTCCTTTTTCTCTTGATTAGAAACATCATCAGGCATATCTGATGCTGAAGTATTGGGTCTTGGACTATATATAAAACTAAATGACTCATCGAATCTAACTTCGTTTATAACTTCCATTGTTCCCATAAAATCATCTTTAGTTTCTCCAGGAAAGCCAACAATAAAATCAGAAGAAAAACTCATATCTGGTCTAACATTTCTTATTCTTTCAACTAAATCGAGATATTTCTCAACGTTATATCTCCTTCTCATCAATTTTAATATTCTGTCTGATCCGCTTTGGACTGGAAGGTGAACATGGCTAACAAGTTCAGGAACAGAATCATATATCTCTACTAAGTCATCTTTAAATTCATACGGATGGCTTGTTGTATATCTAATCCTTTCAATATTTTCAATCTTTGAAATCAGCTCAATCAACTTTGCAAGAGATGACTTTTCTCCCTTGTAAGTACCTTTAAAATTATTTACATTTTGTCCCAAAAGATGAATCTCTCTAGTTCCTTTATCAGCTAGGGCAGAGATTTCATTAAGAATATCCTCAATTGTTCTTGATACTTCATGTCCTCTTGTTTTAGGAACTACACAGAAAGAACAATACTTATTGCAGCCTTCGATAATTGATACAAAAGCAGAGGGCTCTCCTGTTCCATGAACTGGTAAATGATTAAATTTTTCTAGCTTTGGAAAAGATATATCAATTTGGTTAATATCTGTTTTTGATTTTTCATTATATAGTTCTGGCAATTTATGAAGCGTTTGAGGGCCAAATACAATATCAACTGCTGGTGCTCTTTTTATAATATTTTCGCCTTCCTGAGATGCAACACAACCACCAATTGCAATTTTTAAGTTAGGATTTTTTTCTTTAATTTTTCTCCATCTTCCAATTTGATGAAATACCTTTTCTTGAGCTTTTTCTCTTATGGAGCAAGTATTTAATATTAAAAGATCTGCTTCATCTTCAGTTTCTGCTAACTCAAAATTCTCTTTCTCCTCTAACAAATCAAACATCTTTGCAGAATCATATTCATTCATCTGACAACCATGTGTTTTTATAAATAATTTTTTTGTCATTTTAAATAGTCTATCAATAACTTTAATTATTAAAATTAATTCCCATATAATTAAGTATCATGAAAACAAAAAGCGTTTACAAGATAATTTTTATCCAACTTGGTGAAATCTATGAGGTATTTGCCAAACAAATTTACCAGAGTGACATGTACGGATTCATCGAGGTTGAAGAGTATATCTTCAATAAAGATAAACAGCTAGTAGTTGATCCAAGCTCAGAAAAGCTCAAAAATGAATTTGCAAAAGTTGATAGAAGTTACATCCCTATAAATTCAATTATTAGAATAGATGAAGTAAATGAATCTGGCGAGGCAAAAATCAAAGAAAATAAAGGCCAAGTTAGTCCTTTCCCACTAAATATTCAGCCATCAAATTCAAAAGAATAGCCTATTCAGGAAAAAACAATTTCTTATAAAACTTTAGCTCTTCAACAGATTCTTTAATATCACCTAGGGCTCTATGAGAGCCTTTTTTTTCATAAACCTGAGCTTCATTCATCCAACGGACAGCTACCTCCTTAAAGGATGAAACATCTATGTGTCTATAATTGAAATAAGATTCTAATCTTGGCATATATTTTGATAAAAAACGTCTGTCATGTGACACAGTATTCCCACACATAGGAGAAGTATTCTCTCCAACGTATTTTGAAACAAAGTCTAATGTCTCAATTTCTGCCACTTGTTCAGTAATATTACTATTACTTACCTCCTCTGTTAAACCAGATAATCCATGTTGATTGGTATTCCACTCATCCATTGCATCAAGAATTTCTTTAGGCTGCGAAATTATTAAGTTAGGTCCCTCAGCGAGTATGTTTAGATCAGAATCAGTAACTAGGGTAGCAATTTCAATTATTTTTTCTTTTTCTGGATTCAGTCCTGTCATCTCAAGATCTATCCAGATAAGGTTATCTCGTGATTGTAATGTCTTCATATCTTTTTATAATCGCCTGTTTAGTGTATTTTGTGCTTATTATGAAAAAAGTTCAATCCGGGCAAGTAATAGAGTTTTACTCTAATAGCTGCCTTGTAAAGACAAATTTTGGAGATTTTAGCTGTTTGGCAATAAAAAATGTTGTTGTTGGAGATTATGTTGAACTTGAAATCATTCAAGACAGTAAGCAGCTTCAAGGGAAGATTAGAAACATAAAAAGTAGGTCATCTAAACTATCTAAATTTGAAAGAAATAAAGAGAAACTCTTTGCTTCTAATATAAGTCATGTTGGGATATTGGTAACACCTTCACCAAAAACATCTACAGAATTTATAGATAAATGGATTTTGAAATCAAGATTATCTAACATTATTCCTTTCATAATAAATAATAAAATAGACACCAAATCTGATCAATCTTACGAGAAAAAGTTAAATATTTATAAGAATATAAATATAGAAACAATTAATTGCTCAGCTAAGTATGAGCAAAATCTAGATCAACTTATCAGCTTTATAAAGAATAAAAGCGTTCTTTTTGTAGGAAATTCGGGAGCAGGAAAATCAACGCTTACATCAAAACTAATTGGAAAAGATTTAAAAACTGCTGCTTTATCTAATGACCAGGGTGTTCACACAACTTCAATATCATCATTATATAAACTTAAAAATAATACAAAAATTATTGATTCTCCTGGCATGAGAGATATTGAGATTGACAATTATGATTCAAATCAAATAATTCTTGGTTTTAAAGAAATTCTTGAGGCTTCAAGGTATTGTAAATTTAATAATTGCAATCATATTAATAATGATGGTTGTAATGTGATTAAATGCTTATCAAATGATGAAATTAATCAAAGCAGATACAATAACTTTATTAGTTTTCGAGATTGTTAACATATGAATAAAAAAACACATTTTGGTTACAAAGAGGTTAATGAATCTGACAAAAGCAAATATGTTGGTGAAGTATTTACATCTGTAGCTGAAAACTATGATGTTATGAACGATGCTATGTCGTTTGGCATGCATAGATTATGGAAAAAGATTTTAGTTGAATTAGCAGGCATAAACTCAAAAGACTATATTTTAGACATAGCAAGTGGCACAGGTGACATTTCGAAATTAATTTCAAGAGAATATCCTGAAACAAGCATCTTTATGAGTGACATTAATTATGAAATGTTAAATGAAGGAAGGAATAGAGCTATTGATGAGAGTTTTAATCAGAACTGTTGCTTTTGTCAGTTAAGTGGAGAAGTGCTTCCTTTTAAAAGTAATACATTCGACATAATTACGGTTGGTTTTGGCCTAAGAAACTTTACAGATAAAGAACAAGGCTTGTCTGAAATGAAAAGATGTCTAAAAAAGCATGGCAAATTATTAGTCCTAGAATTTTCAAAGCCTATCAATCCGGTCTTTTCAAAAATTTATGACTGGTACTCATTTAATATACTGCCAAAAATGGGCTCAATGCTTGCAAATGATTCTGAAAGTTATCAATATCTAGCCGAATCAATAAGAATGCATCCTAATCAAGAACTGCTTAAAGAAATGGTGATAAATTCAGGATTTAAAGACTGTAAATTTTATAATCTATTAAATGGTGTCGTTGCAATTCATATTGGATACAATGATTAAATTTAATAAATCTTTATCAAAGATTATCAGTGATTTAGAAGAATCATCGCCGATATTGAAAAATTCACTTTTAGAAATATCTCCAGTTAATTTCTGTATAAATATTAAAAATCATCAAAACATATATATCGTTATTGATAGAGATAATTCAAATATATTATTTGAAGAAATAGAGCATCAGTTCGAGATAAATGGGTCCTTATTTGAATTACTAAAAGTAGTGATTACAAAAAAAATCGATAAAAATGTTGTTAAAGGTGATGTTGAGATGGCTATGACTTTTTTTAATATCATTTTTAATTCAAATATAGATCTAATTTATTTGATTGATAAATATTTTGGTAGCATGCCAGCTGTTTTTACTTTGGCTGTGACACAAAGACTTTTTAATACTTCATTAGTTTATGATGATATTGAATACAGAAATATAAGGAAGCGCCTAAGAGATATATCAATTAGATTGGATAGGTTAGAGGTAATAAGATAAATATGAATATTGTTATTGTTTTATATGAATTAATAAGGATTTCAGTTATCGGCATTCAAAAAGGAGTTTTTTATAAACCAAATGGTAGGAAGCTAGCATCTTATTTAGAATCACTTGGTCCAATATTTACAAAATTTGGTCAATTGCTATCTACTCGTACCGACATCTTAGATTTTGCTACTGCAAAAGAATTAGAATCCCTCACAGACAGCTGTAAACCATTTGATGTTTCAACTTTCAAAAAAATTGTTGAATCGGAGCTTGGAGATAGCTTAACTAATATTTTTGAAACATTTGATGAAAGTCCAATGGCAGCAGCCTCATTGGCTCAAGTTCACTCTGCAACCCTCAAAAATGGTAATGAAGTAGTTATTAAGGTTTTAAGGCCAAATATTGAAAAGAGGGTTAAAAGAAATCTCAGACTGCTAAAATCAGCAGCAAAAATTTTCACGTATATCTATAAGGACAGCTACAGACTAAAACCAAATGAAGTAGTGAGAGATTATGAATCAACCATACTTAAAGAGCTTGATTTAAGACTTGAAGCATCAAATACAAACCTAACAAGAAAAAATTTTCTTGGCTCCAAAGAGTTATATATACCTGAAGTATATTGGGATCTAACTACTTCAAAAGTGATGGTGCTAGAAAAAATAGACGGCATACCATGCACCGATATTGTTGAAATAGATAAGTATGGAATTAATAAAAAAGAACTTGCTGAAAACGGTGTAATGATATTTCTTAATCAGGTTTTTAGAGATAATTTTTTTCATGCCGATATGCATCCTGGAAATATTTTTGTATCAAAAAAAGATCCTGATAATCCAGGTTATATTGCTATTGACTGTGCAATCACTGGATCATTATCAAATGATGAGCGATATATTCTGGCAAGGATGCTTCAATCTGTTTTGAAACAAAACTACAAATCGCTGGCTAGTTTGTTTATTTCTTCGGGGTGGGTAAACTCTGACACTAACAATATTGAACTAGAAAATACTCTAAGAGCTTGCTGTGAGCCTATCTTTGAAAAACCTTTGTCTGAAATTGAATTTGGAAAACTGCTTTTATATTTATTTCAAAGCACAAGACAATACGGCTTATCTCTGCAAACTTCTTTAGTGCTGCTTCAAAAAACACTTATTCATATTGAAGGGATGGGCAGACAAATTTATCCAGAACTTGATTTTTGGGGTATAGCAGAGCCTTATCTTGATAATTGGCTTACTGAACAGTTTAGTCCACTAAAGCTTAAAGATTACTTGATAGAAAATAAGGAAGATATCTTATTAAAGGCGTCTGAAATGCCTGTTATGGTATATGAAGCTTTTGATGAGCTTAAGAATTATTCGAAAACTAAAAAATCAAATGATGAAAAAATCAAAAACTTAGAACTTCAACTGTCAAAACAAAAAAATCTAATCCGTTTAACTGGTATTGGTATAATAGTTACAGTTGTTATATTGCTAGTAGTTACTTAGGAGTAATGTATGGGATTTGGATGGCAAGAATTATTAATTATTTTAGTAATAGTAGGGTTAATCTTTGGTACAAGTAAATTGAGAAATATGGGCTCTGATCTTGGTGGAGCGGTGAAGGGCTTTAAAAAAGGCCTTAAAGAAGATGAACACTCAGCTGAAGAAGAAGTTAATCAAGAAAAAGAAGATTAAAATTGTTTCAAATTGGTTTTCTTGAAATTCTAATTATATTGATATTGGGGCTAGTTATTATTGGTCCCAAAAGGCTTCCTGTGGTTGTAAAAAATTTACTTAAGTTATACAGAAGAATGCAAAATAAGTTCAGTAACTTCAGGAAAGAGTTTGAAGAAGAAATTGGTTCTGAGGAAATTAATAAAGATGTTTTTAATGAACTCAGAATGGAAGAGCTAAAAAAGGAAGACAAATCAAAAAATAATGACTGATGATTCAATATCAAATCACTTATTAGAGCTTAGAAGTAGACTCTTAAAAGTTATTGCTTTATTTGCAGCATTGACGGTTATAGGTATTCCTTTTGCAGCTGATATTTATGAGGTAATTGCGCTACCGCTTAATCAGCTTCTGCCAGTTGGAAGCACCATGATTGCAACTGAAGTATCATCTCCATTTATGGCGCCATTAAAATTAGTTTTGTACTTAGCGCTCCTTTTGACAATGCCTTGGCTTTTTTATCAAACATGGACTTATGTATCTCCTGGTTTGAGGAAGAATGAAGAAAAATTTGCTGGGCCTTTAATGCTATCAACTATCATTCTTTTCTTTAGTGGTGTTTGTTTTGCTTTTTATGTGGTTTGTCCAATTATTTTTAAGTTTTTTATTGGAATGGCTCCTGATTCTATTTTAGTTCTTACCGACATTAATCAATATCTTAATTTTATATTTAAACTCGTTTTTGCTTTTGGAATTGCCTTTGAAATTCCAGTGGCCACAATTCTGTTAGTAAACAGCGGTATCACAACAAAAGCCTACTTAGTAAAAGCAAGGCCATACTTAATTATTCTTTTTTTGGTAATTGGAATGCTTTTAACGCCACCGGATGTATTCTCGCAACTATTCTTAGCACTACCAATGTGGCTTTTGTTTGAAATAGGAATCTTGATATCTAGAGACAAATAATTACTTGTTTAAATTTATTATTATTCCATAAAAGAACCATGGCAATGTCATCCATGGTATCTGTGATTGAAGCATTATTGTGCGTTCATTGAACTCAAAAAGTACTGGATTAAAATATGGGCCAAATGGTGAAAGAGGGGCCCAAGATAATGGCTTTCCATCAGCTAATTGATCGTGGTATAAAAACATTTCTACAAGAATATTTTGGCTTACGCACCAAATATATAGAACTAAAAAAGCTGTCCAGTTCCATTTTTTAAATACAATTAAATTCTTTTTATGGGTGATCCACATCAACCAAGCGCCTCCAAGAAGAACAGCACCTGCATCACCCATGGAGTTTAATAACCAATTAATGTCTTTTGGTAACCACTTATTCAGATTATCTGATCTTCTGAGATCTACTGGATCGCCATCTAACCAACCATATGTAAACCATAGCTCCCAACCTAAAGAACAAACTACTAATGAGATTATGTAAAAAGATGGAATCCATTTTGGCAACCTAGATTTATACTTCCAATAAATTATTAAAGGTAATAAGACTGCTAAATAAACTACTGTTATTACTCTAATTTCTTCAGACGACATTAACTATAGGCCTAGCCTTTTAGTCCAATCATCGTCAGAAGGTCTTTGATGATTCACTACCATGTCAACTAACTGATTTGGTGAATCAGATACCAAAAGCTCATTTAAATTCGCTGACGAGATAAATCCTTCTTCTACCGCCTTTTTAAACCAACTCAGCAGATGATCATAATAGCCTTCGGTGTTTAAGATTCCTACAGGCTTATTGATTATGCCTAATTGATTGCTTGCCATAATCTCTGCAAGCTCGTCTAAAGACCCAACACCACCTGGAAGAACAATGAATGCATCTGATCGAGACATAAATTCATCTTTCCTATCAAGCAAAGTATCTGCAATGACAATATCGGTTAATCTTGGATTTGCAAGCTCAAGTGCGTGAAGGGACTTTAATGATATTCCAAGCACATCCACTCCATTGTCTAAAGCTGTGTCGGAAATAATTTTCATTAGACCAACATTTCCTCCTCCAAAAACCACATTAATACCTTTTTTTGCAATTGCCTCAGCAACAGATTTAGCTGCTTTAGTGTATTCAGGATTTTTGCCCTCATGAGCACCACAGAATATTGATATATTTTTCATAAATTTTTTAAGTCTTAAAATTAAAAGTTACCGGTCCTCTATTAATTAAAGATATTTCCATGAAAGCTCCAAATTTACCTTCTTGAACATTTGAAAATGAATTCTTAAACCCACATACAAACTCATCATACAATAATTTAGCATCATCAGGATTTGCTGCTCTATGAAAGCTTGGTTTATTTCCTTTATTAGTTATAGCGGCCAAGGTAAATTGACTAACTATTAATACCTCTTCAGAAGAATCCTTTAAAGCTGAGGTCGTTATACCTTTTGGTCCATCCAACATTCTAAAATTAAGAATTTTTGAAACCATGTCTATTATTGATTGCGAAGTATCATCTTGTTCAACGCAAACAAAAACAAGACATCCAGGACCAATAGAAGAAAAAATTTTCTCATCTACAAAAATTTCAGCTTGAGAAACTCTTTGAACTGTAGCTAACAAATTTTATCTATCTTCTAAGTCTTCTTCCCATTCACCTAAGGAAGCTAATTTATTCATTTCTGCTCTGTGTGAGAGCTCATCTTGAGAAATAAATACATTCTCTGACTTTCCTCCCCAAGCTTGTAACGCAGCTGCTTGAAGCGCTCTTCCATATGAAAAACTCAATTTCCATGGGAACCCTCCGATTTTATTCATTGCATCTAAATGAGCTGTTGCAAGTACATCTGATTGGCCTCCAGATAAAAAAGTAATTCCTGGAAGATCAGCTGGAACATTTGCAATGAGACAATTAAGAGTTTTCTTTGCAACTTCATCAATGCCAGCCTGCACACTTGCATCCTTGCCAGACGTCACCATATTTGGCTTTAATAGAGTTCCTTTGATATTAACTGCTTTTTTTTCTAAATGCTCAAAAAGAGACTTAAGTGAGCGTTCTGTTGCTTCATAACATTCGTCAATCGAATGCTCTCCATCCATAAGTACTTCTGGTTCAACTACAGGAACCATTCCAGTGTCTTGAGCACATTTTGCATAATCTGCTAATGCCTCCATATTTGCATCTATGCATTTGTCTGATGGAAGCCCATCTCCAATATTGATTACAGCTCTCCATTTAGTAAATTTAGCACCCATAGATGAGTACTCTTTTAATCTTTCATCTAACCCATCTAATCCAATCGTGACAGTTTCTCCTGGACAGTCTTCAAGTGGTTGTAAGCCTTTGTCTACCTTTATGCCAGGAAGGGCGCTCTGATTTTTAATCAGATCTCTTAACAAAGTTCCATCTTTAGCAGATTGCCTTATAGTTTCGTCAAATAATATGACTCCGCCAATATTATCTTTCATGCCTTTAGATCTAAAAAGAAGCTCTCTATAATCTCTTCTATTTTCTTCAGTGGATTCAACACCAATTGAATCAAACCTTTTGCCGCATGTCGGATTGCTTTCATCTGCTGCAAGAATACCCTTGCCATCTGCAACAATAAATGTAGCAATATCTTCAATGTTATTAAGTGACATAATCTAACTCCCTATTTCTTTTGAATTTAATACTTCAATTGACGGCAAAACTTTACCTTCCATAAATTCTAAAAAGGCCCCTCCGCCAGTAGAACAATATGATACATCATCTAATTTTATATATTTATTAATTGCGGATAATGTTTCTCCTCCTCCGGCTATAGAAAAGGCCTCGGATGTTGCTATAGCTTTTGCAAGCTCTCTAGTACCCTCTTCAAAGTAGATATTCTCGAAAACTCCCATAGGGCCATTCCATAAAATTGTTTTTGCACTATAAATCAAAGAGATGACTTCTTGCTCCAAACAGGCATCTAGAATCATCTCACTTTCTAAAATGTCATGAATTGATTTTTTATTAACATTCTCTCCTTTAAATGTCTTTGATGTCACTACTCTTTTGGGCAAGATTATCTTCTTATGATTAAGTATGTTTTTCGCCACATCTAACATTGAATCCTCTACTAATGATGTGCCTATATTTTTTCCCGAAGCTTTTAAAAAAGTATTTGCGATACCTCCTCCAACAATAATGTGGTCTGCTACATTACTAATATGCTTTATAAGTTCAAGCTTGGTTGACACTTTTGCTCCACCAATAACTGCTAAATATGGCCTATCATCTACATTTAACGCTTGTGAAAGAAAACTATTCTCTTTTTCCATTAATAGACCAGCGCATGCAATAGAAGCATGTTTTATTGCAGAATGTGTCGAAGCTTGCTTTCTATGTGCAGTACCAAATGCATCGAATACATATATATGACCTAAACTTCCCAAGATGCTACCAAGCTCATCAGAGTTATCTTTTTCACCCTTAAAAAATCTAATGTTTTCAAGAATCTGAACTCTTGATGCACTATTAAATATTTTTTTAGAGTCAAGTTGATCAACAACCTCTACAGACTCATCAATAATTTCACTTAAACATGCTGCGACTGGCTTTAAGGAAAATTGATCTTCGAAAACACTTTCAGTAGGCCTGCCAAGATGACTTACTAATAGAATCTTTGCATTATTTTTTAGTGCATAATTAATTGTTGGTATGCATGCTGTAATTCTGGTTGTATCCAAAACCTTATCGCCTGATATAGGAACATTCATATCTACTCGAATAACGAGATTTTTATTTTTTATTTCTAGCGAAGAAAGATTAATCATTTATTAATGATTTTGCTGCATCAATAACATTATCTTTGGTAAACCCAAAATGCTGAAGTAGCTCATTACCTGGAGCAGACTCACCGAAACTTTCTATACCTATTACCATGTCACCTCTATTTAAAATCTTATACCAGGAGTTTGGATGACTGCATTCAACAACTAAAATTGGTTTGTCAGGATCTATAATGCTATTTTGGAAATCTTCTTTTTGTTGCATGAAGATGTCTAAAGAAGGCATTGATACAACGTTTGCCTTTATAGAGTCTATTTTTAATTCATTTGCTGCATCTATTGCAAGTTGAAGCTCACTCCCCGTAGCAACAATTGTTAGATGAGGATCTGGATTTGTTTCAAGCAAATATCCGCCTTTTTGAATATTAGAAATCTGTTCAGTGCTTCTTGATATTGAAGAGGTTCCTTGTCTGCTAAATATTAAGCATGTTGGTGTTGATTTAGAACTTACCGCCTCTTTCCATGCAACTGCAGTCTCAACCAAATCAGCCGGTCTCCAATTATTTAGATTTGGAGTAGATCTCAAGGTCACCATATGCTCTATTGGTTGGTGAGTTGGGCCATCCTCACCAAGTGCAACTGAGTCATGGGTGTAAACAAATATATTTGGTAAGCCCATAAGTGCAGAAAGCCTAACGGCATTTCTAGCATAATCTGTGAACACAAGGAAGGTTGCTCCATATGGTTTGATGCCACCGTGAAGAACCATTCCATTCATGATAGCTGACATTCCAAATTCTCTAACTCCATAATTTATATGATTTCCTGATGGGTTTTCGTTTGAAAAAGTTGAGCTTGATGCAGAAAAAGTATTATTAGATGGCGTTAAGTCTGCTGAACCTCCTATTAATTCTGGCATTTCTTTTACAAAAAAGTCTAAGCAAGCTTTTGAAGCTTTTCTTGTAGCCATTGCACTATTATTTTTGTCACATTCTGCTAGAAATTTATCAAAATCATACTTAAAACTCTGAGGAAGATCTCCATTAATTCTTCTGTTTAATTCTTTTGACTTTTCTGGATATTTTTCTTCATAAGAAGACATCAAATTATCCCAATCTAAATTTAAAGATGAGCCCTTTTCAGTTGCATTCCAAAACTCATAAACATCCTCAGGCAATTCAAATGGCTCATATGTCCATCCCAAGGCCTCTCTAGTTTTGTTAATTTCTTCTTCTCCAAGAGGCGCTCCATGAACATCAGCTGTTCCTGATTTATTTGGAGAACCAAAACCAATTGTGGTTTTGCAAAAAATCATAGAAGGCTTATCAGATTCTTTCTTTGCCTCTTCTATTGCTTTTTCAATTTCTTCAACATTGTGACCATCAACACTTATTGTGTGCCATCCATAACTGTTAAATCTTTTAATTGAATCATCAGTAAACCAATGTTCTATCTCGCCATCAATTGAAATTCCGTTTTGATCATAAAAACATATTAATTTTCCAAGATTATGTGTGCCTGCAAATGAACATGCCTCATGAGAAACTCCTTCCATCAAACAGCCATCCCCAAGAAAAACATATGTATAGTGATCAATTGGTTTAATGTCCTCCTCATTAAATTCAGCTGCAAGTATTTTCTCTGAAATAGCCATACCAACAGCATTTGCAATGCCTTGCCCTAAAGGGCCTGTTGTTGTTTCGACGCCAATATCAATATCGTATTCTGGATGTCCGGGAGTTTTTGATTTTAACTGTCTAAAATCTTTCAAATCTTCAATAGATAGATCGTAGCCTGTTAAATGAAGCAAACTATATAACAGCATTGACCCATGTCCATTTGATAAAACAAATCTATCCCTATTAAACCAACGCGGATTTGAGGGATTGTGCTTTAAATGCTTACTCCAAAGCGCTGTTGCAATCTCAGCCATACCCATTGGCATGCCTGGATGTCCAGAATTTGCTTTTTGAACAGCATCAGCTGATAGGAATCTAAGGGCATTTATTGAGTTATTTTGTTGCAAATTTGTTTCCCCGTTCTGCTTTTAAGGATAATAATATTTTTAAACTCAAAAGCATAGAAAAAATTTGTTTTTTTGATATAAAATAGATTAATTGTGATCACAATCTTTTTTTTGACTTACAAAATCTAAAAAAAATTCTTCACAGTATTTCGGGGAGAAAACTTATGAGTTATATATTTACATCAGAATCAGTTTCTGCAGGACATCCAGATAAAGTCTGTGATCAAATATCAGATGCTGTCTTGGATGCTTATCTAGCAGAAGATCCAGATAGCAGAGTTGCATGCGAAACAATGATAAAAAATAATATGGTTTATATCGCAGGTGAAATTACCTCATTAGGATCACCGGATTTAGAGCCAATTGTAAGACAAACAATTAATGATATTGGTTATAACACTGACGATTATGGATTTAATGGCGATACATGTGAATTTACAAACTTAGTTTTTGAGCAATCGCCTGATATTTCTCAGGGGGTTACAGAAGGCGAAGGAGAAAATTTAGAACAAGGGGCTGGCGATCAAGGATTAATGTTTGGATATGCATGTACAGAAACAGAATCGCTTATGCCTTTACCTATTGATCTTTCTCATAGACTTGTAAAGAAACAGGCTGATGTTATGAAAAGTGGTGAGCTTCAATGGCTTCGACCAGACGCAAAGAGTCAAGTTAGTGCAATATATTCTGATGATGGAAAAACGATTGAGGGTTTATCGGCGATTGTTTTATCTACTCAACATGATGAAGATGTAACTCAGGAAGAAATCAAAGAGCAGGTCATGGAAAAAATCATTAAGCCTATTGTTCCTAATGAATGGATACTTGATTCAACAAATATATATATAAATCCGACTGGGAAGTTTGTTATCGGTGGTCCAGTCGGTGACTGTGGCCTAACTGGTAGAAAAATTATAGTAGATACCTATGGTGGAATGGCTAGACATGGTGGAGGAGCATTTTCTGGAAAAGACCCCTCAAAAGTAGATCGTTCAGCTGCATATGCAGCAAGATATGTAGCAAAAAATATAGTTGCTGCTGGTCTTGCTGATTATTGTGAAATTCAAGTTTCTTATGCAATTGGTGTTGCCAAGCCGACCTCAATAAATGTAAATACTTTTAATAGCGAAAAGATATCTAAAGAAGCAATCGAAAAAATTGTAGAAGATAACTTTGACTTAAGACCAAAAAGTCTTATAAACATGCTTGATTTAAAAAGACCTATCTATCTCCCAACTGCAGCTTATGGTCATTTTGGAAGAACTGACATAGATTTGTCATGGGAAAAAACAGATAAAGCTTCAGAAATTTCACAATAAAATTATAAGGAAATAAAATGAAAAATGATTATAAAGTAGCTGATATTAATTTAGCTGAATTTGGTAGACGAGAAATCTCTCTTGCTGAAAATGAAATGCCAGCCCTAATGGCGCTTAGAGAAAAATATAAGGATGAACAGCCCTTGGCTGGAGCTAAAATAATGGGTTGTATTCATATGACCATTCAGACTGCAGTATTGATGGAAACTCTTTTGGAGCTTGGCGCTGAACTTAGATGGTCTTCATGTAATATATTTTCAACTCAAGACCATGCCGCCGCTGCTATGGCTGCAAGAGGAGTTCCTGTTTTTGCATGGAAGGGTGAAACCGAAGAAGAATATGAATGGTGTATTGAACAAACTATTTGTAAAGATGGTAACCCATGGGATGCAAATATGATTCTCGATGATGGCAGTGACTTGACTGCGATGGTACATGAGAAATTTCCTGACATGTTAGAGACAATTCATGGTGTTTCCGAAGAAACAACTACAGGAGTTCATAGGCTAAAAGAAATGCTAGAGAAAGGTGAGCTTAAAATACCTGCAATAAATGTAAATGACTCTGTTACAAAAGCTAAAAATGATAATAAATATGGTTGTAGGCATAGTCTGAATGATGCTCTAAAAAGAGGGACCGACATGTTGTTATCTGGCAAGAAAGGTCTTGTTATCGGTTACGGTGATGTTGGTAAAGGATCGGCTGCCAGCTTAGCCCAAGAAGGAATGATAGTAAGAGTAGTCGAATCAGATCCCATATGCGCCATGCAAGCATGCATGGATGGCTTTTCTGTAGTTTCTTGTTATAAAGATGGTGTTGTTACTAGAGATCCTAAAGACATTAATATGGAAATTATGGGGGATACAGACCTAATAGTTACAACAACTGGTAATGTAAATGTATGTGATTCAGCAATGTTAAGCACTTTAAAAAATACTGCGGTAGTATGTAATATTGGGCATTTTGATAATGAAATTGATACTGCTTTTATGAGAGAAAACTACTATTGGGATGAAATTAAACCTCAAGTGCATAGAGTTTTTAGAGATACTCCTCCTGATGGGACACCAGATCTCTCAAGTAAAAACTACATCATACTGCTTGCAGAGGGAAGATTAGTAAATCTTGGGAATGCTACAGGTCACCCAAGCAGAATTATGGATGGATCATTTGCAAATCAAGTTTTAGCACAAATTCATTTATATAAACAAGGCTACGCTAATGTGAATGATGCAGACAAAAAAGCTGAAATGCTAACTGTTGAAGTTTTACCAAAAAAACTAGATGAAGAAGTGGCTAGTCTTATGGTCCAAGGTTTTGGTGGAACTGTTACTCAACTTACTAAAGAGCAAGCAGACTATATTAATGTTCCACAAGAAGGACCATTTAAGGAAGAAACTTATAAATACTAATTAGGATTCACATTGTGAATTTTATTGCTAATAATATGTAGCATGGTTTTATTAAAAGCTTTTATTTACTCTAGTTTATTATTTCTATTAATAGGTTGTGGTGTAAAAGGCCCCATAATATTTTAAAAATTTTATTCTATGAATATTAATTTTGAAAAATGGCATGGTAATGGCAATGACTTTGTAATTGTAAATTCAATTGATAATGAAATTAAAATCAAGAAAAGCTTTGTAAAGAAAATATCAAATAGGAATACAGGCATTGGGTTTGATCAACTAATCCATATCTGCTTACCTACTAAATATGATAAGCACTTTTTTATAAAATTTTACAACTCAGATGGGTCTGAGGCAGGAATGTGTCTAAATGGTATTAGATGTGGGGCAAGATATATATGGGATAACAGTCTTCATCCACTATCACCAATTAAAATTCAAACTAAAACCAAAAATATTCTATGTTCACTCAAAAAAAAAGATGTCTCTGTTTATATTGAACAACCATCAGAGATGAGAGTATCCCGCGAAATTTACAAAAAAATTGAAGCAATAGCCGGAAAAAGATTCTTTTTCTCAAATATCGGAAATAACCATCTATGTATTGAGAAAAAATGCATAGAAAAAGTTAATTTAGATAATTTATATAAAAGCTTAGATGCAACATTAAAAAAGTTTGATGTAAACCTTTCTATTTTTAAAAAAAATAAAGCCGATATACAAATTAGGACATATGAAAATGGAGTCGGAGAGACATTGTCATGTGGCTCTGCCTCATTATGCGTAGCAACTAAATTTCTTAATCTAAATCAAAATACGTTAAAAGTAAGTTCAATGGGCGGAGAATTAAGATTCAAACTTGATAAAAATGGTATATTAATGTCAGGACCAGCAAGCTTTTCTTACAAAGGTAATGTAAATGAGTAAATTAGATCCAAAAGATGTTGAGTTATTTTTATTAGAAAATTTGAATTTCTTTGAGACAAGAGAATCACTCGTTAGTGAGCTCAAATTTAAGCATGCGGCTGGATCTGCATCATCTTTGCTTGAAAGACAAGTTACAAAACTTAGAGACGAACATAAAAGCCTTATAAGCTTATTGAATACTTTCATTAAAACAGCATCTATTAATGAGGACTTATTCAATAAGTCAAAGGATCTAACACTTAAAATCTTAGGTTCGAAAAATAAGAAAGAAATAGTAAATACAGTTGAAAATGCATTTAAAAAAGAATTCAAAGTTGATAAACCTAAACTTGCCTTTTTTAAAAACGAAAAATTAGATGAATTGGAGAATACAACTGGTCTATCTTTTCACAAGGGTGCAATTCATTGCGGGTCATTTTCATCAGAAAAAATGAACATTTTATTCAAAGATAAAAAGATTGAATCAATGGCAGTAACTGTTGTAATAGCTAAAAATGAAATTGGTCTTCTTATGCTAGGAAGCTATGACAGAACAAAATATCTGGGAGATGAGGATACAACATTCATAGAGTACATAAGAGATATTCTAGAGAAAAAATTAGAAAAATAATCTATGAATGAATCTACATTTATTCTTAAAGATATAAATCAATATTTAGTTTTTATTTCTCAAGTTAAAAATTTATCTGAAAATACTACAAAATCTTATGAACGAGATTTAAGAAAATTAAGTGCATTTATTAAAGAACTAAAAATCTCAAATTATTCTGACATCAGTCCTGAAATTTGCTCTGCATGGATCGGTAATCTTTATAATCAAAATAACAATCCAAAAAGTATTCAAAGGCATTTATCTTCAGCTAAAGGATTTTTTCGTTTTCTTAAGAAAAATAATTTAGTAAACTCTTCACCTTTTGAATTAATAACTGCTCCAAAATCTCCAAATACTTTGCCTGAAGTTTTATCACCTGAAAATGTTGAACAATTGTTAAATTTTAAACCTGCCAATCTTGTTGAGATAAGAGACTTGGCAATTGTAGAGCTAATGTATTCTTCGGGATTGAGAGTGTCAGAGACAGTAAATATTAATTTATCAGATTTTGAGGATAATATGAGCTTTCTAAGGGTTTTTGGTAAAGGCTCTAAAACAAGATTAGTTCCTCTAGGAAGATTTGCTATCAATGCCATTAAGAACTGGTTAGTTGAAAGAAAGAAAATTGCAACAAAAACAGAAGCTCTGTTTCTCAATTCTAAAGGAACTAGGCTTGGCGTTAGGAGCGTCCAAATAAGATTAAAAAAGTTGGCTGTAAAACAAGGCCTTCCTCCGATTCATCCACATATGCTTAGGCATAGCTTTGCTACACATATGCTTGAATCTAGCGGCGACTTAAGAACTATTCAAGAATTGCTCGGTCACAGCTCCTTGTCCACAACACAGATATATACAAAATTAGACTATCAACATCTTGCTAAGATTTATGATCAAGCACATCCAAGAGCAAAAAAATGAGTAAAAAAATTCGCATGATAACCTTTGATCTTGACGATACTTTATGGGACAACGTACCAACTATCACTAAAGCAGAAGTTGAAACTCGTAAATGGATTGAAAATAAAGTTGGCAAGATAGATTGGGGAGACCTGAATGACTTTCTTAATCTAAGAGAAGAGCTAATAAAAGAAGATGAATCTATTAAATGGGATATAAGCAAACTTAGAAAAGAAATCTTTAGAAAAAAATTAGCTCATATAACTCCTGAAAAATATCGAAATAAGATTGTTGAGGATGCATTCACAGTATTTATTAGCAAACGTCATGAGGTTAAGCTGTTTGATGGGGTCGAAACAGCATTGAAACAATTATCAAAAAATTTTGTACTTGGTGTTTTAACAAACGGAAATGCTGATATTTTTAGATTCGGTATTGGAAAATATTTCAGTTTTTCAGTGAGCTCTCTTGAGGCTAAAAATAGTAAACCTAACAGAGCGCATTTTGATAAGGCAATTAAAATTATGGGGGATATAAAAATAGATGAGATTCTTCATATCGGTGATCACCAAGTAAATGATATATTGGCTGCATATGATCTTGGTATTAAATCATTGTGGTTTAATAATAATGAATCAATTTGGAATCAGAATTTTCCAAAACCAGATGAATTTAGCTCATGGAAGCGTTTACCTGAAATAATAAATAATAAATATGGATAATAAAGATTTATCAGAAGCTTTAAAGAAAATTCTTGAGAAAGAAATTAAAAAATTTGGCAGCCTCATACCTAAAGACATTGTTACTGATATTGAAAGCAAGATATCGCCACAAATAGAAAAAATGATTGAACAGGGTGGTTACGTAAAAAAATCCAAATATGAAAATCTAGAAAGAATTATCTCTGACCTTGAAGATAGACTCGATAAATTAGAAAAAAATTAAAGCTGGTTTAGATAATTATCAATTCTCTCAGAATTCATAACAAAAGAAGATTTCAATTTCTGAGATGCTTCTTTAATCTCATTCATGTTAACTGCCTCACCAACTTGAATAACACCGATCATTGCCATCATCACGTGCGGATCACACTGATAAACATAAACGCCTTCTGTGTCTAGAGTTACACTTATGTCACTATTCATTTCTCCAGCCCATGATTTAGCGCCAGCAGGAACCATACCTTCAATAGTCGCAGAATTATGTGACATATCTACTGCCTTAAAATGTATGGTATCTCCTTTAGAAACTTTAATAACAGCTGGCTCAAAAATCATTTGACCACCTTCGCCAGAATTTAACATTTTGATGGTATGTTCTGAACCTTCAGAAAGCTCAACTTTTGTTACTGCAACTGGCGCTACAGCTGCTGTTTGATTTGCTTGAGCAGCAGTTCCACATTCTTGGCCTTCAAGACATATTTTCACAGGAACAATAAGTCTGTCCTTCACAGCATCTTCATACTTTTTACCATTAAATAAAAATAAAAAACATAAAGGTAGGATTAATAGAAATATCTTATTTTTCATAGTTTTAAGAATTAGGTCTTTGGAGTTCAATTAAATAATCAACAATCTGAAGCATTTCATCATAAGATCTTTTTGGTTCGACAATATACTTTCCATCAACAACCACCATGGGGGTTGAATCAATCTTTAATTGTCTTGCGTGTTTTGCATCACGATTTATTTTTTGTTTGATGGCCCATGAATTTAAATATTTTTCTGTAACTTCAGGAGCAACTCCAAATTTTTCTAAGAAATTTTTAATTCTTTTCGGCGTTGCTAAAAAATCTCCTTCTTGATGAATGGTGACAAAGACTGCCGAATGAGTTGAAGGATCAAGTTTTAAAGCATCAATTGTGTAATAAAGCTGTGCATGTAATTGATGAGTGCTACTCCATGGGACAGGCATTTTAGAAAATTTAACATCATCACCCTGTTTTGAAGACCAATCATTTATAGCTGGCTCAAAGGAATAACAACCCCCACATCCATACCAAAAAGATTCTACGACCTCTACTACTCCATCTTTCTTAACCGGAAGCGGATTTGCAACTATTCTATAGTCTAAACCTACCTTGAATTGTGCATTAACTGAAATAGTAAAAACAGCAAGCATTAAAGTAATTAAATTAATTTTTTTCATTGATACAACCCATGCATGTAATTTGCTAAAGCATCTATTTCATTATCTGTAAGATTTTCTGCAATTGCCTGCATAACCAATGAAGATTCTCCAGCGTTTCTTTCTTTTGATCTATAAGCTTTTAATGATGAAGTCAGATACCCAATTTGTTGTCCTGCAACTGAAGGATATCCTGCAAGACTGTTTCCCTCACCGTAAACGGAATGGCAAGATGTACAAGCCGGTATCTGTTTTTTCATATTTCCAAATCTATAAAGCTGTGTTCCAAGGGCAAGTAGATCTTCATCATTTTTAGCTTGTCCTACAGTTGGGTTATATTGTGCATAAAAAGCTGCAATGTCTAAAAGGTCTTCATCAGTTAAAGTTTGTAAATATGGAGTAACTGACATCATTAAAACATTCATTCTTTCTCCATCTCTAAAATATTTTAATTGCTCATACAAATATCTTTGATTTTGACCATTAAGTTTTGGCCAATCTGTGCTTATGCTATTGCCATCTGCGCCATGACACGCAGCACAGGATTCGACTAACTGCGATCCTTTAGTAGCATCACCGGAAATAAATGTTTCTGGCATTTTAATTTCTTTAGATTTATCATCAGCAGCATCCAACCCGATTGTTAGGCCAAAATAAACAAACAATATTAAAGAATACTTCATTGAAAATATAAATGTGTGTCTTATTGGTGTGTATTATAAACATAGGTTGATATGATATAAACGATTAAATGAAAAACCTTTTTAAAAAAACTGAGTTTGTTTTTGGTGTAACAAACTATAAAAATCTTCCCGAGGATGCTGGTTATGAAATTTTGCTTGCAGGAAGATCTAATGCTGGAAAATCAAGCGCTCTAAATGCGCTTACAGATAATCCAAAATTAGCCAGAATAAGCAAGACGCCTGGGAGAACGACTGAGATTAATTTTTTTAAAGTTAATGATGATTTGATGCTTCTTGATTTACCGGGATATGGATTTGCAAAATCTAGTAAAGCCAAAAAGAAAGATTGGGGACCGCTATTAGGCGAGTACTTTCAAAAAAGAAAAGCACTGACAGCAGTAATAATTTTTATGGATATCAGACATCCTCTCAAAGAAAGTGATTGGGATATGATTCAACTTTGTAGAGATTTCAATGTTCCTTTTATCCCTGTACTCACTAAGAGCGATAAGTTATCAAATAATAAAATTACTAACACTGTTAAGCTTGTTAAAAACAAAGTTAATGAAGCAGATGCAATAGCTGTTTCATCAAAAGATATCACTGGTTTTGACAAGCTTTCGAAAGAAATACTAAACTTTATAGATTAATGCTTGAATATCAAAAACAAGATTGTGATTTAACGCTCCAAGAAGGTTTAGAGTGTTATTACAAATCTTTTCCTGAATCTACAGAAGTATTCATGGATACTCTGGAGTCTGGGACTTTGATGCGAGACCATGACTGTACACACGTAATTTTTGGTCTTGATATTTCTTTAGAACAAGAAGCTATTTTGGATACTTGGGTTCTATGGGGCAGCAAATGGAAGCTAAAGTATATACTTGGATACAATAAACTTCCTGAAATTAAACAACTAACTAAGGATTTATTTAAAGAGCTAGGCATTTTGGGTTTTCTAAAACTGTATTGGCAAGTTTCAGGTATTAAAAGAAAGGTTATGTTTAGAGCTTTTAAGATGAAAAAGAAATGGCCATTTAAAGTTCCTGAAGAATATCTCTATATGAAAATCTCAGATCTTAGAAAAGAATATGGTATTCAAGTGTTACTTGGAGAGGAAATGAAATATGTTCCAATAGAGAGAGTAAGTTAACTATGGGTTGGCTTAAAAATCTTTTACTGGGTGGTGCTGCAGCAAAAACATATCAAAATGTTTACAATAGACCAATAATAACCCCACCATATGGCTATGTAATTAGAGGCCTTAAACAAAAAGGTTTGGGATCAACTTGGGTGGTAAAGTATTCAAAAAGAAAAAGTATGAATGTAACCGCTCAATTCACTGTGAACGGAAGCACTAGGTCGGTAAATATTGGTGGAGATCAATTTACAGTCGATTGGCCTTAGAGAGACTATTTAAACTAATCAATAATTGGGGAGAAGATAATGAAATTAAATGATGCAAGAAAAAAAGGAGCACAAAATTTAGCTGCACTTACAATTATTGCAGTTTGTGTATATCTTGGGTTTAAGCCTTTAACAGAATTTGTAGATGATCCTGTCTCCTCAGGCATTGTTGCAGCTTCTCTTGGTGCTGCTTTTGTAATAATCATAACTATGTATCTTTTAAATAAACAAACTGAAATTGAACAAGAAAGTAAGCAAGGAGAGAAATTATTCGAAGAAAAACTGAAAATTTATTGGCAAATCTTTGATGCTACTGAAGAGATGCTAGAAGACGGTCGCATATCAAAAGAACAAGAAATGAAAAAATTACCATTTGTTATGGCAAGGCTCGTTACAATTGGCTCGGACGATGTCATATCAGCATATCAAGTTGTGTATGATGAAATTAATAAAGTATTTGATGAAAAGCCTGACGACGATGTTGAGTTAACTGACATTCAGAAGCAAATTTTAATAACAGAAATAGTTAAATTTTCAAATGCATGTAGAGTTGACTTAGGCGTATCATTAAAGGGGCTTGAAAGAGAAGTAGTAAAGAAAACAACCACTGCCATAGAAAAATCAAATACTATCCTCGGAAGGAATGCTCCTGTTGAAAGTGATGTGGTTGATAAAGCAACAATAAAACTATCTGATGGTTCATATACATTAAAAAGGCATAAAACTGGACATGTAAGAGTTTACAAAGATAGTAATTCTGATGCTGAATCTGTAACAAAAAATGTGCTAAGAAAAATTAATGAAGAGCTGGATTGGGGTTATGAAGAAACTTATTTTAAAACAAAAGAAACCAGAACAATTGGGAAACTTTTTATTGAAAAAATAAATGAACTATTATGATTCTTTCAATAAAGTTTAGTGAGCTTCATTCCAATTTAAAGAAAAAAATAATTTGAATTTCTTATTTAATAAAAAAATTATTTATCTTCTTTTAATATTTGTATTTACTCCAGCTTGTTTATATTTCGCTTTTGATAGAGAAAATATTGATATAAATGAATTTAGGATAGATTCTGGCTATCAAGAAGTTAGTTTGAGTGATGGCATTACTTCTTATAAAGATATTGGAGATAAAAACAACGAAGTTATTGTTTTGGTTCATGGAGCTACTTTTGGATCACTTGCATATGAGGAATATGTAAATGTCTTTGTTGAAAATAACTACAGAGTAATAACCTATGACCAATATGGCAGAGGTTATTCAGATAGAGTTCATAGCAATGTAAGTATTGAGCTTATGGAAAAGCAACTTAAAGAGCTTATTAAACATTGTGAGGTTGAAGATGTAATATTGTATGGCGTCTCTTTTGGTGCTGCAGTTGTTGCAAAATATGCTGCAAATAATCCAGAAAATATTAGTTTTATTGGCTACCAAGTTCCGCTTATTAATTCTGCAAATATTCCTCTATTATCAGTGGCGAAAGTTCCTTTATATGGTGACTTATTAACAAGAGTTTTATTGGTTCCAGGTGTTTTAAAGAGAATAGAAGAATACGAAGGTTTAATGAGTAAAAAGCTCCTAGATCATTACAAAGGACAATTTGAGGTTAAGGGCACTGAGAAGTTTTTTAAAAAGTTCTTTTTAGGAAATGCTACTAGTAACAGACTTGACGATCACAATATTATTGGTAGTAATTCTATCCCAAGCTATTTTGCCTATGCGGAAGATGATGTTGAAATAGATTCACAACTTGTTGAAGAAGCTATTAAAAAATATGATAATCCAATAGTTAAGAAATATTCTGGTGGTCATTTCTTTTCCTCAGGTATAGAAAGAAAAGTGGCTCAGGAATTCATTGATAGCATTAAAAAATAATATGAATAATAAAATCCCTCCTCCAATAGTAACTTTATTTTTTGGACTATGTATTTACTTGTCGAGACCATTCTTTCCTGAATTTAGTAACTCATTACTAAACGCATTAAGTATTATTTCATTTGTGGTTGGGATATTTGTTTTTGCAGCAGCAGTAAGTTCATTTAAAAAACAAAAAACTACTGTCAATCCAATATCAATAGAAAAAGCATCTTCTCTAGTAGTGAATGGGATATTTAAATACTCCAGAAACCCAATGTATTTAGGAATGTCGCTTGTATTGCTTGGTTTGACTTTTAAATTTAATGTAATAGGTGGTCTTTTATTCACCAGTATATTTATATTATTTATAACAACATTCCAAATTAAGCCAGAAGAAGTTGCTATGGAAAAACTTTTCGATCAAGAATGGAAAAATTACACAAAAAATGTAAGGAGGTGGCTATAAAAGAGTTTTAATGAGCTTCATTCCAATTAGAGCCAATTGCTGCCTCAGCAATTAAAGGAATATTTAAATCTACGGTTTGTTCCATAGTATCTTTCATCTTTTGCATTACAGTATCTGCATTATCTTTTGGACACTCAAATACTAATTCATCATGAACCTGCATAATCATTTTTACGTCTGGCATTTCGTTTAAGAGAAGCTCATCAATATCGAGCATAGCTTTTTTGATAATATCAGCTGCCGAACCTTGAAGTGGTGCATTAATAGCAGCTCTTTCGGCAGCTTGTCTTCTAAGACCATTTGCTGCATTTATTTCATTTAGATAAAGTCTTCTGCCCATTATCGTTTCTACAAATTTATCCTCTTTAGCTTGGGCTTTAATGTTATTCATATAATCTCTTACCCCTGTATATCTTGCAAAATAAGTATCAAGATATTCTTGCGCCTCACCTCTTGGTATACCAAGCTGTCTTGTAAGCCCAAAAGCAGACATTCCATACATTAATCCAAAATTAATAGCTTTCGCACTTCTTCTTTGATCTTGAGTTACATTCTCAATCGATACTCCAAAAACTTCAGCAGCAGTTGATGAGTGAACATCAATATCATTGTTAAAAGCATATGTTAAATTATTGTCCTCCGATAAATGGGCCATTATACGAAGTTCTATTTGTGAATAATCTGCTGAAATTAAAACATTGCCTTTTTCTGGAACAAAAGCCTCTCTAATCCTTCTTCCCTCAGCAGTTTTTATAGGAATATTTTGTAAGTTTGGCTCTGTTGACGAAAGCCTGCCTGTAGAAGTAACTGCTTGTTGATATGAGGTATGAATTCTTTCGGTCTTAGGATTCTCTATATTAATAAGACTATCAGTATAAGTAGACTTTAGTTTTGCTAAAGTTCTATATTGCAAAATAATCTTTGGCATCTCGTATTCTTCTGCAAGTCTTTGTAGAGTATCTTCATTAGTTGATGGTTGTCCTTTTGGTGTTTTCTTTAGAACAGGTAGTCCTAATTTTTCGTACAGAATTTCAAGAAGTTGTTTTGGAGAATCAAGATTAAATTCTTCTCCTGAAATTTTGAATGCTTCAGAAGAAAGCTCAGAAATTTTTGCGCTTAACTCTTTTGAATGGCTAGCTAATTTTTCTTTATCAATTTTTGCGCCGTTTTGTTCAACTCTTGAAAGAACATGGACCAATGGATATTCAAGATCATCTAGAAGTTTTTTTTGAATAGGCTTCTCCTTTAACATAGGTTGCAACACATTAAACAGCCTCAGGGTTATATCTGCATCTTCTGCAGCGTAATCTGTTGCAATATCAAGTTTAACTTCTGAAAAAGGTATTTGTTTTGACGCTGTTCCTGTTACGTCGGTATATTTTGTAGTGGTGTAATTTAAATAAAAGTCAGCTAGCCTATCCATTCCGTGTCGAGTTGCAGTACTGTTTAAAACATAAGACATCAACATTGTGTCTGCTAAAAATTTTGTTATAACAATCCCATGTCTGGCTAAAATAGGTATATCAAATTTTAGATTCTGACCTATAGCCTTTTCTTGATTTTCTTCAATCACAGGGCCTAGTGTTTTTATTACATAATCCATGCTTAGCTGTTTAGGACAATCGTCATAGCTATGGCCTATTGGAATATAACAACCCTCGCTTTCAGTTACAGAAAGAGATATGCCAATAAGATTGGCGGATACTATGTGCACGGAATCTGTTTCTGTATCAATAGCAAAAGCTGTGGACTTATTAATTTTTGAGATCCATTTTTTTAGATCACTCTCAGATAAAACAGTTTCATACTTTGCATCTTTTTTTGAAGCTTCTTGCTTGTCTTTGTTTGCTGCTGAAAATTCAAGCTCTGCAAAAAGTTTATTAAGTTCCTCATCATTAGGATTAAATTTAAGCAAGTCATCAAAACTAAATCCTAAATCTACATCTTCTTTTAAAGAAACTAACTCGACATTCCTATCAAGATCATTAAGGCTGTTTCTTAAATTTTCTCCAACAACCCCTTTTATTGCATCGGCATTTTCTTTGATTGCTTCTAAATCACCATACTCAATTAACCATTTAGCTGCAGTTTTTTGACCCACTTTAGGCACGCCTGGTATGTTGTCAGATGTATCTCCTACTAAAGCCAACATATCTCGAATTTGATTTGGCTTTACTCCAAACTTTTCAAAAACTTTTGCTTCATCAAAAATTTCATTCTTCATAGTATTCATTAAAGTGGTATCAGGGTCTTCAACTAGTTGCATTAAGTCTTTATCTAAGGAGGACACAACACACTTAAATTGTGCATCTTTTGCCATCCTAGTAATAGTTGCTATTACGTCATCAGCCTCAACCCCTTCTATTTCAATTAAGGGAAAGCCTATAGCCTTACAAATATCTTTTACTGGTTTCAATTGATCCCTAAGCTCATCAGGCATTGGAGGACGATTAGCTTTATACTCTGAATAAATTTCGTTTCTAAAAGTTTTTCCCTTGGCATCAAAAACAACAACAATAGGAGATTCATCACTCTCTTTCTTTAGATTCATAAGCATGTTTGTAACTCCTTTCACAGCACCAGTTGGCTGTCCAGAAGAAGTGCTGAGTGGTGGCATGGCGTGATAGGCTCGATATAAATACGAAGAGCCATCTATTACAAAAATTCTATTTTTCATGTTTGTCTTTTATATAATGTATTATGACTCTTGTTTTTCTATAATGGAAAAAATTAAATAAAAATGTTCAAAAAAGTTTTATCTCTAGTGAAAAATATTTTTCACAATCGATTCGAAGAGGCTGTAGCTATATCATCATCCTCAATAATTGTTATTGCCATAGCTATGGATAAAATTATGTTTCTTCAGGCTTGTCCTTTATGCATTCTAACAAGATATGTCTTTGCTCTTTTAGCAATAAGTGCACTTATTGGAATTCTAGTTAAACAAAAAATAATAGGGAGATTGCTTATAGCGATCTCCTCAATTCTTGGGATATTAGTGACTTCAAGACAAATATATATACAAAATATGACTGTGGATGAGCTGTCCCAGTTGAGTGGTTGTAGTATGCCTTTTCATACCCAAGTTGATTATTTTGGAATTATTAATGCAATTAGTAGAACTATTGCAGGAGGTCCAAGTTGTGCAGTTGATGGCTGGAGGTTTATTTTAAATTTTGCTGAGTGGGGTCTTTTGTTCTTTGTTATTTACCTAATAACCTGTTTACTAAGATTAACAAGATAACGAAATAGTAAGTTTTTTGTAGTAAAACTACACAAAAATTTACCAAAAAAGCCTATAAACAATAGCTTCCAACTGTTAATTGACTTTATTGTCATAATAAATTTTACTAGACTACATATTAATTCAGATAATTACTAACGAATAGAATATTATAGGTACATAATTATCTCCTCTACATATATAATTATTCCCCCCAAGTACCTATAATATTTGTTAGTAATCATGGATAAAGAACTCCAAACAACTTCCGCGCTTGAGCTTCCAACAGAAGAACTCATAGCTTTAGCTGTTGAAAATAATGAAGGTATTATTGCTAACAATGGAGCCTTCTCAACAACAACAGGCGCTCGTACCGGAAGAAGTCCTAATGACAGATTTATAGTAAAAGAGCCTAGTACTGATGCTCTCATAGAGTGGGGTGATGTTAATAAACCTTTTAATGAAGAAAAATTTGATGCTCTATGGAATAAAGTTGATTCATACCTTGCAGAAAAAAATCGATACGTATCGCATGTTCATGTTGGATCTCATGCTGAACATTACTTACCAGTTAAAGTTATAACTGAAACAGCTTGGCATTCTCTTTTTGCTAGGCTAATTTTTGTATGTACAAAAGATTACAATTCATCAAATAAACAGGAATGGCAGATTCTATCTGCAGCAAATTTTAAATGTAATCCTGAGACTGATGGTACAAATTCAGATGGTTGCGTAATTATTAATTTCGCAAAAAGAAAAGTAATACTTGCAGGAATGAAGTATGCGGGTGAAATGAAAAAATCTATGTTCTCTGTTCAAAACTTTTTATTACCAGAAAAAAATGTGTTGCCTATGCATTGCTCAGCAAATGTAAACGCTAACGGTAACGTTGCATTGTTTTTTGGCTTGTCTGGAACAGGAAAAACAACTTTATCAGCTGACCCTAAATGTTCTTTGATTGGCGATGATGAACATGGATGGAGCGAGGGATCCGTATTTAATTTTGAAGGTGGTTGTTATGCAAAAACTATTGATCTATCTGAAGAAAATGAACCAGTAATTTTTAAAGCAATTAAACATGGTAGTGTTATTGAAAATGTATATTTAGATGAAGAAGGCAATCCTGATTATTCAAATACCTCACTTTCTGAAAATGGTAGATGTTGTTACCCAAGATCACATATAGAAGCAGCTGTGCCAGAAAATGCAGCTGGTGAACCAAAAACAATCATTTTTCTTACCTGCGATCTTACAGGCCTCATACCACCAGTATCTATACTATCTAAAGAAGCAGCTGCTTATCATTTCTTAAGTGGATACACTGCAAAAGTAGGTTCTACTGAGGTTGGTTCAAGTGCTGATATTGAATCCACCTTCTCTACCTGCTTTGGAGCGCCTTTTTTCCCAAGACCTGCAAGTGAATACGCAGACCTCTTAATCAAAAGAATTGAATCTTTTGGCTCTAAGGTGTTTTTGGTTAATACAGGATGGACAGGTGGTCCGTATGGTATTGGTTCTAGATTTAAGATTCCTACAACAAGAAGAATAGTTAATGCCATCCAAGATGGTGAACTGGATGACATAGAGACTGAGTTAGTACCAGGATTAAACCTAAGCGTTCCCTTATCTATCGAAGGAGTTGACACAAAGCTTTTGAATCCAATTAATACTTGGAAAGACAAAGAAGAGTATAAAAAATATCTAAATGAATTAGTTAAAAAGTTTCAAGATAACTTTAAAAGATTTGATGCTAAACCAGAAATAATTGCAGCTGGTCCTGGATTTGATGGCTAATGAATCTTTCACAAGCATTCTCTTAAATCTAAAAGAAAGTGGGTTCTTTGAAAATTTAATTATCAGAAGAGGTATTGAAAAAGAGTTTTTTAGAGTTGATAGAAACGGAAATATTTCAAACTCTCCTCATCCAGTTTCATTAGGTTCTGCGCTCACAAATAAATTTATTACTACTGATTTTGCAGAAGCCCAAATAGAACTTGTCACACCAGTTTTTGAAAACATAAATGATCTAAGTAATTTTTTATACTCCTTGCATGTATTTGTTGCTCAAAATATTGATTCAAATGAAATGCTTTGGCCCTTCTCTATGCCTCCAAAAATTAAAAACGAAGATGATATAAATCTTGGTTTTTATCATCAAAGTAACACTGGGCTTCTTAAGCATGTCTACAGAAAGGGCCTAAAAGTTCGTTATGGTCCAACAATGCAATGTGTTTCAGGAATGCACTATAACTTTTCTGTTGAAAAAAACTCTTTATCAAAATTCATTAGGTCTGACGATCAAAAAATGATTAACGAGGCGTATTTAAGCTTAATAAGAAACTTCAAAAGATTGTATTGGTTTGTTTTGCTTATGTATGGACAAACAAATATCGTTGATAATTCTTTTGTAAAGGGTAGAGAACATAATCTCAATAAATTAAGCTCTGATGATATGTATCTCAAAGATGCTACTTCGCTACGAATGAGTGAAATTGGCTACCAAAGTAAAGCACAAAAAAACTTAGATATTAAATACAACTCCTTGGATGATTTTCTTAAAGAAATAAAAAAGGCTATAACGATACCCTTCTCAGAATTCTCTAATAAAGGTTTAAAAGATCCTCAAGGAAACTATCAACAAATTTCAGATGGAATCATTCAGATTGAAAATGAATATTATGATTCCATTAGACCTAAACGCTCTTCTTATAATAATTACAGGCCACTTGATCTGCTCAGCAATTTTGGTATCGAGTATTTGGAGATAAGAGGTATAGATATTTCTCCAAATGAAATTACAGGAATGTCTGAGCATCACATTAGATTTATTGATTTATTTTTAATTTATTGTCTTGTTAATCCTAGCGACAAAATTGATGCAAATGAAAAAAAGACTATGGATAGAAATGAATATAAGGCCATATATCAGGGAAGAAATGAAAATACTGTAATTTCTTATAAAGGATTAGATATGAATATTCATGAAGCAAAAAATCTCTTAATGGATGATCTCAAACTTTTAGCAGAAATGTTTGAAAATTCAAGTGAATATTTTGAATCAATCGAGTATATATCTTCTGAGTCTAAAGGCAGTCTTTTGGAAAGTGGATTCCATGTCACAGGTTTAGCAAAAGCAAAAAGTAACACCGAAAGTCTCAGGGCAGATTATGATCAAAATATTAATAGTATAAAAATTGAAGCGGAGTTATCATTAGAAAAACTTAACAATATTCCAAAAAATTCAAAAGAAGAAATGGATACATATGTTGGGAACTACAATTCGAATCTATAGGGGGAAATATGAAAGCTTTGCAGTGTGTTGAACTTGGCATGCCAGATAAATTGCAATTCAATGAGGTGCCTGAACCAGAATTACTTGATGGTCATGTCATTATCGAAAATAAAGCATGTAGTATTAATTTCCCTGATGTCTTAATGATTCAAGGGTTGTATCAATTTCAACCAGAGCTTCCGTTTATTCCTGGTGGAGAGTCTGCTGGAATTGTTTCTGCTGTTGGCAAGGGAGTTGAAAGCATTAATGTTGGAGATCGTGTTTTTGCAATGACTGGACTGGGTGCATTTGCAGAAAAAATCCTTGCTCCACAACATGCTGTTGTAAAAATTCCTGAATCTATGGGCTTTGATACTGCTGCAGCACTTCCTATGACCTATGGAACATCATTATATGCACTTAAACAAAGGGCTGAATTGAAAGAAGGAGAAACTCTCCTAGTTCTTGGAGCAGCTGGGGGTGTAGGGCTTGCTACTGTTGAGCTTGGGAAAGCAATGGGGGCTAAAGTTATAGCTGCAGCTTCTTCTCAGGAAAAGATTGATTTATCTCTTGAGCATGGTGCCGATGAAGCTTTTATTTACCCAACAGGTAATCTTGATAAAGATCAGCAAAAAGAGCTCTCATCTAAGATTAAAGAATTAACAGGCGGTGCTGGAGCAAATGTTGTATATGACCCTGTAGGTGATGCTTATTCTGAACCATGTATTAGAGCTACTGCCTGGGACGGCAGGTATCTAGTGATAGGTTTTGCTGCAGGCCAAATTCCTAAAATTCCTATAAATCTTGCCCTGCTAAAGGGTATGAAAATTGTTGGCGTTTTTTGGGGAGCTTGGGTTGGGATGTTTCCAGAAGAAAATAAGAAAAATTTTGAGGAATTGTTTAGGCTTCATGCTGATGGGAAAATAAATCCAGAGGTTTCTGACTCTTTTAGTTTAGAAGATGGAGCAAATGCAATAGCTCATTTAAAAGATAGAAAAGCTAAAGGAAAAGTAGTAATTAAAATATAAAGATTAGTGCTTTTTATAGCTTAATTCTCGATTCAGTAAATTAGTAATTAATACAATATTTAGATTTATTTAGTAGTTACTGATTGATAAGTTAAAGAAAGTCTTGAAATATTAAATGGTGGTCTAAATATGCCTGCGAATTCTCCTTTTGGATTTAGAAGGATAATATTATTAACATGATTATCAAGATGTGAGTGATCCATTGCATTTCCACTTGGCATAACATTATTTACAGATAATTGTGTTGCTAAACTTAGCAACATAGGTCTTGAATTAACGACTCCTATGAAATCTTGATCAAAACCTTTAGCATATTTATCAATATCATTCGGTGAATCTCTTTCTGGATCTATTGAAACTAAGACCCACTGCTTATCCTCTAAAGGAAATTCCTTTTCTCTTAAAACTTTTACTAGTTTTGACATTTGATACATTGTGGTTGGACACTCGTCAGGACATCGAGTAAATCCAAAATACATCAAAGTCCATTTTCCCTTTAAATTTGATTTTTTGAACTCAGCTCCATTTGCGGTAAAAAAAGTAAAATCTGAAATCTCTTTTGGCTTTTCATATAAAAAAAGTCCATTTATTAAAAGTTCATTTTTGCTGAGAACTCTCGGGGTAGTTAACTTATTTATAAACAGGGCTAAAACCATAACTATGAAGATTATTATTAAGAATACGTTATTTCTAACTGTCATAACTAAGCAATTATGTAATGGTCTACTAATAATGCCAAGAAGATTAAAAAAATGTAATAGATAGAATATTGAAAAGTGTTCATGGCATCTTGGTCATCATTACTGTAGAAAAGATTTACGGAGTAATATAAAAATATTGTGCTAAGCACTAATGCAGAAACTAAATAAATTATTCCTGACATTAAAACCACATATGGTAAAACACTTACAATAAATAAAATTATGGTGTACAAAACAATCTGAAGCTTGGTGAAAGCAACTCCGTGAGTAACTGGCATCATTGGAATAGATTCTTTTGCATATTCTTCTTTTCGATAAATTGCTAAAGCCCAAAAGTGTGGAGGAGTCCAAACAAATATAATCAAAACCAATAAAAGTGCGAAGGGATCAATGGTGTTTGTTACAGATGACCATCCTAGTAAAGGTGGCGCAGCGCCCGCTAATCCACCAATGACAATGTTTTGGGGTGTAGCTCTTTTTAAATAAATTGTATAAATGAATGCATATCCGATCAAGGATCCTATTGTGAGAATCATTGTTAAGGTATTCACATAAAGATACAAAATCATAGAGCCAAGTAACCCAATAACAAAAGCGAATATAGAGGCATGCATTACTGATAAATCACCTTTTGGTAAAGGTCTTTGATCTGTTCTTGTCATTGAAGCATCTGCCTCTCTATCAACTACTTGATTTATGGCTGCAGCTGATGCTGCACACAAAGCAATTCCAGTAAGCGCTATAAAAAGATAAGAATATGATGAAACAGTTTGCTCGGCCAACAGCATTCCAACAAAAGCACATATCAACATCATATAAACTACATTGGGTTTACATAATTGATAATAGCTTTTGAGAAGTGTCATTTTTTCCAAGCTAAATAATTAACCGTGAAGGTTGCTAGAAGCAGGCATGCAGCTACCAAATTGTGAGCTATAGCAACATATAAAGGCAACACATATATAACATTTATGATTCCAAGTGTTATTTGAGTAATCAGCAAAATACCAAGCGTTGATGCTAATGGTGCTGCATCAGAAAACCACAATCTTGACATTAGAATTAAAAATATAAAAGTAACGATTAATGCAGAAACTCTATGCGAATAATGTATTGCAACTCTGGCTGGATTATCTAGTAATCCATAAAGATAATTTGGTCCAACCTCTTGATTAAGATTAAATCCATTCTTGAAATCCATTTCTGGCAGGTAGCTTCCTTGACAAGTTGGAAAGTCAGCACATGCAAGAGATGCATAGTTGGTACTGGTCCACACACCTAAAAATATTTGAAAAATTAATACCGCCATTGCTACAGAAGCTATTGTCTTAAGGTGTGAAATATTTATCTGATTCAAAATCTGAAAATTTCTTGATTTAAGATATATAAAATACAAAAGTGTTAAAGTGGCAAATCCCCCAAAAAGATGAATAGTTACTATTATTGGCAGAAGCTTTAAGCTTACAGTCAGGTAACCAAATAAGCCCTGGCAACATATAAGCACTAATAGAAATATTGACCATCTCTGAATCGACTTACTTTGAGTGTTAGATGATAGGGCAACCAAAATTATTGCTATAACCCCCAGGGATGCTGCAAAAATCCTATGAACTTGTTCTGGAATTGCCTTATTAATATCATAGGGAAACATAGGAAATCTACTTTCAGCTAAAGCTATTTCGGCTTCATCGTTTGGCCAAAAAACAAAACCATAGCAACCTGGCCAGTCTGGACAGCCCAGTCCAGCATCTACAAGACGAGTCCAAGCACCTAGGGCTATGACCACAAATGCCATACAGATTCCAATAAAAGATAAATTTCTTACATTATTCATTAAATTAACACCTTTAAGTCTTTTAAAATTAATTTTGGATCCGTATTAGGATCAAAGTACATCACTGCCCTACCATACGGATCTATTACAAAGATTGGATTTTCATCGTTGAAATTTAATTTTGAATTTCTTTCAAGAACATTAAGCAAAACTCCATTCTTATCTTCTACGATCTCTACTCTGGGATAATCAGCTTTGATTTTATCTAGGTCACCTTCTAACATTTTATTTGAGTAAAAAATAACTCTTTTCAATTTATTAATATCTCTATTAAGTGCAACATTTAACTGTCTCATCAAGTAAATTGAATCAGAGCTTTTGTCTGCATTAGTTACATAAACTGACAATACCCATTTACCATCTTCAAACTCTAATATGTCCCCATTGCCCTGACTATTTTTAAATTGATTAAAATTAAAATAACTATTGAAGAAAACCCCATTCTGTCTTGTTTTTCCGTCATAGCTACCATCAGGATCGAATATCTGAGTAAAGTAAAGCCATGACAAAAGTAAAACTATTGGTGGTGTAAGTAAAATAATAGATAAATAAATTTTATTTCGCATTTCTTTTAAATCCATAAAAAACATACATTAAACACAATACTGTAAACATTAAAAACCATTGTGCTGAATATCCATAATGCTTAACCGGAGTCATGTTTGTAGGAACTATTTTAATATATTCTAGACTGTTTTTAAGTACTGGGTCTGCCACCAGAATCATTGGATACACTGACTGTTTATACTCGTTAGCTAATACCTCTAAATTTTTAGTCTGAGATACCTTGGGCCAAGCATTAGTAACAATATCATCGGACAAAACTAATCCTAATTCAGGTAGCTCAAGTATGCCGGTAACAAAAACCTCTTCTTCAACTATCTTTATATTGGGGAGATTGTCCCTATATTCGTTCTGCTTTATCCAACCTCTGTCAACTAGTAATAATTCATTTGTTTCTTTTATCTGAAGAGGGGTTAAAACTTTATAGCCAGCCGCTCCTCCATAAATTACATTGTCAATGTATATTTGTTTTGAATTTATCCAAGTTCCTTCAACAAATACTCTGTCCCATTTTTCTGAATTTGCATTTAAGTATGATGGATTTTTTGTAATATTTTTTTCAAATTCAATAAGGATTTGATTTTTAAATTGGCCTCTTTCAATTTGCCACAACCCTAGGGAAAAAAATAGAATAGCAAAGAATACAAAAAATATTGTGATTCGTATTCCAGGATTAAATTTATTCTTTTTCATCTCTATTTATTAAAGTATATATGCTTTAAAATTTTATTATGATAACCACACTTATATATATCGTTATACCTCTTTTACTTTTGTCTCTCGGTGGAGGACTTTTCTTTCTTCTGATTGATAAAGGTGAAACAGGAAGAAAGAGGACAGTTTATCTTTTAGGCTTGAGAGTTTTCTTTGCTGCTTTACTAATCATTTTGGTGACTATCGGTCTTTATACGGGTGAACTTGGTAATAGTGTATTACCTTAAAGAATGTAAACAAATAAAAATAACATCACCCAAACTACATCTACAAAATGCCAATACCAGGATGCTGCTTCAAAACCAAAGTGATCATGTTCTTCAAAATGGCCAGCAAAAACAGAACGAGCAAGCATTACTGCTAACATAAAACCTCCCATCATTACATGAAAACCATGAAAGCCTGTAAGCATAAAAAATGTAGATCCATAAATGCCAGAATTTAAGGTTAATCCATAATGAGCATATGCTTCGTAATACTCTGCCGCCTGAAGACCCACAAAAATTAAAGCCAATCCAACAGTTACTCCAAGCATGGTATTAAATTTCTTTCTGTTGCCATTTTTCAATGCAAGGTGAGCTATGTGTACAGTCACACTAGAACTTAGTAAAACAATAGTATTCCATAAAGGTAGCCACTTTAAGGCATGATCCCATCCGGGCCATGCCATGCTTTTTTCAGCAAGCACATATTCGGATCCCTGATCAGGAGTTGTTATAACAGGCCAAGTTGATTCAAAACCCTGCCATAGCTCAATTGCTGTTATTGCGTCTCCTTTAGCGCCATCTCCAGCAAGCCATGGAACTGCAAAAGTTCTTACATAAAACAATGCACCAAAAAATGCTGCAAAAAACATGACTTCGGAAAATATAAACCATGCCATACCATAAACATATGATTGTTTTAATTGATTAGAATCTAATCCTGCAAGGTGTTCTTTAATGACCTGTCTAAACCAAAAAAACATTGTCAAAAATAAACAAGCAAAGCCTGAATATAATATATACACAGAGTTGCTCTCAGGATTATCTAGATTATTTATTGTACTTGAAGCGCCCATAACAAGAACAAACAAAGAAAATGCCATAAATATTGGAAATCTGCTTTGATCTGGTACGTAATAACTTCCGCCGCTCATGTTTTAATCTTACTCCATATCCATTTGATGATGAGCTAATTTTTCATCATCATTATATTCAGTAATGTCAAAAATTGTATAAGACAATATTATATTTTTGATGTTTGAAGGTAATTCATTAGACACAAGAAGTTTTACTGGTAACAAAGCTTCCTCTCCTGGTTTTAACTCTTGTTGCTCAAAACAGAAGCATTCAAGCTTCTTAAGATGCTCAGCAGCATTTGAAGGTGCCACACTTGGAACCGCCTGAGCTGTCATTGTTTTATCAGTTGTATTCTTTACATAAAAAGTAGCCGTATGATATTTACCAGTTTGGATATCCATTACTTGATCTGAAGGTTCAAAGGTCCATGGCATATTTTCATTATTTGTTGAAATGAACTGGAGGGATATCTGCCTTCCATCTTCTACAACAAGCTCATCTGAATGCTCGGATTGAAAAACCTTACCATTAAGACCGGTTACTTCACAAAAAACATCATATAAAGGAACTAGTGCGAATCCAAAAGCAAACATTAATGGAACTGCAACTATCAGTTTTATCAATGTCTTTTTTGCGCCCTTGTTCATTAATCAACCTTAGGTGGTGTTGAGAATGTATGATAAGGAGCAGGTGATGCAACTGTCCATTCAAGACCTTTTGCACCTTCCCAAACTTTAGATGTAGCCTTCTTTCCGCCCATAACAGTTTTAATAACGATGAATAAGAATAAAAGCTGAGAGAATCCAAATAAGAATGCTCCAACACTAGAAACCATATTCCAATCAGCAAATTGAAGCGCATAATCTGGATATCTTCTTGGCATTCCAGCCAAACCTATAAAATGCTGTGGGAAAAAAGTTACATTTACGCCTATGAACGATAACCAAAAATGAAGCTTTCCAAGCCTTTCGTCATACATATTTCCGCACCATTTTGGTATCCAGTAATAAACGGCAGCCATGATAGAAAATATTGCACCTGGGACTAAAACATAGTGAAAATGCGCAACTACAAAATAGGTATCATGGTACTGAAAGTCAGCTGGAACAATTGCCAGCATTAATCCAGATAATCCACCAATTGTGAATAGTACAACAAATGAAACAGCAAATAACATAGGTGTTTCAAATGTTATTGATCCACGGAACATAGTTGCCACCCAGTTAAAGACTTTAACTCCTGTTGGGACGGCAATTAACATGGTTGCCCACATAAAGAATATCTCAGCAGCCAGCGGCATCCCTACCGTAAACATATGGTGAGCCCAGACCACAAATGACAAAATTGCGATGGAAAGCATTGCCCATACCATAGAAGAATAGCCGAAAAGTTGTTTCCTTGAGAAGGTTTCAATTATGTGAGAGACAATCCCAAAAGCAGGGAGGATCATAATGTAAACTTCAGGGTGACCGAAAAACCAAAAAATATGTTGAAATAACACTGGATCTCCTCCTCCAGCAGCATTAAAGAAGCTAGTTCCAAAGTGGATATCCATTAGCATCATCGTTACAGCACCAGCTAAAACAGGCATAACTGCTATCAATAAATATGCTGTTATCAACCAAGACCAAACAAACAATGGCATTTTCATTAAAGTTATACCGGGAGCTCTCATATTCATTATAGTAACCACAACATTTATTGATCCCATGATGGATGAGGCTCCCATTATGTGAACAGAAAATATAAAGAAAGTTACACTTGGCGGTGCATATGTCGTTGATAAAGGAGCATAGAAAGTCCAACCAAAGTTAGGTGCTCCGCCTTCCATGAATAAAGAGGAAAGTAAAACAAAAAACGCGAAAGGCAAAATCCAAAAACTTAAATTATTCATCCTTGGTAAGGCCATATCAGGTGCACCAATCATCATTGGAACTAGCCAGTTGGCAAGACCAACGAATGCAGGCATTACTCCACCAAATATCATTATCAGTCCATGAAGAGTTATCATCTGGTTATAAAACTCTGGCTCAACTATTTGCATACCAGGTTGAAATAATTCAGCTCTAATAACCATAGCCATAGCGCCGCCTATTAAGAACATGGCAAAGCTAAACCAAAGATATAGGGTTCCTATGTCTTTATGGTTTGTTGTATAAAGCCATCTTGTTATTCCTTTTGCAGGACCATGATGATGATCGTCGTGGTGATTTTCTATAACTGCGCTCATAAAAATTTCCTTTTCTTAAATTTTTGGTTCTTTGTAATCTACTATATCTTTGGGTATGACTATCTCTCCGTCACCGTTTTCCGCATTACCCCAAGCCTGTCTGGTATAAGTTATAACTGCAGCAAGTTCAACTTCTGAAAGATAATCAAACGAATTCATGGCTGCGCCAGAAACTCCTTCCATAAGAATTTCTATATGCTTATCTTTTTCATACAAAGCTATGTCACTGCCAGCTAGAGCAGGAAATATTCCTGCAATACCTTGACCTTCTGTTTGATGGCAGACTACACAATTAATATCGTATACTGTCTCACCTCTTTCCATTAGCTCTGCCGTTGTCCATTCTTTCGTTGTCAGTTCGGCAAGCCTTATTGCGGCTTGTTTTTTTTCATTAACCCACTGGTCATATTCTTCTTGCTCCACAACCTTAACCACAATAGGCATAAAGCCATGATTTTTACCACAAAGCTCAGTACATTTGCCTCTGTAGATACCTGGTTTATCAACAACAGTCCATGCTGTGTTAACGAAGCCTGGAATGGCGTCTTGTTTTATTGCAAAAGCAGGCATCCACCATGAATGAATAACATCATTTGCTGTGATCAAAAACCTGACTTTCTTACCTACAGGTATAACAACCATCTCATCAACTTCTTGAAGATAGTTCTCCCCTTTGGGAACTAAGTTATATATTTCATCTAAGTCAGTTGATAAATTTGAAAAAAAACTTACATCATCCTCCAAATATCTGTACTGCCATTTCCATTGATAACCAGTAACCTGAATATTTATGTCGCCTGCTTCATCGTCGTATATCTTTACAAGAGTTTTAGATGCAGGAACTGCCATAGCTATCAAAATAAGAAAAGGAATGATGGTCCATGCTATCTCTAATTTATGATTCTCATGAAATTTAGCTGGTTCTGGGTTTTTCTTTTTTGTGTGTGCCCACATTGAATAAAACATCACACTAAAAACTACTACACCAATGGCAACACATATCCAGAAAATCAGCATGTGGAGTTCAAAGACTTCATTACTGACATCTGTAACTCCTCTTGTCATGTTTAAGGCAAACCAATCAGCTTTTATTGAAGGCGAAGTTAACACCAAGAAAGACAGAAATAGTCTCAGTTTTGTGCTTTTAAAAAATTTGTATAACATTATCCGCCCAAATAATTAAAGTGTGTCTCTAAATAATAAAAATCAGTTATAGTATATTATAAGCTATTTATATATATACAATAAAGCAAAAATATTAAATATTTTTATGCTCAGTATGATATATCTTTGATGATTTAATTACTATTAATTTAGTTCCTGTTTTTCTTAAACTCTTCAAGATTAATAACATTAATTCTTTCTTCGCTTTTAATGGTGGGATCTGTTGGTCTTTTTTCTTTAAATTCACATTTTACACAGTATATTTCATCGTCATTCGCATTAATTGCAATGGTATCAAGACTCTTACATTCTGGGCATACGGCACCTGCTATAAATTGAACAAATTTTTTCATTCTCTCATTTCTTCAAGGTCATTAATTACTTTGTCTGTATTTGGGAAAATATTAAACCACTTTTCAAATGAATATGCTGCTTGATAAACAAGCATTCCCATACCATCGTGAACATTGTCTGCTTTTTCGTTTGCCCATTTACAAAAAGGTGTTTCAGTTAAAGAATAATTTAAGTCATAAAAATAAGTTTTAGATGTTAAAGGTATATTTTCTTCAGGAAAAAAATCTCCTGTCAGACCGGCTGAACTTCCATTAATTACTAAATCAAAAGGTTTATCTGTATCAACTCCTGATTTAATCTTAGTCAAATTTCCAAACTTTCTGATAAGTCTGTCAGCTTTTTCAATAGTTCTATTAATAATAGTAATATCCATTGGTTTAGCTATCGCTACTCTATAGAGGATGCTCTCAATTGCAGCGCCAGCACCTATTATTAATATATTTTTATTTTTAAGACTGAATTTTTTATTTTCAATATCTTTAATGAAGCCAGCGCCATCGGTAGAAAATAGATGAAGATTATCGTTATCATTGAATATGGTATTGACAGCATTGATGTATTGAGCTTCTTGAGAAATCTTACCTTCAAGTGAAGCTGCTCTCTTCTTGTGTGGCAATGTAATATTAAGCCCTCTTGCTTCTTTATCTTGAAAAAATTCTTTAATAAAAATATCAAAATCGTCATTATTAACCTTGTAAGCAAGGTAGTTTATATTTACGTTTTCATTTCTTGAGAATCTTGAATGTATAAAAGGTGATAAAGAGTGCTCTATTGGATCGCCAACAACACCGAGTTTAAATTTTTTAGACATTCCAATCTTCATTAATATATTTAAGCAGCTTTTTTTCTAAAGCTTTATACTCATCGTCTTTTTTATAAGACCATTTTACTTCTGCGGGTAGTGAGGCCAAAATGGATTCTATTCTTCCATTTGATTGAAGCCCAAAGGCTGTGCCCCTATCATATACAAGATTAAACTCAACATATCTTCCTCTGCGAATTAACTGAAACTCTTTTTCAACTTGTGAATATTTAGTGTCTTTTCTTTTGCTTGCTATCTCAACATAAGAATTTAAATACTGCTTTGCTACATTTTCTAAAAAGATTAAACTATTTTCTATTGATAGATCTTTAAGATTGTCAAAAAAAATTCCACCAACTCCTCTTCTTTCTTTTCTATGAGGAATATAGAAATAATCATTACATTCTTTAGAAAAGTTTTTGTAATATGTTTTATCAAAAGAATCTAGGAGGTGTTTAGCTTCTTTATGCCAAATTTTAATATCGTCCCGGTATGGGAGGTAGGGTGTTAAATCATAACCGCCTCCAATCCACCAATCTTTTATATTGCCATTGCTATCAAATAAACAAAATAAACGAACATTCATATGGCTAGTAGGAACATGCGGATTTTTAGGATGAGAAATTACTGATACTCCCATGGCTGAAAATTTACCATTTGATATATTTTTCTTATTTTTTAAAGCAGCCTCAGGAAGGTTCTTCCCAACAATAGATGAAAAATTTACTGCACAATTATCGAAAAAATTTCCATTAGCTATAACAGCCGTCTTTCCACCTCCGCCCTCTTTTCTTGTCCAAGAATCTAACGATTTATCACGAAATGGAGTCCCTTCAAATTCTTCAAATTTTACAAGAATATTCTCTTGAATCTTTTGAAATATATTTTCTAGTTTTGTTATCATTTATTCTCTAATAATTATGCCCGTTTCCAAATCAATTATTTGCGATGGCTTTGATTGATCGCCAAGCGACTCATCATAATATGCTATGTCATCATCTGCGAAAGTATCTAAAATTTTGTTTGGGCAATTAATATTTGATTGTCCTGAAAAATTTGCCGATGTAGAAACCATAAAACCTTTATACATTTCTAGTAAAGTCTTTATAGGTAAGTGATTACTTACTCTTATTGCTATTTTTCCTGTATCATTCATTAGGTGTTTAGGTAATTTTTTATTATATGTAAATAAAAAAGTATATGGACCTGGCCATTTCTCATTTAGTAGTTTTTCCTGATCAGGATTTAAATTTATTACAAAATCTTTAATCGAAAAATATGACTCAACAAGCACAATTAAATTTTTATTCAAAGGTCTTTGCTTGAGTTTAAAAATTAAATCTATAGCACTTTCGTTTAAAGCATCACAACCTATACCCCAGATTGATTCTGTTGGGTGTACTAAAAGTTTGCCAGCTTTAAGCCAGTTAATTGAGTGATTTAAATCTAGTGCCTTGCTTTTCAAATTATGAGTTAAGCTTTTTGTCTTTTTCTAAAACTTCAGTCCTCATATTTTCTTTATACTCTTTTAGCTTGCTTGCTAAATCATCATCACTTGTGGCAAGTATTTGTACAGCTAATATAGCACTATTTTTTGCTCCACTTTTTCCAACGGCCACAGTTGCAACTGGAACGCCTGGTGGCATCATTGCTGTTGATAGCAATGAATCAATCCCCCCCATACCACCAGATTCTATTGGTATGCCTATAACAGGTTTAGTTGAATGTGCTGCTACAGCCCCAGCCAAGTGTGCTGCCATACCTGCAGCTGCAATGAATACTTTACATCCATTTTGTTCTGAATTTTTAATTAATTCCATAACATCATGAGGGGTTCTATGGGCCGACATAACATTTTTGGTAAATTTAACTCCAAAACTATCTAGAATAGAAAAAGCGGCCTCTACAATTGGTAAATCGGAGTCTGAGCCCATAATAATTGCTACTTGTGTTGTTTCATTTGTCATTTTTCTACTCTTAGTTTGTTTAGTGGATTATAATCAGGCAATTATAAATAAAAATCTATGATAATGGCTAAAAATGGCTAAAAAATTAAAAATTTTAATATTTCCAGATCCAAGGTTAAGAAAAGTCGCTAAAAAAGTAATAAAATTCGACAAAAGTCTAGAAATTTTAGCCAATGATATGCTTAAAACTATGTATGAAGCAAATGGAATAGGTTTGGCTGCCACGCAGGTTGATTTTCATGTTCGTCTTGTAGTCATGGATATTTCAGAGGACAGGAATGATCCTAAAATATTTGTAAATCCAATGTATCAGGTTCTTGATAACTATAAATTGTATGAATTTGAAGAGGGTTGCCTTTCAATACCAGGTTTTAACGAAATTATTTCAAGACCTGACAAAATTGAGTTAACTTGGCAAGATTTAACCGGAAAGGAGCATAAAGATTATCCTGAGGGCCTTTTAACAGTATGTATACAGCATGAAATAGATCACCTAGACGGTAAGTTGATGGTTGATTATGTAAGTGCATTGAAAAGAGATAGAGTAAGAAAAAGACTTTTAAAAGAATTAAACAGAAAATAAAAGATTTTAAGATCAAAATGGATATATATTTTGCTGGAACACCAGATAGTGCCGCTGAAATACTAAAATCTTTAGCATCAAATGATTTATTCAATATTAAGGGGGTAATTACACAACCAGACAAAAAAGGAAAAAGAGGAAATCTACAAATAGAGTCTCCCGTATCCTTGATGGCAAATTCTCTTAATCTGCAAACTTACAAACCACATAATTTACAGAAGGAACAAATGCAAAATGATATTGATATAACTAATGCTGACATTCTGCTTGTTGTTGCATATGGAAATTTAATTCCTACCTGGATTCTTGAAAGTAACATCAAGGCGATCAATATTCACTATTCTTTACTACCAAGCTACAGAGGTGCATCACCTATACAATCATCGCTTCTGAATAATGATAAAAAAACTGGCGTAACATTTATGCAAATGTCTGAAGATTTGGATGCTGGGAAAGTTATAAAACGCTATGAAGTTCCAATTAAAAGCAATGATAATAAATCAAGTCTTGAGAAGAAGCTTACTACATTGAGTATTTTAAATTTAGAAAAAGTTATTACAGACTTCTACTCAAACAGAATTATACCTGTTGATCAAGATCATGAAAAAGCTTCCTATTGTAAAAAAATATTAAAAGAGGATTCTATAATTAATTTTAAAGAAAGTGCTGAAAAAATATTTGCAAAATTTAGGGCTTACAATGAGTGGCCTGGAATATGTTTTATCCATAAGAACAAAGTCATAAAAATTCATGGTTTAAAAATATCTTCAATTGCAAGTCCAGGCAATCCTGGAGATATTTTAAGCTTTACAAGCTCTGAGTTAACAATCAAAACAATTGATTATGACATAGTGATTACTCACTTACAATTTCCAAATAAAAATATTATTACCGCAAAAGATGCATTTAATTCATATAGACATTTTTTTGTATAAAAATAAAATTTACATTAGGTCTTTCTTTTAAACAAAAAGAGGTTTAATTTACACACTATGAAAGTACTTATTTTGGGTGCTGGTAAAGTAGGCGGCAGTTTGGCAACAGCATTGGTTAATAATAACTACGATGTTTCTATTGTTGATCAAAACATAAATCTATTATCTGAGTTAGAGGAAAAACTAGATATCATGACTGTAAATGGTCATGCTGCACATAAAGTTTCAATCAAAAAAGCTGGCGCTGATGAAGATACAATTGTTATTGCAGTAACATCAAGTGATGAGGTAAATTTGATAGCATGTCAGCTTGCAAAAAAAGAATTTAATGTAAAGAAAACAATATGCCGGCTTACAGAAAAATCATATACAGATAATCTTAATGTGTTTGGTGAAGATGCAATTGATGTTGCTATTAATCCTGAGAATGAGGTGAAGGAACATCTTAAGGAATTAATCATGCACCCAGGTACAATGCAAATTGAAAAATTTGCTGATGGTAAAGTCAGTTTAGTCAGTGTGAAAGCCTCAAAAAAAGGGAAGCTTGTTGATAGAGAACTCAGATATATTAAAGATGATATGCCAAATATTGATGCATTTGTCGCTGCAATATACAGAAAAGGTAATCCTTTTATACCAGCAGGCGATACAATTATTGAAAAAAACGATGAACTTTACTTTATCTCTACCGAAAAAGATATAGACAAAATTGTTGACGAATTTAGAGATCCTGCAGAGTCTTATTCAAGAATAATGATTGTTGGCGGTGGAAAGATTGGATTTTCTCTTGCAAAAGAATTAGAGAACGAATTAAAAATAAAAATAATTGACAGTAATAAGGACAAATGTTCACAATTGTCAAAAGATTTAGATAAAACAATTGTTCTTCATGGCTCTGCGATAGATGAAACATTGTTAAAAAATGAGAATATTTCAAACATAGATGTTTTTTGTGCAGTTACTGATGATGATGAAACAAACATGATGTCATGTATGTTGGCAAAGAAAATAGGTGGCTCAGTCAAAACCTTAGCAATACTAAACAACCCGTCGTACATTGGATTAGTTCCTGGTTTTGTTGATAACTATATTGCACCTTTTAGGCTTACTGTTTCATCTGTACTTCAAGATCTTAGAGAAAGTGATGTTAAGCAAGATGTTATTTTAAAAATGGACAGCGGTGCTGAAGCCATAGAGGGTGTCGTCCACAACAATGAATTCACTGAAAAGCTTTTTGGTAAATCCTTAGATGAAGTTCCACTACCAGAAGGCGCGTCTATTGGTGCGGTTGTTCGTCATGGTGAACTTTTAATACCTAAATCTGATGAAAGCTTAAACATAAATGATCATCTAATTATTTTTCTTCAAAATAAAGAAGTCATGCCAGAAGTTGTTAAGCTATTTAAATCAAAATAATGAACTTAAAAGCAATAATAAATCTGTTCAGTATTCTAGTATTATTATTTAGTTTATCCTATGTATTTCCAATTGTTGTTTCATTAGTTTTTAATGATAATTCTTTGTACCTATTTCTACCTACTTTTATTTTTGTTGGAGCTCTTGGTTTAATCGGATTTTTCTTCACAAAAGGAGTGCAAAGAGATCTTTCTGCAAAAGATGGTTTTGTAATAATTGTAATGTTTTGGCTTGTACTTTCTTTGGCAGGATCGATTCCATTTTATCTTTCAGGCATGAATCCTATTGATTCTTTCTTTGAATCTATGTCCGGGATTACAACTACCGGCGCAACTGTTATCTCTAATATAGAAACTCTGCCTGAGTCACTAAAATTTTACCGCCAGCTTTTGCAATGGATGGGTGGGATGGGTTTAATAGTGCTCGCTATAGCAGTTATGCCTTTGCTTGGAATTGGTGGAGGACAACTATTTAAAACAGATATACCTGGAGCGATGGGAGAGCAACGCCTTACACCTAGAATACAAGAAACTGCCAAAGCTCTATGGTCTATCTATTTTGGATTAACTATTTTATGTGCAATTTTCTATGCTATTGCAGGAATGAGTTTTTTTGATGCTGTCTCTCACGCGATGTCTACAGTTTCAATCGGAGGTTTTTCTACTTACAACAATAGCATTGGCCACTTTAATAACCTAACTATTGAAATAATATGTATGGTGTTTATGCTTCTATCAGCAATGAGTTTTGCACTTCATTATTTTTCTATATACAAAAGCAAGTCGCTTAAGTATTTCTATGATCCAGAGCTTAAATTTTTTGTATCAATATTATTAATTATTTTTATACTCGCCTTTTCAATTAATATCCTGTCAGGTCAATCTAATTTATCGCTTAGGGAACTTGCATTCCACACCGTCTCAACAGTAACGACCACTGGCTTCGGGGTATCTGATACATCTACATGGTCATTCTCAATTTCATTTTTATTATTAATTGGAGCTTTTGTAGGGGCATGCTCTGGATCAGTTGGAGGTGGAGTAAAGTCATGGAGAGTCATGATTATGCTTAATCATGCATACTCTAATATTGTAAAGATGATTCACCCAAACTCTGTTGTAACTTTAAAGGTTGGAACTAAAAGCGTTGATGATAATGTTGCAACCTCTGTTTGGGGATTCTTTTCTATATATGTTATATCGTTTGTTATTTTGCTTTTAGCTGTATTAATATCTGGCCTTGATCTTGAAACTGCTTTTTCTTCTGTAGGTGCCTGTTTAAATAACTTGGGTCCAGGGCTTGGTACGGTTTCAGATAATTACTCTGAAATTAATTCTTTTGCTAAGGGCGTTCTTGCTTTTTCAATGCTTCTCGGAAGACTAGAGATTTTTACATTATTAATAATCTTAACGCCAATGTTCTGGGCTAAATAGTCAAATATTTTTGTAAGGATCTAAACTTGGGTCTGGGCTTCTTCTAAATCTTTTATATTCCCACGCGTAATCAATAGGTCTTTTGTTAATAATTCTTTCAATATCATTGTTTAGTAATAGTTTGTGCTTACTATCGTTGTAAATGTTGCTATTGCAACGTTCTATTGATATTGATAAAAAGTTAGTTTGCGTTGAATTAATATATATATACATGACAATCGCTTTAGTTTTTGCAGCCAAAGACTGAACAAGCGTTGTAGAATAAGCGTCTCTTCCGTAAAAATTTAAATACTCTCCCATTCCTCTTTTAGGAACCTGATCAGCTGCAAAACAAACCGCTTTTTTATTATTCAGGGCTTTCAGCACATTTCTTACACCAAGCATCGAAGTCTCATAACACAATGCTCCGTTATGTTCTCTGTTTCTTTTTACAAAGTTATCTAGGTGTTTATTCTTGACTCTTTTGTATAAGCTAACTGTTGTTATTTGCGAATTGATCCACTTCAACAACATATCTACACTTCTATTATGGATAGATACTGCGATAAGTCCTTTACCCTCATCGTACTCATTTTTTAAAAGAAAATTGTTTTTTACTTTAAAGATCTTGCTGCAAGTCATGACGTGAGATCTGCCCCAAGTATAAAAAGTTTCATATACTGAAATCAAAGATTCGCGAATGCTCAGTTTTGATAATTGTTCAATGTTATCAATACTTAACTCTGGATAAGCTATCTTTATGTTTACCTTGGTTACTTTATAAGAGTTAAAAAATTTATAAATTTTTGTATAAATATAAACATCTACAATTACTACAACGAAACTTTTAGGAATTAAGGAAATTAGATAAAAAAATGTCTTCATTGTGAGCTTATTTTATAAGCATGATATATAATCTCAAGTATATTTGAGTTATTAAAACATTGTAATCATTTCGTAATAAATATGATTTATATTAATAGACATATGTCTACTTTAGGGAGAACTTAATTGCCTGCTAGCAAAATGGATGAATTGGTTGCATTATGTAAACGTAGAGGTTTTATTTATCAATCTGCTGAAATTTATGGTGGCTTACAGGGTGTTTATGACTATGGGCCTCTTGGTGTTGAACTAAAAAATAACCTTAAATCTGCTTGGTGGCAGTCAATGGTCTATGAAAATGATGATATAGAAGGATTAGACGCTTCAATTCTCACAAAATCTATGGTTCTTGATTATTCTGGCCATACAGAAACTTTTTCGGATCCTATGGTTGATTGTAAATCATGTGGACAAAGATTTAGAGAGGATCAGGTTCCAGAATATTGTAAAAAAGAAGATCTAACAGAACCAAGACAATTTAACTTAATGTTTAAAACTAATGTTGGTCCAGTAGATGATGAAAGCAGTTATGCATATTTAAGACCAGAAACAGCTCAACAAATATTTACTAATTTTAAAAATATTGTTGATTCTACATCTAGAAACTTACCTTTTGGCATTGCACAAATTGGTAAAGCTTTTAGGAATGAAATTACTCCAAGAAACTTTATATTTAGAGTGAGAGAATTTGAACAAATGGAACTTGAATACTTTGTAGCGCCAGGCGATGATGAGGCAGCTCATAGCTCATGGGTACAAAAAAGATTAAAATGGTGGGAAAAACAAGGTGTACCCATAGAAACAATAGAATTATACGAAGTACCCACAGATGAGCTCGCTCATTATTCAAAAAAGACTGTTGATTTAATGTATAAGTTTCCACATGGTCTTGAAGAGTTGGAAGGGATCGCAAACAGAACAGATTTTGACCTTGGATCGCACTCAAAAAAACAAAATGAATTAAATATTAATGCTAAAGTTAAATTAAATAAAGACTCAAATAGCAAGCTTACAATAAAAAATAATGACGACGTCATGGTTGTTCCTTTTGTAATAGAGCCAAGTGCAGGTGTTGAAAGAGGCATGCTTGCTGTACTTAATGAAGCATTTACAATTGAGAGTCTACCTGATAATAAAAGTAGGATAGTTCTTAAATTAAAGCCTCATCTTGCTCCAATAAAAGCAGCAATAATACCACTAAAAAAGAATGATAAAAATTTAGTGAATCTGGCAAAAAAAATCAGATCTTCGCTTCAGGAATTAGGATTAGGTAGGATTATTCTTGAAAATACTGGAAATATTGGTAAAAATTATAGAAAACAGGATGAAATTGGAACCCCCTTATGCATTACAGTCGATTTTGAAACACTAGAAAATAATAGTGTTACTCTACGCGATAGAGATTCTATGAAACAAATAAGAATAAATATTAAAGATTTAGAAAAAACTTTCATGGAGAAGATAAAATAATTGTAATAACAACAATTAGAAGTCTAATATTTAACTTATTCTTTTATTTTTTTACTATTTTTTGTTGCTTACTAATAATACTTCTCTATCCATTCTTTAAAACCAATTTATTACAAATCTTCACTAAATACTGCATATTTACTATTTTGTATGCTTTAAAAGCCATATGCGGCATATCGTGGGAGGTTGAAGGTATAAAAAATATACCCGAAGGGCCTTGTATATTTGCTGCCAATCACCAGGGCGTGTGGGAATCTTTTTTCTTACAAACAATAAATATCCCTACTTCAAGCATAATTAAAAGGGAGCTACTATTTATACCTTTTTTTGGTTGGGCTCTGGCTTGTTTGAAGCCTATTCACTTGAGAAGATCTAATAAGTTTAAAAGTCTTAAAACTGTTATTAACAAAGGCTCAAAAAAACTATCTAATAATACTTCTTTGATTATATTTCCGGAGGGTACTAGATCGTTACCACAAAACGGTTTAAAGAACTTTTCATCCAGTTGTGGCCTTCTTAGTATTAAAAACAATGTTCCTGTTATACCAATATGTCATAATTCTGGACTGTTCTGGAAAAATAAAAGATTTAATAAAGAGCCTGGCATTATTAAAGTTAAAATTGGTCCTGCAATTTATGGCGAAAATCCAAAAAGTATAACCAAAAGTGTTAAAGACTGGATTGAGTCAAGCTTTATAGAAATACATTAGATATCTAATTCTTTCACAGAAAGTGCGTTTTTGTCTATAAATTCTCTACGTGGTTCAACATCATCACCCATAAGGATCTCAAATGATTCATTTGCATCTTGAACGTCTTTAATATCTACACGCATCATTCTTCTATTTTCAGGATCCATTGTGGTTATCCATAACTGCTCGGGATTCATCTCTCCCAAACCTTTATATCGTTGAACTTCAAGACCTCTTGATCCGTTTTTTGATAGTTTTTTTATTGCTTCTTCTTTTTCATCTTCATTTGAAGCATAAATATGCTCTTTTCCTTTAGTAATCTTATATAAAGGCGGTAAAGCAATATATATATGGCCTTTATCAACTATTTCGTACATCTGCCTATAAAAAAATGTTAAGAGAAGTGTTCTGATGTGTGATCCGTCAACGTCCGCATCGGTCATTATTATGATTCTATGGTATCTTAATTTTTCTATATCGAAATCTTCTTCACCAATTCCACAACCCAATGCCTTAATAAGGGTTCCAACTTCTGCAGAGCCTAAAACTTTGTCTATCCTAGCTTTTTCTACATTTATAATTTTTCCTTTAAGAGGTAATATTGCTTGATTTTTCCGATTTCTTCCCTGTTTTGCTGATCCACCAGCAGAATCACCCTCAACTATATAAATTTCTGATAGTTTTGGGTCTTTTTCTTGACAATCTGCAAGCTTCCCAGGCAATCCAGCAATCTCTAATACGCCTTTTCTTCTTGTCATTTCCCTAGCTTTTCTTGCTGCCTCTCTTGCCAATGCTGCTTCAGATACTTTTGAGATAATACTCATTGCATCTTTTGGGTTTTCTAAAAGAAAATCATTAAAATATTTACTAAATACGGAACTAACTACACTTTCTACCTCTGATGAGACTAATTTTTCTTTTGTTTGTGACGAAAACTTGGGATCAGGAACTTTTACAGAAATGATAGCCATTAAACCTTCTCTAACATCCTCACCAAGGAGGTCGGTTGGTGTTTTTTTAGCGTTTTCTTTTTTAATAAAAGACTTTAACACTCTAGTTAGACTACCCCTAAAACCAGCTAAATGAGTTCCTCCATCTTTTTGAGGAATATTGTTTGTATAACATAGTACATTTTCTGAATATGAATCCGTCCATTGCATTGCTATTTCTACGCCAACATCATTTTCTGTTGCTGAACATTCAAAGACTTCAGAAACTTCCTGCTTCCTTCCTCTTAAATATTTAACATAACTTGACAGTCCACCATTGTTTTTAAATTTCTTAGATTTGCCACTTCTTTTATCTTCCACTGTGATTGAAACTCCAGCATTTAAAAATGAGAGCTCCTGTATCCTTTTATGTATTTTTTCAATATCAAAATTTGTTGAAGTGAATATTTTATTTGAAGGGTAAAAGGTAATTTTTGTTCCTGTTGTTTCAGATTTCTTAACTTTTTTTAATTTTGATTTTGGCTTGCCTTCATTATATTCTTGGAAATATTCGCCGCCATCTCTGTGCACTTCTAAGATTAGTTTTTTTGAAAGAGCGTTTACAACTGATACGCCTACACCATGAAGCCCTCCTGAAACCTTATATGAGTTATCATCAAATTTTCCTCCAGAGTGAAGGGTAGTTAAAATTAATTGAGCAGCTGATACTCCTTCTTTTTTGTGAACGTCAACAGGAATTCCTCTTCCGTTATCTTCAACCGTAACAGATTCATCTTTATTAATTTTCACAAAAATCTCTGAACAGTGTCCTGCCATTGCCTCATCAATACAGTTGTCAAGAACTTCAAAGACCATATGATGTAATCCGGATCCATCATCAGTATCCCCAATGTACATACCTGGTCTTTTTTTGACTGCCTCTAAACCTTTTAGAACTTGAATATTGGAAGAATCATATTTGGCTTTATTATTTTTTTTTGCCATTTTTATCTCAATTGTTCCACGTGGAACATTTTAAACTGATTTAAACTATCAGCTATTTTACTACTAAAAGTATCATCTATACAGGAAAAGATAATTTGATTTTTACTGTGCTGAATGATCTTCATTAACAGATCAAAAACTCTTTCATCAAGCTCTGATTTGATGTCATCAATTATTAAAACTGGGTCAATATTATATTCTTTCTTTAATACTTCATTCTGTGCACAAGACCACAAAATAGAAAAAAATTTCTGTTCACCACGAGAGAGAATTTGTTTTGCATCGATATCGTTTATGAAAAATTTAATATCAGATTTATGTGGGCCAAATAAAGTAGTCTTTCTTCTTTTGTCGTTATAAATATTATCCTCTAATATATTTAGTAGGGTGTGATTCTTTTCCCAGCCTTGAAAAAAAGAAATTTCAATATGTTTAAGAAAATCAAATACATTGATAGCGCCTATTGAATTTAAAATAATTCTAAAGTTATTTAGTGTTTTTTCAAAAAACAAATGTCTTAGTTCTGTTAGAGAATTGCCATAATGAACTAATTGTTTATTCCATGCATAAATATCTGATATACGGTTATTTTTTAATAAACTATTTCTTTGTTTAAGTGCTCTATAATATGCAAACCAACTTGCTAAAAATTTTTCATCGCAAATTGCTGCTGACCTATCTAAAAGTTTTCTTCTAAAATCAGGAGACGCATTTGCAAATGAAAATGTAGTATTGTGGATTGGAGTACAAGGAAATTTTTTTAAAAGTTTATTGGAGGCAATTTTTTTATTGTTCAACGCAACATTGATCGGTTTATCTATCATCTTATTGATTTCAATGACATCACCTTTTGTTCCATCATAACCTCTCAATGAAAATTTTTTATTGTTATGTTTTATTAGCGCAGCAAGATTTGTGCTCTTGAAAGACTTACCGCTTGAAAATAAATATATTGCTTCAAGCAAAGATGTTTTACCGGACCCATTCGACCCATAAAAAAAATTCACTCCTGGTGATAGTGATAATTCAAGACTTTCAAAGCATCTAAAATTTGTTAAAGATATTTTTGATAATGGCACTTTAAACCAATAGAGGCATTACTACATATTTTAAACTTTCATTGTTTGGCTCTGTAATAAGACAGCTTCTTTCTGAACCAAAGAAATTAATCTCAATCTCTTCAGAGTTGAGGGAAGATAAAATTTCTTGAAAGTAATTTACGTTGAAAGCAATGTCGATATCCTCTCCATCATATGAACAGGCTATGCTTTCTTCGCCTCGTTCTTTTTCAGGGTTGTTGGCTGAAATATTGATGGTGTTTTTTTTTGTAATAAATCTAACCCCTCTATGATCTCCGCCAGACAAAACACTGACTCTGCTTAAGCTGTCTGAAAAATCTTTTCTGTTAATTATCATTGTTGAGCTTTCACCAAACGGGATAACTTGTTCATGGTCTGGAAATTTTCCTTCAATTAACTTACTAACAAATTTTGTTCCACCGGCGTCAACTGAAATTGATGTTGAACCAAGTTTAATAATGATGTTCTCAGATGTTTCAGACACCAGCTTTCCAATTTCGTTAACTGATTTCTTTGGAACTATACCGTTTATGCTATCGGGCAAAGCTTCATTGAGCACAGCGTTTGCAACTGCCAGCCTGCTTCCATCGGTTGCAACAGCTGTAATAGTTTTGTCGTCTACAATTAAATTAAGTCCGGATAAATAATCTCGCCAACTATCATTTCCCATTGCAAAAGAAGTGCTTCCAATTAATGATTTAATATTTGATGATGAAATGTTTATCTCTGAAAGTGAGTCTTCAGCTTCAAATTTTGGGAAATCTTCGCTTGGGAGTGTAGTTAAATTATATTTACCAGAGCCTGCTTCAATTTTAAGATCTGTGCCGTCTAAATAAAAATGTATTTCAGATGCGTCTGGTAATAGTCGACAAAGATCACTTAATTTGCGCGCTGGTGCTGTTGTTAGCCCGCCGCTTTTGAAATTAGTTATAATACAGGTTGTAGAAACTTCTGATTCTAAGTCTGTGGCTGTGAGTTTTAATGAAGACTCGTCTACATTAATTAATACATTTGAAAGTATAGGCAGGGTTTGCCTTTTTTCAACAACGCCCAGTGTAAAATTAAGAGCTTTGACTATGTCTTCTTTGGATATAGTAAAATCCATCAGTTGGTTAAAGCTCTGTTTAGATTTCGATAGTCTTCCTCGTGTGAGGGGCTTTCTTTTCTAAGTTCTAATATTTTTTTGCATGCATGAAGAACGGTTGTGTGATCTCTTCCATTAAAAGCTTCGCCTATTTCAGGCAAGCTGTGGTTTGTTAGTTCCTTTGTGAGAGCCATAGCCATCTGTCTTGGTCTTGTAATTGACCTGCTTCTTCTTTTGGAAAGAAGGTCTGAAAGTTTTATATTGTAATATTCAGCAACTGTTTTTTGGATGTTTTCAATACTTACCATTTTCGCTGAAATAACAAACAAGTCTTTCAAAGCGTCTTTCACCAAAGCAAGGTCGACCTCCTGGTTGGTAAATCTTGCATTGGCAACAACTCTTTTTAGAGCTCCTTCAAGCTCCCTAATGTTTGATCTAATTCTTTGTGCAATATAAATTGCGCAATCTTCAGGCATTGATATCCCCATAGAAACAGATTTGCTTAAAAGAACGGCCGCTCTGGTTTCAAGCTCAGGAGGATCAATAACAACCGGTAGCCCCCAACCCAATCTGGATTTTAGTCTTTCCTCGAGACCCTCTATTTCTTTTGGGTATTTATCACAAGTCAATATCATTTGGTTGTTTCTATCAAGCAAGGCGTTAAAGGTGTGAAAGAACTCCTCTTGTGATTGCTCTTTTCCGGCGAAAAACTGTATGTCGTCAATCAATAAAGCGTCTGCGTTTCTGTAGAAAGACTTAAACTCATTCATTGCTCCAAGCTGAAGAGCTTTTACCATATCAGATACAAACTTTTCAGAGTGTACATAAACTATTCTCTTTTTTGGTTCGTTTTTTAAAATCTCATTTCCAACCGCATGCATTAAGTGAGTTTTTCCTAGACCAACTCCACCATAGATAAATAGTGGGTTGTAGTCGCCCTTTGGGTTTGCGGCAACTTGTTTTGCTGCTGCTAGAGCTAAATGGTTTGACTTTCCTTCGACAAAGGAATCAAAAGTGTAGCTATCAACAAGCCTAATCTCGGAACCTTTGTTATTTTTATATTTATCAACAAAGCTTTCTTTTGTATGTGTTTTGAATATTAGGTTTATTTTTTGTTTTGAGTATTTTTTTACGAGGTCCTGAATACTGTTTGCAAAGTTTTTTTCTATGTAGTCGAGTATAAAATCATTTGGGGCTACTAGCTCAAGTGTGTTTTTCTTTTTGCTTGCCTTTAGCGGCCTGATCCAAGTGTTATATTCGTCTTGAGAAAGAGAGCTCTCAAGATTTTTAGAACACTTGCTCCATAACTCTAACTGTTCCAATTAATGTCTCCTAATGTTTTGATAGTCTATTAAAAATTTAACAAGATATCTACAGAATAAATGCAAGAATATTCTGTGGATAACTTGTACATAAAAAAATATTATAAATTTTCTTTTTTTATGGCTTTAAACAGATATTGAGCTATAATTCGCAACACTTTTAGTGAGTGTATTATGAAAAGAACATTTCAACCAAGCAATATCAAAAGGAAAAGAACACACGGCTTTAGGGCGAGAATGTCCACTAAGGCTGGTAGAGCAATTCTTTCTAACAGAAGAAAGAAGGGCAGAAAGGTTCTTAGCGCTTAACTTGATCATCTTTCAAATTGAATTCAGTTAAAACTTGTTTTTATTCAAGTAAAAATTTTAGGTTGTTTTACAGGCAATCAAACTCTGTAGGTTTAGAGATTTCTGTTTCAAAAAAATTTTTTAAGCTTGCTGTAGAAAGAAATAAGATTAAACGAAGAATTAGGGAGGTTTTTAGGAGGGGCCAGCTTTGCACTTCTAACTGTATTATTATTTTTTCTGTATTTAAGCCTTTTGCAGAGTTATCATATAACGAAGCGCAAGATGAAATTCTTCAAGCTGTTAGATCTTTAGAGGAAATTTGAAATGAATATTAGAGGTGTTTACTGGGTTTTACTGATTAGCCTGTCGCTTACACTTTTGTTTCAGTGGACTTCAGAAAAAAGAGAAGAGTCTGTCAATGAGCACCTCTTAAGCGCCCAAACCTCCTCTCTCTCAGTTAATGAGGGTCTTGTTTCTATTGAAAACAACGAGCTATATGTTGTTGTCTCTGTAGCAACCGGCAATATTGTTGAGACAAGGTTGAAGAAATATCCGGTTGAAAATGTTGAGGGTTCTTTGGGTTACAGGGTGTTTGGTGAGTCAAGTGATACGGCGTTTAACTATTATTTTAAGAGCGGTTTTACAAACACGTTCCCTCTTTATGCTGTTAAAGATCTGGGCAGTGATTATGTGTTATTAGCTGATGAGAAGCTTGGTTTAATTAAAAAGATATCTTTCAACGATTCTCCCTATGAGTTATCTGTTGTTGATGAGTCTTTGACTGGGGTTGGGGGCAAGGTTTTTGCTAGCCTTTATAGAACCGATGGTAAGGCTTTAGATTTGAAGAGGGGCGCTCTTGATGGGGGCATGATGAATAACAGTTCGTATGAAGGGGTTGCAATAAGCTCTGAAAGAGACCCTTATGACACTTATAGGTTATCAAGATTAGATGAGAAAAAAGAGATTCTAACAAGGTCTGGCTGGATTGCTTTTGTTCAAAAATATTTCTTTGCTGTTTTAATAGGGTCTGACGAATATATCTATAATTATCAGGTTTTTCCAGAAGACTCTGGCATATATAGGATGGGTTATACGGTTGAAGGCTCTTCTGGCGCTGTCTCAAAAAAACATGAGCACCGCTTGTTTGTCGGACCCAAGGTTAGAAAGGATCTTATGGAAAGGGCTGACAACTTAGAGCTGTCTATAGATATGGGTTGGTTTTGGTTTCTTGCACAGCCTATGGTTCTGGTTATGGATTGGATTAATGGTTATTTAAATAATTGGGGCTTAACGATTATTGTTTTTACAATAATGATTAAGCTTCTTTTTTGGCCTGTGACTGCTAAGAGTTTTAGATCGATGGCGGCTATGAGAAAGATAACGCCAGAGCTAAATGAAGTAAAAGAAATATATAAAGACGATAGACAAAAACAAGCCAACGAAACAATGAAGCTAATGAAAAAACACGGAGCCAACCCTCTTGGCGGTTGTTTACCGCTTTTAATTCAAATGCCTTTTTTTATAGGTTTCTTTTTTGCCCTAAGAGAAATGGTTGAGCTTCGCCATAGTGAGCTAGGTTTTTGGACCGATCTTTCTGCTCCAGATCCATATTTTGTTTTGCCGGCTTTGTTTTGCATTGTTATGGTTCTAACCCAGCGCCTCAACCCACAACCTGCAGGCATGGATCCAACTCAAGCTCAGGTTATGAAGTATATGCCGGTTATGTTTTCAGTTTTATTTATATTTTTCCCTGCGGCTCTTTGTTTGTACACGGTGGTGAATTCTGCAGTTCAGCTGGCCCAACAAACATATCTCTATAAGCAACAAGGCGCCCTAAATACGGATTAAAATGTCTGTTGTTTTTGCTTTAGCGACACCTCCTGCTAAGTCAGCAATTTGTGTTTTTCGTGTAAGTGGTGCTGGTTGTCTTGGGGGTCTTTCAAGGCTTATCAAGGGGTCTGAGTATGCTATTGGTTCTTTTCATGTGAAATCTTTTTTTGGGGCTACAGGTTTAATCGATAAGGCGGGGTTGGTTGTTTTTAGAGGTCCTAACAGCTACACGGGTGAAGACTCTTTTGAGGTTTATGCGCATGGCGGTCTTGGTGTTATGTCTTCATTTGTTAGGGCTTTTAGAGAGGTTGGTTTTGAAGAGGCTGCTGGTGGTGAATTTACAAAAAGGGCCTTTTTAAATAATAAAATTTCTCTTCATGAGGCAGAGGCTGTTGTTGATTTAATTGATGCTGTTGATGAAAAAGAGGTTATGTTGGCGGGGAGGTCTTTATTTGGTGATCTTTCTAGAGACATAGTTGAGCTTGCTGAGGAGGTTGATTTGTTGCGTGTTAGGGTTGAGGCTGAAATTGACTTTTCTGATGAGGGTAATGAGTATTTTGATGAGAGCCTTATAAATGATCTTTTGGTTGTTAAAAACAATGTTATGTCTTTTATCAACGGTTGTGTTACCAAGAAAAATAGTTTTCAGAAAAATAATATTTTGCTTGTTGGCCCTGTTAATTCAGGTAAGTCGTCTGTGTTTAACAGGTTGTTGGGTTTTGAAAGGGCTATTGTATCCGACATACCAGGAACAACACGAGATATTATTAGTAGTGAGCTTTTTTATGAATCTAATGTTTTTTCTGTTTTTGATTCTGCAGGTTTGAGAGAGACAAAAGATGTTGTAGAAGAGACTGGCATTAAAAATACTTTAAACGAAATCAAAAACACTGATTTGGTCGTTGGTGTTTTTGAGTGTTATAGCAAAAGTGTTATTGATGAGTTTAAAAGCCTTGCGGGAGATAATAAGTTTGTTTGTATTCAAAACAAAGTAGATATAAATATTAAAAAGGACGATTGTTTTGATTGCTGTGTCTCTGCTAAAACAGGAGAAGGTTTTGAGGTTTTAAAGGAAATAATTGTTAATTGTTTTAATTCGAAGGTTGATAAGAAAAAATATAACTATCTTGTAAGAGAGAGGCATGAGAATATTTTCAATGAGGTTGTGTATAGTCTCGGTTCGGCTTGTAAGGGTTTAGAGCAAGGCACTTCGCTTGAGCTTGTTGCGGAGGATTTAAAAAATGCTAGATCTGGTTTTGATGAACTTGTCGGAAAAAAATTCTCTGATTCGTTGTTGGGCGATATTTTTAATAGTTATTGTATTGGTAAGTAGTTGTTAAAACACTGTTGATAATAAACCAGAATATTTTTTATTAACAATTTATTAAATGGTTCTTTGTTTGTGTTTTAACAAAATAATACCGTAGTTATAAATCCTTTGAGAGGCTTATTTATTAGGCATAAACTACTTTATTAACAGAATTTGAACTTACTAATAGAAATAACAAAAAGTATATAATATAGATATTAAATTATATAAATATAATGAATGAATACGACGTAATTGTTGTTGGAGGCGGGCATGCTGGTCTTGAGGCAGCTTATGCTGTTGAAAGAATTGGATTGTCTTGTGCTTTAGTAACGCTTAGAAAAAAATCAATCGGTCAAATGTCATGTAATCCAGCAATTGGCGGTTTAGGAAAATCTCATATTGTAAGAGAGATTGATGCTATGGGGGGTTTAATGCCTAAGGCAACTGATATGTCCGGTATTCAGTATAGAACTCTTAACACAAGAAAAGGTGATGCAGTTCAAGCGCTAAGGGTTCAGTGCGATAGAAAGCTTTACAAACAAGCAGCGCAAAAAATAATAAAAAATACAAATATAGAAATCATAGAGGGAGAGGTTAAAGACCTTGTTATGGAAGGAAAGAAGGTTAAAGGCGTAGTTACTGACAAGAACATATTAAAAGGAAAGAAAACAATCTTAACAACCGGAACCTTCTTAAACGGTAGGATGTATACAGGAGAAGAAATTGAAATCGGAGGTAGGTTGGGAGACCAATCCTCAATACCACTTTCAAAAAAACTCTACCAACTTAATATCCCAATGGGGAGGCTGAAAACAGGAACACCACCAAGAATTAAACTTTCCTCTATAAATATTGATCAAATGGAAGAGCAGCCAGGAGAGAGACCAACACCATGGATGTCTTTATACGACAGACCTAAAAAACATCAAAAACAACTTTCTTGTTTTATCACCAGGACGAACAAAACCACTCATAAAATAATAGAAAAAAACACACACCTTTCTGCAATGTATTCGGGAAATATAGTGGGTATTGGCCCAAGGTATTGCCCCTCAATTGAAGACAAGGTCAATAGGTTTAAAAACAAAGAAGGACACCAGATATTTATCGAGCCCGAAGGAATTAACAAAGACCTTGTGTACCCAAACGGCGTATCAACAAGCCTACCAAAAAACATTCAGTTAGAGTTCATACAATCAATTAGAGGCCTGAGTAACGCTATAATTACAGAATATGGTTATGCGGTTGAGTATGATTTTATTGACCCAAGAGTTATTAAAGCAACGCTTGAAACAAAATTTCTTCAAAACTTTTACTTAGCGGGACAAATTAATGGAACAACCGGCTACGAAGAGGCAGCCGCTCAAGGATTAATAGCTGGGATAAACGCTTCTAACTCCATTAAGAAAAAAGATGAATTTATTCTTGAGAGAAATGAGTCTTATATTGGGGTACTAATAAACGATCTCACAAACCATGGAATTACAGAGCCGTATAGAATGTTCACAAGTAGAGCAGAGCACAGACTTCTTCTTTCTCAAAACAACGCAGAACAAAGACTTCTTTTGAAAGCACACAACCTTGGTTTAATTGGAAACGAAAGAAAAGAAGACTACTTACTAAGAGAAAAAAAATATAAAAAATTTTTCAACTCGAATCTAAAAAAAATAAAAACCAAAACATTTATCGACAACGAAAACAAAACAAAACACCTTAAAGAAAGCAAAAGCCTTTATCAGCTTCTTTCGAGACCGGACGTAAAACCCAGCAGACTTTATAAGCCAAAAGAATGCGAAAAAAGCTTTTACGAAAGGTCGGTAATAGAAATTAAATATAAAGGCTATATAGAAAAACAACTGAGAGAAATAAAAAAAACAAAAAAACAAAATAACAAAATAATACCAACAAGCTTTGATTATAGCTCTATAGAAGGCCTTTCAAACGAAGTAAAAGAAAAACTCAATCAAAACAAGCCAAGAACGATAGGAGACGCCAGCATCATAGAAGGGGTAACACCAGCAGCCGTCAACTTAATCCTTATTTATTTAAAAAAAGCAGAACTTTTGGAACAAAATGCATGACAGTCTGTCCAAAACACAAAAAGAAAAAATTGAAAAGTTTATTGCTGCTGCATTAGAGTTCAACAAAACACACAACATTTTTTCAAGAAAAACAAAAGAAGAAGTTTACAGAAAAGATGTATTAGATTGTGTGCCCTTAATCAATAACATAGAAGACCACAAAAGCATTTTAGACTTAGGGTCGGGAGGAGGCTTTCCGGGAATTATTTTATCTATTACAAAACCAAAAAATATGGTTAGTTTGGTAGAAAGCAATAGTAAAAAATGTTATTTTTTGAGAAAAATTAAAGACGATCTCGCGCTAGAAAACACAAACATAATTAATCAAACGATTGAAAAAAACAACACACTTGGGTTGTTTGATGTCATCACAACGCGAGCGTTCGCGAGCACAAAAAAAACATTAAAACTAACTCAAAACAACGCTCACAGCAAAACAAGATACCTTCTTTTAAAAGGAAAAGAAAAAACCATAAACAAAGAATTAGAAGATATTGACAAGAAAAGACATAAATATGAAATAATCAATTTAGATATGAGTTTTTATGAAAGAAACATTGTTTTAATAGAGCTAAATGAATAGGATAATAGCCATTGCCAACCAAAAAGGAGGTGTTGGAAAAACAACAACAGCAGTTAATTTGGCAGCAAGCTTGGTTGCAACAAAACGAAAGGTGTTGCTGGTTGATCTAGACCCCCAAGGTAATGCCACATCAGCAGCTAGCATTACATCACCAAGACCAAAAACCTTATGTGATTATTATTTTGAAGGAGCACAAATCAAAGATTGTGTTTACAGCAGCAAAGACGGCTTCGATATTTTGCCTGGCGACGAAGGATTAATAGCGCTAGAAATTGCAATAAGAAACGACAACAAACAAGGGTTTCTTGCTAAAGCCCTTAAATCGTTTTCAGAAACTCATAACTACACCATAATAGACACCCCTCCTACACTTAATCAGCTAACAATTGAGGCACTTTTTTGTGCATCTGGAACATTAATACCTCTACAATGTGAATATTATTCGCTTGAGGGCGTTGCGGGCTTAATGAAAACAATACAAACAATATCAGATAAAAACATGTCGACTAATAGGGTTTTGGGTATAGTAAGAACCATGGTTGATATGAGAAACAATCTAGCCAAAGAAGTTTCAGACGAGCTTGAAAAACATTTCAAAGATTTGGTTTTTAACACCCTTATACCAAGAAACGTAAAACTAGCCGAGGCGCCCAGTCATGGACTTTCTGGTATAAAATATATGCCTAATTCGTATGGCGCTAAAGCCTATTTAGCTTTGGCTGGCGAGCTGATTAGAAGAGTTGAGTATGTCTGAAGAAAACAAAACCCTAAACAGGGGCCTTGATGCTCTTTTGGGGCAAAACAACGCAAAACAACGATCTGTTAAAGAGGTTGATTTACTAAAAATTAAACCAGGCAGGTTTCAGCCTAGGTCTAATTTTGACAAAGAAAAGTTAGAAGAGCTTACTGCATCAATAAAGAATCAAGGCGTGCTATCACCAATATTGGTAAGAGAGCTTGGGCTCAATGAGTTTGAAGTCATAGCTGGAGAAAGAAGACTCAGGGCTGCAAAAATGGCCGGACTTAAAACAATTCCCTGCCTAATAGATCAAAAAGAAGATCAGGATGCGTTGGTTTCAGCGCTTATCGAAAACCTGCAGCGGGAAGATCTTAATCCGGTTGAAGAGGCAAGAGGTCTTGATAGGCTTAAGCGAGAGTTTGGTTTAACCCAAGATGAGGTTGCCTCCTCTACAGGAAAAGCGAGAAGCACGGTTGCAAATTCATTGAGAATCTTATCACTACCAGCATCAGTGCTGGAGCTTCTTGCTCTCGGAAAGATTGAAAAAGGACATGCAAAACTTCTTGCATCTATATCCCCAGAAGAAGCAGAAAAATTAGCTCAAAAAATTGTTAGTCAAAAAATTTCCGTAAAAGACTTAAGCAATATTTCAACCCCCAACAAATCAAAATTAAAAACAAAAGTAAAAGATACAGATTTACTGAATATTGAAAAAGAGATGAGCGAGCTTTTTGGTCATAAAATAGAAATTGAAACAAAGAATAAAAAAGCGGGAAAGGTATCAATTAGTTATAAAACATTAGATGAGCTGGACAACATAATTAACAAGTTAAAAAATAAACAATAAACATCTTGTTAATGAATAGATATATTTTTATAATTCTCGCCTGAAGAGCAATTTATTTTAAACAAAATCAACCTAAGCTTGAACAAACTAAATCAAAAAAGCATATTCGTACTTATTTTAAATCTGGCAATTTTTGTTTTTGGAACACTTAAAAATCCGATTTTTCTTGCTTTTTCACTGGGCTATATGGCAACACTAACTTTTTTATATGTCTGTGGGTCTAAAATACAAAACACGGCAATGAATTTAGGATATATATGGATATCTAAATGGTCTTGTTTTGTGATATTTTTAGCCACTGTAGGGATGAACGCACCCAACATATTCCTTGAAAGTATGTTTATGTTTGTTTTATTTAATCTTACAATTAACCCAGCTTATTTTATGAAAAAGGAGATCGTATAGAGTGGCATCTGAACTAACAACCGATTCATATATCAACCACCATCTCACAAACTTAAAGTGTGGCAAAACAGATGCTGGCTGGACATGTGACCCTTACGCAGAAATGGGTTTTTGGTCGTTTCATGTTGACTCGCTTTTATGGTCCGTAATTTTGGGCTGCGTATTTTTATTCGTTTTTAAAAAAGCAACACCTAAAAAAGGAAGCGAAAATTTAGCACCAAAGGGGCTGCAAAATTTTGCAGAAATGTGTATTGAATTTGTCGAAGACAACGTTCAATCAATGTTTGGTTCTATTAAAAACACACTTGTGGCGCCCTTGGCATTAACCGTGTTCGTATGGATTTTATTAATGAATTTAATGGACTTGGTGCCAGTTGATTTTATTCCCGTTCTTGCTGGCCATATAGCAGCTGCAATAACAGACGTTTCATGGATAAAAGAGCCTGATGATTTGTATTTTAAAGTTGTTCCAACAACAGACCCAAACATAACTCTTGGAATGGCATTCGCGGTTTTTATATTAACAATATATTACAGTATTACAGTTAAAGGAATTAAAGCATTTGCAGCAGAGTTAACGCTTCACCCTTTCGGAAAGTATTTGATCCCAGTAAATTTTGTTCTAGAAATGGTTAATTTTATAGCCAAACCAATTTCTCTTGGTCTTAGGCTTTTTGGTAATTTATACGCCGGCGAAATGATATTTATTTTGATAGCGTTAATGCTATTTTTTAGCAGTATTTGGGTTGGCGTGTTAGGATTTGCATTGCACTTAATATGGGCCTTGTTCCATGTTTTAATAGTTGCATTGCAAGCGTTTATTTTTATGGCGCTTACTATTGCTTATTTAGCAATGGCGCATGAAACAGAAGAGCATTAGCTCTTATTTAGAAGGAGAAAAAAATATGGAATTTAGTATATTAGCAGCTGGCATTTTAATGGGTTTGGCGGCAATTGGTGCTGGGGTTGGTGTAGGCGTTCTTGGTAGTAAGTTTATCGAAGCAGCAGCTAGACAACCAGAGCTTATACCAATGTTGCGTGGTCAGTTCTTCCTCATGATGGGCTTAACAGATGCTGTACCAATGATTGGAATAGGCCTTGGAATGTATATGTTATTTGTATTGTAAGAAATCTAAACTATGGACATTAACGCGACCCTTATAGCTCAAGCAATTGTGTTTACTGCATTTGTGGCAATTTGTTGGAAATTCATATATCCACCAATGCTCTCGATGATGCATGAAAGAGAGCAAAGGATAGCTGAGGGCCTAGAGGCGGCAAAAAAAGCAGACGACTCTTTAGAAGAAGCAAAGCTTATGTACAACAAAGAGCTTAGTAAGGCAAAAAAAGAGGCGGCCGAAATAATTGAAAAAGCAAACTCAAGGGCGTCACAAATAGTATCAAATGCAAAAACGAAGGCAGAAGAAGAAGCAGAAAAAATTATGACCTCTGCAAATACAACCATTGAAAGTGAAACAAACAGAGCAAAAGAAGAGCTAAGGCAGCAGATGTCAGACATAATTATTGATACCACCAAAAAAATATTGGATGAAGAAATTTCTGCTGAAAAACATGACGACTTGCTTAAAAAAGCAGCGCAGGACCTCTAATGATTGAATTAACACCGCTAGCCAGACCATACGCCAAGGCTGTTTTTGCTTCCGCTCTAGATACTGAGAGCGTTGATGAAATAAAAGAAGAGCTTAAAACTATGGCATTGGTCTCATCAACAACAGAAGTTAAAAATTTGATTGAGGATCCAACTCTGTCAAATAATGAAATTCTTAATTCATTAAAATCTTTGCTTGATGGTTCAATATCTAAAACCTCTCAATCACTGCTAAATGTTTTGGCTGAGAACAATAGATTTAATCTTCTTGAAGCCATATTTGAAATATATAAAGAAATTGTTGCCAAGCATAAAGAACAAAAATCTGTTGAGGTTTTTGTCGCAACCGAGCCTTCTAGCGATACAGAAGAAACAATCAAAACAAGACTTGTATCCACATATGGTGAAGGCACAAATGTAGAATTTAAAATAGACCCAAATATCATGGGCGGCCTATCAATTAAAGTAGGCGACGAAACTTTAGATCTTTCTGTTAAAGGAAAGGTTAAAAAATTAATTAATCAATTAAACTTTTAGGTGAAAATATGAGCCAATTAAATCCATCAGAAATATCCAGCGTTTTAAAAGAAAAAATTGCAGGGCTAGATTTATCTGCTGAGAGAAAAAATGAAGGAATAATCGTAAGTGTTTCAGACGGTATTGTCAGAATCCACGGCATGGGTGATGTCATGTATGGAGAGCTTATTGAGTTTGAAAATGGAGTTCTTGGACTAGCATTAAATCTTGAACAAGATTCAGTAGGCGCGGTTGTGCTGGGCGATTACCTTGATTTAGTTGAAGGTCAAAAAGTAGTTTGCACAGGAAAAATTCTTGAAGTGCCTGTTGGAGAGTCTATGCTTGGGCGGGTTGTAGATGCAATAGGAGTTCCGATTGATGGCAAAGGAGAAATAAAGGCAGAGTCGTCATCACCTGTAGAAGTTGTTGCTCCAGGAGTTATAGCAAGACAGGGAGTTGATCAGCCGGTTCAAATTGGTCTTAAAGCGGTTGATTCAATGGTTCCCATTGGCAGGGGGCAGCGGGAGCTAATAATTGGTGACAGGCAAACAGGAAAAACTGCCGTTGCCATTGACGCAATCATCAATCAAAAAGGAACAGGCATTAAATGTATTTATGTAGCCATTGGTCAAAAACAATCAACTGTCGCCAATGTTGTTCGCAAACTAGAGGAGTATGGTGCAATGGAACATACAATAGTTGTTTCGGCAACAGCATCTGATCCAGCGCCAATGCAATATATTTCTGCGTATGCCGGATGTGCAATGGGAGAATATTTTAGGGATAAAGGAGAAGATGCCTTAATAGTATACGATGATCTTTCAAAGCAAGCTGTAGCTTATCGTCAAGTTTCTTTACTACTTAAGAGGCCACCAGGCAGGGAAGCATATCCAGGAGATGTTTTTTATCTTCATTCAAGATTGCTTGAGAGAGCAGCAAGGGTTAATGCCGACTATGTAGAAAAAGTTACAAATGGAAAAGTAAAAGGTAAAACAGGATCATTGACCGCACTGCCTATTATTGAGACGCAGGCTGGGGATGTTTCTGCTTTCGTTCCAACAAACGTAATATCAATAACCGATGGTCAAATTTTCCTCGAAACAGACTTATTCAACTCAGGAATTAGACCTGCTATAAATCCCGGTATATCGGTTTCAAGAGTTGGCGGAGCTGCACAAACAAAAATAATGAAAAAGCTTAGCGGAGGAGTGAGAACTGCTTTAGCGCAATACAGAGAGCTCGCATCTTTTTCTCAATTCGCATCTGATTTAGATGATGCAACAAAAGCTCAATTGGCAAGCGGACAAAGAATTACTGAACTTTTAAAACAGAAACAATATGCACCAATGAGTGTTGCACAACAATCTATAAGCCTATTTGCTGCTGATAGAGGCTTTATGGATGACGTAGAAATTGAAAAAATTGGCTCTTTTGAATCTGCACTTCACGCCTATCTAACAGCTGAGTATTCAGATTTAGAAAATAGTATTAATGAAACAGGTGATTGGAATGATGAAATCGAAAAACAATTCACCAAAATTTTAGAATCATTCAAAAAAACTCAAACTTATTAAAGTAGAAATTTATGGCAAATACTAAAGAAGTTAGAAAACAGATATCAAGTATCAAAAACACACAAAAAATTACTTCTGCCATGGAGATGGTTGCTGCAAGCAAAATTAGAAAGACTCAGGATGTAATGCTTCTGGGAAGACCTTATTCTGAAAAAATTAAAGAAGTAATATCACATATAGCTAATTCAAGCTCCGAATATTCTCATCCCTTTTTTGAAGATAGAAAGGTAAAGAAAGCATGCTTTATAGTCGTTAGTACTGATAAGGGTTTGTGTGGTGGACTGAATATTAATTTATTTAAAAACGTTATAGCGAAAGCTGCTGAATTGAAAAAAGACGGAGTTGAGTCCTGTTTTGCATTGATTGGGGTCAAAGCATCAGGTTTTTTTAAGGCCATCGGAGGCGAGATAGTGGCTAAAGTAGAAATGCTTGGAGATCAACCAGACCCAGATAATCTGATAGGCCTCACCAAGGTAGTGCTTGATAAGCATAAAAATGGCGAAATAGATGAGGCTTATTTGTGTGCAAATAGTTTTGTTAACACAATGACACAACAACCTAAAGTGGATCAATTAATTCCATTGCCCGTTATGGAAAATGACGATTCAGCACCCACCCATTGGGACTATATATATGAACCAGAAGCAAAAGAATTGTTAAATGGTCTTTTAACGAGATATATAGAGTCATTAATTTATCAAGCAGTAGTTGAAAACAAAGCATGTGAACAGGCTGCAAAAATGATAGCAATGAAAAATGCAACAGAAAACGCAGGCGAATTAATCAAAGAGTTAGAGCTTTTATACAACAACGTGAGACAGGCAGCAATCACTCAAGAGCTGTCAGAGATAGTTGGCGGTGCGGCTGCCGTCTAAAGGAGAAAGAAATGAGTAATGGTTTAGTAACACAAATTATTGGAGCGGTTATAGACGTTGAGTTTGATAAATCAAATATACCAAATGTTTATGAAGCTTTGACTATATCTGGAATGGAAACAGTTCTTGAGGTACAACAGCAACTTGGTGATGGCGTTGTTCGTACAATTGCAATGGGTAGCACTGAGGGACTAAAAAGAGGGCTTGAAATTAACAGAACAAATGCACCAATATCAGTGCCAGTTGGTCAAGAAACATTAGGAAGAATCATGGACGTTCTTGGAAATCCAATTGATGAAAAAGGGCCTATTGGTGAAAAGGAAACACTTCCCATTCATAGAAAACCTCCTGAGTATGTTGATCAAGCAGCATCTAATGAATTGCTGGAAACAGGAATCAAAGTTATTGACTTAATTTGCCCATTTGCAAAAGGAGGAAAAGTCGGTTTATTCGGTGGAGCAGGCGTAGGTAAGACAGTAAATATGATGGAGTTAATTAGAAATATTGCTATTGAGCATTCGGGTTTCTCTGTTTTTGCCGGCGTTGGTGAGAGAACAAGGGAAGGAAATGATTTTTATCACGAGATGACAGATTCAAATGTTATCGACAAGGTTTCGCTTGTATATGGACAGATGAATGAACCGCCAGGCAATAGATTAAGAGTTGCTCTAACTGGGCTTACAATTGCAGAAAAGTTCAGAGATGAAGGTAGAGATGTTCTTTTATTTATTGATAATATTTATCGTTATACTTTAGCCGGAGTTGAAGTTTCAGCCTTGTTAGGAAGAATGCCTTCAGCGGTTGGATATCAACCAACACTTGCTGAGGAAATGGGCGCACTACAGGAAAGAATTACATCAACAAAAACCGGATCAATCACATCAATCCAGGCTGTTTATGTTCCAGCTGATGACCTTACTGATCCATCTCCAGCAACCACTTTTGCTCATTTAGATGCAACCGTAGTGTTATCAAGAAACATTGCAGAGCTGGGCATTTATCCTGCAGTTGATCCTCTTGATTCTACAAGTCGTCAGCTTGATCCACTAGTTGTAGGAGAGGATCATTACAACACCGCTCAAGCTGTTCAAGGAGTCCTTCAAAGATATAAAGAACTTAAAGACATCATCGCGATCTTAGGTATGGATGAACTATCTGAGGATGACAAACTGGTTGTTGCAAGAGCAAGAAAAGTTGAAAGGTTTTTATCACAACCGTTCTTTGTAGCAGAAGTTTTCACCGGATCGCCTGGGAAATATGTTTCTCTTGAAGATAGTATCAAGGCTTTTAATGGCATATTAAATGGCGATTACGATGATTTACCTGAGCAAGCGTTCTATATGGTTGGAACAATAGAGGAAGCTGTAGAAAAAGCCAAAACATTATAAAAATGAAATCTATTAAAGTCAGTATTGTTTCTTCAAGTGAGGAAATTTATTCCGGAGAAGCAACAATGGTCTTTGCAACGGGCACATTGGGTGAACTAGGAATTGCTCCCGGACACACTCCGTTGCTTACTGGTCTGGCTCCTGGACCTGTAAGAGTTCAAGATGGCAATGATGAAAAAACCTTTTTTTGCTCAGGCGGATTTATTGAAGTCCAACCTGATATCGTTACTTTTTTGTCCGATACAGCTGAAAGAGCTGATTCGCTAGATGAAGCAGAAGCGATAAAGGCAAAAGAACAGGCTGAAAAGGATTTGTCTGATAAAAACGATAAAATTGATTATGCTAAAGCAGCCGCACAATTAGCAGAGGCCGCTGCAAGACTAAAAACTATTCAAAAACTTCGCAAAAACCAGTAAGGTATCTATTTAACCTTATATTGTGAAAATACATACTATTATTCTAGCTGCTGGGGAGGGCTCTAGAATGATTTCAAACAAAGCTAAATCTCTCCAACATATTGGTGGGCAATCTATGCTCACAAGGATTTATGAGACAGTTTCAAGCATTACAAATGAAACCTCGTTTGTTGTTGGCTATGAGAAAGAAGCAATAATTAAAGAAACAAAAAAATTTGTAGGAGAAATAAATATTTGTGTTCAAGAAAAACCTATTGGAACAGCAGACGCGGTTAAAGCTGCGCTTAACAATATATCACCAGATTCACAAACACTAATCTTGTACGGAGATGTACCATTAATTAAATTACAAACATTAAAAAAAATGCTATCTGCTAATGAAGATAGCTTAACAATCTTAACCACCGAGTTGACTGACCCTACAGGATATGGAAGAGTAAAAAAAGATGATGCAGGACGCGCCTTATCTATTGTTGAAGAGAAAGATGCGACCTCCGAAGAAAAGAAAATAAAAGAGATTTTTACAGGGGTTTTGTGTTGTAAAAAAACTTTATTAGAAGAAGCAATTAGTCAGGTTGATAATCATAATGCTGCTGGAGAATATTACTTAACAGATATAGTTTCTATAATTAGCGCAAAAGGGTATAAAATTAATACATGTGTAGCTTCTAACGATGAAGTCAAGGGAGCTAATACAAAAAGGGAGTTATCAGAACTGGAGTGCATTTACAGAAAAATGAAAGCAGATGAATTATTAGATATGGGCGTTGCTGTCTCGGACCCAGCAAGACTTGATGTTAGAGGTAATATTTCTGTAGGCAAGGATTGTTCTGTCGATGTTAATGTAATTTTAGAGGGCGAGGTTGTATTAGGAAATAACGTATCAATTGGCCCCAATAGTATATTAAAGGATGTAGAAATTGGAGATAACACAGTTATAGAGGCTTTTTCACATCTTGTATCTTCTAAAGTTGGAAGTAATTGTTCTATAGGCCCCTATGCGAGATTGCGCGAGGGAAGTTATGTAGATGATGAGGCGAAGATTGGTAACTTTGTTGAAACCAAAAAGACAAAAGTAGGCAAGTCTTCCAAAGCTAATCATTTTGCTTACTTAGGAGATGCTGAAATTGGAGACGAATCCAACATAGGAGCCGGAACCATAACATGCAACTATGATGGAAAAAATAAACACAAAACAAAAATTGGTGATAAGAGTTTCGTTGGAACCAATTCATCTTTAGTTGCGCCAATTACAATTGGATCTAATGCTTATGTTGCTGCTGGATCAGTTATTACAAAAGATGTCCCAGATAATGCGCTTGGTGTTGGAAGATCAAAACAAAAAAATAAAGAGAATTGGTCTAAGAAAAAGGATTAACTGTGTGCGGAATCATAGCAGCTGCTTCAAATAGAAATGTCGGTAAACTTTTAGTTCAAGGACTCCATAAAATGGAATACAGAGGATATGATTCTGCAGGAATTGCTTTGCATCAAGACGATGGCATAGCTCACCTGCGAACACTTGGAAAAGTTCAGCTTCTTGAAGAAAAAATGATTTCTGAAAAGCCTAAGAGCAAATTGGGTATTGCTCATACAAGATGGGCGACGCATGGAGAGCCATCAGAAACTAATGCTCATCCTCACAAATCACAAGATTCGATTTATATTGTTCATAACGGCATTATTGAAAATTACGTTCAGCTTAAAGAAGATTTAAAGCAAAGTGGCTACGAATTTTCATCACAAACTGACTCAGAACTAATTGCACACCTTCTTGATCATCATATTAATCAAGGCCAATCAATGGTTGATGCAATGTATGCTGCAAAAGAAAAACTTGAGGGAGCATATGCAATAGCTGCAATTGATATAAAAGATAGTACAAATTTAGTTATTGCGAGGAACAAGTCACCCTTATTGATTGGCATTGGAACTGATGAGATGTTTGCGGCTTCAGATCCACTTGCTATAGCACAGCAAACCAATGATTTTATATTTTTAGAAGATGGTGATGTTGCAGAAATCTCTGCAAATACTTATAAAATTTTTGATGAATCTAAAAAAGAGGTTGTTCGAAAAATTACCCGTATAGACATATCAGCTGAAGCTACATCAAAAGGTGGATACAGGCACTATATGGAAAAAGAAATATACGAACAGCCTGAAGCTGTTTCAAATACTATTGATGGAAGAATTGGTGGCGAAGATGTTTTAGATAATATTTTTGGTCTTGGTTCGAGCGACCTATTTTCAAAAGTGAAGCGCATCCAAATAGTTGCATGCGGAACCAGTCTTCACGCAGGAAGAGTTGCTGCAAATTGGTTTTCATCTATTGCAGAGTTACCTTGTCAAATAGATTATGCAAGCGAGTATAGATATAGAAACCCACACGTAGATGAGAAATCGTTATTAGTAACTATTTCTCAATCAGGCGAAACGGCAGATACATTGGCTGCACTGAATTACGCAAAAGAAAAAGATTATCTTTCTACACTTACAATTTGTAATGTTCCAACAAGCTCTTTAGCAAGGGAGTCAGAGTTTTCGTTTTTTACAAATGCTGGACCTGAGATTGGTGTTGCCTCAACAAAAGCTTTTACAACTCAATTGGCAGCATTGATGCTATTAGCATTATCGCTTGCAAAAAGCAGGAATTTAAATCCAAAGCTTAGAGGAAGAGTAGTTCAAGCTTTAAGATTGTTGCCAGAAACCATAGCTGAAGCTTTAAAATCAAAAGATCAGATGATTGAGATAGCCCCAGATATAGCCAATAAAGATAATGCACTATTTTTAGGAAGAGGTATTTTTTATCCAATTGCTAAAGAGGGAGCACTTAAATTAAAAGAGATTTCTTACATTCATGCTGAGGCATATCCAGCTGGAGAGCTTAAGCATGGCCCACTTGCACTAATTGATGAAAACATGCCAGTTATAGCTTTGGCGCCAGAGAGTGAAATCGCAGAAAAATTAATTTCTAACCTTGAAGAGGTTAAAGCAAGAGGTGGAACTCTTTATGTTTGTGCTGATCCATCAGTTACAATGGTGGTTAAGTCGGGCAAATTAATCCCTATGCCCGAATGCGACTTTTTTATGTCACCTATTGTATATAATATTCCATTACAAATTCTTTCATACGAAGTTGCTCTCCTAAGAGGAACAGACATTGATCAGCCAAGGAATCTTGCTAAATCAGTGACGGTGGAGTAGATTTGGTTGTACCAGTTTTTTAATGAAACCTACTTTAAAAATTTTTGTTCAGAAAAACTTTTTACAATCGAATGAATGGAAAGAAGTAAAAAAATTATCCAATAAGTTGTTTAAACTTCTTTCTGACCCGAATGTAATAAAAAAAATTAAAAAAGTTAATCAACCGGGAGTTTCTAGTCACAAAATCCAAGAAGTAATAACTAAAGAGTCTGAAAAGATAGGATTTAAAAGTGAGATGAATGGATTATTTTCTAACTATAAAAATTCAAAACTTAGACCTGATTTTTATAAAAAGGTATTAAAAACAGGTGTGATAATTGAAGTTGAGAAAGGACAAACAGTTCAAAACAATAATGATTTAAAAGATTTTTGGAAATGTCATATTTGTGATGAAGTTAATTATTTATTTCTATTTGTTCCTCAGATTCTTATTCAGAATGAAGAAGACAAAAGAAAGAAAAGTAAAAAACCTTTTAAAGATGTGTGTAATCATATGACTTCATTTTTTGAACCACAGAATTACACTAACGTAAGGGGAGTTGTTGTCTTTGGATATTAAAAAAACTAGTACAACCAATTCAACTTCGTTACAGTGGAGTAAGTTCAACCCAACTTTCGTTTTAACCTCGCATTCTGCGGGAGTTTCAAAAATCACTAAAATTTAACTCCGGTAAAAACTACCCTAAATTTTTTGCCTATTTTTTCGTATTAGCGGAACTCATAAGGGGTTGATATGACTTGTTGCGAAACATGATGGCGAATTAAAGTGGCATAATTAATCTATGACAAAGAAACCCGAAATCCCCAAAGAAGAAGACGTTATTTTAAGAAAGGACGGTCTTTATTATGTTAAAGATGCAAAGGTCTCATTTACAGGGATCTCAGAAGATTTTTTTGAAAACAGCCAATTAAAATCAAGAGGAAACTATAAAGATGGAAAATTGCACGGACTTTATGTGTTGTTCTATGAAAACGGCCAATTAAAATTTAAAGGAAATTATAAATACGGAAAAGAGTATGGACTTTATGAGTGGTATCACAAAAACGGTCAACTACATAGCAAGCAAAAATACGAAAAAGGTCAAATTATAGATGGACAGCATGAGTGGTTCTATGACAACGGTAAATTAGAGTATAGGGAAACATTTAAAAACGGAAAACTCCATGGTCCTAATGAGTCATTCTACAAAAACGGCCAATTACAAAATAGGACTAACTATAAAAACGGAAAACAACATGGACTTAGTGAGTGGTTCGATGAAAACGGTAAGTTTATACAAACCATGACCCTTAGAAATGGTCAAACCATCGATATTAAGTACTAATCAATTGTTTTAGTTGTAAGGTTTTGATATGACTTGTTGCGGTCTGTTGTGTATGTTCAAAGGACATTCATAAGTACATAAAGAATTAGAGAATACAAAAGCAATCTTCATAGAAGCGGAAGAAAAGAATAAAAGTAACCCATGAGTAGTTCATACAACCAAACTTTAAACTTTTCAAAAACTGCTAAAATAGTGGTTATGAGAAAGATCGGTTCACCTTACTCCGTTACGGTGGAGTAGTTTCGTTTGCAGAATTAAAATGAAGAAAAGTTTATTTTTAATAGTCATATCATTTATTACCCTTCAAATATTTGCTATAGATATTGACGAATTTATAGAACTTTCAAATCAAACATCTGTTAATAAATTTGAAGACAACATAACATCGAGATTAGTTGAATGTAGAAAGGCTGAGAAACTTTCAGAAAATTTACCAGGCGATCCGAGGTTATATATTGGCAAAATTGTACTATATACGGAATTTTTTGATTTTGATAATATGAAAACATATTATCTTAAACGGAAATATGATGAAAGAGACACTTCTGTTTTTAATTATAAAATTAGAAAATCTGACGTCATTAGACAGTACTTCAATCCAAACCAAGAAATATTTTATATAACAGATGAGAATAGTATTTTTATAAATTTTAGAACCGTATTCGACTATACATTTGATAAAAGAACGCTAACACTTCACGGTAGGGGTTACCAAGACCGTGACCCACCCCAATGCAGATACCTTGTAAAGCAATAAAGAATATGGAAGTAAACTGGATAGTAGTAGGTTGGATTATAGATATGATTCTTAATGGCTTAGTGTGGCTTATCATTGCAGTATTTTCTCTGTTATTAATTGACATGACTGACACATGGACAAGAAAAGCTATTCAATTTATGGACAAGACTGATAAATGGATAAGAAAATTAATAGATAACTTATTTGAATGGATTCAAATGAAGAATCTTGAAATAATTTCGGGTATTATTTTGTTGATAGTCTTAGGTATTCTTGCTCAACTAGAAATAATTCCTAAGCTTATTAATTAGCATTAAACTAAATAAATAATCAAAAAAACTTATCAGTTTTTTATGTATTTAATGTAAATAATTTATGTATTTTTAAATAATTCCTAAGCTTATAAATTAGCATTAAACTAAATAAATAATCAAAAAGACTTATCAGTTTTTTATGTACTTTTAAAAGTTAGTTCATGAATTTTTTTGAAAGACACACTAAGAAAATATTAATAACATTGATTTTAATAATGATGTTAATAATTTTAATGTTTCCTAGATTATTCAAATACCTTTCTGAATTGCCAACTTTCTCACTATACGTCATATTTTTGTTCCCCGTTGCTTTCTTTTTTATTTATAAGTTATATGCGAATAAGAAAAGAGTAATTGCTCTTGAAGAATATGCTGAAAAATACAATTATGAATTTTATGAAAAGCCTGACGAAGCTCAAACTTCTTTATTTAAAGAGTTCAGTTCGACAAAAATAATAAATAATGAAGATAAATTTTTTAATTTGCTAGTTCCTAAAGATGATAATGATACTAAACCATTAATAGTTACTGGCAAGAGTGAAATTGGAGGTGGAGAAAGTTCTCATACATATTACACTCAGATTTTTTTGTATAAACATAATACTGACTTACCAAAATTTTATATTCAAAGAAAAACTAAACTTGATATCATTTTTGGAAAAATAAAAGAGCGCACCTCATCAAACGAAACTGGAATAAAGCTATATAAATTTAAGAAAAAAAAATTTCCTCATAATAAATATTTTTTCTTTAGTGAAGACCCAAATATTGAAAATTTTATTACAAATGAATTTATTGAGCTTTTAAAGATAGGGATTATTAAAAAAAAGGCACTAATAAATATAGAATCAAATGGTAAAAATTTAATTTTTTATAAACAATGGTCAAGACACTCTTTAGAATTAATGGATTACTATTCAAACTTATTTAAAGTTATAAAAGAATCTTTGATAAAATAGTTTTAATACCTTATCTAAGATGTAATAAAATGAATAAAACATATAAATTAATTATAGTTTTGCTTCTGATAACCATAACAATAATGGGTTGGAAAATTTATGATCTCAAGCAATCATCAGAAGAGCTGAAACAGTTTTCAGTAAAAACCGGTGTTGAATGTATTAAGAACTCAAAAACAATGACACAGGAAGAGATCGATTATTGTTTACCTGTTATGGAAATGTTGGGATTTAAGTATAAGGATGAGACCGAGGAGGATTAGATATGGAAGACTATGAAATACTTTATTTGAGCATGGTTATATTTACATGCTACGGTTTTAATTTAGCGCAAGGCCTAAGGGCAGCAATTAATAGAGGTGATACGGTCAGAATCACACCAAAGATTTTATGCTCTATTTATTGTATATCTGTATCAATAATTGCCTCAACAATCGCTTCCAATACTGCCTTTTCTGACCTTTTTACTTATTTACACATATTCATAATACTTTTTCAATCGGCAATGATCTGGTATCCAAAACCAGATTAAATAATGTATTTAATGATTGAGATTTTATTTTGGAGTATAGTAATAGTTACTTGGATAAGTGTCGGCATGCATGTTCTTAAAGAATTTATAAGATTTAAATAAAAAAAATGATTGAACCAAATATGAAAAAACCAAGCTTATTTAGAAGAAGTGTAATGGGTTTAGTTAGTGGTTGGAGAAGGGTAATGGACGTGAGATATAACCCACTTAAGTACATTCCTGATCCAAGTTTACAAACCTATTTTATGCTTGTGCTTTTTACAGTATGGAGCACATTCTTTGGGTTTTTGGCTGCAAACTATCTTGGATGGTTTGGATATAACACCGTAGTTAGTATCGTTATACATATTGCTGTATTGTTGCCACTCGCATTTACTAACGCAATCTTTGTTGATGCAGAAAGAGATGGCGCGAATTGGTTAAAAGAATGGAAAGAAGAACAATCAAGATACAAGCTAGTAGTCAACAGACTAAAAACTAAGAACTTGGTTATATGGAATCCAAATAAGGAATCATAATTCCATTGATACCTGAAGAATATTTCTGGATTAAGCCCCTTCTTTTTCTATTCTCTATTTCATTAGCCTCAATCCTTTATTTTTCTTGTCATTTGCTTAAAAAGTTCATAAAAGAAACACGGCAAACCTCTATAAATTTTAAAAACTTTATAAAAAAAGAATATTTTCCGAAAAAACTTGGGATACACATAATGAATGGATCTTGGGAAGGTCAATTTGATGATCCTTTTGAGGGATTTGCTGTAATAAGTAATTGTGTCGAAATAGGAGAGGTGTTGACTTATAACTCAGGTTCATGGAAATACATATATTGGCAAAAATATTGCGAAAATGACTATATTAGCAGTGAAGATTTTCATGTTAGTGTTGGAGGCGACTTGAAAAGATTTAAACAGTGGTCAAAAGAAAACGAACACTTACTTTTGAAGAATAAATTAAATGACTAAATTTAAAAATTTAATAATATTAAGCCCACTTGCATACGTCCTCCATCATTTTGAAGAACATATAATTTTTAACTTTAGAGATTGGAGGCTTACATATTTTCAGGACAACAATTCTCTCTCAACAGAGGAGGTTCTGGTAAGGCTATTGGTTGTGTTATTAATCTTTATATTTGTTCACTCAGTAAGAAAAAATAAAGGTAGTGCTCATGTTTTGTTATATTTTTTAATGACAACACAAGTGGTCAATGTCTTTTTTCATATTTTCTTTAGCTTATATTTTTTAGATTTTAGTCCAGGAGTTATTACAGGTATTTTGTTTTACTTGCCTATAAATTATTTAATTTTTAAGGCTGCAATTAATGAAGGATTGCTCAATAATACTAAAGAAATAGCTTTTATATTTGTTTTAGGAGTCAGCACATTTGCTTTATTTGAGTATATTGGCCCGGTTGTAATGCAGATATCATTTTTATTATCCATAACTTATTATTTCTTTAGCACCAAATATATTCACTCGAACTAGTTATAAAACTGGTTTAGTTTATAATTAGTGTATGTGTGATTGTTGTGATTGTTGCGAGTGCTCTTGCTGCGCTAAATGAAACAGAAGCTATTAACTTTATTATTAGCAGCATTTTTAATTTCTAGTTGTGATCTAGAAAATCCTGGAGGCGTGCTTACCTATAATGAGCTCCCAAACTCCGTTATAGAATTTTTTGATAAAACCGATATATTAGAAAATGAACAAATCATTGCCTATTATGATGTTACAGTTGTATTAGATAACTCAGAATCGGCAATATTAACTAATAAAAATCTCATATATTATAAATATGGACGTATTGAAAGATTCCCTTTAAATAGTATTGTGAGTATTGAAGAGGAAGATTGTTTCGGCCTTTGTATTGTTGCCTCAACAAGAGACGATCGAGTTATGAAAATTGAAATTGCTCCATTGAACGGTGGCGACCTGTTTCTTAACCTCTTAAGAAATCAAGTTAGCAAAGTCTAGATCTTTGGATGGATTTTTTAGATTTTCTTGCAAAAGAGGGTAGTGACTTTAAGGGTCGAACATTAAAACTAATATGGTCTTTTTCAGATGACGATATTCAAGAAACCCATGATTTTATTCAAATTATTTTTCCATTAAACAAGGCGAGTGAGTCAGTTTTTCATGGATACTATCTGAATTCAGATGATTTAGTTGAGCAAATTAGAAACAGTCCAATAGCAAAAGAGAATATATTACAGTCTTCTAAATGGTATCTATCTTTCTTAAAAAGAAACATATGGTTGTGGAATAGAAACTATGATCATAATCAAAAACGCATAACAAGAGTCATAGAGTGTTTAAGATTGTTGGTATCAGAGGAGGAATCAGATAAGTTTTATGATAATGTAATGGAAATCTTAAAAGATAATAATAAGGTTAATCATAAGACATTAAATTTTTGGGAAAATGCTTAGCAATTCATATATCAATCGTAAAAGAAGAAAGTAATGACCTATCAAGCACATTTATTTATAGCATTAACAATTGGATTCATAGGAATACTATTTTGTATTTTCATGTATCAATCTAATAAAATTAAAGAAGCACAAATATTTTTCTTTTTAACAATAGCTATGATGGCTTTTTGGATGTATGTTGCTACGGGATATATTTTATAAAAATCGTGAATATATATCTAATACTTTTTGGAGCTATTGCATTTGAAATTCTTGGCACGATGTTGTTGCCTGCAACCCAAAATTTTTCTAAACCAATGCCAACTTCGGTATTATTAATATCTTACGGAATTTCTTTTTATTTACTGGCTATCGTTACTCAAAAACTACCCTTATCAGTTGTATATGCGTCATGGTCGGGTTTAGGAGTATTTTCTGTTGCGATATTAAGCTATATTTTTTACAAGCAAGAATTAAATTGGCAAATAATTTTAGGATTATTTTTGATTGTGGCTGGAGTCACAATTGTAAATATGAATAAAATATAGATTATGAAAAGTCTTTTAATTGTTTTGTTCTTCAGTTCTATTCTAGATGCCAATCTAAAATACAATCATTATTCTAAAGAATATGAAGTTGCGCATCCAAATTCTGTTTTAAAATATAACCATTACAATAAGAAATATACCTATGAAATGCCGGGATCAAAGCTAAAATATAATCATTATACGAAGAAGTATACTTATGAGCTGCCTAGATCTGAGCTGAAATATAACCACCATTCAAGGTCTTATTCCTATGAACTGCCAGAGTCAGCCCTTAAATATAATCACCATACTAAAAAGTATACTTTTGAGCATCCCAGCGCGAAGTTAAAATATAACCCGTATTCAAAACAATATTATTTCCCAAACTACAATTAAGAAAGTTAGCCTAGTTCTATTTCATAAGGTAGAATTAATTTTAACTTGAGGAGATTAATTAAATTATTTACTCACCATCCCAAATCCAATGGTGAAACTTATTTCCAACATTTTCGTTGCGCCTCATCTTATGGGTTAAGAATGATTTTATCTGGAGTGGCTGCCATTGTTCATTCAATATTTCCTTTTTTGTTTGAGACAGCTGCAAGTGATTGTGCAAAAAAGATTAATGAAGAAATTGATCGCAGAACACAGAATACTTTTACTCAGTGAAAAATTTTAAGAATAAAGTTGCACTAATTACTGGCGCAGGTTCAGGTATAGGAAGGGCATTAGCTATTCAATTGGCAGACAGCGGATGCAATCTTGCGCTCGTTGACTGGAATGAAAAAACTCTTAAAGAAACAGAGCAGATGATTAGAAAAAAAAATGTAGCAGTCTCCCTACATTTCTTTGACTTAAGGGAAAAAGAGAAGATAGAATCTTTGCCAGAAGAGATTATTGAAATTCATAAACAGATAGATATTGTCATAAATAACGCAGGCCTATCTATCATTGGCAAAGTCGATGAAGTTAATGAAGATGATTGGCAATTCGGTGTAGATATATTGTTAAATGCTGTTATTCAGATGAGCACCGTATTTCTTCCTTATCTACAAAAAAGACCAGAGGCAGCAATAGTAAATGTCTCGTCTATATTTGGACTTTTTAGTGTACCAAAACAGTCAATTTATAACGTTGGTAAATTTGGTGTAAAAGCTTTCACTGAATCGTTATCTTTAGAGATGGAAATGTCCGAATCTCCTGTAGAGGTTTATTGTGTTTTTCCAGGCCACATAGGGACCAATATATATTCTTCTTCTCGTTTTAAAAGCTTTGAAGCAGACGATGCCGGTGCAGCAATTTTTGGGGCAAATGCATCAACAATAGAAGAAGCTGGTGCTCAATTTAAACAGAATGCACCATCAAGTCCAGAATTCGCTGCTAAAACTATTTTAAAGAATATAAAAAATAAAAATAAAAGAATCTTAATAGGTTTTGATGCAAAATTTTATGACTTAATGAGTAGACTTTTCCCAAAAAACTTTTTAAAAATAATTTGGATACTACCCTTTTTTAGGGGAATATTTAAACCAAAAAAATAGTACAACCTCTCGCAGAATATAAAATGGCCTTGTTAAAGTTTATAAACTTATATAAGGTAAATAATTAATTAAACATAGGGGTTGTATTTGAAAACGATAAATTTTTTACTATGGTATGCATCTTCAAAGCTTGGAGATTCAGCTACAAAAGTAATTGATTTTGAAAAAAAGGTAGTCTCTTTTATTAAGCGTGATATTAACTCAAAAGGCGGTATTGGAGGTATCCCAGTTGAAATTGATTTTGTTGACATTCCTCATGAGCTCGCAGGTCACGACAAAAATGCCTGGCTTTTTTACAAAGAATTACTAGACTCAAAAAATTATTCTTTCATTAGGGCTCCGGGTGCTTTTGGAGGTTTAAGCAAATACAAAATAGGATATCTAGAATCTATAAAGTCAGATAAGACAATAATATTTAGCGACACACTTCTTCCTCCCGAAATTGACCTGATAAAATCAAATATTATTGATATGAGATCTAATGCCTTTACAGATTCAGATAAATCATTTGTAGATAAAGTTAAAACTAATCTTAATTTATTGAATAAGAATAAGTGCTTTTACATAGCAAATTTTGGGGAATCTAGTCCAGTGTTAGCACAAGAACAAGAGCTTAGAGATCAAGAAATATATTTATTTAATATAGATAAAAATTTACACAAGAGCCAAAAAAAACTTCAAGATGATTTAACAAATTATTTTAAATTATATGAAGCAGATGCTGAGGATTTAATCAATATTGGATTAGTACCTGTAGATCTGAAACAAAATATCATAAATAGTATTCACAATATCAATGAAAATATAAAGATGATGACAGGATCCGGCGGCTCCGCATTTCTTGATTATAAAGAAATTAAATACCCAATTTTATTAAGAGATGATTCAAATTTTGATATTTATCTTTCCATGGAATCACTAATAGAGCAGTTAGATGTTAATTTGTCACTTAAAGATAAACAGATTTGCAATCAACGTTTTACACAGTTTGAAATCCCGCTGCTAGTTAAAAAATTGTCTGATAGAGACAGTTTAAGCTTTTCATCATATGAGGATCTGGTTGAAAAAGTTAGCTTCTCTCTCAATAAAACAGATGGAAAAAACGATGTTTATATGGGAATTTCGAAAGATTTATCTTTTAAAGATAATAAAAATAATATTAAAACTGCAGCGCTTGTAGAGCTAGCTCTTCCATCAACGAAAAAGTCTAGTGCAGTGAAAACTTTATACAAAGACCAGTTATGCATTGTTGATGGTGTTGAAAAAATAAATTCTGTAATTTCATTCAATATTGATGTTGAAAGAATTACAAATGTTTCAATAGAGGATGGCATTTTTGGGGCTGAATTTTACTTAGACATAACCTCACAAAACGAAGATCCTATTAATTCTATTAAATTTAATAATCTCAGCTCATTAAATCCTAAACATGAAGTCAGAAGAATAGAACATAAACAAGTTGATAATTTATATTCTGGAAGATACACCGTTACATCGAATTTTGACTTTAATCCCATTGCTGATAACTATCCTTTTGATGAACAGTTTATATATATTGCAGTTACAGGTACTGATGAAAATTCTCAAGTTCAACCAGTGCCAGAGCAATATCTTGATGTTGAATTCAAGATAGATGGCTGGTCGCTTATTTATGCAAAATGTGGAATTAATAGGAAGAAAAATTGGATTGCATTAAATAGCAACTTACAAACGATTTCAAAAATTAATGAAGAAATTAGACTAGGGTGGGAGCTTAAAAGGGAAAACTCGATGACACTATTAAAGATAGGCATACCTCTATTTTTTTTATATATTCTCCTTTATTACACTTTATTTGTCCCTGTTGATCAGGTAGAAAGTGCTTTCAACAATATTAACCTTGCTTTCCTATCAAGCATCGCACTTTATTTTTCAACAGAAAGACCTCAGCCCTTGAAGATGACAACAATAGATGTGGTATTTGCCTTTTTCTATATTATGGCTGGTATTTCCTTAATATCGATTGTCTTTGTTCAGTTTTATCCAGAGTATTATGATCTGCTTACAAAGCCATTAAGATTCTTATTACCAGTATCGATAATTGCGTTAGGGGTTTTTATCAAAAGAAGACTGTCTTCAAAAAAATATAAACCTTCAATTACTAAATAAATTTTAATGATTAACACTGTAGATCATTTAATTATTGCTGTACAAGACTTAAATGAAGCAGAGCAAGATTATAAAAAATTATTTGGAATTGAACCCGTCTGGCGAGGAGAGCATAAGGAGCTTGGAACAGAAAATGTAATTTTTAATTTTAAAAATACATATCTTGAGCTTCTATCTGCAAAGGGAGAGGGGCTTGGAGCCATGTTAGTTAATAATACAATACAAGAGAATGGCGATGGATTGATTGGAGTGGTTTTTGGTGTTGAAAATATTAAAGAAGCTTCAAAGTCTCTTATATCAGAAGGTTTTGCAATTACAGAAGTATCAGATGGAGAAGGTAGGAACAATATCTCAAAAGAGTTAAGAAAATGGAAAAATTTTTTCTTACCACAAGAACTAACCCGTGGAATATTTTCTTTTATTATTGAGCATACAGAAGGCTCGTTAAGAAAAATTGACGAGTACCCTAGCGATTCAATTAATAAATTAGATCATTTGGTAATAAATACTAATGATGCAGATGGTTTTATACATATATATCAAGATATTTTTAAAATAAGACTCGCGCTTGATAAAGTTATAGAACACTGGGATAGCAGGATGTTGTTTTTTAGATTGAACAAAACAACTATCGAAGTAATCGAAAAACGAGACGACAAAGAACCTAAAGATAGTTTGTGGGGACTCGCATGGGAAGTTGAAAATATAAAAAAGGCTCATAAAAGATTAACCAACCGTGGAGTTGAGATGACTCCTATTAAGAGTGGTCTAAAGGAAAATACACTTGTTTCAACAATAAAATCTCATACCCATAATGTTCCTACCTTATTAATAGAACATATTGGTTAATGAGATATCTTCTTTGTGTTATTTTTATTTTTATTGCTGTAGTTGTGAATATTCCTGTTCTTGCTTTGATGTTGGGAACAGTTTTTGTCTCAATTAAATCTCAGCAAAATTTAATAGCACCAAACATAGGCACACAGCTTCTTCAGACAGGAATTGTTATTATAGGCTTTACGATATCCTCATCTACAGCCATTAATTTAATATCAGAATTTTTTCTGCAGGTTTCTTTATTTGTTATTGCAATATTCTGCATTGGTATATTGCTAGCTAAAATATTTAACATCAATAACTCTTTGGGTTTGTTGATATCATCTGGAACTGCCATCTGCGGTGCCACAGCTATTGCAGCTATAGCGCCAATAATTAAGTCAAAACCAAAAGAATTATTAATTTCGCTATCAATAATTTTTATATTTAATGCTGTCGCAATACTTATTTTTCCTTTTATAGGGCAATCACTTGAAATGTCTTATATTCAGTTTGGAGCTTGGGTGGCTATGGCTATACACGACACAGGTTCGGTGATTGGGACTGCTATGTCTTATGGCGGAAACAGTGCAGAAGTGGCAGCAACCTTAAAGCTTGGAAGAACGCTATGGCTAATTCCTTTAATTATTATTTTAGGCAGCTTCAAGAATGAAAATGCTAAGGTTAAGTTACCTATATTTGTAATTATTTTTATATTGGCAATTTTTATGGGCTCAACTTTTAATATAAAAAATGAAATTCTTCTTGTGCTTAATTATTTAAGTGATGCTTTAATTATCGCTGCGTTATTCTGTATTGGGGCTCAAATAAATTATCACTCCATTAAAGAGATTAATTTAAAGGTCATTTCGTTTGCTTTTGTTTTGTGGGTATTTGCACTAATATTTTCATATGCACTTTTAATGATGCTTTGAGGGAGATTAAAATATGTTTAGTCATGTGATGATTGGCACAAACGACATAGAGGAATCTAGAATATTCTATGACAAACTATTTGAGGCACTTGGATCTGATTCTGGGAAAATGTATCCAAATCTAACAGGCCAAAAGAGATATTTTTATAATTTCAATGGAACAAGTTTTGTTATCACACAGCCAATAGATGGTAATGCTGCAACAGTCGCAAACGGATCAACCATTGGATTCAATATAGAAAGCATAGAACAGGGTGATGCGTGGCATAAGGCAGGGATTGATAATGGCGGAACTTCAATAGAAGAACCACCTGGCATACGTAATTATGAAAAATTTTCTATGTATTTAGCTTATCTTAAAGACCCGACCGGCCATAAATTATGTGCTGCTATGGTAATTGATTAAAATATGACGATGAAAAGTATTTTTATATTTTTATTATTATTTGGAACAAATTTTCTATATGCCGGAGAAGTTAATTCATGGGACTGCAATAAATTTGATGGCGCTAAGATTATTAGTGGAGATGGTGAGTTTCTGGGAGTTCTTGGTCCGAGATGGATGACAGATTCAATTTTTAATGATTCATCATCCTATGCAAGCACTTGGTCACAAAACAGCATATTTAACACGAGTTCTGATTATGGCAATTCATATTCTAGTCTTTCAGTATTTAATGATGGAGCATCAAATCCGCCTATGATTATAGGTAGTTATGGATTGGTTGGATATTTGTCTATTGGGCCATCATGGGACAGCGATAGATATTCACCTTATGATATAAAGTACACTTGCGACTGGGATTAAAAATATGAAAGACAGCCAAGAGGGAAGATGTCAGTGCGGCGATATAAGCTACTCATTGAAGAAGAATAAAATAATTTCTGCACATCATTGTCATTGTAAAGATTGTCAGAGAATAACAGGTTCAGGAAAAGCAACGATAATCTTTATCGCAAAAAAATATGTAGATTTAAAAGGAGAACCAAAATATTTTGAAAGCAAAGGCACGTCTGGATCCCACGTAAGAAGAGGCTTTTGCTCTACTTGTGGGTCTGGGATCTTAAGCTATGCTAGAGAACTCCCACATATATTATTCATAAAAGCTGGAACCTTAGATGATTCAAGCTGGGTAAAGATTGATTCTAATTTTTTTACAAAATCTGCTAACGACTGGAATAAGCCCGATGAATCAATTAAGTGCTTTGAAGGAAATCCTGGGATTATGTACAATCTAAAAACTTTAATTAAATCTTTTTAATAAATATGGATTTTGAAGATCTAAAATCAATTGAATTAACGATTCAACAAATGTTTAATGAATTTTTAAATGTAGATCATGAAAATCATTTTTTTCAGTACTATATAAGCAAGACCAAAAATGTATATATAAAAGGTATCACTAAGGATAAAAACACTATACAGCTTGAAATGCATGGACCAATAATTTCGAATGCAGATATAGCGAGACTTTTAAGAAATTATGGATGGGAAATAGGAGAGTCTTCCGGTACAAATATTATTAATTCAACCATGCAAGAGTTTAAAAATGGAAATGCAGCGCTCTTTATATTTCAATCCTTAAGAGCTTATGACTTATCATATGATGATATTAATTTTGAAGGATATGAAATTAAGACTCTCTAATTTGCTTTTTCTAAAATATCAAAAATATTCCAAGATCAATCATTAAATAAAAGGTGGATAAGAAACCAATTGCCCAAAAAATACTTCTTGGACTGGGATTCTTTTTTGTAGCAATTTTATAGTAAAGAATCATATGAATAATTCTTGAAATAGCATACATCCAAATGATAATTGACAATTTATTTGAGTCATATTCAGACATCAGTGCTATGACTACAAGTCCTAACAGTGGAATTAAATTTTCTAATGAGTTTTGAAGAGTTCTATGAGTTCTAAAAACTATGGAAGCATGATCAAGCGATGGTTTTAAGATCCCTGGTGAATAACCACCTTCTTGTCGCCTGTGTATTCGAACAGCAATCATTGCCTGAACAATAATCGTAGCCACTATTAGCCACAAACCAATGAAAGTTGATTGATAAACTTCAAACATGCTCACCCCTTACAGTTGATTATTAATAATAGTTATAGACATAATAACAATATGAGAGTTTTTAGCCTATTTATTAATGAAGATTATTAAAGAAATTATTAATTTTGACTGCGATGCAAAAGAATTGTGGAAAATATTAACAGATGTATCAAGGTGCGATTGGGTTCCCTCTGTAGACAAAATAATAATTGAAGATGATTGTCGTGTGTTTGAAATGGAAGGCATCGGGCAGGTTAAAGAAAAGATTTTATTAAATGATACTAAAAATATGACTCTTAAATATTCAGCAATTCAAACAGTAGTTCCGTTAAACCATCATCTTGCAACAATGAATGTTTTATATGTTGACGATGATTCCTGCAAGCTTGAATGGACAACTGAAATTGATCCAGATATTTTTGCAGATGCAATTCATCATGGCATGATAATTTCAATAAAGGGAATCAAAGAGGTAATAAAACAATGAGGATATTTTTTATTTTAATTTTAACGCCAATAATATTTTGCTCAGAGAATGAAATTAATAAAGCCTGGTGTTCAAACATCGATGGAAGTGATCAATTCATAACAAAATATGGAACCTATGTTGATTGTTTAACAGAAGATTATGCAATAGAGGCGGAGTTTGATTACAAATGGAAGGAGGCTATTGGCCAGTCCTTACATTATGCAGAGGCTACAAAAAAGAAAGCAGCCATATTGTTAATCAAGAGAAAACAAAGCAACAAAGATTATTACAATGAGTTGATGAACGTCATAAATAAATATAACTTACCAATTAGAGTTTTTACAATTGATGAGTAAGATATATAAAATATTGACAGAAAAAGAATGGAAAAACTCTAATCTGCTTGGATATGTAAAAACAGATTTAGATGAAAAAGACGGGTTTATTCATTGCTCAACTGCAAAACAATTAGCTTTAACGCTTTATCTTTATTTTAAAAACGAGAAGAGCTTATTTCTATGCGAGATTGATGAGAGCAATTTAAATAGAAGTGAATACTGCTTTGAGAAAGCATTAAGTGACAACAGGGCAGAACAAGATTTTCCTCATATTTATGGTAAATTGAGTATCGAACAAATTTCTAAGACTTGGAGACTTGAAAAAAAAGCATTTCAGATACCAAAGGAGATTTTAATAGATCTCGAAGAGAATACTATATACTCTAGTCATTTAAGCAAGCTACATAAATAAATTTATATGACCAATTTAACAATAAATGAAGTTTACGCAATTGGAGCGCCAATAGTATTGGCAATGATTTTATTAGAAGTCCTTTTTTCTAGTCTAAATAACAAGAATCTTTATAAAAAAGAAGATACTTTATGTACGATCGGACTACTCTCAGGAAACATTTTGATGGTTTTTATGCTAAAGGGAGTAACATTAGCACTTCATTTTTATTTATTTCAGTTTAAATTGATTAATCTTTCTGAAATTATGCCTATTTGGGTTTTGTGGCTTGTTACATTTGTATTGATTGACTTGGTGTTTTATATTTACCACAGGATTTCTCATAGAGTAAATTTTTTATGGGCAATTCATATGAGTCATCACTCTAGCGAGGAAATGAATTTTGCTGTCTCGTTTCGTCAAGCCTGGTTTGGACCAATATCAAAAATACCTTTCTTTATGATATTACCTTTGCTTGGTTTTGATCCCACAATTATTGCAGTCGCTGGTGTTATAAGTACTCTTTGGGGAATAGTCGGACATACACAGATTGTTGGTAAATTAGGTCCTATAGATTGGGTTTTTAATACTCCATCGCATCATAGAGTCCACCATGGGTCAAATGAACAATATATAGATAAAAACTACGGTAATTTATTAATTATATGGGATCGAATGTTTGGCACTTTCGAGCCAGAAGAAGAATCAGTAAAGTACGGATTGGTAAAAAATGTAAACACATATGATCCAACCAAAATTACTTTTATGGGCTGGCAGGAAATGTTCAATAATATTAAGAGTTCAAATAATTTTAAAGAAGCCTTATATTTTATATTTGGGCCGCCTAAAACAAGGAGTGAATAATGAAAATATTAATTTTAATTCTTTTAATGTCTCCATTTGTAATATCTTTAGAGAGAATGGATCATGAATGCTCAAATGTAGAACTTTATTTTAAAAGTCCACAAGACGGGTTTAAGTCAAAGGCTAAAGAGTTTAAGGTTGAATTTGGTTCAAAAAATATACTTATCAGTCCAGCAGGAGTAAAAGTTGAGAAAGTAAAGAAATGTTTTGTAAGTGGACATCATCATTTAATAATTAATGGAGCATATGACGTTTTAAGCAATGCCAAACAGCCAATTCCCTATGGTAAAAATATTTTACATTTTGGTGGAGGACAAACAGAAGCAAATTTATCACTTCCCCCTGGTAAGTACTCTCTGCAACTTGTTCTTGGCGATTATGAGCATAGACCAATAGCAGCACCCGATACAACACTAGTCAATAATGTTATTTTATCTGAAATTATAGATATAGAAATATTGCCATAAGCCAATTTTTTTCTTAATTTATACTTATAACGGAATAAGATAGTATTATTAATAATAATTATGAAAAAAAACCTAAAACTATCTTTTTTGTTGCTTTTCATTGCAGCCATAAATGCAAGCGATCCTCTATTTGTAAAATACTCAGAATCAGCAATTAATTTATCTTCATTAGTAGAAAGAAACGGAACTAAATATAAAATTAATAGCCAGAAGCCTTTCTCAGGTAAATTTATTGGATTTGAAGATGAGTTTGGGTTCTGTGTTGTTGAGGCGGGGACATTTAAGAATGGCCTTTTCCATGGAGCTTATGAATCCTATGAAGGATGCGGAGTGGCATACTCTGAAAAGATAAACTATAAAAATGGTTTACAGCATGGTGACTATATTTTGTATGAAGAAGGCTATCTTGCGATGGAGGGGCAATTTTATAACGACTTGTTAGTAGGCGAATGGAAGGGCTATGAATATGGTTTGCTAATGTGGACAGAGGCTTATAAAAATGATGAGCTTCTAAGTTATGTACTCTTTGAATATCATGATAATGGCCAGATTGCATTAAAAGAATCTTATGACGGTATGGACAAACTTGATGGAATCTCGGAGGCATATCATTCAAACGGACAACTAAAGTCTAAGATCCAGTATAAAGATGGAAATATAGTTAAAGTTTTAGAAAAATATGACTTTAATGGTTATTCATTACCACTAGAATGAAAAATATAAGCTGCAAATTTCTTGTTTTTGTTTTCTTTCTAAGTTTAAGCATTAGTGGAAAAGATATTTTAATAGAGCCAGGCCCAAATGCTCATGAGCGTCTTCAGGAAGCCATGATTCTTATAAATGAGGGCGATACTCTGATAATAGAGTCAGGATATTATGAATTCGAAGATGGCTTGTCACTGGATGTGGATGGTGTAACTGTGGTTGGGCGCGGAATGAAAGAAACCATTCTTGATTTTAAGAATCAACAATCAGGCGCTCAAGGCTTTTTAGTAACTTCGAATGGAGTAACGCTTAAAGATTTCTCTATATTAGATGCCAAGGGCGATGCCTTAAAGGTTATTGGAGCTAAAGGTATCAGCATGATTAATTTAAGGACCGAATGGACTGGTGGGCCAAAAAGTACAAATGGCGCATATGGTTTTTATCCAGTTGAATCTGAAGATGTATTAATTGATGGTTGTGTTGCAATAGGTGCGTCTGACGCTGGAATATATGTAGGCCAGTCTAAAAATATAATTGTTCGAAATAGTATTGCTCAATACAACGTTGCTGGTATAGAAATTGAAAACTCATACTATGCAGATGTATACGACAATCTTGCATCTCATAATACAGGAGGGATACTAATTTTTGATCTTCCTGATTTGCCTCAACAAGGAGGACATCATATAAGGGTTTTTGACAATGAATCTATTAATAATGACACTGATAATTTTGCTCCTGAAGGTAACATTGTTGGAGAGGTTCCAAGAGGCACCGGCATTATAATTATGGCAAATTCAAATGTTGAAGTTTTTAACAATCTAATGAGCGGCAACGGAACCGTAAATTTATCAATAGTCTCTTATTCTGATGAAACTGATGATCCAAATTATTATCCTCACCCCAGAGGAATTCAGGTACACAATAATACTTATGGACCAAGCGGTTTTGATCCAGATGTTGGTACTGGTGATTTAGCTAAGGCATTATTTGAGATAAGTGATGGAAATATGCCAGATATTTTTTGGGATGGAGTTGTTCCTATGTCTCAAATGTTATTTGGTCAGCCAAAAGATGAAAAGTTAGTAATGGTTGAAGGAGAAGAAGTGAGTTTTCTTACAATAAGCCCCATTAAATATATGTTGGGCATTTCTTCACCAATTAGAACAGATAAAAGTGAGTTTAAAGGGGTCATTAATCCACTGGAGCCTATTAATATAAACGGCATATAGGGAGATAATGAAAAAGATATTCAGTAGTTTACTTGTGCTTTATATGTGCACTAATCTTCATGGCGTAAATAATGAACTAATTCTTTCAGATACATTTCCAAATAAATTATCTGAGTTTAACTTCTTTATAGATAATTCGGCACAGGTTCCTCATGACAAAGTTGTTCCATATGAGTTAATTTCAACCTTGTTTTCAGATTATTCATATAAACAACGATGGGTCTACGTCCCTATTAATCAAAAAGCGACTTACTATAAAGAGAGCTCAGTTTTTGATTTCCCTGTTGGATCGGCCCTAATTAAAACCTTTTATTATCCCATTGACGAGCGAGATCCAAGGCAAGGCATGAATTTATTAGAAACAAGATTATTGCTAAGAAAAGAAAGTGGTTGGGAGGCTGTTTCATATGCTTGGAATGATGAACAAAATGAGGCATTTAAGAAGATAGCCGGGAAAACTATTAACGTTTCATGGATCAACTTTTTTGGTGAAGAGCAAGATGTAAGGTACAGAGTCCCAAATGTAAATCAGTGTAAAGAGTGCCATGCTGCAGACGATATGATTACTCCAATTGGACCAAAAGCAAGGAACATTAATAAAGATTTTAAATATGATGACGGTGAATTTAATCAATTAAATTATTGGATGACGAAACAAATTATTGATTCTTATCCTTTAGATCTAGTTTCACCCGTTGATTGGAGTGATGAATCACAAAATATTAACGACAGAGTTAGATCATATTTAGATGTTAATTGTGGTCATTGTCATTCACCAAAAGGAAATGCAAATTCAACTGGATTATACTTACATTTAGATGAAACTAGAGACATTCATCTGGGCGTATATAAAAAACCTGTTGCAACTGGAAGAGGCAGTGGCGGCTTGAAATATTCAATTGTGCCTGGAAAGCCAGAAGAATCAATCCTACTGCATAGGATGATTTCTCTTGATCCAGGAGTAATGATGCCAGAGTCAGGAAGAGCATTATCGCATAAGGAAGCAGTTGAGATGGTCAGAGATTGGATTTTACTTCTTAAAGAATAACAACTAGGTTACTTTGCAAAATGAAGTATTTTATTTTTATTTCAATTATATTTTTTTTGATATCTTGTGAAGTAGAGGAATCAAAAAATGTATATTTAGAACCAAAGGCGCCTCCATTTTTTGATTATGTGCAAAAAAATAAACGATATACAAAAGATAGTATTGATAACCTAAAGCAAAATCTATCAATATTGCTTGGCGCTGAGGTAACAAACCTAAGAGAAATTAAAATTAATTTTGATAATGCAAAAATTGCAGATTACATAGACTGTGGAAGAATGAATGATGAAATATATGTAGACTATATAGATCGAATTTTTGATTCATATCTTGAAGTAGTTATAAATTTTAATCTTACTCAAGATAAAAATAATTTTATTATTAATAATAAAGATATTAGATATACTTTTTTTTCAAAAGAAACTGGAACAAGATGGAAGTTTAAGACTAATCAACCAAAGGTTTTGCTGGTTGGAAATCCTGTATATGATGATAATCCGTACCGAACATGTTTATCAAAAAACATACTTGAGAGTAGAATTTTAAACATACTAAATAATTTATAACATATGACAAATTATCTTTATAAAAATTTCTTATTTTTAGCCTTGGTGACAGTCTCTAGCTCAATTAGTTCTGAATCAAAGGAAACTATGGAAGGTTATTGGTTAACATCTCAGTCAATAGTTCAAGTTAAAAATTGCGATAAAAATCTGTGTGCTACCATTGAACACCTCTTTGTAGATGACGACATAGATCCCAAGTCCATAATGGATTCAAATAATAAAAAAAGATCCTTAAGAGACAGGCCTTTAATAGGCATTAATTTATTAGAAGACTTTCCTTCTAGTGCTTTGGGCATGAAAGTCCTTAAAAATGGAAAAATTTATGATCCAGGCAGAGGCAGAGTCTTTAAGTCTAATCTTTATCTGTTAGATGATGGAACTTTAAAAGTTGAGGGATGCTTGATTAGTATTTGTGATCATGAAATATGGCAGCCCTTAGTTGTTACCATTAATGAGGATGGTACAAGGACTGCAGAGCCTTTAAAATAATTTATCTTAGTTCTTCAAGAGATAATTCATTCACATCTTCGACCATTCCGATAAATGCTTTTGTTGCTCTCTTCATTCCCTCAGCAGGTACAAGCTCTGGAATGTCAAAGGTAGTGTGATAAATAACATGGTCAATAATGTGAAATCCAGGAGCTCTGTCAGTCAGTTTGGGTTTGTCTGTCATATAGTTATAAATTGAAACTCCATTTTCTTTGAGCCTCTTTTTAAAAATTTTTTCAAGTTTTTCGCTTCCTGTTACATTCCATCTAAAGGATCCAATTGCATTTGAAACTACAATATTTTCATTGAACCAATAAAGTTGAGATTGACTAGGATGCTCTAGAGTTAAAACAACGGCAACGTTATCCCAATCATAATATTCTTCTACCTCTCGGACACTATACTCTCCATGATGATGATCAGGATATAGGAAGAAAGTTATGGTTCTTTGTCTATCTAATTTCTCCATTTTTGAATAGTATTCAGCCATCTCTAAACCAACTGCAATGCCACTTGCATTATCCATAGCTCCGGCAAAATAACCGTCTGTATGAGCACCTATAAAAATTTCTTCCTCTGACAATCCATCTAATTTGGCAATCATATATGTAGTTTTAAGATTATTTAACACATCAATTTTTAAATTGAATTCTACAAAAATCTTTTCTTTTAACATTCTGTCTCTTAAAAGAAAGCCTTCATCTTGGCTTATAGTTATTATAGGAGCTTCATATGATGATGCAGGCTTTCCACTGGTTCCATGAAACGCTCCCCCAGCAAATTGTCCATCTCCAGGAACACCCATAATATTTATAATTAGTGCAGCACCTCTGTCGGATGCGATTTCATTAGCATTAAACAATTTAGCCCTGTTACTAGCAGAATGACTTCTTCCACCTGGAACAAAGAAACTATATATTACAACAGCCTTTCCTTTTATATCTTTATTCATGAAGTCAGCTTCTGAGCCCAACCCAACCCATACAAGCTCAGCATTAACATTACTATCGATATGATTTATATTTTCTCCGGTAGGAAAGGCTGATTTAATTGAATAAAATTTATTATTAAATTTATAGCCCAAAGACCACTCAGTTGGACGCCACTCTTTAGTTATAAATACGTCCTTTTTTTCAATACTAAAACCCAATTTTTTTAATTTACTTTCAATATAATCCATAGTTTTTTTGTCTTCAGGAGTTCCGGGCAGTCTTCCCCAGTATGGAGTTCTATTCTTGCTTTCAAGAGCAATATTTGAAATATCAATAACAATATCCTTCATTCTTTGTGGATTTATGGATTCATACTTTCCAGTTTCCCATATTGGATAAGAGGAATCGCTTGGGATCAATTCATCTGAATCTCTAGGCAGGCCTTTGCCATAAGTAGGATAGGCTTCTTCTGAAATAAGTAAAAAAGAAAAAACTAGAATAAATGAAATCTGTAAGCTTTTCATAATTTTATTTTAGCATTTACCGAAATGTACTAATATAAAACTAATATGAAAAAAATAAATTTCAAATCTAAATTTCAAAAATTTGACGAACATTGGTCTCCCAAAGTAATTGCTGAAATGAATGATTATCAATTTAAGCTCGTCAAGATAGAAAGGGACTTTATTTGGCATCAACATGATGAAACAGACGAAGTGTTTATTGTAATAGAAGGAAAAATATTTATTGAATTTAAAGATGAAATAGTTGAGATTAGTGAAGGAGAGATGATTGTTGTCCCAAAGGGCGTTAAACATAAACCCTATGCAGAAGAAGAGGCAAAAATTATGTTAATTGAGCCCACAGGAACAGTAAACACTGGTGATATAGAGGATAAGCTCACAGCTCCAAACGATCAATGGATTTAAGAAGCGATTTTTTTAAACTAAACTTCTTTTTTCATTTCATACTTTGTTTAGTAATTTCAAGTTGTGGTGGATCAGCTGGATCCTCCAATCAACCATTATTAGATATTAGCGCGGGAGCGGTAATGAAACCATTATTTAACTCCAATCCTATTATTATTGATGATGCGGCTAGCTACTATTCTCATGCTTGCAATGATCCAACTTTTCAATTTTTGATTCCTTTAAATATGAATGATGACGAACATATAGATTTTATTAGTCATTTTTGGTGTGACAGCTTAACTCCCGGCGAATATGATCAAACACCAGTACCTGATGCACTCGTTGCAAATCTAAATGATGGATACGGTAATTACTCTATAAGCAACTTAAGTGTTTTTGGTGAAATCTATCCAAAACTTGGTGGTGCAAGCAGAAAATATGCAATAGGTGATATAAATAATGACGGCAAGCAAGATGTTGCATTTGCAATGAATTGGGAAGATGGAAGGGCTTCTTATGATCATGATTCTCTGATTTCAAATTATTCTAGACCAGCTTTGATATTAAGCAATGGCAATAGTTATATGATAGTTAAATTAGGTGAACCTGATTGGGGCCATTCAGTTCAGATTAAAAACAATAAGGTTTTTTTTGCAGGACATAAGTCGCAAGTATTTGAATTAGATACAAACGGTTGGAATGATATATCAGACAGTTATCCTCAATTAAGCTTTGCAAGCTTCCTTCTTTTTGATGAATACATAATTAATAGCGTCAGAAGAGATTCATCTCAAGGATTGGAATTAATTAAAGATAACAAAATTATTTCGTCAATAATGTTTGAGGAATCTTTTAAAGTTAATTTTGAAAGTTGGAACAATGCTGGAACAAATTATTACACCGAGCTTGGTGTATACAATATACGTGGAGAAAATTATTTTGATGGAATGATATCTGAGATGTGTAAAAAAGAAGACATTATCGTAGCGTCTATAAATGCTAGCAAACTTATTTCAGGCGAAATCATTGAAGGTGGTTTTTATTCAGAATCTGATACAACTCCAGTTGTTATGTTGGCCTTATACAAGATCGAGAATGATAAGCTTGTTGCTTTCGATAAAACCATTAAAGATGAGGAAATACATCACAATTATAATTTTTTTGATTGCATAGATGTAAACAATGATAACAAAAGAGATATCACAGCAAGTGTTTTTAGTCAGCAATGGAATGACTATGATAATAATAGAGGCGTTCCCGAGATTTATATAAATGCTGATGATTATTATTACAATCTGGATACATCAAATTGGCCAACATATAGTGATAACGAGGATACTCAGGGTTATTTGTTTGATATAGATATGAGCGGGACCTTAGATTTAGTTATCTTTCCCACCAAAGTTAATTCATCAAGCAAAGTAGAAATATACACAACAAATAAAAATTTAACTGATTAACAATTATATTTACCAAAGTTATGATAACTTGTATTTATGAGTAAAGTTTTATTATTCCTATTATTTACTTTTTTATCTTTATTGATTTTTTATAGCCCAAATTTATACAGGCTATACAAGCTAGCTAATTTATATAATGAAGATAAAATATCTCATAATTTTATAAATATGGAAGATTTCTTTCATACTTCTAATCCAATTCCAGCATCAAAATCACCATATGTCTTTGAAAAATCTTTGTTAGATCTTCCAGAAACTTATACGTTTGAAGGTCAAGAATTAAATCTAAATGAGGGTCTAAAATATTTTAATACGGATGGGCTCATTATATTGCATGATAACAAAGTGCTTTATGAACAATATTGGAATGGAAATAATCAACATAGCAAGCATATCTCATGGTCTGTAGCAAAATCATTTCTTTCTGCATTGATTGGGATTGCTCTTGATGAAGGCCTTATTGATAGCATTGATGACCCAGCGACTAAATATTTGCCTGACTTTGTTGGCACAGGATATGAAGGAGTAAAGATTAAAAATATTTTACAAATGTCTTCTGGAGTAGCCTTTAATGAGGATTATGCAGATCCAAACTCTGATATTAATAAGTTTGGGCGAGCTGCGGCAAGAGGAAAGTCTTTTAGAGACTTCGCCAAAACATTACAAAATGGAAAAGAACAGGGTACATATAATCATTATGTAAGTATTGATACTCAGGTGCTTGCGATGATTCTCGAATCTGTCACCGACATGCCTCTAAGGGAGTATTTATCAAAAAAAATATGGAACAAAATTGGTATGGAAAGTGATGCGTATTACATCACAGATAAAGGTGGAGTAGATATGGCTTTGGGAGGCTTAAATGCTACCTTAAGAGATTATTCAAAGTTTGGATATTTATATCTAAATAATGGTAATTGGTTTGGTGAACAAATTGTTCCGGAGGATTGGGTTGAAAAATCTCATACTCCTGATGCACCTCATTTGATGCCAAATGCTGGCGAATTGTCTTCTAGTGATTGGGGTTATGGTTATCAATGGTGGGTGCCAGGTAATCCAATTAGTGATTACACAGCACACGGAGTTTACAATCAATTTATTTATATTGATCCTGAATCAAAAATTGTTATTGCAAAAACTTCTTCAAATTTTAGATTTAGAGATGAAAAAGAATATTCAAAGGCAGCACATATAGCAATGTTTAGATCCATAACAAAGCATATAAAAAAAGAGTACAAAGAATAGATTTGTATTAAATTTAATTCTTTCATAGAATTAATTAACATTTATAAAATTTAATAGGAGAGAAAATGAATACTATTTTAAAAAGTTTTTTAGTTTTAGTTTTTGCTCTAGGCGTTTCAGCTGGATCCGATCATGATGGTCATCATATGCATGGAAATTCAGATGCTTGGCAAATTAAAGCTTATACCAGTGCAGCTCCAGCATTTATAGGAGATCATGCAACCGTCATTAGTGCTGATGGGCGAGTATTGCGAGAAGGAACAAATGGATGGACATGTCGAAATCTTGTTCCTATGCCTGATGGAGGATTTGCAGATGCTCATGCAACAGCAGCAGCTTGCTCTGATCCAAATGCAGTAGCATGGGTCGAGGCTTACATAGCTGATAAAACACCTCAATTAAAAGGTGACGGCTGGATTTGGATGAAGCATGGTGACTTAGGAGTAGATAACTTTAAACCATACACAGATGGTCAAAAAGATGCTGGACATAAACACTATATTGAGTCTGGAGCACATATGATGTTAATGCCAAAAGATCCGACATCACTTGATGGACAAACCACAGACTATACTACTGGAGCTCCATATGTAATGTTTAAGGGAACAAAGTTTGTTCATTTAATGATTCCACTTGATGGTTACTATGATTACCAGCCTGGGGCTGCACCAAAATAATTTATAGATTATGGAAGAAGTCAAAGTTTATATGATCGCAAACCTGCAAATTCATGATGCAGACAGATATAGAGAATACGAAAAGGGATTTTTTCCATTATTAAAAAAACATGGTGGTGAGTTTATAACTTATGACGATAATATTGTTAATGTTGAGGGTGAAAAACCTATGGAGGGAAGAGTTATATTGTTTAGCTTTCCTTCCGCTGAGCATGCGGAGAATTGGTATTCAGATCCTGAATATCAAGATTTGTCAGAACACAGACGAGCAAGCGTTACAACAACTTTGACTAGAATCAGCGGCTTACCACCAAGGAAGTAAAGTTATGGAGCGTTACAAAACATTTAAAGATTTTTATCCTTATTACCTATCTGAACACGACAATAAATATACTAAGCTTACACATTTTATCGGAACAAGTATTGGAATATTTTTCTTGATACAGTTTTTCTTGTCCTTTAATTTTTTATTTATTTTGTATGCATTATTGTCTGGGTATGGTTTTGCATGGGTGGGACATTTTTTTATAGAAAAAAACAAGCCAGCAACTTTTAAATATCCATTTTATAGTTTTATTGGGGATTACAAAATGTATTTTGAAATCCTTCAAGGAAAACATAAGATATTTTAAGAATAATTAAAGCCTTATAATTTAATGGATACCATTAATGAAGATTTTTGGTCTAGCCCTCCGTGGGGCACTGGCGAGAAAAAATACCGTATGGGGTTAAAACCTATAGAAATAGATTCATGGCTTGATAGAACTCCAAACAAAAAACTTATAGAGCATAAAAAAAATCTTTTTTCAAAAAGTTATGAAAAAGTAGTAGCTACAACAGCTTGTTCAAAAGATGCTCAAAAACATCTTGGAGAAATTTTTGGTATTCAAAAAACATCCTATCCAGATTTGATAGCAGAGCTTAGTTTATGTATTCAAGATGACTTATGCTTGTTGGAATCTAGCGGAGAACAAAGATTGCTTGCGGCAAGTATATGTTCACCAAGTTATTGGGATGTAAGAACTAAGATAGGAAAACCATTAAAGATAATACATAGTCCTGTTACCTCTCTTGAAGATAAGATTGGAGATAAAATATCAAAATTTATTAAGCAAGCCCCAATATTAAAACCATTTGCAAGACAAAATTGGTTAATACATGGAGATACAAAAAGATTTCATCTTACAGAAGAGGAAGAGTTAAAGACTCATCCATCAGACTGGTTTATTAGGTCCGAAAAAGAGACTCTTTGTAGATTTCATAACAACTATTCTTTATTTACGATTAATGTTATTTTTCAGCCATTAAAGCTTATTCATGAGTATCCCGATCAAAAAAATGCACTAATTCAAAGCTTAAATTCTTTTGATGAAGATGAATCTAAATACTTTGGCGGCATTAATAAAATAAATTCTGTATTGGAATACCTAAAAGCCTAACTATAGTAAAATACTATATCGGGAGGAGAGCTATCAAAGCTGCTGCTTATTAAATGGATAAAAATAAATATTCTGAATTAGTTACAAAATCAAAAGCAATTTCAAATAAATGGAGATCATTGCCTGCTCCTCAGAGGGGAGAATATATTAGGCTTTTTGGTGAAGAGCTTCGTACTAAGAAAGAAGCTCTTGCTTCAACCATTACTAAAGAGGCTAGAAAAATAAAAACAGAATCACTTGGAGAAGTACAAGAAGCTATTGATATGTGTGACTTTGCTGTAGGTTTAAGTAGGCAACTTTATGGACTAACAATGCCATCAGAGCGTCCTAATCATAGGCTTCAAGAATTATGGCATCCATTAGGAGTGGTTGGTTGCATAACAGCTTTTAACTTTCCAATGGCAGTTTTTGCATGGAATTTTTGCTTAGCAGCAGTTTGCGGTAATTCTATTATATGGAAGCCAAGTCCACACTCAAATGGCTGTGCTATAGGTATGAAAGAGGTTTGGGATAAAGTAAGTGGTGAGTTTGCTGATTTAGTCTTAGTTCTTGAAGGTGGAAATGAAGAGGCTGTGGCGCTATGTGAAGATAAAAGAATAGATTTAATTTCTGCGACAGGAAGCACACAAATGGGCAAAGAGCTAGCACCAATTGTTTCAGCAAGGCTTGGAAAACTTTTACTAGAATTAGGAGGTAATAACGCTGCAATTGTTTGTCCATCTGCTGATTTAGATTTAACAATAAAAGGAATAGCTTTCTCTGCATGTGGAACGACAGGACAAAGATGTACATCTTTGAGAAGACTTTTTGTGCATGAGGATATATATGAAGATTGTACGAAAAGACTTCAAAAGTGCTTTGATGAGTTGGTAATAGGTTGCCCAACAAAAGAATCATCACAAATTGGACCGCTAATTTCTGAAGCAAGTTTTAATTCTATGCAAGATACCATTAATTCTTTGAAGGATAAGGGTATTAATATATCTGGAGGCGATCGTATTGAAATCGAGGATCCAAATGAGTTCTATGTAAAACCTGCCTTGGTTCTTGTAAATCAAATAGAAGAAGAGATGTTATCAGAGACCTTCGCACCTATACTTTATGTAAAAAGTTATAAAAATATTGAAGAAGCTATCCAAATGCAAAATGATGTTTCTCAAGGTTTAAGCAGTTCAATTTTTACAAATGATATGAGAGAGTCAGAGCTTTTTCTCAGCGAAGCAGGAAGTGATTGTGGTATTGCGAATGTAAATATAGGTACAAGTGGCGCTGAAATTGGAGGAGCTTTTGGCGGGGAAAAAGACACTGGAGGAGGAAGAGAATCAGGATCAGACGCTTGGAAAAACTATATGAGAAGAATGACAGTAACTGTCAACTATGGTGAAGATTTACCACTTGCACAAGGAGTTGAGTTTGATGAAAACTAAAATTGCTATTGTTGGAAGTGGAAATATTGGCTGGGCGCTAAAACAATTACTTAGAGAAGATTATGATATTAAACAGGGAGATATTACTGATGGATTTGATGCAACCGATATCTCTCAAGTTAAAGAATTTTTAGATGGAGTGGACGCTGTAATATCTGCAGGACCATTTGCAGTAAATAAAAATATAGCACAGGTAGCCTCTGAAGAAAGTATTGGTTATTTTGATTTGACGGAGGACGTTGAAACTACTGATTTCGTAAAATCACTAAAATCAAACAATATCATTATGCCCCAGTGTGGACTAGCGCCTGGCGCTATAAATATATGCGCAGCTGGAATGATGGAAGAGTTTGATACTGTCAATGAAGTGCTTATGAGAGTTGGAGCCTTGCCAAGATTTACTACAAACGAGATGAGTTATTATCTAAGCTGGTCAACAAACGGATTAATCAATGAATATTGTAATGAAGCTGATGCAATTTATGAGGGCAGGCAAGTAAAAGTAATGCCACTTGAGGGCGCAGAAAAAATTGTGATTGATGGAGAAAGCTTTGAAGCCTTTAATACAAGTGGAGGTTGTGCAACCATGTGTGAAACTTATCAAAATAAAGTTCAAAATCTTTCATACAAAACAATCAGATATCCAGGACATCTTAATCATATGAAATTTTTATTTAATGATCTTCATTTAAAAAAGAATAAAGAAGTTCTTGAGAAATTGTTTGATAAAGAGGTACCAAGGACTAAAAACGATGTAATAATCTTTTTTGTTAAAGTGATAGGCATAATTGATGGCGTGCTTCAAGAAAAAACTTATTTAAGAAAAATATATGGAAATGAAAAGTTTAGCGCAATTCAGTTAACTACAGCCTCTGGAGCATGTAGCGTTCTGAAGATGTATCTAGATGGAAAAATTAACCAAAAAGGATTTATGAAGCAAGAATCAATTTCTTGGCAAGACTTTGTTGAAAATAAATTTGGTCAAGTATATGCTTAATAATTGTATTAATAATATGAGATAATAAGATATGAAAAATCTACTCACAACTTTGGTAATTTTAGTCATCTTTTCAGGTTGCGCGATTTTTACTGATGAATATCAGCAAAATCAAAGAAAGGTTATTGCTTATCTTTTAGAAGATTTGCCATTGCCCGATGATGCTCAAATTGTTAAAGCACCTACTGTTTTATTAGGAACTGGTGAGGCAATATCAGGAAGAATCATATTAACATCTGGCTTTAGCCCAGCTGAAAACCTAATTTTTTATGGAACAGAAACTTTATCAACTGGATGGCGATTAATCTCGTCTAAAGTTGGAGAAGAAATAACGCTTGTTTATGAAAAATCTGGAAGATATGCAACAATTTATTTAGCACCAAGAGGCACTTTTGCAGGTTTTATAGCAGGAGACTACGGTAGTGATATAGATATATCAGTTGTTCATCCAGACGCAATTGGTATTCAAAATCCTTATGAAGAACTAGATTACGATAATTTACCTGAATCTCCATAAGAAACTTACTTCAGCATGAAAGAATTCGATCTTTTAGATCCTTCTCATATTATTTTTGCTTTAATATGTATCGGTATAATCATATTTTTGCCAAGATTATTTGTTGGCAAAAGTGATGTAAGTAAAAACATATTAATATCAGCAATAATTGGTCTAATGCTAATTAATCATGGTATGGATTTCTATAAAGAAGGATATTTAGTTCATTGGAAGCTTGGGCTTCCGCTGCATTTATGTGACTTTTCTTCAGCATCAATAATTTTACATTTGATAACAAAAAAAAGAGCATTTTTTCTGTTTGCCTTTTTTGCAGGATTCTCTGGTGCTGGAATGGCTATAATTACCCCTGACTCTACGTACGCCTTCCCAGACATACACTATATTAGGCATATGATTGGCCATGCAATGATTCTCTTAGGAGTAACTTATGCAATGATTGTTGATGGACAGAGACCTTATATTAAAGATGTACATAGGGTCTTGTTTGTTTTATCAATATTTTTGGTAGTTATTTATATAATTAATCATTTATTAGGTCCTCCTGCAAATTATTGGTACGTTGCAGAAAAACCGCCTGGACTAAATGTTACTAGCCTAATGAGAGATGAGCCATATCATATGATTGATATATATTTATTAGCGGTTTTTGTTTGTTATTTAATATATCTTCCATATTTTATTCAAGATAAAGTGAAACAAAAATAATCTTTTATGCCTAGCGTATCAAATAAGCAAATACCTAAAAGTTTTAGAGCAAACAGGCCAAAAATTCTTCAATGGCTAGGAAGGACGGTACTGTCTATTTTTGGATGGAAGGTAAACGGAAGTATTGCAGAGGAGTATGCTGGAAAAAATTTAGTCGTTATTGTTGCTCCTCATACTTCAAATTGGGATGGCATACTAGGTGTTGCGACAGTTGCAGGACTAGATGCAAGAATCACTTTCATTGGAAAACACACAGTCTTTAGATATGGTCTAGGCTCTTTTTTGAGATATATGGGAGGTATCCCTGTAGATAGATCTAAACCAGGAGGAATAATCCAAGATGCACTTAATCAAATTAAAGATTTAGAAGGAGCTTTAATTGCTATGTCGCCAGAGGGAACTAGATCAAAAGTGAAAGAATGGAAAACTGGTTTTTTACGGATTGCAAAAGAATTGAACACTAAAATAATTCCAGCTTCTATAGATTTTGCAAAGAAAGAAATATTACTTGGTAATCCTTTTACGCCTTCGGGAAATAATCCTCAAGACATAATTAATTTAAAAAAGTACTACAGTATTTTTACACCCAAATATCCTGAAAAGTACTAATTCTTAAAGTTAGCAATCATATTGTCCACCATTTCTTCCACTATAAATAAGGGTGGATTACCATGGTCTAATACAGCAGAATGAAAATCTTTGATGTTAAAGTCATCTCCTAATTCATCCATTGCTTTTTGTCTTAGTTCTAACATTTTTATCATACCCACTTTGTAGCTTAGTGCTTGACCAGGCCAAACAATATATCTTTCTATTTCAACTCTTACTTCAGTATCAGACATTCCAGTATTAGCTTTCATGTATTCCATAGCTTCTTCACGAGTCCATCTCTTATAGTGCATGCCAGTATCAACGACCAATCTTACTGCCCTTAATATTTCAGCCTGAAGAATTCCTAATTCATCATACGGATTTTCTGCAAGACCTACTTCTAATGATAATCTTTCAGCATATAGGGCCCATCCTTCTGAAAAAGCTGATGTACCATATCCAAATCTTCTATAGAGTGTAAGCTCTTCATTCTCAAGAGAGTGTGCTATTTGATGATGGTGACCAGGTGTTGCTTCATGATACGTTAACGTTCTCATGCTGTATTTTGGTGTTTGTTTTATGTCATATAAATTTGCATAAAATACCCCTGGACGACTTCCATCAAGAGCAGGGGGCTGATAATAACCTCCAGCAGCAGTTTGCTCTGAGTATTCTGGTACCGCTTTTACAATAACTTCAGATTTTGGCATTGTATGAAAATAATCTGTCATTACATTTATTGCCTCATGCATCATTTCTGTATAGTCACTTACTACAATTTCTTTTCTATTGGGTGTGTCTTCATACAAAAATTGTGGATCTTCATTAAGCTCATTCATGAGTTCTCCTACAGTTTTGTTTTTGTCATAGCCTAGCTCTGTAAGAATTTCTCTCATTCTTGAAGATATTCTATTTACTTCTTTAAGACCCATTTGATGTATTTCTTCTGGGGAATAGTCAGTTGTTGTATAAGATCTTATTCTTAGTTTGTAATACTCATCGCCATTTGGTTGCGACCAAATGCCATGATTTTTATTTGCATACTGTTTGGTTCGCATCATAAAATCTTTAAGGATTTTAAAACCAGGCGTTACACTTTCATCGATTGCTTTTTTAATTTGATCTTCAAATATTTTTTCTTTCTCTTCACCTACATTTAGTTCTTTTACCTTTCTTAAGAACTGAGTATAAAGAGGGTGTTCGTTGTAGTCATAGCTAATAAATTCACTTAATTGATCTATGACATGATCATAAACAAATTCAGGAGGGAAAATACCAGCACTAGCTTGTTCTTCAAGATCAGCAAGAACTCCTTCATAAACTTTCTTTATTAAATTTGCTCTTTTAATAAAATCTTCAGCTTCAGATTCATTTCTAATAGGGTGCATGTTGCTCAAAAATTCTATTGTATTTAAATGTATTCCACCTATTTGATTGAGTGGATAGTCATGATGGGGAAATTCTTTTACCTGTTTCAGATTATTTTCAGCATCAAATAACGCAATTTTTTTTGTATTTCTTTGCACTTGCGAAAGACTTGAATCGTCATACTTGTATAAAGTTCTAATTACTTGCTCATATTGTTTAATACTATTCTCCCGATCATCTTTTTTTGGAATTGAGAAATTAGAATTATGTCTTGTAAGCCAATTAAACCTATCAAAAACGCCTATGTATGTCATAGCTTCAGGAGAATCAACCAGATCAAGCACCAATTCCTTACCAAGAAAGTGATCAATAGAATAAGGCTTCATAAAAAATAAGTTGAATAGGTATATACCAACAAGGCCTAAACATAAAAGAATAAGATTTTTTGTATACTTAAGAATTTTTTTAATCATGTTAAAATTTCCTTACATTTATAAATAGTATTATGTCAGAAAAAATAGCTACAATTAAAAAAGAAGATGATATATCAATAATTACATTGAACGATGGAAAGGCAAATGTATTTTCGCCTGAAATGTCAAACCAATTAAACGCGTGTTTGGATGAAGTTGATACAGAATCTGGATGTTTAATCATCACCGGCAGAGAGGGAATGTTTTCTGCTGGATTAGATCTTAAGATAATCCAAAGCGGCGATGTTGATCGCATAGTAGAAATGTCTTCAAATGCCTTTAAACTTCTTGCAAGAATATTTTCTTTTCCAAGACCAGTAATTGCAGCATGTTCTGGGCATGGAATTGCGCTTGGAACATTTCTAATTTGTTGTTGCGATTATAGAATAGGTATTAAAGGAGACTTCATGCTTGGAGCCAATGAGATGAGAACTAACATGGTAATTCCCACACCAATTTTAGAATTAATTAAGTTTAGAGTAAACGAGTCTCACAAATACAGAGCTGTTCTCGGTGCGGAGATGTACAACTATTCTCAGGCTCAAGAGGCTGGGTTAATTGATGATGTTGTTGAAGTTGACAATTTAATGACTACCGCGAAAGATAAGGCAAAAGATTTAGCAACGATGGGCCATCCAAGCTACTCAATGACAAAAGAGTTGTTTATTGCTGAACCAATGGCGAAAATCAACGAGGCAATAAAAGAACACCAAAAAGAATCATAAAGACTGTTGTTTATGAAAAATTTTGGAGCTTACTCAATACAAGAATTTTGTAGCTCTAGTTTTTTTGATTCACAATCACTTAAAGCAATATACGCCTTAAATCAAACAAATGCTCCAGAAGTAGGTTTTTTAGATTCTGTTGAATATTTGAAAGAACTGATAGAAAAAAGCTATATAAACTTTTGCGTTAAGAATAATGAAGAGATTATAGGCCTTATGGTTTGCTTCATAGAGGACGCTGATTATTCATCTAAAAATTATAAATTTTTTTCTGATAATGAGAATAATTTTTTATATATTGATAGGGTTGTCATTAAAGAAGAATACAGAAGAAAGGGCATTGCCAATCATTTGTATAGTTTAATTGAGAAACTTGCTAATGATTTAGGATCTCCTCTTTGTTGTGAAGTAAATACCTTTCCAGAAAACAAACCCTCAATAGAATTTCATAAAAAATTTGGTTTTGTAGATATTGGAAAGAATGATTTTGAGGAGAATTCAGTAGTTTATTATAAAAAATTTATAACACCATAAGTCATGTTAATCCAAACTTCATTACTATTTAAAACTTTAGTTTGTAACTGAGGCTTACTGATGAATCAAATATTTTACTAGACATCATTTCTAATGTAACAGCACTCCTTTTATTTATATTGTATTGAAGTCCTCCACCAAATTTTTGGTCAGTTTTATCAGCTAATTCATATTCAACTAATTGTGTACATATCTGACCTGCTGGACATTCATTTATTTTAATTTCAGAGTCCTTTGAAAAGTCTACGAAAAGATTCCCTTCCCAGCCAGATGGATTACCAAATCTTATTCCGGCAATCACATTTGCTTGAGAGTCGTCTTCTGAAAATGAAACAATGTCTGTTTCGTAGGAAGTACTTTTAAGACCAAGCTCTGCATAGACATCAAAAAAATTTTTGACATCCAACTTGATTCCATTAGATGAAATAGATTCAAAAATATCTCCTATGCCGGCATGTATACCAAGTCGAGCAGCATTTATAATTCTATCGTAGGAATCATCGGAGGTATCTACACCTTCAGCCTTTCTTTGAAGCACAATATAAAGTCCTCCTGGTAGTGGCAAAGAAGCACTAAGGCCAATAGCAGTATCATCTGTTTGTATCAAGTCTAGCTTTAAATGCGAGTATTTAAAATCTTTAGAGCTTTCTTCATCTTCCTTATCAGCAAGAATTTGGGTAGAAAAAATAGTAACGAGAAACGCTATAAAATAAATTTTCATTGTCTATATTATCAAATAATTTAATATTGGGGAGTAATGCTCCCCATATTTAATACTTATCTAGTAATTGACCAACCTTGTTGTTCAAGAACAAATCTATCTTCAGATAGATCACCAACCCAAGAAACTTTGCCCTCATCATTAAACTCAAATCTTGTTGTTGTAAAAGCATTAGCTTTGTAGCCAGTAGAATCTTCAATAAACTCAGCCCAATGAAGGACATATACTACTCCTTCATCTGTAACTGCAGTTTCTATGACATTAAATTCCTCTGGACCCCATGTTTCTGCATCACCTGATTCAAAATTACTTAGAACTTGTTCTTTAGAATATCTAACTTGAACTGGTCCGCGTGCAAATGATATGGGCATTTCCATCCCATCCCTAAGTATGACAGCATTGACATTCTCTCCAGGCATGCCCCTAAAACCAAGTTGATTTCTGTTGTCATTAGTTAGTCTAACGCCATTTACTTCAACAAAGGCGTCTCCTTCTTTTAGAACAGAATCAGCAGGACTGTCTGGTACAACATAATCTACCAACATTCCATCGCCTTCCGGATTCCAAATAAAACCAAATCCTACATAACGATCTCCAACCGATACACCATCTTCGGCCATATTATTTTTGACCATTTCAATAGCTTCAGATTTTCCAGTATAACCAGCTGTAACCCATGAAGTTGCAAGATTCATACTCGATGTATTACTTTTCATCTCAGTATTCATGTCGCTTCCACCACATGCATAAATAAAAAATATTGCCAGAGGTAAAAAATAACTTTTATATATTTTCATTAATTTCTCCTTAATTTCTTTAGATACTAATATATCAATTTTATTTACTTAATAAAAATCAATATGTATATAAATATAATTACTAATTATTTATAATCTTTTCATGAAAAAATTAACCATATTTCTAATGAGTTTTATGTCTTTCTATGGTTCTTCTGATCTGAGAACTAATTTAGAAAAAGATTTAGACAACTTAATGAGTAAAGTTATTGATTGGCGCCACGATATTCATCAATATCCAGAGCTTGGAAATAGAGAATTTCGAACTGCAAAGAAAGTTGAAGACCATTTACGTTCTCTTGGAATGAAAGTAGAAACCAAAATTGCATATACTGGAGTAGTTGGCATTCTTGAAGGTGATTTGCCAGGACCAACAATAGCTTTAAGAGCTGATATGGATGCTTTGCCTGTGGAAGAGAAAACAGGACTGCCTTTTGCTTCAAAAGTGAGAACCACATATTTAGGAAATGATGTTGGTGTTATGCATGCTTGTGGACATGACGCACACGTTGCTATTTTAATGGGCGTTGCTGAATTTCTTGCAAAGAACAAAGCTTATTTAAAGGGTAAAGTTATGTTTATATTTCAGCCGGCAGAAGAGGGACCACCCGAAGGAGAAGGTGGTGGTGCTGAAATGATGTTAGCTGAAGGAATTTTTGATAGACACGGTCCAGAAGTTATCTTTGGATTGCATGTTACAAATATCCCAAACGGAGTTCTGTCAGTAACTTCAGGTCCAGCTATGGCAGCAGCATCAGCATATAGAATTAAAATCAAAGGTGAACAGACGCACGGCTCAACTCCATGGTCAGGAATTGATCCAATTATGGCAACTGCTGAGCTAATTGAAGCTCTTAATACTATTGTTAGCAGAAGAATTAATATTATTAACAACCCAGCTGTAATTTCCGTAGGATTGGTCAAAGCAGGAACACGAAATAATATTATTCCTGAAGATTCAATGATCATGGGGACCATTAGAACTTTTGATCCTGAATTAAGAAAAGAAATTTATGATGAAATAGAACAGATTGCAGAAGGTGTAGCTCTCGGAACAGGTACTGAAATATCCGTCGAGTTTGATGTGGGTGGTTTTTATCCAGTTACTTTTAATGAACCAGAATTAGTAAAAGCAATGATACCTTCATTAATGGATGCTTCTCCAGGAAGATTTTATAAATCTAATACGCCTGTCACAGGTGCAGAAGACTTCTCATATTTTTCTCAGGAAATTCCAGGCATGTATTTTTGGCTTGGAGTAAATAAACCAGGCATGGGGTTAGATTCAGCTAATTTTGGCGAAAGAACTGAAGTAGCAGGCAATCACTCACCTTATTTTTATGTAGACGATTCTGCCTTAGACGAAGGTGTTAGAGCCTTTGTTTACCTAGTTGATGACTACCCGAATAAATACCAGTAAATAAAAGGAGATTAAAGTGCCAATACCGAAACATATACAAGAAAATATTTCAATGCCAGTAATTGGAGCCCCACTTTTTTTGGTTTCGGGTCCAGATTTAGTAATAGCTCAATGCAAAGCAGGAATTATAGGTTCTTTTCCAGCATTAAATGCAAGACCTCAACATGTCCTTGAAGAGTGGATTGTTAGGATCAAGTCAGAGTTAGCAGAATATCAAGAAGAAAATCCTGATGCAAAAGTTGCTCCTTTTGCGGTCAATCAAATTTGTCATGGATCAAATGATAGATTAATGCAAGACATGGAGACCTGTGTAAAACATGAAGTTCCTATAATCATTACATCTCTCAGACCTCCTGCTGAAGTAGTAGAGGCAGCTCATAGTTATGGTGGTTTAGTATTTCATGATGTTATAAGTGTTCGTCATGCAAAAAAAGCTGCTGAGCAAGGCGTTGATGGTTTAATTTTGGTTTGTGCTGGTGCTGGTGGTCATGCTGGTGCTTTATCACCATTTGCATTACTGAGAGAAGTAAAAGAATGGTTTGAAGGCACAGTAATATTGTCTGGCTCTATCGGCGATGGCCATGCTGTAGCATCTGCTATAGCTTTGGGTGCTGATTTTGCATATTTAGGCACAAGATTTATAGCTACTAAAGAGGCTAATGCTGACTCTGAGTATAAGAAAATGTTAGAAGAAAGTGCTGCTGCAGATATAGTTTATTCATCATTATTTACAGGAGTCCTTGGTAATTATTTAAAACCATCTATAAAGAATGCAGGCCTAGACCCCGATAATCTTCCCGATGCTGATAAATCTGCTATGAACTTTGGTTCTGGAGGTAATACTGATTCAAAAGCATGGAAGGATATATGGGGCTCAGGACAAGGAATCGGAGGAATAAAGGATTCACCATCTGTTGCAGAATTGGTCGGTAGAATAAAATCCGAATATGAGCAAGCTTTTGTTGATTTTAAATCTAAGATAGAGAGTTAAAATAATATGATTGAAGTAGCAATATTAGTTCCAATAATGTGGATAGTAATGTCTGCTTTATATATGTTTCTTCTTAAAAATATTGAGGGGACTAAAGGTATAACCTCCGAATATCAAACAAAAGATGGCATTAAAAGAACTGCAAAAAAAGATAGAGAAGACTTTATAGTATGACAAAAGCCATTGGCTTTATTGGTTTAGGGGTTATGGGATTTCATATGGCAGGCCATCTATCGAAACACAATCAAATTGCGGTATTCAATCGAACTAAAAAGAAATCTGAAATTTGGTCCGCTAAATATAACGGTAAAATTTGTAGCTCACCTGCTGACCTTGCAAAAATATCTGATGTCATCATATTGTGTGTTGGTAATGATGGCGATGTAAGAGATATAGTTACAGGCTATCAAGGATTGCTTAAAAACTTAAAGCCAGGATCGATAATTGTTGACCATACTACAACTTCTGCAAAACTAGCCAAAGAAATATATGAATTATTAGATTCGAATGGTATTTTTTATATTGATGCGCCAGTGTCTGGTGGTGAAGTGGGTGCTCAGTCAGGGATGCTATCGATAATGGCTGGTGGCAACAAAGATGCTTACGAACAAATTAAAAGTATTTTAGAACCTTACACAAAACTTATTAAATATATGGGCTTAAGTGGTTCTGGTCAGTATACAAAAATGGTCAATCAAATATGTATAGCTGGACTAATACAAGCACTAGCAGAAGGCATAAATTTTTCTGAAAAGGTAGGGTTAGATACTAAGAGTGTCTTAGAGGTTGTGTCTAATGGAGCTGCTCAATCATGGCAAATGGATAATAGATGGCTGACAATGTTAGATGATAATTACGATCACGGCTTCGCCGTCGACTTAATGAGAAAAGATTTAGAAATAGTTTTAGACGAAGCAAATTTAAACAACATAAATATTGAAATAACAAAAATCATCAATGAATTTTATAAGGATATACAAAAAGCAGGAGGTGGGAAATGGGATACTTCAAGCTTGCTAAAAAGAATAGAAAACTAAATTAAAAATAACTTTGATGAGTATACAAATACTCCATAACCAATAACAATTAACGCAGAGGCTATTTCAAGTGAATCAATTTCAGTTGGGTTTAGATTAAGCTTCGAATAGTAATTCTCAGGATTTGAGATCAACCAAAAAACTCCAGCTATATGTGTAAACATAATTAAAGCCACTATCCAGTTAAATGGTTGGGAACTAAAAACAATTATCGAACCTAAGATAATGAATATGAATTCTATTGTTAGGACGACATTGATATTTTTTCTTTTTAATAGATATCTTAATAAACTGTAGTTCTTGATATAGGTGTAAAAAAGCACAAAACCATATACGAAATAAAGTGATGACAAAATATAAATCATAGTTGAATTTTATATTACATCCGTCTTTGCAGATAATTTATTTTGAAGCTATAGTTAGTAGAGATGTTATCTAAGTCTAAATTTATCCTTGGTCAGCAATGTGCTAAATCATTTTGGCTAGATCTTAATAATGTACCGCCGACTAATGAGGAAGATGATGCAGCCAAAGATAGATTAAGGGCTGGTGACGAAGTTGGCGAAATCGCAAAAGAAATATTTCCTGGAGGCAAAGAAGTCCCATACTTAATTGGCAATCATAAGGAGATGTTTGAAATAACTAAAGATTTAATTAAAGAGGGCGCAACTACTATCTACGAAGCTTCATTTATTTATGATGATATTTTTGTTCGTGTAGACCTTATGAACAAAACAGATAAAGGTTGGGATATTTATGAGGTCAAATCTTCAACAAAAATTAAACCTTATCATGAGTACGATGCTAGCATTCAATGGCATGTCTTAAAGGAGCTTAAATTGTTAAGTTTAAATGATGTTTTCATTGTAACTTTAAACAATCAGTATGAAAAAGAAGAAAACATCATTCCACTAAAATATTTTACTATCGATCCAATCACCAATGTTGCAAATGAAAAAAAGAATGAAGTAAAACATAAAATCCTAGAATTAAAAAATATTTCAAACTTTGATAAAGAACCTTTAGTAGATATTGGATCACATTGCAAAAAACCACATAGTTGCGTCTATTTGGATAAATGCTGGCCAGAGAGCATGAATGACGTTGATTCGATATTTAGACTTTACAGATTACCTTTAAAAAAGAAACTTGATTTTTATAATAAAGGAATAGATAGATTTGAAAACATAAAAGATGTTTCATCTTTAACGTCGACACAGCAAAATCAATTTAAAGCATATCAAACACGATCTCCAGTAATAGATAAAAAAAAGCTAGATGATTTTATTTCAAAAGTTGAATATCCAATAACTTATTTTGATTTTGAAACTTTTACAGATGCTGTGCCAGTATTTAAAAAGCAGAGACCTCACATGCAGATGCCTTTTCAGTATTCTATGCACATTCAATCTTCTAGAGATGAGTTATTAGATATCAATGACCCACACCCAGAATTTATTGCAAATCACTTAGATGATCCAAGACGGCAGATAGCTGAAAGTTTAATCAACAACTTTCCTAAAAGTGGAACAATCATGGCCTACAACGAGTCATTTGAAAAAAGCTGTATTGAAACTTTGGCTGAGTTTTGTCCTGATCTTGAGAGCAAACTTCTAGGTCTTAATGATCGATTTCTTGATTTAATTATTCCTTTCCGTGGAGGCGCTTATTACGATTCAAATTTTTATGGAAGTTTCTCAATAAAAAAAGTATTGCCAGCACTCTGTCCTGATGATAAAAATTTAGACTATAAATCATTAGAAATTAGTAATGGTGGGCTAGCATCAAGTTCCTATAAAAAATTAAGAGGCCAAACAGATAAAGAAATAGCACATACTAGAGAGGAACTATTTAAATACTGTCGTCTTGATACTTTTGCTATGTACGAAATTTATCGGAAACTATTATCACTTTAGTTAAAAAGAATAAATAAAACTTGAACTAAATGTTTGGTCTGATTTTTCAGCTAAGTCAGGAGGATCATTGTCAAAAGATTCAGAGATTTTGAATTTTATTAAAAAATTTTCTGAAACAGGGATGTTATAAGATAACGAGACAGAATATTTATAGTCGTTACTAAAATCCTTAAAGGAAGGTTGAAAAAATATAGATCCTGAGAGAAAGGAATTATTTTCAAAGCTTATGCTCCTATTTAAAAATAAACTAGCTCTGTTGGTTGATTTTTTATCTCCCAATAAACTATTTTCGCTTTCATGTAAGATACTTACACTTAATATAATATGTTTGATTTCAGAAAATCTTAAACCAAAACCAACAAGATCTCGTTTTTTGTAGCTTTGAAAAGGATTTTCACTAGACTGAAAATATGTTTCAAAGTTATAGTTTTTTTCTTCATTTTTCCAAAGGTATCTTGCGTGCAAGAAAAAAGATTCATCCTCAACAACATCTTCATTAGTTCTTTCTGATTTTTCCAAAAGAAACATACTTTCTGATTTAAGAGTGTTTTTAACTAGAGCTATACCAATATCGTAATCATCTCTTTCTTCATTTCCTCTTGTTCCACTAAATGCAAATTCTATATCCCTAAAACTACCAACCTCATTCGATCTTCGAACATCTTCTATGTTAGCAATTGGGGAAGCACTAATTGTTAAAGCAGGTATTAAAAATATAAATAAAAGAATTTTATTTAAATCGAACAATTTTATTTACTCGAAGTCTCTGTTTGTTTATTTAAAACAACATCAACAACAATACCTACGAAAAGATTTAATACAACTATTCCGCAAATAAATATATAACTTACAAAATAGGACCATCCATAAGGAATAGTATCTGTAATTGGTTTCATCACGTTCTCCCAGCTCGACATTGTACCTACCTGAACTAATGTAATCATAGATTCGCCTAATGTATTGAATTGGGCATTAGGTATTTCAGAAAAATAGATAGTTCCAACAACAGCGTATATATAAGTAATAATGAATATTAATAATAATATGTAGATGCTTTTCCTAAGTGATACAAATAAATTCTCCACTACATTTTGTAGCTCAGGCACAAATGAAATAATTCTTAACAATCTAAACAAACGAAGCAGCCTAAGGAGCAATACAGATTCTGTAAGACTTGCGGGTATTAAAGATCCTATAACAATAATCAGATCAAAAACATTCCACCCATCAGAAAAAAATTCTTTGGTTGTCTTTTCTCCAAGAAATCTAATAATTATTTCAATTAAAAAAAATACCGTTACAGCTATATCAGCGATTAGTATTAGATTGTAAATGTTTGGATTTAGTGAATAGGTCTTAATTCCAATAGTTAAGGAAGATATAAGTATTACAGCAATAACAGTATATTGAAAACTTTTTTTCTGCTTAAGATTCTCACAGAATTCAGCAATTTTTTTCATGATGGAATCTATTTTTTACACAGGTATCAATTATTAGAAACTGATTAGATATCTATCGAATGAATGTTTGCCAAATTGCTGCAACAAATACATCTGAAAGAGACTCTGATCCTTTAATCATTCTCTTAATGTCTTTAACTTTTGCTTTTCGACTGCTACCAGTGCCATCTCTGATATCACCATTTTTGACATTGCATAATGTAGAACTTCCAGTACCCCGCCTAACTTTATCATCTCTTACATTACATAATGTAGAACTACCAGTTCCCTTTCTTAGTTTATCACCCCTAATGTTAGCAATGGTCTTACCGCCGTCTTTTAGCTGTTCTCTTCTGTACTCTAATTTCATTTTGACTCCTCAATTCAATGAATACTTTAGATAAAAATATAGATGTTTATTAAACATATTGCAAACTGCGAGAAGCTCTAATTACATATTTATAACGATATTACCTATTTAAGGAACCAATTCCTGATGCTCCGGCTGTTATTACTACATTAAGATTTTTAAGATGATTCATCTCGTCAGGGAAGGTTAATTATTTTATTATTTTTATCAAATTTATAGACTTCTCCTTTCTTGTTATAGCTATAGTGATCGGGTGATCCTCGAGCTCTAATATATTTTTTTACTGACTTGCCAATGTATAGTTTTGCGAATTTGGTGTGAGGCTCTATTAACCTACCAACAAATTCAAATCTTTCTCTAATTCCATAATCTTTCAAGTAATATTGATGACTTGGGTCATTTCTATAGTGAAATGTTGTACCATCTGGATACCAGGCTGCAATTTTATAAACTCTCTTAACAACCCCTTGATGAACTAAAAAAGCATATTCAGCAAAATCTTTTTTTGGCCCAAGATTCCATGCAGATCTAGTTCTGTCATAATGAAGGGCTTCTGATACATCAGGATTCCATGGATTTCTAACTATCATAATAACCTTATGCTTTATGGTTACATCTTTTGCATTGTAATGATCAATAAGTTCTTGAGGGCTAGAATTAGTTAATCCAGAACCACTTCCTTTAACAGCGTTGGCAAGGTTATCTTTACCAAATAATGCTATCGCTGCCGTTTCAGCTGCTTTAGCTTGCTGCAAGCTGAGACCATGGATAATTATTTTTACTGTCGGCCGCATTCCCGACTTTCTTATTTTATTTATTATGGTTCGGACTTCAGAATTATGCGACTGCTTTAGATGTTCAAAAGCTCTATTTTCAGTACCCCGACCAATATAAAAAGGAAAATTCGTTTTATCTGTTGGATCATAATATGCATATAGATAGTGTCTTAATGAATTATAAATATTTGATGGGAACTTCATAATAATGATCTATTATTTATAGATCTCCATCTTTTCGAATTTCACTTCTTTGAATCTCAAATTTTTCACCATATCTAGCAGCTAATTTCTCTTGATTTTCATTTATTACTTCATAAGGATCTAAACCAAGAGCTGCACATGCTGTAATCCAATACCACATTATGTCCCCAAGCTCTCTTTTCATGTGAAATATATTATCTTCTGATGGAGGCTTGCCTTGTAAAAATATTTTTTTAACAATTTCTACAAATTCACCAGCTTCACTTCCTAGCCCAAGTGCTGCAGTTAACAATCTAGGTGTTTTTATAGAGGATTCTTTCTCAATTTTGTTAAAGCTCTCTGATAGAGCCTCAAGATCTAGGCTAGGATTACTAGTAACTTTTGTAACAAAATCTGTGTAAGTTTCAAAAAACTTTTTTACTTCTTCGGTCATATTTTTCTCCCATTTCCATATTAATTGTCTACTTTTAAAGACCTTTGACTATCAGCAATATTATATAAATGATCCTGAGCTTCTGGTTTTAGTTGAGCGACACCCATGGTTAAAACATCTATTACAGCGGTATAAGCAATCCTTGATGTTACAGGTTTAGAGATTCTGTTATTGGATCCAACATTTATGGTTAGAGGAAAATCACATATATTGGCCAATGGGGTATCACCTGGCATTATTCCTATCACTTTAGCTCCATTTTTTCTTACAATTTTAATGCTTTCGATTAAAGCAGCAGTTGTACCAGACTGAGATATTGCAACCACCACATCGTCCTTGCCAAGCGAATTAGCTGACATGAATTGAAGATGGGGATCAGATATATATGATGAAGATATCTTCAGTCTAAAAAATTTATGCTGACCATCCATTGCTACAGGTGCTGAGCCACCAAATGCATAAAACTCAACTCTCTGTGCATTTACTAAAGTTTCAATAGCACTCTCGAGTATATTTTGATCTATTTGGGAACGAACATTTAAAATCTCACTTATTGTCGTATCAAAAACTTTTTCACATAATTCATGAATGGAATCCTCTTCTTTTATTTCGTACATTACAAAATAATCATCTGCAGCAAGCTGTTGTGATAGATTAATTTTTAATTCTTGAAATCCAGAGAATCCAATTGCTTTACAAAATCTTATTAGGGTCGGTTCGCTAATTCCCATTGCTTCTGAGGCTTCAGCTGTTTTCATGGTAATAATTGATTTTGGATCTTTTAAGATAAACTCCCCAACAATTTTTTCTGATTTTCTTAAATCAGGCAACGAATTTTTAATTTGTCTCAATAATTTTGTCGACATAAGGTTAGAATATCTAACTTAAACACAAAAATGAATCCCTAAATGGATGTATCTCATATTTTAGATAATTTAAATGATGATCAGAGGAATGCTGTTACCTCTGAAAAGCAACATTTATTGGTTTTAGCTGGCGCTGGCTCAGGTAAAACACGTGTTCTTGTTCATAAGATTGCATGGGAGGTTGAAGCGCTCGGCAGAAACCCATCTTCCATAATGGCTGTTACTTTCACCAACAAAGCAGCTAATGAGATGCGCTCAAGAATTGAGGAGCTTCTTCAGTCACCAATGTTAGATTCTTGGGTAGGAACTTTTCATGGCTTATCACACAAACTTTTAAAAAGATTTCACAAGGAAGCTGGCTTATCTAGTGGATTTACTATTTTAGATTCAGATGATCAGCTTAGAATTATTAAAAGAATATCAAAAGACCTTAACTTAGATGAAGCAACTTGGCCAGCAAGACAGAGCCAATGGCAAATTAATACTTGGAAGGATGATGGATATAGAAGCAAAGACGTCAATGAGAAAGGAGATTTTTATACTGAAACCATTAATAAAATTTATAAAGAGTATGAGGAGCTTTGTATCAGAGATGATTTAGTAGATTTTGGAGAACTATTACTAAAGTCCTACGAGGTGCTAGTATATTCTTCTTCAGTAAAAGATTTTTTTCAAACTAGGTTTCAATCTATTCTCATCGATGAGTTTCAAGATACCAATACAATTCAATATAAATGGCTAAGAGAGATCGCCTCAAAAAAAGCGAATGTAACTGCAGTAGGAGATGATGATCAATCTATTTATGGCTGGAGAGGTGCGAAAGTAGAGCATGTAAATTCATTTACTGATGATTACAAAAATACTGAAATAGTAAGACTAGAGCAGAACTATAGATCAACAAATGTAATTTTAAATGCAGCCAATGCTTTAATCGATAACAATCAAGACAGGCTTGGGAAGAATTTATGGACAGAAAAGCTTGAGGGCGAACAAATTATTTTATATCAGGCCTATAACGAACAAGATGAAGCTAGGTTTGTTGCAGATGTTTTAAAAGATTGGATGAACAAGGGCGGAGTATACGAAGAAACCGCAGTGCTTTATAGATCAAATGCTCAATCTAGAGCACTAGAAGAGGCTCTGTTACGAGTAAGCATTCCTTACAGAATATATGGTGGATTAAGATTCTATGAGAGATTAGAAATTAAAAATGCAATCGCTTATCTTAAAATTATCTTTAATAACAAAGATAATCCATCTTTTGAAAGGTCAATTTCAAATCCTACGAGAGGAGTTGGAGAAAAAACGCTTGGAAAGATTAGACAGGCCGCAAAGAAATTTAACATTTCTTATATCAAAGCATCTGCAAAACTAATTGATGAGGGATCAATCGGTGGAAGAGGTGGAGCTGGTCTAAAAGACTATCTTGAATTCATCATCGGTTGTAAACAATTTATTGAAGACAATACTTTATCTGAGCTAATGGAATTAATAATAAAAGAATCTGGTTTGTATGCTTACCATGCAAAAGAAGCTGGTGAGAAAGGTAAAACAAGAACAGAAAATTTAGAAGAACTTATTACTGCAACTAAGAACTTTGAGCAAAGCATCAAAGATGAAAAAACAAATGCAGAAATTGCAGAGAGCTATCTTGATGTGATTTCTCTTGATTCTGGTGACAGACAAGCATCAGAACATGATGATGCAGCACAGCTTATGACCATGCATTCAGCAAAAGGTTTAGAATTTAAATTAGTTTTGTTAACTGGATTAGAAGAAAGTCTTTTTCCTCATGGCAGATCTATGGAGTCAGCCTCGCAATTAGAAGAAGAAAGAAGACTTTGTTATGTTGCTATAACAAGAGCAATGGAGAAACTATATATTACCCATGCAGAATCAAGACGACTGCACGGAACAGATACTTTTAACCCTCCATCGAGATTTCTTCGTGAGATTCCTAAAGAGCTTATTGATGAAATAAGACCTAGAGCCCAAACCAATATTCCTTATAATAGAAAAGGCTTCAACGAAACAAAAATGGAGTTTGAGGAGGAGATAGGTATTGCGCTAGGCCAAAAAGTTAAACATAAAAAGTTTGGCGAAGGCATTGTTCTCAATTATGAAGGATCTGGCGATTCGGCAAGAGTTCAGGTTAATTTTGATGAATCAGGAACAAAGTGGTTAGTAATGGCATACGCAAATCTTGAAAAATTATAATGAAGAAATTTTTAACACTTTTTATCATTTTAGGTATTACCAGCTGCACAAACGAAACCACAGATTCAGAAACTGTTTCTACAGATAAGGATAAAACTTATAACTGGAGACTGGTTACGTCCTGGCCAAAAAATTATCCTGGTCTAGGAATGGCACCTGAAAGAATTGCTGATTTAGTTGAAGAGATGAGTGACGGTCAAATGACTATCACTGTTTACGGAGCTGAGGAACAGGTTCCAGCGTTTGGGGTATTTGATGCAGTATCTAGCGGCTCTCATCAAATGGGTCATAGTGGAGGTTACTTTTGGAAGGGAAAAGTCCCAGCTGCTCAATTTTTTACTAGTGTTCCCTTTGGTCTTACAGCAGATGAAATTAATGCCTGGGTTAATAGAGGTGGAGGACTAGAATTATGGAGAGAGATTTACGAACCGTTTAATATTTATCCCATTCCAGCTGGAAATACAGGCACCCAAATGTTTGGCTGGTTTAACAAAGAAATTAATTCCTTAGAAGATGTTAAAGGACTCAAAATGAGAATTCCTGGCATTGGTGGAGAGGTATTGAAAGAAGCAGGTGGCATTCCAGTAACCTTGCCTGGCGGAGAGTTATTTACAGCTCTTCAAACAGGAGTTATTGATGCTACTGAATGGGTTGGTCCTTATAATGATTTAACATTTGGATTTCATCAAGCAGCAAAATATTATTATTATCCTGGCTGGCATGAGCCTGGCCCCATGCTTGAATTAATCATCAATCTAGATGAATGGAATTCATTACCAAAACACCTTCAAGTTATTATTGAGACCGCAACCAAAGCAGTAAATCAAGATATGCTTGATGAATATCTCGCTAAGAATAATCAAGCACTGACAGAATTAGTTGAAGTGCATGGGGTTGAGCTCAGAAGGTTACCAGATGATGTTATTGAAGAATTTAAAACTATCTCTGATCAGATTCTTGAAGAGTTAGCGCAAGAAGATGAAACCATCGCAAAAGTCTATAATTCCTACAAAAGTTTTAAAGAGGATGTATCTGAATATCATAAGATTTCAGAGGATGCCTTCATTGAAGCAAGAAACAAATAGTGCTTGAAGATTTAACTTTTAAATCTCTTGGGGTTGTAAATTATCATGAGACGCTTGATTTGATGAAGTCTCATATCCAACAAGCAGATTTTAGTAATGAGATATGGTTACTTGAACATCCTCCAATCTTTACTCTAGGCACAGCTGCGGATAAAAACCATATTTTAGAGGCAAAAGATATTCCAGTAGTTCAGTCTGATAGAGGCGGCGAAGTGACTTATCATGGCCCAGGTCAATTGGTAATCTATTTCTTACTTGATGTGAAAAAGCTAAATTATGGCCCCAAGATGCTAGTCAGTACTATCCAAGAATTTGTAAAAAATCTTTTAGCAGACCTATCGATTGATTGTAATTTTGTAGAAGGCGCACCAGGAGTATATGTAGACAAAAAGAAGATTGCATCGATAGGTTTAAGAATATCTAAAGGAAAGTCTTATCACGGCATTAGCATTAATTTTGATATGGATTTATCTCCTTTTAAACAAATCAATCCTTGTGGATACGAGGGCTTAGAAGTTACTCAGATAAAAGATTTAAATAAGCATGTTTCTAAATTACAATTAGAGAAAATGGTGATAAATTTACTTAAAAATACTTTTTAAAAATGGAAATAATAGCAACAACTAAGATCACTAACCGGGATGGCATTAAGGCCATTAAGAACGGTCAAAAAGCAAATAAGTATGCTGATATTCCTACGCCTAAAAAACCTAGTTGGTTAAAAATTAAAGCTGAATTCAATCCTAACTTTCACAAAGTAAAAGAGCAGGTTAAAAGTAAGCAGTTATATACCGTTTGTGAAGAAGCACATTGTCCTAATATTAGTGAGTGTTGGTCAGCTGGAACCGCTACTTTTATGTTAATGGGTTCGGTATGTACTAGGGCCTGCAAGTTTTGTTCAGTGGATACTGGTAATCCTAATGGTTGGCTTGATAAGGATGAGCCCATGAACACTGCTAAGGCAGTAGCAATTATGAAACTTAAGTATGTGGTATTAACCTCGGTCAATAGAGATGATCTTCCTGATGGAGGTGCTCAACATTTTGCAGATACAGTAAAACTTATAAAAGAATTAAATCCTAATACAGCTGTTGAAGCATTAACACCTGACTTTAAAGGCTTGTCATCGTCAATTAACACCTTAGTTAATTGTGGACTCGAGGTATTTGCCCAAAACATCGAAACAGTTGAAAGACTAACGCATCAAGTGAGAGATATCAGAGCAGGATATCAACAAACACTAGATGTTCTTTCAGAATCTAAACGCATTAATCCAAAAGTCTTAACAAAAACTAGCATTATTCTTGGTCTTGGTGAGACAGATGAAGAAATAGAAAAGACTATGGATGACCTAATTGCTAATAAAGTAGATATTCTTACAATTGGACAATATCTTAGACCAACCAGGAATCATCATCCTATTGAAAGATGGGTTACTCCAAAAGAATTTGAGCAATATAGACAAATAGGTCTCAAAAAAGGCTTCTTAGAGGTCGTTTCAGGTCCCATGGTCCGATCTAGCTATAGAGCAGAAAGGGCGCTTGAAAAAAACAATGCAGGAATAGCTAAAATTAATTATGACAAATGAAAAGCAAAATATAGATATGGTAATGGCTATAAAGCTATTTTTTATTAATTATTTAAATTTTTCAGGTAGGGCTAGCAGAGCAGAGTTTTGGTGGGTTTATCTTGCATTAACAATAATAGGTTTTGTTCCATTGGTGGGTATTTTCATACAGCTTGTAGCCTCTATTGGACTTATTTCGCTGACATCTCGAAGATTACAAGATGTTGGATTTTCAGGTTGGTATCAGTTAGTACCATATTCAATTTTAAGTCTGTCAATAGGATTGAGCTTAGCTGAAATTTCTTCTTCTCCATTTGCTATTTTTATATCTGTCATAGCGTACATAACTTTTATAGTTTTTCTTGCTAAACCATCAATCGGTGAAGATAATCAGTGGGGCAAAAAAAATGAACATAGCACTAGCAATTATTCTTTAGGAAATAATCCAAAGGACTGGTAATAATTAATTATGACAAAAGTTATTCAACAAATGGATATGACGAAAGCTGCAAAGTTATTTATCACGAATTATTTTGATTTTTCTGGTCGTGCTAGCCGAGGAGAGTTTTGGTGGGCTTATTTGGCATTTTTTATCGTTAGCATTATTCTTGCCATTGTTGATGCTGTAATAGGGGGCATTATTTTTGGGTTTACTGATAGCGAATTTTTATTAAACAATGGATTTTTTTCAAATCTTTTTTCTCTAGTAACTTTTATTGGCTGGATATCTCTTACTTCAAGACGACTTCAAGATAATGGACATTCAGGATGGTGGCAGTTAGCTTATTTGAGTGTAATTCCAACAATTTTTCTTTGGGTATTCTTTATTTCTGCTGATGGTAATCCAGTTTTGTTATCATTCTCAATTATTTTTACAATAATCACTTTAGCTCTATATATACTGATTCTGGTATGGCTAATTTTGCCCCCAACTGAAGATGAGAATAAATGGGGACTGAATCCACTTTACAACGAAAATCAAGATAAAACATTTATGGGTGCTGATCCTAAGGATTGGTAAAATTTTTTTCTTTTCCTATAAAATAAAAACAGGAAAAAGCATTACTATTATTAGCACGAATAGTTGTATTAAAATAAAAGGAACCACCCCTCTATATATTTCAGCTGTTTGAATGCTTTGATCAGCTACTCCTCTTAAATAAAATAAAGAAAATCCAAAGGGCGGTGTTAAAAAAGAAGTCTGTAGATTAATTGCAAATAAAATTGCTAACCACACCGGATCAAATCCCATCATCAAAAGTGGCGGAGCAATCAGAGGAACAATTACGTAGCATATCTCGATAAAGTCTAGAATAAATCCTAATAAAAATATCACTAATAGTACAAAAATAAGTGCTGTGTATGAACCGCCAGGAATAGAGCCAAAAATTAGGTTTATCAATTCATCTCCTCCAACACCTCTAAAAATTAATGAAAAGATTGAGGCCCCAATAAGAATCGTAAATATCATTGTTGAAACTATTGCAGTCTTTTCTGAAGACTCTTTAACAAATGCAAAAGTAATTTTTCCATTTACTAATGCAATAATTAGTGCACCAAATGCTCCAATTGCCGCAGCTTCAGTCGGGGTAGCTATTCCAGCAAAGATTGAACCTAGTACTAAGAAAATTAATAGGAATGGTAGAGCTAAAGTTTTAAATAAACTTATTATGTTAATCTTTGAATCAATAGTGTGGTCATTAATACTTGGATTTGTTTGGTTTTTATAAATAGTGTAAATAAGATAGCCAATACAAATTAATACACCAGGCACTATTGCTCCAATAAATAAATCGCCAACAGTAACTGTTTGCTGTGAAAAAATTCCCATATCATTCTGAGCTCTTTGGTAAGCATTAGACATAACATCGCCAAGCAAAACCAATGCAATGGATGGTGGAATAATTTGTCCAAGTGTTCCAGTTGATGCAACTAGTCCCGCAGAGAAGCTTTTATCGTATCCTTGATTAATAAGAATGGGGAGAGACATTAATCCCATAGTCACAACTGTTGCTCCAACAATTCCTGTACTTGCAGCAAGCAAAGCCCCAACCATAATAATTGAAATAGACAAACCGCCCTTAACACTTCTAAAAGCTAATGCCATATTTTTCAACATACTTGCAGCAATACCTGATTTTTCAAGAATAGTTCCCATAAAAATAAATAATGGAACTGCAAGCAAGGTTACATTATTCATAATACCGAAAATTCTAATCGGTATGCTTCCAAAAATGGTGGGATCAAATATTCCAAAAGGAATGCAAATCAATGCAAACAAAATTGATATACCACCTAAAGTTAAAGCCACGGGATATCCTGCCAAAAGAGCTGCACATATTATGATAAGAAGCAGTAGAGGAATTAGTTCCATTTTTTGCTCAAAATTTGATATATAAAGGTAAAAGTCAAAGTAATTGGAAAGAGAATAACTAGTGTTTTCTGAAGGTAAACATATTTAAGACCTCCTGCCTCAGTAGAGGCTTCTTTTATTTTCCATGACATTTCGATTAAATCTATAGAGTAAAATCCCACCACAAAGCATACCGGCAATAAAAACAATAAACTCAGATAAAAATTGATGTTACTTTTATAATTATTTGATGAATCTCTATAGAAAATATCAACTCTAACGTGTTCATTTTTATAATGAACATATCCAGCGCAACCAAGAAAGACTAGAGCATGTATATACATTACAAACTCTTGAAGTCCAGTAAGACCAATTCCAAAGGAATATCGAGCAACTATTATCACTATCATCAATAATGTCATAACAGGAATCATCAACGATATGAATTTTCCTATTGAATTTATTATTTTTTCTATAAACATTATTGAATAAGTCTCTAAGTATTCGTTAAAATACAAACATGATTATAGTACTTTCTCCAGCAAAAACACTTGATTACGAATTTGAGTCTAATCACAAGCATTCTGTTCCTGCGTTTTTAAATAATTCTTCAAAATTAATTGGTGAGCTTAAAGAAAAAGAGCCAAAAGATATTGCATCTTTAATGGGGCTCAGTGACAAATTAGCTTTGTTAAACTATGACAGATACCAATCTTGGTCTGCTGCAAAAACAGTTTCTAAAGATTCAAAGCCATCGATGTTAGTTTTTAAAGGAGATGTGTATCAAGGATTACAGGCAGAAGACTTAAGTAAAGCAGAGATGAAGTTTGCTCAAAAACATATCAGAATCTTGTCTGGTTTATATGGCATATTAAGACCATTAGATGTGATGAAACCTTATAGACTTGAAATGGGAACAAAGCTTGAGACATCTGAAGGTAAAAATTTATATGAGTTCTGGGGCAACAAAGTGCAAAATAATGTTTTAGAAGAATTAAAAAATCAAAAATCTGATCTTTTAATTAATCTTGCTTCAAAAGAATATTTTACTGTATTAGGAAAGTTGCCTGAGGATGTGAACGTTGTTACTCCAACTTTTAAAGATTACAAAAATGGCAAATTCAAAATTATTAGTTTCTATGCTAAAAAAGCCAGAGGAATGATGGCGAGGTGGATAATAGAAAACAAGATTACTGATTTTGAAAAGCTTTCTGGTTTTAACGTTGATGGTTATAAGTATTCTAAAGCTGAGTCAACAGCTACTACACCTGTTTTCTTGAGAAAAGCTTAAGAGTCTGATTCGTTAAACTTTTTTACTTCAACAAGATCGTTAAACGATGCATCTCTTTTTTCCATATTAGCTGTTATAGCCTCAGTCATATCTTTTTGGCTTAACATTGCACCGCTCCATAAAGCATTATATTCAAGACCTTCGCTAACGCTATGGTCTCTAGAATAGTTCATCACCGCTTTTAATCCATAAATTGCAACAGGTGATTTTGAGGCAATGACTTTAGCAAGCTCATTAGCAGCTGCAAGCATTTCTTCTTGAGACTCATAAGTATCACTAACCAAACCAGTTTCTTTTGCTTCGTCTGCATACATTCTTCTGCCGGTATAGGCCATTTCACGCATTTTTGAATCTGGAATAATTTTTGGAAGTCTTTGCAGAGTTCCAACATCAGCAGCCATACCTATATTAATTTCTTGTATACAGAAAAATGCATCCTTAGAGGCAAGTCTAATATCACATGCTGTGACAAGATCAACAGCACCACCGATACATCCTCCATGAATTGCTGCAATCACTGGCACTCTAATTTTTTCTAAGCTAGTGATATATCCTTGTAATTCTTTTGCTACTCTGTAAACAGCTTCACCTATTCGTGCATGGTCAGGTTTTTTTTCATCTGGAATGTTATCAACACCGTTTGAGAAAGCACTTAGATCCATACCTGCACAAAAATGTTTTCCCGTCGATGACATCACTACAACTCGCACCTCTGAATTTTTATTTATTTCTTCTAGAACATCACCAAGCTCAACCCAAAAATCTCTGGACATTGTATTCAACTCATCTGGTCTTGATAAAACTAGATTTGCTACGTGATCTGAGATATTAACTTTGAAACTTTTATATTTTTTACTACTCATTGTTTATTAGCCATTTCAATTGATTCATTTACGATAGCTCTCATTTTTTCAACATGCTCAAAAGTTTTGTGATGCGATAAAACCACTTTTCTTTCTTCACTGAGAAGAACTAACATTTTCTTTAACTGTTCTAGATTTTCTATTATCTTATTTTCCATAAATATTTTATTTATAAGTTTTTGCAATCATAAAGGATTATAATGCTCTTACACAATGAAATCACTAAGACAAATTTTTTTAATTTTATTTATTTTTTTTAATAACAACACATTTTCATCTGAAGATGACAAAACATTTCAAGAGCAATCAATGCTATCAGTATTGTATGCCCAAACTTCAGCTGAATTTTCTGCTAATAATATACAAACTTACAATAACGCTAAAGTTCACCTAGACAAAGCTTTAGCAGATGATTCTTGGACTGCTGCTCTTGAACAAAAGGATAATTATCAAAATAAAAAACCAGCAATTATATTAGATATAGATGAAACAGTTTTTGATAATTCGCCATTCCAAGCAAGGACAATAATCAAAGGTTTGTCATATCCAAATGGCTGGGTTGAATGGGCTAATGAAGGACAAGCAACCGCGGTAGCAGGCGTGTCAGATTTTTTAAAATATGCAGACAAAAAAGGAGTTAAAATTTTTTATGTTACTAATAGGATACATATTCTTGAAAAAGCAACAAAAAAAAATTTGATTGAACTCGGATTGCCCTTTGATGATGATATAGATGTTTTATTGATGAAAGAAGAAAATGGATGGACTAGTGATAAAACTTCAAGACGAGAATTAATAGCAAAAGATTATCGAATATTGCTTATGGTAGGAGATCAATTGACCGACTTTATTTCAGCAGATGAAGCATATGTCCACCATGTTGAAAGAAAAAAAATAGCTTCTAAATACTCAGATATGTGGGGAAAAAAATGGTTTGTAATAACCAATCCTATGTACGGAAGGTGGGAGTACTCAATTTATGATAATGAAACTCCTGAATCTGAAGAAGCAGCAAAAGCTATAAGAATAAATTCACTTCGCCCTTAAGACAATGAGACAGTTGATAGTAATAATTTTTACTTTGCTTATTTTAATTGGCTGTAGCAGTCAAAAGACTGAGGTTGTGAAGATGGGTAACAAAGATTCTGACTTATTAGAAATACAAAACTTTTCAGATACAAAAAAACCAAAAAACATAATCTTAGCAATTGCAGATGGCGCTGGATTAAATCATATTACCGTCTCAAGGTTAGCCATTGGGGGCCCAAATCACAAACTTTATATAGATCAACTACCTATTAATGGCACCTCTACAACTCATGCTTATGAAAACCTTATTACAGATTCAGCCGCAGCTGCAACTGCTTGGGCGACAGGAAATAAGACTAAAAACAGATATTTATCACTAGATAAGGATAAAAAAAATCTCACAACTATTTTTGAGATGCTTGATAAAAAAGGATACTTAAAAGGAATAGTCGCTACATCTTCGGTTACACATGCCACACCTGCTGCATTTTATGCTCATATTGATTCAAGATACAAAGAAAAAGAAATCGCTAAACAGTTGCTTAATTCTTCGGTAGACATTGCGTTAGGAGGAGGACAAGAATTTTTTAATTTAGAGCAAGCAAGCAAAACTCACTATCTTATGACTCAGAAAGCAGCTTTAGAAAAAAATTATGATGGTTTAAAAAAAATAGTTGGTTTGTTTGATGAAGATGGAATGGAGAGAGGTCCTGATATGCCAACTCAAAGAGAGATGACCAATTATGCTTTAGATTACTTAAATGATAAGTGCAATGGATTTTTCTTAATGACCGAAGGTAGTCAGATAGATTGGGCAGGTCATAGTAATGATATAGATTATATGATCAGGGAATTTAAAGACTTAGATTTAACAATTAAAGATTTAATAAATTTTGTTTCAAACAATAAGGAAACACTTTTACTAATTACAGCTGACCACGAAACGGGCGGACTTCGACTTATGAAGCAAAAAGATGACTCTTTTGAAGTTCAGTGGGGAACCGGCAGTCATACAGGTGAGCCTGTAAGTGTTTATGCTTATGGCCCAGGTAGTCAAAATTTTAACGGCATCATGGATAATACTGACATTTTCTATAAGATTTTAGAGATCTTAGATTATCAAAATTTAACAAACTCATCTTGCGATTAAAATAATGATTGATAAGTTATTTATTGATACACATCTTGGAGGATTAAAGGAGTGTGTTAAAGATGCATCAAATGCAATACTAGAGGTTTATGAGAGCAGTGACTTTGGCGAGATTAAGAAACAGGATGGATCTCCATTAACAATCGCAGATAAAAACGCAAATGAAATCATACTGAATAGACTAAACCTTTTAACTCCAGATATACCTATAATTTCCGAGGAAACCTTTGAAGTGGAATCACTGCAAAGCTTAAGTAAGACATATTGGCTTGTTGATCCACTTGATGGAACAAAAGAATTCATCAATAAAACAGGCGAGTTTACTGTAAACATAGCTTTGATTAATAACAGAAGCACTATCTTTGGTATCGTTGCTGCTCCAGTTAGTGGAAAGGTTTGGCATGGCTCTATCTTTAGTAAACAACCCAAAGTCGATTCAGCTCCACAAAATATTAGGATTGTTATGAGCAAAAGTCATAAAAATGAAAATGATGAAAAATTTCTAGAATTTTTAGATATGAATAAAGTGCAATATCAAACTGTTGAGAAGGGTAGTTCTTTAAAGTTATGCAGCCTTGCTGACAACGAAGCCGATATTTATTCAAGATTTGGTCCAACTTCAGAGTGGGATATTGCTGCTGCACATGCAGTGTTAAATAGTTGTGGAGGAAGTGTTATAAATATTAAAGAAGAAAGAGAGTTAGACTATGCAAAAAAATCCACTATTCTTAATCCATATTTCATGGCATTTAGAAATAAGGCTTTGGAAAATGAATTTTTAGACCTTTTAAGAGATTTTTTTAAAAAATTGGTATAATTTCCTATTACACATAATTAATTGATATAATTAATTATAAATATGATTTATAACATGGGCACACAATTACAACCCTCACAATTAAATAGTCCAGGTAAAGATATTGAATCTTATCTTTCATCTGTTCACTCAATCCCTATTCTATCTAAAGAAGAGGAGAAAGAACTTGCATTAAAGTTGTATGAAGAAGATGATTTAGATGCTGCAAGACAGCTTGTTATTCATCATTTAAGATTTGTTGTTCATATAGCACGTTCATATCAAGGTTACGGCCTCCCTCTTGGTGATATTGTTCAGGAAGGAAATGTTGGATTAATGAAAGCGGTTAATAAATATGATCCACATAGAGGAGTTAAATTGGTATCCTTCGCAGTTCACTGGATAAAGGCAGAAATCCACGAATACATTCTTAGAAACTGGAGACAGGTTAAAATTGCTACAACTAAAGCTCAAAGAAAGCTTTTTTTTAATCTTAGAAGTAAAAAGAAATCTCTTGATTGGTTAACAAAAGAAGAGGCTGAAAAAATCGCCAAAGATCTAAATGTTGATGTAAAAGATGTGTTGCATATGGAGAACCGTTTATCCTCAAATGATTCATCGTTTGATACACCAGTAGCAACTGGAAACGATGATGAAATTATGTCTCCATCACAATACTTAGAAGACAAAAGATATGACCCAGAAGTTATTGTCGCATCTGATCAAGCAGATCAAGTTAATAAACAAGAATTATTTGCTGCACTAAAGTCACTTGACGATAGAAGCAAAGATATTCTACAAAGAAGATATCTATCAGATGATAAAGCTACTCTTCATGATTTGGCGGATGAATATGATGTTTCTGCTGAAAGAATAAGACAAATAGAAAATGCTGCCCTTAAAAAATTAAAATCATTGATGGTAGACTTCGCGTAATTATTCACTCTTTTATGCGTTTAAAGTTTCTTCCTTCTTTTGTAAAAAGAAGGGGCCGAATAACAAAAAAGCAAGAGCATTCACTTCGTAAATTAGATAATTATTCCATCAAAAATTTAAGCGAGATAATTAGTCTTTCTAGAGCATATGAATGTTGTACACTTGAAATAGGATTTGGAGACTCAGAATATTTACAAAGACAGGCCATGGAGAATCCAAGTACTCTTTTCATAGGCTCAGAGGTTTATTTATCAGGCATTGGAACTTTAATAGGAGCAATTGAAGAAAAAAAATTGAGCAACATCAGAATTTTTCCTGACGACGCAAGAATTTTACTAGATCAAGCGGGTGAAAGTATTTTTGACGAGGTAGTAATATTATGTCCTGATCCATGGCCAAAAGATCGTCATCACAAAAGAAGATTATTACAACCAGAATTTATTGAGATGTTACTTAAGTTTCTTAAATGGAATGGGCGTCTATATATTTCAACTGACTGGCAACATTATGCTGATGAAATTAAAGCCAATTTAAATCATCCCTCTCTTAAAAAAAGAAATTCTTTAAATGAGTCTAGAGCATCAACAAAATTTGAAAATAGAGGCATAAAAGAAGGAAGAAAAGTTTATATGTTTGATTATATAAAAACTAAACTAGAGTCGAATTGAAAATATCCACAAACTTTTTAGTTGCAATTGCTCTATGGCTGACGTTATTTTTAGTTTCTTGATTCATCGAAGCCATAGAGTGTGAATATCCTCTTGGATAAAAAATCTTATCATAACCAAAACCGCCATCTCCAGAGCTTTTGATGCTAACTTTTCCATGAATTTCACCATGAGTAATTATCGGCATTGGATCACTATAACTTCTAAGGCCTACCAAAACGCATACATAATATGCATTGAGTTCTAATATATTTTTTTGATTTAATTTTTCAATAATTTTTTCTCTATTTTGTTGATCGGTTGAATTTTCTCCAGCATAGCGTGCTGAATAAATACCTGGTTCATAATTAAGATCTGGAACTACCAAGCCAGAATCATCAGCAATAGTAAACATTTCTGATCTTTTGGCGCCGTGTTTGGCTTTAATTAAAGCATTTTCTAAGAAAGAATAACCATCTTCCACAGCATCATTTATTTTTAAATCTGTAAGCGAGAATATTTTGTATTCTTTGAAAAGATTTTTAAATTCTTTTATCTTGCCTTTGTTAGATGAAGCTATCAGAATTTCATTTTTATTTTTCAAGCAAGTATACTCCTTCAACCGCAAGAAGGTTCGGGATTAGTGAAGTAAATTTTCCTCTTTTGCCGCTTCTGTTAAGAAAAACTTTATCAATGATATTAATTTTTTCATCAGCACAAAGTTTTTCAAAATCTTTTATAGTACAAAGGTGTATATTTTCTGTTTCATACCAACTCGATGGCAGCTCTGGTGTTACAGGCATTCTGCCATTCATAATATTAAGCCTACATTTCCAATAGCCAAGATTTGGAAGAGTCACAACACATCTTTTAGACAAACTTAACATTCTATTGAGAGCAAGATTAGGATTTTTTAAACATTGAATCGATCTTGCCATTATAGATAGATCAAAATTTGCAGATTCAAATTCATTAATTCCCATGTCAATATCTTGTTTAATAACCGGCACTCCTTTAGCTATGCATTCTTGAATTTTTATATCGTTAATTTCAACTCCGTAGCCAAATACATTTTTTTCTATCATTAATTCTTTTAATAAAGACCCTTCACCACAACCAAAGTCTATAACTTTGCTTTTGTTTGAAACCCAATCTTTAATAATATTTGATAGTTCTAAAGCCATTATGATGTAATAAATTTTCTGATAATTTTTGAGTACATGTCTGTATGAAATAGAAAACTATCATGTCCATGGTCTCCTGCAAGGATGACGTAAGAAGAGTTAATATTATTTTGCATTGCAGCTAGTTGAATCTCCTTGCCACGTTCTGGTGGATATAGCCAATCAGAATAGAAACCAACAATAAGTAGTTTTGCTTTTATGTTTTTAAGACTTTCAATAAGGCCTTTAGATTTTCCAGCATCGTAGTTATCCATTGCTTTTGTCATAAGGATATATGAATTTGCATCAAACGATTCGGAAAACTGATCTCCCTTGTATTGTAGATAGTTCTCTATTTCAAAGTCGATGCCTTTATTCATTTTTGATTCTGAGTCCTGGAACCTCCTGCCAAATCTATTGTCCATATGCTCCTCAGACAAATAAGTAATATGCCCAAGCATACGAGCAGTTTTTAGACCATCTTTTGGAATTACGTCATGATCATGATAATTGCCATCATAAAAATTTTTATCCTTTCTAATAGATTCGCGAGCAACTTCATTCATTGCTATATTTTGTGTGCTTGATTTTGGTGCTGCTGCGAAAATACCAGACCTTTTCACTTTATCTGGATATGCAATTGTCCATTGAAGAGCTTGCATTCCACCAAGGCTACCGCCAGCAACCATCTCCCAATATGGAATATTTAATTTGTCCATTAACATTTTTTGTGATTTGACCCAATCCTCAACACTTACTTGAGGAAAAGCACTACCATAAATTTTATCTGTGTCAGGATTAATTGTGTTGGGTCCAGATGACCCTGCACAGCCACCTAAATTATTACAACATACAACATAGTATTTATTTGTATCTAAGGCTTTATCGGGCCCTACTATTTGATCCCACCATCCTTTACCTAACTCTTTATCTTCACCAGCAACATGATGATTGCCAGAAAATGCATGACACACAAGGATAGCATTAGATTTTGATTCGTTAAGCTCCCCATAGGACTCTATCATTAAATCAAAAGAATTTAGAATATAGCCAGATTCAAGCGTAATACCATCTGGAAATGAAATTAACTGACTGTTTTTTTTCATTGAATAGCCCAATAAATATCAGATAAAAAACTTTCAAGTAAATTTACTAATATCAATATAAATATCGGTGAGAAATCTAATCCTCCTGCTGAAGGAATGTATTTTCGTATCGGTGATAATGTTTTATCTGACATTTCTTCAACTAATTGAAGAGCAGGGTTAGAGTTTTGGGGAGACACCCAACTTAAAATAACACCACCAATAACTGCATAAAAGATAATTCTAATGCCAGTGAGCAATGTTAGTACCATTGCCATTCCGATCAGATTAAGAATTTCATGTTGGTCACCAACATATATATACATACCAGCAAGTTTTAAAATTATTGCCAACAAGAAAATATTTATTGTTTGATTAGGGAAAAGAAAGAGAATTCTAGAAATTGGTTTATATATTTTTATGCAGAAAGAAACGATTGGATTGTAGTAATTGATTTTTAAAAAACTAAATAAAAAGAGCAATATAAAAAAATAATTTAATATGCCCAGCAATAAAGTAATAATTCCAAGACTAGTACTCATTTGATATTTCTCCAGATCTTTTTATTGCAGCTTTTAGACCTTTCTCGAAAACCTTATTTAACTTATTTTCTTTAAAAGATTTTAAACCTGCTTCTGTAGTTCCTTTCTTTGAAGCAACTGCAGAGATTAGTTTATCTAAATCTTTATCATTTTCTACAGATGCTCCAACACCTTTCATTAAATTTACAATAATCTCATTTACCTTTTCTTTATTTCCATCACAAAGCTCAAGAAGTTTTTTTTCATAGGATTTTAATAAATAGAAAAAATATGCCGGACCACTTCCTATCATTCCAGTAAATGTGTCAATTTTCTTTTCTTCCTTAAGAGTAATTACTATTCCAACCTTTTCAAATAATTTTATTACTCTAGATAAATCTTTTTGTTTGAATGAAGAGTTATATATTGCGGTAATACCTAAGCCAAATTTAGATGATGTATTTGGCATCGCTCTCATAATTTTAATATTTTTTCCAAAGCTTTTATATCTTTTAGTTTTTAAACCTGCTACAAGGCTCACAATTTTTGGTTTTGTATCTTCATTTAGAATTGTTTGAAATGCAGAAGTCGCATCTTTTGGTTTTACTGCCAAAATATAAAGATCAATTTTATTTTTTGCATCAGCAAGCTTTTTGATGCCAAGTTTTTTTAATACCTTTTGATTATTATCATTTCTATCGACGAAGAAGATATTTTTTGGACTATAACCCGAGTTTATTAATCCTTTTATAATTGACTGGGAAATATTACCACCACCAAAAAAAGCTAAATTTTTCATAGTCTTTTTCCGAAAATAGACTCACCAATTCTTAACATTGTCGAACCATGCGCTATTGCTTCTTCAAAATCTGATGTGGTCCCAAGTGAAATAGCATTTGCATCACCATTTATAGACTGGAGTTTCAAACTTAATTCTTTTACTAAACTCATAGCTCTTTTACGCTCAACCAAATCACTGTTCAGCCTTGGAAGAGCCATTAAGCCTTTCAAATTAATATTTCTCATTGATTCTACTAGCTTTCCAATTTCAATTAAATCCTCAGGATCACAACCATTTTTTGTATCTTCATTTGAAATATTTACTTGAATAAATGCATTCATAATCTTGTCAATACTCTCACATTCAGAATTAAGTTTTTTGATAACCTTTTCTCTATCAAGTGTATGCACCCAATGAGCATGTTGAGCAATAATTTTAATTTTGTTAGTTTGGATAGGTCCTATGAAATGCCAAACTATTTTGTCAGAATTGATTGTTTCAGATTTTTCTTTCATTTCTTGAGCATAATTTTCACCAAAATTTTTAACTCCACAATCTAAGGCAAACTCAATCAACTCATTATTTTTTCTTTTTGAAACGGCAACTAAAGTTATGTCATGGATATTTCTATTACTCGCAGCACAAGCACTATTTATACGATTGTTTATAACATCGATATTTGTATTTATTTCTGTTCGCATCTTGTTCTTAAAGTTGGTTCAAAGCCTTCAATGGTAATCTTTTCTTTAGCATTGTTAGCTGCAGATTTATTTTTATAAGGTCCCGATATAACACTATTTAAAAGCTTACCTGGTTGTAGGCTACTGTAAACTTCAGTTATAGAGATATTAGGTATTTGATTTGAAAGCATGCTTTCCGCTTCGATTGCATATTTTTTATTACCATAAGCTCCTATCTGCACAAAATACTCACATTCAAGTGAATCTATTTCTTCAGTAACTTCAATCAAAACAGGATTTTCAAGTAAAGATGTAGTGAAGTTTATTGCAATTGAATTAGAAACGTCCTCTCTTTTTATAGATTCAACATCAGTTTTTAAATAAAAAAGTGCAATAGAAAGCATCACAATACTAATCATAAGCACTGCGGTAATCGTTTTTGTTGAGATTGTTCTCTGAGAAGATCTATTTAAAGTAAAAATTGATTTATTTTTTCTTTGTTTTTTTTTCTTATTTTTACCAGCAAAATCTTTCATGTCATTACATTTTTTTGATTGGTGTGATTCCCAAAAGATTTAAACCATTTGAAATAACAATTCCTACCGAAGACAAGCAAAAAATTATTGCCTCAATATTATCATTTGATTCAGATAAAACATGATTATCATTGTAATAACTGTGAAATAGTTGAGATAAATCTCTCAAATAAAAAATAATTAAATGTGGTTGTAATGTGTTTGAAGCTTTAGTTACCACATCGGGGTACTTTGATATTTCATGAATTAATTCATCGCACTGATTGTAGGAATTTTTTTCAATACTAGAAAGATTTAGATTTTTAATGCCCGCATTTTTATTGTATTTATCTAATAGCGAACAAATTCTGGCGTGAGCGTATTGGATGTAATAAAAAATATTTTCTTTATTATCTGATTGCGCAAGGTCTAAATCAAAATCTAAATGTTGATCCGCTTGTTTTGAAAGATAATAAAATCTTGATGCATCTGATCCAATTTCATCAATCAAATTTCCTAGTGTGAAAAAATCTCCTGACCTTGTAGACATTTTAACCTTTTTGCCATTTTTATAGAGATTTGCAAATTGTACCAACTTAACAATCATTTTTTCTTTTTTAGAACCCAATGCTTCTATTGAGGCCTCAATTCTTTTTATATATCCATGATGATCTGCTCCCCAAACGTTTATAAGCGTATCAAAACCTCTATCAACTTTATCTTTATGATATGCAACATCTGAGGCAAAGTATGTAGGCCTTCCATCGTCCCTAACCAAGACTCTGTGTTTATCATCTCCGCTTGATTCAGTATTTAACCAAATTGCATTATCTTTTTCGTATGCATGGCCATCTTTCTTAAGCTTATTTATTGACGATGAAATAATTGATGAATTTTCATTAATATTTCCCAAGGATGATTCTCTGAACCAGTTGTTAAATGACACATTAAATTTTTTTAAGTCATTCTCTATTGAGTAGACAATCTCATTCACAGAAAGTTTTTTTACTGAATCCCAAAAATCAATATTTAGGTTTTTAAGACTTAATATTACTGCATCAATTTCTTTTTCATCATCAACTTTTGAATCCAAGAAAGATTTTTGAACATTTAAAACTGAGTCAAGATTTTGATAAGTTACTTTTGCTTTTTCTTCAAATTTTTTACTGATTTCATTTATATATTCACCCTTATATGCATTTTCTGGGAAATAATCTCCAATCTCTTTAGAGATACTTTTTAAGATTACACTTGCCGTAAGGATATCAATTTGTCTTCCAGCATCATTGATATAGTATTCTTTTTGAACATCGTAACCTGTAGCTTTTAAAATTCTGCCAATTGCATCTCCATAAGCAGCGCCTCTACCATGACCAACATGCAAAGGTCCTGTAGGGTTTGCAGAGACAAACTCGATTTGTATTTTTTTTCCATTGCCAATATTAGATTCACCATACTTTTCTTTATTATCATTAATGGAGTTAATTATTGATACGAAATCTTCTCTACGCAGAGTTATATTAATAAAGCCTGGACCTGCTGTTTCAACTGTTTCAAACAAATTTAATAGATTTAGTTTTTCAACTAATTTTGAGGCGAGCTCAATTGGATTTAATTTTAAGTTACTGGCAGCAACCATACAAACATTAGTTGTGATATGACCATTCTTAAGGGTTTCTGTTATTGATATAGAGTATTTTTTGATTATTTTATTAATCTCTTCTTTGTTTGTATGGTCGGCCAAAGACAGCAAGAATGAATTAATTTCTTTGTCAATATTTACAATCAAGACTTAGATCTCCCAATATAGCTCAAATCTCTTGTATCAACTTTAATAGTTTCACTCTCATTTACAAACAGCGGAACCTGAACTTCAACACCAGTTTCTAATATTGCTTTTTTAGTTGCACCTGAAACAGTATCTCCTTTTACGCCTGGCTCTGCTGACGTTATTTTTAGTTCAACTATAACAGGAGCATTCACCTCAATAGCATCTCCATTCCATAAGACTATTTCACAAACTTCTTGGCCTATAAGCCATTTCTTTGTATCACCAATTTGAGCAGAATTTATTTCAATTTGTTCATAGGTACTAGTATCCATAAAATGCCAAGATTCACCATCTTGATATAAAAATTCCATTTCTTTATGAATAACATCTGCAGCTTCAACAGTTTCTCCAGATTTAAAAGTTTTATCATTCGTATTACCAGTTAGCAGATTTTTATATTTTATTCTCATCACAGCTTGACCTTTTCCTGGCTTATGAAATTCATGACTAACTATTGAGCAGGGTGCATTATCTATTATTAATTTTGTACCGTTCTTAAATTGGTTTGTTGAAATTTTCATATTCAATTTTTTTTATGTTATTTTAATATCGAGGTATAACAAATGAAAAAATATTTAAGCATTTATTTAATAGTACTTATTGTAGCTTCTTGTGTTCCTGGTAGCGAACAAATAGATAGAAATAAAGAATTAGAAGATTTTTTAAATAATATTGAAGAAGAAAATAAAAAAGATGGCCCAATAATTTATTCAGCCTCATGGATAAGTTCAAATTTCATTACATACGATTCTCAGAAGGTCATTACTGATTATGGAACAAGATATACGTTAAAGTCATTAGAAAGATCTAGAGAAGCCTCTGCTTATGATGACTTATCTACATCCACTGAGAATAGGAGAATGCTAAATATTTTAAAGAGTTCTTTTGTAATGCCACCTCCTCTTAATAAAGAACTTGCATCAGAACTTTCTTCAATTACAACTAGTTTAGAGGCAATGTATGGAAGTGGAGAACATTGTTATGAGGATGGAAGTTGCTACGATTTAGAAGCATTTGAATCAATCATTGATAATTCCAGAAATCCTGAAGAATTGCTTAAAGCATGGCATGGATGGCATGAGATAGGTAAACCTATGAAACCAATGTATATGAGAATGGTGGATATAGGTAATCAGGGAGCTAGAGATCTAGGTTATCAAGGACTGAGTGATTTATGGTTTAGTAAGTATGACATGCCTGCTGATGACTTTTTGAATGAAACTGATAGGGTTTGGGAAGAGGTAAAACCTTTATATGATGCCCTTCATTGTCATGTCAGAGCAAAATTAAACGAACATTATGGGGATGATGTAGTTCCTGAATCAGGACCACTACCTGTTCATTTATTAGGTAATATGTGGGGACAGTCGTGGTCTAATATTTATGATTTAGTTTATACAGAAGAATCTCAGCAAAATTCAGTTGATGTTACAAAGATAATTGAAGAAAAGGGATTGAATGAAACTGAGATGGTCGAATATGCTGAAGACTTCTTTTTATCCATTGGTTTTGAGCCATTGCCGGATACTTTCTGGGAAAGGTCATTATTTGTAAAGCCTAGAGATAGATCTGTTGTTTGTCATGCATCTGCATGGAATTTAGATCCTGCAAATAATGACCTGAGAATTAAAATGTGTATTCAAAAAAATGAAGAGGATTTTGTAACTATTCATCATGAGCTGGGACATATTTTTTATTATCAAGCATATAATCACTTACCTACTTTATTTCAGGGTGGAGCTAATGATGGTTTTCATGAAGCATTTGGTGACCTTTTGACTTTATCCATAACTCCAGATTATTTAACACAAATAGATTTTATTTCTGAAAAAGAAGCGTCATTAGCTAAAGAAGATCCGATAGGACTATTAATGAAGCAAGCTCTTGATGGTGTTGTTGTTGTTCCTTGGGCCTTAATGTTGGATAAATGGAGATCAGGAGTCTTCAATGGAGAAATAGATGAAACGAACCTGAATTCATCATGGTGGAGACTAAGAGAATATTATCAGGGTATTAGTACGAGCACTGAAAGATCCGAAGAATATTTTGATCCTGGCGCAAAGTACCATATTCCTGGAAATACTCCCTACACAAGATATTATCTTGCTAGAATAATGCAGTATCAGTTTCATGAAGCTTTATGTAATGAAATTGAGTTTGATGGTTTATTACATGAGTGTTCAATATACGGAAGTAAAAAAGCAGGTGATAAGATAATATCTACAATGGCTTTGGGAGAAAGTCTTCCATGGCAAGACGCTTTTGAAAATTTAACCAGCACAAGACAATTGAGTGGAAAATCAATTTTAAATTATTATGCTCCTTTAAAAGATTGGCTCGACGAACAAAATAAAAATAGAACCTGTGGGTGGAATTAAAAATGAAATCAATGATTAATATTCTTATAGCGGCATTTGCATTTGTAACAGCATTTGGGATTGCAATCTTAACTGGTAACAATCTAGTAAAACATGCTGTTTTATTAGCGTTTGTTATCAATTGGATAGCTTATGTTCCTGCTTATTTATTACAGACTGAAAAGTTCTATGACTTAACTGGAACCATAACTTATTTAGCTGTTATTTGGACGACCTATGTTCTATCGAGTTCAAAGCTTTCATCAATACCAGTAGGGAATTTAATTCTTGTTTTATTAATTTCATTTTGGGCGGCAAGATTAGGAAGTTTCTTATTTATGAGAATTCACAAAGATGGGGAAGATAAAAGATTTAGAACAATAAAAACATCAGCATCACAATTTTTTATGACTTGGACGCTCCAAGGTCTATGGGTTTCAATGTGTTCGATGTGCGCAATTGCTGCAATTGCCGGCGTAGGCATAATAATTAATGTAATCTCAATAATTGGAATAGTAATATTTTTGCTAGGCTTTGTAATCGAAATTATTGCCGATCAACAGAAATCACAGTTTAGGTCAATATCAGAAAATAAAGACAGATTCATAACTTCTGGTTTATGGTCAAAATCAAGGCATCCTAATTATTTTGGTGAAATTCTTTTATGGTTCGGTGTAGCTATAATTTCCTTACCAGCTTTATTGACAGCTGTAAGAACTGGCGAATATTTGCCAATAGTATTCATAACCTTAATCTCACCCTTATTTACTTATTTACTTTTAGTTTATGTAAGTGGTGTAAGAATGCTAGAAGCTAGAGGCGATATTAAGTGGGGCAATCTTGAGGCTTATAAAAAATATAAAGAAGAAACACCAATGCTATTTCCTAAATTTTAAATGATTCACCTATAACAAGAAAAAATATACAATATAGATATATAAAAGTTTGTTAATATGAGTTTTTTCTGTTCATAAAAAAGTATAAAAAAATTTTATTTATTAAGCGCAGACTGTTAACATTATCAGACTTTAGGGAGTACATAATGCTTATATTATTGAAGAAAATATCTTTACCAATAATTTTCGCCTTCAGTATTTTAGTTTCGGCGAACGATATGAATGTTGAGGTGAACATGGAAAATGTTCTAGAGGTTGGTAGAGAAAATCAAACACTTTCTGCATCTTCGCAAGATAAAATTGATCAGACAGAAAGACAAACAGACAAAATAGTTAACGAATACAAAGTTGTTTCTAAGCAAGTTGAAGGTCTGAAACTTTATAACGCTCAAAAAAGGATTCAAATTCAAGCTCAGCTTGATCTTATGGATAAACTTGATGAGCAATTGGTTCAGGTGGTTGTTATGCAGCGACAGATACCTCCACTTGCACAGAAAATGCTTGATACCTTGGAAAACTTTATTCAAATTGATACTCCTTTTAGACAAGAAGAAAGAAGAGGAAGAGTTGATTTAGTGCGGTCATCTTTAGCAAAGCCAAAAGTCACAGCATCTGAGCAAGTTAGGCAAGTTCTGGAGGCATATAACATTGAAGCAGAATACGGCAGAAAAATTGATACTTATGAAGATAAACTTCAAGACGGCACTGTTGTGAATATTCTTGTTATTGGAAGAATTGGTATGTTCTATCAAACTAAAGACGAAAGAACGAGCGGCAGATGGAATAATGAAACTGGTGAGTGGGAAGAGCTTTCTTCAACCTATAGGAAACCTATTAGGGATGGAATAAGGATGGCTAAGAAGCTAGCACCTACAGATATGTTGTTAATGCCAGTTGTAAAGGGAGAGGCATAATGAAGAATTTATTATCAATTATATTTGTTATATCTTTATCCCTTAGCGCAATAGTTACTGCACAAGAATCTGATAATGCCGAAGCTCCAGAAGTATCTACAGTTCAAGAATTATTGATGTTAGTTAAAGAGGGTAAAACTAAGGAGCAAACAGAAAATTCAAAAAGAGAAGCTGAATTTTTGGCAAATAAGAATAAACAAGCTGAAATTCTTGCTGCTGAAAAAAGAGAACTTGCAAGACAAGAAAGAATAGCTGATCAGCTAGAAGCTGAATACAAAAAGAATGAGGAAATCCTTAGGGTAAAAGAAGAGGCCTATCAAAAAGAGCTAGGCTCATTAGTAGAACTTTTTGGTCATCTTCAGAGCTCAGCTGGAGAGGCTGCTGTTCAATTTTCTGGATCTTTAACAAGTGCACAATTTGGAACTGAACGTGTTGATTTCTTAAACAATTTAACTTCTAAAATGTCAGAAACAACTGAATTACCTACAATTAGAGAAATTGAAGGTCTGTGGTTTGAATTACAAAGAGAAATGGCTGCTAGTGGTGAGGTTGTCTCTTTTGATACAACTGTTGTAGATGTTGATGGAGAAACATCTACTTGTAATGTTACTAGAGTTGGACTTTTCAACGCTGTTTGTGATGGAAAATATCTTGAATATGTTGCTGCTACTGGACAATATGCGTTTTTACCAAGGCAACCCGCTGGTAGATACACTAAAACTGCTAACAAGGTTGGTGACGCAGAGGTAGGTGAGCAGGTTAAATTTGGAATAGATCCTACTGGACCTACAGGTGGAAGTTTATTAGCAAATTTAATACAGACACCTTCTTTAGCGGAGAGAGCTGCGCAAGGAAGAGAGGTTGGGTACGCAATTATTTTTGTTGGTTTAATAGGTATAGGTTTGGCTTTTTGGAAATTATGGAGCCTATATGTGTTAGGTAAAGCTGTAAGAGCACAGGCTGGATCACAAACATTAGATGTTAGAAATCCACTAGGTAGAGTTCTTAAAGTAGGAGAGGAAAACTTCAAGAAAGATATAGATACTTTGGAGCTAAAGCTAGCTGAAGCAATTATGGCAGAGAGACCTTCTATTGAAAGAGGTATAGGTGCTGTTAGGATAATCTCAGTTGTAGCGCCTTTAGCAGGATTACTTGGTACTGTGACAGGTATGATCGTAACGTTCCAGATGATTACTTTGTATGGAACAGGAGATCCAAAACTGATGGCTGGTGGTATATCGCAAGCTCTTGTGACTACCGTATTAGGATTATTGGTTGCTATACCTACTACTCTTTTACATTCATTTACAGCATCATCTGCTAAAGGAATTATTAGTGTTTTAGAAGAACAAAGTACAGGAATTCTCGCTGAGAGAGCTGAGGGTAGTTAGTAACTAATTATGTGGTTTGCGATCACTGAAACATTCTCTTCCATAAGAGATTTCATGGAAGCAGGCGGCAGTGTATTATGGCTAATAGCTATTTTGGTATTTTTTATGTGGGCGATGATTTTTGAGAGAATTTGGTATTTTTCTCATGGTCATGAGTTTTATGTTCAAGATCTTTCTAGTAAATGGAACAACAGAAGTGATAAAACATCTTGGCATGCTCTTCAAATAAGAGAAAAAATGCTTTCACAAGCTAAAGTAGAAATAAATCGAAATTTATCAATCATACAGACTTGTGTTGTTCTGGCTCCATTGTTTGGACTATTAGGTACCGTCACTGGGATGATTGAAGTTTTTCAGGTTATGGCATTTAACGGAGGGGGTGATGCAAGAGCAATGGCAGGAGGTGTATCGAAAGCAACTTTACCAACAATGGCTGGAATGGTTGTAGCTTTATCTGGAGTTTTTGCAAGCATATATTTAAATAGTGCCTCTGACAGACACACAAATGACTTAAGAGATTTAATTAAAAGAGAGTTATAGGAGAAAATTTATGAGAAGAAATGCAATTAGCAGCGCAGTTAAAGATGAAGAGAGTGAGATAAATTTAACTCCAATGCTTGATGTTGTTTTCATCATGCTTATCTTCTTTATTGTCACTGCAAATTTTATCAAAGAGCCAGGACTCGAAATTAATAGGCCTGATTCAGATACTGCAGAAACTCAAGAAAACGCAGCCATTTTAATAGCTGTTGGCCCAACAGGGGAAGTCTGGATGGATGGTAGAAGAATTGATGTTAGACAGGTAAAAGCTAACGTAGTCAAGATGCTTGCCGACAATCCTCAAGGATCTGTTGTTATCCAAGCAGATGAAAAGGCTGTGGCAGATACAATTATTAAAGTAATGGATGGAGCAAGAGAAGCAGGTGTTAGCGCAATATCATTAGCTTCAGAACCAAAATAATTTATGAACCAAGTTCTCTCAGCAATAAGTATCGTTACGAAACCTATACATAGTGTGTATGTGAAAGCCTTTGATGCAAATAAATACGCTGCGGGGATTGGCTTTTCTTCTGCAATAACATTAGCTCTTTTCTTTGTAATGGTGATTTTAATTTCTTTAGGTGACAGTGGTTTGAGAGAAGACACTTCTGTAAAGCTTGCTGACGTTGTGATGCCAGAGAGACAAATAGATACTTTTTTAACTGAAGTAGATAAACCAGACAAACCAGAAGAACAACCAGAAGACATAGCCCAACCAGAGCTTGATTTAGCTCCACTCACAGGTCTTGATGTATCTATTGCTAAGCCAAAGGCAAACTTTAAAGCTGGTGGTTCATTCTTCAGAGATGGAGAATATATACCTCTTTTCAAAGTAGTACCCATATATCCTAGAAGAGCACAAGAAAGAGGAACTATGGGATATGCCTTAGTTGAATTCACTATTACAGATACTGGCAGTGTTGAGGATGCTAAAGCAATTGAAGGTTATTGCTCTAACTCAGATCCAAATGATCCAAACACAGAGTTTAGGCCTTGTACAATGTTTAATAGCGCATCAGCAAGAGCTGCTTTAAAATTAAAATATAAACCTAAAATTGTTGATGGCAAAGCTGTTCCTGTTGAAGGCGTATTACACAGATTTACCTATGTTTTGGACGATGCTTAGATTATGAAAAAAGATTTACAAAAATATTTTATCGCTTTTATATCTATATTTTTTATTACTTTTACTTTTAATATTGAGGCACAAAATCAATCCTCAGATAGAGAAGTAAGAAAGACTAACATCAAATATAAAAAAGCTAGAGCATTGCAAGCAAGTACTGCAAAAAAAATGGCTAAAGTTTATGAGGCTTTAGAGGTAGTAGATGATAAAGGTGAGCCTAATCCTGACATGGAAACCGTTTTATCAATTCTTAATGAGCTAAGAAGAGATATGGCTAACCTTAAAAGTTATGATAGATCAGTGATGTGGAATGCATGGGCTTTTGTCTATTTTAGCGATGGTAAATACGATCAAGCCATGGATGCATATTATAATTTAATTAACGAACCTGAAGTAACAATTGGTCTTAGGGTTGGAGCGCTTCTTTCACTTGCTCAGCTACATCTAGTTCAAGAGAATTATAAGGAAGGCATTGAACTTATATTGCAATGGATGAATGAGGTTGAAAAGGTAACAGCTCAGTCATACTCGTTACTTGGCCAAGCTTATTATCAGACAGGAGACTTTAGAAAATCTTTATCATCAATGGAGACTGCGGTAACTATGGCAGAGGAAGAGGGCTACAAACCAAGAGAAAATTGGTATGTAATCATGGCTGCGAGTATTGGTGAGCTTAAAAAAGAAATTGGTGAAAAGGAATCTCTTTTAAGACAAATAGATATATATGAAATCCTTGTAAATTTATATCCTAAAAAACAATATTTTATTCAACTCGGTGGTTCATATGGTCAATTAGGAAGAGAAAGAGATTATATGATTACACTTAAAGCTGCACATCAAAAAGATTTCTTAAATAAAGAATCTGAATATTTAGCATTAACTCAACTATTACTATTGAATCAAAATCCCTACTGGGCAGCACAAGTTTTTGTTTCTGGACAAAAGAAAATGATTACGATAGTTGATGAGAAAACTGAAGAAGAAAAAGTTGTTCCTGTTGTCAAAGATACAGAAAAAAATCTTAAACTCCTTGCAGATGCATGGAGAATGGCTCAAGAAATTGATAAAGCAATTCCGGTTTTAGAAAAAGCAGCAAACATGTCAAAAGATGGAGAATCGTTTGTTCTGTTAGGAAATCTATATCTATCTGAAGATAGAGTTGAAAAAGCAGTCGAAGCTATAAATAAAGGACTTGAAAAAGGTAAAGTAAAAAAATTATCCCAAGTATATCTAACTCTTGGACAAGCATATTTTGAGCTTGAGAAATTTGAAGAAGCAAAAAAGAATTTTAGAATTGCAGCGAGAGATAAAGATAAAAAGATTAAACAACAGGCAAATAATTGGATCAAATATACTGAGAATGAAGAAATAAGAGTAGCCAATTTAGCATTGAGAAGAGATTATATTCAACAAAATTCTACCTAATTTTTCTCAAGAACAATTACATTAAAATCGTACTCATTTTCTGAATCTTCTTCATACTTTACAGAGCTTGTCTCTTTCCAATCTTCTAGATTAATCTCAGGATAATATACATCACCATCAATATCGCAGTTAACTCTTGTTAAAACTAGCTTGTTTACAACATCTAATGTTTCCCTAAATAAATATCCGCCACCAATAATCACGATTTCTTTATATTCATTTTCAACACACAAGTTGTTTGCATTTGATAGAGCGTCTTCAGTGCTTGTAAAAACATGAGCACCTTCGATATCTTTTATAGTTTTTGATACAACAAAATTTATTCTGTTGGGCAACGGACGACCTATAGATTCAAAGGTTTTTCTTCCCATGATTATTATTTTGTTAGTTGTATATTCTTTAAAATGAGCTAGATCTTTTTTTAGATTCCAAGGAAGATCATTATTAACACCTATAACATTGTTATTTGAGAGCGCTACCACATGAGATATAACTATCATTTATATAGCCATCTCAGCTTTAATTGATGGATGAGGGTCATAGTCAACTAGAATAAAATCATCAATAGTGCAGTTATTTAAATCATTAATTGAACTAAGATTTGGTAACTTTAATTTTGGTGATGCTTTTGGTTTTCTAGATAGCTGTTCTTTTACCTGCTCTATAGAATTTTTATAAATATGTGCATCTCCAAAAGAATGAATAAATCTTTTAGGTTTTAGGTTTAATATTTCTGCAATTATGGAAAGCAGCAGTGCATAACTGGCAATATTAAAAGGAACGCCAAGAAACATGTCAGCACTTCTTTGATACATGTGGCAGCTAATTTCATTCTCATGAATATAAAATTGAGACATGACATGACAAGGAGGTAGAGCCATTTTATCAATCTCTCCTACATTCCATGCTGATAAGATATGCCTCCTGCCATCAGGATTATTTTTAAGATTATGAATTAGATTTTCTAATTGGTCTCTTCCTGACCAATTTCTCCATTGCACCCCATAAACCGGACCAAGAATCTTTTTTGTATCTGAATTTTCATATCCTAGCTGCTTACCTTGGTTATCTGCATTATCAGTCCATATTGTTGAGTATTTGTCGAGATCTTTAAGTTGGTCTCTATGTTTACTAAATCTAATCTCAGCCAATCTTCTCTCATCATCTGAGCCCTCTAAAAACCACAATAATTCAGACACAACACCTTTCCATGCCAATGACTTAGTAGTAACTGCTGGGAATCCGTCACTTAAATCAAATTCTAGCTGATGACCAAATGAAGAAATAGTCCCAGTATTTGTTCTGTCTTTTTTTTCTTGACCATTTTCTAGAATAAATTTTAAAAGATCTAAATATGCTTTCATGCTTTTTTTGAATATACCAATATAATGCAACCCGCAATAATCATGGGTATGCATAAAATCTGACCCATACTTAATGTATCAAATACAATGTAACCCATGTGAGAGTCAGGCTGCCTATAGAATTCAATTATAAATCTAATTGAACCATAAAAAATAAGAAAAAATGAAGAAACAATACCTTTTATATTAGTTTTAGAGTTTATTAAAAATAATAATACAAATAATACTAATCCTTCACCAAGACTTTCATATAATTGAGATGGATGTCGAAGTAATCCAAATGGATCAGTTGGAAAAATAAATCCCCACTCACCATTTGTTGGTCTTCCATACAGTTCACCATTAAGAAAGTTACCAATTCTTACAATTCCAAGACCAATAGGCATTGCCAGAACAACAGCGTCTGTCAATCGTAAAAAGGCAATATTTTTTTTCTTACAAAACACCATCAATGCAACAATCACTCCTACTAAGCCACCATGAAAACTCAACCCACCTTGCCAAATATAAAATAAAGATAATGGATCATTAATTAGTTGTTCAGTGCCATAAAAGAACATATATCCTATTCTTCCTCCACACATAGCACCAAAAAAAAGCCCATACATGAAAACCATATCATTCACATCGTTTTTACTGAGGCCAATTTCTTTAATGATTTTGTGTTGTTGTAAGAAAAAGTAAATCAATATTGCTGATACAAGCCATGTAACAGCATAATATTGAATCTTTAATGGACCTATTTCTAATAAGCTAGGATTATTAAAAAATTCTGATAACTCGATAATCATATTAAAAACATATAGATTGAAACAATAAAAAACCAGGCTGCCATTAATTTTCTCAAAACAGATTGAGATAAATAATGAGCAATATCTGCTCCATATTTCGCAGAAAAAATACTTGTAATGGATACTCCGAGTAGGGCAGGCAAATATATATAACCAAGACTCATCGTAGGTAATATATCTTTATTAATTCCAGCAATAATGTAGCCTAGCGTTCCAAATATTGCTATAGGTACTCCGCACGCAGCAGAGGTTCCAATAGCTGAAGTCAAATTAAGTCCTGAAGCTTTAAAATAAGGTACAGAAAAAGTACCACCTCCAATTCCAAGTATTGACGATAGAAAACCAATAACTGAACCTGCAAAAATAGATTTAGGTTTTGTTGGTGTGAACTGCTTCGATGTTAAGCTAATATTAAAAAGCAATTGAAAGCCAACTAACAGAATAAATACAGCGATCAAATATTTTAAAAACAAGCCTTTTATTTGAATAGCAAATAATGCTCCTATCAACGCCCCAAAAGTTATTCCAATTGCTACAGGCTTAAAGTGAATAAAATTAATAGAGTTTTTGTTTTTATGTGCATTAGCGGAAGAAAGTCCTGTAAAAATAATACAAGCTATTGCTGTCCCTATTGATAAATGAACAATTACTTCATTATCAAAACCTAGGCTAGTAAATGTACCTATTAAAACCGGAACTATAATTAGTCCGCCTCCTATACCAAACATTCCAGCAAGAAGACCAGCAAGAATACCAAGAGCACTAAAAATTAATATTTCATCAAACATCACCAAACTCACTACAATATGCATATTTTAGTTCATTTAATGCTTTACGATATACGGCCTCTTTGAAAGAAACTATTACAGCAAGCGGATACCAGTAGCTAACCCATTTAAAATTTTCAAATTCATTATCAGGATCATTTTCAAAAGATATTTTTGTATTTTCTTTTAATTTAAATAAAAACCACTTCTGTTTTTGTCCTTTAAATTTTTTATTAACAAATATTTTTCTTCTGCTTCTTGCAGGAACATCATATTTGTACCAATCATTTGAAGACTTTATGAGCTCGACATATTTTGAACTAATACCAACTTCTTCAAAAAGCTCTCTCTTCGCTGCCCTAAGAGGATCTTCATTCTTATCTATCCCGCCCTGAGGAAATTGCCAACTATTCATTCCTTTTCTTTTGCATAACAATAATTCACCAACAGAATTTGCAACCATTATTCCAACATTTAGTCTGTAACCTTCCTCTTTCATTTATCCCGATTGAGATCAATATTTTTATTTATTAGATATACAAAAATCAAACTTATGCTCACTAAAAATAAACTTGGTACTGCTGCCATCTCCCATTGACCCTCACTTGTAAAGTTATAAATCTTTGTTGAAAGCGTATCAAAGCCTATTGGACGTAATAAAAGAGTTGCTGGCTGTTCTTTAATTGATTCAATAAATACAAGCATTAAACTTAAAAAAATTGCAGGCTTCATTTGAGGTAAATAGAAAAGTTTAAATGCCTTAAATGAGTCCCTAGGAAGAGTTGTCAATGCATGCTCAGCCGATTTTGAGATATTAGACAGAGATGCTGAAATGTAATTAAATGCTGGTGTCATGAATCTTAAGGAAAGACACATAAGCAATCCAAGAATTCCATAAAAAGTTATAGAAGTATCAAATATGTAATCAATACCAACAAGCAGCCCTGCTGATATGACTGAGCCAGGAATAGCATAACCTGATGATGAAATTAATATTGAAGATTTAAGAATATTAGAATGCTTGTAACTTAAAGCAAGTGCTATAGCAAAGAATACGGTTATAACCGAAGCAAGCAAGCCGACAATTAATGAATTAATTAATAATTGTAAATTGGATATTAGATTTAAATTGGAGTCAGCCAAGTTCCAAACTATAAGTTGAGTAGTGGGTATGCAAAAAACAATTATAAATATAAGAGAGCAAAATATAAGCATGCCAATTTTTACTATCGGAGTTGTTTCTATTCTTTCGAAAGTCTCTGCCGTTTTTGATGCTAGATGAACAGATTTTTCTCCAAAGTATTTTGCAAGAAACATTATTAAGAAAACAAATAACAACAGTAATCCTGCAAGTCTTGTAGCTGAAAAATAACTTTGATATCCAAACCAAGCATCGTATATTCCTACTGTGAAGGTGTCTACTCTCAAAGTTGATACTCCACCAAAATCCGCAATAGTTTCAAAAACAACTAATGCCATCCCAGCAATTATAGTTGGCCATAACGAGGGGATAATAACTTTTCTAATAGCAGTAATATTAGTATCACCGAGTGACTTTGCTGCTTTAAATACTTTTATGCCAACTGAACCAAGATGAGCTTTTGTTAGTAAAAAAATATAAGGAAACAATGCCATCGCCATTATTAGACTAGCACCATAAATGTTCTTAATTTGCGGAAGTGCAATATTAAAATTTCTTAAATATTCGGAAACTGGACTAGCATATTCAAAAATACCAACATATATGAAGGCGTACACATATGCTGGGAATGCAATTGAAAGGCTAAGACTCCAACTAAAAAATTTATGTCCTGGAAACTTATAAAATGTGACCAATATAGCTAATGGAACTGCAATTATGGCAGACAAGATTGCCGAACCAAAAGACAGAATAATAGTATTAAGGAATAATTTATTTAAGTAATTTCTTGATAAATAAGAACTGTCTACTTCAACTAAAAAAGCCAGTAAAAAAAATATAACGAAAAATGTTAATGTGAATACTAACCAAGGTATTGAAAGATAGTTCCAGATTTTTAGGTTATGCATATTTAAATATAAAAAGAATTTTAATTCTTATTCTAAATTTTCATCGAAGCTTTCATCAGCTTTTTTAAGCTCTTTCCCAAGTACATTAACCCTGGTTTGAATATCTTCAACATGTCCTATAGCCTGATTTAGATTTCTAACTGCTTTAACTGTTGTATTGTCAAACTTTTTAAATTCTTCGTTCAATATATTTACAGTATTAGCAACCTTCTTTGCATTTTCATTCATTTTTATAGCATAGTGGCCGAGCCTAACAGTATCTAAGAAACCGGCAAGTGCATTTGGTCCCAGTATTAAAGTATTTTTATCAGTTAAACATTCCTGTCTAAGGTTGTCTATTTGAGTAACAAGATCAATAATTTTCTCAGATGCTATATATAGAACTACATAATTGGATGTACTGTTTCTAAGAATATATTTTTCGGAAATACTTTCAGCATCGCTTAGTATTGTTCTTTTCAAGCTTTGAAGAACTTTATTTCTTTCTGTTTTTGAACCAGCTTCATGATAGTTTTGATATTGACCCTGATAAAATTTTGAATCAATTGGTATTATCAGTCCCTCAGAATTTGTGACAGCGCAATCGGCTTTTTCTGTAGTTTCAGGATTTATTTGTGCCTGAAATTCATATGTATTTGCAGGAAGCACATCTCGAACAATTGATTCTAGATTCCATTCACCAAGTTTTCCTGTAGAGGTATTTCCACCCAGAAAGCGATTTAATTCATTCATTGATGGTTTAAATTCCGACAAATCATTTTCTATTTTGTTTAGATCACTTGAAACTTCAGCTAGTTTATTTTGAAGTAACTCACTCCCACCTTTTTCAGAACCTTGATTGCTTCTCAAAGCCATCAAGATGTAAAAAAGCATTCCTAAGATAAGAGCAAAAGAAAAAAATATTAGATAATTAATCATATTGTTAGTATAAAATGTCCATTATATTATGCACCAAAATATTGAAACAAAGTTTAATAATCTAAAAGAAAGAAATCTCTCTATAGATATAACAAGAGGAAAGCCTGATAGGAGTCAACTTGACCTTTCAAATGAATTAATTGATATCTCGATACCATCCATATCAGAAGATGGCATCGATCTAAGAAATTATGGAGAACCTTTTGGTATCAAAGAAGCAAGAAAACTTGGTGCTGAGCTTTTAGATGCCCCAATAGAAAATATTCTTGCCGGTGAGCAATCAAGTTTATTATTAACTTATCAAACTGTTCTTTCTAATTTTTTATTTGCAGAGCCTACTCCGTGGAAAGATTTGAAGAATCCAAAGTTTATCTGCCCAGTGCCGGGTTTTGATAGGCATTTTATGATGCTCGATGATTTCGGAATAGAAGCAGTTGGAATTCCTTTAAATGAAGATGGGATTGATCTTGATGCTTTTAAGAATCTTTTACAGAATGATGATAATTTTGTTGGCATTTTATGCGTGCCAAAGCACTCAAATCCCTCAGGAGAAATATATTCTGATACTAACTTAGAAAAGATGTTTGAAATTGGTTCAGATTATTCTGACAAATTTCTTTTTCTTTTTGATCATGCTTATTTAATTCATGATTTCTTGCCAACTCCTGAGCAGAAGCCTTTATGGGAAGTGGCAGTAAAAATGAATGTACAAAATCAAACTGTAATCACAACCTCATTTTCTAAGGTAACTTTTGGAGGAGGTGGAATTTCATTTATAGCGACAGCAGGCCATTCTTTGGAACTAATAAAAAAAGTTAGGACTACTATGATCATCTGTCCTGACAAATTAAATCAGAAAAGACACGTAGAATTTTTTAAAAACGCTGAGTCAGTAAAAAAGCACATGCAAAAACATGCTGAATTAGTAAGGCCAAAATTTGAAATTGCTTATTCACATTTAGAAAAATTACCCAAAGAATGTGGAACATTTTCAAGACCAACAGGCGGCTATTTTATAACCTATAGTACGACTAAACCCATTGCTACAAAAGTAGTTGAATTATGCAAAGAATTGGGCGTTTTAATCACACCTGCTGGATCTACCTTTCCTAACAATTATGACCCTAATGATAGTGTCATCAGATTAGCACCAACTTATGTATCAAAAGATGAATTAGAGGATGCTATGGAAGTTTTTACTACCTCTATTCAGATTGCACATTTTGATATTAAAGTTTAATTTGTAGCTCTTTCGTGAGGTATATAACTCTTTCCATCAAAATGTGAGAATATCATTCTAATATCGGGATGATTTGCAGCACCATTTTCGACATCATTTAGTAAGTTCTGTTCAGAAACATAGGCTATATAAAAGACTTCTTCGTTCTCTGCGAACAAATGATAGAAAGGTTGATTTTTGTCGGGTCTAAAATCCTTTGGTATTGCGTTGTACCATTCCTCTGTATTTGCAAAAACAGGGTCAAGATCAAATATAACACCTCTGAAATTAAGAAATTTATGCTTTACAATATTACCGATTGAGAATTTTGCTTCTACTAAGTCTTGCATTATATTTATAAATTAAACCATTATTAGGAAAAAGTCATGAACAAAACGGAAAAGATCGCATTGAGAGAGGCAATCATAGTTGTATTAATGGGGGCAATTATTAATTTTCCATTACAAACTTTTCTTTTGTGGTTAACCATTGATAATTGGGAATGGGCAAGCCCAATCAAGATATCCCTTTTTGTTCAGCTTATTATTACTTTTGTTGCCTTAATTAGAGTATATATAATTAGGATGAGGTTTCAGAGAGGAAAATTTTAATCTTTTTTGTCTTTCATTAATTTCTTTTTTTTCTCAGCCATCATTCTCATTTTCATTCTTTGTGCAATCATGTCTTTACACCAAACATCATATATTTCAGAGTAGTTAGCAGCCATGTCAGCTAAAATAGCTACTTCCATCCATTTTTCATCATTCTCTGGATTTGCCTCAATTTCTTTCCATACGCTTTCACTTAAAGCTAACAATCCTGCAACACCGTCTTTGGTTTCTTTACATTCTTTAAAGCTTAAAAGATAGTTTGGATTGTTTGCAAATCTATCAGTGGATGATTTTTCTGAAGTTTCGTGATCATCTGCAATCAAAACTGATGATACAAAAAGACAAGTTATTAGTAAAAATTTTTTCATTTATGTTCCTAAAATTAAATTAATATAATAAAGATTACATCTTTTTAGAAAAAGTTCAAAAAATCTTTACTTTTAAATTTAAGAATTCATAATGCGCCGATATTCATACTAATGAACATATTCTGAATGTTTATTAGTATGAATATGATAGAAATAATCCAAATTTTAAGTGTTTTTTTCGGTACTTTAGTAGCCGCACCTCTTATTGTCTCCAAAAAAGCAAAAAAAAGAATGGTAGGATTATTTGCCGTAATTGTAGGAAGCTTTTTTGCAATGATCGTGCAGATCTATCTTGGGTTGTATTATTTTGTTTTCGCTAATATGTTTTGGTTATTAAATGCATGCAATGGCATTAAAAAAATAGTTAAAGCCAACAGAAAAGATTCCTAATAGTCTTTAAAGTCTTCATAATAAAGAATATGTTTACCTTTAGTTTCATTATTCATTATTGATACAAGACTGCTAGCAACTTTTTTTGCATGAACATTTCTAAATTTCTTAAAAGGCCCATGCAACATATACCCGGTCAAGTTGGTAATTTCCTCAAAAATTAGTACTACAGGATTTATTTTTTCATTTACTCTTTTACCAAGTAAATGACTCGGTCTAGCTATAACTACTTTTTCATAACCTAAAGATAGTATTTCCTCTTCTATTTTTCCTTTAACATTAAGATATAAATTTTTTGAATTATTATCTGCACCAACTGCTGAAATAAGTGCAATTGATTTTGCTCCTCTACTTAAAGCAAATTTTGCAATACTTTTAATATAATCAAAATCTACTTTTTGGAAGCTTCTTTGGTTTTCCTTTTTGATATAAATAAGTTCAAGTAAAGAAAGTTTTTTACCTATTGCAATATAGACTTCGTCAATAGTTTCTTGATAATTTATTTCTTTAATATCATCAAAGTTAGTTATTATTTGTTCAATACCCATCTGATTTTCAAGCTTTTTTCTTGATAGCAATACTAATTCAGATTCATTTTTCTTTAGGACATGAAGTAAATTGCTACCAACTAGGCCAGAAGCACCAACTAAAAGAATTTTTTTACTCATTAGAAATATTTAAAACTATATCGATCAACTCATCAATTGATTTTGTACCATCAATAGAAAGTTGTGAAAATTGCTCATACAAAGGCTTTCTTTCAGAATAAACTTCTTCTATAGATAAATTTTCAGGCACCGCAAGACCTCGCTCTTGTCCTTTATCAATTCTTTCAAGAATAGTTTCCAATGGAGTATTAATATATATAATTTTTGAAAATGATTTTAGGTATTTCATAGATTTTACAGAGTAGACTGCACTTCCGCCTGTTGAAATAACTTTTGTTGATTTATCAAGATTAAGAATTACGTCTTCTTCATACTTTCTAAGTGTTTCATATCCATACTTTCTTTTAATCTCTTCTAAAGTAATTTGCCAGCCAGTTTCGATTAACTTATCTGTATCAACAAAACTTAGATTATATTTATCTGCGATAGCACTTCCTAATGTGGATTTTCCACATCCAGCCATACCAATAAGACTTATATTATTCATTTTTAAATGCGGATGGGAGCTTGTCATGTTGTTTTAGATTATCATTTATTTCGAACCACGAGGCTTTTGAACCAACAAAGACATGATGAGCTTTTGGTAATTTTGGGCTTCCGTCTATAGCACCAACTGAAACATAATATTTATTTGATTTAGTTCCATCAAGGAACATTATATTAGAACCACAATACTGACAAAAAATTCTCTGACATAGCTCAGAAGAAGAGAAGGATTTGATATGTTCATGACCAGAATTATATTTAAAACAGGATTTATCTACTTCGATAAAACTTGCAAATGCAGAACCATGAGTTCGGCGGCATTGCGAACAATGACAATGTGAGAAATATTTAATCTTTTGATTTATCTCAAATGAAACTTTTTTGCATTCACAATATCCCTTAAGTTTATGCATTTTTTGCAAATTCCTCAGTAGCTTTAATTAGTTCATGGGTAATTTCTTTTTCAAAAGCGCTATGACCAGAGGAGGGAGCAACTATCAATTCTGCCTCCGGCCAGTTTTTAGAAAGCTCCCACGCCGTTTCCATTGGACAAACTAAATCATATCTCCCTTGAATAATTTTTACTGGTATATGCCTAACTTTATCAATCGCTTCTTTTGAAATAAGTTGATTTTCATTTTCGAGAAACCCATTATTTATAAAATAATGATTCTCAATAAGTGCGAAAGCTAGAGCAAACTTTGGTTCAGAAAAAGATGAAATCATTTCAGGAGCATAACTCAATGTACAGGTCGATCCCTCCCATTTTGACCATGCAACTGCTGCCTCTAGTTTTTTTTCTTCATTATCGCTAGTAAAAATTTTATGATATGCACCCATTAAATCATTTCTTTCTTCAACATTAATAGGCTCAAGAAACTTTTCCCATGCTTCAGGAAATACTCTACTAGCACCATCTTGATAAAACCACTCAAGCTCTTTTTTTCTAAGCATAAAGATGCCTCTAAGCACAAGTTCACTTATTGATTCAGGATATTTTTGTGCGTAAGCAAGGGATAAAGTACTCCCCCAAGAACCTCCAAATACTAACCACTTTTCTATATTAAGTAATAACCTTAGAGATTCGATATCATCAACGAGATTCCAAGTAGTATTATTTTCTAAGCATCCATGTGGCTTACTTCTGCCACAACCCCTCTGATCAAATATAATAATTCTATATTTGTCAGGATTAAAAAAACGTCTTACTTGTGTGCTACCCCCGCCGCCAGGACCACCATGTAAAAAAACTGCAGGTTTGCCATCAGGATTCCCACACTCTTCGTAATAAATTTGATGAATACCTTTTTTCAAGAATCCATGAGATACAGCTGCACACTCTGGAAATAAATTCAAATAAGTGTCCATTATTTAGTCATAAAAATTACTCAGAAAATTAGGAGATGTTCCTTCACATACATATGTTGGTTTTAAACAGTTTCCCCTTTTGCCAGAAGCATTTGATTGAAAAGGTTGTATAGAAATTTCTTTTTCAAAAAATTCACCATTATTTTCTTCGTTATAATAAGTTAATTTAAAGCACTTATAGATGCCAACCTCCATACCTTTGCTATTAGATGCTCGATTATACTTGATTTCTTTTTCACACTTAATTGGTTGTACTTCTAATAGCAAAACTCCTGAAGGACTAAATTTTTTATACTTACCTTGATCGTTTTTTTCTAAAAAAACATCGCCGTTTTCGTAAAATACTTTATAAGGCGCAATTAATTCACCTTCCTCAAAGACACCTTTAATCATAAGTTGACCATTATTATGATACTTTTCATATGATCCATGAAGATATCTGAAATCAGCATCATCTCTAAAGGGGCTGAAATAGTTTTTTATATTTCCCTTTATTTCTAAAACTCCTTCTTGAGAAAAGAAAGTAAATGATTTTTTTTCTCCATTTTCATTTATACCTTCATCCTCGATTTGACCATTTTTGTAGAAGAATTTGTATTGACCAGTTTTTTCCCTTGCATTAGAAATTTCTTGCTTTAGTCTCTTAATATCTTCTTCATATCTTTGAATTGAAAAATCATTAGCTCCAAATCCGGAACCCATGCATTCCATAGATCCTCTATTATCCCAGTCATCACATTTATTTATCTTATTATCTAATTCTCGGTCCTTTTCCATCTTTAGCATTGATTCCACACTCCAAAGCTGACTTTTTAGATTATCTATGACTGTTTTAGATGCAGGTATAAATGTCTCTGAGTTAAAAATTTCACCAGAGGAATAATATTTTAAATCTTCAGATTTTTTTAGTTCTCCTCCTTCATAAAAATTTTTTCTAATTAAAATATTATTACCATCATACCAATTCAAATCTTTTACCTTAACAAGGATTTCCCTACCTCTACTATAATGATCTACTATAATACCGTCATAAACTCTAAGAGAGTCATTTTTACTAGCGTATTCGAGCTCTTCACCCTCTCTGATCCCATTTCTATAATTTGTTCGCAAAGAAATTGAGCCATCATTAAAATAGGTTTCTTTAATTTCATTAAGACCTGAATTGAGTACGCTAATTCTTTCTTCTGAATACTTAACCCATTCAGCAGCTATTGATTTGTCGAGGAAATACCTTATAAACCTTCCTTCGTTATTTAATTCCATAAATTTTTCAAGATTTTCTAATTCTAGTTTTCTATTTGATAACGATTCTTGTCCAGTCCTAGAAGGGGAGTAGTCTTTACTTAATTCATAATAAGCAGGAGCAAAATCTTTATTCTTTTGAATAAACTCTTCCAGCAATTGTGTTCTTGTGGGAGCGTTATATAGCAGTATTTTTAAGTACTCAATTGTGATCCTATTGTCATTGCTGAAAAGTGAATTATAAACTTCTCTAGCACCAGCTCTGCCTTCCTGAACCTTTAGAAATGTCTGATACCTAAGATGAGGGTCTATATAGTCAAGCTTAAAAGTAAAATATTGGTTATACATTCTTCTTGCATTTAGATAATCGCCTCTATCTTCGTACACCCTTGCATTAGTGTAGAATTCTTCTGGTCTTTTAGGATCTGAAATTATGCCGCCTAATTTAGAAATTTCTTGAAATGAATCATTAATCTCATCAAGTTTGTTTACGATTGCTTCGTTTGAATCTTTTATTGTTTCGGTCAGTTCTTTGGTTTGTTTAATGTTCTCTTTAGAATCTTTTGCTATAGATTCAACGAGTTGCTCTGTTCTTAATGTTGATTCTTTGATTTCAGCAATATCTTTTTCCAACATGCCTAAATCTTTTTGAAGATTTCCAAGCGCTGGAAAGTTTGCAGCCAGCACACCTTTTTCAGAATTAGACTCATCCTGTGCTGTATACAAAAATCCACTTAGAGCCATTAATGTAATAGATGCGATAAGATATTTAGTAAACTTCTTTCTTATATCTTTCTTAACAAGATATAAAATTAAGAAAATAGCTGACAGAACTGCGCTCAAAATGAGTACGTAAAAAGTAATATTTGCCAAAGGCTGAAGAAAATCAGAAATAAAAGATGCTACAACTGAGAACCCCATTGTAAAGATGAGCTCTTTGCTCATTGCGTTACGTATAAATTCAGTATTCCTAGCACTCATAAACTAATTAAAATATGATTTAATTGAATTTACAACTTTTCAATCATCATTTCAGTAACTTCCCATAGTCTTGAAGCTTCGTCAGAATTTATAGCCCAATCAGCTACTCCATGGTATCTTTGAAGAGACTCATCAACTTCAGATTTTCTTTTGGCAATATCACAGTCTTCGCAGAAAACGCCACCGAGACCATTTAAATCTGGATTTGTAGCACACCAAACAGCTGTAGATGCACCCTGGTTTGTTGATTTAAAGAAATTCTTTACTAGTTCTGATGGAGATCCATCTTCATCCAGCCAACCCAAGGCAACCATTTCTTCCTTTTCAAGATGCCTTTGAAGCGGGGTGATGATTCCTCCAGGATGAACAGCAAAACCTTCAACACCTTTATCTCTCATTCTAGTATTAAACTCTATTGCCATTAATGAGCAAGCTGTTTTAGATTGACCATAAGCCATCCATTTATCATATTGAGCACTTTGAAAGTGAATATCATCCCATAGGATGCTAGTAATAGAATGAGCTGATGAAGAAAGGCTGACAAATCTTGATCCTTTGACATCTGCCATTATGTCCATTAATTCATTAGTAAGTAAAAAATGTCCAATATGATTAACAGCGAATTGACTCTCCCAATTGTTTTCAATTCTTGTCTCGGGGCACGCCATTATTCCAGCGTTATTTATGAGGAGATCTAATGTATTGAAGTTTTCTTTGAAAGAATTTGTAAAGCTTTTAACAGAGTTAAGATTATTCAAGTCCATTTCAATAACATTATCTTCGGACACTACTCCACAAAGATTTTGATTTGCTATTTTAGGTCGTTTTGCAGGAATTATTACATTTGCTCCAGCAGCTACTAACGCCTTGGTTGTTTCAAGACCAATGCCTGAATAACCACCAGTGACTATTGCAACTTTTTTATTAAGGTCAATATTTTTGAGTACGTCTTTAGTCTCAGACTTATTAGTAAACCCAGAATTTATTGGCTTTTGAACAGCTGAAATCATATGGTTATATGATTGTTATTAAGTATTTTTTTTAGATTCGAGACAGGCTGTTTCTGTATCAAATGTCACCTTCATGCCTGCATCTGTAAAGTAACCAGTCCAAAAATCTCTCATTCCGTTATTGAGATTTTTGTTGTACTTACATTGCAGGTAATACACTAAAACTTCTGGTTTATTGTTACTGTTAAATGCAGGCATTAAAGCTTTTATTTTAGGCGTGTCTTTTATACTGTCCCAAGTAATGCATTTTCCTTTTTTACAAGAAGTAAATATTGATAAATTTTCAGAATTTTGAATTAAATCAGAAAAGATAATTAGTTTCCTGTTGTTATATCCACTTCCATCAGTGAAATTAAGGCCATCTACCCTAGAAATTTCTTTAATGAGTTCCATTATCATTGAAAATTCTCCAGACAGCTCTCCTAATTCATCAAAATGGGTTCTAGCTTTTGCCAAATCCTGGTTAAAAAAATTGTAAGCTTGTTGCATTTTTTCTTTAGGGTTCCAAAAAGATGGTTGGTCGAGTTTATATTGACTAGATTTCTCACCACTTCTTGGTCTACATTTAGAAAAAACTGGTTTCGTTTGGGTAGCTGTAATATTTCTTCCTGTGAGGTCTAAGATACTTATTCTGTCGTACGGCGGTAGTTTTGCAATTGAAGAATTATTTAGGATTTGATTTTGTAATAATTCATACTGATTTTCATTAAATTTTTCAGTTGTATCAACTATTATTAAGGTGTGGTCATAATTAACTTCTGCACACCAATCATGTTTATTGCCAAATTTGTCTTCATCTGCCTGATCGCTTGAAGGTCTTTCAGCATACAATTCAATGCAAAATGAAAACAATAGCGTAACCAGAAATATATTTTTAATCGTCGCCATCATCTATTCCTTTAACAACTTCAAACAATTTATGTTTTTCGGATTCAAAAAACTCCACATACTTATTTTGCATCTCAGCATATTCTTTTTCAATCTTGTCTGCCCATTGTGTTAAATTTTGCTCAGATTCTTGATCACTCATCAGTTCAGAACTCAAAGCAGGATAATTTTGCTCGAATGTTTTTATAAAACTAGCATCTACAGCTATTTCAAAATATGCTGGTGCTGGCTCTGTTCTGAATTTAATATTTTGTCTTCTATACATATCAATGCCAGAAATTAAGGCTTGCTCTAAGCTATCTCTGAAAGTGTCATAGCGACTAGACATAGTTTGCAGCTCATCAATCATGAATTTCCATGCTTCATTGGCATGAAGTCTTTCTTCATTTCTACGTGTTAGTTTATTATGTTGACTGTGTTCAATTTGAGTGAAAAGTTGAGTATCTTCGAGCTTAATTTTTTCAACTCTTTTCTCAGCAGCATGTCTTTTTTTACCAAGTTCTCCATACCCTGGAATAGGATCTTTAAAAAAGTAAGCATCAATGAGAGATAAAAATGCAAAAAAGAAGCCAACTAACATTAAAAAAGCTCCACCAAAAGTAATACTTCCCATATTATCAAAAGGCATCACAGCTTCTTTTATCGCAGCATCGGTTAACGCCTGAGCCGCAATTGGATCCATTTGAAGGTCGGCTAATTCTGATAATGCCCTAAATACACCCATCATTGAGTTTATGTAAACTAGTAAAAATGCATACAAGATAAAACTAATTATATATACAATTTTTGGCTTACTTGCTCCAACTGGGTTAAAAAAATGAGTTAAAACCAAAATACCAACAGCAAAAGATAGACCAACATTTATAGAGGAAAGCATAAACGATACAACTATTGCTTCACCGCCACCTACAGCCTTAGCAAGACCAGATATATTTAAACCAACCTCAGTAAAAAATAAGGCAAAAGGCACACATATTTTCAAAAACTGAAAGATTTTGTCATGAACTTGAGGCTGTCTACCAGCTATTAGGTTATTTTGAATCTTAAATTGTCTTACAGCATCTCTTGCTTCACGCCTTTGTTTGACTGCCTGACTAACTCTTAATTTGTAACTTTCTAGTTTGGCATTCCATGATGCCACCATTTTATTAAATTCTTGCTGATAGCCATTACTTTTGACATCTCTTTTGTATTCTCTGAAAGCATCTTGCACATCTTTACTTGAGTCTTTCATTTTAAATCTGCCTATTCTCATCAGCTCGTTATTGTAGTGATTCTTCACATAGTCTTTTATATCACCTTCGGTAGCACAAAGTTTTTGCGCTGATGATGATGGAGAATTATTTGATCCTTCATTTCTACCTTTGCTACCTGGTTTTTGATTTTTTTCTAAGATTGAGAAGATAATCGGATTCCAATATCTATCTGCAAAGCCAGAAGGCATCTTAAGTGGCTTATATTGCTCCCCCACATTATTTTTTTCAGCAAAAAAAACCGTGTAAAGCACTATGGCTATTGCCATCATAAGTATGGCAAACATTATTAAATAACTTATATTGCTTAACATTACATATCCCCAGTAACTTTAGAAACAACCATAAAATAAATAAAATAATATAAAAATTGTTTCTTATAATTTTCCGAACCTGAAATTATATACTTATATAAGGGGTAAGGTCTAATAATTACACATTATCTTCGGTTAGAAATATTGTGATAATATACCCCCCATGGGTATATATATTAAAATATTCTTTATCTTTTTATTGGTTTCGAATACTGAAGCTAGACCTATCTCTTATTCTGGTGGTCATACTCTTATGCATTTCAATGATAATATGAAAGAGTCAATTTACTATCATTACTCACCCAGTTTCAAATATTCCATTGGTGTTGAAGAGCTAAATAATAAAATTTTTGATCGCTCTGAGACTAATCTAAGATTTACTTATCTTGTAAACAGAAAAAATACAAAAAATTCTCAAAGAAATTTTTATTTTCAGTCCGCAGTTTCTACAAAAAACAGTAATTTTATTTATGGCGTTCATGGTGACTGGGAAACTAGACGTTATTTTATTGGATTTGACTATAAAGAAATTAAAAACATAATAGATTATACGGATAAGCATATTCAGCTGGGCTTTGCCCCATATTTAGGTGCATATGGAGATTTACATACTTGGTTAATGTTAAAAACAAAAAAAAATTCATTAAGCAAGAAACAAATTACATACCCAGTGGTGAAATTCTTTAAAGGTAACGTCCTGCTAGAATTGGGCTACGACAAGAAAACAGATTGGGATATTCATTTAATGTACAGATTTTAGGATAAACATATGATTAGATTATTATTTATTACTATATTTTCGATTAATTTGATTTCTTCTGACGAAGATCATCATATGCATCAAAATTCTCATAATCATTATGTTTATGTTCAAGGAGAAAAATTAGAGGTTGATCAAGATCGTTTCAAAAGCTTTCTTGATGGGCTCAGTAACTCTCAAGTAGCTGTTGTTAATGTAAATGGCATGGTGTGTGATTTTTGTGCTCGAGGTATTGAAAAGACTTTTGTGAAAGACAAAGCTGTTAAAAGAATTGATGTTGACCTTGAAAGAGGTAAGGTATTAATTGCCTATACAAAAGAGAAAGAAATTGATTTTGATGAAATCAAAAGCAAAATCCTAGCAAATGGACAAAATGCAATTGATTTTTCAATTTTAAACATTTGATAATAATTACATGCAAGACAAAACTGCTAATTTTTTCTCGCTATTTGCTTCTTCATCAACACTTATATGTTGTGCCTTACCAGCAATTTTTGTTTCAATTGGAGCTGGAGCAACCTTTGCAAGTCTAATAACATCTTTTCCTTTGCTTATAACCCTTTCAAAATATAAGCTTTATATAACTTTTTTCGCTTTAATAACGATAGCGATAGCGGGTTATTTTAATTACAAAACATATTATATGCCTTGTCCTGCAGACCCTGAATTAGGCAGAATGTGTTTACAGACAAGAAGACGTTCTAGAATTGTCTATTATATATCTGTAACTATATTTGTTTTTGCCACTGTATTTACCTATATCATCCCACAAATAATTTGATTATGAGTCATCCATGTCACAGAGATAAAATTGCAAATATTAGGCGAATAAAAGGTCAATTAGAGGGCATTGAGCGAATGATAAATGAAGAAAAATACTGCATAGATATACTTAATCAAATGAAAGCTATCAAAAATGCGTTGACTTCTGTTGAGGCTAAGATTTTAGAAACTCATCTCAAAGAGTGCGTTAAGGATTCTCTTGATACAGCACAAGATAATCAAGCCAAAATAGATGAAATTATCAATGTCTTAAAAAGATGAAATTAATTGTCAGAAATATACACAAATATTTAAGTTTTTTTATCTCTGTTCAATTACTTTTATGGACAGTGTCAGGAATTTATTTTGCTTTTAACAAGATTGAGCTTGTAAGAGGGGAGCAATATCGTTTAACTAATTTTTCAGATATTAATTTAGGAGAAATAGAGTTTGATATTCCAAAAACCTCAAATCTTGAAATAAAAAAACGACTAGATAAAACAATCTTAATTTTATCTTCTGACTCAGGAAGCTTTTATCTAAACTCAGATGGAACTCCTTTAGATAAAATCTCTTCTGAAATGGGAATGCTTTTAGTACAACAAAACACAACATTAACCCCCATAGAGGCAGAAGAAATCACATCTTCAAAAAAAGGTTCAGAATATAGAGGAAGAACCTTGCCTTTGATGAAAGTAATATCCAAGAATGAAAAAGATAAACTTATAAATGTATATTTAAATGTTTACTCTGGTGAAGTCACTGCAATTCGATCAATGCAATGGAAGATTTGGGATTTAATGTGGGGATTTCATATTATGGATTGGCAGGAAAGAGATAATATAGATAATCTTTTCTTAAAAATCTTTTCAATTCTTGCGCTAGTCAGTTCAATATCAGGAATTTTGTTATTTTTTAAGATTGACTTCAAAAAGTAATTGAATTTTTTGAATATAACCCCATATAAATAAGTGTAAAGAAAGAAATATATTCCTTATTTCAGATTCCGTTACTCACCTCAACTCACCTAATTTTGGGTGTGTTATTTATGGAGAAAAATATGCAAGTATTTAAATGTGAATTTAATCATCCTAGTGGAAAAATTAATCATAATGTTCATTGTGATTGGGATGACCAAGGTAACTTACATTTTTGTGAACATGATCTTGGAAAGGGCGTTAAAGAATTTTGGGGAACTGACGAATACGAATATTTCATGATGATTCCTCAAAAAGATGTAGCAAAATTTATTCTTTGTTCTTTCTGGAAAGGATTTACTTTTGAAGAAAGATTTACAGTCGCAGAACTAAGAAAATTATGTGACGAGTATAAAATTGATTATCAGACAGATAATTGGATTTAATTTATATTAATGGTGCCCAGAGGTGGGATCGAACCACCGACACAAGGATTTTCAGTTCTTGACTCGAGAATAGAAACCCTATAACAGTGCATGTTTCAGAGGTTACTGTTCAAAATACTGTTCAAAATTAATCTTATTTTGAAACAATTTTGTATGAATATTGAACAGTTATTTATATATTTTGAGTAACTGGCATAATAAGGTATGTCAAAAAATAACGCAGATTTTAAACAAACTCTTTGGAAGACAGCAGACTCACTTCGTGCTCAGATGGATGCTGCTGAATATAAACATATTGTTTTAGGTCTTATCTTTCTCAAATATATTTCCGACTCCTTCACAGAACAAAAAGAAAAAATCAAAGAGATGGTTACCAACCCTGACTCTGATTTTTTTATCAGTGAAAACTTATCAGACATCAATGAACAAGATCTAGAGGATAGAGACTACTACACACAAGATAACGTTTTCTGGGTTCCGGAGTCTGCCAGATGGGAAACACTCAGAGATCAAGCAAAGCAACCAGATATTGGTGCCATTATTGATCGCGCAATGGGAGATATAGAATCTGAAAACCAATCACTGAGAGGAAAACTTGATAAACGTTTTGGTAGAACTCAACTATCAGAAGGTAAATTGGGTGAACTTATTGATCTTATCTCAACCATAGGATTTTCAGACGATCAAAAAGCAGGAGACATGTTAGGAGAGGTCTATGAATACTTCTTGGGTCAATTTGCATCTGCAGAGGGCAAGAAAGGAGGGCAGTTCTATACACCAAGACATGTTGTTAAAACTCTAGTTGCAGTTCTCTCACCACATAAGGGCAGAGTCTATGATCCATGTTGCGGTTCAGGCGGAATGTTTGTGCAAAGTGAAGAGTTTGTAAGATCTCATGGTGGAAGACGGGATGACATTTCTATTTATGGACAAGAAAGCAATCCAACCACTTGGAGATTGGCAGCAATGAACTTAGCAATAAGGGGTTTTGCAGCAGATCTAGGTAAAGAACCTGGCGATACCTTTGCAAAAGACCAACATCCAGATACTAAATTTGATTACGTTATTGCCAATCCACCTTTTAATATCTCTGATTGGGGTGGAGAGAAATACGAAGACGATCCTCGTTGGATTTATGGTAGACCTCCAGTGGGTAATGCCAATTATGCATGGTTACAACATATGTTATGGAAACTAAGACCAGGTGGACAAGCAGGGGTGGTGCTGGCAAATGGTTCCATGAGTTCAACTACTTCCGGTGAAGGTGAGATCAGAGAGGCAATGATCAAAGGTGATGTGGTTGAAGTGATGATTGCACTTCCAGGACAATTATTCTTAAACACTCAAATTCCTGTTTGTTTGTGGTTTTTAACAAATGATAAAACTGCAAATGGTAGAAATAGAAAAAATGAAACCCTTTTCATAGATGCAAGAAACCTTGGAACTATGGAAACAAGAGTTCTTAAAGTTTTAACAGATGAAGATATTAAGAAAGTTCAGGATACAGTTTCTTCTTGGAGAACTGGAGATGGATATGAAGACATTGAAGGTTATTGCAAAAGTTCAACTACTGAAGAAATTGAAAAGAATAGTTTTGTCTTAACCCCTGGAAGATATGTTGGTTTTGCAGAGGAAGATGACGATGGGATCCCCTTTGAAGAAAAGATGAAAATATTAAAACAATCACTTGATAAGTTAAGAGATGAATCTAACCAACTAGATATTAAATTAAAAGAAAACTTGTCAAAAATTGGATATGAATAACTGGAATCAAGTTTCTCTTCAAGAAGTTTGTAAAATTACGAGAGGTGCTTCACCTCGTCCAATAAAAGACTGGATTACTGAAGACCTAAAAGGAATACCATGGGTAAAAATTAGTGATGCAACAGCATCTAAAACAAGATTTATAAAACATACTTCAGAAAGGATCAAACAAGAAGGCATATCAAAGAGTGTTTCAGTTGTTCCAGGTGATTTGATAGTCTCAAATAGTGCAACACCCGGTCTTCCAAAATTTATGGATATTAATGCTTGTATTCACGACGGATGGTTATTGATTAGAGAATTTGAAGGCATTGATAAAGAGTTTTTATATTATCTATTAATTAATGATAGAAAATATTTGGTTTCTCAGGGGACTGGAACAGTTTTTACAAATCTAAAGACCGATATTTTAAAAAATCACATTATTCAACTACCAACTATTAATGTTCAAAAAACCATTGCAAGTTTTTTATCAAAATTAGATTCAAAAATAGAACTCAATCAAAAAATGAATGAAACTCTTGAAGAGATTGTAAAGACACTCTTTAAATCTTGGTTTATAGACTTTGATCCAGTAAGAGCAAAAGCAGAAGGAAGACCTACAGGACTATCAAAAGAAATAAGTGATTTATTTCCTGATTCTTTTGAAGATTCTGAGTTGGGTGAGATACCTGAGGGATTTAAAGTTGATAGTGTAGATAACCAATATGATATTTCTATTGGCAAAACACCACCAAGGAAAGAACCTCAGTGGTTTTCTGAGAACCAACAAGATATTCCATGGGCATCCATTAAAGATATGGGTGATACAGGTGTATACATCAATAAAACTTCAGAGTTTTTAACTAACGAAGCAATAGAAAAATTTAATATTCGTGTGATACCAAAAAATAATGTCATTCTTAGTTTTAAATTGACAGTAGGAAGAGTTTCAATTCTTCAAAAAGATATGTGCACAAATGAAGCAATAGCACACTTTGTTCCAAAGGATAATGATCTAAGTAAGGTTTTTACTTATTGCTTATTAAAATCAATAAGGTATGAATCTCTATCCAGCACCTCCTCTATAGCAACCGCAGTTAATTCAAAGATCATTAAAGCAATGAAGTGCATTTTTCCTAGTAAAGCACTTTTAATTGCATTTAATGAGTTTTGTCATCCCATTTATAAAAAAATTGAAACAAATACTAATGAAATTGAAACACTATTATCTCTTAGAGATGCTTTGTTACCAAAACTAATATCTGGAGAATTAAAGATTCCAGACGCAGAGAATTTCGTTGATGAGGTAGGTATCTAATGTCTTTAATTACTGAAGAACAAGTTGAACTACAAAGTATAGAGTGGTTTAAGGAACTTGGATATCAGTATAAAGATGGTTATGACATTGCTCCTGAGGGAGTAAATCCTGAAAGGGATGATTTTAGAAAAGTTATTCTTGAAGAAAGACTTAAGTCAGCACTTATTAGAATAAATCCTGATATTCCTAATCAGACTATTCAAAATTCTATACCTCAAATATTAAATCCTAATATTCCAGGATTGCTTAACTGCAATCGTGAGATACATAAGTGGGTTACAAAAGGATTAAAAGTATCTTTCATGGAAGACAATCAGGAGGTTGGAAGACAACTTAAGTTAATAGACTTTGAAAGCATTGATAACAACGATTGGTTAGTTGTAAATCAGTTTGAGATACAAGGTGATCAAAGACTTAGAAGACCTGATGTTTTGGTTTTTGTAAATGGATTGCCTTTGGGAGTTATTGAACTCAAGAATCCTGCAGATGAAAAAGCAGATATATGGTCTGCCTATAATCAATTGCAAACTTATAAAGAAAATATACCCGATTTATTTAATACCAATGGAGTATTAGTTATCTCTGATGGTATTCAGGCAAGAATGGGTTCTTTAACTGCACCGCAAGAAAGATTCATGAGGTGGAGAACTATAGATGGTGAGACCACAGATCCTTTAGGCGCTTATCAAGATTTAGAAACCCTAATAAGAGGACTTTTTGACAAAGAGACTTTCCTAAACTTTATTAGATACTTTTGTATTTTTGAAGACGATAAAACTATTATTAAAAAGGTTGCTGGATATCATCAGTTTTATGCAGTCCAAAAAGCACTTGAGAAAGTAGTTGAAGCATCGCAAGTTGATGGTAGTAAGAAAGGTGGTGTTGTTTGGCATACGCAAGGAGCAGGTAAGAGTATTGAAATGACTTGTCTTGCGGGAAGAATTATTTCTGAACCAAGACTAGGCAATCCTACTATTGTCATGGTCACTGATAGACAAGATTTAGACGGACAACTCTTTGGAGTATTCAATGATTCAGGAGAATTATTAGGAGAAGCACCAAAACAAGCAGAGACGATTAAAGAACTTAAAGACTTACTTGCAGACAGACCTTCAGGTGGAATTATTTTTACCACTATTCAGAAATTTAAACCTGAGAAAGGTGAAGACAAGTTCCCTGTCTTAACTGATAGACATAATGTTATTGTCATGTGTGATGAGGCACACAGAACTCAATATGGATTTAAGGGAGTTGTTGATCAGAAAACAGGACAGATCAAATATGGTCTTGCTCGTGCTTTAAGAGATGGACTTCCCAATGCGACATTTCTTGCCTTCACTGGAACTCCAATATCTCAAGATGATAGAGATACTCAGGCAGTTTTTGGAGAGTATGTTGATGTCTATGATATTCAACAGGCAGTGGAAGATGGTGCAACAGTTCCAATCTACTTTGAATCAAGATTAGCAAAAATTGAGATAGACGAATCTAAATTACCTACTATCGATGATGAAGTTGAAGACATCTTTGAGGATGGTATAGAAAGTGATGAACAACAAGAGAAAGCAAAATCTAAATGGTCACAAATTGAAGCATTGGTTGGTGCACAACCAAGATTAAAAGAAGTTGCAGAAGACCTTATTCAGCACTTTGAGACTCGACAAAAGACTCAACCTGGTAAAGCAATGATAGTTGGAATGAGTAGAGACATCTGTGCAAGACTTTACGATGAGTTAATCAAAATCAAACCAGAGTGGGATAGTGAAGATCACAGATCTGGAGCAGTTAAAGTGGTTATGACTGCATCTGCAAGTGATGAAGAACATTTACAAAAACATCACACCTCAAAACAACAGAAGAAAGATTTAGAAAAACGATTTAAAGATCCATCTGATGAACTGCAAATAGTTATTGTCAGAGACATGTGGTTAACAGGATTTGATGCTCCTTGTTTGTCAACTATGTATGTTGATAAACCCATGCAAGGTGCAAACTTGGCACAAGCAATAGCAAGAGTAAACAGAGTCTTTGCCGATAAACCAGGTGGTCTAATCGTTGATTACATAGGAATTGCTCCTCAATTAAAAGAAGCACTAGCAACTTACAGTGCAAGCAAAGGAAGAGGCAAACCAACCATAGATGCTAGTGAGGCATTAAAAATTCTGGAAGAAAAGTTATCGGTGGCACGTGACTTGTTACATCCAGTTGATTGGTCTGATTATAAAACCAAAGCATTGCAACTTTTACCAGAATGTATTGATCATGTTTTGGAATTAGAAGATGGCAGGAAAAGATATTGTGATGTTGTCTTACAAATGACAAAAGCATTTGCATTATGTGGTGCAATGGATGAGGCATTAATTTTTTCAGAAGAGGTAGCATTCCATCAGGCAGTCAGAGCACCTTTGATAAAAACTAACAGAAAGGGTGGAAGAGGAGAGTTTAAAGATACTGATTTTGAACTTAAACAACTTGTTTCAGAATCTCTTGTTTCTGGAGGTGTTTCAGATATCTTCCAAATTGCAGGTCTTGAATCTCCAGATATATCTATTCTTTCTGATGAATTTTTAAAAGAAGTGCAAAACATTAAACATAAAAATATTGCAGTTGAATTATTAGAAAAACTTCTTAACGATGAAGTGAAATCAAAATTTAGAACAAATGTAGTAAAACAAAGAAAATTTAGTGATCTTCTTCAGAATGCGTTATCAAAATATCAAAACAGATCTATTGAAGCAGCACAGGTAATTGCAGAACTAATTGAGATGGCAAAAGAGTTTAAAAATGACATAGAGAAATCTAATTCCTTGAATTTAAACTCTGCTGAAAATGCTTTTTATGATGCTTTATCGAATAACAAATCTGCAGAGGAGTTGATGGGAGAAGAGGTCTTAGTTCAAATTTCTAGAGAGATTGCAGAAAAGTTAAGAAAAAATGTCACAGTTGACTGGTCAGTAAGAGAATCAGTTAGAGCAAGACTTAGACTTTTAGTCAAAAACCTTTTAAGAAAATACAAATATCCGCCTGATCAGCAAGCAGAAGCAACCGAATTAGTTCTTTCACAGGCAGAAGTTATTTCAGAAGAATTAGTTGCCTAGTGATACATTTTGAACAGTTTAGGTGCTGTTCAAGACGATAAGCATTTTTTGAACAGTTCTAAAAAAAGACATAACTACTCAATAGATTGATTTTAAAGGGTTTGAGTGGTGCCCAGAGGTGGGATCGAACCACCGACACAAGGATTTTCAGTCCTTTGCTCTACCAACTGAGCTATCTGGGCCTAAATTGAACTTTGGATTATAGGCAAGTTTGTAAATATTGTCATTAAGTAAAAGCTTAAGAACGAACTCTTTCGTTATTCGGATCATATAAAGATCCCTTACCAACAATTTGCACAGTGATTGGATAAATTCCATCACCATCTTCGTTGAAGTACTCAATTAACAATTGTTTGCCTTGAATAGCCAGTTCTTTTGGTAAGTAACCCATAACTACAAATTTTTTGATAGAAGGGCAGTAAGACATTCCAGTTGTATACGATCTTCTGCCTTTGCTGTCGATAGGTACTTCACCTGTTGCAGGATCAATTATTGGGGAGATACCAACAGGATATCTTGGAACACCTGATACGTTTAAATCATCTAAAGTCATAGTACATAGAATGGCGCATGGATCCTCTTCTCGATGTGACAGATGAGCAGCTTTACCATGGAAGTCAGCTTCTTTTACTAGCGGTCTTTGAATGGCTGCCTCAATAGCAGTATATTCTGTTTCTAGATCAGCTCCTTGCAGTCTAAAACTTTTTTCAAGACGTCTGCTATTTGCATATGTTTCGATACCAACTGGGACTACTCCAACTTCAAGTAGCGAATCATAAAGCGCTAAACCATCATCTTTGTTATTGTTAAAGTAAATTTCCCATCCACTTTCTCCAACATATGAAATTCTTGCTGCCCAAACGTCAACTTTTTTACCACCCGATAAATTAAGTGTTAAATTTTTTGCGGTAACAAATGGAAAATTTTGAATATCAATTTCATTAGGATCTATAAAATTACCTAATGCATTAACAGCTTTTGGTCCCCAGAGTCCTAGTGTTGCTATATCATGAGTTCTAATATTTATGTCGGCATTCAGTCCGTTGTCATCTCTGTAATTACGTAAAGTGACCCAGTCACGATTTCCATCAGCACCACCGGTTACAACTCTATAGCTATCGACTCCCAAGCGAGAGATAGTAAGATCAGCATGCACTCCACCATCTTCATCTAAAAAGTTCGTATAAATAACTTTTCCTTCCGGAGTATTGCCTCCAACTTTAGCAACTGAAAGGTATTCCAGCATACGCTCAGCATCTGGACCTTTTATATCCATGATAGGGAAGTGAGATAAATTAATCATGCCAACTGAGTCACTCATAGCTAGGTGTTCAGCATTAGCAACATCATAGGGTACATGGCGCGTATCCCATTCGTTTTCTCTTAATGGAACTTCCTTCATATATCGTTCAAGTTTTTCTCTGTTAGTCGTATAAGCTAGAGCTCTTTCCCATCCTGCAACCTCATTTTCAAAGTGGCCACCCAGCTCTTTTTCTCTTTCATAAAATGGGCTTACAAACATTTCTCTTTGGGTAATATATGGTTCTCTAGGATGAACAGCAGGTGTATAGATAGTTTGAGAGTTTTCAAATGCTCTTGTTTTTACATATTCTTTTTCTTTTTGATGTGGATAGAATCTTGATATGTCGAATGAATGCATATCCACTTGAGTTTTACCATTGACCATCGCTTCAGCACATAATCTGGCGCAACCAGGGCCATCTTTTACCCAAACAGCTTCACACAACCAAAATCCTCTTATTTCAGGACTTTCACCAATTAAAGATCCTGCATCAGCTGTTACGGAAAGAAGCCCATTAAATGAACTTTTTTCATCCCAACCTAATTCACTAAGGATTGGTGTTGTTTCAAAAGCTTTTTCAAGAGGCTCTGCAATTTCTTCGAGTTCTAAATATCTCATAGAATCAGAAAGCATGGTTTTATCAGGATTTCCTATATCTTCAGGATCAACCAACCTTGGATTTTTATCTTCATAAAATCCCCATTCGAGCATGCCGCCATGAAATTTTCCAGTATCTCTAACATATGCTGAATTACCCTGATCTCTTAATAGGGGATAAACAAGCATTTCTTCAGTATTTTGAATTTCTTCATATGGTCCAAAAAACAAGAGTGGATGTTCTACAGGCATTAATGGAACACCAACTCCTGCCATATCACCCATCAATGGTCCCCAGATTCCTGAAGCAATAACAACTTTATTAGTTTTAATAGTTCCTTTATCAGTTTTGACTGCAACAATTTTTCCGTTATCTGTTTCAAAACCAGTAGCTGGAGTATTTGTAAATGTTTTTAGGGCGCCTTTTTCTTTTGCAGTTTCTACAGCAAAATTAACTACCTCTTGTGATCTTGGAACAACAAGACCTGCGTCCGGATCCCACATAGCACCAATCATAGAATCTTCTTCAAGCAATGGTAACTTTTCAACTGCTTCTGCCGCTGATATTAATCTAACATTTGTACCAAATGCTTTTCCTGATGCAACTTTTCGTTTAAGTTCTTCCCATCTCTCTTCATCACCTTTACGACAAATTTCAAGGCCGCCCTTTTTTAAAAAGAACCCATTATCCTCATAAAATTTTCTGCTGAATGCAGTAGTCCAACAGCCTAATTTGTCATGAGTAGTGTTATAGACAAAATCAGACGCATGAGCAGTTGAAGCAATGTCAGAGGGGATAATAGTAGACTTCTCTAATCCAACAATATTTGTTTCGCCAAGCTCTGCTAGCCAGTATGCCAACATAGATCCAACAATGCCGCCCACCCCAACAATAACTACATTTGCTTCGTTAGGAAATTTTGATTTTGTATCGTTGCTCATAGAATTTCACCCAAGCCCTCTGTAAGAAAATTAAACTCTATTTTATACCCTTTGTAAATCAAAAAATTTTGTGTGTTTTTAATAATATTGACAGCTAATTTTGAAGCGTCTATCTGGCTTTTTTATTAATCCAAAGACTTGAAACCAGCAGCTGATTCATAGTCTTCATTATTAAAGAATTTATCCATTTGTTCTTGAAGCCATTTTCTATTTTCATGATTAGACATGTCTAAATGTTTTTCATTAATTAGGGTTGTTTGATGTGATTTCCACATTTCCCAAGCTTCTTCTGAAACTGAATTCATTATTTCAACACCCTTAGGACCCGGCATCGGCGGTATTTCCAAAGCAGGAAGCTCTTTGTTGAGCTTTTTACATAAAATTTTCTTAGACATAATTTTCTATTATAGTCTTTATAGGTTTTGGTAAACCATAATTATTAATATCATCCTTACTAACCCAACGATGTATAAGATTTGTCTTTACCTTAAATGGTGCACTATATTCACAAATTTCTATAGTAATATCTAGATTAAGATGTGATAAAGCATGATTAATATTTTTTATTTCTGTTTTATTTGGTTTTTTAAAAATTATGTCTTTTTTTGAATCTTTATTATCAAATGGAACCCATAAGCTTTCCCAAAAAGTTTTTTCTTCTTTTTTAAATAAAAGGAAAGATTTTTTAGAGTGAGCAAGAGTAAAATTTATTTTTTTTACTAATTTTTCTTTATTTTTTTTAGGATTTTGAACGGAAGTGTGAAAAGCACTGTTGCAAATTTTTACAATAGGACAACTTTGACATTCTGGTTCTCTTACAGAGCAAGTAGTAGCTCCTAGATCCATAATTCCTTGAGTATAAGCAAAAATATTATTATTAGGAGTAAGCTTTTCTGAAAGCTTCCAAAGTTTTTTTTCATCCCTCTCTATATTCTTAAATCTTGCTATAACTCTTTTAACATTTGCATCTAATATAGGATATGATTCTTGATAAGCAAGGGACATTATTGCACCTGCAGTCGACTTACCAATTCCTGGCAAAGCCACTAATTCTTCATATTTTTTAGGGAATATATTTTTATAATCATGCTTAATGATTTCCTTTGTTTTGTATATATTTTTAGCTCTTCTATAAAATCCTAAACCGGTCCAAAGTGCCAAAATCTCATCTTCAGAGGCAACAGATAAAGATTTTAAGTTTGGATACTTTCTAATAAATCTTTTAAAGAATGGGATAACAGTTTGAACTTGAGTTTGCTGAAGCATGATTTCAGAGATCCAAATTCGATATGGGGTAACTTGTTTCCTCCAAGGCAAATGCTCTCTTCCATTAACATGATACCAATCAGAGATAAGTATAGAAAATTTATTATTTTTAGTTGCGTTATTCAATTAAGCTTTTCTTATACATGACCTTGCCATCTTCATTAAATCGATAATGTATTGGTGCGCCAGTTGGTATTTCTAACTTTACTATATCCTCATCAGAAACTTTATCTAAGTATTTTATTAATGATCTAAGTGAATTTCCGTGAGCTGCAACGATAACATTCATATCCTGCATAAGCATTGGATGAATTTCACTTAAATAATAAGGGAGAACTCTTTCTCCAGTTTCTTTCAAAGTCTCTCCTCCAGGAGGGCCAAGTTCATATGATCTTCTCCAGGTTTGAACTAACTCTTCACCCCATTTTTGTCTACATTCATCTTTATTCATACCCTGAAGATCGCCGTAAAACCTCTCATTAAGAGCTTTATTTTCTATAATCTTGGTATTATTTTGATTAATTGCTTTTAAAATAATTGTTCCTGTTAATTGGGCTCTAATAAGTGCAGAAGTAAATAAACAATCAAAGCTAATACCTAAATTATTGATTAGATTTCCTGCATTTTGTGCTTCTGTTTTTCCCGTTTCAGTTAAACCAGGATTTTCCCATCCAGTGAAAAGATTTTTAGCATTCCATTCACTTTGACCATGACGAACTAAAATAAGATTTCTTTTTTTCATAATTTTTATTCATTTTAATAGATAATATACAAATGGAACTAATTAATTTTTTAATAGATCGTTTTTATCTTTCTGTACCGTTATTAGTAGTAATAATTTTATTATTTATTTCTAGCTCTAAAAAAGGAGGCTTAAAAATATCATCACAAAAATTAATTCTTTTAAGTAATCAAGATGAATCACTTATTGTTGATCTCAGAGATTCGGAGTCATTTAATGCTGGTCACATAACCGCATCTATTAACATTCCACTAGGCGATTTACCAAGAAGAATAAATGAGATTAATCATAATGAAAAATCTATTATCCTAGTTTGCGAAACGGGCGGCTCATCCCCGAATGCTGGCGAAACTCTAAAAAAAGAAGGCTATAAAGATATTTATATATTGAGAGGAGGGATTAATCAGTGGAAAATGGACAATCTTCCATTAGTCTAGATACCATGCTCTTTCATCTTTTTCGATAAAGTATTTCTACCCCATCCTAAAATTTGTGCAGCATCATTTTTCTTTCCATTAGATCTCTCTAATGCAATTTTGATAAGCATCTTTTCAATTTTTGTGATTGCAATTTCTGAAAGACCAGAATCAATATTCATAGAAACATTTTTTAGCCAATTTTGCATGCCATCTTCCCATGATGATGACGGAACATCACTAATTTCAAATTCTTTAACTTCAGTTGGTAAATCTTGAACCTTTACATTTTGTGATGGAGACATAAGTGTTAACCAATAACAAACATTTTCTAATTGTCTTACATTGCCAGGCCAGTCGTATTTATTCATTATATTCATAGCTTCGTCTGATATTACTCTTAAATCTTCATCAAGAGAGTCTGAATAATTTTTAAGGAAATATTTTGATAAATCTGATATATCATCTTTCCTATCTCTCAAAGGAGGTACTTCAATCTTGATAACATTCAATCTATAAAATAAATCTTCTCTAAAGTTCTTTTGTGAAACCAAGTTATTAAGATTTTGATGAGTTGCAGCAATGATTCTGACATCTACCTTTATTGGCTTGTCTCCGCCAACTCTATAAAATTCTTTATTAGACAGCACTCTTAATAATCTTGTTTGAGAATCAAGGGGCATGTCTCCAATTTCATCTAAAAAAAGCGTACCACCATTAGCTTGTTCAAATCTTCCAATTCTTTTATCAACTGCACCAGTGAAAGATCCTTTCTCGTGTCCAAAAAGCTCTGATTCAACTAATTCTTTTGGAATATCTGCCATATTTAAAGCAATAAAAGGCATGTCATATCTTGGACTGTTCTTATGGAGAGATTTTGCGATTAGTTCCTTACCAGTTCCCGATTCTCCTTGAATTAGAACGGTAGCAACAGTACTTGAAAGTTTACCTATTGCCCTAAAGACATTTTGCATTGCTTGAGACTCGCCAATGATATCTAATTTATTATCAGCTTTTAGACCTTTTGTCTTTGGTTTATCTTCAAGTGCACGGTTGATAATCTCAGTCGCCTCTTCTAAGTCAAAAGGTTTCGGAATGTATTCGAACGCTCCTCCACCAAAGGATTCCACAGCAGCTTGCATGTCTGCAAACGCCGTCATCACTATGACAGGTATATTTTCGTAATTATTATTTATATGTTTTAGCAAGTCATAACCAAGCATGCCTGGCATTTGCACATCTGTAATTATTAAATCCGGCTGTTCTTTATCAATATTTTCTAACAGATCGTCAGCAGAACTAAAACTTTTGGTCTTAAAGCCAGCACTTGATAAACTCTCTTCTAAGACAAGTCTGATAGCTTCATCATCATCTGCAATCCAAATATTATGCAATTTTAGCCTCTTTATTATCGATTTTCATTGGTAGATTGATGGCGAATTTAGTTTCTCCAGGTTTTGATTCAAAAGTTATACTGCCTCCATGGATTCTAATAATATCTTGAGCGATAGTAAGACCTAAACCTGAACCATTTTCTTTTACTGAAACCATTGGAAAAAAAACTTGATCATGAAGTTCACTTGGTATGCCCGGACCATTATCAATTATCTCTATGCTGCATATAGTTTGATGAATTATCCCGTTTATTGGCCTTCCATAATGTATTCTAGATCTGATGCAGATTATAGGATTCTTTGTATCTTTCATGGCTTGTTGTGCATTTTTTACAATATTTAAAACTGCTTGTACAAATAAGTTTTCATCTCCATTAATTTCAGGAATGCTAGGGTCGTAATCTCTGCTTAGAGACATCTCAATATCTTTATCAGCCTCTGCAAGAGCGTAGACTTTTTCTAATGCGGAATGAATATTAAATAAGCCTAAGCTTGGCTTCGATGGTGGCGTAAGTATTTTCGTAACAATTGAATTAAGCCTATCTGTTTCATCTATTATTATTTTGAGAAACTTTGAGGAATAGTCGTCATCTAATTTTTTATTTAAAATTTGTGCACTTCCTCTAATGCCCGATAATGGATTCTTTACTTCATGAGCAAGTGTTCTTGCAAGATTGGCTGCAATTTTCTGTGTCGAGAATGTTTTGGTTGAATCAATTATCTTATTCAAGTTATCAACACATAAAATTTCAAGAATCAAACATTCAAATTCATTACTCCAAGAGACAGTTATATCTATTACTCTTTTTGTAGAAACGGATGTAATAAGTTCAAAATCTCTTTTTGTTTTTGTTCCATTTTGTTCAATTGTTTTTTTCAAAAGACTTATCAATGCTCCATTTGTTTCTTCGGAAAATTGATCAGTTATATAGTTGTTGTCGTTATTTTTATTTAAAACCCATCCTTTATTAAGAGCTGAATCATTTAACCATATAATACTTAAATCTTTATCAAGTAATATTACTTCTGAAGCAAGTTGATTCAAAAAGGACAGATTCTCTTTATTTATATTCATTTTTAGGAATCTGCCCCGTTTTTAAGCAGGGCAGATCAAATTGAACCAAAATTATTTTGTTAGAGTACCAACAATATGAGATACGATTTTATATGGATCGGCATTTGAGGCAGGTCTTCTATCTTCAAGATAACCATTCCAATTATGCTCAACTGTGTATACAGGAATTCTTATACTTGCACCTCTATCACTAACTCCATAAGAGAATTTATCAATGCTTTGTGTTTCATGAAGACCAGTTAGGCGCATGTCATTATCAGAGCCATATGAAGCAATACCTTCTTCATGAACTTCACCGAGCTTATCGCACATCGATGTAAATAGTTCTTCAGATCCTGCTGTTCTCATGGCTTCATTAGAAAAGTTACAATGCATTCCTGAGCCATTCCAGTCACCAGTTTTTGGTTTAGGATGAACATTTACTCCAACCCCAAACTCTTCAGCAACCTTATAAAGTAGATATCTACTAACCCAAAGATCATCTGCAGCTTTAATTCCTTTACCAAAGCACTGATACTCCCATTGGCCTAGTGCTACTTCTGCATTAGTTCCTGTAAGAGTTATTCCCATATCCAGGCATGCTTGTAAGTGCACATCAGAAACTTCTCTTCCAACAACATTACCTGCACCAACTCCGCAATAAAACTCACCTTGCTCTCTAGGCTCACCATCTTCCCATCCAAGTGGCTCGCCTGTAGTAGGGTCAGTTAAAAAGTATTCTTGTTCAAAACCGAACCACCATTCATCGGTTACAACTTCTGCAGCTGCAGCTCTAAAGTTTGAAGGGTGAGTTGTATGATCAGCTGATTGAACTTCAGTCATGACCAAATCATGTCCATCTGGATTAGAATAAGTTTGAACAGGTATTAGTAAACAATCAGAGCTACCTCCTTCTGCTTGTTGAGTAGATGAACCATCGAAAGACCATTCAGGTGGAGTATCATCTTCAGTTGCTTTCACTTTACTTCTCATCATTGGCTCAGGCTTATAACCATCCAGCCAAATGTATTCATATGTTTTCATTAATTTCTCCTTAAAAAAAATATTTTTTAATTTTGATGCAATTTCGACGCTCTAAAAATAACAAGCAAATGCACAAATATTGATATTATTATGCATTATTTCTGTGCAAAATAAAGAATTTTGTTCAATATAAGTTCAATTTAATAGATTTCTATAAAATTAATTATATTTTTTAGCTTTTCATCCAAAGATTCATATGAATGTGAACCCCCATAGATAACATCTATATATGAACCGCTAAAGTATTTAGCTGTCTCTTTAAAGTTTAATACTTCATCACCTGACTCTAAAAGCACATAAGTATTTTCTGCATTTGCATATTTTTTAAATGACATTTTTCTTATAAATCTAATATCTTCTGGAGTAATTAAAAATTTTTCACCTGTTGAGTAGTTTTCATTTTCTCCAAGGTATATTTCAAAATCTTTTAAAGGAGGTATTGCAGGATTTATTAATACAGATTTTGTTTTCAGTTTAGATGAAAAATAAGAGGCATAATAACCTCCCAATGAACTTCCCATGAATACAATAGGATATTTAGCACTATTAATGAGTTCATGTATCTGACTTACAGCTAACTTAAAATTATTATCTAGATCTGGAATTAGTATTTCAGCAGTCTTATAGTTTTTAGAAATATATTTTTTTAGAACTACTGCTTTGTTTGAGTTTGAAGAAGATGCAAAGCCATGAAAATAAAGGATAGATTTACTCATTAAATTTTATTTCAGAGCAAATACCGCTACAAAATATACTTTCTAGCCATTCTGTAAGAAATCTATTTTGTTGAATTTTTTCATCTTTGGATTGTGTTCTCGAGATTCCCATAAAGTATGGAATTGGCTTCTCACCTTGATATGATATAACTTCAGCTAACTTTGCATCAAGGCACAACTGAATTCTTATTACGAAACTGTTCAAATCATTTTCTTTAACTTTTTGTTTGGCCTCAATTATTAAAGTATGCTGCGTTCTTTGAATAACTTTGAATAAAATTGGATTAGATGTTTGATTAGGATTAATAGTTTCAAATATGTATTTATCTTTTTTAAAATTTTGTAAAACTTTCTTTAAACGTAAAAAATTACTCTCACAAATGCTAAGCTGAAGACTTGTTTTGGGCAATATTTTTAACATTCCTAAATTTTATATTCTTTCTTAAACGGTGTATATCTCTTACAAGCCTCTATGTAGTTTTTAATCTCAATACTTTCTCTCAAACAGAAATCTTTAATTGCATTCCTAAAATCTAACTCTTTTAAATAATGGAATGACTTTGTAAGCTTAGGTTCGAATCCTCTTCTTATTTTATGCTCACCCTGAACACCAGGATCAAAAATTTCTAGACGATTATGGATGCAATATTCAATACCTTGATAATAGCAGCACTCAAAGTGAAGAGAATCAATATTATATGTTGAGCCCCAATGTCTCCCATATAGAGCATTATTATTTTTGAAACATAGAGAGGCTGCAATTCTTTTTTTCTCATGAACCGCAAAAAATATTATGGGGCTTAGTTCTTTTTTATTTTGATGAACATGATAAAAGAAATCTTTGTTTAGATAAGGCGGCTGAAATCTTTGATCATATGTATTTTTATAAAAAATATAAAAATCATCCCAGTCGTCTTCCTTGAGGTTGTTTTTATCCTTAACTTCAAAAGTAATACCCAGTTTGCTGATCTTTTTTCTTTCATTTTTGATATTTTTTCTTTGTCGAGATTTAAAAATATTCAAATAATCATCAAAATCATGATATTGCTTATTTTTCCATACAAATTTGTAACCAATTCTTTCAACAAATTTATTTTTTTTAAGAAAAGCGCCTAAATCGTTATCAGGAAATAGGATATGCCAGCTTTCAATATTTTTTTCTTGCATAAAAGATAATACTTTCTCTATAAAAGGCAATTTTTGATCATTTGTAATTACTTTTCTTGTTTCGCATGGAGTAAATGGAATTGCAGTTAAAAGTTTTGGATAATATTTTCTCCCAGCTCTTTCTAATGCATATGACCAAGAGTGATCAAAAACGAATTCACCATAACTATTATTTTTAAGATAGATTGGCAAAAAACCATCCAAGGCCTTATCTTTTTTTGATAATAGGTGGTTAACCTTCCATCCTTTAATATCAGAAACACAACCAGAGGTTTCTAATGCTTCTAAAAAAGAATGCTTTATAAAAGGAGAGTCATTTGCGTTTAAAAGCCTTTCATACGCACTTTTGTCAACCGAAGATATATCTTCAATAAAATTTAAATTTGTTTTCACTTTATTTTAGTAGAATAATTTCAAGTATAAATCCAAGAACAACAATAATGCCCACTAGGTTATTAATTTTAAATGCATCCAGGAATTTAGATTCACTTATTAACTTTTTTTGGTAAATAAAAACTAATAAAAGCAAAATAATAACCAATAAGAATATATAAGAAAATTTATTTAATATTGCTATTAATATTAAGGAAGCATAAAAAAATAGATGTAAGATTCTCGCATATTTAATTGCATTTTCTCCCCACATGATAGCTGTAGAATTAATATTAATTTTTAAATCGTCCTCTTTATCTTCAAGCGCGTAATATGTATCAAAACTTATAATCCAAGCAACGATACCTGTATATAAAAGCATTAGAGAAACAGTGAAATCATTAGATTGAAGTGAGTAAGCAATTAATGAACCTGAGCCAAATGTAATTCCTAAAATAAATTGGGGTGCCGGAATGAATCTTTTGGAAAGTGGGTATAGCACTATTAATGATGCAAAGAATATCGATATCTTGATCGTCAGTGTATTAGTAAGTACTAAAAGACAAATAGAGAGCAAACCCAAAACAAAGAAGAATATCCATGCCTCGAAGATATTCAATGCGCCAGTAGCAAGAGGTCTTCCTGCAGTTCTTTGGACAAGCCTATCTATCTTAGAGTCACTTATATCGTTAATAACACATCCACAAGAACGCACCAGCAAAGAACCAAGTATGACAATTGATATATTCTTTAGACTAATATTTGAATTTAAGCCAGCTAAAAAAAGTCCTAAGAGCGATGGCCACAAAAGAAGATATATACCAATTGGTTTATCGATTCTAGCTAACTCTATGTAAGCTTTAAGTTTTTTCATGGGCATTAATCTTTAAATTTGATGTGTTCTATGAGAAATACTTCCATAACAGAAAAGGGCAGTTTATTTACAAGGTATTTTGTTTTTCTGCCCCAATAATGTTTGAGAAACTCTCCACGAAATGATGAATAGAAGACCTCCTTTTTTTTAAAAACATCTTTTTCAAACAGAATATCACCTAGTGGTTTATTTCCAAGTTCACCTAGTGATGAAAGCCCCTCTTTAATTGTTTTCAAAGGAATGCATGATCGTGCCCATACTTTTGGTTTATTATTTTCACGCAGAAATACTTCTCTTACTTTTATTCTCCCACCTATATTATCTAAAAAACTTTTCTCATCATCACGAACAAAATCAACCTTATCTTTTACAAGTTCTAACTCAAAATCTCCATTGGATTTAATTCGTTCTGTAATTGGACCTTTTTCTAAAAGCCAAGATTTAATTTCTTTATCTTCTTTATCACAAAGCAAAAAATTCATTTCTTCAAATGAAATCCATTCTCTTGTATGCATTAGGTTCATTAATATTACTAAATAAATCTGATATTATAGCTCGTTGCTATTAATCTAATTGTTAAATTTTAAGATATATGAAATATAAAAAATGGGAATGTATAGTTTGTGGCTTGATATATGATGAGGAGCTTGGATGGCCAGAGGATGGTATTGAGCCTGGAACTGCTTGGGAAGATGTTCCTGAAGATTGGTTATGTCCAGAATGTGGTGTAGGCAAAGAGGATTTTGATATGATAGAGATCACATGAGTCAGCTAGATCCTCCAAAGAACTTAACTAAAAATGTTTTAGTTGGAATGTTGGCGGGTGTATTCATAGCCTCTCTTTGTTTTTATTTTCAAGACTTTATATCTGAATCAGTTTTTTTAGGCATCGAAAAATATCTATTTAATCTTGGTGGCCAAATATTTAAAAACTTATTGTTATTAATAGTAGTTCCTCTCGTGTTCTTTTCTTTAGTATCAGGCATATCTTCTTTATCAAATATGGTAAAGCTAGGATCAATTGCTTCAAAAACTGTGTTGCTTTATTTATTGACTACCGCTTTTGCAGTCATGATAGCTATCTTTTTTGGATGGGTTTTTAATATTTCTGGTTACGAAGGTGAAGTTGCATCATTCAATGCACCTGCTGGTGAAGCCAGTTTATACGACACCGTGTTAAGAGTTTTCCCTAATAATATTTTTGGGGCATTTGTTGAAAATAATATGTTAGGAATAGTTTTTATAAGCATATTATTTGGCATCGCTTTAAATCTTACTGACAATCTTACCGATAATCTATCTAAAAATTTTGAAAGATTAAACATAGTTTTTATGAAAATAGTTTTAATCATAATGAGTTTTGCACCCATTGGGGTTTTTTGCTTGATGGGCAGTTATGTAATGGATCATGGTTTGAATATATTCGGAGATTTAATTCAATATGTCCTTATATTAATTTTTGTCTTACTGTTCCATTTATTTTTTACATACTCATTAGTATTAAAATTATTTGCTAATTTAAATCCAATTATTTTTTTTAAAAAAATGAGAAATGTTGCTTTATTTGCATTTACAACATCATCCAGTGCAGCAACCATACCAGTAACTCTTAAGACTGTAACTGATGAGCTCGGAGTTAAAAAAGACGTATCATCATTCGTAATTCCAGTTGGAGCTACAATAAATATGGATGGGACTGCAATTATGCAGGGGTTAGCAACAATGTTTATTGCAAGTACTGTTGGTGTAGATCTATCTATGATTGAATATATTCAGATAGTCCTTCTTGCAATGGTGGCTTCAATTGGAGCAGCTGCTGTTCCGTCTGCTGGAACTATTACATTGGCTCTTATTTTGAGCTCCTTAGGACTTCCTTTGGACGCAATTGGCTTAATTTTGGCAGTTGATAGAATTCTCGACATGATTAGAACTTCAGTAAACGTTTCTGGTGATGCAGCTGTGGCATGTGTAGTTGCTAATTCAGAAGAACTTTTAGACAAAAACTTATTTAATAAATAAAAAAAATACGCTTTTATTTCAAATAATTTGCTAGAATGCGTTAATTAAAATAAGGGGTTCTATATGGATAATTTAATCATTCCACCAGCACTTGGAATATTGGGTATGGTAATGGCATTTGTTGTTTATAAGCTTGTCATGAGATATCCCGATGGTGAAGATAAAGTAAAAAAAATAGGTGATCAGATTCATTCTGGAGCACTTGCTTTCATGAAAACAGAGTACAAATATTTATCCATATTTATTGCGGTAATAGTATTACTAGCATGGTATGCGTTAGGGCCTTACACCGCAATTTCTATAATTGTAGGAGCTATATGCTCATCTGTAGCTGGTTTTATTGGTATGTATGCAGCAACTAAGGCAAATGTAAGAACGGCAACTGCAGCACAAAAAGATGGCCCAGCAGCAGCTTTATCAGTCTCATTTTATGGCGGTTCAATAATGGGTCTATGTGTTGCATCATTGGGTCTGATAGGTTTAGGCGGCCTATATTATTTTTATATACCAGCTGAAATTGATCCTCATAAACTTGAAGGTTTTGCTATGGGAGCATCTGTTGTTGCCCTTTTTTCTAGAGTAGGTGGAGGAATTTTTACAAAAAGTGCAGATGTTGGAGCTGATCTTGTTGGTAAGATTGAAGCTGGTATACCTGAAGATGACCCAAGAAATCCAGGTGTTATAGCAGACAATGTTGGTGATAATGTTGGGGACGTTGCTGGAATGGGATCGGACATATTTGAGTCATATTGTGGTTCAATGATTGCATCAATAGCTATAGCTTATACTCTAGGCAACCAGGATATGATGATGCTTCCTTTAGCCTTAGCAGCAACTGGCTTAATAGCATCAATAATTGGAATATTTATAGTTAAACTTCAATCTGCAAAGGCACCTGCAAGTGCTTTGAGATCTGGAACACTTTTAGCGCCAGTAATATTTGTAGCTATGGCTTATTTCATTATTGATTCCTTTGATGGGGTTGGAATGAATGTATGGTGGTGTGTTATTGCTGGGGCTGTTGGCGGAGTACTAATTGGACTTATAACAGAATACTATACAGGTGGAGGCCCAGTTAAAAAAATTGCTGAATCAGGAGAAACTGGTTCTGCAACAGTGATGATTTCAGGATTATCAGTTGGAATGCAATCAGTTGTAATACCTATTGTTATTTTAGCCGGCATTATTCTTACCTCGACTCAATTATCAGGTATTTATGGTGTTGGAATCGCAGCTGTTGGCATGCTCGCTACTGTTGGGATAACAATGGCTATTGATGCATATGGACCGGTCGCTGATAATGCTGGTGGCATCGCTGAAATGTCAGGCATGGGTGAGGAAGTTAGAGAAATTACCGACTCTCTTGATGAATTAGGAAATACTACTGCTGCAATTGGGAAAGGTTTTGCAATTGGAGCTGCAGCCTTAGCTGCCCTAGCAATAATTTCAGCTTTTTCAGCCGTGGTCGGTGTGGCAAATCCTGAATTTTCATTAGCACTTACTGAACCGATTGTCCTAGTTGGAATGTTTGTTGGAGTTTGTATACCTTTTTTAGTTTCTTCAATAACTATGACAGCTGTGGGAGATGCTGCTTTTGAAATGATTAATGAAATAAGAAGACAATTTAAAGAGATAATCGGTCTAATGGAAGGGACTGCAGAACCTGATTCAGAAAAATGTGTTGAGATTGCTACTAAAGCAGCTTTAAAAAAAATGATGTTACCTGGAGTGATAGCAGTATCAATGCCAGCTATTGTTGGCTTTGGTCTTGGTGCGCAAGCTTTAGGAGGCATGTTAGCTGGAGGACTACTTGGCTGCGTTTCACTTGCACTCATGATGGCCAATGCTGGCGGTGCTTGGGATAATGCAAAGAAATATGTTGAAAAAGGTAATTTGGGAGGAAAGGGTTCTGATACTCATGCAGCCGCCGTGGTAGGAGACACAGTTGGAGATCCATTTAAGGACACCTCTGGACCGTCGATGAACATACTTATTAACGTGATGGCTATTGTTAGTTTAGTTATAGCTCCTCTTTTGAGCATTTAATAAAGGAATTCATAAAAATCCAGGGTTGTATCCCTGGATTTTTTTTGGCTACACTTAAAAAGGATGAAAAAAAATATTTTAATAATTGGATATGGAAATATTGCAAGCAGATTGCATGCAATCTTATGCAAAGATAGTTATAAGATATATGGAATTTCGAGAAGTAAAAAAAGAGGATTAAAAAATTTTATTAAATGGGACTGGTTATCGAAAGATCTTCCAAATATTCAATGCGATAATTTTGATAGCATTATTTTTATTCCTAAACCCACCAATAGTTATCAAGCAGGATATCAAGAGGGATTTCTTAAATCCTCTGAAAATACTTTTAATTTTTTAGAGGCATCAGAAAAAATTTTTTATAAAAAATTTATTACTATTTCTTCAACTGGCGCATATGGCCTTACAACAAGACAAGAATCATATTTAGATGAATCTTCAAATATAGTCCCTATGTTTACAGAAGAAAATCCATATCCTGGAGATGAAGTTGATTTAGGACAATACATTATTCGAAAATATGAGCAAAATCAGATGCGAAGGTATAGAAATAAATTAATCATTTTAAGACTTTCAGGTTTGTATACTTCCAAACCAATTTCAAAAAATCATTTACACAGAGACACTGCTGCAAAGATAATAAAATTTTTTATTGAAAATGATTTCGACTTTTCCTCTCCTGAAATTTTCAATTGTACAGAGGATGCAAGTCTATTTGTTGGAGAAAAAAAATCATCATATGGAAATATATCTAATGAAAAAATAAAAAAACTTGGCTTTATTTTTGATTGATATCACTAGAACTTATACCATTTGCAAAATACAATGATTGAATGATTAGAAGTATGACAGGCTTCGGCTTATCAAAGTCATTAAAAAAAGATTCCGAAGTATTTATTGAAATCAAAGGAGTTAATCACAGGTTTTTAGAAGTTTCTATTAAACCAAATGATCTGGGTAATGAGTTAGATCAATATATAAGAAACTCTATTACAAAATCTGTAAATCGTGGAAAGGTCGATGTAAGAGTAAAATTAAAATCAGCCGCTCAAACGAATTATGTAATCGATGCCCTTTTGATTAAAAAACTCGAGAACACATTGAAAAAAAACACTTCTCTTAAGAATAAAATTAGCTTTAGTGATATCAAAGATGTTCCAGGAATATTTAATGCTGAGGTTACACATAAATTAAACATCAGTACAGTTAAACAGGAGTTTAACAACGCACTTAAAGATTTTTTAGATTCAAGATCAAAAGAAGGCATCAAGATAAAAAAGACCCTTAAAAAAAAGATATTAAAATCTGAGAGCCTTATAAAAAATATATCGAATAGTTGTAATAAAAACTTAGAAAAGCGTATGAGCTTATTTAAATCAAAAGTATCAAAATTTACTCAAGGCTATGATGAATCAAGAATTAATCAAGAGATTACTCTTCTAGCTTTAAAACAAGATGTTTCTGAAGAGTTAGACCGCATTCTTTTTCATGTAAATTCTTTAAAAAAAGAAATTAATAAAAAAGACTGTAGCGGTAAAAAAATAGATTTCATTCTTCAAGAATTTTTTAGAGAAGCTAACACACTCACTGTGAAGCTTGATAATCCTTCAATGATGAATAAAGCTATTGATGTAAAGATTTTAATTGAAGAAATGAGAGAACAAACTCAAAATGTTGAATAATGATATGAAACAATTAATAATTTTTGCTGCTCCATCTGGTTCAGGAAAATCATCCTTAATAAATAAGATTATTGAACAAGGTGATAACAAGGTTCAGTTATCTGTTTCTGCAACAACTAGACCCGCCAGAAAGGGTGAAATTAATGGCAAGGATTATTTTTTTATATCCAAAGAAGAATTTGTTAACTTGCAAAAAGAAAATGCCTTTATAGAAAGTGCAGAAGTTCATGGCTATATGTATGGCACCTTAAAATCTTATGTAAATGAAAAAATTAATGAGGGAGTTCAGGTGATTTTAGATATTGATGTTCAGGGATTTAATCAAATCAGAAATTCATTGCAAAATTATGTTTCTATTTTTATCATTCCACCATCTTTCGAGGAATTAAAGGAAAGACTTTTCACAAGAGGTCTTGATTCTAAAGAGGTCATCGAGAATAGATTAATTAATGCAAAAAAAGAGCTAGAATACGCAAGTTCATTTGATTATGTGGTGTTAAATGATGACTTTAATGAGGCGTTTGAGCAAATTTCTTCTATAATATTTGGTAGAAAGGTTATAGATAACAAACATGCCAATCTGAATAAATTACAAGATTTATTGGATTAATAGGACAATTGGAATAGAATACACCTCCCAGGAGATAACAAAATGGCAAGAATTACAGTAGAAGATTGTTTAGAAAAAATACCAAGTAGGTTTGATCTTATTATTATGGCATCAAAAAGAGCTAGGCAACTCTCTACAACAAGTAGAGAGCCATTAGTAGAGTGGGACAACGATAAGCCAACAATAGTAGCACTAAGAGAAATTGAAGAGGGTTTACTTGATAATGAAACTCTTAAAGAATGGCTCGATCAAGATATTCTGAGTAATGAATTTAGTGCAGAACCAATTAATCAAGAAGGTGAAAATATAGGATAAATGATTATGGGGGACTATCTTGAGTGAACATGCACTCCCAAGTATTCTAATTAATGATTTTTCTGAAAATGATATCTTAAGACTTCCTCCTGATTTTTATAAAAAAGCATCATCATATTTAAATAAATCAGACATCAAAAAAATACAAAAAGCCTATACTTTGGCTTTTTACGCGCATGAGGGTCAATTAAGAAGAGATGGCTCAAAATATATAACACATCCTGTAGCAGTCTCGAACATTCTCTTAGATCTAAAGATGGATCCAGATTCAATATGTGCAGCATTAATGCATGATGTACTTGAAGACTGTGATGTAAATAAGAATAATTTAAAAAAACTATTTGGGGATAGTGTTGCTGAAATTGTTGATGGAGTTAGTAAGCTTGGAAAATTAGATATAACCAGTAAGAATGATCGAGATGCTAATAACCTTCAAAAGATGATGTTAGCAATGTCGAAAGATGTTAGAGTAGTTTTAGTTAAGATTTGTGATCGTTTGCATAATATGAGAACGATTGAACACCTTCCTCGCTCTAAACAAATAAAAAAATCTAAAGAGACAATTGAATTATATGGTCCATTAGCTCTAAGAATTGGAATGCAGGATATTCGAGCAGAGCTTGAAGATTTAGCTTTTAGATGCATTCATCCTCTGCGAGCTTCAATGCTTGAAAGTGCAATAAAAAAATCCAGTGGCGGACGAAAAAGAATTGTTTCAAAGATAAGGAGAGAGCTAAAGCGACATTTAAAATCTAATGGTGTTGAAAATGTAGGAGTAAAAGGTAGAGAAAAAAATATTTATAGTATTTATAGAAAAATTAAGTCTAAACATAAACCTTTCTCAGAAATATTAGATGTTTATGGTTTTAGAATTCTTGTAGACTCAATTGATGATTGTTATAGATCTCTTGGCATTATTCACAATTACTTCGCTCCAATAGAGAATAGATTTAAAGATTATATTGCTATTCCTAAGAGTAACGGCTACCAAGCATTGCACACTAGCTTATTGGCGCTAAATGCATTTCCAATCGAGGTTCAAATTCAAACTAGGAATATGTCAGAAATTGCTAGTTATGGTATTGCTGCACATTGGCAATATAAAACTGCAGATGAAGATTCAAATTCTGAATTAAGGGCTACTAAATGGTTATCAGGTCTAATAGATCTTCAAAAAAAATCAAACAATCCAGAAGAATTTGCTCAATCCATTAAAACAGATTTAGACTCAGATGAAGTATTTTTATTTTCACCAAAAGGAGATGTTTATGCTTTAAGAAGAGGATCAACTCCAATAGACTTTGCCTACGAAGTCCACACTGATTTAGGGGATACAATCGTAGGCTGTAAAGTCAATCGAAGTGAAGTTCCTTTAAATGTAGAGTTAGAAACCGGACAGACTGTAGAAATTATTACATCTAAAAGTGGTTCTGACTTAGATCCATCATGGCTAAATTATGTTGTTACAAGTAAGGCTAGAAGCGCAATCAGATCAAGATTAAGAAAGCAGAAAGTTTCAGATGCCAGAAAAGCTGGAAAAGTAATGCTAGAAACTGAATTAAAAAGAGGTGGAACTTCTTTAGATGAGTATAGAGGATCAGCATTAAAGAAGATTTTAGATTCAATAGGCGTTACGTCTTTAAATAAACTTTTAACAGATCTTGGATTAGGTAAAAGAACAGGAAGTATTATTGCTGAGCGATTTTATTCTGGACTGCAAATAAGAGAAGGGATTAAAGAGCCTAAACCTGTTCTAATTATTGACAACAAGATTGAAAGCGTGAGGGTAAGGTTTGCTCGTTGCTGCTTGCCTTGTTATGGAGATAATGTTGTAGCCCATTCAGATACTGAGAGAGGTATGGTTATTCATCATAAAAAATGCAAACAAGTAACTCCTTTTATAAAAAAAGATCCCAGATATATGCCAGCAATTTGGGGTGAAAATAAAAAAGATCATTTATATAAAGTTAGGATTGATATCAACACAGAAGATAAGGTGGGAGTTTTATCGGATGTTTCTTCAGTTTTTGCAAGATCGGGCATTAATATAGGATATGTAAATACAAAAACTATAGATAAAAAATTTGCAGGCTTTGAAATACAAATTGAAGTTAAGGACAAACAAGAACTTAGACAAATTATGCAAAAAATTAGAGCTATGAAAATAACAACTAGTTGTAAACGAAATATTAATGAAAAATAGTAAAAAAATTTTATTTTTTTTATGTACAATTCTAGTTATAGTCATTTTAATTTTTTCAATGGAGTCAAAAAAAATGCCTAAAGAAATAATATCTACTACAAATGCACCTCAAGCAATTGGGCCATACTCTCAAGCAGTAAAAACTAAAAATTTAATGTTTATTTCAGGTCAAATACCCATGGATCCTATGACAGGAAATTTAGTTGAAGGATCAATTGAAGATGAAGCTAATCAAGTTCTCAAAAACCTTAAAAGTATTTGTGAAGCTGCAGGATATAGTTTAGATGACGCTGTTAAAATAACAATTTTCTTAACTGATCTTGGAAACTTTGCAGTTGTAAACGATGTCATGAAAGAGCATTTTTCTGAGCCTTATCCTGCAAGAGCAACAGTAGAGGTTTCGGGTCTTCCGCTTGGTGTGAACGTTGAAATTGAGGCTATTATTTCAATAGATGGCTAATAATTTACTATCAATAAATGATTTATCTAAAAAAGAGATATTAGAACTTATTGAATTCGCAAATAATTTTTTTAACGATGAGGGTAGTTTTAGAAGAGAAAGTTTATTTCCTGATAAAACTATAGCTAATGTTTTTTGTGAGCCAAGCACTAGAACTAAATCTTCGTTTGCAATAGCTGCAAAAAATTTAGGATGTTCTGTAATAGACTTCAATATTGAGAATTCTTCTGTGCAAAAAGGAGAATCAATTTACGAGACTATTGATGCACTTAACTTAATGGGAGTAGATTTATGTGTTCTCAGACATCCTGAATCTATTATTCGAGAATTGGCAGAAACATTACCAGAAATGGTATTTGTAAATGCAGGAGAAGGATCTATTTCTCATCCGACACAAGCTCTTTTAGATTTAAAAACAATAATTGATCATAAGGATAAGTTAGATGACTTAAATATTGTAATCATTGGAGACCTTGATCATTCAAGAGTTACTTCATCTTTTGTAGAGGGCATCTCAAACTTTGATATAGGTTCTTTAACATTTTGTGGACATCCTGAAATGTGTACAAAATACAGAGATCCAAAAATAGGCAGATACGAAGCTGACATGGCAACAGCATTGCAAGATGCTGATGTTGTTATGACATTAAGAATTCAATACGAAAGATTCGAGAAGGAATTAAATTTAGATTTAGAAACTTATAAAAGCGAATATCAACTTTCGTCAGAAAAACTTGAGAATGCTAAAGGGGATGCAATAATTATGCATCCAGGGCCTGTAAATTATATAGAAATCACCGAGGCTGTGTATGACTCAGAAAATTCTGTTATAAGACAGCAAATTGCTAATGGTGTCGCAATAAGAATGGCAGTTTTATCGAGATTTTTGGGCAGTTAAGTAGTTTTTTACAGTCTCAACAATTGCTATGGTATTTTGATCAATTTCTATATTAACATGATCGCCTTTAACCATGTTTTTAAGATTTGTGATTGATAGCGTCTCTGGAATTAGGTGTAAATTAAAAGAATTATTTTTTACTTTTCCAATAGTTAAACTACAACCATTTACCCCAATATAGCCCTTCTCAAGAATATATTGCTTAAATTTTTTTGGGAAACCAATAATAAAATCTTTAGTATTTTCTTTAGAAATAATTTCTTTAACCTTTCCAGTAAAATGTATATGTCCAGACATTAAATGACCTCCAATCTCAGTCGAGGCTGTTATCGATCTTTCAAGATTAACAAGAGAATTTTTTTTAAGTAATTTTAAGTTCGTTCTCGCAAGAGTTTCGTCAATTACATCAAACTTCAATTTTGTTTTTCCAGTATCTAAAGATGTTAAGCAAACCCCATCCACTGAAACGCTAGCTCCTTTTTTAAGTCGAGTATTAAAATTGTTGGGAGGTATTATCTCAATTGAAACACAGTCTTTTTTAGATGTAACCTTAGAAACTTTGCCAGTACCCTTAACTATTCCAGAAAACATTTATGCTCCCCATTCTTCTCTATATTTATTTAAATTTGGCAAGAATTCTGAATACGTCAAATCATTTGCAACAAAGTTTATCAAAGTATCAAGATTTACAATGGATTCAACTTTTATATTAAATTCAGTACTCAGTTCTGAGCTAGATGACATCTCTGAATTGCCTTTTTCTTGTCTATCAAGGCCAACTATAAAACATGCTGGAGAGGCATCTAAATTTAATATTGTTTCAATTGACTCTCTGCCAGCAGTACCTGCAGATAACACATCATCTATTATTAATACATTTCCATTGGGTTTAGCTCCAATGATATTGCCACCTTCGCCATGGTCTTTTTCCTCTTTTCGGTTAAACGCAAGAGGGTAATCATTTCCCTGTTCGCTAAAAAGAGTTGCAACAATTGATCCTAGAAATATTCCTTTATATGCAGGACCATAAATACAGTCAAAATTTAAATTTTTATCCTCGATTGCATCTACATAACATTTTGCAAGTTCATATAAGCTGCATGAGCTAAGCATATTGGCAGCATTAAAAAAATAAGGACTTGAGCGGCCAGACTTTAATGTAAATTCTCCAAATTGAAGCGATTTTGATTTGATTGCTAATTTTAAGAATGATTCTTGATAATCTTTCACTTATTCTATACAGGCTTTTTGTTTTTCAATTAATTCTGCAATTGCTGAACTCCCTAATTTAAGCATATCATTAAGTTCATTTTTTGAAAAAGGCACATCTTCAGCAGTTCCTTGAATTTCAATTAACTCGTCTTTATCGTTCATCACAATATTTAAATCAGTATCTGCTGAACTATCTTCTGAGTAATCTAAATCAAGTAGAACATTGTTATCTTTTACTCCAAGTGATACTGCTGCAACATAAGATTTAATTGCTCTTTTATCATCATGATGATTATTAATAGCTGAAAATAATGCCACACATCCACCTGTTATAGCAGCTGTTCTTGTGCCACCGTCTGCTTGAATTACATCACAATCTATATTTATAGTTTTACCTTTAAGATATTTAAGATTTACTGCTTGACGAAGCGACCTACCAATTAATCTTTGAATTTCTTGAGTTCTGCCACTCTGCTTTCCTCTTGCGGCTTCTCTACTCATTCTTTCATTTGTAGATCTTGGTAACATACCATATTCCGCAGTAACCCAGCCTTCGTCAGAGTTTTTCATCCACCTAGGAACGTTATGCTCAATTGATGCAGTACAAATCACTTTAGTGTTACCAAACGAAACCAATACTGAACCTTCAGCATGAATATTAATATTAATTTCTAGTGAGATTTCTCTGAGCTTATTTAGAGGGCGGTCCTGATTTCTTTTCATTATAGTTTTGAACTTTAACTAAGCTCATTTTTAACAACATTACTCACCATTCCCATATCAGCAGTTCCAGCCAATGTTGACTTCAGAATTCCCATAACTTTCCCCATATCTGCCATAGAACTAGCATTTACCTCTGCGATTGCTTCTTTAACTTTTACCGCCACATCCTCTTCACTAAGTTGTTCTGGCTTATATTTTGAAAGAACGTCTACCTCACTTTGTTCGTTGTCAGCAAGATCATCTCTACCACCATCTCTAAACTGTGAAATTGAGTCATTTCTTTGTTTAATCATCTTGTTAATGATTTGCACAGCTTTTGCATCGTCAACTTCTTCTTTATTATCTATTTCAAATCTTTGGACTTCGGCCATAAACAACCTTAGCGTATCTCGAACAAAATTATCTTTATCAAGCATAGCTTGTTTCAGGTCATTTTTAATATCTGATAAAAGCGCCAAAACTATCTAGATCTTTGCCTAGGAAACGAGAATTTTCTATTGGTTTTTCTTGCTCTTTTTACAGCAGCTGCCATTAGACGCTTTCTTTTCTCAGTTGGCTTTTCATAGAACTCTCTTGCTCTGATTTCAGGAACTATTGCGGCTTTTTCACAAGCACGTTTGAATTTCCTTAAACCAATATCAAAATGTTCTGTATCTTTTATAATAATTGAAGGCATAATGTGACGCGTAGTTTAGGCTTTTATTAACATTTTTGCAAAACTTTTTTATGAAAACTTTAGGAATTGAGACTTCTTGCGATGAAACAGCAATCGCTATTTACGATTCAGAGAAAGGAATCGTAGGAGAATCTATTTATAGCCAAATTAATATGCATGCTGAATACGGTGGTGTAGTGCCTGAATTAGCTTCAAGAGATCATTGTTCAAAAATTGTGAAGGTATTAAAAAATGCGCTTGGAGATCATCCATTAGATAGTATAGATCAAATTGCTTATACCTCAGGACCAGGTCTTTTAGGAGCACTTCTAATTGGTGAAAGTTTTGCTCAAGGGCTTTCGGAAGCGCTTGATATTCCCTTGATACCAATTAATCATCTTGAGGGACATTTAATGTCACCAATGATGGAGTTTCCAGAGATTAAAATGCCTTTTATCTGTTTATTAGTATCCGGTGGACATAGCATGATTGTTGATGTTAAAGAAAAGGGCGATTATTCCATACTTGGCCAATCGCAAGATGATGCTGTTGGAGAGGCATTCGATAAAGTAGCAAAATTATTAGATTTACCATATCCGGGAGGACCACATATTGAAAAACTTGCCTTAGAAGGAGATGAAAATGCTTATGACTTTCCAAGACCTATGCTTCATAGTGATACACTTGATATGAGTTTAAGCGGTCTAAAAACCTCAGTTTTATATACTGTTCAAAAGATATCTAATCTGGATCAATCTACTAAAGCGAATATAGCTGCATCATTTCAAAAAGCAGTTACAGATGTTTTAGTTGCTAAAATACAAAAGACAGTTAATGAAACAAATAGAAACGAAGTGATAATAGCTGGAGGAGTTGCAGCTAATAAATATATAAGAACTAAATTTAAGGATCTTGAGGCAAAGATAGGCATAAAAGTTTATTATCCAGACCTTAAATACTGTGGTGATAATGCTGCTATGATTGCTTTTGTGGGATCAATGATGAAACCAAGTAAGCAGGATTATAAAATATCTTCGGCAAGAGCTAGATGGCCATTAAATGAGTTAGGAAAATGAAAGACATTATTTATATAGAAGATTTAAGAGTAAAAACAATCATAGGAATATTCGATTGGGAGCGAGAGACCAAACAAGAGGTTAGTATAGATATTGAATTTCTTTTTGATTGCAAGAAAGCCGCTAAAAATGATTCAATAGAAGATACTCTGGATTATAAAAAAATTTGTAAAGCAGTAATAAAGTATGTTGAAGAATCCTCCTTTCAACTGCAAGAATCACTTATAGAAGGGATAGCAGATTTAATCAAAACAAACTTTGAAGTCGAATCCGTAAAATTAAGAATTTCAAAACCTGGCGCTTTAAGAGGCGCTAAAGATGTTGGAATTAAAATCGAAAGGTAATGAAATATTTTTTGTCAATTGGTAGTAACATTGAAGCAACCAAGAATATTGATTCTGCTATAAAAGAACTAGACCTTATTTTTTCCAATATTAATAAATCTTCTACATACCAAACAAAGGCAGTTGGATTTGAAGGAGATGACTTTCTAAATTTAGTGGTCTCAGGTGACAGCTCACTCAACTTTGATGAATTAAACCTAAAATTAAAAAAAATTGAAGATATGACGGGAAGGAATAGAAATGCACCAAAATTTAGCGCAAGAACTTTAGATATAGACATTGTTTTACAAGTTGATGATGATGAAATAATTTTCGAGAGCGATGAAATTGAAAAATATGATTTTGTATCAAATCCACTAAAGGAATTGTTGTGAACTATATTTTTTATAGATCTCTTTGAGGAATTTAGTTTCTTCATCTCTAACTTTAAAAGAAAATCCAGAACTTCTAAATAAACCCTTAGGCACTCTAAACTTAGAAACAATAGGCTCCTTATTCATATTTTCAGTAGATGTGGCAAGGATGCACTTGTCTCTTGAATAAAAATATTCCCACCATTTATCCATTGTCCAGTTTTCTTTACTAAGTAAAAATCTATTTCTTTTATGCCTAGGAAATATATGGCTTCTGTTTATACCCATTCCAGATTTATACTTAAAGTCGTATTTCTTAAATCTTATCAAGGCATCTTTGGTTATCCCAACAACACGCCATCCATTAGGGGCCATTCCAAAAAGAGCACCTAGCATTTTATTTTTTATTGAGTAGGGTACTTCCATTTTTTGAATTTGTAAGAAAGCTTTAAACATTTTATTTTTAATTTGTTTTTGCTCTATATTCACTTTATGGTGTATTAAAAATTCTTTTCAATTGTTGACCATGCAGCCTCTGAAAGAGGGTAAACAGTCATTCCTCTTTCTTCAGCATGTTTGCTAGCTGCAGTTCCATCTCTAACTCTTCCAAGTATGCCTTGACAAATAGCAGCAATTTTAAACATATTAAATGCCATATAGAACTCCCAATTAGCTGAAAGGTCTTTGCCGGTGCTTTCAGAATACATATCTCTGTATTCTTGTTCATTAGGCACTCCTAGTTCTTTTAATTTTGCATGATCATAATATGCTTCTTGTGTTCTCCATGTCAGACAGTGATAACTAAAATCAGCAATTGGATGACCCAATGTTGAAAGTTCCCAATCCAGCACTCCCATCACTTTATTATCTTTTAGAATCATATTATCTAAACGATAATCTCCATGTACGATAGTAGTTTCATCATCATCAGGAATATTTTGAGGCAGCCATTCAATAAGGTTATTCATGGCTTCAATGTTGTCAGTTTCTGATGCTCGATATTGTTTTGACCATCTAGCGACCTGTCTTGCAACATAGTTTCCAGGTTTTCCGTAATCTTCCAGCCCAATCTTTTTATAATCAACGTTATGCAGTTTGACTAACGTATCATTTTTATTTTTGTAAATTTGAATCCTATCTTCTTTTGAGACTGATGGAATCATTGGATCCCAAAAAAGGTCCCCATCCAAAAAATCCATAACAAAAAAAGTTGTTCCTGCTATATCTTGATCTTCACATAATCCATAAGTTTTTGGTACGGCAACATCTGTTTCATACAAAGCGGTAATAACTTTATATTCTCTATCTACAGCATGGGCAGATGGAAGAAGTTTCCCAGGGGGTTTTCTTCTGAGAACAAGATTTATCTTATCTGTAATAATTTTATATGTTGGATTTGATTGGCCGCCCTTGAACTGTTCAATTGCATTTATTTTTCCAGCGTCTGGTACATGTGCATCAATCCATGGTTGTAATTTTGTAGCATCAATTTTAAGACTTTCATCGACTTCTTTAGTTCCAGAGTACTTAGCATCATCAAGAACTTTGCTTGAATCAGTCATAAAGATCTTCCTCCATCCACTCTGATTATTTGGCCGGTAATATACTCGGAGTGAGCAAGAAATTTAACTGTTTCTGCAATATCTTTTTCTGAACCCATTCGTTTTAGGGGAATATTTTCTATGACTTTGTTTTTTTGTTCATCAGTCCAAGTTACATCAGGTGGTTCCAGCATAGCTCCAGGAGCAACAGCATTTACTTTAATATCAGGTGCTAATTCTCTTGCAAGACCTTTGGTGATCGCCTCAAGGCCTGCTTTTGCAGCTGAGTATATAGAATAATTAGGAACACCTTTTGTTAAATTAGTATCAGTAATATTGATAATCGAACCCTTAGAAAGCTTTAATTTATCTTTAAGACCTTGTATTAGAAATAAAGGCCCTTTTAAGTTACTACCAATTAATTTATTCCAATGATCCTCTGAAACTTCCTCAATAGGAGTAGGGTAAAAAGTAGAAGCATTATTCACAAGTATATCTATAGAGGGGAACATCTCCTCAACTTCACTCAATATTCTTTTCACATCATCAGCAATATCTAAATTTCCTTGCACAATTTTTGCCGTATCTGGATTTTTTGAATTAATTTGTGCTGCCAGCTCATCAGCTTCCTGTTTAGAAGAATTGTAGTGAATAATTATATTCCAGCCTGAATCGCTAAAAGTAAGCGCAATATCTTTACCAATTCTTTTTGCTGCGCCTGTTATAAATATAGTTTTATTCATTTACATTTATTAATAATTGTTCTGTATATTTTAGTCTTTTCTTCTTCAATTTTCTCATTAGAGTACTGAGAAAGTTGTGCGAAGTCAGTATTTTGCAATTCATTAACAAGCTTAAGTATAAAATTTTTGTTTGCTGCAATATTAGGAAGAGTGCAGAGCAAAGTTATGAGATTAGAATCTCTTGTAAAGTTAATTTTTTTAGCAATATTAATTGTATTTTCATCATCAGTTTCAGACATCTTTGATATATTTTCTAGCAACGATGATGCGTTCTTATATTCGTTAGGAATAGGTAAATTTTTGCCTAAACTAAAGTTATTATTTATCTGAAGTTCTGACCACCTAACAAGACAATTTTTGTGAGTATCGCATTGATATATTTCAAGATTAGAGAAATATGGTTCTTTTAAATTAAAAGAAATAATTTTTTCAAAATAATTATTAGGATTTGAACTATTTATAGCCCTCATTGTTTCTGCCCAAACTCTATCAGGGGATAGGTCTGCAATTTCACCAGAATTTACAATTTCAACAATACAATTTCGAGAAGATTCATCAAGATTGAAATCTTTTAGATGATCATAGGTATAAAATCTGGCTAATCTTATTGCTCTGAGAGGGTCTTCATAAAAAGCTTCTGTAACGTGTTTAAATAGTTTATTTTTTAGATCATTCTGACCTCCGAAAGGATCAATAATATGCCCAGACTCATCTTGCGCCATTGCATTAATAGTAAAGTCTCTTCTAGATAAGTCATCTTCAAGCGTCACATCATCACCATAATAAAATGTGAAACCTTTGTAGCCAGTTCCTGACTTTTTCTCAGTCCTTGCTAATGCATATTCTTCATTTGTTTCAGGATGTAAAAATACTGGAAAGTTTTTACCAATTGGTTTAAATCCTTTTGAGATCATTTCGTCCGGAGAAGAGCCCACTACAACCCAGTCGGTATCGGTTGCTTTTATGCCTAATAAAGAATCTCTTACAGCGCCACCAACTTTATAAATATTCATTTTTTACTAACATGAAATAGTTTTTCATCTTCTAATCTTATAGCTGTTAGCTTATTTCCCCAAACACAACCTGTATCTATGCCGATTATGTTATCTAAGTTAGTTTTACCATTGAGTGCAGCCCAATGGCCAAAAATAATTTTTTCATTGTCTTTAAGATTGTTTTTAGTTTGTTCAAACCAAGGTATATGATTTTTTTCAGGCGTTAGATCTTTCTTCTTTAATTTTAGCGCACCTTTTTTATCTGTGAATCTCATTCTAGTGAAGTAGTTGATAATAAGCCTTTGCCTTTTATATTTTTCTAGTTCTAGATTCCATAAGCTTGGAGTATCTCCCCACATATTTTCAAAAAGATTATAAGCATCATTTCTGATAGCAGACTGAATTTCTTTTGATAGTTGTTGTGCAATTTTAAAATCCCATAAAAAAGGTATGCCCGCATGAGCTATCCAGTAAATGTTGGTTTTAATTTTAATCTTTAATAACAATGGCAGTCCCTTAAGCCATTTATTAATTTCATCTAGATTATTTGCCTCAAAAATTTGTTTTAGTGACTTATTCCTTTTTTGATGCTCAATCAAATATAAGAGATAAAAATCATGATTCCCCAAAACAGCTTTGACAGACTCTCTATTTTCAATACAAAAATTTAGAACTTCCAAAGATTTAGGACCTCTGTTAACGAGATCTCCAGCAAAAATTAATTTATCTTTTTGAGGTTCAAATTTAACTTTAGTACACAGAGCTACTAGTTCATCGTAACATCCTTGAACATCACCAATCACATAATGACTCATTAAGCAGAATATTCCTTTGCAAGACTAATGAATTGGCTTAGAGAAAGTTCTTCTGGTCTTTTAGATGGGTCAATATTTATTTCGCTCCAATTCACATTAAGATTTTTGAGATTATTTTTAATATTTTTCCGTCTTGAAATAAAAGCTAAATCAACCAGCTTAAATAAATTATTTTTAATAGCTAAATTAGCAGTGATATTTTGTTTTGGAAGCAATCTAATAAAGCTAGAGTTTACTTTTGGTTTAATGTCAAAAGCATCAGGCGGAACGTCAAATAATACTTGACTCTCAAAGAATGCAGCAATTTTAATTGCTAATTTGCCCCAATCTTTTGAACCAACTGCACCAGTGATTTTTTCAGCTACTTCTTTTTGAACTAAGAAGTGCATGTCAACAATACACTCTGCATTATCAATTAAATTTAAAATGATTTGAGTAGAAATATTGTAGGGAAGGTTACCAACAACTCTTTGATTGGTATCTTTAAGCTGATACTTGAGAATATTTTCTTTAATAAAGTTAAACCGAGCAGGGCCATGAAATTTCTTTTTTAAGTAATTTATATTTTCTTCATCTATATCTATTCCAACAATATTTACGCCCTCTAGATTTATTTGATTTGTAAGCGCTCCAAGTCCAGGCCCAATTTCTAGAATATTTTCATATTTTTTTGGATTTATAGCTCTCCCCATTTGTATTAATATCGCAGGATCTTTTAAATAGTTTTGTCCAAATTTTCTTCTAGTGTCTCTAGATTTCATTTAATAAGTTTTTTAGCAGTCATGATTGCAAGTTCCAGCGAAGACGTATCAGCGTTTTTTGTCCCTGCTATATTAAGAGCTACCCCATGATCAACCGAAGTTCTTATGATTGGAACCCCAAGAGTTATATTTATTGAGTTGCCAAAACTAAGAGCTTTAAGAACTGGCAAGACTTGATCATGATACATTCCTAAAAATGCATCAGTTTTTTTTAAGTTTTTTTTCGAAAATGCTGTATCTGCTGATAATGGCATAGAGATGTTTATATTTTTTTTTCTTAAGTTCTTAAGGGCAGGTTTGATATGGAGCTGCTCTTCACTACCTATTTTTCCATTTTCACCCGCATGAGGATTTAGACCTAAAACTTTAATATGTGGATTTTTAATATTAAATTTAGTCTTTAGATCATTATTTAGTATTTTCACTTTATTAATAATTAATTCTTTGGTGATAGTTTTTGCAACATCTTTTATTGGTATGTGAGTAGTTGCAAGGGCTACTCTTAGCTGGTCAGATGCTAACATCATCAGAACACCATTGCTTTTTGTAATTTTTTGGATGTACTCTGTATGACCAGTAAATTTTTTATCAATTGAGATAATAATTTCTTTATTGAGAGGGCCTGTTACTAAGGCAGTTCTTTTATTATGTAATGTTTCTTTAATCGCATAGTCAAGATTATTTAATACATAGCGAGCATTGCTTTTATAAATTTTCCCAGCTGCAGTTTTATTACATTTTGCAATATTGATGACCTGTATTAAGTTTTTTTGATTAGTTCTAACTTTGTTTATGGAATCAACTTCATTAATTTCTATTTTTTTGCCAAGAAGATCGGCTCTATCCAGAAAAAGTTTTGGATCTCCAATACTAACAATTGGAACCTTGAAATCGCACCATTTTTTTGAAGCTGCTAATTTAATTATTAAATCTGGTCCAATACCAGCTGGCTCTCCAGGCGAGTAGATAATTTTTTTCAATCTAGATCTTTAAACTCTACAAAAGCTTCAGCTCTCATTGATCTGAGAGTATTTTCAAGCTCTTCATCAAATTTTCTTGCATATAGAATTGAATAGGCTCTATCTTTAATTAAATCATCAGTTAATTCATGACTTCTTTTGGCCAAAACCTCAAGAAAATGGAAACCAAATTCAGTTTGAAATACTGGTGAGATTTCGCCTATTTCCATTTCCAGCATTGTCGCCTCAAACTCTTCAGCTAGAACACCAAGACCTAACCAACCAAGATCGCCACCTTGTAGAGCTGAGCCTGGATCCTCAGAAAATTCTTTTGCCAGCAATTCAAAGCTTTCTCCATCAATGACCCTTTGTCTAATATTATTAAGTTCGAGCTCTGTATCGTCTTCGGTTCTGATTGCTGATGGTATTAATAAGATATGCCTTGATTGCCATTGATCTTCAAATTGAACAAATTCACCTCGTTTATCTTCAAGTTGGAGAATATGGTATCCAGATCCACTTTCAAGAGGTTCTGATATAAATCCTATTGATTGATTTACTAGGGCTTTCTCAAATAACTCTGGCATATCGACTGCTTTTCTCCAATTAAGAAGGCCGCCAGATTGTGCATTTGAGCTAATAGATTTTTCTTTGGCAATTTCTGCAAAATCTGATCCATTATCTAATAATTCGATTACTTCGTTTGCTGTAGAAAGATTCTTAACAAGTATTTGTCTCACCAATAACTCAGGATCTAGAGCGCTTAAAGTTTCATCTGTTGCCAAGAAAGATTCAAACTCTTTCTCTGTGATATCTATGCTTGAGTTAACTCTGCCTCTTTGAATTCTTTGAATTCTCATTTCTCTTCTCATTTGTTCGCGAAGGTCTTCATACGAGTCTCCATTTTCTTCAACAAATACAACAAATTCCTCTAGAGATAATTGATTATTAGCTGCCAATCTACTTAAAGTAAGATTAAGTTCAGCATCACTAATTCTTACGCCAGCTCTATCAGCCATTTGAAGCTGTAATTCTTCGATAATTAGCTTTTCTGTAACTTGCTCAAGTAATATATCTGCAGGTGGCGGTGGTATATTTTGGTCATCATATCTTTTACTTACATCAGCCAACGTCTTGGTGATTTGAGACTCCATTATTACCCCGTCATCAACTATTACAGCAATACGATCAAGCACTTCAATCTTTGCATATAAGATTGTTGAAGATAACAAATATAGTGTTAGAAATAATTTTTTCATAAATCTTTAGTAATTCAGAATAGAATTATTCATCAATCTTCCAACTTTTTCAAAGGTTGAGTTCAAACCTTTTAGTTGAAATTCAAAGTTAATTCTACTTTTATTTTCTATACTTATTATATTACCCCATGCATCATTAAGATATGCGTAGGAGTCTGATTCTAATCCATCTAAGTATTTAGATAGATTTTTATCCGATGCTGTGACACTTAAAGCAACGCAACAGTTTTCATAACCTACGCCAAATATGGATTCAATTTTAGTGTTTGAATCATCATCTCTTTTAAATTTGGCAATAAGACTAAAATTATTTTTGAGTTCTAGATCGGCAAAAAACTCAGAATAATCTAACACAGTATTGAAATCCCCAGACATTTTTGTATATCTTTTTGCATAGCCAATACTTCCTTTTTCAAATTTATGCTTTGCTGTAATACCAGCCATTGGAAATTTTTTTTGATCTTTGTGATAGCTCCCATATGTCATAATCATGGTGTTCATACTGGGCATCCATTTGCCCATTAACATTAAAGGATCCTCATCTGAACTTAATGACATCATTTGCATCGAGGACATATTCATTGAATGCATATTCAGGTCACTTAAAGATACTTTTCTATCTTTTAGATAATATTTTTTTGAAATTTCAAATGAAAATTTATCTCTTCCCGTTTCGCGTTTAGTGTAATTTATGCCAAGGGAATAAAAGTTTTCATCGCCAATTCTATCCATCCCTGAAAAACGACTAACATTAAATATTTGATTCATTTTTGAAACATTATTGGAATCAAATACTGGATTCATACTTTGATCTTTGTATCCAACATATCCATAAAATATTTTGGGTTTAATTAAATGAATTGTTTCATCAATCTTATTTACAAACAAAGAACTAATATCAATACTTAGATTAGGTACCGCTACAGAGTTAGTTTTTTGCATACTGTTATCTAAGTTATAACTTAAAGTTTGCATGCCGATGGCACTGGAAATCTTAAAACCATTTGAATAAGAATTATTAATAATTTTTAGGCTTGAAAAAGTTCTTCTTCCTTCAAGTGGATTTGATATAAGAGATAAAAATTTATTGTTCGTATCCTCATATCCTAAGTAGCCATGAATGCTTTTCGCTTTAAAGTAAGTAACGTTAATACCTTGGCTAAAAGTAAAATTATTAAAATTTTTAAAATAATTTATGGCTATGACGGGAGACTTTTCATATCCATTTGTAAGGACGGGATTTAAAGTCTGATATCCCTCATGCTCTAATTTAAAGCTGAGGTTATTGTATACACTATTTATAACTATAGTCTGCTTAAGATTTTGTGCTCTTTCTTTGCCTATAGTTGTTATTTCGCCGGGTATATCTCTTAAAACAAGACTATCAGATGCTTTTGACCAATCTATATCCATCCAGAATTTATTTTTATTACCAAAGGTATCTAGAAGATTAAATCCCCATCTAGAATCAGATGTTTTGGGATATAACTTTTGATATTCTTTGTCTTTATTAAAATATATAAAATCAAAATTTCTTAAATGCTTATCATCTCCATGAACAGCTCTAATATTTCCTTCAAAACCAAAGCCTCTTTCTGAAATATTTCTAGCTGCTAGAGTTACATCTGATTTTTCTGAAATAACTTTAAAGTATGGAATCATAAAATCTAATCCATCAGATGAATAGGACAAAGTTGGTTCAAGAAATCCAGTCATTCTATCTGAAGATGTTGCAAATGGAAGATAGGGCAGCTTAATAATAGTTTGATCAAATATTTTGATTTTTACTTTTTCCGCTTTGCCTCTTTTAGTTGCATCATCAATCTCAATTCTTTCAGCTGCAAGCTCCCAGCCATCAGATGTATTTGCGCAAGATGTCATAGAAACATTGTTAAGCAGGATGTTCTTATCTAAGTCTCCCCCCAAATCATCAAATCTTACAATTAGACCTCTGCTTTCTAAGAATAGCTCTCCCTTTTTAAGGTCTATTAATTGCTCATCTTTATTAAAACTTCCTTCTTGTGCTCTAAAAAAATAATCTTTAAGAAATAAATCACCATTTTTTTTAAAATTAACAATTCCATTATCTTGATCAATTCTGGCAATCCCTGTTTTGAGTATCCCGTCAGGAAAATCTATTGCAACGTTTCCATCTAAAAATAAAATCTTTTCATCATTGATTTGAAATTTATCCGATTTAATATCTAAATTGTCTATATCTTTAACAGTTCCTAAATATGGCTGATAAATAAGGCAGGCATTATTTTTATTACTCTTCATCAGGATGCCTTCATCAATTAAGTTTGCGCTTAATAAACCTTGAAAACCAATCAAAAAAAGAAAATAAAATGATTTTTTCATTTTAACCATACCAATATTTTATACCTCAATGGTTTGAAAGAGTATTTTGATAAAAGTTCGGTTATTTTTGCGAATTTATATACTGCTCTAATTGATAAAGATGATCTTTACCAAAAAATATTTGATTGTCATAAAAAAAGGTTGGAACTCCAAATGAACCTCTTTCAACTGCATTATTAGTATTCTCAATTAATTTGTCTTTGCAGGCCTGTGATGTAACTATGCTCATGATTGCTTCAACATCGAATCCGCTTTCAAATAAAAGACTTTTTAAAACCTCTACATCAGAAATATTTTTATCATTTTCCCACATAGCTTTTATTACGCATTCGAAGTATTGCTCAAAAATATTTAATTCTTGTGCTGCAATTGCTCCTCTTTGCACTTGCACAGTATTAGGAGGAAAATGAGAGTTAAACTTATAGTTTTCTATATTATGCAATTTGATAAAGCGCTCAATCTCTATCATTTGGTAATTAGTTTTATTCTTACAGTCAGCATAAGCCATAAAAGGAGGTTGATTGTTTGTTAACTTATGTATTCCACCTAATAAACAAGGAATATAGTTAAATTTTGCTCCAGTTCTAGACTCAAAGTCTGGAATTATCTTATGAGCAAGATACGTATTGGGACTGGCTATATCGAAAACAAAGTCTACTATCATTTCTACACACAATTTTGTAAAGTAAGATAATTAAACACTTATATGAAAGATTTTTCAAAATATTCTGCAATTATCATAGGGGCGGGAGATGCTACCGGCGGAGCTTTAACTAAAAAGTTTGCAAGTCATGGTTATAAGGTATGTCCAGCCAGAAGACCTGGAAGCATCGATAAAGTTAATAAGCTCGCTGAAGAAATTAATCGTTCAGGAGGGTGGGCAAAAGGTTTTGGTGTTGATGCAAGAGATGAAGATGCAATAAAAAGTTTTTTTAAAGAAGTTGAAGAGGAGATTGCCCCAATAGATGTTGTAATTTTTAACCCAGGTGCAAATGTTTTTTTTCCAATTGAAGATACCACCTCAAGGGTCTTTAGAAAGGTATGGGAGATGGCAGCATTTGCAGGCTTTTTAACAGGTAGAGAGGCTGCAAAATATATGAAAAAACGAAATGAGGGCTCTATATTTTTTACTGGCGCAACTGCCTCTATGAGAGGAAGTTCAGGTTTTTCAGCATTTTCAAGCGCTAAATTTGCTCTTCGTGCTGTCGCTCAAAGTATGGCAAGAGAGCTGGGACCTCAAGGCATTCATGTAGCACATTTCGTGATCGATGGCGCAATTGACACAGCTTTTATTAAAGAAATGTTCCCCGACACATACGCATTAAAGGAAAAAGATGGCATCCTTCAACCAGATTCGATTGCAGATGCCTATTGGTTTGTGCATACTCAACATCGAAGTTCATGGACGCATGAGTTAGACTTACGTCCTTATATGGAGAAATTTTAAAAAAAAGAGGTAAAACAATGAGTTTAAAAGATAAAGTAATATTTATTTCAGGCGGAAGTAGAGGTATTGGCCTCGCAATGGTAAAAAAAGCTGCTCAAGATGGAGCTAAAGTTGCAATAGCTGCAAAAACCGCAGAGCCTCATCCAAAGCTTCCTGGAACTATATATACTGCAGCCGATGAAATTGTAGAAGCCGGTGGAGAAGCATTGCCACTAATATGTGATATTAGAAGTGAAGACAATGTTAGAGATGCGGTTAATCAGACAGTTGATCATTTTGGAGGCATAGATATATGTATAAATAATGCTTCAGCTATTCAGTTAACAAATGTTACAGATACTGAAATGAAAAGATACGATTTAATGCATCAAATCAACGGAAGAGGAACATATATGGTAAGTAAATTTTGTTTACCTCATCTTAAAAAAGTATCGAACCCACATATTTTAAATTTAGCACCTCCTTTAGATATGCATCCAAAGTGGTTTGCAGGTACAGTTGCTTATACCATGGCTAAATACACTATGAGTATGTGTGTATTGGGTATGGCTGAAGAGTTTAAAGAATTTGGTATTGCAGTTAATGCACTTTGGCCTAGGACTGCCATTGCAACAGCAGCGGTGCAAAATCATCTTGGAGGAGACGAGATCATGAAACTTTCAAGAAATGTCGACATTATGGCTGATGCCGCATACGAAATACTAACAAAAGACTCTAAAGAATTTACAGGTAATTTTTGCATAGATGACATGGTTCTTTTTGATGCAGGAGTAAAAGATTTTAAAAAATATGCTTCAGTTCCATTTGGTGAATTAATGCCTGATTTTTTTGTTCCCGATGATACTCCTTTACCAGAGGAAATTAAGAATAGCTAGTTGAAAGAAGAAGAAGTAATAAATCTTAGTTCTCAGTGTAATTTTAATGCGACTAAAGCAATACCTTTAAAGCTTGAAGCAAGTGGGAGAGAGTATTGGAGAGTATTGGATAACAAAGATTCTTTAGTATTGTGTTATTTGAATCCTTCATTAGGAGATCATTTAGATTTTCTTAAAATATCGAATTTATTAAATGCCAATAATATTAGTACAGCAGATGTGATTCATCATAATGCTGATATTGGCGTTACCCTGCAAAAAGACTTAGGTGACGATGATCTCTTAACCATATTTAATGAGGAAAATAAGCAAAACTTATTAAAACTATCATTAGATTTGCTTGCCAAAATTCAAGGATTACCTCAAGAGGAGATTCCTCAATTAACCCATAATGAATTGGTTGATCAAATGCATCTTTTTAAAGATATCTTTTGTATTAATTTTTTAGAGGTAGAACCAGATAATTCAATTGATGATTTAATGTTGTTGACAATAGAAAATATAAAACAACAACCATGGGTTAACTGTCATTTTGATTTTGAAAGACGTAATCTTATTCTTCATCAAAATCAAATTACAGTAATAGATCATCAAGATATGAAGATCGGACCTCTTGGTATAGACCTTTCTGGAATTCTGATAGATCATTATTATCCCGTAAATTTAACAGATATTAATATGATGCTTGATTACTTTTCAAAACAAATTAAATCTAAATATAATTCTGAAGAACTATTTAATTTTTTAAGATGGGGATCCATTCAGAGAAATATGAGAATCTTGGGAACATTAGCAAATCTCTTTATAGAACATAAAAGAAGTTTCAGGCTTAAAGATTTACCAATGATACTTTCAAATCTAGAATGCATGATCCCCGGTAATCACAAATCTAAACTTTTTATTTCTGAACAATTACAGCCACTTCTAAGCAAGAAACTATTAGACATATGAAAGCAATGATTTTAGCTGCTGGATACGGAAAAAGGCTGGCACCTATCACGGATAATCTTCCAAAACCTCTTATCAAGGTTGGCAATATGTCATTGATAGATTGGAATATTAATTATCTTGTAAAAAGCGGTTTTCATGAAATTATAATTAATGTATCTCATCATGCTGACCAGATTATTAATCATGTAAACAAGAATTTTTCTGAATTAAATATTTCATTTTCAATTGAAGACAGACCACTTGGAACTGGAGGTGGAGTCTATAATGCTCTAGAAAAAATTGGCAATAATCCATTCCTTTTAACTAACGCTGATATATTGCACCAAATTGATCTTAAAAAATTACCCAAAGAGGTAGAGGCAGCACATTTGGTAGGAATTAATAACCCAGATCATAATCCGCAAGGTGATTTTAATATTAAAGATAATATTGTTACGGTTAATGAACATAAAAATGATCAAACATGGACAGGAGTATCGATAATCAATCCAACAATCTTTAAAGATAATCAATTCAATAAACCAATTTTCAATTTGTGGGACTCAGTATTACCTAATTACATTAAAGAAGGAGTCATTACAGGTGAGGTCACGACAGGTCCTTGGATAGATGTTGGAACTCATGAACGTTTAAAACTAGCTAATAGTGTTTATAATGATGATTAATTATGAGTGAAAAGAATTACATAATAGCTCCCTCAATCTTAGCTTCAGATTTCGCAAGGCTTGGTGATGAGGTAAAAGACGTTTTAAATGCAGGAGCAGATTGGGTTCATTTTGATGTTATGGATAATCATTATGTGCCAAATCTTACAATTGGACCCATGGTTTGTAAGGCACTTCGTGACTATGGAATTAAAGAATTTATAGATGTCCATTTGATGATCGATCCTGTCGATGAATTAGCTCAAAGTTTTATAAAAGCAGGCGCAGATCTAATAAGTTTTCATCCAGAAGCATCCAAACATATTCATAGATCAATTCATGCAATTAAAGATAAGGAATGCAAAGTAGGACTTGTATACAATCCTGCAACTCCATTGCATACCCTAGAAAATGTAATTAATGATATTGACCTTGTTTTAATAATGAGTGTTAATCCTGGATTTGGCGGACAGTCTTTTATTCATAGTTCTTTGGAAAAAATTTCTCAAGTTAGAAAGATGATTGATGATTCTGGAAAAGATATTCGTCTTGAGGTTGATGGCGGCATTAACAAAGATACTATTGGTTTAGCATCTAAAGCAGGCGCAGATACATTTGTTGCTGGCTCAGCTATTTTTAATACAGAAAATTATGAGCAAACTATATCTGAACTTCGTTCTAAGATTAATTAAATATTCTTGTTTATTATTTTTAGTTTTTAATCTAAATGCATCAGAAAGCATAAAGTTAGATAAGCTTCTAAAAAAAATAGATATTGCTTCGTCTTTTGAAGATAGAAGGCAGGGATTAATGTTCAGAAATTCTATTCCAGAAGACTATGGTATGTTTTTTATTTGGGAGCGTAAGAAGCAACAATGTATGTGGATGAAGGATACTTTCATGCCTTTGAGTATTGCTTACATTAGTAATGAAGGTGAAATATTAGAAATATATGATATGGTCCCATTTTCAAGGAAATCTGTTTGCTCAAGGAGTAATGTGAAGTATGCACTTGAAGTGAATGAGGGATGGTTTAAAAAAAATAATCTATTTGTTGGAGATGTGGTTAACATTGAATCAATAATTTCAAATGATAAGTAAAGAAGAATACAACGAGCTTGCTAATGATGGATTTAATATTATTCCATTGATTAAAGATCTAAACATTGAGTTAGATTCTCCAATAAGCTTGTATTCATCAATCAAAGATAAGAAAAATACTTTTTTATTGGAATCAATTGAAGGTGGTCAAGAATGGGCACAATATTCAATCATAGGATTAAATTGTAAAGATAGTATAAAGATTTCTGGTAATGAGATTTCAATTGAAGAAAATGGCTCCAATAAAAGTTATGTATCTAAAAATCCTCTTGAAGAAATCAATAGAATCATAAAAACATATAAACCCTTTGAGCCTGAAGAGCTTCCAAGATTTTATGGTGGCTATGTGGGTTTTTTTGCATATGAAAGTTCTCAATACGCCGAAGAAAAAATAAAAGCACTTTCAAAAAAGGAATCTAAATTTAAAGAGCATATGCCAGATGTTTATTTAGTAAAAGCAGAACAATTAATTGTTTATGATAATTATGATAATTCTATATCTGCCATATTCAACGCTGATCCCAATAATATTTCATATGAAGATGCTCTAAAACAGTTATATATGATCGAAACAAGTTTAGGTGAGGTTAATATTTCTGGAGAGATAGATTTTAAAGAAGTTAAAGAAACAATTCAGTTTGAATCAAATTTTAAAAAAGAAGATTTTATTAGTAGTGTTGAGAGAATCAAAACATACATTAAAGAAGGGGATGTGATGCAAGTGGTATTGGCACAAGACTTCTTTAAAACTTTTGATGGCGATTCTTTTGAATTATATGCAGCATTAAGAAAGTTAAATCCGTCACCTTATATGTATTACCTTAATCTTGATGAGTGTCATGTGGTGGGAGCTTCTCCAGAAATTTTAGTAAGGTTAGAGAAAGACGAAATAACATTACGACCAATTGCAGGTACAAGGAAAAGAGGCAAAAACGAACAGGAAGATAAACTAAATGAACAAGATTTGTTAAATGATCCAAAAGAACTTGCTGAACATTTAATGCTTATTGATTTAGGCAGAAATGATGTTGGTAGAGTGGCTGATATAGGTTCAGTAAAAGTTACAGAAAAGATGATAATTGAGAGATATTCTCATGTGATGCACATTGTTTCTAACGTAGTTGGTAGATTATCATCTGAACTTAGTTTTATAGATGCACTGAAAGCGACATTACCAGCTGGTACATTATCTGGCGCACCTAAGATTAGAGCAATGGAAATAATTAATGAATTAGAGCCAAGTTCAAGAGGTATTTATGGAGGCGCAATAGGGTATATTTCATGGAATGGGAATATTGATACTGCTATAGCAATACGAACTGCAATTATTAAAGACAACTTGATACATGTTGGGGCTGGTGCAGGCATTGTTGCAGACTCAAATCCTGAAAGTGAATGGGAAGAATGTCTTCAGAAATCGAGAGTATTTCTTGACGCTATGGAGATGATTTCGTGATAGTTGTAATTGATAATTATGATAGTTTCACATACAACCTAGTTCACTATATTGGTGAGTATGAGAAAGACATACAAGTTATTCGGAACGATGAAATGTCTGCAAAAGAAGTATTAAATTTGAATCCAAAAAAAATAATTATTTCTCCGGGACCATGTACTCCAAATGAAGCTGGTATATCAATAGATTTAATTAAGCTATCATCAGCTCCGCTTTTGGGAGTCTGTCTTGGTCATCAGGCTATTGGTGCCGCTTTTGGAGGCAATGTTATAAAAGCACCTGATATATATCATGGAAAAACTTCAAATGTTATTCATAATAAATCAGGAGTTTTTAATGGAATAAATTCTCCATATAAAGTTGTTAGATATCATAGCTTAATTGTAGAAAAGAGCTCTCTTCCAAATGAACTTCAAGTCACTGCAACTTTGGAAGATAATGATGAAGTAATTATGGCTCTAAAACACAAGACTAGACCCATTTATGGAGTCCAATTCCATCCAGAATCTATTGATACAGATAATGGTAAGAAACTTATAGAAAATTTTTTGAAAGTACAATGAAAGAAGTTTTAGAAAAAATCAATAATCAAGTAAATCTTTCTATGGGTGAAATGCAGGACGCTATGAATCAGATTATGTCCGGCAAAGTAAATGATATTGACATGGAGTCATTTTTAATTGGACTTAATATTAAAGGGATATCAGAAGAGGAAATAACTGCAGCAGCAATGATCATGAGAGAAAAATCTCTTCAAATTGATATCGGAGATGGCAGTCATATTGATACATGTGGAACTGGAGGAACCGGGCTCCATACATTTAATTGTTCTACTGCTTCTTCATTTGTTGCAGCAGCGGGTGGCGCAAAAATTACTAAACATGGCAATAAAGCAATTTCTAGTAAGTCTGGCAGCGCCGATTTTCTAGTAGAAGCAGGTGCAAATATCAATCATGACAGGAGTATGCTTGATAATATATTTAATGAGATTGGTTTTGTTTTTTTGTTTGCTCCATTGCACCACCAAGCAATGAAGTATGTCATGCCTGTGAGACAAAAGATCGCTGCCAAGACCATATTCAATCTTTTAGGACCACATACAAATCCATGTAATTCAAAAAGACAATTGCTCGGTGTTTATGACAAAAATTTACTAAGTACTTTTTCTCATGTAGCTAAAAATCTAGATATGGAGCACGTATTAGTAGTGCACGGAGATGATGGTTTAGATGAAATAAGTGTGACCTCAGATACCTCCATTTCAGAACTGAAAGATATGCAAATAAAAGAATATAAAATTTCTCCAACTGATTTCGGATTAGATTTTGGAACTTTTGAAGCAATTACAGCTCAATCTTCAGAAGAAAGTCTCAAAATGGTTAATGAAGCTTTTGCAGGTACCAAATCTTCTATTCAGGATATGATTGCATTGAATGCTGGGGCTGCGCTTTATATTGCTAGCAAAGTAATCTCTATTAGTGATGGAGTTGAGTTGGCTTTTGATTTAATGAATAGAGGTAAAGCTGCAGAAAAGTTAGATGCTTATGTTAATGCTTCAAATAATTTATGAATATTCTTGATGAAATAGTTGCAAATACCAGAGCAAAGGTCAGTATCGCTAAAGAAAAGGTTTCTTTAGACGATATGATATCAACTATACATTCAACTAAGATTGTAAAAAGTAAATTTAAATCAAGCCTCAAAAATAAAAACCAAGCAATTATTGCTGAAATTAAAAAAAGCATCACCAAGCGCTGGGGTTATTAGTGAAGATTTTGATCCAGTTACAAAAGCTAGAGAGTATAAGGCTTTTGGTGCATCTGCTCTTTCAATACTAACCGAAGAAGATTATTTTTTAGGAAGTATTCAATTTCTTAAGGATGTCAAAGAAGTTTCTGATTTACCAATATTAAGGAAAGATTTCATAGTAGATATCTATCAAATTTATGAATCTAAATTAATTGGTTCTGATTGCATTCTACTAATTGCTAGCATTTTAAGTGATACAGAGCTTGAAGAATTTACACAACTTTCTGATTCGCTTGGACTTGATTACATCATCGAAGTACACAATGAGAAAGAGTTAAGACGTGCGCAGAATTTTCCTAAAGCCATGATTGGTGTAAATAATAGAAATTTAAAAACATTTAATGTTGATATTGAAAATTCAATAAGACTTAAAAAATTGTTTAAAAAAAATAATCTTTTCATTGCTGAGTCAGGAATTAAAGGGCAAGAAGATATCGATAAGCTAATTGAGAATGATATAAATATATTTTTAATAGGTGAAAGTCTCATGAAGGGAGATTTTGTTTGAAGTTAAGAGATTGGCAAGAGAAAGCATTCCCTTTATGGTGGTCTAAAAAAAGAGGAATTGTAAAAGTTGTTACTGGTGGAGGAAAAACATTTTTTGCGATCTATTGTTTAAAAAAATATTTAGACGAAGACCCAAATAAGAATGTCTTAATCATAGTTCCATCAATCGCTTTATTAGATCAATGGTATGAAAATCTTACACATAGTTTTAATGATAAAGATATAAGCTTAAATGGGGGCGGGGAGCAAACCGATGCAAATACAAAGATATGTATTTCAACTATCGATTCTTTAAAGAATATTATTAATGATATTGATGCTGAAAGCACATTTTTAATTGTTGACGAATGTCATAAGATTGGAACAGAAAAAAGAGGAGACATGCTAACAAATAGTTGGCATGCAACCCTTGGATTGTCTGCAACTCCAGAAAGAGATTATGACGATAATTTTTACATCATCATCAAGAAAATTTTAGGTGACATTATATTTGACTATGATTACATCGATGCAAGAGAAGATGAAGTAATAGTTAATTTTAAGCTTTTATATGGATATGCTGCTTTACTTCCTGAAGAAGAAGCAAAATATAAAAAATTCACAAAAAGCATTCAGAGGAGGGCTGCCACAATTGGTGGTCAAAATATGGATGACTATCCACTGAAGATGCTCATATTCAACAGAGCACGTCTTGTCAAAAACTCAAAAAACAGAATACCGTATGGCGTTGAGTTAATACAAAAATATAAAAGAGACAGCTGGATAGTATTCACTGAAAACAAAAAACAGGCAAAAGATTTTAACGACATTATTAATAAAAAGGGATTTAAATCTGGCATTTATAACACAGATCTCAAGGATGATGAGAGGCAAGAAAATCTAGAGAACTTCAAGGCAGGTGAACTAAATGTTTTAGTAAGTTGCACCGCATTAGATGAAGGTTTTGATATGCCAGAAGCTGATGGTGCAATGATATTAAGCGCATCATCATCAAAGAGACAAAGAATTCAAAGAATGGGAAGGGTTCTAAGAATTACAGCGAATAAAGAAAACGCATTAATCGTTACTGTTTATTCTTCAAAGACTGAGTATGAAAAATTACGTGAAGAATCTAATAGATATAAATTGGAAGGTGTTCCAATTAAATGGCAACAAATGACACTATAATAATTATATGGCTTTAACTTATTCAAGCATGTTAGACCTTCAAACAGATTTTATTGATTTTAAGCTGCATAATGTCGTAGATGACAATACTTTTTCAAGTAGCGAATTAAATACTTCAAAACCAACCTTAATAATGTTTATTTGCAATCATTGTCCTTATGTCATTCATTATCATGATGAGATAAAAAGATTGGCCTTAGATTATCTAGATAAATTTAATTTTGTTGCCATAAGCTCTAATGATATAGAAAATTATCCTCAAGACAGTCCAGAGAAAATGAGAGAGTTGTGGATTAATCTTGGATTATCATTTCCCTATCTTTATGATGAAACACAGGAAGTAGCAAAAATGTATAAGGCTGAGTGCACTCCAGAATTCTATTTATTTAATGTTCATAGACGACTTGTTTATCGTGGCAGAATGGATGCAACTAATCCCAGCTCTGAAATCAAGCCAAATGCAAATGATCTTAGGGCGGCTATCAAAAATTTATTAAATGATGAGCCAGTATCAGATCAACAATATCCATCAATGGGATGTAATATAAAATGGAAGCCTAGTTAGTTTTAACTTTTCTTTTTCGTCTGCTTCCATGCTTTAGAAAAACCTTTTTTGCTTCATCTTTGAATATTTTACTTTTTCTTATTCCCCAAATCTGATCTCGTGCAAATTTGGTAGAAGATTTTAGGTCAACGATTTTTGGAATATATGATTCATTTAGTTCAGCATTATGGATTAATTTTGGATTAATATTATCAAGCTGGGGAATAAGGCTTTTTATCCAATCAGCACTTGGATCCTGATCAATGCTTTGCTTTGCAACAGAATAAATTCTTGGTAGGTTAATGCCAGTAACCCCACTTTGCATTTGTACCTGACTAATATGAATACCAGGTTCATAGTCAGTGAAGAGTTTTGCCAAAAGTGGAGATGTTTTTTGCCAAGGTTGCCACATGTTATAGGATGCAAATGACATTATCATCGCTCTCATTCTAAAATTAATCCATCCATTCTTATTTAAAAATTTCATACAAGCATCTAAAAAAGGGAATCCAGTTTCACCTTTAATCCATTTATCAATCAACTCTTCGTCATGTTCGATTCTCAATTCATCACACATTCGATGCATAGAATGAAACTCAAGATCTGGCTCCGTATGAAGTTTTTGAACAAAATGACAATGCCAATAAAGTCTTTTTTTGAATGAATATAGATCTTTTTGATTTCTCAATGTTGGAAGCAATTCATTTAATTTTTGATATACCTGTCTTATAGACACTGAACCATATGTAAAGTGAGGAGATAATCTTGAACAACTATCTTCAGACAGAACTGGACTAGACATTTTTGTTCTGTAACCTTGGCACCTTTGGTGCATAAAACTTTCTAATAATTCAGCAGCAACTTTGGTACCACCTTTTTGAATATTTTTAAGTTCTCCAAAATTTTTATTAATTTTGTTTTTGTAAGAATTAAATTTTGTTAAATTAATTTCAAGATCATTATTTGAAGCTTTTGGAGCGCCAATAAGATCACTCTGCATAATATGATTCCAATTTTTAGACCATGCATCTCTGTCAAAGTTATTTAATTGCAATCCAAAGTCGTCATATATTCTAAGCCTTTTATCAAAATGCTTCTTAAATCTCTCAAATCCATCTCTAAAATACTTAATATCAGTGCAATGATTAATATGAATGAAAAAATCATTGAAATTTTTTTCAATCCATCTTTGAAGTTCATTAAAAGTTCCCTCAAATATGTTTATTTCTGAATTAATCTTTAAAAGATTTTCATTAAGCTCCTCAAGACAATCATTTGAGAATTTGAGCTGTCTTAAAGATTTACCATTAGCATTCCAATACTTTTCGTCATACAGGTACACAACGATATAATTTGATCTTAAAGATCCATAAAAGAGGGCAGCATTATCTAGCAACCGTAAGTTTCTATTTAAAATAATAATATCTATCATCATTAAGAATGTCTTTAGGACTTAGTCCTTAATTATATTTTTTCGTTTAAGTTTGTTTGGTATGTTTCACTAAGCAACATAACTGAAATCAAGGTTAAAACTGAAGCAAAAGCAATGTATACGGATACCCAAAAGATGTCAAAGTCTGTCCATAATTTAGCAGCTATTGTTGGAGCAAAAGCACCTCCTGCAATAGCACCGAGTTGATAACCAAGCGTTGCTCCTGAATACCTTACTTCTGTGGAAAAAAGTTCTGTGAAAAAGGCTGCTTGAGGTCCATACATCATTGAAAGAAGAGATAGGCCAATAGTCACGGCAATTACAATTAACCAAAAATTCCCTGTATCAACCAAAGGAAAAATTGCAAAAGCCCAAAATGCCGTTAATATCGCTCCAGCCATGAAAACACCTTTTCTTCCGTTTCTATCAGAATATGAAGAGAAAATAAATTGAATAGGCACCATAATGGCTGAACCAATTAATACGGCTGTTAGCATATCATCGCGTGACATTTCAGCACTTTGTACTCCATAAGCAAGAAGAAAAGCAACTAAAATATAAAAAGTAACTTGAATAGAAAGAAAAGCTCCAGCAGCCAAGGCAATCCTTTTGGGATATTTAATTAATGCTTCTACTACAGGAGATTTTCTGATGGGCGTATTTTCTATTTTGTCTTGATTTTTTTGAAGATTTTGGAGTTCTTTAAACGCTTTAGTATCTTCCATCTTTAGTTGAACATACATACTAATCCCGATGAGAATTGCACTTGCCAGAAAAGGAATTCTCCATCCCCAAGACATAAACGATTCTTCAGGAAGGGATGCACTTGTAACAATAAAAGCTAGATTAGCAAGAATAACTCCTAGTGGAGCTCCAGCTTGAGCAAAAGCACCATAGTATCCTCTTTGATTTGAGGGAGCACTTTCAGTCACAAGAAGCATTGCACCTCCCCACTGACCTCCAATCGCAAGACCCTGAGCAAATCTTAATAATGTCAGCAGTAAAGGTGCTGTTACTCCGATCATTGCATAAGTTGGTAACAAACCGATAAGTGTCGAGGCAATCCCCATTAACAGTAGTGCAGCAACAAGAGTTTTCTTTCTCCCAATTTTGTCACCGTAATGACCAAAAATTATTCCACCAATAGGTCTAGCAATAAAACCTGCAGCAAACGTCAATAATGATAATATTAGAGCTGTTGATTCTGAAACTTCTCCAAAAAATGCGGTTGGGAAAACAAGAGCGGCTGCAGCACCATAAAGGAAAAAATCATACCACTCAATACTAGTACCCGCTAGGGCAGTCATAGCAACTTTGTGCATACTTCTTTCTTTTGTCTGGAAAGACATTCTTTGTTTAGATATTAAATATAAGCACTAGAAGTAGTCATTACTTTTGCTGTAACTTCCATTACTTTCTTAGTTGGAGATTCTAGTTCCTCTGCACCTGATTCATTAGCTTGACCAGCATGGAGATCTTCATCTGCCTGCATCGTTTTAAGAATTTCGATCGTTTCTTTATCTTTAGGAGAAATTTTATCAAGATGTTTTTGCAGGTGAATAACAACTTGTTTTTCAGTTTCTTCCACAAAGCCAAGACTTGTTTTTTCACCCATCGAACCAAAAATAGCACCAATTGCAAAAGAGCCCGCATACCAAAGAGGGTTTAAAATTGATGATTTGCCGTCAAGCTCATCCAATCTTTTTTTACACCACACCAAATGATCAGTTTCTTCTTCACCTGCCTGAATCAAATGCTCTTTAATTTCTGGATCCTTACAAACAAAAGCTTGGCCTCTATATAAAGCTTGAGCTGCAACTTCACCAGCATGATTAATGCGCATCATTTGAATTGAAAGATCTTTTTCATTTTGGGTTAACTCTTCTGTATTTTTCTCAGCAGGCTCAGGCGGATAGCATCTTTCAGTACCTGTTTTTTTGTCTGACAATGTTTTAAGAGCTATATCAAGCTCATTAACTATGTTGTTAAAAAAATTCATTTAATTCCTTTATTTCCAATATCTTTTCTGAAGAAAGCACCTTCAAAATTTACTTTATCCACGAGATTATATGCGTTTTGTTGCGCTTCTTTCAAATTATTTCCTAATGCTGTTGCACAAAAGACTCTGCCTCCGCTCGTAAAGACCTTATCATTATTAAACAAAGTGCCTGCATGAAATAGTTTTGCATTTTCTTCTTCATAAGCTGCAAATGAAACTTCTTTATTAGATTCATAACTTTCTGGATAACCCTCTGATGCAATTACAACACCACAAGAATGTTTTTCATTCCACTCGATAGAATATGTATCGAGTTCATCATTAATTGCTGATAGACAAAGTTCAACCAAACTTGAATTTAATCTTAATAAAATAGGTTGAGTTTCTGGATCACCAAATCTGCAGTTAAATTCAAGAACTTTTATATCGTCATCTTTAATCATTAATCCTGCATAAAGAAAACCTAGGTATGGAGTACCTTCATCTATCAAGCCTTGCATAGTAGGATACATAACTTCATCAAGTATTTTTTTATGAATTGCATCAGTAACTATTGGAGCAGGGGAGTAAGCACCCATACCTCCTGTGTTGAGACCTACATCACCATCACCTACTGCTTTATGATCTTGACTAGTTACTAAAGGAATAATTTTATTTTTGCTGACGACAGCAATGAACGATGCTTCTTCTCCATCAAGGAAGTCTTCTATGACTACTTTATTTCCAGCAGGCCCAAATGCTTTGTCTTTAAAAATACTATTCAGTGCATCAACTGCCTCATCTTTATTTTCACAAATAATAACTCCCTTTCCGGCAGCCAAACCATCTGCTTTAACCACAGTTGGATAAGAAATTAAATCTAAATGATGAATTGATTCTTCATAATTATTAAAAGATTTATATCCTGCAGTTGGTATGTTGTATTTAACAAAAAAATCTTTTGAAAAAGTTTTTGATCCTTCCAGTTGTGCTGCATTTTTTGATGGACCAAAAGTTTTTATATTTTTACTTTGCAGAAAATCTGTTAAACCCATTACAAGAGGTTGTTCGGGACCAACAATTACCAATTCAATATTTTCTTTAACACAAAATTTCTCAATTGCATTAAAATCACTCGAGTCCATTTCAACATTACTAACTTTGTTTTCAAGATAAGTACCAGCATTGCCAGGACAAACAAAAACATTTTTTACAAAATAATCTTGTGCACATCTCCATGCCAATGCATGTTCTCTTCCACCAGATCCAATGATTAATATATTCATTAATGTCTAAAATGCCTCATGCCAGTAAACACCATTGCTATGCCGTGTTCATTTGCTGCGGCAATTACCTCATCATCTTTAATAGAGCCACCAGGTTGAATTATTGCAGTAATGCCACTTGATGCTGCTTTATCTATACCGTCTCTAAAAGGAAAAAATGCATCTGATGCCATTACAGCATTTTTAACCTCTAGTCCTTCTTCTGCAGCTTTTAGATTTGCGATTTCAGCACTGATGACTCTGCTCATCTGTCCAGCACCAATTCCAATAGTTTGTTTATTTTTAACATAAACAATTGCATTACTCTTAACAAATTTAGCTACTTTCCAAGCAAACATCATATCTTTAAGTTCTGCTTCGCTAGGTTTACGATCTGTTACACACCGAAGATCTTCAATAGTGATATTTCCAGTATCATCATCTTGTACGAGAATGCCTCCTGATATTTTCTTTAGTGTTCCTGGATAAGGATTATCTTCAGCCATATCAATTTTTAATACCCTAATATTTTTTTTGTTTGAAAATTCTTTAATAGCACCTTCATCAAATCCTGGCGCAATCACGACTTCAATGAATTGCCTTGAATTCATTTCCTTCGCTGTTTCAAGATCAACATTTTTATTAAAAGCAATTACTCCACCAAAAGCTGATGTTGGATCAGTTTTGAAGGCAAGATCGTATGCATCATATACAGCATTGCTAGCTGCAACTCCGCATGGATTAGCATGTTTAACGATTACGCATGCTGGTTCTTCAAATTCTTTTACACATTCTAAGGCAGCATCAGCATCCACAATATTATTATATGAAAGCTCTTTGCCTTGGATTATGTAAGCATTCGCTATATTTTTATGCTCAAGACCTTCAAACGTAAAAAGTTTTGCATTTTGATGAGGATTTTCTCCATACCTTAATGAAGTTGCCTTTTCAAAATTATAGTCATGTAAATCATTATCTACTTGATTAAGGTATTGAGAGATAGATTTATTATAGTTAGCCATAGTTGCAAAGACTTTCTGTGATAAATATTTACGACAATCGTAGGAGATTCCATCATTATCTTCCCACTCTTTGATTACTTTTTCGTAATCACTAGGATCAGATAAAACAACAACATCGTTAAAATTTTTTGCTGCAGCTCTTATCATAGTAGGACCACCAATATCTATTTTTTCAATTGCTTCCTCAAAAGAACATCCATCTTTAATTGTTTCTTGAAACGGATATAGATTTACGATTACAAGATCAATAGCTTCATAGTTTTTTTGGTTTAATTCCTCAATATCTCGATCTCTTCTTGCAAGGATGCCTGCATGTATTTTTGGGTGAAGAGTTTTCACTCTTCCATCCATCATTTCTTCAAATCCAGTAAATGCAGAAACCTCCACCACTTCATCAGTAATATTTTTAATAGCTTTGAAAGTGCCGCCAGTTGATATTATTTTTATATTCTTTTTAACTAAGTAAGATACGATTACTTCTAAGTTAGTTTTATCTGATAAGCTCACTAATGCTGTTTTAGGATTTACGATGCTCATTCTGAAATTTTGTATTTTTTTAATTTCGTTCTAAGCGTTGTTCTATTAATACCAAGAATTTTTGCTGCCTTTGACTGATTATGATTTGAAAATTCCATAACAGCATTTAGTAATGGCGGTTCAACTTCTTTTAAGACAAGCTGATAAACGTCTATAGGTAAATTTTTCTGATCCAGCTGATTAAAATACTTTTTCATAGCTTTAGAAACCTCATCACTTAGAGGCTTTTTTGCATAGCTATCAAAAGATTTCTTTTTATTTTTCAAAATATAATTTTTAATACAAGAATAGCTAAGTTTACATTTGTTTAAAAATTGCTCAATAGATTTTTTATATATTTATAAATGTTTTTTTATTACCTTCGCACAAGAAATGATTTAACTCTCCGTTAAGATTTATTATTTTAGTTACCGAAGTATAGTCTGGATAAAAATATAAAAGATTTTTATTATTTGAGAGCGTACTTAAAATAGAATTAATTACCATGAAGTGAGAGAAAATTATGGTACTTTGATGAAAACTTTTAACTTTTTCAAAGATATTCTTCTCCCATAACTTAATGTAATTAGGTAATTGATTTTTATCTTTTCTAACAATTTGCTTTAACCATTCTTGCTTTTTATTCATCTCAATATCCTCAGTAGGTATTTCAATAAATGTTTTATCAATTTTTATTTCTTTATTAAATTTATTTGCAATAGGTTTTGCAGTTTCAATTGCTCTTAATTTTGGACTCGATATAAACATAAACTTTTCAAGCGACTGAAGTTCATTATGTTCGATGAGTTTTAATGATTGCGTTAAACCATTTTTACTTAAACCAGGATCTTGATGAGTGCCAAATGAAGATTCAGCCTCACCATGCCTAACAAATATAATTTCAAACTGCGACATTTATTATCTTGCTATAGCTATAATAATATTGTGAGAATACATAGGATATATTGTAAGTCAGTCTCAAAGCCTGATAAAAGATTTAATTTAGATGATTCAGAATCCAATCATTTAATAAAGGCCTTACGTTTAAAAGAAAATAGCCTAGTTGAAGTTTTTGATGGGAGTGGAAATTTTTGTTTGTGCAAAATTATTAAATGTTCACCCAAACTCTGTGTGCTTGAGAGAATAGGAGATTTAAAGTTAGATCAACAACCAAAAAAAACACTATCGGTAGTTATTCCGCTGATAAAGAGAACAAATTTTAATTTTATGATTCAAAAATTAACTGAGATCGGTGTGAATGATTTTATTATATATAAAGCAGATTTAACCGATCAAAGTATTGCAAAGAGGGATTTATCGAAAATAATAGCTAAAGTTAATGAAATTGCTGTCAATGTATGTAAACAATGTGGAAATAACCTTCTTCCCTCATTTACTTATTTTAGCTCTTTAGTTGATGCTTTAAAGAATATTAAAAGTAACAATGAGATATATTGTTTTGATACTGCTGCTGAAAGTTATTTCAATCAACAGGAACTAGAAAATAATTTAGTTACTATTATCACTGGCCCAGAGTCTGGTTTCTCTGAGAAGGAGTTAGCCGAATTAATAAATATAAATGAAATTAAAATGAGATATTTGGGTGAAAATGTTTTAAGAGCAGAAACAGCACCTATCGTTGTTTCATCTGTAATAAGAAATCATTTTGGTAGAATTTAAATATGAAAGATAAATTACTTTTTATCACCGACACCTATAAGGACCTTAATCTTGAGAAAGATACTTCTATTTTAATGATCGAAGAGGCCTTAAAAAACAATTTTTTAGTCTACCAGTGTGAATTAAATGATTTATTTCTTGATCAACATAGAGTCTATGCTCAAGCTAGGGAAATAATTGCTGCAGGCGTGACTCAAGTCGAAAGTATTTTAAAAGAAGATATCAGTATCAATCATTTTAAATATACTTTCATGAGAAAAGATCCTCCTGTTGATGAGAATTATATTAATGCCTTACATCTTTTAGGTCTTGCTGAAACACAGGGAGCAAAAGTTTTTAATAAACCTAATTCAATCAAAGAATTTAACGAAAAGATTTTTTCAATTCATTTTAAAGATTTTATCCCCAGAACTTTTATTACATCAAATCTCTCAAAAATTGAGGACTTTCATAATGAATTGGAGGAACCCATTGTAGTTAAACCTTTAGACGGCATGGGCGGTAAATCCATTTTTATGATGGAAGAAATTAATGAAGAAGAATACAAAATCCTTAAAAGATTGACTAATAATTACAAAACTCAGATAGTCATTCAGGAGTTTTTACCTGATATTTATGATGGAGATTTTAGAGTTTTGATCATTCATGGCAAACCATATAAAAAAACACTTGCTAGAATTCCCCAAGGAGGAAGTTTCAAGGGTAATTTAGCAGCAGGAGGAAAAGGAGAGGTCAGAGATATCTCAGATGTGCAAATGAGAATAGGTTCAGTTATTGGTGAATATTTAATGAAGAAAGATATTAATTTTGCAGGCATAGATATTATTGGAGAAAAGTTAACTGAAATTAATATAACTAGCCCAACGTGTGCTCGTGAAATTTTTGAGCAGTCTGGTATGAATCCTATTGAAGATTATTTTAAAAAACTATGAACTCATTAGTATCCACCTCAAGAAAAATTAGTAAGAGATCTTTAACTTTTAATAAATCCTTTGTTATTTCAATTTCAATTCATATTTTTATAATATTTGGCATTTCCATAACTACTTATTTCAAAATACCTCTTTTAAAAGAGACTCCAATTATCAACGTTAAGCTTGCAAATTCAGATCAAGATTTGATGACAGACCTAATTAATGGAGACATTGACAATTCTAAAAAGAATTTATCTACATTATCAAAAGGGACTATTGAAACATCTAACAATATATCGGCATCCTATAAAGTAAAAAGATTGCAAGCAAATTCAATTGTAAATAATGAAGAAGCTGTATATTTAAACTTGTGGCAAAGAGAAATAGAGACTGCGGGAGATAAAATTATTTCAAATAAACAAAGCACATTGAGTGGCACAGTTCAAATCATGGCAAAAATTGATATAGATGGAAACCTTGTAAGTTCTGAAATTCTTATATCTTCAGGAAATACACTTGTTGATCAAATGGCAATCAGTATACTAAATGAATCAGCACCATTCGCGCCTTTTAACGAAACAATGTCTAATGAATACAGTCTGCTTGAAATAGTTAGAGATTGGAATTTTTCTCCAAATTAAATGCAAATTATAGCTTTTGATTACGGTGAAAAGAAAATAGGTGTTGCAGTTGGCCAAACCTCTACAAATACTTCATCTCCGCTTCAAATTATATTTAATAAGGACAACAAAACTAATTGGATTAGTATTTCATCATTATTAGATGAATGGAAACCAGACCTAATATTGCTTGGCAAGCCATTAAATATGGATGGTAGTCACAGCGAAATAATGAAAAAAGTCGATAAGTTTTATAAAGAACTTAAATCCATATATGATGCAGATATTGAATTTGTTGACGAAAGATTAACAACTTTTGAAGCACGAGAAATTTTAAAAGATGAAAAGCAGGATAACGTTGATGCTCATGCAGCCAAAATTTTAATTGATAATTGGTTTAATATTAATAAAGAGAAGAACATTTAAATTTATATATGTATATACCAGATGACTTTAAAGACCGTTTACTGGCAACAGTAAGCATTGTTGAGGTAATTCAAAAACGGAGACAGGTTGAACGAAGAGGTAGCTCTTATATGGCTAAATGCCCATTTCATAAAGGGGGAGAAGAAAGTAATGCCTCCATGAAGATTTATGAAGAAACAGGAACTTATCATTGCTTTACATGTAAAGAAACGGGTAATGCAATTAGTTTCTTGATGAAACATGATAATTTAGATTTTGTAGAAGCAGTAGAGCAATTGGCGTCATACGTTGGAATGGAGATTCCAAAAACAGAAAAATTTTCAGAAATTAATTCTGAATCTAAAGATATAAACAACAAAGCAGCAAAAATTTTTTATGAGCAGCTCACCCATGATTTTGGAGAGAATACTATTAAGTATTTGAAGGATAGAGGTATCTCAGGAGAGACTGCTAAATTTTTTCAATTAGGATACTCAAATATCAAATCTCCTTCGTTATATGAAAAATTATCCAAAGAATTTGAACAGAAAGATTTAGATGAATCTGGGTTATTTGGTAAGAATGACAATGGGGAATCTTACGATAGATTCAAAGACAGATTGATGTTCCCTATTAGAAATATTAAAGGCGACGCAATAGCCTTTGGTGGCAGACTTCTTCAAGATAAAGAAAAACAAGCGAAGTATCTTAACTCGCCTGCCACAAAAACATACAATAAAAAATATGAGTTATATGGTTTATATGAAGTAAGACAACATAACAAGAGACCTGAATCCATCTATGTTGTCGAAGGATACATGGATGTAATAGGTCTTTACGAACATGGTATTAAAAATGCTGTTGCTTCATCTGGAACAGCTTTTACGCAAGAGCAACTCAGAAAGATTCTTAATTATACAAATAAAGTCTTCATTGTTTTTGATGGAGACGAGGCTGGGATGAAAGCTTCATGGAGGACGGTTGAGAACTCAATGATGCTTTTAAGAGAAGATACTAGAATAAATTTCATTTTTTTAGATGAAGGAGACGATCCAGATAGTTACATAAAATCAAATGGAAAAGATGCTTTTTTAAATCTAGCTAAAAACTCTACTTCGTTATCTGATTATTTTTTTGATACTGTGAAGTCACATGATGATCTTAGTTCTATTGAGGGAAGGACAGCTGCAGCAAAATATGCACTACCTTTAATTAAGTCAATAGCTAATGAAACAATCAAACAGGCATACATAAAAGAAATGTCAAAGATATGTGACCTAGATTTTTCAAAACTGATTGATACTAATCAAAATAAACCTAATGTTAGTTTTAATAAAGAGAAAAAGAATGCAGTTAAATCAAATTCAAACTCAATTTTAATAAAATCTGTAGTCGGCATTTTTACTTCACTAATTCAGTACCCAAAATTAGCTCATTTAACAATGTTTAACACTATAAAAAAGGATTCTAGATTTTTTTTCATAGTTGAGGTTAAGAACTTATATATTGAAAATCCCAGTGCTGCTGCATCTATTATTATTGATAAGATTACTGATGAAAAAATTAAAAATCTTTTTGGAGAAGCTTCAGTATCTTCTATTCAATTATCTGAGGAAGATGCAAAATTAATGATCAAAGATTGTTTGAATATAATCTTGAGAACAGGGCTTGATAATCAAGAAAGAGAAGAAGCTTTAAAAGAAAAATACAGCCTGGAAGCTCTCTCTCCAGATGAAAAAAGAGAATTACAGCAAATTCTCTTAAAAAAAGATAAAATGTCCGGCGAAGAAGCTTCGTTATTAAAAAATTTAAGCTCTAAATAGATTGAAAAAAAACAATCTACCCATACATAAAGGGGATTAACTTGAGGTGTAACTAATCTGTGGATAAATTAAATCAAAAAGGCTCTAGAATTGCAGAACTTATAGAAAAGGGAAGAGATCAGGGGTATTTAACATATGCTGATGTAAATGATCATTTGCCTGATGATATTTCTGATCCTGATCAGGTTGATGAAATTATTGGCATGATTAACGATTTAGGACTTCAGGTTCATGAAACAGCACCTGATGCCGATACATTGATGCTAGCAGAATCAGAAAATTCAGATGATATAGCATTGGAGCAAGCTGCAGAAGCTCTTGCTGCTGTTGAAAATGAAACTGGCAGAACAACAGATCCGGTAAGAATGTATATGCGAGAGATGGGCACCGTAGATTTGTTAACAAGGGAAGGCGAAATAGAGATTGCAAAAAGAATTGAAGAAGGTATGAGAGATCTTCTAAACGCCAGTGTTCATTATCCAAAAACTGTTGAATATGTTATACATTATTGGCAATTAGTTAAAGATGGCGAGAAAAAGATAACAGATTTTTTAACTGGTTTTTTAGAAGAAATGGAAGAAGTTCCATCTGCTGGTCCTGGAAGTCAAAGAGCTAAAGAAGAAGCAGAAGCAGCTGATTCAAGCGATGATGATTCGCCATCTGGTGTAGACGAGAAAGAAGTGCAAAAACGCATGACAAGTCTTAAACGTCAATTTAATAAAACCACAAAAGTTGTTGAAAAGAAAGGCAGACACTCTAAAGAAGCTAATGCTGAATTTAGCAAACTAGGAGCAATCTTCCAATTTTTAAAATTTAGTCCAAGAATGTTTGATGATATTGCTGCTATTGCAAGACATGGATTAAATACTTTAAGAGAGAAAGAAAGATTTATTCAAACCAAGCTTGTCAAAGAAGCTCGTATGCCCAGAAAAGACTTCTTGAAAGCTTATGCAGACAATCTTACCAAAGTAAGATGGATTGATGGCTTAATGAAAGAGAAAAAATATAAAAAGGATCTGCTAGAAAAAGTTAAGCAAGATGTGGTGATTGCTCAGAAAGATATTATCGAACTTGAGAACAAAGTTGGATTAAGTGTTAGAGAAATCAAAGAAATTAATAGAAATATGTCTATGGGTGAAACAAAAATGCGTCGTGCTAAAAAAGATATGGTCGAAGCAAACCTTAGACTTGTTATTTCGATTGCAAAAAAATATACCAACAGAGGATTACAATTTTTAGACTTAATCCAAGAAGGAAATATTGGCCTTATGAAAGCGGTAGATAAATTCGAGTACAGAAGAGGATATAAGTTTTCAACCTACGCAACTTGGTGGATAAGACAAGCGATTACAAGATCAATTGCTGACCAAGCAAGAACAATAAGAATACCAGTTCATATGATTGAGACTATTAACAAACTTAATAGAGTATCGCGTCAGATGATGCAAGATATGGGAAGAGAGCCAACCCCTGAAGAACTCAGCAAAGAGCTTGATATGCCAGAAGACAAGGTAAGAAAAGTTTTAAAAATTGCTAAAGAGCCAATTTCAACCGAAACTCCAATAGGAGATGATGAAGATTCAAGCTTAGGTGATTTTATTGAAGATACCGTCATTGAGTCTCCTTTAGAAAATGCTACAGAAGAAAGTTTACATTTTGCTACAGATGATGTTCTTGCCTCACTTACCGCAAGAGAAGCTAAAGTTTTGCGGATGAGATTTGGTATCGGCATGAATACTGATCATACGCTTGAGGAAGTTGGGAAGCAGTTTGATGTAACCAGAGAGAGAATCAGACAAATAGAAGCTAAAGCTCTTAGAAAACTTAGACACCCTAGCAGGTCAAGTCATCTCAAGAGCTTCTTAGACGAATAATAGATAAATAATAAATTTAACTAGTCTTGTTCAATAGCTTTCATTGATCCAGTGTCATCAAAAGCTTTAAATTCTACTATTAAGCCATCAACTACTTTAAACATATGCATGGTTTCAGTATCTAATCCATCTGCAGTCATGTCTGAATGAACAAATATCATATTCCCATCAGAATATATTTCTTTGTGTGTTAGTTTAAATCCAGGCCAAGTACTTGGTATCACATTAAATACATCCTTAATGACAGCATCTTTTCCTATATGGACTCCACTAGTTTTTATGTTACCCAAGACTGTAAATTTCAAATCATCAGAATGAAGTTTTTTCCATCCATCTAGATCGCCACTGCCAAATGTTGTGTATGCTGCTTTAACTATTTCAATAGATTCTTTGTTTGGTTTTGAATCTAATTCACTAACTTGTTCCTTTAATTCAAAAACATTAAAAATAAGTAAGGTAACTATTATTGCTAGAGAAACATTAATAATATTTTGAGTGGTATTCTTCATTTCATCTCCTTGTTTAATATAGCTTTAGTATAGCAATTTAAATTAATTTTACTTCCAGTTTCCTTTTCGTCCTGAAAGATCCCACTTAATTCTGTTATCCATTAACTCAATTCTTCTTTCAACATAGCTCCTAGCAAAAAAATTTGAATAGCTTGGAAGGGGTACAAACGCTTGAGAACCAAGACCGTCAATTATCTTAATTAACATTTCATCATTCTCTTTTTTAATTACAAGATTATGAGGAATTATATTTTTAGTTAATACTAGGGATTCTCTTAACCATTCCTGAAATGCAGCTATGGAATTTTTTATTTCATCTGTCATTCCGTTTTTGAATAGATAACTTTCAAGAGTATCTGCAATTTCACCATCATTTCTGATGAGCTCTGTTTCAGATGCCATACCAATATCAGTCTCTTTCATGCCATACCATTTTGCTAAATGATCCCAGATATTTACATCACCATTAATGATTGCTTTTTGTTGATATGCATTTTCCTCTCTAAGATTGTCATCAAAACTTTCTAATGATCTTGCTCTCTTATACCAAGGTTTATTTTTTTTGATTTTTTCAAGCAGTCCTGGATGAATAACTTTTAGACACCTATTAGGATTGTCAGGATGCACGAAACATTTTCTATTACCACCTTCAGCAAAGGGAGAAACATCACTTAGAATTATCATATTAAGATAATAGCCTATCAGGTTTGAATTAAAAATATAAAGACTTCCTTAAAAAATTAATTCTTATATAATTACACGCTCTTTTGTTCGTATGAACATTGGGCCTGTAGCTCAGTTGGTTAGAGCAGTGGACTCATAATCCATTGGTCGGAGGTTCGAGTCCTCCCGGGCCCACCATTTGAAAATACCCTTATTTTTTAGCTTAACAAGTCATTCAAAATTTGATTTACAAAATCATAAAAATGTCGTTTAATCGAGAAATAAATTTGTAAAATTTGTCATTAATACCAGGGGGGAATTATGACTCATCCAAATCATCCTAGCGTGGATCAGAGTGATCGCGTTGTACCATATAACCTTCGGCAGAGTGGCCGAACACCAACCGAGTTATTAATTTCAACTCGTGTAAGAAAATCACCTTTTTGGCATCTTTCTCATGAAGCAGGATGTTGGAGAGCAACTATTTACAACAGAATTTATCATCCAAGAGGCTATGTAAAGCCTGAGGATGGTGGCGCAATGGTTGAATACGAAGCTCTTGTGAATAGGGTAACAATGTGGAACGTTGCAGTTGAAAGACAAATTCGAGTTAAAGGTCCTGATGCAGAAGCTTTTACTGATTATGTCATAACCCGTGATGCCACAAAAATTGAGCCTATGCATGGTAAATATGCAATTTTATGCAATGAAAAAGGCGGAATTCTTAACGATCCGGTTTTACTTAGATTATCAGAAGATGAATTCTGGTTTTCAATTTCTGACAGCGATCTTTTGTTATGGTTACAAGGCGTAAATGTAGCAAAGAAATATAACGTAGAAATTGATGAGATTGATGTTTGTCCATTACAAATTCAAGGCCCATTGTCTGAAGACCTTATGGCAAAGCTTGCTGGTGAAGAGCTAAGGGAAATCCCTTATTACGGATTAATGGAAACAAAAATTGGTGGCGCAGATTGCGTTATTAGTCAAACTGGATTTACTGGTGAAAAGGGCTATGAAATTTATGTCTGTGACGCACATGAAAATGCTGAGAAAGTATGGAATGGAGTTTTAGAAGCCGGTGAAGAATTTGGTTTAATGGTAATTGCTCCAGCACATCACAGAAGGATTGCAGCAGGTATTTTATCTTGGGGTCAGGATCTTGATCATGAAACATCACCATTTCAAGTTAACTTAGCTTATCAAGTTCCTAGAAATAAAGAGTCTGATTACATTGGCAAAGAAGAACTGGAAAGACAAAGGGATGTAATCGATGCAGGAGATGCCCCATTTAAAATGAAAATGGTAGGAATCACTCTTGGTGGAAAAGAAATAACTGATTATGCTCCAGACTTCTGGCTAATTGCAGATACTGATGGAAATGATATGGGTTATGTTACTTCTCCATGGTGGTCACCAGAACTTGAGACTAACATTGCACTTGCATGGGTTCCATGGTCTTCCTCTGAGGTTGGTACTAAATTATTGGTGAAATTGCCTGATGAGTATGCCATTAATCCAGGCGAACCAGTTGAAGGCGAAGTTGTTGAGGTTCCATTTAGGGAATCTGTAAATCCAAATAAACGTGAAGTTGAAGCGGCAAAAGGATTAGATTTCGCTGAATAAGAAAATATTAAGCGGAAATTGATATTTCAATTTCCGCGTTCGCGTTATAATCTGATAAATGCGTTTATTTTTAATTTTACTTTTATCCATTCCTTTATACTCTGAAACCACTAAAGTCTTATGTGAATTAGATGGAGATTATTCAGTAACTTATAAAGATATAAAAAAAACCTACCTTGCTGAAGGTATTGAAATTTTTAAGAATCTTGCAAGACAAACACAACAGTCATTGTTTTTATTAAGAAGAGCTAAGACTAATTTTGCTGAAGAAGATTGGCAAAAAAGCTCACTATATGTAGTTCAGTATTGGGAATTAAACTCGGAAGAAGAAACATTTCAATCATTAACTCACACTCTCGAGCCATCACCAACATGGATTAATGAAGATGCTTCATGGAATGTAGAAAATAAAAATACAGGAATTTCTGTAATACATTCAATGAGTGCTGAGGAGGATCATCCGTTATTTCCTGACTACGAAGTTGAAGTCTATAAAATTACAAATACTTTTAATTGGTATACTGGAAAAGGCCAAATTTTTGGAGATATTTGGTTAAAAAAGAAAGACGGATCTAGAGGAAAAAATCCAAAAATTGAGATTTTTGCTAATGGGAAGTGTGAATTACAAGAGAAAAAATTTTAATATAAATATTAATAAACTCAATTAATGCATAAGGTTCATGAAAATCAAATACAAAACGCTCTAATAGTATATTTAGAGATTGCATCTTTCGATCATCTGCATAAAATTGAAAATAGTTATGATGAATTTAAGAGTTTAGTATTATCTTCTGGCACTAATATTTTCAAAGAAATTATAATAAAACAAAATTCACCGACCATTAGTACATTTATTTCAAAGGGCAAATTAGAATTACTTAAGGATATAGCATCAAGAGGTGATATTGAATTAGTAATAGTTAATCATTCCTTATCAGCTTCACAAGCAAGAAATTTAGAAAAAATTTTAAATAAAAGAGTAATTGACAAGACAGAATTGATTCTTGATATTTTTGCTACTAGAGCATCATCTCACATAGGTAAACTTCAGGTTGAACTCGCTCAATTAAAACATCTATCAACAAGACTAATAAGAGGCTGGACTCACCTTGAGAGACAGAAGGGGGGTATTGGATTAAGAGGCCCAGGAGAAACTCAGCTAGAGACTGACAGAAGACTGATTGGTAAAAGAATTAAAAGATTAAATCAAAGGCTTGAAAAATCACATAAACAAAGAGAAATAAATAGATATGCCAGAAAAAAAAGTAGAAATGAATTAGTAGCAATTGTTGGATATACAAATGCTGGTAAGACAACCCTCTTCAATAAACTGACTGAAAGCAATCAAAAGGCAGAAGATCAATTATTTGCAACATTAGATTCTGTTACAAGAAAAAATAAAAATCCAATTCACGGGCCTGTTTTATTTTCAGATACTGTCGGATTTATATCAGAGTTACCAACGCAACTCATTGAATCTTTTAAGGCTACCTTGGATGAGCTTAAATCAGCGGACATGTTACTTCATGTTGTAGATATTTCTGACCAAGACTATAAAGTAAAGATAGATCAAGTGAATATAATTTTAGAAGATTTAGGCGTAACAGAAATACCAACCTTGATTGTAAATAATAAATGTGATGCTATTAATCCATCTAATCTGAAAGAGCTTAAAAAGAAAAAAAATGATGAAATATTCATTTCAGCGGAAAATGACAACAATTTTAGTGAATTAAGGCTAAAGATATATAAACAATTATTTAATGGTTTCTATGACGGATGGATATCTATGGAAAATGGTTTAGCCAAAGAAAGATCAATTCTTTTTGATATGGGGTGCGTTCAAGAAGAAAGAGTATCTAATTGCGGTAAGATATTTGCTAATATCAAAATAAGCAATAAAGAATTAGATAGATTTATAAATCTAAAAGGTTTTGAACTTTGTCACGATGAAGATATACTTTTAGCTTAATTATATTAATATATTCAATATGAACAATCTCCTAGAATCTTTATCAAAACCATTTTTACCTATTGCACCTTGGTTGCTAAGACTTGGTTTGGGTACTTCGTTTATTTTGCATGGACTTGGTAAGTTTCCATTACCACCAGAAAAAATGGTTACATGGTTTGAAAGTATGGGGTATATGTATCCTGAAGTAGTTACTAGTATGGTTGCCGTAGGGGAGGTTGCAGCTGGTGTCGGCATTATAATTGGGGGACTAGTAAGCAATAATATTGGAACTCTAATAACAAGATTATCTGGAGGCGCTGTAGTAGTAATAATGATAGGCGCAATATTAATTGCTCATTCAGACTGGCTTATTACAAAGAAATTATTTATGAGCGAGCAAATTTTCCTTCTTATTCTGGGTTTATACTTTGCAATTAAGGGCAATAATAAATAAATATACATTCGTATATAAATTTCCACAGTTAATTTCAATATTTATAAATTAAAAATTTATTAATTTTTTTTGTTATTTTACTTGTAAATCTAAATGAGAATCATTATCATTCTCATTTATGAAAGCTACTTTATTGGTCATTCCCCTAAAAGTGTGCAGTTTTTATGATTTTTATAATCAAAAATCTTTAGGCGAAAAAAAGTAGCTTTCAATTTGGTTTTATGAGGATAAATATGAATAAAATAATTAATAGATTTTTTGATGAAGTATCTCCATTATTTTTTATTGGTGTGCTTTTAGTATCGTCACTAGCATTAAACGCACAGGATAGCGAAGCTGAAGTTGAAGAAATTGTTGTTAAAGGCAACGTTTTATATTCTGATCAAGTTAATGCTTTGAAAACACCAGTTCCTGTATTAGATGTACCTCAGACTGTATCAATAGTTACAGATGAAGACATTCTAAAACAAGGTTTTAGACAAATTGGTGATATTGTTAGATATACGCCTGGTGTAAATACATCACAAGGTGAAGGTCACCGTGATGCTGTTGTATTTAGAGGTGTTAGATCTACTGCTGATTTCTTTCAAGATGGAGTTAGAGATGATGTTCAATATTATCGTTCTTTATACAACGTAGAACAAGTAGAAATCTTAAGAGGACCAAATGCACTTCTTTTTGGAAGAGGTGGAACAGGCGGTGTTATTAACAGAGTGACCAAAAAAGCTGTCATGGATCAGCAATTTGGTTCAGTAGAATTTGGTATGGATTCATTTGGTGCTAATGACTTGGCTTTAGATTACAACATGCAAGGATCTGGCAATGCAGCATTTCGTTTTATGATGCATAGCGATTCATTAGAAAATCATAGAGATCATTATGATGGAGATAGATTAGGCATCAATCCAACAATGAAACTTAAATTAAGTGACAGAACAACATTAGATCTTTCATATGAGCATGCTGATCATGAAAGATATATTGATAGAGGTATTCCTACTGAAAATGGGGAGCCGGTTGAAAGATTTGAAAAAATTACTTTTGGCGATCCACATGGAGACAATTTAACAACTTTAGAAGCTGATATTCTTAGAGCTACTTTAAGTACAGAATTTTCAGACACAAGAAAAGGCAACTTATCAATTGTATCTAGTGAATTTGAAAAAATGTATAAAAATTATTATGCATCTGGTTATACAGCTGGATCTAATGTGGTAACAATGGATGGTTACTTGGATCCAACAAAACGAGAGAATACAATAATAACAGGTAATTTAGTTAATGAAATTCAGATGGGTTCTTCTACTCATACTATATTAGTTGGTGCTGAAATGATCGATACAACTAATAATAATCACAGATACAATACTTTTTGGTCCACAACTTCTGATGATAACGAAGTATTTACAATATCAAGACCAATGGATTTCACAGTGAATTCAGCAGGTGTTCCTACAAGTAATGATTATACTGCAGATTTGAAAAGTAAAACTAAATCAGATATCGAAGTAACATCAGTTTATTTCCAAGATCAAATTGATGTATCTGATAATCTTAAAGTCATGATTGGTGGACGTCATGATACATTTGATATTACTGTTACAGATATCAAAAATGGGTCAGCACAATCAAGAGAGGATAAAGAATTTTCACCAAGAGCTGGAATTATTTATAAGCCAAAACAAAATGTTTCTTGGTATTACAGTTACAGTGAAAGTTTCCTTCCAAGATCTGGTGAGCAATTTAAATCACTGTCAGCTAGCAATGCAGCACTTGATCCTGATGTTTACGAAAGTAGTGAAGTAGGTGTAAAAGTTGCTCTAACTGATGATTTAAGCTTTACAGCCGCTTATTTTGATAGCGAACAAACAGTAGCAACCAGAGACAGCGTAACTGGTGAAACTAATGAAATTGTTGGCTTGCAAGTTGACGGTCTTGAGCTTGAACTAAAAGGAAAAGTAACTGATAAGATGAGTGTAGTTTTTGGCTATACTTCAATGGATGGCAAAACTAGTTCTGGTGGTGAGCCAAGGGAAATTCCTGATAATATGCTTTCACTTTTTGCTACCTATGAAGTTTCTGATAAGTTTGGTTGGGCCTTAGGTATGACAAAGCAAGGTGAATCAAACATTGGAAATAATAAGCCAGGCTTAGTACTTCCTGATTACACAAGAGTAGATTTAGCAGCTTACTATCAAATTGCTGATGATTTAAGTGTGCAAATGAATATAGAGAATTTAACTGATGAGTTGTATTTTCCTCATTCACACAGTACACATCAAGCATCTGTTGGTGAGCCGTTTAACATGAGAATTTCAATTAGAAAAACTTTCTAAAGAGATTTCTAGAGGAGAGGGGTGTCATACAGTGCTCCTAAAATTTAAAGGGGCAATTCAATTGCCCCTTTTTTTGAAGTAGAATAGAGTCGTGAAAGACTATTTAAAATACGATGATACTCAAATCTTCAAATATGATAATCTGATACTTGCATCAGTTTATACAGTAGGACATATTCTTATTGCTATGACTTGCAACAGGATCATTACTGGTGCCTCATTTAATGTAGCTGTTGCTGATGCCTTTATTGAACCAATTATCAACGGCTTTTGGTTTTATTTCTTATTAGTATTCTTAAAAAAAATAATCATTCAAAAAATTGACAGCTACAATATAGGATTTCTCAACAGCAGCAGTATTGGTATTTATTTAGCAGTTATCTACACAGTTGGACATATTTTTATAGCCATGACCTGTAATAGATTATTAACAGGCGCACCAATAAATCTTGCTGCCATAGATGCCTTGATAGAGCCATTAGTTAATGGATTCTGGTTTTACTTATTATTTGAAGTATTTAATAAATATAAAAAAACAATATATGAATCTAGATCTGGTAAAAGCAGCAAAAATCCTTCTCCGTCATCTACTAGAACATCAAAGTTAGCACCAATAAATAATAAAAAAGATTTAGATTAAATATACAAAAATTTATTCTTTAAAGTACAATATCTCAACCTTATGTGGGGCTATAGCTCAGCTGGGAGAGCACCTGCTTTGCAAGCAGGGGGTCCGCGGTTCGATCCCGCGTAGCTCCACCAATTTTTTATATACTTTAGTACTTTTTTTTTAAAATTTTTAATAGTATATTTAATGTATTAAACACATTTTGCACATTTTTAGGAGTTATTAGATATGACTGATAAAGTTGAAGGTAAGTGTCCTGTGATGCATGGGGCGATGACAACTCATAGTTCAAGCGGAACATCAAATAAAGACTGGTGGCCGAATCAATTAAATTTAAACATCTTGCATCAGCATGATTTGAAGTCGAATCCAATGGATGACGATTATGATTACAGAAAAGAATTTGAAAAAATTGATTACGATGCTTTAAAAAAGGACTTAAATGATTTAATGACCGACTCTCAAGATTGGTGGCCTGCTGACTATGGACATTATGGTCCTTTCTTTATAAGAATGACATGGCATGCAGCAGGAACATATAGAAATACAGATGGACGAGGTGGTGGTGGAACAGGTGCACAGCGTTTCGCTCCTTTAAATAGTTGGCCTGATAATGGTAATTTAGATAAAGCTAGAAGACTTCTTTGGCCAATAAAACAAAAATACGGTAAGAAAATTAGTTGGGCAGACTTATTAATTCTGGCTGGCAATGTTGCCATTGAGTCTATGGGTGGTACAACTTTTGGATATAGTGGAGGGCGACCAGATATTTGGGGGCCTGAAGAGGATATACATTGGGGTGTAGAGTCAGAATGGCTTGAAAATAAAAGATATAAAGGTGAAAGGGAATTAGATAATCCTCTTGCTGCAGTTCAAATGGGTCTCATATATGTGAATCCACAAGGTCCAGACGGCAATCCCGATCCTTTAGCTAGTGCTCATGATATAAGAGAAACATTTGGAAGAATGGCAATGAACGATGAAGAAACTGTGGCATTAGTTGCAGGAGGTCACACATTCGGTAAAGCTCATGGTGCAGGTGCAGAAAATCATGTTCAATCTGAGCCTGAAGGTGCGCCTTTAGAAGAAATGGGCTTTGGCTGGACAAGCACATACGGCTCTGGCGTTGGTAGCGATACTATTACAAGCGGTATTGAGGGTGCATGGACCGCAAATCCAACTCAATGGGATAATGGATATTTTGATTTACTATTTGGTTATGAATGGGAGTTAACAAAAAGTCCTGCTGGTGCACATATCTGGCATGCAGTTGGTCAAAAAGAGGAGGATATGGCACCTGATGCAGAAGATTCATCAAAGAAAGTACCTACCATGATGACAACTGCAGATATGGCGTTAAGAGAAGATCCGAGTTATAACAAAATCTCAAAAAGATTTCATGAAAATCCTGAAGAGTTTGCTGATGCTTTTGCGCGAGCATGGTTTAAACTTCTACACAGAGACATGGGCCCAAAAACTAGGTATATGGGTCCAGAAGTGCCTGAAGAAGAATTAATTTGGCAAGACCCTGTCCCAGTAGGAAATGCTGATTATGACATTCAAAATGTAAAAAAATTAATTACTGAGTCAGGCTTATCAATTCAGGAAATGGTTGAAACTGCATGGGCAAGTGCATCTACATTTAGAGGCTCAGATATGCGAGGTGGTGCAAATGGTGCACGAATTCGTTTAGCACCTCAAAAAGACTGGGAGGCTAATAATCCAAGCCAACTGAGTAAAACCCTTGAAATATACGAATCAATTTCTAAATCAACCGGCGCATCAATTGCAGATGTAATTGTTTTAGCTGGTAACGTTGGCATTGAAATGGCAACTGGTGAGAAGGTTTCATTCATTCCAGGAAGAGGAGATGCCTCTCAAGAACAAACAGATATCGAATCATTTGAGGTGCTTGAACCAAAATCAGATGCCTTTAGAAATTTTCATGCAAAGGGTGTAAATACTGCACCTGAGGAAATTATGCTAGACAAGGCTCAATTATTAGGTCTTACAGCTCCTGAGATGACAGTCTTGGTTGGAGGAATGAGATCACTGGGAATAAGTTCTAATGGATACGGTTTATTCTCAGAAGATTCAAATAAGTTAAGTAATGATTATTTTAAGACTTTGCTTGATATGTCTGTTCAATGGAAACCTAATGGAACTGGAAATTCATATGAGGCATTTGATCGAAACTCTGGTGAAAAAATAAGAACTGCATCAAGATCTGATTTAGTTTTTGGTTCTAACTCTCAACTTAGAGCAATTGTTGAAGTTTATGCTGAAGACGATTCAAGTGAAAAATTTACTAAAGATTTCATTGGAGCTTGGAATAAGGTAATGAACGCTGACAGGTTTGATGTTCAGTAATTTATTTAGTTTTAGTTCTTAATAGATTTATATTTTGCAGTGATTGCATTCCATAAATAGTAATCACTGCAAGTATATTTAGATAAAACTGAGCTAGGATTAACTTTGTTGAAAGCAATTCTAGGCTCAACATTTCAAAATAATAAATCCCAAAGATTGAAAAGAACGAAAAAAACATTAACAGTCTGTAAGCAACAGTTTTTGATTGCATTAAATAGCTCGTCAACATTGATATGACAATTATTAGAATTCCAAAAGTCGCAATTTCAGAGTATTGATGGGCTGTAACAAAAGTAAGAACTGATCCTGAGACAGTGATTGTGAAAAGCATTTGTATAAAACTAAATATTTTAATGTCATAAGTAATCTTAGGATTGAATTTTTTATAAAAATCTTTTGGATTCTTTTCTTCTATGCAGTCTTCTGGTCTCCAATATGTTTCAGAGAACCATACTCTGAACTTATCTTTCCAGGATTTTGTTTTGATAGTATCTTTAATCATTATTGAAAAGACCTGAAAGTTGGCCCAAACAGGATTCCAACTATTCAAAGGAGTAGCTGTTCCATATACCGGGTCTAATTCTGGCTTTTGGGGGGTGTAGGTACCAAACATTCTGTCCCAAATAATAAAAACTCCGCCATAGTTGGCATCTATGTACTCTTTATTTTTTGCATGATGAATTCTGTGATTCATCGGAGTAATAAATATTTTCTCCATAAATCCTAAATGGCCAATATGTTCCGTATGAACCCAAAATTGATATACCAGATTAACACCCGCAACCGCTATAAATACCTCAACCGGTACTCCAAGAATTATCATTGGCATATAGAAAATCCATTTCCACAACCATCCAGTGCTGGTTTGTCTTAATGCGGTAGCTAGGTTGTAGTCTTCTCCGTGATGATGCACGCTATGAGTTGCCCATAGAATTTTAATTTCATGATGCATCCTATGCATCCAATAATAGGAAAGATCGTACAAAAGAAATGCGATTATCCATGTAAAAGGATTTTTGACCGATAGCAATTCTAAGTTTAAATATGAGCTTATATATACGAATATTACGCTTTGGACCCCTAAATTTAACATTGTTGGAAATCTGCTTATCATTCCTATGGTAATGCTTGTTACAGTATCATTTAAACGATATGTATTTTTACCAATCATCTTTCCATAGATATACTCGACTATTATTAGTAAAAAAAATACTGGTATAGCCAAGGTAATGATGACCGATTTATCAGTAATTACTTCCATATTATTAGAATTATATAAAAAATTTATTTATTTTGTTTGAATGTAACTCAAAGCTCCAAGTACATTACCATATTCTCTGTTTTGTTTAAATAGACCTTTCACATTTGCTAGTTTTAATCTATCTTCAACCCCAGACTTTATAACATCATTTAATGTCACTCTACCAAGAAAAAAAACTTCACTTTCACTGCAAAGCAATGCATTAAGATAAGATATTGTTCCAATAACTTCACCAATCATATTTGAAATAGACGCTGCAATATCATTTTGTGACAGGTTTTCTAGGTATCTTGCTTTAGCAAAGTTTGATGCAGTAACCTCTGGGTGAAGTATACCAATTTCATTTACGACATCTCCAATTAAAAGATCTAACTGTTTTCTGTCTCCAGATGCTGCTAATTTTTTAATATCATCTTCGTCTTTAGTCATTATTAAATGTTTTAGTAAACCTTGATAAGTTCCTCCACCCACAGATATCCCACCAAGGTGATTAAATTTTTTTCCATCAAAATAGACACAGGCTGTTCCAGTGCCTGCACTTACCGCTACAAAAGGTCTGTTTTTAATATCATATAAAGCTATTGCACCTGAACCAATTGCATCGACTTCATTTACTTTTTCTATAGGAATATCATTAAATGTATCAGTTAAATCACTGGACTTTCCTCCCGTGACTGCTATATGTGAAACCCGACTAACTTCAATGTTAATGGTATCAAAGATATATGTTATGAATGCATTATTTATTTCTATTGTTGGAAAACTGTAGAATTGATTTTCATCAGATTTGCTAATTACGACATCTGTATTTGTTAAACCAAAATCAAAGCCAACTAACATATATATTCAGTTTACTCTAAAAAATTACTAGGCCAGGACATAGGAAATTGCTGTTGAGGATTAAATACTTTTCCACCTACAGCAGGAAAAGCATTTGCTGCTGCTGTAATTTCATCACTAGAAAGGTATTCACTGGGAACTAATTTAAAGACATCTAAGCCTCTAGTAATTTCAGTACCATATATAAATCCCTCGTAATAATATGTAGACCAATAGCCACCTGTTATTAAAATATCATCTAAAATTGGACCTCTATCAAAATAAGCAATCTCAATAGGATTTGATGAGTCTGTAAAATCCATTATTGATACACCACCCTGATACCATGCCTGAACAAATATATCTCTGTTAGGAATCGGAATTATTGAACCATTGTGAGCTACACAATTCTCAGTCTCTAGCTGAGGTGCTGGCATTTTATAATGACTCTTAAAAACCAACTTATTATCGACTATGTCATAAATAGCATCTGCGCCCCAATCAAGAGGATCCCATGCTCGACATCTAGCTCTTCCTCCGCCACCCCATTCATCGGTAAAAATAACTTTGGTACCATCATTATTAAAAGTTGCAGAGTGCCAATATGCAAAACCAACATCAGTAACAACATCTAATCTTTTTGGATTATATGGATCACTTATATCGAACAGAATTCCGTTTCCAGAGCATGCTCCAGCAGCTATTTTTGCTGATGGAAAAACAGTAATATCATGACATTGATCAGTTGGTGATGTGTCTTGAGTATCATCTCCATGATCACCACCTCGCCATAATCCTGCTACATTACCAGTTTCTAAGTCAGTAAAAACAGCAGGACTTTTAACAATTTTTGACTTAGAGGGATCATTTATTGGTATTTCGATGACGTCAATCGTGAAATATGATGACCCGCCACCATCCCATCCAAAACATTCAGATTTCTCTTCATTATCTCTTACCCTACCTGTTCCAGAATTGTAGACAATGATTTTTCCATCTGATGTTGAAGTAGAAACCACAGAATGAGTATGCGATCCTCTACATGTTTGGACTGCACCTACTTGAACTGGCTTAGATAGATTAGAGATATCAAAAATTCTAATTCCTCTGAATCTTTCAGGACTTGAATCTCTACTTACTCCCTCTAGTCCACAATCGATTCTACTTCTATTCTCTTCAACTGACATTATAAGAAGGTTCTCAACTATCGAGACATCACCTTGGCCTCCCGGACATACAACAGAGGATACTAAATTTGGAATTCCATCAGCATTTAATGTGTAAATATTAAATCCATGATAACTCCCAGCTACCAATATATTATCTCTAAAAGCCATATCAGTATTAGCAAATGAAAGCATTGGCGATCTTAATGATCTTGAGATTTCCGCTGTAGTTTTATTTTCATTATCTTCTGTAAGATCTTCTGAGCCTTTTGATGCTGGATTTTCAGGATCATAAAATCCTGTAGGTTTTTTTAGAGAAGCAACTAATTCCATATTTAATATAGCCTCCTCTGCAATAAATAAACCAGCTGCCAGATCAGATCTTGGATCATCGGATAAGCCGACCAGTATGGTATTCATTCTTTCAATCTCAACTCCTTGATCATTAACTAAATCTGAAACAAATTCATTTAAAATTGGGTCAAAAGCATTGCCAGGATATTTTTTTAGCTCATCAACCATTTCTAAGGCGCCATCATGATGAGTGATCATTAATTGTAAAAATAATCTATCAAAGTCAGTGCTGTCAGAATTACTTAAATCATTTAATTGTTTTGGAGTAGCCATTCCAACCATGTCTAAATGATTATGCATCATAGAACTATGTTCATGATTATGGTGCCCGCTTTGATTAACTTTTTGATATTCACCTCTATCTTTTAACCAGCTTTCCATAAAACTTATTTCATCTTTTTGTGAAACATCAATTCTTTTAGCTAAATCTAGTATTGTTTTATTATTAGTCCTTTGATCTGCCATTTCAGACATTACTATGGCTTGTTCATGATGGACGATCATACCTTGAAGAAATTTAACATCTGCCTCTATGTAAGAGGTATTAGCTATTGCAGTTGCTTCTTCAGCATTAAGTATTTTAGATGGATTTCCAGGTGCACCTGGCTGGATGATTTGAGCGGGAGAACCAATTAAATTACCTACTGTAAAGATAAATACTAGGCTCAATAGAGATTTATGCAAATTATTTCTTATATATTTCATATTATTTTTCCATTTTTAATTTTATTAGATAAAAAAACTTATTAGGAGAGCACTAAGCAGAACTACAACAACCATGACTAGAAAGCCTTTATAGAAGTTATGATATTTTCTAACTGACCAATCTATTTTATTTTCTCTATTTCTTTGCTTTTCAGATGCTCTTACTTTTCCAAGATTGAAAAAAACGAACAGAGATAAGACTGCGATCGTACCAAAAATAATAGAGTTCAAATTTTACCTTCTTAACTTGGCAAGAAGTCTTAGAATTTCCATGTAAAGCCATATCAAAGTTACCATAAGGGCAAAAGCTCCATACCACTCCATATATTTAGGCATTCCTTTCTCTGCACCATCCTCAATAAAATCAAAATCTAAAACCAAGTTAAGAGATGCCATAGCCACAACGAACAGTGAGAAACCAATTCCAAATAATCCATTAGAATGAATTAGGCTAATTCCAGGTCCACCAAACATATTCATCAAGATACTTACTAAATAAACCATTCCTATACCAACAGTTCCTGAGAAAACCATGAGCCTAAAGTTTTCAGTCGGTTTGATAATTCCGCTTTTATAACAAAATAACAATGAAGCGAGTATCCCAAAAGTTAGTGCAATCGCTTGGATTGCTATTCCAGGATATGAATCTTCAAATATCATTGTAACTCCACCTAAAAATATACCTTGCGAAAACGAATATAGTGGTGCAGTAGAGCCTGCTTTAGAAGGACTTCTAAAAATAGTAACCAAAGCTAAAATAAAACCAATTATCGCTGCAGGTGCCATTAATGATGGGATATTCCAACCGACAAAGGCTCCTCCAAAACATAAAGAGAGTAAAATGCCTGTTTTATTTACAGCGCCATCCAATGTCATTCTTTCATTAACCGGAATGTCATAAGATCCTGAAAAATTTTTTGTGAAAGCAGGATTGCCAGATCTTCCAAAAGTATTTAGTGCTGAGTGTTTAGACATAGTTAATCTCCTTTTATCTATAATAGATAAGTATGGGCTTTAGAACAAATTTAAAGCTATAAAGATGTTGGTATTTGACCAAACTTTTCAAGTGGCTTTCTCATCTCAGCCCAGTCACATTCAAAGTCATCTGGCGCATGTTCGTATTCAAGTAAGCCAAGAGCTTCAAATTTTGGTCTAACCTCGTCAGTAAGTAAGCCTATTCTTTTTAAATTAGGCATGACTCTTGAAAATAAGAAGTTTCTGAATAATTCAAAACTACCGGTATTTAATGAAAATTCTCTCGCTTCCTCTTCAGACATTTTTAAAAATCTTTGTTCAGCTTTTGTATTAATTAATCTATCTCTTGAAATTACGCAGGCCTCATATGCAAATTGTGCTCTTTCATTAATTTCTTCAGGAGATAAAGTTGTTAAATAATCTTCAAGATAATTTATTCCAAAAGTGACATGTCTAGCCTCATCTCTTACCACATAATGAAGTAATTGTTTAAGAAGAGGATCTTTTGTAATTGATTTGAGCATTTGAAAAGCTGCAAGAGCTAATCCTTCAATAATTATTTGCATACCTATAAATTTAAGGTCCCATCTTTCATCAGTTAATATTTTGTCTAATAAAAGTTTTAAGTTGGGGTTGATAGGATAATGAATGCCAATTTTTTCTTGCAGATATCTATTAAAAACTTCAACATGCCTTGCTTCATCAAAAGTTTGAGAAGCAGCATATAGTTTTGCATTATAGGTAGGTGCACAACTTGCTAGTTGAGAAGCAACTAAAAGGGCGCCTTGTTCTCCATGCAAAAACTGACTCATAAGCTCAGCAGTACTATGACGATCAAATAGTATTTTTTCTTCATCAGATAAATTGTTATAAACCTCTAGAGTCTCATGGGGCAACTCCTCGTCTGGCTGAACAATTCTTTCGTCAACAGGGTGGGTGTAATCCCAATTTAAATCAATTGAACCATTCCAATTTAGCTCCTTTCCAAGTTCATATAATTTTTTAATTCGGTTATCTGCAATTGAATAATCCCAATTATATGATCCTGTTAGGGGAGTTTTGAATATTTCAACAACATCTTCGACTTGTTTTTGAGAAAGGTTTAAATCTTCATCAAAGTATAGAAGATCTTCTGGAGGTCCATCTTGTTTGTTTATTTTCATATTAATCCTGTAAACTATTTAAATGTATGCAGTGCAAACATTAGAATGTTATATTTTATAATATTTGTTAATCTTTGAAAAGTTTTGTTAGTTCATCTAAAAGCACTTCGCCAAGCTCTTCAGCTCTGTTGATTGTTAAAGCATTTTTATAGTATTTTGTAACATCATGCCCTATACCAATAGCTTGTAGCTCAATAGGACTATCTTTTTCAATTTGCATTATGATTTGCCTTAAGTGATTGTCCAGATAATCTTCACGATTTGCAGATAGTGTACTGTCATCTACTGGCGCGCCATCTGATATTACAATAAGTATTTTTCTTTCCTCTGGGCGCCTAAGTAATCTTTCATGTGACCATGCAAGAGCTTCTCCATCGACATTCTCCTTTAGAAGACCCTCTCTTAACATTGCTCCGAAATATCTTCTTGATCTTCTCCAGTTATTATCAGCACTTTTATAAATAATATGTCTTATATCATTTAGTCTCCCTGGATTGGCACGACTTCCATTTATCATCCATAATTTTTTGGAATCTCCTCCTTTCCAGTGTTTTGTTGTAAAGCCCAATATTTCCGTTTTAATCTGACATCTTTCAAGCGTACTTCCAATAATATCAGCGCAAATCGCTGCCAAGCTAATTGATCTGCCCCGCATTGAGCCTGAGTTATCGATTAACAAAGTGACGACTGTATCTTTAAATTGATTTTCAGTTTCTTCTTTAAAGCTTAACGGGTAGCTTGGATTGGCTATAACTCTATGTAGTCTCGCATTATCTAATATTCCCTCTTCAAGATTAAAATTCCAACTAGTGTTTTGTTTAGCAAGCAAAAGCCTTTGGAGTCTGTTAGCTAACTTACCTATCGTAGATATATGAGGTTTTATTAAATTATCTAATTGATTTCTTAATCGCAAAGATTCATCGTTTGTAACTAAATCTTTGGCATCAATAATTTCATCATAGTTTGATGAATAAATAGAATAATCTGTCTGGTGTTGAGTCTTAAATTCATTTTGAGGATACATTATCGATTCAATTTCTTCATCAATTGAGGTATCGTCAGTTTTCTGCACGGCATCTTGAATATCAACATCTATGTCATCTTTTAAATCTTTTAAGTCCAGTTGCTGATCTTCATCAGAAAGCTCCTCTAATTGCTCATCTGAATTATGAATGTCATCAGTTGATCCTGGTGCATCTTCAGTATCCATTTCTTCATTTTTATCAATTTCATCTTTTACAAGATCTATTTTTTTTAAAAACCTAATTACATTTTTTTCAAAGATTTCCTGACTGTGAATGTTGTTAATTAAGTTTTCTCTTATTGCTTCTACAGAGTTATTAATCTTAAATTTTTTGCGAAATTTATTCAGAATATTTTTAGAATTGTTATTCAAGTCAAATCCAGCAATTTCTTTTAACCAAAGATTTGCACCATAAGAAATAAAATTAAGTGATTTTTCATCTTCAAGATTATTACTTCTAGCATTTGAGTATTCAGCAATGTTTTTTTCTGAACCTAAATATTCTGAACATCCTAACAATTCAACTCTAGCAATCTCTAGCTCATTAAATATCATTTTTGCAGGCAAAGTCAGTGGGAAATCTTTAGAATTTTTATGAAATAGAAACCAGAATGCTTGAAAATCAGATTCACCCCTCCATTCATATATATTTTTTACAGATCGCGGAACAGCAGGAACAACAATATGATTTGAGGTTGGTGGTCTCTGAGACAAACCAGTGTTTGATGAAATTTGTTTATTTTTTGATATTGCTCTGATTGTTGAGATAGCAGCTTCATGCAATTTATCTCTGTTTTTAGTCCAACCCATTAAGCTGTTTAGGTATCTGCTTGAGTATTTTCAATCTCAACATTAAAACATCTTTGAAAATATTCAGATATTATTGATTTTTCAACATCATCACACTTATTTAAAAAGGTTAGATTGAATGATGAAACCAAATCTTTAAAAATCTTAAAATTTTGACCCCAAGATATCACTGTTCTTGGAGACATTAATGTTGAAATATCTCCATTAGCAAATCCTGATCTTGTAAGATTTGCAAGCTTGATCATATTCTTAATAATTTCTTTATTTTTGTCTCCTTTCATATTAACTAGTTTCGAAGAAACAACTTTAAACTCTTGTGATGGATCTAAGTAATTAAGGGTAGACAAAATATGCCATCTGTCCATTTGCCCTTGATTAATTTGTTGAGTTCCATGATAGAGCCCAGTCATATCTCCTAGACCGACAGTATTTGTAGTTGCAAACAGTCTAAAAGATGGATGAGGATTAATAATTTTGTTTTGATCTAAAAGTGTTAGTTTGCCTTCAACCTCTAATATTCTTTGAATAACAAACATTACATCTGGTCGTCCAGCATCATATTCATCAAATACTAATGCAACTGGATTCTGAATAGACCATGGCAGAAGACCTTCTTGGAATTCAGTTATTTGTTTTCCGTCATTTAATTTGATTGCGTCTTTTCCAAGTAAATCAATTCTGCTAATGTGACTATCTAAATTGATTCTAACGCAGGGCCAGTTTAATCTTGCAGCAATTTGTTCAATATGAGTAGATTTTCCAGTTCCATGAAAACCTTGGATCATAACTCTACGGTTATGCTCAAAGCCTGCTAAAACTGCAAGAGTTGTATCTTTATCAAACACATAAGAATTATCAATATCTGGCACCCAGTCAGATTTATCTTTAAAACCTTTTACAGAAAGCTTTGTATCTATATTAAACACTTCTGCAACATTTATTTTTATATCTGTTTTTTTAGGCAATTCTATATCTTTATTTATACTCATATATAACAAACTTTATTTTGGACTGCATATCCTACCTTTTGAGAGTTTAAAGTTCTAGTTTTTTTGCAAACAATGTAAGATGTCATTTTAACTTTATAGGAAAACTTATGTCAGATAGATTAAAAGATAAAGTTGGTTTAATTACTGGGGCTGCGCAAGGCTTGGGCAAAGAGATGGCAAAAGTTATGATCGCCCAAGGGGCAAATATAGTAATAACTGATATTAATGAGCCTATTCTTGAAGAAGCTGCAAAAGAATTATCTTGTGAAAAAATTGTTCTTGATGTGACAAAAGAGAATCAATGGAAAAGTGTCATATCACAAATTGATAAACAATTCGGTTCATTGAATATATTAGTAAATAATGCTGGGATTGGTGGAGGAGGAGATGTTGAACATACTGATATAGATTCTTGGCATCAAGTTCATAGCGTAAATTTAGATTCAGTTTTTCTTGGTTGTAAGTATGCACTTCCATTAATGAGAGACTCTGGAAATGGATCAATAATAAATATTTCATCGATGTCTGGAATTGTTGCCTCACACAATATGTCAGCATATAACTCTTCTAAGGCAGCTGTAAGGCATTTATCAAAATCAGTTGCACTTCATTGTGCTAAATCTACCAATACAGTGAGATGTAATTCTATTCATCCTGTATTTACAAGAACTGCTATGGTTCAGAGTATGATTGATTCTGCACCTGATAGAAATATTGAAGAGAAGTTGGTAAAACAAATTCCGTTAAGAAAGTTAGCAGAACCGATTGATATTGCAAATGCAGCTCTATTTTTAGCATCAGATGAGTCCTCCTTTATAACTGGAACAGAATTGATTGTTGATGGAGGGTTAAGCGCCACATAAAAATGACTGATAAAACTATTTTAGATAGGTCTTTAGGGCTTTTTAACTTGGAAAAAGTTGATAGAGACATCTTCTCATGGACTGGAAAAAATGTTGGATATAAAAGAATTTTTGGTGGACAAGTAATGGCGCAAACTCTTATTGCCGCATATAAAACAATTGATGTTGAGCATTATGCTCATTCTTTTCATTCATATTTTTTAAGACCAGGGAATATGGATAAATCAATAACATTTACAGTCGACAGAATTAGAGATGGTAAAAGTTTTACAACAAGAACTGTGAAAGCAATTCAGGATGGAGAAGCTATATTTAATTGCTCAATTTCATTTCAAAAAAGAGAAAAAGGGTTAGAACATCAAATAGAGATGCCTAAAGTACCTGAACCAGAAACCTTAAAAAATGAACAACAAATTAAAGAAGAAGTCCTAGAAAAACTCAACATGAAAAAAGAAGATATGCCAATGTTCATTCGTCAGAGAGAAATTGAGATGAGGCCGGTAGAAGAAGAAAATTATCTAAATCCTAAAAGATTACCTCCTTACAAAAATACTTGGATTAGAACTGAGGGGAAGCTACCAAAAGATCAGATTATTCAACAGGCCTTTTTACTTTACATATCTGACATGGGTCTATTAGCGGCAGCTAATAACTCTGTTGGAGTGAATTTTTTAACTAAAAATTTTCAAAATGCTAGCCTAGACCATGCAATGTGGTTTCATAGGAAGTTAGATTTAGATGGTTGGTTTTTGTACACAATAGATAGCCCCATCACAAGAAATGCACGAGGCTTTTCAAGGGGCTCAATCTTTTCAAGAGATGGAAAACTAATAGCTTCATGTACACAAGAAGGCTTAATAAGACTTTGGAAGAATTAATATTCTCTTACAACTTCAGTTAAGTACTTTATATTATCTGGATTTATATCTGGAGTAATACCGTGTCCTAGGTTAAAGATGTAGCCTGGATAATCTTTGAATTTATCTAAGATTTTATGAGTCTGATATTTTATTTTATCTTTAGGTTCCAATAATATTCGTGGATCAAGGTTGCCTTGAAGTGAAACTTTGTTTCTTGCTATATTAAGATCAAAATCTTGCATATTCCAATACAAACTTAAACAGTCAGCACCAGAATTATTAACCAATGTTTGATTGTTACATTTAGGATCTCTAGAGAATAATATAATTGGAGTTTTGCTAGTTACTTTGTCATTTTTTAATGCATAGGTTAACTTATTTATATATTGCATTGAAAATTCATTGAACCTATTTTCATCAAGGATATTTGCCCATGAGTCAAAAATTTGTATTACATCAGCTCCGGCTTTGACTTGTTCACGAAGATATAAGAAACAAGCATCTGTAAGAGCGTTAAGAAAAATATGAGACTTATTAGTATTTTCATTAATAAAGTTAAGAGTTTTTTTAAAGTCCTTAGATGACTTTCCCTCTATTGAATACGCAGCCAAAGTCCACGGACTTCCACTAAAACCAATTAAAGGAATATTATTTGATAATGAATTCTTGATGTTCGTTACTGCTTGATAAACATATTTAAGTTCATCCGGATTAAATATATTAAGATTATCTATATCTTTTGAATTATTTATTGGATTTTTAAATACAGGTCCTTCATTTTCAACAAAATTTACCCCCAATCCAAGAGCATCAGGTATCGTTAATATATCTGAAAATAAAATCGCTGCATCTAGATCAAAAGCATTTATTGGTTGCAGTGCAAGTTCACAACAGACGTCTGGATTCTTACACATATCAAGAAAATTATTAAATTTTTTTCTAACAGCTCTATACTCAGGCATATACCTTCCAGCCTGCCGCATATACCATATTGGAGGTGTTTTAAGACCTTCTTTATTAAGAGCTCTAAAAAACAATGAATTGGAATTGGTCATGAGATATATTTTATTATACTTTTACCCGCTTCTCGTCCCTCCCAGATTGCAGTAACAACTAAATCTGATCCTCGCACCATATCACCACCGGAGAATACTTTTTTATTTGTAGTTTGAAATTTGAATTCTTGATTTTCTTCTGCAATGACCAAGCCATCTTTTTTTATTTTGATATTGAAGTCATCGAACCATTCAGCTGGACTCGCTCTAAATCCAAATGCAACAATGACAACATCTGCGTCATAAATTTTTTCTGAGTCAGGGATAGGTATAGGAATTCGTCTTCCATTATGATCTGGTTCACCTAGAATTGTTTGTACTGTTTTAATCCCTTCAACTTTTTTATTGCCCAATATATCAATCGGCTGAATATTAAAATTAAAAATCACGCCTTCTTCTTTGGCATTTTTAACTTCTCTTCTTGAGCCAGGCATATTCTTTTCATCTCTTCTATATAGGCATGTAACTGATTTTGCTCCTTGTCTTATAGCAGTTCTGTTACAGTCCATGGCAGTATCTCCTCCACCTAAAACAACGACTTTTTTATCTTTAAAATCAATATGTTCGCTTTTACCTGTATCCATATTTAATAGTTTCTTAGTATTAGAAATGAGATAGTCTATTGCCTTATAAACTCCGGGAAGTTTTTCTCCACTAAATCCACCTTCAAGAGAAGTGTAGGTACCCATAGCTAAAAAAACAGCATCATTAGCATCATATATTTCTTGGAATGGAATATCTTTTCCAATTTCTACTCCTAGATGAAAATCTATACCCATTTCTTCAAGCACTTTTCTTCTTCTTCTGACTACAGATTTTTCAAGTTTAAATTCAGGGATCCCAAAAGTTAATAATCCACCTATTTCATCATTCTTATCATAAACATCACTTTTAATGCCAGATCTTGTCAAAATGTCTGCACAAGCAATTCCTGCCGGACCTGAGCCCACAATTGCAACTTTTTTATTTTTCCATTTTCTATGTGATAAGTCTGGTTTCCAACCCATTTCAAATGCCTTTTCAGTAATATATTTTTCAATAGAACCAATAGTTACTGCACCAAAACCATCATTTAATGTACACGCTCCCTCACATAGACGATCTTGTGGGCAGACACGCCCACAAACTTCAGGAAGACTATTAGTTGAATGACATAAATCAGCAGCTTCTAAAATATTTCCTTCATTTACTAGCTTCAACCAATCAGGAATGTAGTTATGAACTGGACATTTCCACTCACAATATGGGTTACCACAATCTAAACATCTATGTGCCTGATTTGAAGCCTGTACTTGATTATATTCCCCATAAATTTCCACAAATTCTATTTTTCGTTCTTCAGGATCTTTTTTTGAGGGATCGTATCTACCCACATCGAGAAATTGAAAATTATTTTCAAGTTTCTCAAAAGAAGTATATTCGTTTCTGTCAGATGTAATAAAATTCTTAGCTGCAACTTGAAAATTCTTTTCCTGTTGAATTATTTCATCACGCCACTCATATAGTCTGATTTTTGCATCTTCTAGATTAGATATAGGAGCAAAAGATTGAGTTCTGTATTTCCCATTGATTCTCAATTTTCCATAAAAATAGGGTGATCGAGGCTGTGTAAACAGTAAAAGACCTTTCTCAATTCTATATTGCTTATTTTTATTCATTTTTTACAAAGTGTGAGTATGACATAGTATGACACTTTTTAATGAAATAATAAATTTTTTTGTGCTAATATCGATTTGTACTAGATTTTTAAACCTTAATAATGCCAAAACTTTATAAAAAAGATTCTTTTAAAGATAATTGTGGCTTTGGTCTTATAGCTAATCTTCAAGGCAGACCGTCACGAAAAATAGTCATGGATTCTATTGAGGCGCTTAAGAGCATGACACATAGGGGTGGCATTGGTTCTGACGGTAAAACTGGAGACGGTTGCGGCTTAATGCTCAACATAAATAAAGATTTTTTTATAAAGGCTATTAAAGACGAACAAAATATTAATCTTTCAAATAGATTTGCAATTGGACAGCTTTTCTACTTTGAAGACTTCCAATTAGTTAAATCTAAAATAAAAAAAATACTCAATGAAGAAGGTTTAAAGTTGGTTGCAAAAAGAGATGTGCCAATAAATAAAGATATATTAGGCCATATTGCACTAGATTGTATTCCTAACATTTATCAAATTTTTATCGAATCAAATAACAATATGTCAGATGATGAGTTCGAAACAGCTTTGCTTCAGTCAAGGAAATTTATTGAGGAAATTCATTTAAATGATGAAAAATTATATTTTTGCAGCTTTTCTTCAAAAACGATTATATACAAAGGCTTGATGCTCCCTAGTGACATTGAAAATTTTTATATTGATCTTCAATCAAAACAATTTACATCATCTATTTGCGTCTTTCATCAAAGATTTTCAACCAATACAAGTCCTAGGTGGTATCTAGCTCAACCCTTTAGACTCTTGGCTCATAATGGAGAAATTAATGCAATAAGAGGAAATCGAAATTGGTCTCGGGCAAGGTCGAATAATTTTGAAACAATAAATATTCCAAAGATTCAAAAGTTTAAACAAATCGTAAATGAGACAGGTTCAGATTCTTCTGCACTGGATAATATGCTCGAAATTCTGGTGTCAGGCGGAATTAATATTTTGAAATCAATAAGAATGATTATTCCACCGGCATGGCAAAACGCTCAACTTATAGATCCTGATGTCAGAAGTTTTCATGAATACAACTCAATGCATATGGAGCCCTGGGATGGACCCGCGGGTATAGTAATGTCAGATGGCAAGTGGGCAATATGTGTTCTTGATAGGAATGGACTTAGGCCTGCGAGATATCAAATTGATAATCTAAACAATATCACTATAGCTTCTGAAACTGGAGTAAATCCTGTTCATGATGAAAACATAAAATCAAAAGGAAGGATTTCACCAGGGGGCTTATTAGCAATAAATACTGAAAATTCAGAAATTTTATCCGGAGAAGATGTTGATGATGCTCTTAAAAATGGAGCAACCTACAGAAGATGGTTAAAAGATAATGCAATTTACATTGAGTCAAGTCTTGATAAATATGAAGGCCCAGGACTTAAAAAAATTAGTTCAGAAGAATTTAAAATATCATCCAAACTTTTTTTACTTTATAAAGAGGAAAGAACTTCTGTGATTAAGCCCTTGGCAATTGATTCTCAAGAAGGTACTGGATCAATGGGTGATGATACTGCTCTTGCTGTTATGAGCAAAATGCACAGACAAATTTACGATTATTTTAGACAGCAATTTGCACAAGTAACCAATCCACCAATTGATTCTTTAAGGGAATCGAGTGTAATGTCATTAGAAACTTGCTTTGGACCAGAATTAAACGTGTTCGAAGAGAGTCCTGAACATGCAAAAAGACTTGTAATCTCATCACCAGTTTTATCACATAAAAAACTTCAATCTATTTTGATTAACTCCTACTTTAAATGTGATGAAATTAAATTAGCATATAAAAAAGATGATGGCCTAAAAAGCGCATTAAAACTTCTTCAAAAGAAGGCAGTAGATAGTATTAAAAAAGGCAATACTATTATTCATTTAGATGAATCTTTACCAGATAAAAATAGTATTCCTATAAATTCTTTACTTGCTGTTGGATGTGTTCATCAAAAACTTGTTGAACTTGGTTTAAGATCAAAAGCAAATATCATAGTAACATCTTCCTCAGCTAGAGATACTCATCAAATTGCATGCTTGATTGGTTTTGGCGCTACAGCTGTTTATCCCACCCTTGCTTATCAAACAATTCTTGATCTTACAGAAAGAAATGAGCTTAAAGGCTCTCCTCATGAAAATTGTGCGAGATATAGGAAGGGTGTTAATAAAGGACTTTTAAAGATAATTTCAAAAATGGGTATATCTACAATATCAAGTTATAGAGGCTCTCAGCTCTTCGAGATTATAGGTCTCAATAGTGATGTTGTTGATTTATGTTTTACAAATACTGAAAGCAGAATAGGGGGAAAGAATCTAGAAGCACTTGATAAAGAAATTAAGGCTTTGAATGATTATGCTAGATCTAACTTATCAGAAATTAATGTAGGTGGTCTTTTAAAGTATGTTCATGGAGGTGAATATCATACTTATAACCCTGAAATAGTAAAAAAATTACAAGAAGCAGTTTCAACAGGTTCACAAGAAATTTACAACGAATATGCTAATCTTGTTGATAGCAGACCTCCTGCAATGCTAAGAGATCTGCTCCAGTTAGAAGAAGTAAGTAAAAGAGTTAATAAAAAATCAAATTTGGAATCTATTGATAGCATCATAAAAAGATTTGATTCGGCTGGCATGAGTTTAGGCTCATTATCACCGAAAGCTCATGAAACTCTTGCCGAGGCAATGAATACTCTCGGCGCTAGGTCAAATTCCGGAGAAGGAGGTGAGGGTAAGCACCGATACGGCACTTTAAAAATGTCCAAGATTAAACAGGTAGCATCTGGAAGATTCGGTGTTACACCACATTATTTAGTAAATGCTGAGGTCCTTCAAATTAAGATCGCTCAAGGCGCAAAACCAGGAGAGGGCGGTCAACTGCCTGGTGGAAAAGTTAATAAGCTAATAGCTGAACTAAGATACTCAACTCCAGGTATAACTTTAATTTCTCCTCCACCTCACCATGATATTTACTCAATAGAAGACTTAGCTCAACTTATATATGACCTTAAACAAGTTAATCCAAAAGCATTGGTTTCTGTGAAACTTGTATCTGAGCCAGGAGTTGGAACTATAGCAACAGGTGTAGCCAAAGCATATGCTGATTTAATTACAATATCTGGACACGATGGAGGTACAGGCGCAAGTCCACTGACGTCTATTAGGTATGCTGGATCTCCATGGGAATTAGGTTTAGCCGAGTCACATCAAAGTTTGAGAGATGCAGGACTCAGACATAAAGTCAGATTACAAACAGACGGTGGGATGAAAACTGGTTTGGATGTAGTTAAAGCTGCAATTCTTGGTGCTGAATCATTTGGCTTTGGCACAGGACCAATGATTTCTATGGGTTGCAAATACTTAAGAATATGTCATTTAAATAATTGTGCCACAGGAGTAGCTACACAAAGAAAAGATCTTATCGATCAACACTTTATTGGCGAGAAAGAAAAAGTTATAAATTATTTTAAATTTATAGCTAACGATGTAAGAGAGCATTTAAGAAAAATTGGTGTAAACAAACTTGAAGATATTATTGGACAAACACAATACTTAAAACAGTTAGCTGATATAGAAGATCAATATAAATCAATTGATTTATCAGGCCTTCTAGAGAAAGATAATGAAAACGCTGAATCATATTTCTGTACAGTAGAAAGAAATGATCCATGGGACAAAGGGATGCTATCACAAAAAATAATTAAACAATCAAAGAAGATCATTGATGATAAAAAGAAAGGAACTCTAAACTTTAATATTTCAAACACTGATAGATCTATTGGCGCCAGAATTTCTGGATATATTGCTGAAAGATTTGGTGAAGAGGGCCTCTCAAAAAAACTTTCATTAAAGTTTAATGGATCTGCTGGACAAAGTTTTGGATGCTGGAATGCTAATAATTTACATCTTATTTTAAATGGTGATGCAAATGATTATGTTGGTAAAGGTATGAATGGCGGAAGAATTATTATCAAAAATAATGCTGAATATGCCTCAAATAGAACTTCCGTTCTTGCAGGTAATACCTGTCTTTATGGCGCTACAGGAGGAGAATTATTTATATCTGGTTCTGTTGGAGAAAGATTTGCTGTAAGAAATTCAGGTGCAAGTGCTGTCATCGAAGGAGCTGGAGATCATTGCTGTGAATATATGACAGGAGGACATGTCACGGTTCTGGGATCTGTTGGATTAAATTTTGGAGCAGGAATGACTGGTGGTTTTGCATATGTTCTTGATGAAGATAGAACATTTTTTGACAAGTGTAATAGAGGATTAGTGAATTTAGAAAGAATTTCAATGGAAGAAATGCAACCTCACAGAAAATTTTTAAAAGAAATTCTTCGAAAACACTTCAAATATACAAAAAGCTCCAGGGCAAAATTAATAATTGATGATTTTGAAAGATACGAGCCATATTTTTGGCTTGTAATACCAGCAGCTGTAAACATCCAAGATTTACTAAAGGCGACAACTGCCAACGCAGCATAATATTATTTGAAAGCTTTTCTAATATTATTTTGATCAAATTGGTCTGTTTTAAAAGCTTTAAATTTTTGGTTAATTAAAATTAAATTTAGCTTACCATCTGCTACTTTTTTATCATTAAAAATATATTTTTTTAATTCTGAAAATTTATATTTTGAATAATTTGTATCAAGACCTAAAGAATCTATTAAATTAATAATATTATCTAGCTGATGATCTTTTATCAAACCTTCATAAAGAGATATTTTAGATGCAATAATCATTCCAAGTGTTATGGCGGCTCCATGACTTATTTTTTTATAATTTGTATGAGCTTCGATAGCATGTCCAAATGTGTGTCCAAAGTTAAGTATTGCTCTAATGCCGCTTTCTTTTTCGTCTTTTGTAACTATCTTTGATTTAGTTTTGATAGATTCTTCAATTATTTTTAGAAGAATTTTGTTATCACGGTTTAATATTTTTGTAGTATTTGACTGCAGTAAAGTTCTAAGTTTTTCATTGTCGATCAAAGAATATTTTATTACTTCTCCCAAACCAGATTTATATTCCTCTTCACTTAAAGTTTTTAAAAATCTTGTTGATATAAAAACAGCTCTTGGGTTGTAGAAAGCACCAACTAAATTTTTACCTTCAGGAATATTAATTGCCGTTTTGCCACCTACTGATGAATCTACTTGAGAAAGAAGAGTAGTTGGAATTTGAATATAATCAATACCTCTTAGAAAAGATGATGCAGCAAATCCTGAAATATCTCCCACAACACCCCCACCAAAGGCTATTATTATATCCGTTCTGGAAAAATTGAGCCTAATAAGTTTTTTAATAATTTCTTGAAAAATTTTAAATGATTTTGAAGCCTCCCCCTGTGGAATAGTATGCAAATAAACTCTAGCATTTTTAATTTTTACTTTTAGAGCTTTAATATATTTCTTTGGTATACCTGAATCTGTAATAATCAGTACTTTAGATGTTTTATTAATATATTTATTAAGTTCAATTGATGGAATTATTTTATTCGTAATGAATATTTTATATTTTGAGTTATTTTTTCCAGCGTATTTTTCTATCACAGTTTATGCCTTGACCAAATTAACTATTTCGGAAGCAACTTCCTGACTTGATTTATTCTCAGTATCTACCACGTAATCCGCAACGCTATGATACAAATTTTCTCTTTCTTGATGAAGTTTTGTAAGAATTTTTGTTGGATCTCCTTTTTTTAGAAGAGGCCTATCTTTGTCTTTAGAAGTTCTTTCAACTTGAATGTAAATTGGAGTTGATAAAAAAAATACAGTTCCTCTTGAAGACAAAAGCTCTCTATTATTATCTGATAAGATTATTCCTCCACCAGTTGAAAGGACAATAGAATTTTTCTGAACCATTTCTAAAAGAATATCGCTTTCTCTTTTTCTAAAGCCTTCCTCACCCTCTAGATCGAAAATCCAATCTATAGATGCGCCAGTCCTTAATTCTATTTCTTCATCAGTATCAAAAAAATTTAAAAACAATTCGTCAGACAAAATTTTTCCTACTGTTGATTTACCAGAACCCATTGGACCTATAATAAAAATATTCATAGTTTTAAATTTAAGCCGAGATTTTAACATCTCATACAATAAATTCACTTTTTAAATTTTAAATGATGTATTCTGAGAAAATTACCCTTTAAAATATGTTATGCGTAAGTTAATTGATTTTGGTTTTCATTTTGGAGTTTTTATATCTTTAACTTCAATAATTGTCTTGTTAGCCACTTATTTAGCATATAAACCAAATTTACCTGAAATTAAATATGTTGATGAGTCACAATTACAAATGCCTCTTAAGGTGTTTACTCAAGATGGAGTATTGATTGGAGAATTTGGTGAAATAAAAAGAAGATCAATTGATTATGACGATATTCCTAAAGATATTAAAAATGCTTTTCTTGCTGCAGAAGATGACAACTTTTTTAATCATCAAGGAATTAGTTATTCAGGATTAGTAAGATCTTTCATTAGATGTTTGAGTTCATCTGGCTGTCAGGGCGGTGGTGGAACGATAACAATGCAGGTTGTAAGAGGTTATCTATTAACAAGAGAACAGACAATAACAAGAAAGATTAAAGAAATTTTTCTTGCACTAGAGTTAGAGGGAAACGCTACAAAAGAAGAAATTTTTGAATTATATGTAAACAGAATCTTTTTGGGTAATAGATCATATGGTATCAAGGCTGCATCTAATACATATTTTAATAAAGAATTGAATGAATTAACTATAGCGGAGTCTGCAACGATAGCTTCTATGGCTCAACTTCCATCAAGAGTAAATCCAGTTAAAAATCCAAGAAGAACAAAGCAAAGAAGAAACTGGATATTATCCAGAATGCTTTTATTAGACTATATTGATGAAGAACAATACTCTCAAGCGATTTCAGAAGAAATCAAGATAGTTAAAAATATAAATATATATGACGTCGACGGAGGCCACCTTGCTGAACTAGCAAGGCAAGAGGTAATAAGCAGATATGGACTTAAGGCATATTCAGAAGGGTGGTCTGTTTATACAACGTTAGATTCAAAATCACAAAATAAGGCAAAAAGTAGTCTCATAGATCAATTATATGCATATGACAGAAGACATGGCTGGAAAGAGCCTAATAACTATTCTGATATATTTAATGAACAAGAAATTAAATCATTATCTTTACTTGATTTGGACTTTCTCTTCAATAGTGAGTACATAAATAATATTGATTATGACTCAAGTTTAATATCGAATAAATTACTTTCAATTTTTGACTTATATCCTTTTTATAATTCCCACATCAAAACAATCGTAATTGATGTCAAGGAAAATGAGTTTTTAGCGATTAACAATAACTTTGAGATTATTAAAGTGAATTGGTCAAATGAATATGAGTGGGCAAGAAAAAGAATATCTATAAATGAATTAGACTCAAAACCAAAAAATTTTAATGATATATTAAACTTTGGAGACTTTGTTTATTTGAAAATAAATGAAGATTTTTATACCTTAGATCAAATTCCAGATGCTGAAGCATCATTAATATCTATAAATCCAAAATCAGGTGAAATAATTGCTTACATTGGGGGTAAGAATTTTGAAGCCAGTAATTTTGATAGAGTTAAACTTTCTTTTCCTCAATCTGGATCAAGCTTCAAACCTTTTATTTATTCAGCAGCTCTAGCAAATGGATATAACCTCTCTAGCATTATTAATGATGCTCCAATTGTTTTTGAAGATGAGAATCTTGAGAGTATATGGAAGCCTCAAAACTATACTGGTGAATTTTATGGCCCAATATCTTTAAGGGATGCTCTAATAAAATCAGTAAATATTGTATCAATAAAACTACTTAGAGAAATGGGACTTAATAATACTCACAAATATTTGGAAAATTTTGGATTTTCAGAAAATCGTTTGCCAAATGATCTTTCACTTGCTCTTGGTTCTGGCAACTTTTCCCCTGCAGAGATGGTTAGAGCATATAGCGTAATTGCAAATAATGGAAAAATATCAAATATCCACTATATCGATACTATTGAGGATAGATTCGGAAAAACTATCTTCTCTCAGGAAGAATTTAATAAAAATAATAAAACATTAGATATTATTGCCTTTCCTTGGTTAGACACAATTGAGATGAATGTGAATAAGCCCTACTATTTATTAGAACCCACAGAAAATAAAGAGCTAGTCATTGATCCAAGAGTGTCTTTTTTAATGAATGATGTGCTTAAGGGCTTTATGAAAAATGGAGTTGCTGGAAGAAAGTCAAGATTTCTTAATAGAGATGATATAGCTGGGAAAACAGGCACGACAAATGATTCAGTTAGCACTTGGTTCTCTGGATATCACTCTGATCTTGTTACAACAGTATGGGTAGGTACTGATGATTTTTCTTCGCTTGGAGAAAACGAGTATGGTTCGACCATTGCTTTGCCGATATGGATAAATTACATGGATTATAAGTTAGAGTCTCTTGGAACTGCTTCAGAAGAAATGCCCGAAAAAATATCTTTTGTTAGAGTAAATAAAATCACTGGAGAGTTAGATGAAGATCCAAATGGAGATTTTTACTTTGAGTTATTTCTTGATGAAAACATAAATTAATTTTTATAGATATTAATTTCTAAAATTTTCCAAATATTTTCAATATAAGATGAGGGAGAGTCCTTAAATTTAGATCTAATAAATCTACTTATATTACCTTCTAATAATGTGACTATTAATTGAGCAGAAATACCTGCTTGAGTCCTTAATTCATTTTCACTTTCTTTTAACATTTGTCTCAGTACCAACTCTAGTCTTTCAAAAAATTGATTCACATTATCACTTACATTTTGTTCGTTCGAAGATAAAGCCTCTCTTGAGAGGAGCCTTGCAAATCCTTTATTTTTTTCAACAAATAGCATAAAAAACATATATGTATTTTTAACTTTTTCTTTGGATGCAATTTTACTTTTTTTAAGCTCATTACATTTAGTGAAAATAGCTTCGTCACAAAAAGTGAATAATTCAGCATAAATAGATCTTTTACTGGGAAAATGCCTATAAAGAGCTGCTTCAGTTATTCCAGACTTTTTAGCAAGAGCAGCAGTAGTTATTTTTGAAAGATTTCTTTCTTCAAGCATTCCTGCGAGAGACTCAAGAATAATATTTTTTCTATCTTTTTTCATTTCAATTTAAATTTATATCAATATCAGGACAAATGCGAGAAAGTTCTTTGATAAATTTATTTTTAATTTTAATTAGATTCTCTTTGGTATTTCCTTCAAACCTCATAACTATCATAGGAGTCGTATTTGATGCCCTTAATAAGCCCCAGCCGTTGTCAAAATTAACTCGTAAACCATCAATAGAAATTTTTTCTCCTTCCAAAGTGCAATTTGCTACAAACTTTTTAACTATCTCAAATTTTTTTTCATCGGAAACTTTTATGTTTAATTCAGGTGTTGAGAATAGTGTTGGCAATTGTTTATTGAGATTTGAGATTGACTTTTTAGTTTTAAATATAAGTTCAATAATTCTAGCCCCTGAATAAACACCATCATCAAAACCATACCATCTGTCATTAAAAAATATATGGCCGCTCATTTCACCGGCTAATAGTGGATTATGCTCTTTTATACCATTTTTGATATTAAAATGGCCAGTGGGATACATTAAAGGAGTACCGCCGTAATCTTTAATTAATTTTGGAAGGGAGTCTGTGCACTTAACATCATAAATAATTTTTCCTTTATTTGATGAAAGAATGTCCTTACATAACATCATCAAAATTTTATCTGGAAAAACTATTTCGCCATCAGCTGTTACTAGCCCGACACGATCACCATCTCCATCAAATGCAAGGCCTAGATCTGCATGAGTTTCCTTAACTTTTTTTATCAAATCAATTAAATTTTCAGGTTTACCTGGATCTGGATGATGATTTGGAAAGTTGCCATCAATTTCTGTGTATAAATTTACAACATCACAGCCTAATTCTGAATATAATCTTGGTGCTACACATCCGCTAGCACCATTTCCACAATCAATTACGATTTTTAGCTTATCTTTTAGAATAATATTTTTCTTAATTTCTGATATGTATTGATCTTTGAAATTTTTAAAAGTTATTTTTCCTTTGCGTTTTGAAACCTCATCGATTTTATCTAAAAGATTATAAATTTCGTTACCAGAGACAGGATTATCGTTAATAATAAGTTTTATACCATTGTAACTTTTTGGATTATGACTGCCTGTTATCATCACACCACTTTTAGAAGCACTTTTTTTGGCAGCAAAATATAGTAAAGGTGTTGTAGCCATCCCTGTATTGATAACATCAATACCATTATCTGATAAAGAATTTGCTAGTGCAGATAAAAGCTTTTCACCTGAAAGTCTTCCATCTCTTGCAATACAAATTTCTGAAACACCCTCGTTAAGACACTTTACTGATATTGCTTTAGCAATTTTTTGAACTACTTGTTCATTAATTTGCTCAGGGTAAATGCCTCTAATATCATATTCACGAAAAATTGATTTTGATATTTCCATATTTTTCTTTTTTTATAGGTTTGATTTTGCAATAATAACTATTCTTAATTATATCTTGAAAAGTGTTTGAGAATACTGAAAAAAAATTTATCTGGAAAAATGGCAAATTTGAAAACTGGAATGATTCAAATGTTCATATTTTGTCACATACTTTGCATTATGGTACCGGTGTTTTTGAAGGTGTAAGAGCATATAAGACAGAAAAAGGACCAGCAATATTTAGACTTTTGGAGCATACGGAAAGACTATTTAATGCAGCATCAAAACTAAATATAAACATTCCTTTTTCGAAAGAGGAGCTAAATATTATTCAATGCAACATTTTTAACAAAAATAATCTAAATGAAGGATATATAAGACCTATAGTATATCTGGGCAATGAGGGTCTTGGTTTAAGAGCAAAAGATTTAAGTGTGAATGTAGCTGTTGCGGCATGGGAATGGCCTTCTTACATGGATCCTGTTGCCAAAGAGAATGGAATTTCTGTTATAAAATCTTCACATAGGCAGTATGAAAATCCACTTCATTCAGGAAATAAAATCATAGGAACATATTTTAGTAATACTATGGCTCTACATGAGGCTCTTGATAGGGGAGCTGATGAAGCAATCATGATGGATATGAATGGATTTATTTCAGAGGGGAGTGGAGAGAATATTTTTATTGTCAAGGATGGAATAGTTTTAACTCCAACAACAAATCATTGTCTTAATGGAATAACAAGGCAATCAGTTATTAAGATAGCTAGAGATTTATCAATCGAAGTTAAAGAAAAGGACTTGGGATATGATGATTTAAAAAATGCTGATGAGGCTTTTTTTACAGGCACCGCTGTAGAAATAACCCCAATAACTAAGCTAGATCAATCTAATATCAATGACGGAAAAAGAGGACCTGTTACAAAAATTCTTCAGGACTTATTTATGAGTATTGTTTCCGGACAAAATTCTAAGTATACAGACTGGTTAACATTTATTAAGTAATCAAACTTGCAAAAATTAAATATAGCAATTTTAAGTTATAGAAGTGCTGAATTTGGCGGAGGTCAAGGAGTTTATGTTAAAGATATATCCAAAGCTCTAAAAATAGCTGGCCATAGTGTTGAAGTCATTTCAGGACCTCCATACCCAAACCTTGACCCTGAAATTAAACTCATAAAGTTACCTGGATTAAATTTATTTGAAACGTTTTCTTTTAAAGATAGGTTAAAAAAAGTTCTCAAGAAAAAAAATAAATCTTTCTACGATTATTATGAATTTATTTCTGTTTTGTTTGGAGGCTTTCCTGAGCCAAAAACATTTGGTTATAGGGCATATAAGTTTTTATCAAAAAATAATTATGACATTATTATAGACAATCAATCCATTAGTCACGGAATGCTAAAAATTCAAAAAAATAATCCATTTATTGAAATAATACATCATCCTATAACATTTGATTTTAAGTTTGAATTAGCAGCTACAGATAAAATCAAACACAAGATATCTAGATATAGATGGTATTCATTTTTAAAGATGCAAAAAAAAGTTGCTCCAAAAATAAAAAATATCATTACTCCTTCGCATAGTTCAAAAAAAGGCATAATTGATGAGTTTAATTGTTCTGAAAATGCTATAACAGTTATCAATAATGGGTTGGATGCAGATGAATTTTCTCCAATAGAATCAATAACACCAAATCCTTTTAGATTAATTACAACTGCAAGTGCGGATGTTCCTCTTAAAGGTCTAGATTACTCTTTGAAGGCACTAAAGCTTTTAAAAAAAGAATTCCCAAAAATTCATTTAATTGTAATAGGCAAAATGAAAGAAGGTGGCCATACCGAAAGACTAATAGAAAGATTAAATATTTCTGACAGCGTATTTTTTAAATCTAATCTATCAAAAAATAGCATTAAAGAGTTATATGCATCTAGTTCAATTGCAATCGTAAGTTCTTTGTACGAAGGATTTGGATATCCTGTAATTGAGGCAATGAGTTGTGAGGTGCCTTTAATTGCAACTAATGTTTCTTCTATACCAGAACTTACTTCAAATTTTGCAATTTTAATTAGCAGCAAAGATGAAAATGCTATTAAGGAAAATGTTAAGAATATATTATTAGATTACAAATCCTACAAAGACAGAGCAATTAGAGGAAGAAATCATATAATACAAACTTTTAATTGGGATAAAATTACATCTGAATACGAAAAAGCTATACATGAAGCAATAAGGAGTTTTAAAGATGTTAACCTTTAATCTAAAGAAGTATAGACTAAACACTAACGGCATCATGCTAGACGTAGGATGTGGTGAGGGTAGACATATTTTTGGCATAATGCAGCAAAATCCTCAAATGCAGTGTATTGGTTTGGATATGGATAAAAAGTCCTTAAAAAAAGCTGAAGAAGGTTATGCTTATTTTAAATCTCTATCACAGGCAGGTGTTGAGTTTTTAATTGGATCTGCTTACTCAATTCCCTTACCAAATAATAGTGTTGATTTTGTAATTTGTTCAGAAGTTCTGGAGCATTTGCACGATTATAATGTTGCCATAAATGAAATACATAGGGTTTTGAAGCCAGGAGGCAAATTCTATGCAAGCGTTCCAGCATCATGGCCCGAAAAGATATGTTGGGCCTTATCAAAAGATTATCAAAATCAACCTGGAGGTCATTTAAGAATTTTTAATCAAAAAAAATTGATTGAAGAGATTAAAAAATCTGGTTTTAAATTTCTTTCATCAGAAAAATTTCATTCAATTCATAGTCCATATTGGTGGCTTCGATGTATTTTTTGGAAGTCTCAAGACTCAAATTTTTTGGTAAACAAGTATAAGAAATTATTAGAAAAACATATTCTTGAAAAACCTAGATTTTTAGACTCAATCGATAAATTTCTGAATCCTGTTATGGGAAAGAGTTTTACTATGTATTTTGAAAAGTCTTAAGGATGCATAAACCTAAGAAATTTAAATTGCATAAAAACTTTCTTCGCAAGGAAATTTTTAAGATTAATGGCGCATACATAAAATCTATTCAATATAAATCTGGAGCAATTCCTTCAAATGAAGATGGAACTCATGATCCGTGGGATCATATTGAATCTATTATGGGGCTAAATATTTATAAAGATATAGAAGCTTCAAAATCTGCATTTAACTGGTTAACTCATCATCAAAATAGTGATGGAAGTTGGTATGCAAAATACTATAAAACAGATGCAATTGAGAAAAATAAACCAACTCATTTTTCACCTTACATAGCAGTTGCAGCATTACATTTTTTTAGGATTTTCAATGATATAAATTTTTTACAATCAATTTGGTCTTCGATTGAATTAGCAGTAAATTTTTCAGTTGAACTTCAGCAAGATAATGGGACCATCCCTTGGTCTATTAATAATAATAATCAAATTGAAAATGATTATTTACTTACGGGATGTTCGTCAATACTTAAAAGTATAGAATGCAGTATTGCTTTATCAAAAATACTAAATGAGACTGAAAATATAGAAAAATGGAAAAAAGCACATTTATTACTATCAAATGCAATTCAAGATCCTGATGGTAAATTTGATTTAACTAAAGATCGAAAAAGATTTTCTATGGACTGGTATTATCCAATATTATCAGGATGTCTTAAACAGCAAGAGAAATTACATTATATTAACAAAATTTTTAAAGATTTTTACTTGGATGGCATTGGCATCAAATGTGTCATAGAAGAACCATGGGTAACCGTGGCCGAGACGAGCGAATTTATTCTTGCTTTAATGTGTGCTGGTCATGATGATGAAGCTAAAAGACTTTTAATTGATGTTCTCAATATATCTGATGAAGAAGGCATTCCTTTTATGGGATGGCAATATGAACAAAATATTTTTTGGCCTGAAGAAAAACCAAGCTGGACAGCAGCAGCATTAATGTTAAGTGCTGACTGTGTTCTCGATTATTCAGACGCTTCAGACTTATTTATATCTGACCAACGATCAGTTTTTTATGAGACAAGCTAAAGTATCAACTCTTTCATAAACTTCGAAATTATTTTTTAGTGCTTTTTGAAATATTTCAAAAGGCGCTTGTCCGCCTTCATCAGGATTTTCAAAAATATCATGAATAACCAATGCACCATTTTTTTTGATTTTTGTGCTCCAACTTACATAGTCATTATTAGCGGCTTTAAATGAATGGCCACCGTCAATAAAAACCATACCAAGCTTTGCATCCCATTTTGAAGCAATATCAACTGAATTTGAAACAATTGGAACAATATTTTTTACCTGTATTTTATTAATATTTTTGATAAGAAGAGGTAAAGTATTAACCCTTTGATTTTTATAATCAAATATTTCACTATCAAAATACTCTTCTTTAATTTGATGTTCTTCAGACCCAAAATGATGATCAATTGTATATACAAGTTGATCATTTAATATTGCCCCTTTAGAAAGATAAATAGCAGATTTGCCACAGTAGGAACCAATCTCCATAATTGGCCCAATCGATGAAAATTTTTCAGACCATTTAGTTAGAGCTATACCTTCATGTTTTGGCATGAATCCTTTTAGCTTATCTATCTCGCTATCAATCATTTATAAATTTTTTCTTTTCCAAGTGTTGATTTAAATCTTCGATGCTGCCATAGATATTCTTCCGGATTTAGCTTTATTTTATTTTCAATGTATTTATTCAAATCTTGCATAAACATTATTGATGATGCTGTACTAAATTTTGGTTCTTCAATATCAATAACTAAATTATCTTTTTCATAATAAGTATTCATGAACAAATAATTACAACCTGTTTTATTGATTATTTTTAGTGGCGCAGAAATAGTTGCAGCAGGAAGTCCAAAAAAATCAATTTGATCAGATTTTTTGAGTCCATAGTCTTGATCAGGAGCATAAAGAACAGTTTTACCATTCTTTAACCATCTAACAAAAGAAACAGTGCTATTTCTATCAGCTATACCCTTCATGCTTTTTAGTCGTCCATTTTTTTGAATTGATTCAAAGTAAGTTGAATTATGCTTTCTTTCGACACCAAATATTTCAGCATTCATTGCTAATATTCGTGAATCAAGTTCAAGATGAAGAGAGTGTTTAAAAAATAGAAGAACTCCATTATTTAATCTTTGATATCTTAGAAGCAGTTCAAGACCATTGATTTTATATGGAATATTTTTATTAATTCTATCGTCTGACCAAAACCAAGCTATACCTGTATCAAATATTACTCTTCCAAACAAGATAATATTTTTTTTATAAATCCTATATGCGCTATTGGTATCGAGATCTGGAAAGCATAGATTGATATTTACCTTACTAAAACGATTTCTTTTGTTTTCGCTAAGAAGAAATAGGTATCCAATACAATTTCCAAAAAATAACTGAATTTTTCTTGGGAAAAGCACAATGATTTTCCAAAAAAATATTAGAATTTGTAAGAAAGCATTTTTCATATGATATTAAGATGTATTATTACATTATGACTTCTAAAGTTTGCTAATGAAAATATTTTTATACAACTGTTTAATACTAATTCTACTACCTGCTATGGCGGTAAGAATAGTTTTTAAAAGCTTTAAAGACAAAGACTATAGATTGAATTTTTTACAACGATTTGGAATTTATAATAATATTCGAACATTAGAAAACCCAATTTGGTTTCATGCAGTAAGCTTGGGTGAGGTTATAAGCTCTAAAAAAATTATTAGTAAAATTTGTAAGAATAATGAGGTTATTCTTACAGTTTCAACTCCTACTGGACTAAGGGAAGCAAAAAAAATATATGGTGATAAGCTAGTAGTAATTTATTCTCCATGGGATTTTTTAATATTTATTAAAAACTTTTATAAGAAATTTAATCCAATTGCATTAGTAATTTTTGAAACAGAAATTTGGCCATCAATGATTTACTTTTCTTCTGAAAAGAATATACCTATAGTTCTTTCAAATGCCAGATTATCTGAGTCATCTTTTCAAAGATATAGAAGACTTAAATTTTTTATTCATGATACTTTCAATAAGTTTTCTTTAATTCTTGCCCAAAGCAATGAACATGTTCATAGGTTTGAGAGTATGGGAGTGGCAAAAAATAAAATTAAACAAGTAGGCTCAGTAAAATTTGATTCCGATTCTAAAGATAATCAAGTAGATTCATCAATTCAAAGATCTGATAATTTAATATTGGCAGCTAGTACTCATATTGGTGAAGATGAAATGCTTGCAGAAACTTTTATCAAATTAAAAGAAAACTTTAAAAATTTGAGATTAGTTATAGTGCCCAGACATCCTGAGAGGTCAGGTTCAGTTCTTAAAATTTGTGAAGAGAATGGCATTAAAAGTAGAGTTTCTTCAATATTTTCATCTGAAGAAAACACAAGTGATGTTGTAATTATCAATTCTATTGGAATTCTGAATAACCTATATAGAAATGCAACTATATCTTTCGTAGGCGGAAGTCTCTTAAAAAAATATGGAGGACATAACATTGTTGAACCAGCTATAAATAAATGTCCCTTTATAGTTGGACCATTTATGAAAAACTTTGAAGAGATCATTAATTTATTTGAAACTCAGCATGCATGCATTCAATTAAGTCATTCGAATGAGTTATATTACAAGATTAAAGAGTTGCTTAATGATCAAGAATTGAGGAATAATATGGCAAATAATGCACTTAAAGTAATTGAAAGCAATAGGGGATCCTCTGATATACAATTTAACCATATTAATAATTTATTAAATCATGAAATTAGTAACTGCAATAATTAAACCTTTTAAAGTCGAAGAAGTGAGAGCGTCATTGGATGAGATTGGAATATCTGGAATGACGATGACTGAGGTTAAAGGTTTTGGAAGACAAAAAGGACATACAGAATTGTATAGAGGAGCTGAATATACAATAGATTTTCTTCCAAAAATCAAGATTGAAATAGTAGTCTCAGATGATATGGTGGACCAAGTCAAGTCTGCAATCATCAAGTCATCTGCATCAGGCAAAATTGGAGACGGTAAAATTTTTATTTCATCAGTAGAGGAAGTTGTCAGAATTAGGACTGGTGAAATAAATGAAGACGCTTTATAAAAATTAATATTAAAAAACCAATAGTATTTTTATTTGGGCCAACTGCTTCTGGTAAAACAGATTTTGCAATAAGTCTTGTAGATAAGCATCCATTTGAGATTATTAGTGTTGATTCAGTTATGGTTTATAAAGACTGTAATATTGGTGCTGCAAAACCTAATCAAGATTTGCTTAAAAAATATCCTCATCATTTAGTTGATGAAGTTTCACTAGATAAAATTTTTACTGTTGCTGAATTTTATAAATTATCTAGAGAACTTATTAAAGAAATTCATAACAAAGATAAAATTCCATTGTTTGTTGGAGGAACAATGATGTACTTTAAGTCTCTATATGATGGTATTCATGATTTACCTTTAAGAGACGAAAAATATAGAAGTAAACTTAAAACTATATATTCTAAAAATGATTTATATGATCTATTAAAAAAAGTTGATCCAGATTATGCAAAAAAAATTGATGCCAATGACGAATTAAGAATTATAAGGGCGCTAGAAATAAATAAAAGTACAGGTAGATCTTTAAGTAAAATTCTAAAAGAGAGTAAAAAAGAATCTATTTCCAAAGACTATACGGTCTTTCAGATCGGAATAGTTGAAGAGCGCTCTTTGATTCATGAACGAATAGAAAAAAGACTTGAAAAAATTATTTCAATGGGTCTCAAAGATGAAGCAAAAAAGATTCTTCAAAAGTATGAACTTAAAAATGATCATCCTATTAGGAAGTCCATTAATTACAAACAGATTTTTGATCATATCGAAGGCAAGGATGATTTTAAAACATTTAAGAATAAGGCACTATATGCAACAAGACAGCTAGCTAAAAGACAAACTACATGGATGAGAAGTTGGGAGTTATTTTCAAAAATTAAGATAAATGAATTTACTAAGTTAGAAAATGAGGTTAAAAAAGCAATATCTTTACTTTAAATATGATAATAAGTCCCAACATAAGTTTATAATAAGTTAATATTAATGAGGTACACATAAGTGAATTGGGACAATCAAAACAAAGACCCTTGGGGCAACAAAAATGACGCTCCAGATTTTGACGAATTAATTAAAAAATTCTCTTCAATTTTAGGACGCAAAAAGTCATCATCTAATGGATCTGGTGGAGGAAATAAAGGTGGTGGATTTAAGTTTTCATCCTCAAGAATTTTCTTATATGGTTTTTTTGCATTTTTAGTGTTGTATGGAACGCAATGCGTTTATCAATTGGATGCATCTGAAAGAGCAGTTATATTGAGATTTGGTAAGTTCTATGAGGAGCAAGAACAGGGGTTAAATTTTAGACTTGCAGGTATAGATGAAAGATATATTGAAAAAGTGACTTTAACAAGAAGATATACACAAACAAACAGCATGCTTACCAAAGATGAAAATATTGTGGATGTAACTGTTTCTGCTCAATACAGAATTGCAAATCTTAAAGATTTTGTTTTGAATGTTAAAGATCCAGAAGGAAGTTTGAGAAACGCTATCGAAAGCGCCCTAAGACATGTTGTTGGTGATAATACTCTTGATCAAACTTTAACAGTTGGAAGAGAAAATATTGCCCAAGAAGTTCAGGCTAGACTGCAATCATATCTTGATATCTATCAAACCGGTTTAATTGTTCAACAAGTAAATATTGAAAAAACTGACCCTCCTGCAGCAGTTAAAAACGCCTTTGATGATGTTGTTGCCGCTAGAGAGGATAAAGAAAGACTGCAGAATGAAGCAGAAAGGTACGCTCTTTCTATTGTTCCAGAAGCTAGAGGTCAAGCTCAAGCGAGAATTAGAGAGGCAGAAGCATATAAAGAGGCAGTAGTTGCTGAGGCAGAAGGTGAGGTTGAAAGATTTAATCAACTGCTAGCAGAGTATCAAAAAGCACCTGATGTTACACGTGACAGACTTTATTTAGATGCACTGCAATCAGTCTTATCAAATTCAACAAAGGTAATGGTTGATGTAGAAGGCGGCAATAATTTACTTTATCTACCTTTAGATAAAATCATGGAAGAAAATAAAAAGAAAGGTGACGATGATGAATAGAAAAACTTATTTAATCTTATTTGCAGCTATTTTATTTGGGATACTTGTAAATAGCATTTTTATCGTAAATGAAAAAGAAAGAGCTATAGTTTTTCAATTTGGTGAAGCTGTTAGACCAGATGTCTCGGTTGGATTCCACTTTAAACTGCCTATTGTTCAGACTGTAAAAAAATATGATGCAAGAATACAAACTCTGGATGAAGAGCCTGATAGAATTCTTACTGTTGAAAGTAAGTATCTTCTAGTTGATTCATTTATTAAATATAGAATTACAGACGTTTTGACATTTTATAAAGCAAATAATGGAAGCTTTAATAGTTTAAATAGCTTGCTTGGTCAGAGATCAGAGTTCGTTTTAAAAAATAATTTTGGTAAAAGAACGGTCAAAGAAGTTGTCTCCGGCGAAAGAGATGAGTTAATGAGCATTATGCTCAGATCTTTAAATGAATCTGTTTCTGATTTAGGAGTTGAGATTATTGACTTTAGGGTAAAACGTATCGATTTGCCATCCAATTTAAGTAATTCTGTATACGAAAGAATGCGAACTGAAAGGAACAGACTTGCAGAGGAATTGAGATCTGAAGGTAAAGAAATTGCTAGAGAAATCAGAGCCGTAGCCGATAAAGATAAAGTTGTGATACTTGCTGAGGCATACAAGCAAGCAGAACAATTGAGAGGTCAGGGTGATGCTCAAGCGGCTGGTATATATGCAGAATCTTTTTCTCAAGATCCTGAATTTTATGAATTTACTAGAAGCATGAAGGCTTACGTAGAAACATTTGAGAGCAAGTCTGATGTTATGTTGATTGATTCTGAATCGGAGTTTTTTAAATATCTTAATGATAAAAAAGATGAAAATTAGAGTCGTTGGTGTCAGATAACACCTTAATCTTAGGTCTTCAATGGGGAGATGAAGGCAAAGGCAAAATAGTTGATAATTTAAGCGAATCGGTTGATGTCGTTTGTAGGTTTCAGGGTGGACATAATGCCGGACACACTATTAAAGTTAATGGCCAAAAGACTGTACTCCATCTAATTCCATCTGGCATCTTACATGATAATACAAAATGTTTAATTGGTAATGGAGTTGTTTTAGCTCTAGATGCTTTGCATAAAGAGTTAAAACATTTGGAAGAAAAAAAAATTTCTTTTCAAGATAGATTTTTTATAAGTTCTGCATGTGCTTTGATACTACCAACCCACATTACATTAGATAAAGTAAAAGATAAAAAAGAATCTATAGGAACTACTGGGAGAGGTATTGGGCCAGCATACGAAGACAAGATTGGCAGAAGAGCAATTAGACTTGGTGATTTAAATGACTTGAAATCACTAAAAGATAAAATATATTCGCTTGTAAAATATCATAATCGATTACTTGAAAATATATATCAACATAAACCTCATAATGCTGAAGAAGTTTTTAATCATATTGTTAAGTTCAAGGATTTGCATGATAAATATTGCGTAGATTCACAAAAAACTATGCATAAATGGATTAAAAATGATGAAACTATATTATTTGAAGGTGCTCAAGGCACACTATTGGATATTGATCATGGAACCTATCCTTATGTAACATCTTCAAGCACGACTGCTGGGGGAGTTTCGACTGGTCTTGGCATAGGGCCAAAATTCATAGATAAGATTATTGGAATTACAAAAGCATATACAACACGAGTTGGTGAGGGTCCTTTCCCAACTGAATTACATGATGAATCAGGATCACTGCTTGCGAAGAAGGGTAATGAGTTTGGTGCAACAACAGGTCGTCCCAGAAGATGTGGATGGCTAGATTTGGTATTACTAAAAAAGGCAATATTTATAAACTCTGTAACTGATTTGTGTATCACAAAGCTTGATGTATTGGATGAAATGCAAGAGATTAAAGTTTGTATACGTTACGATAATGGAGTTCCGGTTTATAAAACTTTTGAGGGTTGGTTATCAAAAACAGAAGGCATTACTGTCTTTTCAGACCTACCTGATAAAGCCAGACTTTATATTAAGTTTATTGAAGAATTTGTTGAATGTAATGCTTCAATTATTTCAACTGGCCCATCCAGAAGTCAAACAATCATAAGATAAGTTATTTGTGTGTCTTGAGATATTTATCTAGACTTGCATTTATAAACTTATAAGATTCAGGACTTGAGAATTTTTTACTTAATCTTAAAGATTCATCTATAACTACAGGTCTATCTAAATCTCCTCTAATCATTTCATTTATTGCAAAGTACATAATTGATTTGTCAATTATTTCTATGTTTGAGTCTTTTATATTTAGTGATATAAGAATTGATTCTATTCTTCTTCTGTTATTTTGAATAGAATTTAAAGAGTTTGTAAACAAAGTAAAATCTACTTTTTTATTTTTATGTTCATTTCTAAATTGATTGATTATTTGCGAGGCTTTTTGATCACTAAAAAGCATCTGAAATATAGCTTGTATTAAATATTCCCTTGTTTTTACAGCAACTTTAAAATTAGTTAGATTTTTCATTTATAAGTTGAATTAGCGCATTGGCGTTATTTCGTGTATTAATGATTAATCTTTCTTCAAGTTGTGATTGATTCTCAACACAAATAACATTGTTAATAATAGCAACATTAAAGTACTTATCGGCGAGATTACTTATAGATCTAAAGGTCTCGTTTGAAATAAGGTCATAATGGCTAGTTTCACCGCGTACAATAATTCCTAAAAATAAAACACCAAGATATTTTTTCTTTTCAAGTTTATATTTTGCTAATGCAGATAGTTCAAAAGCCCCTGGTGCTTTTGCCTTTTCACACTTAAAGTTTTTTTCAAGTATCTCAACAGAAATATCAAGCATTCTTGCAATATGCTTCTCGTACCATGAAGTATGAATAATTAAGACTTTATTCATTTTCGAAACCAGTAATTTCTATATCAAATCCAGAAACTGCACTATATTTTGTAGGTGTTCCCAATACAGTTATTTTCTTTAAATCTAATAGTCGTAAGATTTGAGAACCAACACCAATTACTCTCCTATTATTTTTAGGCTCAATTTTTCTCTCTTCTAACTTATTCAACCAATAGCTTTTCGCATCTCTGTGATTGATGAGAACGAACAAGCCTGTCCCTTCTTGTGCAATTCTTTTTAAAGAATTTCTTATCGACCAGTTTTTACCAAGCTCATCAATGCCAAGAATATCTTGAAGTATGCTTTGTGTTTGAACTCTTACAAGTGGAGATTCAACAGATGAAAGATCGCCCATTGTTAGTGAGAAATGGTATTCATCATAAATTTTATCTCGCCATACATTTAGTTTGAATTTGCCAAATTCGTTTTCAACATTTTTTTCCATAACAGATTCAATTGTAGAATCTCTAGAAAGCCTGTAATCAATTAGATCAGCTATAGTTCCAACCTTGATATGATTTTCTTGACCAAATTTAATTAGATCATCTCTTCTTGCCATAGTTCCATCATCATTCATAATTTCACAAATTACACCAGCAGGCTGAAGCCCAGCAATTTTAGCTAGATCACAAGCTGCTTCTGTATGACCAGCTCTGCTTAAAACTCCGCCTTTCATTGCTTTTAAAGGGAATATATGACCTGGCTGGACAATATCTGAAGGTTTTGAATTTTTATTTACAGCTGTTTTGATTGTATGTGCACGATCAGCTGCTGAGATTCCTGTCGTTATTCCCTCTGCAGCTTCTATTGATACAGTAAATGCAGTTTTATTAGCTGCTCTGTTATTATTAGTCATCATTTTTAGGTCGTATTTTTCACATAAATCTTTACTCATTGGTAAACATATTAGTCCTTTACCTTTTGAGGCCATAAAATTAATTATTTCTGGTGTAATAAGATCTGCAGCACAAATCAGATCTCCCTCATTCTCTCTTGACTCATCATCCACAATGATAACCATTTTGCCGCTTTTGATGTCCTTAATTATTTCTGAAATGTTACTTTTCTTCATCTTTTTTATATATTTCTTTTAAATCGGTGCCAATTTTATATGACGATTCTAATTTAAAACCATAATTTTCTACAGCATTATCTTCTTTAAACCAACTTATACCAGTTTTACCAAGCTTTTTTTGAGATTTGTATATTATTAGCTCATCAACATAATTAGTTTTTAAGAATGCATTTGTTAATTTTGGACCGGCTTCTATCAAAATAGAGCATTTATCATTTTCAAGCATTATTGGTATCACGCAATCAATATCATTATGCTGAAAATGTGTAACTCTTTTGCCTTCAAAAAAAGGCATTTCAGATGTATTAGCTCCGAAGCTAAATGATGTTGACATTAATATTTTTTCAGGCTGGTTGACAGGGAAATTTACTCTTGCATTCATTCTTGGATTATCATTCAAAAGAGTATTTGTTCCAGTAAGGATTGCGTCATATTTTGCTCTTAATAGTTGAACATCTAACCTAGCTTTATCGCCTGTAACAAAAACTCTTTCATGATTTTCATAATGAGATTTACCATCTAATGAGCTTGCTATTTTGACAGTTATATATGGTTTATTATTAATGTGCCTATAAAAGAAAAATTTATTTTGCTTTGCAACAAGATCTTTATGGATTCCAACATCAACTTGAACATTATTTTCTTTTAAAATTTGAATTCCTTTGCCGGATACTTTTGGATTTGGATCAATTGAACCAATAATTACTTTTTTTATTCCTGTTTTTACAATTGCATGTGCACATGAACCTGTTTTTCCAATATGACTACAAGGCTCTAAAGTACAAATAAGTGTAAGCTCGGAAAAATCATTAAATTTTTTGTTTTTTTGTCTATTTGCATTAATTATTGCATTAATTTCAGCATGATTTTTTCCATAATTTTTATGATAACCCTCAGATATAATTTCTTCATTTTTTAATAGAATAGCACCAACTACTGGATTTGGTTTTGCAGTGTATTTATATTTCTCAGCTTCAGAAATGGCACGAAGCATAATTTCTTCATAATTCATTTCTTAGATTTTTTCTTTTTTGGCTTTTCTTTATTTAATGAATTAATCTCTTCAGAAAAATCTTTAATATCTTGAAAGTCTCTATATACAGAAGCAAATCTAACATATGCTACAGTATCGACCTCTTTAAGGGCGTTCATCATTATTTCGCCAATTTCAATAGATTTAATTTCTCTAACGCCTCTTGTTCTAATTTCTTTAAGAATTTTTCCAAAAACTGTGTCTATTTCTTCAGTAGATAAGGGTCTTTTTTCTAATGCACGAAGCATGCCTTTTTTAAGTTTTGAACCATTAAAAGGCTGTCTTTCACCATTTGTTTTGATAACTCTCGGAAGTGCTAAATCAGCAGTTTCAAATGTAGTAAATCTTGAATGACATACTTCACATGATCTCCTTCTTCTTATTTGCGAGCCATCAGCTACCAACCTTGAGTCAATGACTTTAGTATCCTCGGCTTGGCAAAAGGGACAAAACATCTATAAATTATATACTGGAAAATTATTAGTGAGATTTGATACTTCGTTCTTAATTTTGTTTTGCAATTCCTCATTATCAAAATTATTAATAATTTCACATATCCAATTACTTACTTGAATAATTTCCTTTTCTTTAAATCCTCTAGTTGTAACTGCAGGCGTTCCTATTCTAATTCCTGATGTAACGAAAGGAGAAGCAGGATCATTAGGCACAGAATTTTTGTTAACTGTAATATTTATAGAACCAAGAACTTTTTCTAAATCTTTTCCAGTAATATTCTTATTTCTTAAATCAACTAATACAATATGATTTTGTGTTCCATTACTAACGACGTCCACATCATTGGATATGATGGTTTCTGCCATGACTTTTGCATTTTGCATGACTTGTTGAATATATAGTTTAAATTCTGGATTTAAAGCTTCTTTGAAACATAAAGCTTTTGCAGCAACCACATGCATTAAAGGTCCTCCTTGTGATCCTGGGAAAACAGCAGAATTCAATTTCTTTTCAATTTCCTCATTTGCTCTTGCAAGAATAATACCTGATCTAGGACCTCTTAAAGTTTTATGGGTAGTTGAAGTAACAACGTCTGCATATGGCACAGGAGAGGGATAAAGATCAGCTGCGATCAGACCTGAAACATGTGCCATATCAACCAGAAAATATGCGTTAACTTCATCTGCAATTTCTCTAAATTTCTTCCAATTTACAATACCAGAAAAAGCTGAAAAGCCAGCAATAATAAGTTTTGGTTTATGTTCCTTTGCAAGAGATCTTACTTCTTCGTAATTAATATCATTTGTTTCAGGGTGTAAACCATATTGGACACTTTTATAATTTCTGCCTGAGAAATTTACTTTAGAGCCATGAGTTAAATGTCCCCCATGATCAAGACTCATTCCAAGAATAGTATCATTTGGCTCAAGTAGTGCTAAATATGCTGCTGCATTTGCTGATGAACCAGAATGTGGTTGAACATTTGCATAATCTGCTTTAAATAGCTTTTTAGCTCTTTCAATTGCTAAATTTTCTGCAATGTCGACATTTTCACATCCTCCATAGTACCTTTTTGAAGGATAACCTTCCGCATATTTGTTCGTAAGTAGAGATCCTTGAGCTTCAAGAATTCTTTTAGATGCATAGTTTTCAGATGCAATTAACTCAATATGATCTTCTTGTCTTTCTGCTTCTTTTTGGAAAGATAGCCAAAGTTCTGAATCGTAATCTTTGATTGATTGATTATTTGAAAAAATATTGTCGCTTTTTGATGAGTTCATAGTTAGTAAGATTTAATTTTTTATATTTTATAAAAAGACAACTAATTTTATATTATCTAAGGCTTATTGTGCACAAAAGGTTTCTTTCTTTTTGGATAACATTTTTTACATATTTCACATTCTAAGCCAAAACAAGCCTTAGCCATGCAATGTTCTCTGCCCCAGAAAATAATTTGTAAATGTAGTTTATTCCAAGAATTCTTAGGAAAAATTTTCTTGAGATCCTCTTCTGTTTTTTTTACATTTTTACCCTTTGTTAACCCCCATCTTTGAGCCAATCTATGAATGTGAGTATCTACTGCAAATGCAGGGATACCAAATCCTTGACTCATAACTACAGAAGCAGTTTTATGTCCAACCCCAGGTAAACTTTCAAGGTCTTTAAAGTTGTCTGGTATCTTTTGGTCATATTTTTTCACAAGAATATTAGAAAGTTTATGTATTGCCTTTGATTTTTGTGGTCCAAGACCGCACGGTTTGATAACTTTATATATTTCATTTACAGGAATTTTAGACATTTCTAAAGGAGAAGAAGCAATTGAAAATAATTTTGGTGTAATCTGATTAACTCTTTCATCAGTACATTGAGCAGACAAAAGTACTGCAATAAGTAGAGTAAAATTATCCTTATGATCAAGAGGAACAGATGTATTCGGATAGGACCTATCTAAAATTTTTTCTACAATTTTAGCTCTCTCAGATTTCTTCATATAAATAAATGTAGCATAATAGTTTAAATTCTATGAATACTAAAACAATTGAAAAATATTTATTAAGGCTCAAAGATGCTTTCTTAGACGAAACTACAGAGAATAAGAAAATGCTAGATATATATGTTAAATATATTGAGGGTTATGCAACTAACGATGAAATTGAAGAAGCAAATTATCAATTAAAACAAGTTTTTAAAAGCTTAGGTTTAGGCATTCTTGTAATTCTTCCTTTTAGTCCCATTTCAATACCCTATGTTCTAAAACGAGCTAAAGAATATAATATTGATTTAATTCCTGATTGGTATAAAGCTTTAAGTAAGGATAAAGATAGAATAGAATAATTTATTAAATTTGGAGAAATTATGAAGAATGTAGTAATTGTTGACAGTGTAAGGACGGGCTTGGCTAAATCACATAGAGGCGGATTTAACATGACCAGACCAGATGAAATGCTTGCGCATATTATCGATGCAATGCTTGAAAGAAATCCAAATTTACCACCAGAAGCAGTGGAAGATATAATCATGGGTTGTGGAAATCCTGAGGGAGCTCAAGGTCATAATGTTGGAAGAAATGCAGCAGTATTATCAAAATTACCAATTACTACAGGCGGAACTACTATAAATAGATATTGCTCATCTGGTCTCCAGTCGATATCGATGGCTGCTGGTCAAATTATGGCTGGTTGTTATGACACAGTTATTGCAGGTGGTGCTGAAACAATATCAATGATGAATATGAATATGGATAACTTTGTTAATGAGAGATTGGCTGAGGAAGTTCCTGGAATTTATTTTCCAATGGGAATGACAGCAGAAGTTGTCGCAAAAAGGTATGAAATTTCAAGAGAAGCACAAGATGAGTATGCTTTAGAGAGCCAAATTAGAACTGCAGCAGCTCAGCAGTCTGGTGGTTATGATGACGAAATTATAGCAATGGATACTAAAATGCTTCTTACTAACAAAGAAACAGGTGAATCAAAAGAAATTGACTATACAGTTGATAAAGATGAATGCAACAGACCAGAAACTACTCTCGAAGGCTTGGCATCTTTAAAACCAGTTTTTGATCCTGAGAATGGTTCTGTTACTGCAGGAAACTCATCACAATTATCTGATGGAGCATCAGTAACTTTGGTTATGTCAGAAGAAAAAGCCAAGGAGCTAAATTTAAAACCTTTAGCTTATTTTAGAGGTTTTACCACAATGGGTTGTGAGCCAGACGAAATGGGAATAGGACCAATCTATTCTGTTCCAAAATTATTAAAAAATTATAATCTTTCTGTTGATGACATCGATATTTGGGAGCTGAATGAAGCTTTTGCAGTCCAAGTAGTGTATTGCAGAGATAAACTTGGTATACCTATGGATAAGCTTAATCTAGACGGTGGTTCAATTTCAATTGGACATCCGTTTGGTATGACAGGTTCTAGACAGGTTGGACACCTTGCAAGACAGCTCCAAAATTTGGATAAACAGTTTGGTGTTGTAACAATGTGCGTAGGCGGTGGAATGGGAGCCAGTGGATTGTTTGAAAGATACCCTTCTTGATATCAGAGTCAACAATATTAAATTGTTTTCAACATCTTGTTGATATTGAAAAAGATGATCTTGTAATAGTCGGATCTGGAGATGATGCTGCTGTAATAAAATCTCAAGGCAAAGACCTTGTTCATTCTACTGATATCTCAAAAATTAGTTCTCATTTTCCTAAAGATTCCAAGCCTCAGGATATTGCGTATAGATCTATTGCAGTAGCTTTAAGTGACTTAGCAGCTATGGGAGCCTACCCAGCATTTATATCAATTGGATTGACATCAAATATTACTGATTTGAAATGGTATAAGCAATTTGCAAACGGAGTGGAGAAAATATTAAATGAGTATCAATTAAAGTTGGTTGGGGGTGATATTACAAATGGTGAAATTAGTGTTTGCGTTAACGTTTTTGGTTATGCGTATGAGAATAATATCTTAAGATCAACTGCAAAAGTCGGTGATTTAATATATGTAACTGGTCCTTTGGGGGAAGGAAGAAAAGGGTTGGAGGACTGGAAAAATAATCAACAAACTAAATACACTAAGAAGTTTTTTAATCCAAAAGTGGATTTTTATAAAAGTGCATATATTTCTAAATATGCTAATAGCTGTATTGATATTTCGGATGGATTAATTAAAGACCTTACTAGAATATGTGAATCTTCGGAAGTAGGCGCAGAAATAATATATGAAAGTATACCTATAACTAATGATATCAATGATTTGTCTTATGGAGATGATTATAAATTGTGTTATACATGCTCACCAGAATTTAAAGACAACGAATATATCTCTGAAGACTATTGCATCGGTGAGATACAGTCAGATACAAAAATCATCATAAAGAAAAATAATTCACCAGTTAATTTTAAAAAGTACGGATGGGATTCTTTTGAATAAAAAAATTGGAATAATTGGAGGCGGAATTACTGGTCTAATTGTTGGGATTTTTTTGGCAAAAGAAGGTCATAAGGTGTCAATTTTTGAAAAAAATACTTTACTAAGTGAAACAAGCTCAAAAACAACAAAGCTTTTACACGGTGGATTGAGATATCTTGAGAATTTTCATTTTAACGAAGTTAAAAATGGACTAAATGATAGATCATGGTGGTTAGAAAATTTCCCAAAACAAACAAGAAAATTAAAGATAGCCATTCCATTTAAAAATAAATTTTCTTTGGCATTAATTAAATCTTTTCTAGGAATTAAGTTATACGAATTTTTAGCAGGCTCAAATAATTTAGACAAAAGCTCTATATCAAAGCAAATTAAGAATGATCAATTTGTTCTTAAAGACGACTATAAAACATATTTATCATTTTTTGATGGAAGTATGGATGATGATTCTCTTGGAAGAGAACTAATTTCATTAGCAAAAGAACTAAATATAGAAATACTTGAATATAATGAAGTCAAAAACTTTGATACTAAAGGAACAATTGATAAAAACCATTTTGACAAAATAATTTTAGCAGTAGGCCCATGGTCAAAAATATTACTTGAGCAAAATAATATCAAGAGTCAGAAAGATATCGATTATATAAAAGGCAGCCATTTGATAATTAATAGAAAGTCTGAATTTGGTTTGATGTTCTCAGGTGTTTGTAAGTCTAGATATATTTTTGCATTACCTTATCAAGACTATACCTTGCTAGGAACAACAGAAGAAAAAGTTTCTCATCCAGAGTTACCAGAGATAAGTAAAAATGAAATTAAATACCTTATTGATAGCTTTAATCATATTTTAAAAAAATCAATCTCTAAAAAAGAAATAATTAGTTCGTATTCTGGAGTAAGACCCTTAATAAAATCAAAAGATAATTTTCACAAATCCTCAAGAGATTTTTTTATTCAAAAAAATGACTCACTTTTAACCATATTTGGCGGAAAATGGACTACATCGCCTACCATTGCTAGAAAAATTGTTACAATGATTTAAGATGCAGAAGTTCCCTAACTTAAGAGATCCATATCATTTTTTAGCAACTTTAGGTGGTCTTGGGCTTTTTCCAATTGGACCAGGTACTGTTGGAAGCATATTTGGTTGGCTCATTTTTATAGTTTTGTCTCATTTTATTACTGCAGCAGTTTTAGTTACTTTGACATTTTTTGTAATTATATTTTCGATTTATATATCAACTGTTGTAATAAAGGATCTTATCGAAAAAGATCATAAATCTATTGTTATTGATGAAATGGCTGGTATATGGCTAGCAATGATTCCAGTGATTTTTATTGCCTCTTCACAATATGAAAGAACTATATATGCAATGCTTGCACTAGTAATATTCAGAATATTTGACATTTTTAAACCTTTTCCAATCTCATATGTAGATAAAAATTTTAAAAATGGATTAGGGGTTGTTCTTGATGACTTGATGGCTGCAATTTTTGCAGCATTCTTTTCTTCTCTTATAACAATTTACTTAATTTAGACTTAATATTTTCTACGTCTAAACCAGCCTCAACTAGCATTTCTTCTCTTGAGGCATGCTCAATAAATTTATCAGGAATACCAAAAAGGATTGACCTGACATTTAGATTCTCTTTTGATACAAACTCTTGAACAGCACTGCCAGCACCACCCATTATTGAACCATCCTCAATAGAAATAAATACCTTTGCCTTTTTGAGAAGTTTACTTAATAGCTTTTCATCTAAAGGTTTTACAAAACGCATATCTACTAAAGTGGCTTTTAGCTCTTTTGAAATTTCATTTGCCTCATTCAAAAGAGTTCCAAAGTTTAAAATTATTATTTCTGAGTCTTCATCATTTATTATATTTGCCTTACCAATTTTTAAAGGCTTTAGATCTTTATCAATATTGCTGTTAGGTCCAGTACCTCTTGGGTATCTTATAGAGGCTGGTCCATTATGTAAGTATGCTGTCGTTAAGAGTTTTCTTGTTTCATTTTCATCTGAGGGAGTGCAGATCACCATATTTGGAATACATCTCAAATAAGCAATATCATAATTTCCTGAGTGAGTTGGACCATCTTCACCGACAAGACCTGATCTATCTAATGCAAAAGTCACATCGAGATTTTGAACTGCAACATCATGAATTAATTGATCATATGCTCTTTGTAAGAAAGTTGAGTAAATTGCAACAACTGGTTTTTTATTTTCTGTTGCAATTCCAGCAGCAAATGTAACTGCATGTTGTTCAGCAATAGCAACATCGTAATATCTATCAGGAAATTTTTCACTAAATTTAACCAGTCCAGATCCCTCTCTCATTGCTGGAGTAATTGCAATAAGCTTTTCATCGTTGTTTGCCATATCCACAACCCAATCTCCAAAAACATCTTGATACTTTTTTTGATTAGATTTCTTATTTTTTATTGACTGAATTTTTCCTATTGCATGGAATCCAATCCTGTCTGCTTCAGCAGGATCTAAACCAGCTCCTTTTTTTGTAATAACATGTAAAAATTGTGGACCTTCAAATTCTTTCAAATTGGAAATAACATCTTTTAATTCTTTAAGGTTATGACCATCAATAGGACCAATATAATTCAAACCTAATTCTTCAAAAATTGTTCCCGGAGCTACCATTGCCTTCATTTGTGTTTCTACTTTTCTAGCAAGATGATAGGCTTGTGGTAGAGGTTTTAAAAAACTAGAACCACTTTTTTTAATACCTTTATAGGTCTTTGATGCCCATATTCTTGAAAAATAATTAGACAACCCACCAATATTTTCTGATATCGACATATCATTATCATTCAAAATAATTAAAACGTTTGGCTTTAAGTGACCGGTATGGCTCAGAGCTTCAAATGCCATGCCTGCTGTCATTGCTCCATCCCCAATTACTGCTATATGTTTTTTCTCTGGATGAGACTCTTTTGATGCAATTGCCATCCCAAGCATAGCGCTTATCGATGTGCTTGAGTGACCAACACCAAATGCGTCAAATTCACTTTCTTTTCTTGAAGGAAATGGAGCCAAGCCACCTTTTTTTCTGATAGTTTGCATTTTGTTTTTTCTACCAGTAAGTATTTTATGTGGATAGGCCTGATGGCCGACATCCCACACTAAATTATCAAAAGGAGTATTGAAAATATAATGCAATATAATTGTGAGCTCAATTACACCTAGACCACCTCCGAGATGTCCGCCACTTTGTCCAACAGAATACAGTAAGAATTCTCTGATCTCATTTGCAAGATTTTGTAATTCAACCAAAGAAAAAGATCTAATGTCTGATGGAAAATTGACACTATCCAATAAGGGTGTAATCGGCTTTTGAGTAGGAATTTCTTTAAAAATTTTCAATTTATTTTTCTCTATATGATATATATTTTGCTAATTCTATGAGCATGTTTGTTTCTGTCATCTTTAGTTCATCTAAGCTTTTTATTGCTGAAAAAGAGAGTTCATGAGATTTACTTTTAGCTTCTTTGAGTCCTGTTACCTTAATATAAGTTGATTTATTATTTTTCAAATCTGAGTTGTTATTTTTACCAAGTGTATTTTGATCAGATGTAGCTTCTAAAATATCATCAGTTATTTGAAAAGCAAGACCAATTTTTTTACCAAAACTATACAATATTTTTTTAATTTTATCGTCATTATTATTAATTTGGCCTAACATCACAGAACACTCAATTAATCTTCCAGTTTTCAAAGAGTAAATATTATCTATATCTTTTATATTTAAATCTTTCGATTCACTTTCAATGTCTAAATGCTGTCCAAGAACCATGCCGTTTTTACCACAAGCATTACTAATTAACTTTATAGCTTCAATCTTGTTATCAGAATTTAATTTTGTATCATCACAAATAACCTCATATGCTAAAGCTTGCAATGCATCACCTGTCAAAATAGCATTAGCCTCACCAAACTTTATATGGCTTGATTGTTTACCTCTTCTAAAATCATCATCATCCATTGAAGGAAGATCGTCATGTATTAATGAGTAGGTATGAATTAATTCAACTGCAGTAGCAAGAGTAAGAAGACTGTCATAATGAATATTTTTATTTATTCTTCCTGAGGCAACAATTATTCCTGCTCTAATCATTTTGCTATTTGTAATAGATGAATAGGCCATAGATTTTTCAATGAAATTGGAGTCGCCGATGGATTTTTTCATATTAAATGAAATTTTTTCTCGCAGGTCGAGCAAAAATTGATTTAACACCTTATTAATCTTCTATATCTATTGAACTGCCGTCATCAAGGAGTGTTTTTATTTTTAGTTCTGCTTCTTGAAGTTGTTTTTGACATTCTTTAACAAGATTAATGCCTTCTTCAAATGATTTTACAGAATCTTCTAAATTAATATTTTCATCTTCCAATCTTTCAACAATAGATTCAAGAGCCTTCAGTGATGATTCAAAGTCTGTTTGTTTATCTTTACCCATAATTTATTGTATTTGATTGGATTCAGTTTGGAAGTACTTTTTATATTCATTCATTAATGCATATGGAAGAGCTAAAACAGCTGGAGTTAGTATAAGAGTTACAAATGTACTAAAACCAAGACCAAAAACTATTGATACTGCCAAATTTGACCACCAATCAACAATTCTGCTACCGACAACTATATCTCTAGAGATTAGATCTAAACTAACACCCATTGCCAAAGGCAAAAGTCCAAAAATTGTTGTTAGGGAAGTTAGAACAATAGGTCTTAGTCTTTGTTTGCAAGCATTTACAATATGTAATGATTGTTTCAAATGAGGCGCTTCCTCTTTTAACTTATTAAATGTATCTATTAATACAATATTATTATTCACAACAATTCCAGCTAGGGTGACTATTGAGATACCTGTCATAGTTGTACTAAAGGATTTTCCAGTAATCAATAATCCAAGCAAAACACCAACAAAAGATATCGTTACTGAAGATAAAATGATTAGCGATTGATAAAAGCTATTGAACTGAGTAATTAACATTAACAACATCATAAATACAGCTGTTAATCCAGCTACAATCATAAAATTATTAACCTCTTCAGTTTCTTCAGCCATGCCGCTAAATTGATAAGATATTTCATTTCCAAGATCTGTTTCTTGAAGCCATGATTCTAATTCTTCAATTTTTTGATTTACTTTTGAGTCATCATTTGAGCCAGCTCCTACTTCTTGGAAGTATTTACCATTTTTTCTATTTACTGTTTCTCTATTCTCTTTTGGAACAACATTTACAAAAGAACTCACTGGCACAGTCCCTTGTTTAGTGACGACATTTAAGTCTCTAATGCCTGTGATAGTCCTATCTGAATCAGGAAATCTTGCTCTTATTTCAACTTCATCCTTAGCATCATCAGGACGATATTCTCCAACTTTAAATCCATTGGTAAGCATTTGAACAAGCGCGCCAACATCACTCACGCTGACACCAAGTTGTGCTGCTTTTTGTTTATCAACATCAACACTCCATTCGACCGAAGGATAAGCTTTGGATGAAAAGATATTATTTAATCCAGTCATCTCATTTCGCATGTAGTTTTCAATTTTAGCAACTGCATCATTCACATCGCTTTCAGTATTGCCAAAAACATCTAACTCAATTGGTGAATCAAAAGATGGACCACCAATATCTGCCTCAACCTCAACAGTAATTCCTGGAAGATCTTTAGTAGATGCCTTTAATCTGTCCATTATCTCAAAACCGCTTATATCCCTTTGTGATGGTTCTAATGTCTCAATAAAACCACCACCAATTCTATCTGCACCTGATTGCCACCAGTTTGTTCCAGAGCGAAGGTAAACATTTTTTATGCCTTCTACTTCTAAAAAACGTTCTTCAACTTGCTCAATAATTTCTTTTGTTTCAAGGGCAGAGAAGTTGCCTCGTGCTTTCACGGTAATATTTGCTTGGACAGGATCAACAATTGCAAAATATATAGTACCCTTACCAGAAAAGGCATAACTCATAATAATTATTAGTAAGACAGAAACAACAGCTAGAAAAGTTTCTACAGGATTTTCAACAAAACGTTTTATATATTTACCATACCATTCAGTAAGCCTCACAAAGAAAGATGTTTGCTCTTCGTTATTATTTAATGCAGATACTTTTTGGCCAAAATAAGAACCTAGAACAGGAATTACAACTAATGAGTAAAACAATGACGCAGACAACACAAAGAAAATAGTAATTGGGAGGTATCTCATGAATTGACCAGTAAAGCCCGGCCAAAACATTATTGGAATAAAGGCAGCTAATGTAGTTCCTGTAGATGCGACAATAGGATAAAACATTCTTTTTGCAGCAAGAGCATAACCTTCTGCTCTGGATAAACCTTCTGCAATTTTCTTATCTGCATATTCAGTGATCACTATGGATCCGTCAATAAGCATTCCCATTCCAAGAAGCAGGCCCATCATTACAAGAAAATTAACTTCCATATCGAGACTGTATAAAATTAAATATGTCATTAAAAAACAGAAGGGTATTGATAAACCAACAAGCATAGATACTCTTGTTCCCATACTTGCTATAACCAGGACCATAATTAATACAACAGCAGCAATAATATTTCCATTTAATTCTTTTACCATTAGGCTGGCATAAACAGTATCATCATTAGAAATTACGATTGATAAATTTTCTGGAAGCTCATCTTTAAATTTACTAAGAATATCTCTTATGGCATTAGATGCATCAATCGCATTTGCACTTTCCCTTAATGAAATTTCCAATGTGACAGCATCTTGACCATTTACTCTTGCGTAAGATGTGAAATCTTTAAATGTCCTTTTTATTGTTGCTACATCACCAAGAGTTACAATCGCATCTTTTGATACTTTTACAGGAATGCTGTAAACATCTTTTGCGGACTCAATTATACTTGGTACTTCAATATTAAAACTACCCCTTCCAGTATCTTGCTTTCCACCAGGGATAATCAAATTATTGCTAGCAACTGAGTTATAGATATCTGAAAGAGTTACACCGTATGACTCCATCTTAGCTTTATCAATTACACCTTCAAGAACCTCCTCAGGCGCACCAGTCATTCTTACTTCAAGAATTTGCTCAATAGGCTCTATCCTATCTTTTAGTTCACGGGCGTAAAAAACCTTTTGTCTTACTGAGCTGCCACCGACAATACTAATGTTCATTACAGGAAAGCTAGCCTCACTATATTCCTCTATTTGAGGATCTTCAGCACCAAGAGGCAATTGATATTTCGTTTCTTCAACACCTTGTTTAACATCAACAAGTGCTTTATCTATGTCAAAACCAACTTCAAACTCTAAAAAAAATTCTTGCATAACTTAAAGAACTTGTTGAACGAATATTTTTAACCCCAGTAACACTTTTTAGTCTATTTTCAAGAGGTCTTGCTATTAGTCTTGAAGTATCGCTTGGAGAAGCACCATCTAAAAAAACTGATACTGTGATAAAAGGTAGCTGCACATTTGGTGCTGCAGCTATAGGTATTTCCTGTCTAGCATATGAACCAGCAATAATTACCATGAAGGCAATCAATAATGTGGTCTTAGCTTTTTTTAAAGCAAAGTCTATTATTCCTATCATAAACGGTTTGTAATTACTTTTTGACCATCCTCAACAAACCCCTGACCTTGAACTATTATCTCAACTATATCCGGTATATTTGTTACCCACAAACCATCTTCAGAGTCTTCAAGAATATTTATTTCTTTGAACATTGCAGAATCATTTTCTGTAACTACTCTTATGCCAAGCTTGCCCTCATCATTTAATAGCAATATTGAAGGGGAGATCTTGTGTGCCATAACTTTATCTATCTCAATAGTCATGTTTGCAGTTAAACCATCTTTCACATTACCATTAGGATTAGGAATTTGAGATTCAACAACAAATGTTCTTGTGTCAGGCGATGCACTTTTTGAAACAAAAGTTAATTCTCCATTGATTGATTGACCAGTAACTAGTTCGACATCAACCTTTTGTCCTATTCTAACTTTATTAATGTCGTATTCAGGAACTCCTGCTACAAAAGATATCGGATTTAGCTGAATAATAGTTGCGCATACTTGACCTCTTTCAAGAAAGTTTCCTGGCTTAACAATTTGTTCAACAAATCCTCCAAAGGGCGCTTTCACTTCAGTTCTATTTAATTCAACAACACCTAAGCTACATAAGATTTCATCTTTGTTTATAAACCTACCTTGAGTTGCACCAATTTTTACAACTTCACCAGAAGTTTTAGCTTTTACATCAACCCTAGCTTCTGATTTTGTTGTAGCTTTTAATTTAATAAGAGGTTGATATTCTATAGCGCTACTTAGAATTGTCTGTACTGAGAAAAGCTCACTCTTTTTTTCATTCTCAATCATCTTCTCATTCTTAAATAATCCTGAGGCCATCCATAATATTATTGGAATGAGAATATATAAGGATATTCTTATATTTTTTGTTAATTTCATCATATTTAAACTTTGTATTTTTTTCTCAATTTTTCAAATAATTTTTTATCAAAATATTTTGTATAAGTTTTCTCTTTATTATTTTCAATTTTAAATTTGATACCATCTTTAGATTGCCTTTTTAAAGAATTAAAAACTTTCTTAAATGCCTCAAAAGTTTCTCTTGAATCTTTTTCAGAAAGATAGCTCCAGCCAATTTTCTTACCAGCAAAATATACAATGGGATGAGACCAATTAAAATCTTTCCTAGGTTGATAAGATCTTCTTGCCTCGATGTAAGCTTCTTCAGGGGTAGGGTAACCATCCTGTTTTTTCACTTCCTCGCATGCTTTCATGATATCAGTTAATGTTGGAAGATATGATTGATTTAAAATTACATACTCTATAGCATTGCTTATCTCATCTGGAGTCCTATTCTTTAAACTTGTTGCCCAAAGTTTTTTACCCTCTTTTAACTTTTCGTCTGTTCCAAAAACTTTATAAAATTGATAATGATAAGCTAGCTCAATTTTTAAAAATAAATCATCAATTGATTTTATGAAATCTTCTTTAGTCGAGGTTGATTTCTTTTGCCCAATTGCTGTCATCTTTTCTTGTTTTAAAGTCTTGTGTATATTTTCCTGGTTCAGAATATCCTTTATTTTCTTCATTATTTTCAGTATTTTCGCTCATTAATTGTCTTCTTTTGACATGATCAATGAATTTTGAGTTCCAGGTTGTTAAAGCTTCACCTTTATCTTTCCAATATAGTATAAATTCTCTAAGATATTTTAAGGCAGATTCTTTATTAATCTCAGATAAACTAAGAATATCAAATACATCTTCATCCGGATACCAATTTTCATCAATTGTATGTGGTAATTTTTTTTCTGAATTAATCTCTTTCACCCACTCTCTTCTCAAAAAATCAATGAAAGCACTATTCCAATTATTTTTCTTTTGTCCTCTTTCAATCCAATATAATTTAAATTCTTTTAATTTTAGATTACAAAAGTTTTTTGGCATATCTGTCATTTTTATGATTTCAAAAGTTTCATTTGCTGGATACCAGTCCTTATCTAATCTTTTTGATGAAAGATTTTTAGATGGATTTACTGCAGAATGATGATTGATTTTTTGGCCCACATCCATCTTTAATAAATTAAATTTTATAAGTTTTGTTAAGCATGAATTAATAGTTTGATCATCAAAAAAAGAAATATTTTTTTTAACTGATTCAAGAAGCCCTTGCATAGATGAAATATCGTCTAAATCATTTTCTTTATAAAGATTTAAAATCACAGCGGATTCTAACCCTAAAGTCTCAGCAATCTCCTTTGAAAAAGTAAGTTCATTTTTTTTCAAGTTAATTTTACTTACCTCTTTTTTTATCAATTACATCACTCAGCATTTCTAAGCAATTAACAGTATCTTCCCAGCCCATGCATGCATCAGTAATGCTTTGACCATACTTTAAATTTTCAGAAATTTTTTGATTACCTTCATTTAGATGACTTTCAATCATCACCCCTTTAATATTGTCATTACCTTTAAGTACTTGGTCACATATTGACTCTACAACAGGGATTTGCTGTTTAAATTTTTTTTGACTATTTCCATGACTTGCATCAATCATTATTGACTCATTAACCTCTGCCTCTCTTAGAGCTGTTATAGTATTTTTAACTGATTCTGAATCATAATTTGGCTCTTTTCCTCCTCGAAGTATGATATGAGTATCGTTATTTCCGGCAGTTTTTAACATTGCTATGTCGGCCTCTTTTGTAGCTCCTAAAAAAACATGAGAATGATTTGCTGCTTGAATTCCATCAATTGCTGCCTTGAGACTGCCATCAGTTCCATTTTTTATACCAATTGGACATGATAAGCCTGAAGCAAGTTCTCTGTGAATTTGACTTTCAGCTGTTCTAGCTCCAATTGCGCCCCAAGATATAACATCAGTAACATATTGAGGAGATATTGGGTCTAAGAATTCAGTTCCAGCAGGCAAACCTAATTCCGCAATGTTAATTAATAGTCTTCTTGCCATTTCTATACCTTTAGTAATATTGAAAGTCTCGTTTATATCAGGATCATTAATTAAACCTTTCCATCCAACAGTTGTTCTTGGTTTTTCAAAATATACTCTCATAATTACTAATATATTTTTGCTGAGCTTATTATTTTCTATTGCGAGTTTTTCAGCATATTCAAGAGCACTGTCAGGATCATGAATTGAACAAGGACCAACTACTACAAACAATCTATCATCTTTATTATGAAGAATCTGGCTAATTTCATTTCTAGTCCCATAAACTAATTTTGAAATTTCATCATTTATTGGATATTTATTTACTAGCTCATAGGGTGCGGGTACCTTTCTCCTATCAATAATTCTAGTGTTATCAGTTGAGTAATTCATATTCTTTTATTTTATATCTCAAATTAATAAAAAGGGGAGGTTATTACTAAATTAAAGCGTATTAATAGAAATTTTTATTAAATATATTTTTTTAGCTATTAAGCCATAAATATGCATTTTTTTGAGGAAATACACTAGATATTGTATTAAAATAGCTAAAACTTACACTATGTAGTGTTTAAATATGGATAATAATTATATTCAATCTGAATTACCTTTACCGATTCGTAATCATTTTGAAATCTTGCCAGATGACTTATTTATTCCTCCAAATGCATTAGAGGTTTGCCTAGAATCATTTTCAGGACCACTTGACCTTCTTTTATATTTAATAAAAAAAGAGAATATAAATATATTAGATTTAGATATTTCGCATATCACCGATCAATATCTTGAATATATTGAGTTAATGGATGCTTTGAAATTTGATTTAGCAGCTGATTATCTTGTTATGGCAGCAACTCTTGCAGAAATTAAGTCTAGATTGATGCTGCCAAAAGAGTCTTTTGAGGATGAAGAGGAAGATCCTAGAGCTTCACTAATTAAAAGACTGCAAGAATATCAAAGATATAAGTCTGTATCAGAAAAAATTGCAATTTTACCAAGGGTAGATAGAGATTTTTTTATTGCATCTGCCAACCTGCCAAAAATTGAACAAGAAAAAGCTGAAGAGACACTTTTCACAAAAGAAGAATTATTTGAAACTATAAAATTAGTTTTAACAAGACCTAACTATAAAAATAATCATCTAATTGATTACGAAGAATTATCAACCAAAGAGAGAATTCAAATATTATTAATGTTTTTCAAGAAGACTAATATAATTAGCTTTTCAAAAACTTTGAAAAAGTCAGAAGGCAAAAAAGGAGCTGTAGTAACTCTATTAGCTTCTTTGGAACTTGCTAAAGATGGGTATGTTGAATTAGTTCAAAATAATTCAGAAGAACTTTTTATTAAGTCTTTAGGGAGCATTGCAATTGAATAACTTAATTATTAATTCTGTAGAGGCTCTTTTATTTGGAAGTGGCAGACCCATAAGACTATCTGAAATTAGAAATATCTTAGAAAACTCTGGTACAAAAGCTGAATTAAGTGAAATCAAGCAAGCAATTAATGATTTGGAGGAAAGGTATGCAAATACTTCATTAGAAGTAAAAGAAGTAGCATCTGGTTATCGACTTCAAATCAGACAAGAACATAGTTCAAGTTTAAGTATTTTATGGAATGAAAAGTCACCAAGAATGTCTAAGGCTTTGATGGAAACCATATCTATCATTGCTTACAAACAACCCGTTACCAGAGGTGATATTGAGGACATCAGAGGTGTTTCAGTCAATACTAGAAGCATAAGAAATCTATTAGAAAGAAACTGGATAAAGATTTCTGGATACAAAGAAGTTCCAGGAAGACCTGCTTTATATATAACAACAAAAGATTTTCTTGATGATTTAAACTTACGAAGCTTAAATGATTTACCAGATCTTCCTGAGTTAGAAAATCAAGAAGACGATATTCTTTCACAAGTTGTTTAATTAATGCCCGAACGATTGCAAAAATTTCTAGCAAGATCTGGAATAGGCTCGCGAAGATTTTGTGAGAGTCTAATCAAATCAAATAAAATATTTGTAAATGAAAAAGTCGCAACTATTGGTTCTTCAGTCAGAGAGGGAGATGTTATCAAATACAATCATAAAGAAATTCAATACACTCAAGAGGAAAGTGAAATCTTTCTTTTAATGCTGAATAAGCCTGAAGGAGTAATTTCATCAAATAAAAGACAAAATAAATTACCTATTGTTTTTGATTATTTGCCTAAATCAGATTCTAGTTGTAGATGGATTTCAATTGGTCGCCTAGATGTTAACTCTTCTGGGTTAATGCTTTTTACAAATAATGGAACTTTTGCAAATTTTTGTATGCATCCATCATCCATGATTGATAGAGAATATCTAGTAAGGGCTAGAGGTAATTTTTCACCAGAAAAAAAAGAAAAGATGTTATCTGGAATTGAAATTGATGGCAAAATTTTAAAATTAACAGATATTGTTGAAGGAGAAAAGCATTCAACTAATCAATGGTTTTCAGTATGTCTGATGAGCGGAAAAAATAGAGAGATAAGAAAAATATTTGATTCTGTTGGACTTGAAATAAGCAGATTAAAAAGAACTAGATTCGGACCATTATTTTTGCCGCCTACATTAAAAAAGGGAGATCACTTAGAGTTATCTAATAAGGAAATTGATTCTTTAGAAAACTATGGAACATAAAAAAGCTTATAATTTTTTGTATAATAAATGCAAAAAAGAGGGACATAATGAGCTTGCAAATCACATTAAGCAGGTTGGACCTTTAAAGCTAAAAGTTTCAAATAAAACTTTTGTCACTCATCTTTCGAAAATAATTATTGGACAACAGGTATCTGTTGCAGCAGCACAGGCTATTTGGGATAGGACTAAGAAAGTTTTAAAACGAAATAAATACAAAAAACCAAATAAAAATCTTGATCTGCAGTTTAAAACAGCCGGATTATCAAGACAAAAAATAGAATATTTAAATGGAATTATATTTAATAAAAATATTAATGCTCTTACTAAAAATGAATTAAATAAAATGACTGCAGAAGATTACTTTAAATTATTGATTGATATCAAAGGGATTGGTCCATGGTCTATAGAAATGTCAAGAATATTTTATATTGGCGATCCTGATGTTTTTTCAATTCTTGATTTAGGACTTAAAAATGCTCATTTAAAGATATTTAATATAGAATCTTATACCGAATCTTTTTATAAAACATTTTCACCATATAGAAGCTATATGTGTTTGTATCTTTGGCGCATTCTTGAAGATGAGAATGTTACTATTTAGTATAACCTTCACTACCTATATTCAATATAGTTACCATCATGTGATGAGCTCTCACTAGCAAGCATCCACATATAGTAATTCATTAAATCATCTGGTTTTTTTAAACTAGATGGATCTTCTGCAGGATAAGCTATAGCACGCATATCTGTCTGAGTTGCTTTAGGATTAAAATTAAATATTTTTATATTTGAAACTGACTCTAATTCGTCAACGAGTATATCTGCAAGTGCATTTATTCCTGCTTTAGATACTGCGTACGGCCCCCAATAGGCCTTTGCCTTTTTACTGATGCCTGATGTAGTGAAAATAATTCTTGGCGATAAAGAGTTTTGTAATAATGGAATTAAATATTTTGAAAGAATGAAAGAGCTTGTTAAGTTTACGTTTATGATTTTTTGCCACGTTTTCAAATCGAAGCCTTCGATATTAGACATTTTCTCTAAAATTGCTGCATTAAATACAATACCGTCAAGACATTTGTAATGCTTAAGTATGATTTTTGCTATTTCTTGAGCTTTTTCTTCATCAAGATAGTTTAAATCACATTTCAAAATGCAGGGCTCTGTTCCATAATCTTCCTTAATAAAGTCATAAAGTTCATCCATTTTTTTTTCATTTCTAGAAAGCAAAATTACATTAGCACCAAGTTGACTTAATTTAATTACTAAAGATCTTCCAATACCCTTTGAGCATCCAGTAATTAGAATATTTTTATCTTTAAATTGACTATTTTTGATATCTTTTATATTCATTTAACAATGAAGGATTTTATTTCTACAACTTTTTTTACTTGACCACACTTCATGGAATCTACTTCATTTTTATTTATTGAATAGCCATATAAGCATGCAACAGTTTGAGCACCCGCACAAATACCAGCTTTGATATCATTTAAATGATCACCAAGATAAATAGTATTTTCAGGCTTTATATTCAGTTTCTTACAGGCTAGAAGTATGCCCTCAGGATCTGGCTTTGAAATCTTTACATGATCAGGACATATCAAAACTTGAATATTTTTTAGCTCTAAAAAAGAATCTAATATTGGTTGAGCATATTTGTAGTGTTTATTAGTTACAACACCGTATTTGATAGATTCTTTGTCTAAAAATTTAATAAAATCAGACATGCCTTCAAATAAACTAGAATTATTCTTTAAATTTGATTCATACTCAGAAAGGAATTGATCTTTGTACAGATTAAAATTTTTATCATTTTCATTTATTTTGAAGAATAGTTTAATTAATTTTGATGTACCTTCAGAAATATATGGCCTGAGTTCATCCATACTTACACATTCTTTGTTGTGATTTCTTAAAACATTATTAAGAGACTCAAGAAAGTCTGGAGCTGTATCTACTAAAGTTCCGTCAAGGTCAAATAAAATTAACTTTGTTCTATGATTTTCTTGCATAGATTAAATAATTTACTCCAAGATCATTATTTAAATGAGCTTTATGAGTGATGGGATTATAAAACATACCTTTTGTTTCAATCACACTTCCTTTAGCATCTCTAACATATTTTGCTAAAGTTGATGGCTTTATAAATTTATCAAACTCGTGAGTACCTTTCGGCAAGATATTAAAGATATATTCTGCACCAACAATTGCGGTCAGCCATGATCTTGGATTTTTATTTATAGTAGATAAAAATAAATCTCCTTCAGGCTTCAGCAAATCAATACAAGTAGCTACCAAAGAACTTGGATCTGGAACGTGTTCTAACACCTCTAAACAGGTCACGACATCATAGTACTCATGGTATTGTTGGCTTAAATCCTCAGCTGTTTTTTCGTAATATTCAATATTTTTTTGATTATTTGACGCATGAAGTTTTGCAACTTCAATTCCTGGGCCTGCAGCATCTATTCCAGTAACCTTGGCACCAAAGTCATGAAGAGCTTCCGCCAGCAAGCCACCACCACAACCAACATCTAAAACTTTTTTGTTCTCAAGATCAGTTTTGTCTTTTATGTATTTTGCTCTTAAAGGGTTAATTACATGTAATGGTTTGAAGTCACCATTTTTATTCCACCACTCGTTCGCTATATCTGAAAATTTATTTACTTCTTGTTTATCAACATTTGTCATATGTGTATTCTAACTCTTATAGATTTAATTAAGAATAAATTAAAATACTATATTTTGTAGTTAGACTACAGCCAAGCTCATCTAAAAAGTACATTTGTACTGAGCTTTTTAATTTAATTGACTTATTAGAACTGTTATTATTAACTTCACTACATAAATTTAATATTTTAATTGTGATTATTACAGCCCTTAAATCTAACAATGACCTTGATAAACGGTCACCTCTTCATATGGAAACTGTTCGATCCTTAATTGATCTAGGCGCAGAAATTTGGTTTGAAGAAGATGTAGGTCATGGTATAAATATAAGTAATGAGGAGTTTGTTCAAGCCGGCCTAAAAAAACATACTAGAGAGGAGTGTTTAAAGAATGGAGATTTAATTCTTACCATTCAAGCTTTGAGCAGTGATGAATTAAATATCATAAAGCCACACTCTACCATTTTGGGCATGGTGAATCCTTTTAGTAATAGTCAGCTTATAAATTTATGTGCTGAGTTAAAAATTAATCTTGTTAGCATGGAATTCATTCCTAGGATAACAAGGGCACAAAAAATGGATGTTTTAAGTTCTCAAGCAAATTTAGCTGGATATGTTGCAGTGATTGAGTCAGCAAGAAATTTATCAACAGGCTTACCAATGATGATGACTGCAGCTGGAACACTCAAACCAGCAAAAGTATTTGTAATTGGTGTTGGTGTGGCTGGTTTGCAAGCGATCGCAACTGCCAAGAGACTTGGTGCTAGGGTTGAGGCATTTGATACTAGGGATGTTGTAGAAGAGCAGGTAAATTCTTTAGGTGCTAAGTTTGTAAAAATTGATTTAGGAGAAACAGGCCAAACAGAACAAGGATATGCAAAAGAATTAACAGATGAGCAAATAAGCTACCAAAAAGAGCTTCAATCAAAAGTTTGTGAAAGATCGGATATTGTTATTACTACTGCCCAACTATTTGGCAGGCCTGCGCCGTTGCTCATAGATAATAAAACTATTGATAAGATGAAGCCTGGCAGTGTGATATTTGATATGGCAGTTGAATCTGGTGGGAATGTTGAAGGCTCAAAGCCTGATGAAATTGTTAAGAGAAATGGAGTAAAAATAATAGGTATCTCAAATTTGGCATCTCAAGTTGCGGGACATGCTTCATTAGCCTTGTCGAATAATTTTAATAATTGGATAAAAGATTTTTATGATGCTGACAATTCAAAAATAAATTTTGATTTTGAAGATGAGATTATCAAAAGTAGTGTTTTGGTTTTTGATGGAAATATTAAAAATGAGAGGTTTCATTAATGGAGACATATATATTACTTGGTTTTGTTCTTGTTCTATCAATCTATTTAGGATTGGAGTTAATTTCTAAGGTTCCAAGCACTTTGCATACACCATTGATGTCAGGGGCAAATGCCATATCAGGTATTGCATTGGTGGGAGCGCTTATGCTTGCCGTAGGTGACCAGTTTGGCCAACTTCAAGAAGTTCTTGCATTCCTCGCAGTAACTTTTGCATCAATCAATGTATTTGGAGGCTATCTTGTCACCAATAGAATGTTAAAAATGTTTAAGAAGAAATAATGTCAATTTTAATTGAAAACTTATCTACATTACAAAATGTTATTTACATAATATCTTCAATGTTATTTATAACAGGCATTAAGATGCTTGGTAAAGAAGATACTGCTGTGAGAGGTAATTTTTTATCAGCACTTGCAATGTTTATCGCTGTTAGCATCACATTAGTAAATGTTGTAAATCCATTGATAATTATTATTGGTATTTCAGTTGGAGCAATTTTAGGATCAGTAATAGCACTTAAAGTCAAAATGACTTCAATACCTGAAATGGTTGCATTATTTAATGGTTTTGGAGGGCTTGCTACTTTTTTTATTGCTTGGTCAGAATATAGCACGACTCCAGAAAATTATTTTCAATACATCCTTATAATGCTAACAACTTTTATTGGTGGGGTTACATTTACTGGAAGCATTGTTGCTTATGGAAAATTGTCTGAAAGATTAACAATTAAGAAAACATCGCTAATCACAAAACTATTTACGACAATATTTTATGTGTCCTTATTTTATTTGATATATTCAGCTTTCTTTACTGATATTTTTGAACCTAATTTTGATTTTTATTTAATTCTAATAATTCTTACTTTGCTTGGCGGTATTGGATTTGTGCTTCCAATAGGAGGCGGTGATATGCCTGTAGTTATTTCATTGTTAAATTCTTTTTCAGGAATTGCTGCAGCCTTTGCAGGATTGATGTTATTAAATAATGTTCTTATTGTTGCAGGTTCATTAGTAGGTGCCAGCGGACTTATCTTAACGATTATCATGGCTAAAGCAATGAATAGATCTATTGGAAATATTTTATTTGTTGGTTATGCAGCATCTTCATCTGGCTCTAAAAGTGAAGAAACAGGAGAGGTTAAGCCAATTAATGTTTCAGATGCTTTTTTAATTCTTGAAAATGCCAGTTCTGTATTAATTGTCCCAGGTTATGGGATGGCAGTTGCACAAGCTCAACATGTTGTCAGAGAGCTTGGAGAACTATTAGAAGCCAATGGAACTGAAGTTAAATATGGCATCCATCCGGTTGCTGGAAGAATGCCAGGACATATGAACGTATTATTAGCAGAAGCAAATGTTCCATACGATGTATTAGTTGAGCCTGATGATGTAAATCCAACTATGGATAGCGTAGATGTTACAGTTGTAATAGGCGCTAATGATGTCGTTAATCCTTCAGCAACTGAAGAACCAGGAAGCCCAATTTATGGAATGCCAATAATTGAAGTCCATAACTCTAGGACAGTTTTTGTGTTAAAAAGGTCTATGTCCTCAGGTTTTGCTGGTGTTCAAAATCCACTTTTCTTTAAAGAAAATACTCGTATGTTATTTGGAGATGCTAAGGAGTCAATAGGCGGCTTAGTCTCTGAATTTAAAGAATAATTTATCCCATAAATATGTTAAAATAATAGCTAATTTTAGCTAAATATTTCTTACTAAAAATAGGGTTCAAAACAGCAAAAAATGAGTGATTTTGCAAAGGAAATTATATCTGTAAATATTGAAGATGAACTTAAGCAGTCATACTTAAGTTATGCTTTAAGCGTCATACATGGTAGGGCATTACCTGATATAAGAGATGGACTAAAACCTGTTCACAGAAGAATTCTATATGCAATGTATGATCTTAAAAACTATTACAACAGACCATACAAAAAATCTGCAAGAGTTGTTGGAGATGTTATTGGTAAGTATCATCCACATGGTGACTCAGCAGTTTATGATGCTATGGTAAGGATGGCTCAAGATTTTTCCATGAGATATCCAATTGTTGAGGGTCAAGGTAATTTTGGATCTATTGATGGTGATCCTCCAGCTGCCATGAGATACACAGAAGTACGTATGGCAAAGATCACCGATCAAATGTTAAACGACATTGAAAAAGAGACAGTTTCATACTCACCTAATTACGATGGTAGTGAAGATATCCCGGATGTATTACCTACAAAAATACCAAATTTATTGATAAATGGTTCATCTGGAATTGCTGTAGGTATGGCTACCAATATTCCTCCTCATAACATTACTGAAGTTCTCAATGGCTGCATTAATTTAATTAACAATCCAAAGGTATCGATTGATGAATTGATAAAAGATATTTCAGGGCCTGATTTTCCTACTGGAGGAACTATTGATGGAAAAGCAGGAATATATGAGGCATATAAAACTGGTAGAGGAATAATTCATATTAGATCAAATACATCAATTGAAGAGGATAAGTCTGGGAAACAATCTTTAATTATTAACGAGATTCCTTTTATGGTTAATAAGGCAAGAATGTTGGAAAAAATTGCTGAACTTGTAAAAGAAAAAAAGATTGAAGGCATTACTGAAATTAGAGATGAGTCTGACAAAGATGGATTACGGGTAGTTATTGAAGTAAGAAAAGGAGACTCAGTTGAGGTATTAGAAAATAATTTGTTTGCGCAAACACAATTAGAACAGTCATTCGGAATTAACTTTACTGTTTTGTCAGAGGGTCAGCCAAAAGAAGTAAATCTTAAAGAAATGCTGCAAGCTTTTGTTAAGCACAGAAAAGACATCATTATTAAAAGAACAAAATATGATTTAAGAAAAGCAAAAGAAAGAGGCCATGTTGTTGAAGGTCTTATGGTTGCAATTGCAAATATTGATGAAATTATAAAAATAATTAAAAAATCAAAAGATCCAAAAATAGCTGCAGCGGCTTTGTGTAAAAAAACTTGGAAATCAGGTCCTGTAGAAGCAATTCTTAAAAAAGTTGGAAGTGATGCATGTAAGCCAAAAGGTCTTGCCAAGGATTTAGGTTTAAAAGGTAAGAATTATAAATTATCACCAGATCAGGCAAAAGCTATACTCGAATTAAGATTAGGCAGGCTTACTGGCTTAGAGCAAGATAATTTAAGTAAGGAATTTACTGAAATAGTTGAAAAAATCCTTGGGCTACAAAAGGTTCTAGATGATAAAGAAACTTTAAAAGAATTAATGATTGGGGAGCTTGAGGATGTTAAGAATACCTTTGGTGACGAGAGAAAGACGCTTATAAATGACACAAGAAGAGGCATAACAAACGAAGATTTGATTCCTGAAGAAACGAGAGTATTAACTGTTTCAAGAAGCGGGTATGCTAAAACTCAACCTCTAGATGAATACAGAGAACAAAGAAGAGGTGGTCAAGGTAAGGCAGCCGCTTCGGTAAAGGAAGAAGATCTAATACAAAATCTTTATGTTCTAAGCAGTCATGTTCAAATACTTTGTTTTACAACCAAAGGCAAAGTTTTTTGGCTAAAGGTTTATGAAATTCCTGTTGCTTCAAGAACTTCAAAAGGACGACCTCTTGTTAATATGCTTAATTTAGATGATGATGAAAGAGTAAGTGATATTTTACCTGTAGAAGAGTTTTCAGACGATAAGTATGTTTTTATGGCTACAAAAAAAGGAATTACGAAAAAGACAAATTTAAGTCATTTCGCAAGAAAGTGGAAATCAGGAATAAAAGCAATAAGTTTAGATGAAGACGACAGATTAATTGGAACAGCTATTACAGATGGAACCAATGAAATTTTACTTGCTTCTTCTGCAGGCAAATTAATTAGATTTAGTGAATCAAAAGTTAGACCAATGGGAAGAACAGCTAGAGGTGTCAAAGGCATTAAGTTAAAAAAAGACCAAAGATTAATTTCTCTTAATGTAGCTAATAATTCTAAAACTGTTTTGTGTGTATCTGAAAATGGATACGGCAAAAAGACACAATTAGATGATTTTCCTATTCATAATAGAGGAGGACAAGGAGTAATATCAATTAAAACAAGTGAAAGAAATGGTCAAATGGTTGCTGCAACTTTAGTTGAAGAAGAAGATGGAATAATGCTAATTAGCGACAAAGGAACTATGATAAGAACTAACGTTTCTCAAGTACCCACCTTGAGTAGAAATACACAAGGAGTAAAAATTATCACACCAAAAGACGGTGAAAAATTGACAGAGTGTGTAACGATTCCTAACGAAGAAGACGAAGAAAATTAGCAATGAGAGAATGGAATTTCTCAGCAGGCCCTTCAGTTATTTCTGCAGAAGTTCTTAAAGAAGTTCAATCTGAATTATTAGAATTTAAAGAATCAGGAATGTCTGTGATGGAGATGAGTCATAGATCAGATATATTTTCTGACATTTCTAATAATGCAAAAAAAGACCTTATCAATCTTTTAAAAGTTCCAGATGATTATGATGTTCTATTTCTTCAAGGTGGAGCTACCCATCAATTTTCAATGATAGCCTTTAATTATAAACATTTAAGTAGCACTGCAGATTATGTAACAACAGGCTCCTGGACGAAAAAAGCTTTTTATGAAGCAACAAAAATTTTTGATCCAAACGAAGTTTTTAAATCAGATGAAGACATATGCAAAAAAGTACCTAATATAGAAGAATTACGATTATCAAAAAATGCTGCCTATTTGCATTATTGTCCTAATGAAACAATTGAAGGAGTAGCTTTTCATGAGATTCCAAAAATTGACACTCCTCTAATTGCAGACATGTCCTCTGTTATTTTAAGTGAACCATTAGAAGTAAATAAATTTTCAATTATTTATGCTGGTGCACAAAAAAACATAGGTCCTGCAGGACTAACTATTGTTATTATCAATAAAGAATTTATGGAAATGGGAAATAAGAATTTACCTAATATTTTGAAGTACTCTGAGCATTCAAAATCGAACTCTATGTTAAACACACCTCCAACTTTTTCATGGTATATAGCAGGTAAAGTTTTTAAGTGGATGATCAACCTTGGAGGCTTAGATTACTTTGAAAAACAAAACAAACTAAAAGCTTCCTTGCTTTACAATTTTATTGATAACTCAGATTTTTATGAAAACACAATTGATGCCTCAAGCAGATCAATCATGAATGTCCCTTTTAATCTAAAAGAATCAAAGTTTGAAGAAAAATTTTTAAGCGAAGCATTAAATAATGGTTTGTTAAATTTAAAAGGACATCGTTCGGTTGGAGGAATGAGAGCAAGCATATATAATGCAATGCCCTTAGAGGGAGTAAAAGACTTAATAAAATTTATGGACTATTTTAAATCTAAAAATAATTAATTTATGGCAAAGGATGATCTTAAAAATTTAAGAAGTAAAATTGATAAAATCGATCAACAGTTGTATGCACTTATTCAAAAAAGAGCGTCTCACGCTGTTGCTATTGGAAAAATAAAATCCAAGGTAAGTCCGTCGTCTTCTTTTTATAAACCTGCTAGAGAAACTAAAATTTTAAGAAATATAATTAAAGCTAATGAGAAGGGCTTATTGCCCGATGCAAAGATTAGAACTATTTTTAAAGAGCTTATTTCTGGATGTTTGTCATTGGAAGAAATACTTAAGGTTGCATACCTAGGACCAGAGGGCACGCATTCTGAAGCAGCAGTTCATAATCAATTTGGTTCTCAGGTTATAAGAATTCCCTCTTCAACAATTGATGATGTTTTCTATCAGGTTATGCAAGATGACGTAAATATAGGAGTTGTACCAGTTGAAAACTCTTCTGAGGGAGTTATAAATACTACCCTAAATTGTCTTGCTGATAGTGAGGATATAAATATCATAGGCGAGATTTATTTGGACATAGAACACCAATTAGCTGCCGGTAATAAGTTTAGAATTGATGAGGCTTTTGCAATTGCATCTCATCCACAAGCTTTAGGACAATGTTCAAAATGGATTGAAAGAAATATCGGTAATATTAAGCGTTTAGAGATGCCTAGTTCTGCGGTTGCTGCCAAGTATGCAAAAGAGAATAAAAATATTTTATGTATTGTAAATTCAATGGCAATACAAAATTATAAGTTAAAGTTGGTTAAGAAAAATATCCAAGATTATTCAGAAAATAAAACTAGATTCCTTGTAATTGGTAAAAATGAAGTTGGTAAGACTGGTAAAGATAAGAGTTCGTTTTTAATTCAAACACCAAACAAGCCAGGATCATTAATGTCAGTTTTAAAACCGTTTGAAAAACGAAAAATAAATCTATCGAAGATAGAAACAAGACCGTCGCGTGGGAATATAAATTCACATGATTTTTTTATTGATTGTGAAGGTCACATCAAAGATAAAAAGTTAGATCTAGCAATAAAAGACATAATTAATGCGGGGGCAATCGTAAGAAATTTTGGTTCATACCCAGAGTACATATGAATTTAAATGTTGAAAATATTTTAGTTGTTGGTTTAGGAATGATTGGTTCTTCCATAGCTTTCGCTGCTAAATCTAAAGGCATAAATGTAAATGGATTTGATTTAAATGACGATGTTTTAAAAAAAGCTATTGATGAGAATATTATTGATGCAACTATTGGATCAATTGAAGAAATTAATACAAATCAAATTGATTTAATAATTTTAGCTGTACCACCAAAACAAACCTTAGAATTGTTTAATAAGCTTGATTACTTATGGAACACAAAGATAACTATCACTGATACTTCAAGTGTCAAGAATCATATAAAACTTAAGGGCGTAGATAATATTGTTTTATCTCATCCGATTGCAGGATCTGACAAGTCTGGCATAAACTCTCTAGATAAAAATTTATTCACAGAAAAAAAGAATATACTCTGTAATCCTTTTGATGCAAACGAAGATCATCAAAAAAGAGTGGAAAATTTTTGGGTAAATGCTCTAAACATGAGAGTAGAGATGATGACAGTCGCAGAACATGATCTTATTTTTGCAATGACAAGCCATCTTCCCCATTTAGTTTCTTATGCATTAATTGATTCAATAAGAACATCAAATTTAGGCGTTAAAGATAATTCTGGAGGAGGATTAAAAGAATTTCTTAGACTAAGTGGCTCAAATGCAGAAATGTGGAGAGATATTTTCATGTTAAATAGAGTTGATCTAATTAAAGCACTTGCTGGCATGCAAGTGTCACTTAATAATTTGCTTGAGTTAATGACTGAAACAAAACAAATTCCTGATATATTTTCTCATGATGAAATGCTAAAAAATGAACTTAAGGAAATAAAGTCATTTAAAGAAGATAAATTTTGAATCTAGAATCAAAACCAACAAAACATCTAGAGGGAGAGGTAATTTGTCCTGGTGATAAATCCATTTCTCAAAGAATTTTAATAATTGGATCACTATTAAACTATGATATGGAGATAGATGGTTTTTTAGATGCATATGATCCTAATTCGACTTTGAGCGCATTAAATAAGATTGGTGCATCAATTACAAAAAATAATAACACCGTCACTCTAAGCAAAAGAGCACATTCATTTATAGATGCTTCAGAGATATTGGATCTTGGAAATTCTGGTACAGGCATTCGTCTTATGCTTGGTTTGGTTTCTGGACTTGGAATAAGTGCTAACTTTAAAGGAGATTCCTCTTTATCAAAAAGACCAATGTCGCGTGTTATAGACCCCTTAAGAGAAATGGGAGCTTTAATAGAGAGTAATGACGGAAAGTTGCCTATCAATGTTTCCAAGTCAAATATTATAAATTCCTATTCATATAAACTTCCTGTTGCCAGCGCACAGGTAAAATCATGTCTTCTTTTGGCTGCAATTGCTTCAAAAAATCAGATTAATTTAGTTGAACCAAAAATTACCAGAGATCATACCGAGAGGATGATTGAGCATTTTGGCGGAATTATAAATTATGGAGACGACTTAAAAAAAGGAAATATTGAACTGGATTATTGCGAACTAAAACCAAAAGGTAATTATCGAGTTGTTGGAGATTTTTCATCAGCTTCGTTCATTATTGTTGCTACATTAATTTCATCTGATTCAGAAGTATTGATTAAAAATGTTGGATTAAATGAAACTAGATGTGGTCTTCTAAAAGTTCTTCAAATGATGGGAGCTGAAATTCAAATTATTCAAAGTAAAGAAGTATGTAATGAAAAAGTTGGAGATATTTTGGTTAAATCATCAAATTTACATGGAATTGAAGTACCAAATTCAATTATTCCAAATATTATTGATGAGATACCAATATTAAGTATTGCAGCAATTTTTGCTAAGGGGGAAACTATAATAAAGAACGCATCTGAACTAAAAGTAAAAGAGTCTGATAGATTAAGTGCAATCTCAAATGGACTAGATCAGCTTAATATTAGTCATGAACTTTTTGATGATGGCTTGTCTATTCATGGCAACAATAACATATTAAATACTTCACAAATCATTGATTCATATGGTGATCATAGAATTGCTATGAGCTTTTTAATTGCAGGTATCAGAACTAAAGATGGTCTTGCGGTTAAAAATTGTGAAAATATTAAAACGTCTTTTCCTTCTTTCAAAGATATAATGAATTCAATAGGTATGAAGATTGATGAAAAGAATTAATGTCATCACAATTGATGGCCCTGCCGCATCAGGTAAAGGTTCTTTAGCAATAAGTATTGCTAATCAATTTTCTTTGAAACTGCTTGATAGCGGCTCTCTTTATAGATTATTTGCATTCTTTGAAAGAAATACAGATTACTCAGAGATTGTTGAAATTATTAAGAATCGAGTTGAGTTTAAACTAACTAATGAAAGCCAAAATATAATTTTAGATAAAAATGTTGATATCACTCATGAGCTTAAATCTGAGGAAGTTGCGAAATCTGCATCAAAATTGAGTTCTCAAAAAGAGGTTAGAAACCTCTTACTTAAATTACAAAGAGACTTTTATCAAGGCTCCGGATTAGTTGCAGATGGAAGAGATATGGGAACAGTTGTTTTTAATGATGCAAAATTAAAAATTTTTCTTACTGCATCACCTGAAGTTAGAGCAAAAAGACGTTATATAGAGTTGCAGAATCGTAAACAAGAAGTTAATATGCCCGCTCTAATAGATGATATCAAGCAAAGGGATTTAAGTGATAGCACAAGAGATATATCACCTTTATTACCTGCAGATGATGCTCACATAATTGACTCATCTGATATGTCATTAGAAGAAGTATTCAGTTATGCTGAAAATTTAATAAGGAAGGAATTTATATAAATGTCAGAATCTTTTTCAAATTTACTTGATGAAAGCCTAAGTACTTTAGATATGCAGCCAGGATCAATTGTTTCTGGTGTTGTGCTTGATGTTGACAAAGACTGGGTTACTGTTCATGTTGGTCTTAAATCAGAGGGAGTTATTTCTCTTGATGAATTTCGAAATAATGAAGGTACTGTAGACATTGAAGTTGGAGATGAAATTGAAGTAGCTCTTGAAGCTGTTGAAGATGGATACGGTGAAACAAGAATTTCAAGAGAAAAAGCTAGGAAGATTTCTACTTGGAAGATGCTAGAAGAAGCTTTAGAAACTGGTGAATTTGTTACAGGAAGAATACATAATAGAGTGAAAGGTGGTTTCGCAGTAGAGGTCGATGTTGTTAAAGCTTTTCTGCCAGGATCACTGGTAGATGTAAGACCTGTGAAAGAAGCTCCTGATATTGAAAATACTGTTCAAGATTTTAAGGTTATTAAATTAGATTACAAAAGAAATAATGTAGTGCTTTCAAGAAAAGCTGTTCTTGAAAAAAATAATTCAGAAGTTAAAGTTGAACTTCTCGAAAATCTTGAGGAAGGTCAAATTGTTAAGGGTGTAGTCAAAAATATTACTGACTATGGCGCATTTGTAGATTTGGGAGGGTTAGATGGTTTGTTGCATATAACAGATATTTCTTGGTCAAGAGTTACTAATCCTTCAGAGCATTTAAATCTAGGCGATGAAATTGATGTAAAAGTTCTCAACTTTGATAAAGAAAAACTTAGAGTATCCTTGGGTATAAAACAAATCCACAAAGACCCATGGGAAAATGTTGAATCTAATTACTCGGTGGGCGGTATTTATGAGGCAGAAGTTTCTAACATTACAGATTATGGATGTTTTGCACAGTTAGAAGAAGGTATCGAAGGACTTATTCATCTTTCTGAGTTAGATTGGACAAGCAAAAATATACATCCTTCAAAAGTGGTTGAAATGGATGAAAAAATTAAAGTTATGATTTTAGAAATTGATCATGATAAAAGAAGAATATCCTTAGGTTTAAAACAAACAAAATCCAATCCTTGGACAGAGTTTGCCAACAAATATGGTATTGGTGACAAAGTAGCAGGTAATATAAAATCAATAACAGATTTTGGTATTTTTGTTGGTCTTGAAGGCGATATTGATGGATTAATACATCTTTCTGATATTTCAGAGGATGAAGACCCTAAAGACGCTTTAAATGAATTTAAAAAGGATCAAAAGTTAGATTGTATTGTATTTGCAATAGATGCAGAAAGAGAAAGAATTTCATTAAAATTGAGTGAATAAGAAGAAAGACACTTTTACCCGTTCAGATATCGAAACATCTCTAAGAAAAGAATTCCCAAATTTAACTAAATTAGAAATTACTGAAGCAATTGATGCTATTCTTGACTCAATAACTGAAGCGGTAGCTTTAGATGAAAAAGTGGAAATAAGAGGTTTTGGTACCTTTTCAAAAAAATTGATTAGACCCAGAAAGTTCACAAATCCTAAAACTAAGGAAGTTTCATATTTAGGTGAAACTGCAACAATGCACTTTAAACCCTCAAAATCGCTAACAAAAAAATGATTATAGTAGCAATTGATGAAACAAATTTTGAAAGAGCATCAGAAGTAATAGAGAGTCTTGATCCAAAAAAATGTATGGTAAAAATTGGAAGTGTTGCTTTTAATGCAATTGGTCACAAAATTATTAGATTCGCCGCTGAAAAAGGATTTGAGATATTTTTAGATCTTAAATTGCATGACATACCAAATACAGTAAAAAAATCTATAAAAGGCCTATCATCTCTTCCGATTAAAATGCTTACAATTCATACTTCTGGTGGTAAAGACATGATGAAAGCTGCAATAGAGGCGGCTTCAGGAACTCAAATAAAAGTCTTTGGCGTCACTGCTTTGACTAGCCTAAATAATGATGACACAAATCAGATATTTCAAAGATCAACTTCAGAGCAAGTAAATGCTATGTTAGATTTAGCAGAAGAAGCTGGAATAGATGGAGTTGTGTGCTCACCTCATGAACTAGAACTAGTTAGTAAAAGAAATTTGTTATCGATAACACCAGGTATTAGACTTCAAGAATCAAATGATGACCAAAAAAGAGTTATGACTCCAAGAGAGGCTACTAACCTTGGAGCAGATTATCTTGTCATTGGAAGGCCAATAACCGCATCAAAAGACATTAAAAAATCTTTAAATGAAATATATCAAAGCCTGATATGAGTAACAAAAAGTCTGAAATTAAATTTAATTTTAAAAATCACTTAATAGACTATCAGTCAAATTTGAAAGGCTTTGATGAAAAGATTTTTAATGAGTTTAATAAAAAATCTGAAGATTTAAATTTATTTGAAAAAATAAAAGAACTTAAAGATGGGAAGAAGGTTAATTTAACAGAAAATAAGTCTGCAAGACATATGCAACAAAGAGAGGAATATTCTTTTCCTAATTTTGGACTAGAGACATTTGCAGATATTAATGATCCTCCTGAATTATATGAAAGAGATATAAAATGGGATTCCTCTATAGATAATAAAAAACCAAATACAGTTAATCATGATCTTTCTGATATTAATAAAATCTACAAATATAAAAATATTATTGTCATTGGAATTGGTGGATCCTATGAGGGACCAAAATTAATTCTAGAAGCTCTCAGAGGACCTGATCTAAATTATAGAATTGAATTTATTACTGGTTCAGATCCTGAGGAATTTAGATACAAAACATATAACTTGAAACCTGAGGAGACTTGTTTTTTTATTTCTTCCAAGTCTTTCACAACTGATGAAACCATAGAAAATTTAAAGACAGCAATAAATTGGTCTAAAGACCTTGGTAATTTTATTGCAATAACGTCAAATAGAATTGAAGCTGAAAAATATGGAATAGAAAATATATTAGAGTTTAATAATGATATTGGAGGCCGATATTCAATTTGGTCCATTATTTCTCAACCAGTTTTTGCTGGAACCAATGGTGAATTTTTTTCATTTAATGAAGGTGGCCACACAGCAGATAAAGACCTTCTGGAAAATGATAAATATCTTGAGTTTATTAAATATTTATCTTTTAGTGACATATATTTTAATAATCAGTTAAATAAAAATTCAAGAGTAGTGCTTTCTTATAACTGGAGATTAAGATCTTTTGCAGATTATGTACAACAACTTGAAATGGAGTCACTAGGTAAGATTCCTTTTAAAGATTCTGAATTTCAAAAAACTGGACAAGTTATTTTTGGTGGTTATGGACCAATCGCACAACATTCATTTTTTCAATTAATGCATCAAGGAACTCAAGAACTTTGTGCAGATATTATTGCAGTAAAAGATAACACTCTTGCATATGCACAAGCTATCACACAATCAAAACTGTTATCAGAAGGGGCTGATGATTTAAAAGAAATAGAAAAAATTAATGGCAATATACCTACAAATCTTTTTATATTGAACGAACTAAATCCAACGGCCTTAGGTTATTTAATTGCGACATGGGAACATAGAGTTTATATGACTTCCGTGATGTTACAAATTAATGCGTTTGATCAATTTGGTGTAAATGCTGGCAAGATTTATACTAAGAAATATCTAGCTGATAAAGATTAGAAGCAAAAATATTTTTCGCTATGTCTATTAATTTAAAGAAAGTACCTAATACGCCTGGAGTTTATAAATTTTTCAATAATCATGAAATTATTTATATTGGCAAAGCAAAAGATCTTAAAAAAAGAGTTTCGTCTTACTTTGGAAAATCTCATAAAGATAGAAAGACATCACAGATTAAATTTCTTACTGACAAAGTAGAAACTTTTACAACGAAAAATGAAGTTGAAGCTTTGTTGCTTGAGCAAATGCTCATTAAGGAAAATAAGCCTAAGTTTAATATACTTTTAAGAGACGATAAGACTTATCCCTACATATATTTCTCTTCAGATCATGATTTTCCAGGCGTTTATTTAAAGAGAACAAAAAAAGCAGTTGATAGAAATTACTTTGGACCGTTTGTCAGTTCTGAGGCTGTCAAAAAATCAATCAAAGAAATTCAAAAAATATATAAGGTAAGAAATTGCAGCGATACCACCTTTGCTAACAGAACTAGACCTTGCATTGAATATCAAATGAAAAGGTGTTCCGCACCTTGTGTAAATCATATAAAAAAGGTTGATTACTTTGAGGATATAACTGGTGCAAAGTCATTTATTTCATCTTCTGATACTAAAACCATTCAAAGATTAACAAAAGACATTGAGGCAGCTGTAACTAAATTAGATTTTGAAAAGGCTGCTGAAATACGAGATCGTTTAAAGAGATTAAATTTACTAAAGGAAGAACAATCTGTTGTAACGTTTGCTACAGACGTAGATATTTTTTCTGTGCATGCAGAATTAACTTATCTTGGTATATCAATTATTGTTGTGAGAAATGGAAAAATAAGAGGTACTAAGACACACCTCATTAAGCAAGCTCATTTTGAAAATATAGAAGATGTTTATCAAAGCGCTATTGTAAACTTTTATGATTATCAGACAGACATTCCAAAAAAGATTTTATGCACAAGTCCTTTAGAAAACAATAAATTGCTAGAGGATATGTTTAATACAAAACATAAAAAGAAAGTAAAAATTATCCACTCACCAAATAAATCGATAAGACCAATTTTTAATTTATGCAGACTTAATGCAAAACAGGTTATAAAAAATCATATTAGCAAAGAGGATAAGTATACTTTTGCAATGCAAGAGCTTAGCAGTTACTTAGGATTAAAAAATATCAAAAAAATTGAGGGTTATGACGTAAGTCATTTTTCAGGTGATAATGCTGTAGCATCATGTGTGGTATTCTCTTCGCAAGGACCAGAAAAAAAGAATTATAGATTATTTAATATTCCTAGAGATTTATCCGGTAATGATATTGGTTCGCTTGAACATGTTATGCAGAGACGAATCAAATACTATGCTGATTCAGAGTTAAAACCTGATGTAATTTTAATTGATGGTGGTAAAAATCAACTTAATTTTGTTAAGTCAATTATTAATAAATCAGATCATCATGATATCAAGGTTATTTCAATCGTAAAAGGCTCAAAAAGGGTAAGAGCTACTGAAACCATAATTAGTGAAGATGGTATTATTGAGTTAGACAAATATTCTAAGGCTTTTTTAATTCTTCAAGAGATTCGTGATGAGTCGCACAGGTTCGCAATTCGAGCACAAAGAAATAAAAAAAGAAAGAAAATTTCTCAATCTGAATTAGACTCCATCAAAGGTATTGGGGAAGTTCTAAAAAAACGCCTTTTAACAAAATTTAAAAGCATTAAGAATATTAAATCTGCTGATCTTAAAGAATTAATGACTGTTGAGGGCATAAATGAGAAAATAGCCAAAGAAATATTAGATAAATTTAAAAATGACTAATTTTATAAACTTTATTACGATTGCTAGAATATTTTTAGCTCCAATAATTTTAGTTTTTTTAATATTTGGAAACTATTTAGCCTGTATTTTATTATTCTTTTTGGCTGGATTGACTGATTACTTTGATGGATACTTTGCAAGAAAATATAATGCAGTATCTGAATTGGGAGAAATTCTTGATCCTATTGCTGATAAGATTCTAGTTGTTTTTATATTGATAGGTCTTTCAGTAGAGCTCGACAGCCAGTTAATGGCACTATTAAGTTCGCTTATTATTGCAAGAGAAATAGGAGTTGCGGCTCTTAGAGATTATTCTGCAAGAAATAATTTATCTGAGAGAACAAAGGTAACTTTTTTAGCAAAAGCTAAAACCTCCTTCCAATTATTCACTATAGGATTGTATTTGTTGGCATTAGCAATTAGCTTTAATTTGTTAATTGTTATAAGTGATATTTTTCTAATAGTTACAACTTTTATTACTTTATACACAGGTTATCAATACATACTAAACGTATTTAAGAAATGAAGATCTCGGTGGTAAGTGGTGGATTTGATCCAATTCATTCTGGCCATATATCATATTTAAAATCTGCAAAAGAAATTTCTGATTATCTTATAGTTGCTCTTAATAGCGATAATTGGCTAGTTAATAAAAAGAAAAGAGTTTTTATGTCTTTGGAGGAAAGGAAAAATATCCTTTCTAATATCGAAAGTGTTGATGAGGTTATAACTTTTGATGATGATGCTGATGGAAGCTGTATAAATGCTTTAGAAAAGATTAAAGATAAATATCCAAACGATACCATTATCTTCTGTAATGGTGGCGATAGAACAAATAAAAATATTCCAGAGATGGTAGTTAAAGATATCGAGTTTAAATTTGGTGTAGGAGGCGATGATAAAAAGAATTCCTCATCATGGTTATTAAAGAATTGGAAGTATGGAAGTGAGAATAGGATATGGGGAAGTTTTTATAATTTATTTGATTCAAAGGAAGTTAAGGTAAAAGAATTAGTTGTAAAGACTAAAAAGGGCATGAGCTATCAAAGACATAATTGTAGAAGTGAGATTTGGCTCGTTACAGAGGGCTCTTGCGAGATAAATTATGCAGATGAAAACTCTAATCTAAAAAAGACTGTAGTCTTGAATAAATTTGATAAATTTTTTGTAAAAAGGGGGCAGTGGCATCAAATAACAAATCCTTTTGATAGAGAATGTCACATAATTGAAATCCAATATGGAGATTCTGTTGTTGAGGATGACATAGAAAGATTAAGTCACTATGAGGAGAAAAAAATATAATTTTTACTTTAATTTAACCTGCTTATGCAATAAACTCAGCTATCATTAGGCTGGGTGGCAGAGTGGTTATGCAGCGGCCTGCAAAGCCGTTTACGCCGGTTCGATTCCGGCTTCAGCCTCCATTAGTAAATAAAATGATAGATAAGTATAATAAACTAGGTTAAAGGAGATTATGCAAGATTAAGCCCGAGTGGTGGAATTGGTAGACACAAGGGACTTAAAATCCCTCGATAGAAATATCGTGCCGGTTCAAGTCCGGCCTCGGGTACCATTTAGCTTAACAATGAAATATTGGCATGTTGCAACTTATAAATTAAATGAAATTAAAAGAGTTGAGACAAATCTTTTAAATCAAAAATTTGATTATTATTTACCAAAAATAACAACAAAGAAGATTAATTCTTCTCCTATTAAAAAAATTTTATTCCCTGGCTATATTTTCATCAAAATTAGCTCTAAAAATTTTACATCTCTTAAATACACAAAAGGAATAAAAAACATTGTAAAGTTTGGAAAAAGTATTCCATATATTTCGGAAAATGAAATAAAAAATATTAAGCTTTTTGAAGAATCATCAAAATTAGATCCTGTTGTTTCAAAAATAAAAATTGGTCAAGAAGCACTGATCAAGTCTGGCTCTTTTAAAGGACATCTTGTAAAAATTTCTTCACTTCCTTCGAAAAAAAGAGTTGAAATTCTCCTTAATTTTCTTGGTTCTAAAAGAATAATGAGTATTCCAGAAAATCAACTTGAATTTTAGCAAACTTAATTTACAATACAGTTCAATAGTTGAACGGTAATTAATTAATCATAGCTTTAAATTAATAATCCGTGCGGTAGCTATTGATCTTAATTATTTTTTAATAACAATTTCGCTTTCAGAACTTATTTAACTACCATGACAAAATTTAATAAAATCACAGAAGATCAATTAGATCTTATGCATCATATTCAAAATGACTCCAATGCTTCTCAAAGACAAATAGCCAAAAAGACTGGTTTTAGCATTGGAAAGGTCAATTATTGTTTAAAGGCCTTGTTAGATCTTGGATTTGTGAAGATGCAGAATTTCAGTAAATCAAACAAGAAAATGAATTATGTATATATCTTGACACCAGAAGGTATTAAAGAAAAAACAGCTGTAGCAAAGAAATTTATTATCAAAAAGAAACAAGAATACGATAAACTTAACTCATATATTAGCAAATAGTTATTAAAAACAAGCAAATATGAATATACAATCCGATAATCTTGACGAAGAAATTAACCTTTTAGAACTTCTAAAAGTTCTATGGGAGGGAAAAATTATTATCATTTCTTTGACGGCTTTTGCATCAATTTTTGCTGTTGTTTATAGCCTATCATTGCCAAATGTATATGAATCCAAAGCATTGCTAGCTCCTGTTGACTCATCTAGTAGTATTTCTGGAGCTATTGGAAGTTACCGAGGACTTGCAGGTTTAACTGGAATAAATCTTCCTTCTGGTGGCAGTGAAGCTAATTCTGAAAAAGCAATGGAAACAATTAAATCATTAAGTTTTTTTGAAAAAAACATATTAACAAATATTTTTTTACCAGACCTCATGGCTCTTGAATCATGGAGTTCTAATACAAATAAGGTAATTTATGATGAACGTATTTATAAAACGAGTAGCGATTCATGGCAAGATGAACCAAGCGCTCAACAAGCCTACAAAGAATTCATAAGTAAACATTTAAGGTTAGGTAAAGATAAAAATTCTGGTTTCATTACTATATCAATAAAACATCAATCACCATTTCTTGCAAAACAATGGGCAGAGTTGGTTATTAATGAAGTTAATGATTTTTACAGACAAAAAGACAAAGAGGAGTCAGAAAAAGCTGTTAGGTATCTTAATCAACAAATTTCAATGACAGGCTCATCTGAAATCAAGCAAGTCCTGGCAGAACTTGTTCAAGAAGAAACTAAAAAGTTAACTCTGATTGATGCAAATGAGTTTTACGTTTTTGAATATATTGATCCTCCAGCTGTGATGGAAAAAAAATCTGAGCCAAATAGGGCAAATATTTGCATAATAATTGCATTTTTAGGTGGCATTTTAAGTATCTTGATAGTTTTTATAAGACATTATTTCTTTAATGAAAGAGTAGCCTAACTTCTTAAATTTTTAAATCTGCTATTCATAAAAACTATTAACAATATAAAAAATATCAAATTTAACAGAATACTTTTTAAATATTAAATAGCTTCAAATTATAGGCCAAGTTTTGATTAATAAAACAAAAATTACTGTCGTAGGTTCTGGTTATGTAGGGATGTCACTTGCCGCTCTACTTAGTCAGAATAATGAAGTAACTGTGCTTGACATAGACTCAGCAAGGGTTGACAAGATTAATAACAAATTGTCTACAGTGGCTGATGCTGAAATAGAATTATTTCTCAGTGAAAAAGATCTTTGTATCACTGCAACTACCGATAAGAAGATTGCTTATGAAGGAGCAAGCTTTGTGATAGTTGCAACTCCAACTAATTATGACACTGAGAATAATTATTTTGATACCAGTTCTGTGGATGATGTTGTTGGAGATGCCTTAAAATTAAACAAGCAAGCATATGTAGTAATCAAGTCCACTATTCCTGTAGGACATACAAAATTATTACAAGAAAAGTATGCAACAAATCGTATAATATTCTCACCTGAATTTTTGAGAGAGGGACAAGCTTTAAAAGACAATCTCTATCCTTCAAGAATTATAATAGGTAGTCAACTCGAAGCAGGAAAAACATTTGCAAAAATATTAGCACAGGGCGCTAAAAAGCAAGATATTGAAACCTTATTTATCGATTCAACAGAAGCTGAGGCTGTTAAGTTGTTTTCAAACACATACCTTGCCATGCGTGTTTCGTTCTTTAATGAGCTCGACTCTTATGCATTGTCTAATGATCTAAATGCAGAAAGTATTATTAGTGGAGTTTGTTTAGATGAAAGAATAGGAGGAGGATATAATAATCCATCATTTGGTTATGGGGGTTATTGCCTTCCGAAAGATACCAAGCAATTATTAGCCAATTTTGACCAGGTGCCTCAAACATTGATGCAGGCAATTGTTTCATCAAACTCTAAACGCAAAGACTTTATTGCAGACTCAATTATCAACTTGAAACCAAGAATTGTTGGAATATATAAACTTTCAATGAAAAAGGATTCAGATAATTTTCGAGCTAGTGCAATTAAAGGCATTATGAGAAGAATTAAGGATAAAGGTATAGAGATCGTTATTTACGAACCAGATTTAAAAGAAAACGAATTTGAAAATTTAGAGGTTTTAGATTCATTGAAAAGCTTTAAAGACATTTCAGATATCATTATTTCGAATCGTTTGAGCTCAGAACTAGATGATGTTGCTGATAAGGTATTTACAAGGGACTTATTTGGAGTTGACTAAATGAAAATATTAGTAACAGGTGCTGCAGGATTTATTGGAAGCCACTTAGTTCATCATCTTGTTGAAAGAGGTGATGAGGTTTTGGGGCTAGACTCTATTAATGATTATTATGATGTGAGACTAAAACATGGCCGCCTTAATAGAGATGGTATTGACGTTTCATCAATCGAATACGGTAAAGTAGTATTTTCAAAAGCTCATCCAAACCTAAGATTCATCAAGTTAAAATTAGAAGATAAGGATGAATTAAATAAACTATTTGAACATGAACAATTTGATGGCGTATGTAACCTCGCTGCTCAAGCAGGTGTTCGTTACTCTCTTACAAACCCAGAAACATATGTGAACTCAAATATTATAGGATTCATTAATATTTTAGAGGCATGTAGACATAATAATGTAAATAACTTAAGTTATGCTTCTTCATCCTCAGTTTACGGTTTGAATAAAGAGCTGCCGTTTAGCACAGAACATAATGTAGATCATCCGATTTCACTTTATGCAGCATCTAAAAAATCTAATGAATTAATGGCTCATACCTACTCTCATTTGTATGGTATTAAAACAACTGGATTGAGATTCTTCACTGTTTATGGTCCATGGGGTCGCCCAGACATGGCGCTATTTAAATTTGTTAAAGCTGCTGTTGAGGGAGGGGCTATTGATGTTTATAACAAAGGTGATATGGTTCGAGATTTTACCTATATTGATGATATTGTTTTGGGAATTATAAGAGTTATTGATAAACCGGCCACTGGTGATAGAGAATGGAAGGGAGACGCATCTAGTTCTTCAGCGCCTTACAAGGTTTACAACATTGGTAATAACAATCCAGTCAGATTAATGGACTTTATTGAAGAAATCGAAAAAAAATTGGGCACTAAAATTAAAAAAAATTTGATGGAAATGCAGCCTGGTGATGTTCCTCAGACTTCTGCATGTGTAGAAGATCTAGTTAATGACATGGATTATAAGCCTTCGACCTCCATTAGTCATGGTATTGGTGAATTTGTTGATTGGTATTTAGATTTTTATGATGAGGAAAAGAAGTAATGCATAAAATTGGTATTATCGGACTTGGTTATGTCGGCCTACCATTAGCACATGCTTTTTCTGAGAAGTTTGAGGTAATGGCTTTCGATATCAATGATAATCGTATTGATGAGTTAAAGTCTAATCTAGATAGAACTGGAGAACTAAGTGAAAAGCAGTTACAGGAGTTTTTTGATAATGGAGGAAAGGTATATTCTGATGTTTCTTCGTTATCCGAGTGTAATGTGTATATTATTACAGTGCCCACTCCTATTGATGATAGTAAGCAACCAGATTTAAGTCCTCTAAGAGAAGCAAGCAACACAGTGGGGAATGTTCTTTCTGCAGACGATATAGTTATATATGAATCTACAGTTTATCCAGGTGTAACTGAAGAAATATGTGTTCCAATTCTTGAGAAGACATCTGGACTTCAATTTAATAAAGATTTCTTTTGTGGATATTCACCAGAGCGAATTAACCCTGGTGACAAATCACATACGGTTAAAAAAATAAAAAAGATTACATCAGGCTCAACAGAAAAAATTGCAAAAATAGTCGACAGTTTATATGCTCAAATTATAGATGCAGGCACTTATTTGGCTTCATCAATAAAGGTTGCTGAAGCTGCCAAAGTAATTGAGAATACTCAAAGAGATATAAATATAGCCTTTATTAATGAGCTTGCCATTATGTTTGAAAAAATGAATATCAAAACTAAGGATGTTCTAGAAGCAGCTGAAACAAAGTGGAATTTTTTGCCATTTAAGCCAGGACTTGTTGGGGGGCATTGTATTGGCGTTGATCCTTACTATCTAGCCTATAAAGCGCAGCAGTTAGGTTATAGCCCACAAATAATTCTTGCAGGCAGACATATAAATGATGGGATGGGATCATATGTTGCAAAACAGTTAATAAACTTAATGAGCCTGAAATCACTCACAATTTTAAATAGCAAAATACTTGTTTTAGGTATTACCTTTAAAGAAAATTGTTCTGACATAAGAAATTCAAAAGTGATTGATATTATTGAAGAACTTAAGAATCATGGAGCAAATGTTTCTATATGTGACCCTTGTGCTGATAAAGATGAAGTACAAAATATTTTAAATATAGATCTTCTTCCAATTAATGAAATCAATATTTCAGACTATTCAGGAATTTTATTAGCCGTAGCACATGAACAATTTTTAGATTTAAATTTGCAATTAGCTAAGGATAGAGTAATTTATGATGTTAAGTCTCAATTAGACATATCTGATAAGGCTCTTTAAACATAATTCATAATAATTCTCTTAATTAATAAAGAATAAAAATAAACTAACCTTCGAAGTGCTTATAAAAAAAGCTGAACATAAATTTTAAGGAAAAAAAATTCTGTATAAATCTTATACATTATTTAATATAATGTTTTTATTAAGTTTTTGGCAATGTTAGTAATGCAATTTTCTACCAGAGAGCGCATTAAATTAAAAATGTAAATAAATATGGATTATCGCAAAGAAATTGAAGAGAAAGGTTTTTTGGTACTACCAGACCTTATATCAAATCATGATTGTGATCACTATAAGTCTATTCTAGAGAGTAATTATGAGATCTATGCACCTAATTATGCCAAAAATTCTGCATCTGGTGCACATGGATTAGATAATAAGTCAATGGAAAAGACTGTTTATAATCTTCACAACAAAGATTTGTCTTTTTATAAACTTTTTGAGCATCCCGAAGTGTTAAAGATTTTGGACTTTATGTTATTAGAGGGCTCCTATAAAGATGCCGAACCTTACTACCTTTATAACAATTGTGCTCGTTGCCCGCTTCAAGGCAACCCAGGACAACAACTCCATTCAGATAGTAGGCTTCCAGGCATTAATTATTGTATTGTCGCTAATGTTTTGTGGGCTTTAGATGATTTCACAAATGACAATGGGTCAACGCGAATTGTTCCTGGATCACACAAAATTAAGGAGTTCGCTGAGGACGGCAAAATTTATGATGAGGAAATAAGAGCTAATATTAAAAAAGGAAGTGCATTAATTTTTGATGCAAACCTATGGCATGGTGGTGGAGCAAATATAGATGGCTCAAGCAGATGGGCCTTAACTTTGGGATATGCAAGGTGGTTTATAAAACCTGCTTTTGATTATATGCAAAATACGCCTATTGAAATTTATGAGCAACTTTCTCCAGAAAGAAAGAGACTCATGGGTTATGACTTAGCTGCACCAAAAGATGAATTCACTCGAGTCAGGAGTCGTGCTCCTTCTCCAGAAGTCCCAGAAAATTATGTGTTGCCTAATTAAAATATAAATGAATTGGAATAATGAAAGCTAACATTGTAGAAGATAGTAAGTTTGGCTTTAAAAGAGTTGAACCTATACCCACTCAAGAAGAAGTCGAAAAGTTTTATGCTCAAGAATTCTATGATGCAAACGCCAAATACTTTAATAATTCAGCTTTATTACTTCAAGAAGAGCAGTCGGATTTTTTCAATACAAGATGGAAAGCAATTTATGATGAAATGGAGTCTTTTTTTGGCGAAAAAATTTCAGAGAAGTCTGTTTTTGATATTGGATTCGGCTTTGCACAAGCTCTCAAATATATGAAAAATAAAGGGCTTAAAGTTGCAGGTTTAGAACCATCTAAGGAGGGCGTGGATTACGCTATAGAAAATGGCATTGATGCAATTCATTGTGGAATAGAGCGCCTTGATCTAGTTAAGGACAAGTCCGAGGTTGTACTTCTATTAAATGTTTTAGAGCATCTTCGTAAACCAGAGCAAACGTTGCTTAATATTAAAGAAAAGGTTTTGACTTCAGATGGCATGCTTGTTATTGAGGTCCCAAATGATTTCAATGATTTTCAAATAGTTGCGGATGCAGAATATAATCTAGATGAATGGTGGGTTTTCCCTCCAAATCACATTAACTATTTTTCACATGATTCACTTCAAGAATTATTAAGAGGTTGTGGTTATAAAATAATTCATTGCACCTCTTCATTTCCACTCGATATGTTTTTGTTATTTGGAGATCAGTATGTAGGTAATCCAAAGTTAGGCAGAGAGTGTCATAATAAGCGCGTCAAGTTCGAACAACTTATGGAAAAGCATGGAAAAGTTGAAAAGCTCAAAAAATTTTACAATGCCTTGTCAGAGTTAAATTTAGGTCGTTCAATTTCTGTTTATGCAACACCAGTCTAATATTTTTAGTAACCAAAAAATGATTACCATCTCTCTTTTTAAAAATTCATTAATAGCTACATTAAATGTTTGATAATAAAACAATTCTAGTCACCGGCGGAACAGGTTCTTTTGGAAATACTTTTGTTCCAATGACACTAAAAAAATATAATCCTAAAAAACTTATTGTCCTTTCTAGAGATGAAATGAAGCAATGGGAAATGGCTAAGCTTTATGCTGATGATCCCAGAGTGCGTTTTTTCATTGGAGACGTCAAAGATCGAGATCGAATGTATCGTGCACTTGATGGCGTTGATTATGTTGTACATGCAGCGGCTACAAAGATTGTACCGACTGCTGAATATAACCCTTTTGAATGTGTTAAAACCAACATTAATGGCGCAATGAACATTATTGATGCTTGCATAGACAAAGGTGTAAAGGGAGTAGTGGCGTTGTCAACAGACAAAGCTAGTAGTCCTATTAATCTTTATGGCGCAACAAAACTTGCTTCAGATAAACTTTTTATTGCTGGAAATCACTATGCAGGGGGGAAAGATACGAGATTCTCAGTGGTTCGTTATGGTAATGTTATGGGCTCTAGGGGTTCAGTAATTCCATTTTTTATGTCAATAAAAGATCAAAAAGAAATGCCTATTACTGATAGTCGTATGACTCGCTTTATGATTTCTTTAGATCAAGCAGTTGAATTGGTTTGGCACGCCTTTGAAGATATGATTGGTGGAGAAATTTATGTTAAAAAAATTCCATCAATGAAAGTAACAGATCTTGCTAAAGTTATAGCGCCTAATAGTAAGCAAAAGATTATTGGTATTCGTCCAGGAGAGAAGCTTCATGAACAAATGATAAGCTCTGAGGATGCATTGAGCACTTTTGAATACTCAGAACATTTTAAAATTCTTCCACAGATACATGACTGGCATTTGGATTCAATGCGAATTAAGGATGGTAAAAAAGTTCCAGATGGCTTTGTTTATGCGAGTGATACTAATACTGATTGGATGAGTGATAAGACTCTTGAAATTTGGCTAGAAGAAAATCAAGAAAAAATTGGAAAGATTTAAATGATTCCCTATGGAAAGCAAGATATCAACAATGAGGATATCGAAGCTGTAATTAATGTACTCAAATCTGATTTTTTAACTCAGGGTCCACAAGTGCCTGCTTTCGAAAAATGTGTAGCAGAGTACGCAGGTGCAAAATATGGCTGTGCTGCCAATAGTGCAACCTCAGCACTCCATATTGCATGTCTTGCAATCGGTTTGGGAAAAGGTGACGAGTTATGGACTAGTCCAAATACATTTGTAGCATCTGCAAATTGTGCTTTGTACTGCGGAGCTCAAGTAGATTTCGTTGATATAGATCCTAAAACTTATAACATATGCCCTGAAAAATTAGAGCATCGTTTGGCTAAAGCAAAAAAGCTAGGCAAGTTGCCCAAAGTTATAGTTGCAGTTCATCTATGTGGACAGTCTTGTGATATGAAGACTATATATAAACTCTCTAAAATATATGGATTCAAGATTATCGAAGATGCTTCTCATGCAGTTGGAGGCAGATACTTAAACTCTAAAATAGGTGATTGCCGTTATTCGGATATAACAATATTTAGTTTTCATCCTGTAAAAATTGTTACTACAGCTGAAGGAGGTATTGCTCTAACCAATAATAATTATTTACAAGAAAGAATGAAGCTATTTCGAACACATGGAATTACTCGCGATGAAAACTTGATGCATAAAGTCCCTGATGGTGGTTGGTATTATGAACAAATTGAGCTTGGCTATAATTATCGAATGACTGATCTTCAAGCAGCTTTAGGAATATCACAAATGAATAGAGTAGATGAATTTGTATCATCACGTCATAAGCAAGCACAAAGGTATGACGACAGGTTAAAGGATCTACCGATAATTCTTCCTTTTCAAGCTGACACATGTTACTCAAGTTTTCATTTATATGTAATTAGACTGAATCTAGATCTTATTGAAAAATCACATAAACAAGTTTTTGAAGAATTACGGAGTAAAAATATTGGAGTTAATCTTCATTATATTCCAGTACACCTACATCCTTATTATCAGACAATGGGTTTCAAATCCGGAGACTTTCCAGAAGCAGAACAATACGCCAAGGAGGCAATTTCCATTCCTATTTTTCACGGTCTCAAAAAGGATCAACAAGATGTAGTAATTCAAGCTATTACAGAGGTTCTTGCTTGAACATCTGTATTATTCCTGCTCGAGGAGGCAGCAAAAGAATACCTCGTAAAAATATAAAAAAGTTTGCAGGTAAGCCAATGATTGAATGGTCTATTTCTGCTGCAATCAATGCTGATTGTTTTGATCGTATCATTGTATCTACAGATGACAGTGAAATTTCAAAGCTTGCTAAATCTTCTGGTGCAGAAGTACCATTTATAAGACCGCAGTCTATATCAGAAGACTATACGCCTACTGGAGTGGTTGTAAAGCATGCCCTTGAATGGCTTGAGCTTTCAGATCTATCCAATACAAATGTTTGTTGTTTATATGCTACTGCCCCATTTGTTACTTCAAATGATATTAATCAAAGCTTATCAATTCTAAATCCTAATGTTTGCGATTTTGTTTTACCTGTTACAAGTTATGCCTTTCCTATACAACGTGCTTTAATTATTGATGAGAAAACTAATCTACTAGAAATGCGGGAACCAGATGAATTTTCTAGTAGGTCTCAAGATCTAAAAGAATCATTTCATGATGCTGGACAATTTTGTTGGGGATTAGCTGAGGCTTGGATCTCAGGAGATACTCCATTTAAAAGAAAAACTCTTCCTTATAATTTACCGAGATTTAGGGTGCAAGATATTGATACCAATGAAGATTGGAAGAAGGCAGAGTTGCTTCATAAAGCTTTGTATGCATGAGAAAACTTTCATTATAAGAGTCGATTCCTCATCAGAAATAGGAGCGGGGCACTTAGCAAGATGTTTAGCATTGGCTAATTATTTAGAAAAGCTAAAAGCTAAAGTAATTTTTATATGCCGAAATCACTATGGAAGTTCGCACGAATTAGTCCTAAAACAGAAATTTAGGCTACATCTTTTAAATGGTAAAGAAGATCAAGAAATAAGCTTAAAGCATAAAGATTGGTTAGGATTTAGTCAGCTTCAGGATGTTTCGGAAAGTTCTATATTTATAGATATGTATCCAGGGTCGCATGTAATAGTTGATCACTATGGTTTGGATTGTCAATGGGAAAGTAATATTAATTGTGAATCTATGACAGTGATTGATGACTTAGCTGATCGGCATCATAAATGCTCTTTATTAATTGATCAAAGTTTAAAAAATACAAAACTGAACTACGAGAATTTAGTTGATGGAAATTTCGATTTCATGGGAGGTAATTTAGTTATCCTACGAGAAGAGTTTAGTGACGAGAGAGCTTGGGAGGCTCTTGGTAGTGGAAAGGTTTTGATTTGCATGGGCGGTGCTGATCCTAAAAGTTATACTAAAAAGATTTTAGAGAACATTATTTTAAATCATAAAAGATGTTCCAGTCCCCAGGATGAGATTGAAATTAACGTTATAGTAGGTTCTGCTTGTACAGATTATGATGACTTAAAGAGCCTTGCTGTTACAGATAAACTAAAAGTTTCAATATTATTTAATCCAGAGAACATATCACAATTAATGCTTCAGTCTGAATTGTGTATACTCTCTTGCGGTACCATGATATTAGAAGCATGTGCTCTCGGCGTACCTTCAATTGGGTTAGCTGTTGCTGAAAACCAAAAAAGTACAGCTGAATTTCTTGCAAGTTCGGGTGCAATAGAATTGTATGATTTTAATAATGAAAAAGATCTAAGTATCTATAGAGTAATTCTTGATTTTATTAACAACCCAAAAAAACTTTCACTATGTTCAAAAAAATTAAAGACTATGGTGTCTTCAGACGCAACTGAGATAATAGCAAGGAGATTATGTGAATCCTGAAGAAATCTATATTCGTCAATTTAAAGATTGCGATTTATTTGGACTAATTGAGTTACTAAATGACTTAGAAAATCAAGAACTAGTTGGAGGATCCTTAGAACCAATGAATGAAGCTGAAGTTTTAAATTGGCTTAATCTAAAAAGGTCTGACGAAGGTACAAATATTTTTGCAATAATTTGCCAAGATGAGTTTGCTGGGTATGTACTGATAACTTCTATAGATAGAATTAATGGACATGCAGTTTTTGGTATCAATATATCAAGATTATTTCAAGGCAAAGGTGTTGGTGCTATTGCCATGAAGCATGTGCATGATTTTTGTAAAGATAGTTTATCTTTGAGAAAGCTTGTGCTTTATGTCAGGGAAGATAATCAGCGAGCTATTTCTTTATATAAACGACTTGGGTATAAATCAGTAGGTAGTTTGTTAAATCATATAAAAGCAAATGAATCATATATTGCGAATAATGTTATGGAGGTATTCCTTTGAAAAAGCTTTAATTTTTTAAAATTAAGGGCAAAAAAATTCACAAGGAACTATATCTATGATAACTGATCGAAGCGGCACCTGTGCAATCATGCAACCAAGTTTTCTGCCATGGGCAGGATATTTCAATCTTATTGCACTTTCTGAACATTTTATTTTCTTAACAGACGCTGAGTTTTCAAAAGGCAGTTGGCATAATAGGAATCAAGTACTAATTGAAGGAAAAAAAGCTTGGATTACCTGTCCAATTGAACGAGCAGGAATGCATTCTGCACTGGATAGTATTCAACTAAAGTCTGGAAATCAGTGGAGAGAAAAAATGACAAGAACCTTGCTCCACAATTATGCAAGAGCACCTTTTTTAAACGAAGTAAAATTTATTTTAGATACCTTGAATGATTCAGCTTACTTAAGCCTTGCAGAGTTGAATATTCGTTTGATAAAGCAGATTAGTGAAGAATTATCTCTTGATACAAAGTTTTCTGAATCTAGACAATTGAATATAAACTTACCGAGATCAAAAAAATTAGAAGCATTAATTTTAGATAAAGACTGTATAAGATATCTTAGTCCCGTTGGTGCAAAAGAATATCTTATTGAAGATGGCGTGCTTCCAAATTCATCTATAAATTTAGCTTTTCAAGAATATATCCCTCAACCTTATACTCAATATAATTCTCAAGAATTTGTGAGTCATTTATCTATATTTGATGTTATTGCTAATTTAGGTATGCATGAAACTAGTGAATATGTCTTAAATGGAATTGAGACTAGCGTTAAGATATAAAGATGAGTTTACGAGAAAATTTAATATGAGTAATATCCAAAATATGAATATTGCAGGTCAGCCAATAGGCACAAATTATAAACCCTATATTATTGCCGAAATGTCTGCTAATCATAATGGCAGCATAGACAGGGCTTTTAAAATAATCGATGAGGCGAAGAAAGCTGGTGCAGATGCGGTGAAATTACAAACATATACTCCTGATACTATTACTCTTAATTGCGATAAAGAAGATTTTCAGATTACTGATGGCCTTTGGAAGGGGCAAACTTTATATGAATTATATAAAGATGCACATATGCCATGGGATTGGCATAAGCCTCTATTTGAGCATGCTCGAGAGATTGATATTACTATCTTTAGCTCACCATTTGATGAAAGTGCTGTTGATTTATTAGAAGATCTCAATGTACCTGCATATAAAATTGCTTCATTTGAAACAGTTGATTTGAGATTAATAGATTATGTAGCTCGCACTGGTAAACCAATGATTATCTCAACAGGTATGGCAAGTGAAGATGAGATTAGAGAGGCAGTTGATACAGCAAGAGCTGGAGGTTGTTCAGAGCTTGCTTTGCTTACATGTGTAAGCAGTTATCCTGCGATGCCTTCTGATTATAATCTGTCTCGTATTGTTGATATGAGAGAACGTTTTCAAACTGTCGTTGGTCTGTCTGATCATACTCTTGATAATACCTGTGCAATAGCTAGCATCACACTTGGTGGATGTATTATAGAGAAACATTTCACACTTGATCGTAAAGGTGGTGGTGCTGATGATAGTTTTTCTCTTGAACCAAATGATATGAAAAATTTATGCGAATCATCCCTTGCGGCTTGGCAATCAATTGGTTCGCCAGAATATGGAACTAAGTCAACCGAAAAGAATAATGCCCAATATCGGCGATCACTGTATTTCGTTAAATCTTTAAAAAAAGGGGATGTAATTAAAATCGATGATATTCGAAGCGTTCGTCCAGGTTTTGGGCTTCCAACCAAAATGTTTGATTCTGTAGTAGGAAGCGAAGTAAATTGTAATGTAAGTTATGGAGATCCTGTTAAATTAGCTGACATTATCATGAAATCAGACATAGATTAAATCAATTTTAATATAGGGTAGCGGTTAATCTTAAATATTCTAATGAATGTTTTATAAGTTTTCTTTTTTCTTTTAATAATCATAAAATTGTTGTCGTCAAAAAATTACTAAGGTTCAAATATGCTAAATAAGAGTGAAGTAATGATGCTAATTGAACAAGCTGGGCTTGACGCACAATTTAGAGAAAATTCTAAGAATCATTGGAGTGACGGAGTAAAAAAAATATCTGAAGTTCCCACATATTATCAAGAGCATTTAGTAGAGTACCAATTAACCGTTTTTAAATACGTATCAGAAAATTTAATAGATATATCCTTAGTGCTTTATAACGATAATAAAACTTGTGGAGTTTGGCCTCTATATTTGGATTTTGGAAAAAAAGATCCAATAAAATCAATCAATGATAATTATGGTGGAGTAATTGTTCCTCCTTTATTCATTGAAAATTTCCCTAAAAAGTCACAACGAAAAATCATAAAAGCATGTATTAGGTTTTTAAATAGTCTCGTAACTAAATCCAAAGGAGAGGTTTGGCGCTCTTCCGAGTTGTCAGCAAAAGTTAATGTAAGTCAATGGCATCAATTATGTTTGGAAAATGGTGCAGTTCTAGATAAGGTGAATTACGAACTTTATGTTGATTTATCCTTATCCGTAAATCAAATAAGATCTTTTATTAGAAAGAGCTACAGACCATTGGTTAGCTCTGGGTTAAAAAAATGGACTGTTAGTGTAATGGATGAATATTGTGAAAATACCTGGAGTGATTTCAGGACTTTGCATAAACATGTTGCAGGCCGTGTCACTCGACCTATAGAGTCTTGGGATATCCAAAAAAATGCCATTAAAGCTGGAGATGCATTTTTGGTTTATGTTTCAAATTCTGAAGGAAAGATGGTTGGGGGCGGCTATTTTGATATGAGTGTTAATGAAGGAAATTATAGTGTTGCTACCTATGATAAGAGTTTGATGGACGAACCGCTTGGACATATGGTGCAATATCAAGCAATACTTACACTAAAAGAAAAGGGTAGATCTCTTTACTATATAGGATCACGTTTTTACTCTGAAAATCTTCCTAGTATTTCGAAGAAGTTAGTTGATATAACAAGCTTTAAAGCTGGTTTCTCTACTTTTATGGTACCAAATGTTGTTCTTATGTTTTCTTCGAAAGATAAAAATAACTAACACAAAAATAAAGAATAAAAATATTAGTGTTAATTTGAAATTATGAAATTAAAAAATAGATTAAATCAAATAAGTCGCTTGCTTACAAAGGAAGAAAAGATATCAGGTTTTAAATTACTTCTTTGTATAATATTAATGGGAGTTTTGGATGTTCTAGGTGTGGCTTCTATTCTTCCATTTATGTCTCTTGCGTCTGATCCTAATTTTTTAGAATCAAATGAGCTTTTATTAGATGTGTATAATTATTTAGAATTTAATAGTTATACTAGCTTCGTAATGTTCGCAGGTCTATGCGTGATTATCTTAATAGTATTATCTACTTTAATTAAATTGTTTACTATTTATGCAACCTACAGATTTACATTCAGCCGTGAACATAGCATAAGTTTGAGACTTTTTAGAGGATATCTTAATCAACCATATAGTTGGTTTTTGAATCAGCATAGTGCAGACTTGTCTAGATCTGTACTTGCAGATGTAAGAGAGGTTGTTGGTAGATCAATTCTAACCACTATTAATGTTATCTCTAATGGATTTTCTGCGTTACTAATTGTGAGTTTATTGGTAATGGTGGACCCAGTAAGTGCATTTTCAGCATTTATTGCCTTTGGTTTGGTGTATTCGTTCTTATATCTTTTTGTAAAGAAGTCACTAGCTTTTATTGGTACAGATAGATTAGCTGCTAATACAGCAAGATTTAAATCTTCTAACGAAACCTTTTCCTTAATTAAAGAAATAAAAATTTTAGGCAAAGAAAACTTTTATTTTTCTGTTTTTGATGATGCAACAAAAAGATTTACTGATAAAGAAACTTCAATGCAGTCCATCAGTGCCTTACCAAGATATTTTATAGAAATGGTTGTTTTCACTGCAATGATATCTATAGTCTTATTTAATTTATCTGATGATTTCGTTTTGAGCTCAATAATACCAATATTAGCTTTATATGCATTTGCTGCCTATAGACTTATACCTTCAATGCAGGTTATTTTTGGAAATATTACTCTTTTTAAAGCTTCAGTATCTTATCTAGACTCAATTACTGATAAGTATCAAGAATTAGATATAACAAGCTCATTTAAAACAGATTCTAAGAGATTAGATTTCAAGGAAAAGATATTGTTAGACAATATTTCTTTTAGATATCCAGAAGCAGATAAAGATGCTTTATCCGAAATATACTTAGAGATACCATCCTGCAATATTATAGGAATTATTGGCTCAACTGGGAGTGGTAAAACAACTATTGTAGATGTCATATTAGGTCTTTTGAAATCTAATAATGGAGGCTTGTATGTTGATGGAACTGAAATTATTAAAGAGAACGTTCGTCAATGGCAGCGCTCTATAGGTTATGTGCCTCAACATATTTCTTTAATAGATGAATCAATATCAGCAAATATTGCTTTAGGGGAAGACCCAGAAAATCTCAATATGGAATCTGTAATTTCAGCTGCTAAGGTTGCAAATATACATGATTTTATAATTTCAGATCTCAAAGAAGGTTATGAAACTACAGTTGGAGATAAAGGTGTTCGTTTGTCAGGCGGTCAAAGACAGCGAATTGGTATTGCGAGAGCTCTTTACAATAAGCCTGATGTTCTAGTGTTAGATGAAGCTACGAGTGCTCTAGATGATGAAACCGAACAGGCAGTTATGGATGCTGTAAACAATCTAGGAAGAGAATTAACTATTGTAATAATTGCTCACAGATTGAGCACGCTCTCTAAAGCAGACATCGTTTATAGATTAGAAAAGGGAAGGCTGCATTCTAAAGGATCTTATGAGGAAATGTGTAAAATTTCTGGGGATTAATATTTTGCTCAAAAAAATGTCAGATGTTTAATTAACATACCAATTAGAATTAAAGACCTATTACTCTAATAAGAATTCAATAATTATCAAATTAGCGAGAATGAAATGAAAAAAATACTATTAAAAGCAATCTTTAAATTACAAAAAATTACCAGTCGAGAGAATCTTTATTCAAAAGCAATAAAATCTCTTGAGATTAACAGGCCTTTATGCCTAATTGATGTTGGATCTGCCAAAGGTATTCCAAGTAGATGGGCTAAAATAAGAAACCTTGTATTTGCTTATGGTTTTGAACCTGATGAAGGTGCTAGAAATAAGTTAAAACAAAATAATGTTTTAGAGGGAGGGGGTAATATAGATTCTCCATATGCTCTGTCGGATAAAAAAGAAAAGATAGAATTAAATATATTAAAAAAACCGTCTCACTCCTCTGTTTTAGAGCCTAACAATAATTTTATAAATCTCTATAAAAAAAGACATCCCGAGGGATTTGAGCTTGATTATAAGGTTACTGTCGAAGCCTGCGACTTAGATTCTCTTGACTTTAAAGCTAAGGATTTTATGAAAATAGATGTGCAAGGTTATGAATTAAATGTATTGAAAGGATCTGAAGAATCTTTAAAGGAAATCTTAGGCTTAGAAATTGAGATTGAATTTGCAGAACTATATAAAAATCAGTGTAGCTTCGAAGAAATCAAATCATTTCTAGCAAAAAATAACTTAGATTTTACTGATTTTACTTCAATGACAAGATGGGAAAGAGATTCTTCAAAAAACACCTTGGGTTTATGTATGGGAGGTGATGCATTGTTTCTTAGAACTCCAGAGTATATGTTTGAAATATATAGAGATGACCCTGTCAAGTTATCAGCCTATCTATCTATTTGCCTAATTTATAAAAGATATGACTTGATTGAAGCCACCATAAATCTATTTAATCTTAGAAGTGATAATAATTACTCAAAATTTATAAAAATTAATAATATATTAAGAAAAAGGCTAAATTTTGCAGACCGCATTTCAAGGGTATCAAATCATGGTATTCGTTTTTTTGTTTCGGATGTTGATTCAACTCCTATGTTCTACTAATAAGAAAAGATATTTATAAAATTTCACAGTTTATTGAATTAAAAAATGAGTAATTTAAATAAAAAAAAAGTTGCTGTTGTTTTTATTTCTGGGTCGGCAGGAGAATTGGATTGGATTCTACCAATACTAGATTATCTTCTTCAAAAGAAGTTTAAGATTAAAATTATTTTTTTATCTAGACATGCATTAAAGAGTGTAGAGGAAAATAATATGTGTAATGAATTTATAAATTCAAAAAATATTAATATTGAAACAATTTCTCTAGGAGGTTATTTCTTTGAAAAAATTGAACGTATTGGATATTTAACATATCGAGGTTTTCTCAAGCTAGAATTATCAAAAATTCCCTTTATAAATTCTTTATTCAAGCTATATTTTTCATTTTTGAAATTCTTATTTATAACAAAGCTTCCAACCGAAATTACTGATTTTAAGGACAATAAGTATTTATTCTTTTCAGAATTTCCAGGCCTTCGTAGACCAAGAGATAAATGGATTAAAGAAATGTTTAATAACTCCGTTTTTTTCTATAGTCCTCATTCACCTCATATATACGTTGAGGATCTTGATAGACAATATGAAGAATCTTTCAAAAAAGATTTTAGAAAAAATGCATTTCTTTTATTAGGACATCCTGGAGATTTTGAAATTATTAATGATGGAAAAGAACTTGCGTCAAAAAGTTTAGAAAAATTATTTATAGGACACCCTAAATATTCAAATAACTGGTTAAGAAATTTGAAGAAAGAATCAAGACTTTTTCGAGAAACTCATGAAACTAGAAATAAAACTACTATTCTTGTACTTAGCAGGGGCTATGGAAGCTATTTGGATGAAAGTTCTCACATACAGATGGTAGATAAAACCATTGAAATAATTGAGGAACAATTTCCAAATTATAGTCTTTTGGTAAAAAAACATCCTCGAGAGATACCGTCTCATTGGGATACAGTATCAAAAAAGAACAAGGCAATAGAGGTTGTAAACGAGCACATACTGCAGTTAGCAACTAAAGCTGATTTTGTAATCTCGTTCTGGGGTTCTGGTTCTATGGATTGCTTTTTGTTGGGAGTACCTGTCATTGAATATTGGGATCCTGTAAAACATCATAAACAACAAGTACCAATCAATGATACATATACAACAATATATCGTAAGTTAGGAATTGTTTTGCAGGCCAATGATGCATTAGAACTAGGCGAGCAAATTTCAAGACTAAAAAGTGTTCAATATATTTTGCCTGAAAAGAAAGTTCATCCTTACTTTGATCAACTTATTACAAGATCTAATAAGTGGAATGAGACAATTGAAAAAATTCTTCTGTCGAAGGATTTTATACTTGATTGAAACTAAACTATTAATAAAAATATTTAAATCTTATAGGTAAGAGGAAGCGTATGAAAGACATTAATGTAATGGTAATTGGAGCTGGATTGTATGTTTGCGGCAAAGGAACAGAAGGGTTTGGAACAATTCTTCCAGCCATTTATGAATGGAAAAGACAAACAAAAAATAAAGGAGAGGTGCATTGTGTTTCTACCTCTTTTGCCTCTGCTAAAGAACTCTTAAAAAAATCTGAAAATTTAAGTATAAAAACAGGAGTTAACTTTGATATCTCTGCTTATCCTGAAACTGACATCAAAGATAATTTACATTATCGCAAGTTATTAGAAAGGATTAATAAACCCTCATGCGCAATTATTGCTGTGCCAGATCATTTACATTATGAAGTTGCAAAAGACTGTTTAGATGCTGGCTTGCATGTCTTACTAGTCAAACCGCTTACGCCTACTTATGAAGAAGGACGTAAACTAGTAGATCTTTCAGATAAATATGGCCTTTACGGAGCGGTAGAATTTCATAAAAGATGGGATAGGTCTAATTTAATTCTTCGAGATAAAATTCAGTCTGGTGAACTTGGGAAACTACTAAACTGTTGGATAGAGTATAGTCAAAGAAAATCTATACCTACAAAATTTTTTAAAGATTGGTCCGAAAAGACAAGCATTCTTCAATATTTAGGTGTGCACTATATTGATATTATCCGTTATGCTACGGGAGCTATGCCAAAAAGAGTCATGGCAATAGGTCAAAAATCTGAACTAGTTAAACACAATATCAATACTTTTGATGCTATTCAATGTTTAATTGAATGGGAAATGACTGATGGTTCTAAATTTACCGAAACAATTATTACAAGTTGGGTAGACCCAGATAGTAGTTCAGCTGTTTCTGATCAAAAGATAAAATTTGTGGGTACAAACGGGAGATATGAAGCAGATCAGAAAGAGAGAGGAATAAGACTTAATATAGATCAGCAAGGAGTTCAGCACATTAATCCCGACTTTTGTATGCCATATGGCACTGAAAATGGAAGTATTAAGTGGCAAGGATACGGCATAGATAGTATTGTGACATTTCTTGACGACGTTAGAGATATAGAGAATAGTTTAAAGTCTTTAAATGATCTTCAAAATGAAAGACCTAGCTTTAAAGAGTCACTAATAAGTACAATGGTTGTTGAGGCAGCACATCGAAGTCTTGAAAATGACTCGCAATGGGAGCTTATTGAGGAGCTAATTTAAATGAATCGATTCTTCTATTATAGAAATTTTCCAAATCAGTTATCAATTAAAAACTTTATAAATTAAGATGAATATTTGCATGATACCAGTAAGAAAAGGTTCAGAAAGACTTGCAAAAAAAAATTATTTGAAGATTGATCGTTTTACTGTTTTAGAAATTGCTTTAAATAAAGCTATTAAAAGTAATGCTTTCGATAGGATTTATATTAACTCAGATGATCCAAGTTTAGAGGAAATTGCATTACGCTTAGGTGTTAATTTCTATCTTAGAGACGAAAAATTAGCATCATCTCAGGCGACGAGTGATCAAGTGGTATTGGATTTCTTCAATAATATAGAGGGTAATCGCCTATTTTGGTTAAATACAGTTAGCCCTCTCCAAACTATTGGGGATATCAAAAACTTTGTGAGTTTATCTCAAGACAGTATTTGGAAATCAAGTGTTTCAGTAAATACTTCCTCAGTACATTCAGTATATAAAGACAATCCATTGAATTTTGAATGGATAAGAGGCTTTGCTAGAACACAAGACCTAAGACCTATCAAAACATTCAATTATGCTATGATGGGTTGGAGCAGAAGCATGATTAATGTTCTTAAAAAGGGACAACTATTTGATGAAGATACTCAACTTATTGAATCATCAAAATGGAGTAGCTTTTTGTTGAAAAACCATAATGACTTGGAATTTATTAAAATACTTTTTAATGTTGCACCAGATCAGGGCAAATAAAAGGGGTCAAATATGAATGAATTAGATAGTACAATCGGTGTAAAAAAAATCGAATTGCTTTTTGCAGAAAATATTGACTTTCCTAGCATAAATATTAGTCAAGAAAAAAAATCCTTAATAGAAAAAATAAGAATAAAACATCTATTGTGGATTCCTCGATTATTATTCACTCGAACATATAGAGCTCTTCCAAAAATATTGAAAGATATTTTTTTTAGTTTATCAATTATTCATAAATCACCAGCATCAAAGATGTTTGCAAGAACTAGATATGATGAGTTTCGAATATTGATAGATGCTAAGGTTTCTTCCATGTCTCTTAAAGCAGTCCCTGATCATTATGTAGATGTCGTGAAAGATACTTTCAATGCTGGTTTCTATAAAACTAATTTGTCGGATTTATCTGAGTTGGATGAAATTATTGAGGATGTTGTGAATACTACTAATCCCAGCCATGCAGGAGCAAGACCATATTTTAAAGATGGTAAAAATGAAAAAATAGAGGGATCTTACTCCGCATATTACAGCTTCTCAAAAGAATATAACCAAAAAATGAATAAAATTCTTCATAGTGACTTAACAAATGATTTTAATTATCACCTTTCAGCATTGGCTGGTTATAAATGTACTTTTGATGACATTATATACTCTCTAAGTGTTGTATATGGTGCTAATTCAAATGATGAAATGCACCAAGATACATTTTCGAGTGTTGCAAAGGGTTTTCTATACCTTCAAGATATTGGCAGTAACAATGCTCCATTTGAATATCTAGAGGGATCTTACGCAGATGCAAAATTTAGATCAAAAGAAACTAATAAAGCAGTTTTAGAGAATGACTCTCATAGTAGTGGCTCTACACGACTAAGAGGGCAAAAGCTTCAGAAAGCACTCAAAAAATATAAACTTCAATCGTTTACTGGATCAAAAGGTCTCTTTGTGCTTGCTAATACTGCAGGCTATCATAGAAAAGGCATCCACAACTCTTCAAAACCAAGGATTATTTTAGCTTGTGGAGTTAAAAGAAAAGGGGTTATAAGTAAATTTCTTATTAATCTAGTAGCAATGGTTAAGTTTAAGTTTATTCAGGAAAGAAACTAATTTTAGAGATTTTGCGTTTATTTTGAAAATATAAAAACTCTACCGATTTAAAAACCTATGAAAAAGCTAAAAATTATTGACGTTGAAGTAATTGATATACGTGTTCCAACCTCTGATACTTTGCAAGGTTCTGACCCTTTCCATAAGAAGCCAAATTGGTCATGCGTTTACACCAGCATCAAATTAGATAATGGTATTGAAGGATTGTCTGTTTGTTTTACTTCAGGTGCAGGCAATGATTGGATCGCCTATGGGGTTAGAGATATCGCAAAACTTTTTAAAGACTTTGAATTTAATAAATTTATAAATGACCCTGGCTCAGTATATAAGTTAATTAATGATCATCATCAGCTTAGATGGTTAGCTGATGGTGTTAACAGAATGGCCATGGGAGCAATAATTAACGCTTTATGGGATGCATGGGCTAAAGTTGAAAAAAAACCCATGTGGAAACTATTAGTCGATATGACACCCCAAAAGTTAGTAGATACAATTGATTGGCGTTACATGGAGGATGCATTGACTAGAGATGAAGCTTTAGAAATCTTGAATGAGAAAAGCCATGAACATAGAGATCTTGAGATAAAAATGCAACAAAAAGGACCTAAAGCATATTCTACTGCTGGGTGGCTTGGGCTTACAGATGAAGAAATAGCTAAAACTATAGAGACCATGCAAGATCAAGGATTTGACTGTTTTAAAATGAAAGTGGGACAAAACTTAAATCATGACAAAGAGAGGCTCAGCTTTATAAGAGGCATAATTGGAGATGATTCTAAGTTAATGGTTGACTGTAACCAGGTTTGGGGAGTAGATGAGGCCATAAATTATATGACTGAATTAAAAGATTTCAAACCAATCTGGATCGAAGAGCCAACTGCACGTGATGATGTCCAAGGACATATTAAGATATCTAAAGCATTAAAAAAATTTAATATTAAGGTTGCCTCTGGTGAGCAAGTTCCATCACCTGTGATATTCAAACAGCTTCTTCAGCATCAAGCTATTGGTTATTGTCAAATAGATGCAACCAGGCTTGGTGGTGTTAATGATGTTCTCGCTGTCATTTTACTTGCAAAAAAATATAAAGTGCCTGTATGTCCACATGGAGGAGGCATTGGCTTATGTAATATGATATTACATTACGCTATTTGGGATCAGATAAAAGTTTCAAGCCACTCAAATAACCAACTCGTTGAATATGCCGAGTTTCTTCAAGATGAAGTTTTTATAAATCCAATTCAGGTGAAGGATGGCTCCTATATAACACCACAATCATATGGTTGGGGCTTAGAAATGCATAAAGAATTCTTGAGAATGTATGAATATCCAATAGGTGATATATGGAAAGATAGAGTCGCCTCTGGAAGCATTACTTTTTTACCATGATTATGAAATATGATGTTGTAATTAGATGCAGAAACGAAATGGAATGGCTTCCAAGAGTAATTTCTTCACTAAATAATCAATCTATTAAGCCATCTAAAATTATACTTGTTGATAATTCAAGTGATGATGGCTCTGCAGAGTTTGCAAAGAAAAAAAACTGTTTTGTTCTCAAATATGATAAGGATGAGTTTAATTATAGTTATGCTCTAAATTTAGGAATAAAAGAAACTTCTGCAGAAGAGATTTTAATTCTTTCAGCGCATTGTGAGCTTATGACAGAAGGATCAGTGCAAAACATGATTGAAGTTCGTCACGCTTATAAAGCTGCCGGCGTTTTTGGAAGACAAGTTCCAACCATCAACAGTAACCCAATTGATACAAGAGACTTAATAACTGTTTTTGGACGGGAGCGAATTGTATTTGAAAGCCATCCTTTTTTTCATAATGCATTTTCTTTAATAGACAGGGCCGCGTGGGAGGTTTGTCCGTTTGATGAAAATCAAAACGGTGTTGAAGACAGGTTTTGGGCGAGACAGCAAGCAATGAAAGGTCGAAAAATAGTTTATGAACCTGACTCGATTGTTTTTCACGAACATGGACTAAATCAGGGAGCTTCAATGAACCGAGCTCTTAGAGTTTGTAAATCTTTAAAAGATCTTCATGATGATGATGTTTTTGCTTGGCCAAAATTTGGAAAATAATTAAAGGTATAAGATTGTGTTTAATAAATTTTTTATTTTCTTACTAATTGTTTAAATAAAATTGATCTAAAATGAAAAAAATTATTTGGATAGATGTTGGCACACATTTTGGTCAGGAGTATAGTTCCATTTTTGGTTCAAATTATGCATTCTTTATTCATGCACTTAAACGGATAATTGGTAAAAAGATTCTAAATCGAGGAAAATTTGTTGGGTTTAAAGGTTTGAGAGATATTATTTCTTCAAGAGCAAGGATAAGAAAAAGATTCGATGCATTTTACACAGTCTTCGTAGAAGCTAATCCAAAAATTGCCTATACGCAAAATATTTATCTTGATGCTTCAATGGTTTTTAATTTAGCTTTAACCGATGGTGATGAAGGTTCACCTCTTTCAATAACAAAACTATATCTCGGAGATGGGAGTGAGCTATCTCAAGGTAGTTCTGTTTTTCTTGAAAAAGAAAATGTTCAAAAGAGCTCTTATGTAACAACTTTAGGTGTGTCTAGTGTTACTTTTTTTAGTGAACTGCAAGCATATTTTGAAAAAAAATTTAAAGATTATGATGTTATTCTTCGATTGAATTGTGAAGGAGTGGAAGATGACGTAATTTACGCTGCATATAAAAGTTTTGGAAAAAAATTAAAATTAATTTGTGGCTCACTCAAAGATGTTGAGGGAGTAAAAGGATTGGAATCTGCTCAAAGGCTTGATAAGTTTATAAAAGATAATAGATTATTATTTGTTAATTTTAACTCGGGAATGATAAGTTGGCCTGAAGCACATGCTGCAATTCTAAACTTACTTGAGGAAAACCAAAATCCTAAAGATTAATAGCCTATTTAAAATTAAAATTTCATTTTTATTTCTTAAGCAGACAATGCTATTTCCTCTAAAATTAATTTGAACTATGACTAAAATATTAGCATTCGATTCCGTGTATATGGTAAGTCCTCTTAGAAAGTTGTACATGAAATTAATAAGGAGAATTTTTAATAGAAAAAAAATTTCTAATAATATTTTAGTTTTATATCGACTAGACCGTGATAATGTCCTGATTCGTGAGAAGCAAAATATAAGCGGGATGTCAATTGAACTGCATAAAGATCATATCGAGGCATTGAGTATTGAGTTTTATGAGTATTTAAGGAATGCTGATATTTGCAATAATTTGGTAATCAAAGATCTTAAAATTTATAACTTATACACAAGGCAGGTAAAGCTTAAATTAGCTGGTTTATTAAGATGTGCTTATAGAATCCAAAAATTATCAATTGATGGAAGGGAAACTCTTGAGATCATTACAGACAGACAAACAGCGTCAATCATGAATAAGACTTTCTCATTTTTACAAATCGATCCAGTTAATATCATTTGGAAAACCAATAGACTATTAACCTTTTGCATCACAGTTAACTCATTTTTAATGAGAGTGGCTGCTGTTCTTAAAATGATAACTGTTCAAAGTGAACTTCCAAAGGATTACTTTTATAAAGAAAATGATACCAATTTGCCTACAGTTTTAATCACAATGCCTAAGAGGAGACCAGAAGATTTTTATTTAACTTATGTTAAAGAATTAGAAAAGCAATTTAATATTGTTCTTTATAGCACTGGATTCTTAGAGACCACTCCAAAAGAGTATGAGCGGATAAGGATTAAACAGAGACCTGGTTTCTTGAGAGGCTTGTTTGATTTAAAAAATATTTGTTTTAATGCAGATAGTTACATCGCAGACGTTCTAATTATTTTTGAAAAGCATTACAACCTTAATTTAAGTATAGATGTTGTCAATTCAATCTTCTCTAACAAAATTGATGCGCATGTAAGTAGGTTGCAAACAAATGTAGTAGATAATCTTCTAGCAATTGAAGCTAAAAGAAGAGGAATTTTTATTTTAGGTGATCTGATGGAGGAGATTTTTTATTGTGATTCTGCTATTTGCTCTTCCGAGTCAGAAAATACAAAGCTTTTCAGATTATCTCTTGCTGATGAGAGCGATGTTTCATACAAAGGAGACAATTCTTTAATTAACTATCGCCTTAAAAATTTCAACATAAATCAAGATGATTACTTGCATGCTTTACTAGGACTTAACAAGCAATCTAAGATAATATTTTATGCTTCAGATCCTTCAAAAGAGGAATCTCAGCGTTATTTAACGGAGCGGTTTCTTTTTGATTGTTTTCATCGTTTAAAGGAATTTATTCTGGTAATTAAAACTCATCCTCAGGATGATGGAAGAATTACTAATTATGCATACTTTGATTCTAAAAACCCCTCTAATGTGATTTTGATTGGAGATATAGCTCAAAAAGGGAGAATTAATTCAAGTAATTTCATGCTATTTAAAAACTTTGATTTTAATGCAGCCATAAGCTCTTGTAATGGATTTTTGACTGCGTCATCAAGTTCAGTACTTCAAGCATTAATGTTAGGTGTTAAAGCTGGCATTATAGATAAATTTGATAATGGTCATTACGACTATCTTGTTAATTATAAAGCTTGTAGATTAATCAACAGTGAAGAAAGTTTACAATCTTTTTTAGAAGGTAAAAAATTAGAAATATCAGAAGAAGCACTCGCTTACTGTGGATTAAAAGATGAAAATATAAATTTTAATTTAGGAGAGCATTTGATTAAATGCTATGAAGAATTTCATGCGAATTAGTAAAAATTATATAAACAGTTTCGAGATAGTATGAGCATATACACTGTAAAAAGATATTCTTTATATAAATTTATCGGATTATCTTTTGCACTAATCTATGGATTTTTTATAGTTGGATCCCTGCAGTACTTATATTCTGTAGGTAGTGGAGACATTAATGCTTATATAGATTTTTTTGAAGATATTGATATTTTTACTACGTATAATGAATATTCAATTAGAGGAGATGGAGTATTTCGCGTCTTAGTAATTTTTATAGGTAATTACTTTAATTTAGAACCTATAACAGTATTAAGTTATTTCGCTTTTATTATGTCATCTTTGATTTTTTGCATATATGCAATACATATCAGATCCACAAAGTATTTGATTTATATATTACCTATATTTCTTATGATCTTCTTCACACCTATGGTATCAAATTTATTTGCCTCCGGTATAAGATCTGGTATTTCATTTACAATACTCATGATATCTTTCATATACTTTAAAGGATTGCCGAAGTATATTTTATTTGGATTATCTAGTGTTATTCATTTGTCTATGATCCCAATCATAGCTTTGTATATTTTATATCATATGCTCAAGAGGCTAAGGATAAAATCACCATTCATAGTTCCTTTATTTATATTAGTTTTAATTTCATTTTCAATTGTTATAGCCTCGAACATACTCAACTTTAATGTTACACCAATCAACTCAAGTAATCTCTTCAATGTTTTAATTCTATTTCTTGCGTTATTAATGATATTTTCAAGCAAAAAAGTGTTCAAAAATGTTTATGGATTTATATCCATAGGAATGATTTTTATTTACTTGTTTGGATTTATTATTGACCTTTCTTTTTCAAGGTACATAGGGAATGCAATTATTTTGTATTTATTTTTCCTTATTAATAAAGGAGAATTAGGAACAATTCAGGTGTTCACAGCAGGATACATACCTTTCTTTTTTCTAGTATCATTTTATGCCATTTCAAATACCTCATAGCTCTTCTTAATGAAGAAAAATATTGTCATTATTGTTAGCGCTATGAATATGGGTGGTGCTCAGAGAGTAGTATCAATTTTATGTAACTATTGGTCCCAACATGGACACAACGTTACACTTATTTCAACGTTTTCTGGAGATAAAGAACAATACTATAAATTGAATAAAAATGTAGCTTTAGAAAAAGTGACTGATAGCCCCGTGTTATCAAAAATAAAAGTATGGAATCTTATTTGGAAGTTAATTAATCTTCGGAAGTTGATCAAGAATCAAAATCCTGATGTAGTTATTTCATTTCTAGCAAGAGTTAACGTTGCTTCTGCTTTATCAATGATAGGTATTAAGTCTCCTTTGATTATATGTGAAAGAACTTGGCCTCCTTTTGCCTCCTTAAATAACAAGTTTTTAAAAATATATAAGATTTTATTTAGAAGTGTCGATAGAATAATAGTTCAAACTGTCAAAAGTAAAGATTGGTTGACTCATAACTTCCCTTCTAATGATGTTAATGTAATTCCAAATCCAGCAGTATATCCTGTACCTTTAAGCAATGAGAGATCGATACAACCTAACGCTATCATTTCACAAAATAAAAAAGTAATTCTTGCTTCAGGCAGATTGCATAAATACAAGCAGTTTGATTTATTGATAAAAGCATTTCTAAACTTAAAAGAAAAGTACTTAGATTGGGACTTAGTAATATTAGGTAACGGTGAGGAAAGAGACAATCTCAACCACATGACAAGGAATTTCGGCATAACTGATAGGGTTCATTTTCCAGGAAGTGTTGGTAATATCAGCGAGTGGTATGAAAGAGCAGATTTATTTGTATTAAGCTCTATTGTAGAAGGTTTTCCTAATGTGTTGCTAGAGGCCCTTACATATGGCTTACCTTGCATTAGTTTCGATTGTAATACTGGCCCAAGAGACATAATTCAAGACGGATTTAATGGAATTTTGGTTGATCCCAATGAAAAAGAATTGGGTCTTTCAAATGCCATTGATAAAATTATTGTAAATCAAGAATTACGACTCAATCTGTCTAAAAATTCTATCCTGTTAAGAAAAAAATATTCAATTAGTAATATTATTCAAAAATGGAATAACATTTTAGATATCTGACATTGATAAGCTATTATTAGAATCGATGTATTTAATGTAATGGTGATTTTTTTATGAAAAAAGTTTCAGAGCTATTCGACAGTAGATCAAAAAAATATAATGATATTTATACAGACGCTCATTCAAAAAAATTACTTCATCAAGAAAAGAAAGTTCGAGCTGAGACCGTAAAGGAATTAGTGATTAATTATTTACCACCAATCAATAATGGGATTGTGGTTGATGTTGGTTGCGGTATGGGAAATGTCCTTCTAAATCTCAGAGAGAGTGGTCTTAAAGCAGAAATGTATGGCGTAGATATTTCCAAAGAGATGATACGTTTAGCAAATAGTAGTTTGAACGAAGTTGGATATGAAAATATTAATTTTACAATCGGCAGCATAGAAGACATAAAAGTGAGCGCAAATTTGGTTTTATCTCTTGGTGTTGCAGGCTATCATCATAAACAAGCAGAATTTTTAGCTGGATTATCAAGTCTTGTAGACACTAATGGCTATCTAATTTTTTCTACCGCAAACGGCGATTCTTTTTTGAGGCTGACAAGACGTTATTTATCAAAAATACATAGTTATATTACTGGAAAAAAGAAAGTAGAATTTTCATCTATAAAAGATAAGCATGTAGAAAGTTTGCTCACAAATAATGGATTTAGAGCACAAAAGAAAATTTATATAACTTTTGGGCTTGGATTGTTTGCTTCATCAATAGAGTGTTCTATTGATAGGTGGTTTTTTAAAAACTTTAGAAATAGCTTTATAAGCAAATATTTATCATTAACTGTATTATATGTTTATAAGAGAGTTGATTAATATACTTAATAGTCATCACACCTTTCTTTAAATAATTTGTGATACATAGAACAGTTAGGGATAAACATTTATGAAATTACTTCGTTTAACGCCCACTCTTAAAGCTACAACAACTGCTTATAATCAGTTTTCACTTGGATTCAAAGATAAAATAATCCAAACTGTGGGCTCCCTTGAAAAGGATGAGGTGCCTATAGATGAAAAAATAACTATCTTCCATGGCGATGGCTCTGTTTTTCAACTTTTTAAACTTATAAAAAGAAATATTAATAAAGTTGATTATGATATTGTTCATATTCATAACTCAATAACAGGAATAATATTCATATTAGCAATCTTCCCTTTTAAACTTAGTTTGTTAAAAAAGACTGTATTCACAATTCATAACAGTTGGAATGTATTTAAAACAAGAAATCAATTTTTAAATATTATTGTTATGTTGTTCTCAAGGAGGGTTTGTACTTGTGGAAAATCAAGTCAAAATAGTCTGCCTAAAATAATTAAGTTCTTTTTTAATAAAAAAATTAAAGCTATAACTAATGGTTTTGATAATAGGCGCATTGACAGGGTAGCTAGTAATAATTTGCAGGTATCCCATTTCGATATAAATTCAAAAGTTAAAATTGTTTATGTAGGCTCCCTAACTGATACAAAAAATCAGATAGCACTTCTAAAGGTATTAAATTCATGCAATATAGAAGCAGAAATAATCTTTTTAGGAGATGGAGTAAATAAACAAAGCTTAATTGATTATTCAAAAAAAGTTGTTCCATCTATTAAGATTTCTTTCAAAGGTTGTCTACCAAGAAATATAGCAATTGAGCATATGCTTGAGGCGGATGTTTTCATTTCTTTGTCAAAGGGAGAGGGTTTGCCAATCGCAGTTTTGGAGGCTATGTATTGTGGTTGTTTTTTGATTCTGTCAACAATACCACCCCATAAAGAAGTTTCTCCTCCATCTGATCGCTGTATTTATGTAGATAAAGACAATGAAGAAGAAATTATTAATTCCTTAAATTATGTTGCAAAAGAAATATGTAAACTCAAGGATCAAAGGGGTATGTCAAGGGAGCATTCCTTAGAAAGATTTGGCCTCAATAATATGCTTGAAGGTTATATGGAAGTTTACAAATCTGTTAACTCGGACAGATAGTGAAACTAATTAAACATTTTTTCTATCAAAAGTTGTTAAAAATATAATTCATATCAATGCTAATAATGGAGTTTATAATTTGTTAGAGTTTCTTAATGTTCTTGAAAGATCTAATGTCAGTTATGTAAGCTGGAAGAATAATCATGAACTCAATTTTGCACTTACAGGAGGATGCGATCTTGATATTCTTATCTTCAATACTTCAATTTGTGATTTCAACATTATTGCACACCAAAATGGTTGGATTGAGATGGAGAATCCTGTAGCCAAATTTAACTCTATTTACCATTATTTTAAGGTTAATAAAGATTCAACTATCAATCATCTACATGTATATTTTGAGTTAATAACTGGGGACGGTTGGATTAAAGAATATAATTTTCCTCTGAAAGATTTTTTATTCACGAATCGTGAAAGTGACAAAAGAAGTGGAGTTTTCATATTGAACAGAAATGCTCAAGCCTACATCTTTTTTATAAGACATCTTATAAAATCTGGCTCACTTTTTTCACGATATATCTACAAAAGAGATCTTGACTCCTACAGAGAAGAATGGTCGAAATGCGGTGTTTCAGCTGATGATCTTCATGGAATAGGGCCAATTGCCATAGACGACTATATTAAAGATTCAGGCCTAAACCAAAAGTTTCAACAACCAAAATATATGGTAGCTTTCAATTTTCGTCAGTATTTACGTCAGTATTTGCGATATAAAACCTTAACTCTTATGTTTCGACGAAATATAAGCTTTTTTCGAAGATTATTTAATAAATTGATAAGTAGGAACAAAAAAAAATTTATCGGTGGTGGGATTGTTGTAGCGATATCGGGATCTGATGGTGCTGGTAAGTCTTCAATGATAGTTGGTTTGAAAGATCTTTATAGCTCGTTCTTAGATTGTAAGATTTATGCTTTAGGAAAACCACAGGGAAAGCTTCTTGAGCTAGCAAGATCTTTAATTAGAAGAAGAGATAGAATTGAATCGAAACATTCACATACTTTAAAAAAACAATCGTCTTTGAAAGATGCTGTTCTTGCCTGTATTTTAGCTTTTTTAAGATTACGAAAGGCATCGATTGCAGTTAGAAAAGCACGCGGGGGCAATATGGTCCTTGTTGATAGGTGGCCCACCAATAGTCATGGAAAAATGGATGGCCCAAAAATTATCAATTATAAGACTAGAAACTCTTTAGTAAGCTTTCTTGCTTCGGTAGAGCAAAGCATTTATGAGAAAATTCCTGAAGCAGATCTTTGCTTTTATTTAGAAGTTGATATTGATGATGCATTAAAACGAAATCATGAAAGAGTTAAAGATGGAAAAGAAAGTGACGAAGAAATAGTTATGCGGCACCAAAATAACCAGCAAACAATTCCAATTTGTAACAAGTTGATAAAGTTTTCTAATACTGGGACTTATAAAGAAATGCTACCGAAGCTGGCGTATGACATTTGGTGCGAAATTGCTACATTTAAACAGAGATCTTAGCAGTGAATATTGAACTAGATAAGTGGCTTTTAGATGCTCTCAAGATTGGTAGTTCACACAGAGTTGTCATTGAAGCTTTTGGTACTCCAGGATCAGGAAAATCATATTTTTCTAATGACCTTTTTACGCGAGCTAGTGAAAATGATGAGTATCTTGTATATCACTCTATAGATCAATACCATAAAAACCGCTTACTACGCATAATATCTAAATTATCCTTAATACTAAGATCTTGTTGGTACCGATGGGATTTGTTTAGAGCGGCTTTCAGAATTATATTTAGTTTTGGCGGAGTAAAATTTTTGAAGAGAATAAAATTGATTTTTAATCTTTTATTAATATTTTCTGTAATTCAATTACGTTCTGAAAAAGGTAGTCCAATTCTGTTTGATCAAGGCATCTTTCAAGCATTGTGGTCTTGTTGTTACTATCAACAGCTCTCGATTGGACCTAAACAAATAGATTTTCTAGGATTTTTGATTAACCAACTAATAGAATGTCTTGATATAAAGCTCTTATTAATAGTTTATGTGTCTGCCTCAAAGGAAGTAATTGTTAATGGTCTTGAAACTAGATTAGTAAAAGGAAGCAGTGAACTTAATTCACTTAAAGATGATTTAATTGAGAAGGGTATATGCGCTACTTCGAATATGAAAAATATTATTAATGAAATTATGGATTCAAATCCAAAGATTAAATTTATTGAGATACCTCGATAGTGTCTCGTGTTTAAATAATAAAGGATACTAATGACTAAAATCTTTATGTTTGTAAATGTAGATTGGTTTTTTTTGTCTCACAGACTGCCAATCGCAGAGGTTGCTAAAGACAAAGGTGTCGAAATGACAGTTTTTGCTGATTTCACTTCACCCCATGAAAATAATGAATATAAAGGTTTTTCATTTCTTCAAAGCCCTATAAAGAGAAAGTATTCAAGTCTGTACTCTTCGTTCAAGGAGTTTATTAAAACTATTCAGCTAATCAAACGTGAGCGTCCTTCAGTGATTCATGCGGTAACAATAAAACCAATAATCCTTTTAGGAATTATTTGCTTTATTTTGAAGATACCATTTATAGCTTCGATATCAGGCCTTGGACCTGGATTTTCACCTACTAATTTCTTAAGCAAAACTCGATTATTCATAATCAAATCAATATACAAAATAATATTTTCTTCTGAGCAATCCAGAGTTATTTGCCAAAGTTCGCATGACGCTGGAATACTTTTAAACAATGGATTAGTAACAAATGAAAAAATTATAATAGTTGAAGGCTCTGGTGTTGATCTTGAAGAATATAAATTTCAAAAAAGAGAAATGCATGGCCCAATTAAAGTTTTAATGGCATCTCGTTTATTAAAAGACAAGGGAGTAAGAGAGTTTTGTGAAGCTGCAAGAAAAATACAAGAAAAATATAATTTCAAGATCAATTTTAGCTTAGCAGGCCCTATCGATTATGAAAGCCCTGGATATTTAACTAAAGAACAAATTGCAGAAATGTGCTTATCAAACAAGGTTGAATTTATTGGCAATAGAAGTGACTTAAAAGATATCCTTGCCGAGAGTCATATATTTATCTTGCCATCCTATTACGCTGAGGGAATTCCAAAAGTATTGCTGGAAGCTGCAGCAAGTGGTTGTGCTGTTATTACAACTGAGCATCCAGGATGTCGTGACGCGATTATTCCTGGAAAGACAGGCATATTAATTCCTCCTAGAGACATCTTTTCTTTAATAAATGCTCTTGTCAATATGGTGTCTGATCGAGATTTGATAGAATCAATGGGTAAAGCAGGGCGATTGATGGCTGAACAAAAATTTTGTGTCTCGAAAGTAATCGAAAAACATTACGCCCTTTATCAAACATTCAACAAAGATAAATGAGATTTGTTTTAAGAGTATTAGGCAAGATTCAATGAAAATTTTATTAACAGGTGGAAATGGATTTATTGGACAGCATCTTCAAAAGAAACTTCATGATCATGATTTGGTGCTAACTTCAAGAGGAAATATGCTTGATAATTCTGTCAAATATTTTAAAAAAAATCTATCAAGCAAAGAAAATTTTGCAGATTGCCTCAAAGATGTTGAAGTTGTCATTCATACCGCTGCAATAGTCCATAAAATGAACAATACTTCAAAAAATTCGTCGTTAGAATATATGGAAACAAATTGTTTAGGAACTTTGAATTTAGCAAAACAGGCTGCTAATTTTGGTGTAAAACGATTTATTTTTTTAAGTTCAATAAAAGTAAATGGAGAGCGAACACAGCCTAATATGCCATTTAGATTTGATGATTTGAGAAAAGCTGAAGATGATTATGCTAAATCAAAAGCTGAAGCTGAAATAGGTTTACTTCAAATCGCAAAAGAGACACAGTTAGAGGTTGTAATTATAAGATCTCCATTGGTATATGGACCAGGTGTAAAAGCTAACTTTGCAGCTCTTTTAAATCTGGCATCAAAAAATTTGCCTTTACCTTTCGGTTCTATTAAAAACAAAAGAGGTTTTGTTGCAATTGATAACTTAGCAAGCTTAATTATTTCTTGTATAGATCATCCAAAAGCTGCAAATCAGCTTTTTCTAGTTAGCGATGATAACGATATTTCAACATCTGAGCTATTTACTATAATGGTTGAGGCTTTTGGAAAAAAGCCAAGGATATTTAAGGTAAGCCCTGGGCTTTTAAAAATAGTAGCTAGTGTAATTGGCAAAAAATCTATTACTGATCGTTTATGTGACGATTTAAGGATAGATATTAAACATACCAAAAAGTCTCTAAACTGGAATCCAGTAGTATCGACTCATGAGGGTGTTAAGCTTTGTATTCCAAGGATAATTAATAGAAAATAAAGGTTTAATATGGATTTACTATCACTAATCGGTCGCGATTCAGAACTTTTTTCTTCAGATATTGTAAGTCATGAAGATGCTCTAAAAATTATTATACAAAAATCTCGGTTCTTGATAATTGGCGGTGCTGGCACAATTGGACAATCTGTAACTCGAGAAATTTTTAAACGTGACCCTAGAATTCTTCACGTTGTTGATATCTCTGAAAACAATATGGTAGAACTTGTTCGAGATCTTAGAAGTACAGAAGGTTATGGTAGTGGTGAATTCAAGACATTCGCAATTGATTGCGGATCTATAGAATTTGAAGCATTGGTCAATGATCAGGGCCCATATGATTTCGTATTTAATTTATCTGCACTGAAACATGTAAGAAGCGAAAAAGACCCATTTACGCTCATGCGAATGATAATCGTCAACGTATTCAATACAGTGAAGACATTACGTATGTCCAGAGAAATGGGAGCTAAAAAGTATTTTTGTGTATCAACTGATAAAGCGGCTAATCCAGTCAACATGATGGGAGCTAGCAAGCGAATAATGGAAATGTTCTTGATGCGCGAAAGTCTAACACAAGATATTTCAATGGCACGCTTTGCAAATGTAGCATTTTCAGATGGCTCTTTGCTTCATGGGTTTAATCAACGATTCCTGAAGAGACAGCCTTTTTCAGCTCCAAATGATGTGAGACGTTACTTTGTAACACAACAGGAATCTGGCGAACTTTGTTTGCTGTCTGGCTTACTTGGAGAAAATAGAGATATTTTCTTTCCAAAATTGAGTGAAAAATTGCACTTAATTACTTTCTCTGAAATAGCAAAAAGTTATCTCAAAGAACGAGGCTACAAACCTTATGAATGTCAATCTGAAAAAGAAGCTCGTGATAGAGCAGAAGAGCTTATAGCTAAAAAGTGTTGGCCGTGCTACTTCTTTACAAGTGATACAACTGGTGAGAAGGATTTTGAGGAGTTTTTTACCGACAAAGAAGATTTAGATATGAATCGATTTGAGACGGTTGGGATTATCAAAAATCAGCCTATATTTGATGAGACTAAATTGGATGAATTCATGGTTGGAATTGATTTTTTAAGAGAAAAAGGTACTTGGACTAAAGAAGATATTATTAGACTATATTTTGGAATTCTTCCTGAATTTTCACATACACATAAAGAGACAGGTAAATACTTAGATCAGAGAATGTAAACATGATTCGTTTTTTTGACGTTTTATTATCGGCAATAACGTTATTGTTACTTTTACCATTATTTTTACCTATTGTAATCTTGTTAAGATTTACTGGTGAGGGAGAGATATTTTTCTTACAAGAACGAATCGGTAAGGACGGAAAAAAATTTGAATTATTTAAGTTTGCGACTATGTTAAAAAATAGTCCAGATATTGGAACTGGCACAGTTACAATGAAAAATGATCCCAGAGTACTCCCTCTTGGTAGATTTTTACGTAAAACTAAGATAAATGAGCTTCCGCAGTTATTGAATATATTTTTTGGTGATATGAGTGTTATAGGCCCAAGGCCATTAACCTCTCAAGCCTTTGAAACTTATTCAGATAATACCAAATGCCTTATAAAAAAAGTTAGGCCAGGCTTATCAGGGATAGGATCTATTGTATTTCGAGCTGAAGAAGAAATACTGCATGGGGCAAGCGGCTCCATTGATTTTTATGAAAATGTTATTGCTCCATATAAAGGAGAACTCGAGGAGTGGTTTGTCTTAAATAAAAGTCTTTATATATATTTTGTCGCTATATTTGTTACAGCTTGGGCAGTTCTCATTCCTAGCACAAAATTAACATGGAGAGTTTTTAAGGATTTACCAGAGCCACCAAATGACTTAAAGCAGGCGTTAAATTTTACTGACTAATTTCTTCAATAAAAAATAGATTTAAAAAAGCTGCATTATGCAGCTTTTTTGTTTGTAGATTTTTTAAAGTTCTTTATTAGCCATAAGACATATATAATGAATAAAATTTAATGTAATGATTCAATTTAAAAACTTAAATCAAGAAGAACCATATTTGCTATTCAAGAGCAAATACGATGAAGCTTATAGCGCAGAACAAAAAGTTATTGAGGCTATCTCAATTTCGACTTTTGAAAATAAAACTAACGAGGTAGATTCTAGGTTCGTAAACCTTAAATTTGTATCAGATAATGAGTTTATATTTTTTAGTAATTATAAATCTCCAAAAGCCAATTCTTTCGAAACACATAACCAGATAGCCGCACTAATATATTGGTCTAGCATCAATGTTCAGATTAGAATGAAAGCAAAAATAAGAAAAATGTCAAATGATTATAACCAAAGGTATTTCGAAAATAGATCAAAAAAAAAGAATGCGCTAGCCATTTCTTCTAATCAATCGAAGCCAATAAATTCATATAAACAAGTCATAGAAAATTATAATAAATCATTAAATAATGATAATTTAAAAAAATGTCCAGAGTACTGGGGAGGATATTCATTCACTCCTTACTATTTTGAATTTTGGGAAGGTCATGATTCAAGGCTTAATAAAAGAGAAATTTTTGAAGAGATTGATGGTTGTTGGAGACATTCATTTGTTCAGCCATAAATATTGCCAAATTTAATATTTAGTATAAAATCCAACTAAAAATGAAAGTCACAAAATTCTATTCAAAAATTATAAAGCTATTGCTAAAATCTTAATGCATCATATTTTGTCCTTTACGCAATCCTAAATATTCTTAATGGTTTCATCAAAGAATAAAAATACTCCTACAAATGAAAACATAAGAGCGGAAGAAGTTATGCTTATTGGTGCTAATGGAGATAAAGTAGGGCTTATGTCATTAAGCGAAGCGCTCGAATCTGCAAGAGCAGCATCATTGGACCTGGTGCAAGTTTCTCCTTCTGACTCTAAACCCATTGTTTGTAAACTTTTAGATTATGGAAAACATCTATTTGACAAGAAAAAGAGTAATTCCTCATCTAAGACAAAGGTCAAAAGAAATACTACAAAAGAGATAAAATTTAGACCTTCCACAGATGTTGGTGATTACAATATCAAATTAAAAAAAATAAAAAGCTTTATTCTTAATGGAGATAAGACTAAAATAAGCGTCCGATTTAGAGGTAGGGAGATTTTAAATAGTGAAATGGGCCTTAAATTATTAAATAAAATAAAAGTTGAGTTAGAAAATATTGCTCAAGTTGATCAGGATCCTTCATTAGAGGGTCGTCAATTGCTAATGATTCTATCTCCTTTAAAAAAGAAAAGTTAATTCAAAATAAAATTTTGTTATGGGATATAAACTTAAAACACACTCAGGGGCTGCTAAAAGGTTTAAAAGAACCGGCTCTTCCGTAAAAAGTAGAAGTGCAAATAGAAATCATATTCTTACTAAGCAATCTACAAAAAGGAAAAGACATAATAGAGGTCTAAATAAGTTAACAGGTACAGTGCTTAAGATGGCTTCCGCATTAATTAAAAGGTAGTAGATATGCCAAGAGTAACAAAATCAGCAACAGCAAAAGCAAAACATAAGAAAGTCTTAAATGCTACCAAAGGTCATTACGGTGCAAGAAGTAGACTGTATAAAACCGCTAAGCAGTCTAATATTAAATCAATGCAATATGCATTTAGAGATAGAAAGAATAAAAAAAGAGCTTTTAGATCTTTATGGATTTCAAGAATTAACGCAGCATCAAGGTCTTTAGAAGTGCCGTATTCTAAGTTAATGAATGGAATGTCTTCAAAAAATATTATCTTAGATAGAAAAATTCTTTCAGATATAGCCGTATATGATTCTTCTACTTTCGAAAAGATAGTCCACTTAGCTCTAAAATAATTTTTTAGTTAAATGCCATCATTTAACATTAAGCCCCCAATTTTGAATCACGAGCTTGGAGGTTTGCATCCTATTACACAAGTTAAAGATTTTTTGTTAAATCTATTAAAAGAAGTAGGTTTTAACGAGGTAGATGGACCTGAAATAGAATCTGAAGAGTACAATTTTGATATGTTAAATATCAAAGAATCCCATCCAGCAAGACAAATGCATGACACGTTTTATGTAGAAAATAAGACTAGTGTTTTAAGAACTCACACTTCTCCTGTTCAGATTAGAAGTATGCTTAATTCCAGTCCTCCATTAGCTATCGTTTCGGCAGGAAAGGTATACAGAAAGGACGATGATTCAACTCATTTACCAATGTTTCATCAAGTTGAAGGAATATATGTAAACAAGGAAGTGAATTTTGCACAGTTAAAGGACTTAATCTATAAAATTGTTTATGGGATCTTTGGTGAAGAGGTCAAAATTAGATTTAGACCTTCATATTTTCCATTTACAGAGCCTTCAGCTGAAGTCGATATATTATCTGAAAATGGAAAATGGCTTGAAATATTAGGATGCGGCATTGTTAATCCAATTGTTCTCGAAAATTGTAAAATAGACACAAAAAAATTTAGCGGTCTTGCTTTCGGTTTAGGCGTTGAAAGAATTGCTATGCTCAAATATGAGGTAAATGATATAAGAGATTTCTATAAATCAAATTTAGATTTTTTACGTCAATTTAAATGAAAATAGCATACGAACATTTAATAAAATTTATTCCATCTAGACCCAGTATTGAGAATATTTCAGAAAAGTTTTTTCAGCTAGGCCATGAGCATGAAATAGAAAACAATATTTTTGATATGGAGCTAACACCTAACAGAGGAGATTGCTTATCAATTAATGGTTTATTAAGAGATTTATCAGTTTTTTATGAGATTACGCCCAATAATGAGATATATCCAGATGATATTAAGTCTTTGGACATAAATTTTGTTAATAATTCTCAAGAAGCATGTCCAAGTATCTCTTTTTTAAAAATTAAAATACAAGGTGAGGTAAGTGCATATAAAGGCATATTTCAAGACTATTTTGATGACCTAGACGTAAATAAAAATAATTTCTTTACTGATATTTCTAACTACATCTCATACGAGACTGGACAGCCCACACATTGTTATGATGCTGAAAAAGTTACAAGTTTAATTTCGCTAGAAACTTCTGTCGAAGAATATGAATTTAAAACTTTATTAGATAAAACAATTAAATTGGAAGATGAAAATCTTGTATTTGTTCAGAATGGTGAAGTTATTAATCTAGCCGGTGTGATGGGTGGAAGTGGTACAGCATGTTCTAAAGATACGAAATCTGTAATTGTAGAATGTGCGTATTTTAATCCAGAAAATGTAATCGGTCAGTCAATTAAATATGATATTAAGTCAGACGCAGCTCATAAATTTGAAAGAGGTGTTGACCCACTGTGTCATGAAAAAGTACTAAGAAGATTCCTTAAAATTGTTGACGAGCACGCAACCATAAAAAACGTAGAAATCTTTAAGAGAGATTATATAAGCCATAATTCAACTGAAATCCCTTTTAGCATAGAACGCATAAATAATATTTTAGGACTTTCATGTAATTCAGAAGAACTCCAAGATTATCTTACTAAATTAGGCTTTAATATAGATAAAAATAAAATTATAGCTCCATCTTATAGAAGTGATATTAAGACTGAGAATGATATTGCTGAAGAGGTAGCAAGAGTTATAGGCTATAACAATATTCCGACCCAGCCTATAAAAATTCCCAAACTAAGCAATACATCAGATAAAAATTTGGAATTATTAGAAAATAACATAAAAACTCTACTAATAAGTGAAGGCTTTTTCGAAGTTATCAATGATCCTTTTGTAAATCATGAAACAAATAATTCTATTAAATTGGATAATCCTCTAGATTCTCGAAGAAAAAATCTCAGAATTAATTTAGAAAAATCATTGATTGATAACCTTCTATACAACGAGAGAAGACAACAAGATTCTATTAAGCTGTTTGAGATCACAGATGTTTACTACATTGATAAAAAGGAACTGAAGAGCAAAAGAAAGCTTGGAATAATATGTAGCGGAAGAGTAGGAAAAAATTACCTAGATTTCTCAAGAAAAATAGATAACAAGTACCTAACCAATATATTAGAAAAATTTAATAAAAAAATTAGCTTTAATCCGCACCTCATTAATAGAGATGAATTGGAAACTAAACTAAATGATAAAATTATATATCTCGAAATTGATTTATATGAGTTAGAAAATTACGACTTTGACATTTTAGATGTAGAAAAATTTATCTTAAATAAAGATAATTTTAAAAAGTATATTCCAATTTCTTCATTTCCGTCCTCTGTAAGAGATTTATCCTTTGCAGTTGCAGATAAAGAAAAGTACCACGATCTTCAAAATCTTTTACTAGATTACAAAGACATTCTTATAAAAGAAATATTTGTATTTGATTTTTATCATAATGAAAATAAAGATGAGATTAAAATAGGTTTTAGATTTGTTTTTCAATCAAACTCTTCGACTATTACAGAAGGAGAAGTAAATAAAATTATGAACGAAATAATTGAAAAGGCTTTATCAATACCTTCTGTTGAAATTCCTGGACTCAAAAGATAGAGTTTATAGTTATTATTTTCTTAATAAATTTACATAAGATATAATGCAATCAAAGCTAATTAGGTTTATATGACTATGAAAAAATCTTTCTTACAAAGTTTACTAGTGTGTATATTTTTAATTCCCATTGCTTATTCTCAAGAAATATCTGAAGAGTTTTTAAAAACTTTACCTCCCGGAGTCAGAAGTGATGTATTGAATAGAATCGATGACCAAGAAAAAATTACAGATCCTACTTATAGCAGTCTTCAGACACAAACAAAGATTGAAAAAAAAGAGCTTGAAGATGAAACTGCCGAAGATGACGATTTCATTAGAAATATAGATGATTTAATGGTTTTTGGTTCTGATTTTTTTAGAACATACCAGTCAACTTATATGCCAATCAATGAACCCAATCTTAGTGCAGAATACATATTAGACTTTGGGGATACCCTAGAAATTCAATTAGTTGGCCAAAAGAATTACCAACAAAAATTTGCATTACAAAGAGATGGATCAATTAATTTACCAGATATAGGTAAGGTCATATTAACTGGCTTGTCTTTAGATAATGCCTACTCCCTAATTAATGCAAAAGTCGAGTCTGCATATATTGGAACTCAAGCTTATGTTAGTTTGAGCAATATTAGAGATATAAATGTATTAGTCTCAGGTAATGCATATAACCCAGGTATTTATACTTTACCTGGGAATTCAAATATTCTTCATGCCATTTCTGTAGCTGGTGGTATAAATGAATTTGGAAGTTACAGAGAAATTAATTTAATTAGAAATCAAGAAATTATTGAAACTCTAGATATGTATGATGTTCTGATAACAGGTATTTATAATACAAAAATTACATTGCAATCTGGCGATACTATTTTTGTTAAGCCTGTTAAAAATATGATTTCCATCGATGGTGCTGTAAAGAGGCCTGCTAAATATGAGCTATTTAAAAATCAAAATTTGTCTGATGTTATTAATTATGCAAATGGTGTTGATGTTCAGGCAGATAACTCCAATATCTTTTTAGACAGAATTATAGATGGGGAGGTCAAAGCCCTCCCAATTAGTGATGTAAAAGATTTTGACAAGATTCAATCAAAAGATAGAGATAAAATTTTTATAAGAAAACATTCATTTAGACTTGTGAGTATTGAAGGTGCTATTTTAAGACCTGGAAGATATCTAATGGCAGAGGGCGAATCTATTAATGACTTGTTAAAAAAATCTGGTGGATATACATCAAACGCGTATCCTTTTGGTGCTGTATATGAAACTGAACAAGCACTATTAATTAATAGAATGGCTAAAGATATTTTGTATGAAGAGTTTATAGATAACATCATTATAGCAAGCCAAAAAAACCCGACGGGAGGATTTGATATATCCTCGGTTGTTGATCTTACTGAAAATTTAAAAAATAATTCACCTAATGGAAGAGTTGCAATAGATATTGAGAATGAGGGTTCAAATGTAATACTAAGCGACAAAGATAGACTTATAATTCCAGAAACACCGAAACATATATACATTTATGGAGAAGTTTCCTATGAAGGTGCTTTAAGATTTGAGGATTCCTATAATCTAGATAATTATATTTCTAAAGCGGGTGGTTTGAAAGACAGCGCATCTGATAAAGCAATTTATGTCCTTCATCCTAACGGAGACACTCAAAGAGCAATTTTAAGAAAAAGTCTCTTTCAAAATAGTCCTGATTCTGAGCTTATTTTATATCCAGGTTCTGTAATTTTTGTTCCAAGAGGAATTGATAATACAGCAACAAATAGATTAGCAGCTCAAGCTTATGTATCTATTCTTGGTAATATCGGTATTGCGTTAGCTTCTCTTTCATCTATTAATAACAATTAAAAAGTTAAGTTTGAGTGATATTGATTCGAGAATATGAAATATATTTTTAAAATTTATTTAATAATTGTTTTTTTATTTCAAATAGAACTTAAAGCGGATAGCTTTAAATATAATTCATATAATAATCATGGTGTTATTGGACTTATTAACATGCCAACGGCAAGATTTTATGATGAACAATCTCATGGTTTAACTATTTATGATGGAACTCCTGATCAAAAAATAACTTTATCTTCAAGCCCTTATGACTGGCTAGAGGCCTCACTTTTTTATACAAACATTCAAGGACTTCCATACCCAGGTTATGAATACCAAGACTATAAAGATAAGGGTTTTAACGTAAAATTAAGGTTAAAAGAGCAAGGAAATTTTCCCGCCGTAGCAATCGGAGTGATGGATATTGCTGGTACGGGCTTGTATAGTTCAGAATATATCATAACCAGCTATGGCATTAATAATATTGATATGCACTTTGGATTAGGTTGGGGGACTTTAAATGGGTCTAAAGATACAATTAAAAACCCTTTAGGTTATATAAGTGATAATTTTAAAAATAGACCAACAGAAACTGAAGGTCAAGGAGGGCAATTTCAACCCTCTAGATATTTTTCTGGACAAACGGCATCACCATTTTATGGAGTATCATACGCCCTGAATGACAAAACTTTATTCAAAATAGAGAAAGACACTACTCTCACAACAGATACCTTGGATTATAAAAAAGCCAAAAGCAACTATTCTGTTGGAATTGACTATGCTTTAAATGAAAATTTTGTTGTTGGATTTTCCGTTGAGAGAGGTAGCACTGCATCATTAAAATTTATTTATAAAAGTAGTCCGAAAAATTCTTACCAAAAATACAAATATCAAAATCAAGAGCAGAATAGTAATAATGAAGACCAATATCAAAATTTAATTACAAATTTAGAAAGGAATGGGATCGGTGTTAATAAAGTAATTGAAACTGCGAATTCTATAGGTCTTGAATTAACTCAGTTTACTCATTCAAATCTTCAGGTTGTTGAAGAAATTATTAAGCAAGCTGGAAAAGACTCAGGTATCGAAAAAGATATAAAGAAGAATCTAAAAATAGTTAATCTTGATGCAATTACAGAATTTGACGACAGTTTTGAAGAAAATTCAAACTTAATTTATGAAAGAGAAAAGAAATCTCAATTTAATACAAAAACAGGATTAAAATTTAGACCTTTCATAGCTTCAAGAGAAGAGTTCTTTAAAGGTGCTTTGTTGCTTGAAAATGATAGTGAATATATTATTTTGGATAATTTGATGCTTAATGTGAATTTAAAATATTCACTTGCAGATAATTTTGATGATCTTAGATATCCACCCTTAAATACATTTCCCGCTCAAGTAAGATCAGATATAAAACAGTACTTAAAAAATATGGATGAAGGTATTCTTATTGGTAGAGCACAAATAGACTATTTTATTTCCCCACATAAGGATCATCATTTAATGTTTACAGGAGGAATCTTAGAGGACATGTTTTCTGGGTTTGGTTTTGAATATCTATATTTTAAAAATGACACTAATTATTCAGTAGGCTTTGAATTGTTTAATGCCAAAAAAAGAGATTATGATTGGGGCTTTGGAACACTGGATTATCAAAATGTAACAGGACATTTAAATTTTCATTATAGAAACTATGGACTTATACCATTTGATATGAAGTTATCTTATGGTGAATATTTAGCTGGAGATGTTGGAACCACAATTGAATTATCTAGATCATATGATAATGGAATGGTTTTTGGTGTATTTGCATCAAATACAGATGTTTCTGAAGAGCAGTTTGGAGAAGGTAGTTTTGATAAAGGTATTTTTTTTAATATTCCTATTTATGGTAACTTAATTAACTATACATGGAGACCTCTGACTAAAGACCCTGGCGCAAAGCTAGTTAGAAGAAATACACTTCATGGCTTATTAGTAAAGTTTCAGCCAATTAACTAGAAACTTCATATTCCTATTTAAAAGGCGTTTCATTTTTATAAGTTAGTGGTATACTTTTGTTTTTTACTGTATGCAGTGGTAATAGTATTTACGGTAATTACTTAAATAAAAATATATTATGTGTTATAAATGATATTATATTGCAATCAAATTAAAGTAGAGGGTAGAGGAATTATGAATTTAATAAAAATGAAAGGTTTTAAGAGTTTTTGGGCTTTGCTCCTATCTTTCATATTTGCAACCACAAATGTATATGCTGTGGAAACACAATATGAAATGGAAGAAAGATTAAGCAAAATGAACGTTTCTGAGTTAGTTGCTCAGGCAAAAGAATTAAAGCAAGAAGCTTTGATGTTGGAAAATATGCAAGAATCTTCTCAAAGTCCTGATAAAATTAAAGAAGCGTCTGAAAGACTTTCATCAATTGGGGCAGAGATGAGTATGATAAATACTCTTTTAATTGCTCTTGGAGCTGGTGCTTTAATTGCTAGCATAAGTGATGATGATGATGATGACGACGACATGTCTACTGTTACTCCTCCTGCTGACACATTGGCACCAATAATAAGTGTATTGGGTGACAACCCTGCATTTGCTGAGTTTGGATCTACATATGTTGATGCTGGAGCTACTGCGAGAGATCAAGGTCAAGCAATAACAGTTACTTCTTCTGGGACGGTTGATACTTCCGTAGAAGGAACTTATACGATTTCATACAGTGCTACTGATGCTGCAGGCAATACAGGTACTGCTACCAGAACAGTAAATGTTGCTGATACCACTGTTCCTGTGTTTACATCCTCTTCAACTTTTGTTGTTGACGAAGGTGCTACAGAGGTTGGTACTATTACTGCTACTGATTTACAAGCAGTTACATTTTCAATTACGGGAACAACTTTGTTGACGATTACTCCTGCAGGTGTTTTATCTTTCATTTCACCTGCTGACTATGAGAGTCAAGTAGATAATCCTGTTACTCTTCCTTATGATGGAAGTACCTATGATGTTACTGCCACAGTAATTGCTACTGACGTTAGTTCAAATTCAGCAGTTCAACTTGTTACTGTTAGTATTAGAGATGTTGGTGGTCTTGATGATAATCCTGATACCGGTACTGGAACTAATACAGACACACGTACAGAAGGATCAGATACCGATACAAATACAAATACAAATACTGGAACAGGAACTGGAACAGGAACTGGAACTGGAACTGGAACCAGCACTGGCACCTCATCTGGTTAACTACTTTTAATGAGCCTTGGTAAGAGAGATATTGTAAAAAATATCTCTGCCGAGGCGCATCTAACAAACCTTATAAGTAGTGAAATACTAAATTGTTTTATTAGTCTTATTAAATCAAATTCTGTAAATAGGACTATTAAAATATCAAACTTCGGAAGCTTTTATTATAAAAAAACTCCCAAAAGAGTTGGCCGTAATCCAAAAACAAAAGAAACATTCCCAATCCATGCAAGATCAAAACTCACTTTTCTCAGTTCTAATAAAGTAAAGAATCTCTTTAATTAAAATGGTCGGGATGGCCGGATTTGAACCGACGACCACTACACCCCCAGTGTAGTGCGCTACCAGACTGCGCTACATCCCGAAAATAATATATAATACACCCTTCATCTTAGAAAAATTACAAAAATAAAATTGAAATTACAAAACAAACTTAGTTCAATAGTATTATTTATTTTTATGTCTAATATTATTGCTGACTATGAGGTTGCAACTAATTCAGGTATTGTTCAAGGATATAAAAAAAATAATATTGTTTACTGGGATGATATTCCTTATGCAAAACCACCAATAAATGAACTCAGGTGGAAAGCTCCTAGACAAATAAATCAACCTAAGAAATTAATATTACCAAGGGATGATAATTTTTGTGTTCAAAGACCGTCCTCACTTGGCGGAGCTAGCGGAGATGGAATGTATGTTGGTACAGAAGATTGCTTATATTTAGATGTAGTTGCTCCAGCAAATAAAAATTCAGTATTAAAACCTGTTATGTTTTGGATTCATGGGGGAGGAAATACATCAGGACTAAAAGATTTATATGATTTTAGCAAGATGGCAAAGAAACATGAAGTGCTAATAGTAAGAGTTAATTACAGATTAGGTCCTTTTGGATGGTTTACTCATCCATCTATACAAGAATTACAAGAAGGTTTAGATAAGTCATCTAATTATGGAACGCTCGATATTATAGAAGCTTTGAGGTGGGTAAAAGAAAATATTCATTTATTTGGAGGTGATCCAAATAATGTTACTATTTTTGGAGAATCTGCTGGAGGCCATAATGTTTATTCTTTAATCGCATCGAGTGAGGCAAGAGGTCTTTTTCATAAAGCAATCTCTATGTCTGGATATACAACATCTGTAAGTCCTAAGGATGCATACAAACCAAGTAAACAATCTTTTACTTATAATCATTCTAGTTTTAATGTTGTTAACAAAATATTAGAAAGTCAGATTAAATCTAACCCTTCTAAAAAATTCTCTAATGAGGAAATAAGAGACATATTATTAAATCTTTCCACTGAGGATTTTTTTCAACAATATTCAGATAGGAAATCATATGAAGAAATTCCACTATTAACTGCAGATGACATTGTTATACCTAGTGTAGGACTTAAGGGCGCGCTTAGTGATCCAACACTTATAAATATCGTGCCAACAATAGCCGGTTCTAATCGTGATGAGGTTAAACTTTGGCTTGGAACTGCAGAATATTTTGTAGAATTAGATTATTCTTTTTTTGGATCGATGCTTAATATTCCTAAAGTAGTTCTAAAAAATGAGGATTCATTTGAAGCTTTTAATTATTATAGAAGTTCAGCATGGAAGATTCGAGGAGTTGATATTCCAATAAACGCTTTACGTGAAGCTGGAAATAAAAATTTATATTCTTATAGATATGATTGGGATGATCATAGAAAATATCTCGTAGCCGATTTTAAAAAACTCATTGGGGCAGCTCATGCTACAGAAATACCGATACTAGCTGGAAATTCTTTGCTGGTAGGTGGGTATCCTCTATCTGATTTAATTTATCCTCCTGGTAAGTCTAAATTTTATTTGTCTCGTAATATGATGATTTTTTGGACTCAATTTGCAAAGTCCGGAACACCAGGCGAATCAACAAATTCAATTGAATGGAAAAAAAATATGTTATCTCAAGAAGCTAATTCAGCATATTTAATTTTAGATAATAAAAAAAACTTAAGAATGGAGCTTGATAATAATACTCTTAAATCTTTGTCTGAAGAGCTTTATTATGATGATCGATTAACTGAAATTGAAAAATGTGTTGTTTTACTTCAAATGTTTACATTTGTTGGAAATGATGAATACGATGATCATATTAAATATTATCAGGGAACTTGCAATAGAACTAAATCAGAAGAATTTATAAAAGCTAATGCCAGCTATATAGAATATTAATTTCTAAAAAAATTTTTTAATTTTAAAACTTCAATATCTTTTATTTTTATTAAATTTGCCATTCTTCTGATTAACTTTTCTTCATCAACATCTAACTTATTATCAGCATAGGCCATTTTCCACATAAAATACAAAAGATCTAGTTTTTCCTGTTTAGAATAACTCTCATTAATATCCTCGACAAATTCATGAAAAGAAACACTGTCTTTACTATAAACTTCAATTATGTTTAAGATTTCTTTTTCACTTTTACCAACTTTTTTAGCAATTTTTTGGATTTCGCTCATTAATACAGATAATTCATCTTCAGTTATTTCACCATCAGATCTTGCAAGCTCATATGCTAGAACAGATGCTGTAAGTTCAATTTCGAAATTAGGTTTTTCTTTTTCAGAAACCTTTTTTTCCTTTTTAAAAAAATTAAACATTACTTATTTTTTGAAAATTTTTGTTTTTATAAGTATAGGTAAATATAAAATAACCTGCACTATAGATTAAAAACAGTAACATTGAAATCCATGGTGCAAAATTATTTTGTAAAAAAATTCCAAGAAAACCTGTAATCATAGAAATTATAAGAATAATAATAAAAGTAAATTCAGGGGAAAACTTATACATTAATTTGTGGTGTATGTGATCTCTTCCTGCAGATGCAAAACTAATGCCTTTTTTGATTCTAGAAAATATAAGACCAACACAATCAAGAAGTGGGATCGCAACAAACCAAATAACGGTTATTGGATTCATATCGTAATAACTATTTTGAGAAGCATAAACCGCTGACCAAGCCACCCAGAAACCAATTAAATTTGAGCCACTATCTCCAAGAAAGACAACTCGCTTCCTCCCAAAAAATCTTAAATTAAATATTAGGAATCCAATCATTGATCCAATTACTAAAACTAACATTGAGTCATAAATTAAACCTGAATAAAATCCTATAAAAAGAAGTGACAGCATAGCACAGCCGGAACATAGACCATTTATACCATCAATCATGTTGAAGGCATTCATAATGCCAACAACACAAAATACAGTAAAAGGAATGCTGAACATGCCGAGTTTAATCTCTCCAAGTCCAAACAAATCTCCTAAGGATTCTAAATATACATCAGTAGTGTAGATCATATATATCGCTAAGAGACATTGAATGATTATTCTTAGTGATGGCCTTAATCCTCTATTTTTTCCCTTAAGATAGTCGTCAATTAAGAATAATCCAAGCAAAGGAATAGATATCATTAAGAGCTGAAATGTAAAATCTGGTACGTATCCATTAAGATCATTCAGATCAATATATAATTTACCAGATATTAATAAAGCTAATAGTATACTTATTCCACCTGTTAATGGTGTTGCTCTTTTATGAAATTTTCTATTTCTGTTGGGCAAATCAACAAGCAAATTATATTTTTGAGCGAAGTTTACTAGAAGAGAATTTATAGCTATGGAAGCAATAATGCTTATAATTATATAATCAAGTATTATTGTTAGTTCCATATTATTTTTTTAAAGATTTATGCTTAAATTATATTTAGAATCTAAGTTAATAAAATATATATTCATTATATATTTTATATTCTTTTTTTCATTCTTTATTAGTGCCAAAACAGATCAAAACATAGAAAAACTGAAAGTACCTGTTGGCTTTAAGATTTCGCTATATGCAGATGAAGTAATATCACCAAGACAAATTACTGAAACTAATAGTGGATTCATTGTAGTTGGCTCTAAAAGTGGAGATAAAATTCTTGCCCTTTCTGATAAAGATCAAGATGGATATGCCGAAGAAAAAATTACAATCGCTTCAGGTCTTAAAAATCCTACAGGAGTTACCTATCATAATAAAAATTTATATTTTGCCGAAATTGAGGAAGTATGGATGATTAAAAATATAGATGCATGGCTTTTATCAAATAGACAAGTCCCTCCAGTAGTAGAACTTTTTATGGACAATCTTCCTTCTGAGACTTGGCATGGATTTAGACATATAAGATTTGGACCAGATGATAATATGTATATACCAATCGGTGTTCCATGTAATATATGCATCGAGCCTCAAACAAAAGATAAAAGATTTGCCGCAATTCATAAATATGATAATGGTGAATTAGTAATGGTTGCAGATGGTGTGAGAAATTCTGTTGGTATAGATTGGCATCCGGCCACAAAAAAATTATATTTTTCTGACAATGGAAGAGATTGGTTAGGAGACGATTCTCCTTCATGCGAGTTAAATGTGATTCACAAAGAGGGTAGCTTTTATGGCTTCCCTTATAAGCATGCTAAGAATGTTATTGATCCAGAATATGGAAAACTAATTCCAACCATGGGGAGAGATTTTGTAGATCCAATCGCTGAATTAGGTCCTCATGTAGCACCTCTTGGTATTGAGTTTTATGATGGTACTAAATTTCCAAGTGAATATCATAATAACTTATTCATTGCACTGCATGGATCATGGAATAAATATAATGGTAAATCTGGTTATAAAGTAGTGATGATTAGACTTGATGAGGAAGGAAATTATATTTCTCAAGAAGATTTCATAACAGGCTGGCTTGAAAATGAAATTGCATGGGGAAGACCGGTACAGCCATTTGTAATGAGCGATGGCTCAATGCTGATTTCTGATGATAAATATAATGCAATTTATAGAGTAACTTATTAAATCTATAACAAATTAAATGAATATAATAAATTTTGATAAAGAAAAAGAAATCGCAATTAAAGCTGCAAAATTGGCTGGCAAGCTTCTTAAAGAAGATAAAAATGTTCTAAATTTAAAGATTAATAGTAATCCTAGAGACACTAAATTGAAAGCTGATATAAAATCAGAAAAACTAATATTAGATATATTAAACTCAGAATCTAGTTATCCAGTTCTTGCTGAAGAAACTGGAAAAACATCGGATGATCTTGGAGATATTTTTTGGGTTGTTGATCCTTTGGATGGAACAGCAAATTATAATCGTAATATTCCAATCTGTTGTGTATCAATTGGCCTTGTAAAGAATATGAAACCCTTGATTGGTGTTATTTTTGATTTTAATAATGACGATATATTTGTTGGTGACAATATCAACAATCTTGCTAGATTAAATAATAAAGATATAAAGGTATCAGATATCCAAAAAAAAACTGATGGTGTTTTAATCACAGGCCTTCCATTTAATACTGATTATTCTGAAAGTGCTTTAAAAAAGTTAATTTCAGATATGCAAATATGGAAAAAAGTTAGAATGATTGGCTCTGCTGCAATGGCTTCATGTTATGTTGCATCTGGTAAAGCCGAATTATATCAAGAAAAAGGTATCTATCTTTGGGATATAATAGCTGGAGCAGCAATTGTAGAATCTGCTGGTGGAAAAGCAGAAATACATAATATGAATGAAACTTTTCAAGTTGATGTCATATTTTCAAATTCAAAAATATAAATTTTTATGAAAAGTTTAGTTTGGTTAAGAAATGATTTACGTATGGATGATAATCCTGCTTTAAAGCATGCGTGTTTAAATTCAGATGAGGTTCACTGTTTATATCTTTATCAGCCAGATCAAATGAAATTACATAATGTGGCAAGTTGTAAAATAGAATTTATTATTGAAAACTTAAAAGATCTTGAATCTAGTCTCAGTAAGATTAACGTTCCATTAACTGTCATAACATCGAAATGCTTCGATGATTGTCCTGATCTAATAATTGATGTTATTAATAAAAGATCAATTAAAAAAGTATATTGGAATAATCAATTTGGTTTTGATGAACAAAGAAGGGACTTAGCAGTAAAAGATGTCCTCGATAAGAACAACATTTACAATGAATCATTTGATGACCAAGTCATTTATCCGCCAGGAACAATTAAAACAATGGAGGGCAAGCCGTATTCAGTTTTTACACCCTTTAAAAGAAGATGGATTGAAAAATTTAATATGGATTTTTTGGATATTGAATTTAAATATACTGTAAAAAAAGAATCAAATATTAAATCTAATCTTAACAATATCTCTTTTGAAAAGGATCATTCTGTTGATATGTCTATTTGGCCTGCTGGTGAAGAAACAGCATTATTAAAATTAACTGATTATTTAAATAACAAAGTTATTAGATATGCTAAAGACAGAAATGATCCTATTTTAGAGGGCACTAGTAGAATTTCTCCATATCTTGCTTCTGGAGTCATTTCATCTCGGCGATGTATATTAGAAGCGTTAAAAAGAAATGATTTTAAATTAGACTCTGGCGAAAAGGGCGTTGTTAAATGGATTGATGAAATTGTTTGGAGAGAATTTTATAAAAATATAATGTTTTCTTTTCCAAAGGTAAGCAAGGGAAACCCATTTCAAGATTATACAAAAAACATAAATTGGCGTTTTAATGAAGATGAATTTGAAGCTTGGAAAAATGGTAAAACTGGATTTCCGATTATTGATTCTGCCATGAGACAGCTTAAACATGAAGGATGGATGCACAATAGATTGAGAATGGTTGTTGCTATGTTTTTTACCAAAAATATGCTGCATGATTGGAGATTGGGTGAAGCCTTTTTTATGCAAAATTTAATTGATGGAGATTTTTCATCCAATAATGGTGGATGGCAGTGGAGTAGTTCTACTGGTACTGATGCTGCACCATACTTTAGAATATTTAATCCAATAACTCAGTCTAAGAATTTTGATTCAGATGGCTTATTTATAAAAAAGCATATATCTGAGTTAAGAGATTTAGACAAAAAAGAGATACATGATCCTTCTTCAAAAATAAGACAGTATTGTAAATATCCATCTGCAATTTTAGACCTAAAATCTTCAAGATTAAGAGCAATTGATGCTTTTAGTGAAGCAAAAAATTAAATTTTTTTTGTAGTTAAGCAGATTGCTCTTAGGTATACTGAAAAATCATTTTATAGGGATTTGGAGGAAATATGAGTGATTATTCAACTGATTTAGAAATAGCTAACGCTGCTCATAAAAAACCTATTGAAGAAATAGCAGATTTATTAGATATTGATTCTGATGATCTAATAAGATATGGAAATGATAAGGCTAAATTATCTACCAAGATAGTTAATTCTTTATCAAAAAAGAAAAATGGCAAGTTAATCTTAGTAACTGCCATATCTCCGACGCCTGCTGGAGAGGGTAAAACAACCACTAGCGTGGGTTTAGTAGATGGCCTATGTCAAATTGGAAAAAAAGCAATGATATGCCTTAGGGAGCCAAGCCTCGGACCATGTTTTGGTATGAAAGGCGGTGCTGCGGGTGGTGGTCATGCTCAGGTGATACCTATGACCGATATTAATCTTCACTTCACTGGTGATTTTCATGCTATAGGAGCAGCTCATAATCTTTTATCTGCATTAATTGATAACCATATTCATTGGGAAAATAAATTAAATATTGATCCTCGACGCATAACTTGGAAAAGAGTTGTTGACATGAATGATCGATCTTTAAGAGATATTACAAGTGGTTTGGGAGGAATTGGAAATGGTATTCCCAGACAAAGTGGTTTTGATATCACTGTTGCATCTGAAATAATGGCTGTATTTTGTCTTGCTTCAGATATCGATGATCTTCAGAAAAGAATTGGAAATATTGTTATTGGGTATACCAGAGACAGAGAACCTGTAAGAGCTAAGCAATTAAATGCAGATGGAGCTATCACCGCATTATTAAAAGATGCATTTCAGCCTAATTTAGTTCAAACACTCGAGAATAATCCTGCATTTATGCATGGAGGTCCTTTTGCAAATATTGCACATGGGTGCAACTCAGTTATTTCAACAAAAACTGCTCTAAAACTTGCAGATTATGTTGTTACTGAAGCTGGATTTGGTGCAGACTTAGGAGCAGAAAAGTTTTTTGACATTAAGTGTAGAAAATCTGGATTAGAACCAGATGTAGTTGTTTTAGTTGCGACAACAAAGGCCCTTAAAATGCATGGCGGTGTTAAAAAAGAGGACTTAACTGAAGAAAATGTTGGTGCAGTTTCTAAAGGGTGCCAAAATCTTGAAAGGCATATCAAAAACATTGAGAAATTTGGTGTTCCTGTAGTGGTTGCAATTAATGATTACGTTACTGACACAGAAAAAGAACATAGTGCAATAATAAATTATTGTAAAAATCTTGGTATTCAATGCACTGTATCGTCTCACTGGGAAAAAGGAGGCCAAGGTGCGGCTGAATTAGCAACTGAGGTTGCAAAGGTAGCAGATTCAAATTCAGCAGAATTCAAAACACTTTATGATGATGAATTATCTTTATGGGAAAAAACCAAATTAATTGCGCAAAGCATATATGGAGCATCTGATATCATTGCTGATAAGAAAGTAAGAAATCAATTTAAAAAATTGGAAGATGATGGCTTTGGAGAATATCCAATTTGTATGGCAAAAACACAGTATAGCTTTTCTACAGATCCTTTATTAATGGGAGCTCCTTCTGGACATGATGTGCCAATTAGAGAAGTAAGGCTCTCAGCTGGAGCAGAATTTGTTGTTGTAGTTTGTGGAGAAATTATGACAATGCCTGGTTTGCCTAGAGTACCGGCAGCTGAAGCTATTGGCTTGGATGAAAATAATGAAATAACTGGGCTTTTCTAATTAAATCTTTCTAGTTCATTTAAAAGTATTTAGTTATAATTTGTTTCGAGTTTTGGAGAAGAATATGAGCAATGATTTAAATTTTTATATTAATGGTGAATGGATTAAGTCAGAGTCAAATGAACTAATTGATGTTATCAATCCGGCAAATGAAGAGATAATCGGCCAAGTTACCGCAGGAACAAAAGATGATATTGATATGGCAGTTAGTGCTGCAAGCGAGGCTTTCAAATCATTCTCTAAAACCTTACAAAATGAAAGAATTAAACTATTAAAAAATATCATTAAGGAATATGAAAATAGGTATCAAGACTTTGTAGAAATCATTACAAAAGAAATGGGTGCGCCAAACTGGCTATCTGAAAGGGCTCAAGCAAATACTGGACTAATCAACTTTAAAGAGACTTTAGAGGCGCTTGAAGAATATAAGTTTGAGAAACAAGAAGGTGGTTATACTTTAAGAAAAGAGCCAATTGGAGTTATTGGAATGATCACACCATGGAACTGGCCAATGAATCAAATTACTACCAAAGTATCTTCTGCAATTGCTACTGGTTGTACGATGATTTTAAAACCAAGTGAAATCTCTCCATTCTGCTCAATGTTGCTCGCTGAAGTAATGCATGACGCTGGTGTTCCAAAAGGAGTATTTAATCTAGTAAATGGTTACGGACCAATAGTTGGAGCAGCTTTATCTGAACATGAAAATGTAGATATGATGTCATTTACTGGCTCCACCAGAGCTGGCATTGCAGTAGCTAAAGCATCTGCAACAACAGTGAAAAGAGTTCAGCAAGAGCTTGGAGGTAAGTCTGCAAATATTATTCTAGATGATGTTGCTGATCTTGAAAAATCTGTTAAAGGTGGAGCTGGACACTGTTTTTTAAATTCTGGCCAGTCATGTAATGCTCCAACAAGAATGCTTGTATCTGCTAAAAATTATGACAAAGCTGTGGAAGTTGCTGTAGCAACTGCAAATAGTACCACAGTTGGCGATCCTAATGGCGAGTTTAGACTTGGTCCTATAGCAAACAAGGCTCAGTATGAAAAGATTATTAAAATGATCGAGATTGGTATCGAAGAAGGTGCTCGTCTTGTAGCTGGAGGTGTTGAAAAACCTGAAGGTTGCGACAAAGGATATTATGTAAAACCTACAGTGTTTGCTGACGTGACAAATGATATGACAATAGCAAAAGAAGAAATCTTTGGCCCAGTTTTATGCATCATGAAGTACGAAACTGAAGAGGAAGCTATTCAGATAGCTAATGATACAGAATATGGTCTTGCCGGTTATGTGCAAGGTGAATTATCTCATGCTATTGAGGTAGGAAATCAAATAAGGGCAGGCCAAATAACTATTAACGGGGGAGCAAGAGGAAATGCTGCACCTTTTGGAGGCTACAAAGCTTCAGGAAACGGCAGAGAACACGGCTTGCATGGCATTGAGGAATGCTTAGAAACTAAGGCTATTATTGTTCCGGCTAGTTAATCTAGAAGATCTGGCTGCATTTTCACAATTTTATCAAATGCTGGTTGATAACTTGCCCAAGCAGCTATATCGTTGGCAATAAACTCTCTAGTTTTAATAGCAGTTTCGTGTGGAATTACTACTGGTTCTCCGGCTGCTTCTGCCATGAGTTGAGCCTGGCAACATCTTTCCATTGACATATAAAACCATAAAGCAATATCAACGGATGGACCAGTAGTTAAAATTCCATGGTTCTGAAGTATAGCTACTTTTTTATCATCCAAGGCTTTTGCAATCTCATCACCTTCATCAACCTCTTCAACAACTCCAGAAAAGTCTTTATATATGCCTTGATTTTCATAAAACGCACACGCATCTTGAGATATGGGATCTAAAAGCTTTCCTAGAGTAGAGAAAGTTCTTCCATAAATTGAATGTGAATGTGCTGCTGCATTTACATCAGGTCTTGCCTTATGCAATCTAGAGTGAATAGCAAAAGCTGCAACATTTACATCTTTATCACCTTGCACAACCTTTCCATCGTGATTAACTAGTAATAAATCAGAAACAGATATTTGAGAAAAGTGTACTCCTAAGGGATTTACCCAGAAATGGTCTTTAAATTCAGGATCTCTATATGTTATATGACCAGCAACTCCTTCGTTAAAACCAAAGTAGTCAAATAACCTAAAGCCTGCAGCAAGTTTTTCTAATTGATTACGTCTTTCTTCTGCTGGATTTGCAAATTCTTGAAAAACCAGGCCCTTTTCTTTAATTGGCAGACGTCCGTCTGTTGTATCTATTTTAATAGGGGTAACATTTGACATAGTATTTATTCTCCTAACCTCTTTAATGTTAAAATAGCTTATCAAAATATGGTGAAAAGATGAAATTTAGAATTGAAAAAGATAGTCTTGGTAATGTCAAAGTACCTGCAAAAGCATTATGGGGTGCACAGACGCAAAGAGCAGTTGATAACTTTCCTATTAGCGGCATCAAAATGGATTTTCCATTTACAAAATCTTTTGTCTCTTCATTAGGTCTTATAAAAGATGCAGCTGCAAAAGCTAATTTAAAGTTAAAATTAATTAGTTCAAAGAAATCAAAAGCTATATCAAAAGCTGCAAAAGAAGTTTGGCAGGAAAAACATCATAATGAATTTCCTATAGATGTTTTTCAAACTGGATCTGGTACAAGTTCAAATATGAATGCAAACGAAGTTATTGCAAACTTAGCAACAAAATATTCCAAAGTAAAAATTAGTCCAAATGATGATGTAAATATGAGTCAAAGTAGCAATGATGTAATACCAACTGCAATAAAAGTAAGCTCTCACATGGATTTAACAAAAAAACTTTACCCAGCTCTAGATGGATTAATAATAGCAATTGAAAATAAAGCTGAGACATTAAAAGGTACGATAAAAACAGGAAGAACACATTTAATGGATGCTATGCCCATAGATTTTTCTGCAGAATTGAATGCATGGTCAAGTCAATTAAGATCTTCTAAAGAAATGTTGAATATTCTTGAAAAGAAATTGCTTGAACTTCCTCAAGGCGGAACAGCGGTTGGAAGTGGAATTAATGCTCATAAACAGTTTTCAAAATGTTTTGCGCAAGAGATATCAAAGTTATCTCGAAGTAATTATAAATTTATTCCTAGTAAGAATTTTTATCATGAACTTAGTGCACAAGATTGTTCGGTACAACTATCGGGTGAGCTGAAAAATCTTGCCTTAATTCTTATGAAAATATCTAATGATTTAAGATGGATGAACAGTGGCCCGCTTACCGGATTAGCTGAGATAGAACTCAAAGCACTTCAACCAGGTAGCAGTATAATGCCAGGTAAAGTCAATCCAGTAATTCCCGAAGCAGTAGCAATGGCATCAGCAGATGTAATTGGTAATGATGTATCTATAACTGTGGCATCACAATCAGGCAATTTTCAGTTGAATGTAATGTTACCTGTCATAGCCTATAATCTTCTTAAAAGTATTAATCTTTTATCAGGAGCTATGAATGTTTTATCAAAAAAAGCTATAAGTAGTTTTAAGGTTAATCATGAAAATTTAGCAGTATCAATATCAAAGAATCCAATATTAGTAACGGCCTTAAATCCAATAATTGGGTATGAGAAGGCTGCTTCAATTGCAAAGAAAGCATATAAAGAAAATAGGCCAATTATAGATGTTGCTGCTGAAGAGACTGATATACCAAAATCAAGACTTAGAAGATTGCTTGATCCTGCAAAGCTTTCTAAAGGCGGTACTTAATTGAGTAGTCAGCTTTCAAAAGATAGTTGCGAAGCCTGCAGGCTAGATGCTCCTGTTTTGAGCGATAAGGAAATAAGTGATCTTTCTACTCAAATACCTTCATGGATAGTTTATGAAGAGGAGGGGGTTAAAAGACTTGTATGTTCCTTTGCATTTTCAAGCTATAAAGATTCAGTAAATTTTACAAACAAAGTTGCTGAATTAGCTGAAACCGAAGATCATCATCCTGAGATAGTCCTAGAATGGGGAAATGTCACCGTGTCTTGGTGGTCGCATAAGATAAAAGGACTTCATAAAAATGATTTTATTTGTGCATCAAAAACTGATGATCTTTTTCAAGAATCTAACTAAACATAATCATAAAAATGGAGCAAAACGAAAAGCCGTATCAATTTTTAGCATGGACTGCTACTGCAATCTTAATTCTTGCTGCAATTCTTGCTAGCTTCGTTCCAGCCCTAGAATATCATCATTGGGCATTTATACTTGCCAATTCATTGTGGGTAATCGTTGGATTTCTTTGGAGAGAGATGACTTTGATTGTTTTAAATGCGGGCTTAACGATAATTTATATTTTTGGATTAATTTTATAAAAATATAAATTTTGAAATAAAAATTAATGTTAAAAACCAGGCAGCTGAAGATATATTTTTTAATTCACCATTCGTTATTTTTAACACAACATAAGAAAGGAACCCTAATGCAATCCCATCTGCAATAGAAAATGTCAACGGGATCATTATCAAGATTATTAGTGCAGGCAAAAGCTCTGTAACTGTATTCCAATTAAGTTTTTCTATTCCTCCTAACATCAAAATAGCAACGTATATCAAAGCTCCAGCAGTTGCATAAGCAGGAATGATTGATGCTAATGGAGATAAAAACATTGATAGAATAAATAAGAATCCAACAATAACTGCTGTAAGACCGGTTCTACCACCCGCTTCAACACCGGCTGAACTTTCAACATAGCTTGTTACAGGAGAACATCCAAAAAATGTACCAAATATACTCGCTCCACTATCAGCCTTTAGTGCTTTATCAAGATTTTCTGCCTCTCCATTTTCATCTAGGAGGTTGGCCCTTGTAGCCACTCCAACTAATGTTCCAGTAGTATCAAAAAGGTTTACAAATAGAAAAGACATAATCACTGTTAACATGCCAATATTAAGAGCACCTAAAATATCTAGTTTCAAGAGTGTAGGTGTAATGCTTGGTGGAGATGAAATTACGCCATTAAATTTAATAAGATCTGCTGCTACTGCAATCATGGTTATTATTAATATACCTATGATTATTGCGCCTGGAATTTTTCTTATAGATAAAGCGGCGATTATAAGAAATCCTAAAGCAGCAAGCAGTGTCTCAATTTTTGAGAAATCTCCTAGAGCTAATAATGTTGCATCATTGGTAATTATAATGCCTCCACTTTTTAATCCTATAATCCCAATAAATAAACCGACTCCAGCTCCCATAGCTATTCTTAAATTCATAGGTATGCTTGAAATCATCCAACTTCTTAGATTTGTAACACTTATTATAAAAAATAAAATACCTGCAATAAAAACCGCACCTAAAGCAATTTCCCAAGAGTAACCCATTTCACCAACAACTGTATAAGTAAAAAAAGCATTCAATCCCATTCCTGGTGCAAGTCCAATTGGCCAATTTGCAAAAATTCCCATTACCAAACACGCGATAGCTGCTGCTAAACATGTACCAACAAAAATAGCACCTTTATCCATTCCACTTGCTTCCATTATTTGAGGATTCACAAAAATAATATAAGCCATAGTTAAAAAAGTAGTGAAACCAGCAATAATTTCTGACTTTACATCAGTATTATTTAACTTGAGCTTAAAAAAATTATTTAAGAAATTTGTCATGCAAATAAGTATATTCTAAATGACACAGATGATGTTGAAAGTGTTAATATTAATCTTAAAATTATTGCTTGCGCATTATTCTTATATTTTAATTTTTTTGGCATAAGAGTTGCATGCATATATATATAAAATACATCTTAAAAGAGGATACATTTACTATGAAATTTATTACGTTATTTAGGACGATTATAGCTTCATCATTTATTTTAATTTTTACAAATCATATTCAGTCACAAGATGGCGAACCTGTATTTGAGGAAGTTATTGTTACTGCTGAAAAAAGAGATGAAAGTCTTCAGTCTGTTTCACAAGCTGTTACTGCAATCACTGACTCTGAAATCTCAGCAAAAAATATAACCTCATTCATTGATTTATCAACTATTGTGCCGGGAGTGACTGTTGCTAAAAATGAAGGTTACAAAACCATAATATCAATAAGGGGTGTTGGTAACGAAACAAATCAAAATGCTATTGCAGCTCCTTCGGTTGCCTATCATATGGATGGTATTTTTATTGCTTCTCCATTTTCACTGCAAACTGATTTTATTGATGTACAAAGAATTGAGGTTCTAAGAGGCCCTCAAGGAACATTATTTGGACAAAACTCCACAGGTGGCGCAATAAATGTAATTAGTAATAAGCCAACTACTGAGGAACTGTTTACTAAAGCAGATATTACTTACGGTGATTATGGTATGAAGCAACTTAGATCTTCAAGCAATATTCCAATTTCTGACAACGTAAGTACAAAATTGTCTCTTTCTGCAATGACAAGAGAAGGTTTTACTGAAAATCTTGCTACCGGACAAGATCTCGATGATGCACATAACTTAAGTTTTAGAACAGATTGGATGGTAGATATTAACGATACAACCAGTTTAAGAATATTTGGTCAATACTCTAGTGTTGATAGAAATGGCGCAGCTATAAGAGGAATTGACGATCCATCACCAGGAATGCGTAAATTATCTCAGAATACTATTTCTAAACAAGAACTAACATCATCAGTTGTTGCAATGATTTTTGAAACAGATCTCGGCTATGCTAGCTTAAAAATATTAGCCAGTTCTCAGGAGGACGACATTTCAGTCACAAGAGATAATGATCGTCATAACTTTGGCGATCCAGTACTTTCCATACCTGGTTTAGGTGCAGGTGCAACCTACCAACAAGCAGAATTTCGTCCAGAAACATCTCTTGTTGAAACAACGACATTTGAAGTAAACCTTATATCTAATGAACCTGCAATGGATGGTAAGCTTGATTGGACTGTTGGCGCATTTTATATGGACCATGAAATAGAAAATGTGATAAGAGGTTATAGAGATGATGACCTAGATGGAGTTTTTAAATATGTTTGTGATGCATCTTTTGCAGATCCAAGCTATTGTTATGATCATGATTATGGTATTCCAGGAAGATTTGATATTTATGGTCCAGCAGCTGATGTAGACTTTTTCACAGATGCTTTTCCATATAGAGAATCTTTGTCTGTTTATGCTCAAACAACTTATAGTTTTAGCGATATTTTTAGACTTGTATCTGGATTAAGATATTCTGAAGACACTTTTGGAACGGACGTAACAAACTTTCTTAATACGGAAACTTTTGTAGCTGAAGGCACTACAGATGAAGTTACTACAAGGGTTACAGGTGAATACGATCTTTCAGATAACACAATGGTGTATTTAACATTAGCTAGCGGCTTCAAGCCAGGTGGAAGTAATTTAACATTTGGTTTTGACAATGATAATGCTCCTCCAATGGTTTTCCCTACCTTTGAGGCAGAAACAGTTGATTCAACAGAAATGGGTATCAAGACTGACTTATTTAATGGAAAGGCTAGGGCAAATATTGCTGCTTTTTCCTATGACTATGAAAATCTTCAATTTCAAGCAACAGATCCTGATCCTTACAGAGGAGGTGTAGCTAATATTCCTGACTCAGAAATGTCAGGTGTTGAAATTGAATTTACTGCTTTAGCTTCTGATTCATTTACTTTTGATATGAACTTAGCTTTCCTAAATTCTGAAGTTTCATCTGATTATTTTGTTCTCGATAATGTCGATGCTTATCAATATTTCTTTGGAGAGGAAGACTTAAGATATGGTTTAAGAGAGAATGTTAAGGGTAATCAACTTGCTAAAACACCAGAATTTACAGCTGATGTTAGTTTAATGTATGAAACTGATCTTCCATCAGGTAACTACCTTACAGCTATGTTGCAATATGTAAAAAGAGGTAAGTTTATGCAACGTGTAAGCAACAACCCAGTTGTTGATTCAATACCGGCTTACGACATTGTGAATCTTAATATCGGTATAGATTTTAATAACAATATAGGTTTAAACGTGATGTTATTAAATGTGACTGATGAAGATGGAATCAACTCAAGCATGACTGATGTATTTGGAGTTGCATCTACAGGGTTGGAATTAATTCCACCAAGACAATTTATGACAAGAATTAGTTACAATTTCTGATTTCTCTTTTTCTTACAGTTATAATTTATATTTAGGGCCTTTTAAAGGCCCTAAACTTAAGTAATGGATAAGTTATATATCAAATCAGAAGACTTATTGAGAGATTCATTCACTCTAGCTTGGAATGTCTTTGAAAGCGGTTTTGCCCCAAACTATATCATCGGCGTTTGGAGAGGTGGGGCACCAATTGGCATCGCAGTTCAGGAGTTCCTAAGTGTGCTAGGCATAAAATCTGATCACATTGCAATAAGAACTTCATATTATTCTGGTATTGATGAGAGAAAAGATATAGTTCAGGTATATGGCTTAAACTACGTTATAAGGCAGCTTGAATCTGAAGATAGACTATTAATTGTTGACGATGTTCATGATACTGGTAACTCAATAAATCAAATCATAAATGATATAAAGGCTGCTTGTAAGAAAAATACTCCTGAAATAAAAATAGCTACTCCTTTTTATAAGCCTGAAAATAATAATACCAATAATAAACCTGATTATTATCTTCATGAAACTAACAAGTGGCTTGTATTTCCACACGAATTGGAAGGCCTATCGATTGAAGAAATTAAAGACAATAAACCAGAGCTTGAAGAATTAATTTCAAAGATAAAAGATAAAATTTAATTTTTGTTTGGAGTCAGATTTGCACAAGCTTTTTTTTCTTTTTATGTTTGGTTATAATCTGACATGGAAAAATTAAAACATAAAGCGTTAACGTTCGATGACGTCTTACTCTTACCAAGATATAGCGACTTTCTTCCTAGTGAAGCTAGTATAGAGTCACATCTAACAAAAAGTATTTCTTTAAAAATGCCATTGCTATCTGCAGCAATGGATACTGTAACTGAGTCTAGGATGGCAATCTCCTTAGCAGAAGCTGGAGGAATTGGCATTATTCATAAAAATAATTCTATAGACAGCCAAGCTGCTGAAGTGCGAGCGGTAAAAAAATATGAGAGCGGAATTGTAAGAGATCCTGTAACTATAAATTCTCAAAAGACAATTGGAGAATTAAGGCAGCTAACAAGTGAGTTGAGCATTTCAGGAATGCCTGTTGTAGATGATGGAAATCTTCGAGGAATAGTAACAGGCAGAGATTTTAGATATGCAGAAAATATGGAAGCTAAAGTAGCCACAATTATGACGCCTTTATCAAAGCTGGTAACTGTTAAAGAGGGCTTTTCTCAGGAAGATGTGATGAAATTAATGTACAAGAATAGAATAGAAAAAGTATTAGTTATTGGAGAGGATGATGTTCTTACAGGACTGGTGACTATGAAAGATATTGAGAAATCTGCTCAACACCCAGATGCAACCAAAGACACATCCGGAAGACTGCAAGTTGGAGCTGCTCTTGGTACTGGTGCGGATACACTAGATAGAGCTCAGGCCTTGTATGAGTCTGGTGTTGATGTATATGTAATAGACAGCGCTCATGCTCACTCTAAAAATGTTATTGATACTATCAAGAAAATAAAATCTACTTTTAAAGATATTGATGTTATTGGAGGTAATATTGCAACCTCAGAAGCAGCATTAGAGCTCGTAAAAGCAGGTGCGGATGCAGTTAAAGTTGGTATGGGGCCTGGCTCAATTTGTACAACCAGAATTATTGCAGGAATAGGAGTGCCGCAAATAAGCGCAATTTTAGATATCAAAAATGCTTTGAAAAAAACAGATATTAATATCATTGCAGATGGAGGTATTAGATTCTCAGGCGATATCGCTAAAGCAATTGCAGCTGGAGCAGACTCAGTAATGCTTGGGAGTCTATTTGCTGGCACAGAAGAAGCGCCAGGAAAGGTTGAGCTTTTTCAAGGAAGAAGTTTTAAGACTTATCGAGGTATGGGTTCATTAGGGGCAATGACTGAAAGAGATGATGCTAATAGATACATGCAAGATGATATTGATCAGAGTAAACTCGTTCCAGAAGGTATTGAGGGAAGAGTCCCTTATAAAGGTTTAGTAATTAATGTTATAAATCAATTGGAAGGCGGGTTAAGACAAAGCATGGGTTATGTAGGATGTAAATCAATCAAGGAAATGCAAAATAATAGTCAATTTGTTGAAATTACAAATGCGGGGATGACTGAAAGCCATGTTCATGACGTCATGATCACAAAAGAGGCTCCAAATTACCAAAGAAGTTAACTTTAAAATGGGTAAGCTGTCAGTCAATAAAAAACATATTGATACTATCTTAGTACTTGATTTTGGTTCTCAATATACTCAATTAATAGCAAGAAGAATTCGAGAAAGCAATGTATATTCTGAAATTCTTCCTTGGGACATTGATGAAAAAAAAATACAAGACTTAAATCCAAAAGGTGTTGTTCTTTCTGGTGGACCAAACTCAGTTACTGATTCCCATACACCAAGAATTCCTCAATGTATTTTTGAATTAAATATTCCAATTCTTGGTATTTGTTATGGCATGCAGACTCTTGCAGAACAAATGGGTGGTCAGGTGGTATCTGTTGATAAAAAGGAATTTGGACATACAAGTTTAGATGTTGAAAATGACTCAGTTCTCTTCAAAGACATCAATAAAACAATAAATGTTTGGATGAGTCATGGTGATCAAGTTCAAGATTTACCAGACGAATTTGATTTAATTGCTTCCACTAAGACTGCTCCCATTGCAGCCATGCAGCATAAAAATTTACCTATTTATGCAATACAGTTTCATCCTGAAGTGACACACACACAAGATGGTCATGTTCTGCTTGAGAACTTTATTTTTGAGATTTGTCACGCTCATACAGACTGGAAAATGGATGACTTAATTTCTTCAAGAATTAAAGAAATAAAAGAGCAAGTTCAAGATAACAAAGTATTGCTTGGTCTTTCTGGAGGAGTCGATTCTTCTGTCACTGCTGCACTTTTACATAAAGCTATTGGTAAAAAATTAGTATGTGTTTTTGTTGATAATGGACTTTTAAGAAAGGGAGAAGCAGAGCAAGTAATGCAAACATTTAAAGAAAATATGCAATTAAATGTAGTTAAATCTGATAGTCAAGAAACTTTCCTAAGACATTTAAAAGAAATTGAAGATCCTGAACAGAAAAGAAAAATTATTGGAAGAACTTTTATTGACGTTTTTGATGCTGAAGCAATGAAGCTTAAAGACATAAGATTTTTAGCACAAGGAACAATTTATCCTGATGTCATAGAGTCTTCAGGCTCAGAGTCAAAAGAAGCTCGAGTAATTAAATCTCATCATAATGTTGGGGGTCTTCCAGAAGATATGAAGCTAGATTTGGTAGAGCCTTTAAGAGATTTATTTAAGGATGAAGTAAGAAAAATAGGAATTGAGCTTGGAATACCTAAAGAGATGATAGAAAGGCATCCTTTTCCTGGTCCAGGTTTGGGAGTAAGGATACTTGGCGAAGTTACTAAAGAAAAAACCAAAATTCTTCAAAATGCTGACCACATTTTTATCGAAGAATTAATTAGAGCTGATTTGTATAACACAGTTAGTCAAGCCTTTGCAGTTTTGTTGCCTGTAAAATCGGTGGGTGTAGTTGGTGATGAAAGAAGATATGCCGAGGTTATTGCATTAAGGGCTGTTGAAACAGTAGATTTCATGACAGCTAGGTGGGCACAACTACCATATGAGTTTCTAGAACATGTTTCAAATAGAATTGTTAATGAAATTGAGGCAGTAAGCAGAGTTGTTTATGATATCTCTAGCAAACCACCAGCAACTATTGAGTGGGAGTGAAAAATATCCCTGTAACCCTTATTCTTAAAGGGTTTTCGTTTGACAAAGTTTGTCAAACTTAACAAATATCATCTCTTTTTTTAAAACTTTGACAAATTTCTGCAACTATTGAAAGTCATATGTTCATGGCATAATAATTAAATGCGAAAATCTCATTTATTATTTTTTCTACTCCTGAGTTCTTTTTTTTTACAATCTCAAACCGTACCAAATGGCACATATTATGGTTCAACTTTAATGTGTAACAACGGTTATAAAAATGTTGGTGGACAATGCCTAAAACTTCCTTCAGTTTCAAATGGCACATATTATGGTTCAACTTTAATGTGTAACAACGGTTATAAAAATGTTGGTGGACAATGTAACAAAATGACACCACAGGAAGCAGAGCAACAAAGAATACAGATGGCAATAATTGCAGCACAGGCAAGAGCAGCAAATAGAGAATTTTATATTGACGATGAAAAATTTACATTAAGGGACATTTCAAGAAAATGTGAGGTCTATAGGTATAGTGATAATTATGGAGATGTTGAATGCAGTGGTTATAAATTTCGAGTAATTGAACGAAAATGTGAGGCATATTTTTCTGGCAAGAACGATAAAAGTGGAGATTTGGAGTGTCGTGGAAGTGATTTCAGACCAATCGAAAGATATTGCTCGACCACAATGTATTCAGATAACTATGGAGATATTGATTGTTAAATAATTTAAAAATTACCCACTACACCCTTAGTTTCAAAACTTTGACAAATTGGCAAAACACAAAAAAGGCACTCGGAAACACAGTCACAGTAGGGGTTTCAGAGGTGGTGTTTTGTGCAACTATTGAGTGGGAGTAAAACATGTTATACAGTTCATTAGAATTTTATTTTCTTTGGGTATTTAATTCATGAAACAAAAAGTAGGTTTGTTAGTTGACAGCTTGTATGTATCAAAGCAAATAAAAGATTTTATAGATTTGTCACTTACGTCTAATAATTATGAAATATCAACTATTATTGTAAATAATTCAAGCGTATTATCCGAAGTACCACGAAAAAAAATATTCAAATATATTCAAAGAAAGGGTTTCTCCAAATTTATAAATAAAGTCTTCTTTGTGATTTTATATAGATTAGAAAAAAAAATTATTAGTAGAAAATTAATTTATAAGGACTTTTATAATATCTATAAACTTGCAGAAAGTGATTTTGAAGTAATAAAGGTGTCACCAATTATTTCTAAAAGTGGTTTGTCTTATACCTATGATGATTCTGATTTAGAAAAGATCAAACGTGCTAACCTTCAATTATTAGTTCGAGGTGGCAGACGGATACTAAGGGGTAAAATCTTAACTTGCTGCCCGAATGGAATAATTTCATTTCATCATGCAGATAATGATGTAAACAGGGGAGGGCCTGCTGGATTTTGGGAAGTCTATAAAAAACAACCAAGAACTGGATTTATCATTCAACGATTAAACGAAGAATTAGATGGAGGTGATGTTCTATATAAAGGTTTTATTCGCACTAGCTGGTTTTATAGTCTAAATAAAGCAAAATTATATGAAATTTCAAATCCGTTTTTGCACAAAACTATTGATGAGATAACCTCAAACTCTCCAAATTTAAAAATTTATCCAAAAACACCTTATGTCAAAAAGCTTTATACAGTTCCAAACATAATACAAGTACTGAATTATCTACTTAAAACAGCCTCTATATATCTTCGTAAAAAAGTAAGTAGATTTTTTGGGAGAAGAATTAGATGGAGTATTGCATACCAATTTACAAACTCTTGGCTAAAACCAGACTTAGGCAGCTCTGTAAAAATTCAAAATCCTAAAAATCGATTTCTTGCAGATCCTTTTTTAATCTATCGAAACGGGAAGCATTATTGTTTCGTTGAAGATTTTGATTACTCTAGAGACCAAGGTTGTATATCAGTTTATGAGATTCGTAAAGAAGGATATTCCAAATTAGGCAAAGCGCTAGTTGAGGATTTCCACCTAGCCTATCCTTACTTGTTTGAATTTAAAGGCGAGCTATATATGTGTCCTGATACACATGCAAAGAATGACATAAGGCTATATAAATGTGTTGAATTTCCCCTAAAGTGGGAATTTGAAAAGACCCTGATTAATAATATATCTGCTGTAGATACATCTATATTTTTTCATAAAGATAGATGGTGGCTTATATCTAATATGGATTATAGTCCCGTTGGAGAGCATTACTCACAATTACATGTTTTTCATAATTCAAGTCCAATTGGCGAAGACTGGATTCCGCACAAGTCCAACCCAGCAATATTTGATCCTTTAAAGGCAAGAAATGGTGGATTTATAATAGATAAATCTAAGCTTTATAGGGTATACCAAAGGCAAGGGTTTAACTTATATGGACGAGCATTTGGAGTAGCAGAAATAAAATCTTTAAGTACTGAAGCATATAGAGAAGAGAGTTTATTTGAGGTTGAACCAGATTTTTTTCCAAATCTAATTGGGACACATACATATAATTATAGTGAAGGCTTATTAGTTTTTGATTATGCAAACAATTCAAATAAGAAATCGGGGGCCATTTAGCCTCATCAATGAGACATGAATATTAACAGAATTAAATTTTTAGTTCTTTGGTTTATTGGCGCTCTTATCTACTTTTTTTCTGTAAGAAATACAGAAATATCTTTAGTGGGGATTATAGCTCCGTTAAGCTTTTGTTTTTTAGCTATACTTGTTTTACGAGTATTATCTGAAAGGTATAAAACCTTATTTGCTTATTTGTTATTTTTTTCAACTGGCATACTAACTTTTTTTGGTGTCATAAAACCTCTTACAGGTTCTGTAAGTGAGTCTCCTAACATTCTTTTTTTTGGATTTTCATTCTATACACTTTCACTAGCATTTTTTGCAAAGAATGCAAAAAAACTCGATTTGTTGGATAGTGTTAAAGTTTCTAATCCAGCATTGTTGGCTAGTGGCCCCATTGCTCTTTTTGTTAGAGATTATCGCTATAGGAGTTTCCATAATCGATTAAATTATTACTTACCTTTTTTTATAATTGGTTTTTTTCTCTTTCATATTATTGGAGTTCCATTAGTACCTTTATTTAAGCTTATTTATTTAACAGATGCTGTATCAGCTTTACTTTTTGCAATAATTTTTGAACTATTTTTGTATGCAAATTTTTGCGGTCTATCTCTAATGCTGTATGGGTTATTTGGGATAATTGGCTATAAAATTCCGTTAAATTTTAAACAACCATTTTCAAGTAGTAATATTATTGAATTCTGGAGAGGTTGGCATCTTTCATTATCCGCAGTTTTGAAGTTATTGTTTTATAAACCATTGAGGAGGAGCTTTCCTCCAAGCATTGCTTTATTAGGCGTATTTTTGGCTTCTGGAATATGGCATGGAGTAACTATAAATTTTTTGATTTGGGGTATTTTTCATGCCTTAATTTTTCTATTTACAATATATTTGTTAAGACTAAATATCCCTTTCCTCCCAACAATTGTATTAATCTTGTCTGTAACAATTGGAAGGCTTATTTTTGCAGAGGGCGATACTGATATATTAATGGAAAAATTATTATTTTCTTTTGAGGGATATGGTACGCTTATCGAGATCGCGTCTTTGCCGCCGACAACGAAAGCATCATTGCTTTTAGGTTTTGGTATCATTGCTATTGAGTTTTTTTTCAGAAATATGCCAATAGTCAAAAAAAGAAATTATAAGTATTTAAGGGCTCCTTTCTCGCTTGCTATCATTTTGATTATTACAATAATCCTAATTAATAGTGGAGGGCTAAATTTTGCAGTATACGGGCAACGCTAATAAATTTGTATGGTATTTCATAATACCTATATTAATTATCTTTTATGTTTCTTATATTTTTTGGTCAGATAAAAATTATGTAAATAAACCGGTTTACGAAGCAATAAAGAACAAACAGCAAGCATTAAAAAATCTTGATCGTATAGATGGTGTCATTTTGGGTGGCTCCAATGCTTGGTGGGGAATAAGTGCCGAATCTTTAAGCTTGTATTCGGATATGACCTGGGCAAATCTTGCTATACCTGCAGAAGGTTATACCGACGAAAATTATGAAAGCTTTCTAGTGGATACATTAAGTCTCACAAAGAGACAAGACGTTTCTATTGTTGTTTACAGTGCATCGACACTAGTCAGAAATGACTATATTAAGAGAAAAAGAGTTAACACAAACTTATATGGTAAAAATAAAATTTCTTATAAACCTCAACGCTCTTTAGCTTCAAATTTAAAAGATTTGATGGGCCTTACAGGTTTTAGGCCATATCCAGTAGAAAATAATTATGGAGACTTTGGCTTTGCTGATTATCCTTGTGGTACTTTTAAAGCAAATCCTCATAATCCTAGAGTATATCTAAATGAAAATGATTTGTATCCATGGACCTCAGCACAATTAGAGAGAATATCTTTTCTATTTCCTAATGCAACAATTCTTATCTATATGCCTAATGGTTTTAATGATCAAATCATGGATAAAAATGACCATTTAAGAGAGGCTTTGATAATCAAGTTACAAGATCTTCTTGTTTCAAGAGAAAAAAATGGAAAGGGTTTGGTCCACTTATTATCTCAAGATCCATATCAATCCTCTGATCTTATGTGCGCTGACGATTGGCATGCAAATAATGAAGGTAGGGCATTGCATACCAGAAATCTCTATTGGTCAATAAATAATAGGTTACAACTCAAGAAATGATACTTATATCTTAATAAAGTAATTATTGAGTGAAATAAAAATTGTAATAATCGTTTTAAATACAATATTATTAATATAAAGTAATAAAGCTGAGGAGAATTTACTTTTGTTAATTAATGAAGATATAAAACTTGATTATTCAGATGTATTAATCAGGCCAAAAAGATCGAGAATGAGTTCTAGAGGGGAGGTAAGACTTTTTAGAACGCACCGTTTTCTTTGGAGTAAGAAAAAATGGACTGGAATTCCTATTATGTCTGCTAATATGGATACAGTTGGCACACCGTCAATGCACAATGTTCTTTCAAAACATAAACTTATAACTTGTCCAGCTAAACACTATCTTAAAAATGATTCAAATAAATTTAATAAAGGTAAATCTAATATCTGTTGGTTTGGCGGTATAGATGATATTTCAAAATTATCTAAAACTTCTACTGGTTTTATCGGTCTTGACGTAGCAAATGGCTATACTATTAAATTTGTTGACTCTGTCAAGAAACTTAGAGATAAATGTCCTAATGCAACTATTGCTGCAGGAAATGTAGTTACTGCAGATATGACACAGGAATTAATCTTAGCTGGAGCAGATATTGTTAAAGTTGGTATAGGTCCAGGCTCAGTTTGCACAACAAGAATCAAAACAGGTATCGGCTATCCTCAATTAAGTGCTGTTATTGAATGTGCAGATGCAGCACATGGCTTAAATGCCCATATTATTGCTGATGGAGGTTGTACTAGTTCCGGAGACATAGTTAAAGCTTTTGCCGGAGGTGCAGACTTTGTAATGATTGGTGGCATGTTGGCAGGACATGATGAATGTGACGGCACAATCGAAGATGGAGTTATGAAATTTTATGGCATGGCCTCTGAATCAGCTATGACTAGACATAGTAATCATAATAACTACAGAGGAACTGAAGGAAAAACAGTTGAAATTGAATATCGAGGTAAAGCAGATGACACAATTAAAGATATTCTGAGTGGCATTAGGTCTGCATGTACCTATGTGGGCGCAAATAAATTAAAAGATCTATCTAAATGCACAACTTTTTTAAGAGTTAATAATACACACAATACTGTTTTTGGAAACGAATAAATCCATATGAGACTTTTTAGCTCCATGGAATAAGAAATTATTAGTAACAATGAAAAAGACTTTAATTGTATTAGCTTTTTTTTTGATGGTTATTCTTGCATGGGCATTACCATATTTTAAAGATTTACGTGATCAAGGCCTTACAGCTGAAATTGCATATGCGTATTTTTTTGGTAGACCAGATCATATTTTTAATCCAAAAGACGCTGTACCTCAGCTTGATTATTCAAAAGAGAGTTCTTGGGCATCACTACCTAAAATAAAAGATGAGGCAGATTTAATTCCTCTTGGCGAAGTTGGAATTAATCAATTAAACTCAAAAGTAGATGTATTTTTTGTGCACCCCACGGGATATTTGAAGGGAAATTATTGGACCGATCCTCTTGATGAAGAGTCTGCAACAAAAGAAAATACTCGATGGATGATGGCTAATCAAGCTAGTGTTTTTAATGGATGTTGCAGTATATATGCACCTCATTATCGTCAAGCATCAATTTATAGCTATTATGGTAGTGATAAATTACGTGATGAAATCCATTCATTTGTATACCAGGATGTAAAAAAAGCATTTGAGTACTTTATAAAAAATTATAGTAACGGCAGACCATTTATTATCGCAAGTCATAGTCAGGGCACAGGACATTCTATTAGGTTGCTTGCTGAGGAAATTGATGGAACAAATTTATATCCTAGGATGGTTGGCGCCTACATTATTGGTGGCGAGATTTCAAAATCTTGGTTAAACAAGATGGATGATATATCCATCTGTGATAGCCCAGATGAATTAGGATGTTTTGTTCATTGGGATACGATTAATGTAAAGTACATAGATATGAATATGCAAAGATACAAAAATAATATTTGTGTTAATCCCATAACTTGGAAAAATGAAGGAACTTTATCGAATCTTAATGATGCGAGGGGAGCTGTATATGTATCAGGCAATTTTTCAATAGATTTTGGAAGAGATGATGATCCTAAAGGAGAAACTTTTGGTCCTCTAGAGGCACCAATTAAGCATTACGTTCAAGCTCAGTGTAAAGATGGAATTTTATTTGCATCGGATCAAACAGGAACAAGATTTCAAGGATTTGCTGGTTCTGATGGAAATTATCATGGCCTAGACTTCGCTCTTTTTTATATAGATATCCGTGAAAATGCCATACTTAAAGTTAACACCTATCTAGAAGCTTTTGATTAATTAGAAACATAAAAAAACCACCAAAAGGTGGTTTTTTTTAAGGCTTAACTAGGTCTTATCTTACAAGGTCATTACCATTAAAATCTTTAAATGATCCAGTAAGAATCATAATAAAATCAATTAATGTGCCAATACCAAAAAGGCCAAGGGTGAATAGCCATAGAATACCTGTTCCAGCTTTACCTACATAAAACCTGTGTGCCCCAAGGCCTCCAAGAAATAAACAAAGCAATAAAGCTGTAATAAATGATTTTTCCGCCATAATATCCTCCTATATAGATTTATATTATACATATATTTATATTCAAATTTAAATTTGTAAATATATTTTTTGTTTATAATTTTTAGATCAAATAAAAGTTTATTATGATAAAAGTTCTTTTTTCTTCTTTTTAAACTCTTGTTCTGTAATTATTCCTTCATCTCTAAGTGAAGATAACTCTCTTAACTCAGATGCAACGTTAACATTAAAGTTTTGATCAACTCTATTGGATTTATTAGTGCTTACGGGTGTAGGATTTATCAAAGGTGTATTATTATACGGGATTTGTCTTCCTTCTTTATCCCTAAAAGATGCAGTAGCAATTAAAATTAAATCAATAAACCACCAAATTCCAAGGCCACCAAAGGTAAAAATCATTAGAATGCCAGTTCCAATCTTGCGGACATAAAATCTATGTACTCCCCAAAAACCAAGAAAAATAACTAATATAAAACATACTATCCAATCATTTGGACTTGTATTGATTGCATCAATTTGTTTTGGGCTTAAGTTAGTTTCTGACATAATTTGATTATATATCTCATTTGAAAATTAATAAATCTATGAATTCAAAAAAGATTACTTCTTTACTAAAAAAAGTTAAAACAATTGCGATTGTAGGAGCAAGCACAAACCCACAAAGAGATAGCTATAAAGTTATGGAATTTCTTATTTGTTATGGATATAAAGTTTTTCCAGTTAATCCTAATGAATCTAATAATATGATATTAAACCAAAAGTGCTATCCAAATTTGCATGATATTAAAGAAAAGATTGATATGGTTGATGTTTTTAGGTCAAGTAAATACGTTTTTAACATAGCAAAAGAAGCTGTATCTATAAATGCAGATATTCTTTGGATGCAAGAAGGTGTAGTTAATGAAGATGCAGCAGATTTTGCAAAAAAAGAAGGCCTTATTGTTATAATGAATGAGTGTCCAAAAAAAATTCTAGAAAAAAGTTTTAAATGAAAAATATATCTTCGAGTATCTTAATCAAAGAAGTACACCCTAATGGGGTTATAAAGCTTATTTTAAATGACTGTGCTAACAAGAATGCTTTATCTGAAAATATGTTAACGAGCTTAATTGATGCAATTAAAGATATTTCAAATCAACAAGATGTAAAAGTGATAATCATTGCATCAACAGGGAATGTTTTTAGCTCAGGTCATAATCTTAAAGAAATATCTTCTGCGAGAGATGACAAAGATAACGGAGAATCCTATTTTATAAATTTGTTTAACTTATGCTCGTCAATGATGCAAATGATAGTGAATTGCCCAAAGCCAGTCATTGCAGAAATTAATGGTATTGCAACAGCGGCAGGCTGTCAGCTTGTTGCAAGTTGTGATTTAGCGTTAGCTTCTAGTTCATCAAAATTTGCAACACCTGGTGTAAACATTGGTTTGTTTTGCTCTACTCCAATGGTGGCCTTATCAAGAAACATTAATAAGAAAGATGCTATGAAGATGTTATTAACAGGAGAAATGATTGATGCAACTGAAGCTAAAAGAATATCTCTAATAAATGATCATTTTCATGAAGATGAACTATCTAAAGAAGTAATAGAATTAGCTAATAAAATTTCTTCAAAACCAATGATGACTGTCCATAACGGTAAGCATGCTTTTTATAAGCAATATGAAATGAATCTATCTGATGCATATAATTACACTTCAAAAGTAATGGCAAGAAATGCTTTGGGTGAAGATGCGAAAGAGGGGATAGAATCTTTTCTTGAGAAACGCCCACCAAATTGGAACAGTGAAGAATGAATGATCCTTTAGACTTAAAGCAGTTTATAAGGACAGTAAATGACTTCCCCATAAAAGGCATAAAATTTAGAGACATCACTAGTTTAATAGAGAACCCAATTGCTTTTAGGTTAACTTGTGACGAGTTAACAAAAATTACAAAAAAGTTTGATGGAAATATTATTGCAAGCATAGAAAGTAGAGGATTTATTTTTGCTGGTACTATTGCAAGAGATTTAGGATTACCTTTTGTGCTTGCTAGAAAACCGGGTAAACTCCCTAATGAGACATATAAGAAAAGTTTTGACCTTGAATATGGTAGCACTTCGATAGAAATACAGAAGAATACTCAAATTAAGCCAAATGAGAAAATAGTCATCGTAGATGATTTGGTTGCAACTGGCGGCACTGCCATAGCATGTGCAGAATTATTGAGCGAAAATTTTAATGTAAAAAATTCGAATATATTAATCTTGAGCATTATTAATCTTGAAGACCTAGGTGGTAGAAAGCTAATACAAGAAAAAGGTTTTTTAATTGAGACGATCGTAGATTATTAATTTTTTTATCAGTATAGTTTTATTCCATACTACTCAAAAATAACTTGAATCAATTTTCTTTGTTATTATTAAAAACATGATTGATACATTCGGCAGAATTATGCTTGATATTGAAAGCACTTCTCTTTCAGATGAGGATAAGTTTGTCATTACAAATAAGCATGTTGGAGGAATTATATTTTTTTCAAGGAATTTTGAATCATATGAACAGATTAAGAACTTAATAATTGAAATTAAAAACATAAAAGAAAATATTATTTTTGCTGTAGATCATGAAGGAGGTAGAGTCCAAAGATTCAAAAATGAGTTCACTAAAATTCCCTCAATGCAGGAAATTTCTCTTTTTGCAAAAAAAAACGGTAATAGTGAAATATTCAAAGAAATCGCATGGCTTTCTGCTAGCGAATTAATATCTGCAGGAATTGATATAAATTTTGCACCTGTTCTTGATCTTGATAAAAATTCTTCATCAATAATTGGGGATAGAGCTTTTTCAAATGAAGCTCAAGAAGTCATTAAAAATGCATCTTTTTTTATTGATGGAATGAATGAAGCAGGAATGAGTTCAACAGGTAAGCATTTTCCTGGACATGGCGGAGTTGTTGAAGACAGTCATAAAGAGATGCCAATTGATAACAGGTCTTTTGATGAGCTAGATTCAGAAAATAATGATTTAGAGCCATTTAGAAGGCTGTCTAAAAAATTGGATGCTGTAATGTGTGCGCATATATTATTCCCTAAGATAGACGAATATATTCCAAGTTTTTCAAATTATTGGTTGAAAGATTTTCTTAGGAATGAATTAAATTATAGGGGGTTAGTTCTATCAGATGATTTAACAATGCTTGGTGCCGGCAATGATTCATGTCATGAAAAAGTTGAAAAGTCACTTAAGGCAGGGTGTGACATGGTTTTGATATGTAATGACAGAAATAGTGCAAAGCAGGCTATTGATTTTATGGAAAAAAAAGATATTGATAAGTCTACTGAAATAGCAAAATTAAAAAGTAGCTCAAAATGCGAATGGAGCGATTTAGATTCTAGTTTAAGAGCAAAGGAAATAAAGAGTATCATTAAAGAAATAGGAGATAAACATGAGAAGAATATTAACGGGTCATAACAGTGAAGGAAAATCAGTGATAACCTTAGATGGCCCTCCAGCAAGGTCTATCGGTGAAGATGTCGGAGGTCTTTTTGAGTTATGGAATACAGATGGATTCGAAATAATATCAACTGATGATATAGATAGGGCAGATAATGAAGTTATTTTGTCACCTCCAAAAAATGGAACAAAGTTTAGATATTTTCAAATAAATCCTTTACCTGAAGGTGTTCCTGAGGAAATGCTTCAAGAAATTGCTGCAGATGCTTTTGAAAAAGTTGGTGCTGGACATCATCGCATTGATACTTCTAAGCATCCTGCAATGCATAAAACAGAGACCATTGATTACATTATTCTATTAAAAGGTGATGTAACATTAATTCTTGACGAAGAAGAAGTTAATTTAAAGCCATTTGATGTAGTTATTCAAAGGGGAACAAATCATGCTTGGGTTAATAATGGAACGGAACCAGCTCTTTTAGTAGCAGTATTAATAGATAGCAATATAAAGTAGCTTTTTAAAAGCCAGCTTGACCTTCTTGAATGACATTATAAAAGTCTTCATTTAAGAGCGTGTAAGTTTTGTCTCCTGGTTTTTTAACAAAAATCTGATCCCCATCAACTCTATCAAGATGATATGCCTCTTCTCTCAAATCATTCTTTTTTAATTTAAATGTTCCTGTTGTTTCAAGCTCTTCAATAATTCTTACAAATACCGGCTGCGCATAGCTTGGCAGCTTTTCAGAGACAAATTCAGAGAATTTATCCCATTGGAAATTATTAAGATTGCAGTTGAAAGCGACCATTCCAGCTCTACCTTCACTCTGTGGTACTTTTACTCCAAAGACGTTAGCCATATTCACTTGATCGAAAGCATTAAGTATTTCTGCAACTTCATTTGTAGATACATTTTCAGATTTCCACCTGAAAGTATCTCCAACCCTATCAACAAACTGATAGTGTTGTCTTCCCAGCGCAAAACCAACATCCATAGTTTTCAAAAGGTCTCCTGTGTCAAACCAACGATCTCCTTCTTCAACAACATCTCTTAATATCTTCTTCTCACTTGCTTGAGCATCTGTATAACCGTTATATATTGCATTAGGCCCAATTTTCATTAAAGCTAGTCCAGGTGAGTGATCTGTTATCTCAATATATTTACCATCCTCATCAACTTTTAATTTATCCTCTCCTACGTCATATGCAAATAGTTTAATATCGACATTTGTCATTCCTATTGTCCGATCTTTATTTAAAAGATTCATAAACATACCATTTGCTTCACTAGCTCCGTATATTTCACAGATTCTCTCAACTTTGAATCTATTTCTGAAGGTGTCCCAAAGGTCAGGTCTAAGACCATTACCGACCATTTTTGAAATAGGATTATTTTTTTCATCATCGCATGGATCTTGAAAGCTCAGATATCTACATAATTCACCAACATACACAAATGCAGTTGTATTAAATTTTTGAACTTCACCCCAAAAAGAGGACGCAGAAAACTTTCTTTTAATAAATGTAGATGCACCTACCTGAATACATGCGCATAGACCTAAAATAAGTCCAGTTGAGTGATATAAAGGTAAACAATTATACATACAGTCATCACTTGTTAATCTGTATCCTGCCTTAGTAATGTTAGTTGAGCCTGCAACAATCTTTACATTAGGAAATAAAGCTGCCTTTGGTACACCAGTTGTGCCAGAAGTAAATATATAAAATGCAGTATCGCCAGCTACCACCTTATCTGTTTCATCAAGATTTAAGAGGCATGTTTCATCAAGATTTTCTTTAATATTTGATGCCCACTCTGGACAATTATTTGATGCACCGTCATCAACCCATAACAAATCAGAAGATTTAGTAATATTGATTTCTGAAAGCACACCTTCCAAAGAGCCAGACAACTCATCACCAAAAATGCATTTTTTGGAATCGGATGTATTTATGCAGTGAACAAGAGGCTTTCCAGTAAGACTTGTATTAATTAAAACTCCAATTGCTCCTAATTTATTAATTGCTAAAAGGGAGATAACGAAATCTGGTCTATTTTCCATAAAAAGAACAACTCTATCGCCATGCTCTATACCTTCATTTGATAGTTTATTTGCAAGTATATTTGCAGCCTCATTTGTTTGTTTGTATGTCCAAACCTCATCTTTAAAATATAAAAATTCTTTCTCAGCAAATTTTTGAACAGTTTCTTGAAAGGAGTGGGCAAGAGAAGCATTATCTTCAAGATCGGGCCATTTATATCTCATCAAAGGAATTATGTATTTGAGCTCACCTATTACTCTGAAGAATTCTCTAATTTTTTTTAACATTTAATTAATATATATATTTTTAATATTATAATGCCTAATCATTTATGTAGGAATTAATATGAGTAACTTAAATAAATATGATTTTGTAATTTATGGAGCCACAGGTTTCACTGGAAAATTAGTTGTTGAGTATGCAATAAATCAATACATCAATAATAATGAGATCTCATGGGCCATCGCTGGAAGAAATAATGAAAAGTTAGAACATGTTCAAAAAAAATACAATCTTCCTTCCAACATTGAAAAAATTATAGTGGATAGTAATGACCAAAATTCTATAGATGAAATGGTTAGTCAAACAAAATGTGTTTTAACAACAGTTGGTCCATATCAATTGTATGGTGAAAAAATTATAAAAACATGCATCTCTACTGGTACAGATTACGTAGATTTATGTGGTGAACCTGGCTTCATGCATAAAATTATTTCTGAATGTTCTGCAGAGGCAAAAGAAACAGGTGCAAGAATAGTTTTTTCTTGTGGGTTTGACAGTATTCCTTTTGACCTTGGAGTTTTATTTGTTCAAGAAGAAGTAATGTCTAAGCTAAATAAATATGCACCATCTGTGAGAGGAAGAGTAAGAGACATGAATGGAGAATTTTCCGGTGGAACAGCTGCATCAATGAAAGCTACAATGACTGCTCTTCAATCAGATCCTGAACTTATTAATATTCTAGTAAATCCTCATGCATTATGTGAGGGTATGCAAGGCGTACAGCAGGATGATGATTCAAAGCCAGTATATGACGAAGAACTAGATACTTGGGTAGCTCCATTTTTTATGGCCCCAATCAATACAAAAAATATCCATCGTTCTAATAAATTAATGAATCATATTTATGGTGAAAACTTTAAATATAATGAAATGTGGATACAAGGTACTGGAGAAGAGGGCAAGGCAGCCGCAGAATTTATATCTACTATGAATCCTCTTGGGGATGCACCTGAGCCAGGTGATGGACCCTCAAGAGAGTCCAGAGAAAATGGGAATTATGATGTACTTTTTTGTGCAGATGTTGATGGTGAAACTATTAAAGCTTCGGTTAGTGGAGACATGGATCCAGGATATGGTTCAACATCAAAAATGATAACTGAAAGTGCAGTCTGTCTTGTTAAAGATTGTGAAAATCTTGCTGGTGGAATATATACACCTGCTGCATCAATGGGCAAAAAATTAATAAAAAGATTAGAAAGTAGTGCCGGACTAACTTTTAAATTGGAGTAATTTAGAGTTTACCTTTTTCTCTAAGTTCCGATCTTATTTTTGTAGCACTTATAGAGGATATCTCCTTATCAAAAGTCTCTTCCTCAAATACATAACCAACTCCTCTTCCATATGTGATGTTAGTTATGTTAGGCACTAGCATTATTTCATAATCTATACCTCTTTTATAACCATCTTTAAAAAGATTAGACTCAATGTTTTTGCAAACATCTTCCCAGCAGAATGGATTATCATCTTGACCTTCGCCACCGGATGTACCTTCCACATCTCTAACTTGAATAATAACTTGACCAGTCTTTTTGATACATCTTTTAAAAAGTTCTTGATGACCCATATGCCATGGTTGCCATCTGCCTAGCATCTGAACAGTAGGTTTCTTCCAATCAAACATTTATTAGTATCTCATTAGCAATTTTTTCATGATTACGATCATTCATTTCATTTACTTCATAATCAACCTCCATTGGAGATTCAAACATCCTATTGGTATCTTCATATCTTCCAGATTTTATTGTGTTCATCCAAATAGTAATGTCTGGATTAAAATTTCTTTTTGTTTCATGTGTAGGACATACAAAATCGCATATAACGATTCTTCCATGTTTTTTTTCAAAGTCAGCTAAGCTTTTCATTCTTAAACTTTGTCTTATTCTACCTTCAGGAGAAAAGTCCCAATCATTCGCCATCTCTCTTACTATGTCTGCGTTATACCAGGCAGCATTAAGTATAGGTTGCATTCGCTTTGCTAGATATGTTTTCCCACTTCCTGGTAACCCCATCACTAGTATTTTCATTATCTTACCTTTGTGATTGCAAAAATTTCATTTTTAAATTCAATGACAGCAGTCTTATCTATCATTCTCTTTACTTTATTATATAGCTTTGTATTTTTTTCTAATTGTTGTATATCTTTTTCAGGTATTTGGCCTACATATAATATATTCGCCCACTTGGCATCAGTGTTATGTCCAAATAATTCAGTGACTGTTTGATCAGGCGCTTTTTTAAATTGAAAATTATAATTTTTAGGTTTGGAGAAAGTATATATATTATTTTCACCAAAAGGATTATTTTTCAAAAACTCTATAATGTCCTTGGCTTGATTTGGAAAAGCTTCAATATCTTCAAATCCTACCTTAAGAATTTTTTGAACATTTTCTCCACCCAAAGAGTGTGTTATTAGGAGCCTACCTGATTTATTAAGAAGTCTCATTAATGGACCTATAACATTACTAACTTTTAATTTGACTGGAGAAGCAGCTCTATATGCTTGAGAAGCAACTATCAAATCATAATTATTATTTTCATAATCATTGTTAAGAAATTGTTTGAGTTGTCTTTTATTATCTTCCCTATAGATTCTTATAATGCATGGATTTGAATATGAAGTTCTCCCTTTATTATCAATTTCAATGCCCCAATTTTTTTTAATAAAGTTTGATATACGATTTCCTGAAATTTGTTGATTAAAGTCAAAGGAGTTATCACTCTTAAGTATTAAATTAAATTCACATATTTTTTTATTTTTAATTTTTTTTGCGCTCTCAACAAGTCCTAACTCAGAAAACTTTACATTGGTCATTGTAATAAGTAAGTTTGGATGCTCAACAAATCTATCAGGCATTTTTTCTAAGGTATTTTTTAGATCTTCATAGCTAATTTCTTTTCCTGTCATTAATAATGATGTGTAGGGATGGTATCTATGAAAACTCTTAATAATATTTGAATTAATTGTTCCATCACCTGTTCCGGCGTCAAGAAGTCTTAAATAGGATTTATTTTGTGACAAGTTTGCAATATAAGAATAGATTTCTTTTGATATTGCTTTTTTTTCACCTGTATTTTGAATAAATGATAGATATTTTAGCCTATCGTCAAAAAATCTTTTTTTCCCCATATAATCTCTAGAAATTGCTTTGTAAATAATAATCTAATTATCAAAATAATGCATTTACTCTTAAGATATTTTGAGATTAAAATATCAATAATTTTAGGAGATTAAATGTCACAATCACAATTACCTTTACTCATTGGAATAGGATCAAGAATTAGAAAGTCTCCTTATTATGAGTCAGATTTAAAGTATGGTGTAACCGGCTTTACTGTTTATAATAAAATGTATCTGCCTACAGGTTTTTCTGGTCCAGAAAAAGAATATGAAAGTTTAATCAATGATGTTACCTTTGGTGATTTTGCTGCAGAGCGACAAATTGAAATTAGCGGACCTGATGCATATGATTTTATAAGATATATTCAACCAAGAAATTTAGAAAAGTGTGAAATAGGTTTTTGCAAATATATTTTACTAACTGATATGAACGGTGGCATTATTAATGATGCATGTCTGTTGAGGCTAGAAGAGAACAGGTTCTGGATATCTCCTGGAGATGGCGACGTAATTCTTTGGTTACAAGGAATTGCTATTAACTCTGGAATGGACGTCTCTATACATGAGCCTGATGTGTCACCTCTTCAAATTAGTGGTCCAAAGTCAGGGAAATTGATTCAAAAACTTTTTAATGGTGAGCATGACGATTTAGGATATTACAAGGCAAGACAGACATCGTTAGAAGAAATTCCAATGGTTATTGCAAGAACTGGCTGGAGTGGTGAGTTAAGTTATGAGCTGTATCTTCAGGATGGAAAGCTTGGAAATAAATTATTTGAGTTAGTTTATAAAGCTGCTCAGGAATTTAAAGGTAGAGTTATAGCACCAAACACAATTAGAACCATCGAAGGAGGAATACTTTCTTATGGAAGTGATTTTGGAAGAGAACACAACCCTTTTACTATTGGCCTTGGAAGACTTGTTGACGTAGATCAAGAAATTGATTTTATTGGTAAGTCTGCTTTAAAAGAAATTAAAGAGAAAGGACTAACAGAAAAATTAGTTGGCATTGAACTAGAGGGTGACCCAATAATTAAAGTACCTGAAAATTTTTGGTCAGTTAAAAAGAATGATAAAAAAGTTGGAAGAGTTTCTAGAGCATTTTTCTCACCAAGATTACAAAAAAATATTGCACTTGCTATTGTAGATATAGAATATGCTGAAGAAGAAACTCATGTAGTTGTAGAATCATCTAATGGTGATTTAAAATCTAAAGTTGTGACTCTACCTTGGTTTAAAGCTGATAAAGAGACTCACCTAGATTAAATATGTCCATTAAATACAACATAGTATTTTTACTTTTAATTTTATCTTTAAATCTAATGTCTAATATTTCAAATGATCCATCAAATTGGTATGTCGTAACTGATCAGGTAATGGGGGGAAAATCAGAACTTAAGGCAGACTATAACGATGGTATTTTTAGTTTAAGTGGATTCGTTACTACTGAAAATAATGGCGGTTTTGTAAGATTGGCTCACAGACCAAACAATGTTGATCAATCAGTTAAAGGTATTCGTTTTATGGCAAAAGGAAACGATGAAACATATGAGATACATGTGACCATGCAAGGCATGAGAATGCCTCCATGGGCTTACCATAGTTCAAAATTTGATGTAAGTGATGAATGGCAGATGTTTGAAATAAATTTTGCTAACTTTGAAAAAAAATCAGGCATGTCTCCTAAGCTGCGTCCAAATAATATTAGAGATATTAGCTTTGCAGGATATGGAAGAAATTTCAATGTTGAACTTCATGTCAAAGAGATCAGCTTCTATTAATGTTTTCTTCTAAAGATAAGCTTTTCATGGAAAGAGCTTTTGAGTTAGCTGTAGAATCTTTTGATGACGAGGAAGTGCCCGTTGGAGCTATTATAGTTAAGGATGGAAAGATAATAGGCGAGGGAAGAAACAAAGTAATATCTAAAAATGATGTGACTTCGCATGCTGAAATTAATGCGCTAAGGAATGCATCAAAAAATATCAATAACTATAGGCTTAATGACTGTTTAATGTACGTAACGCTTGAGCCATGTCATATGTGTGCAAAAGCTGCATTAGATGCAAGACTAAGTTCAATAGTTTTTGCAGCTAAAGAGCCAAAAACTGGCAGCATAGTATCTGTAGATAATTTTTTAGATAAAAAACTATTTAACCACACCGTTACATATCGCTATGGTCTTATGGAAGATAGAAGCTCAAAGTTACTAAGAGAGTTTTTTAAATTAAGGAGATAACTAAATATCCTTAGTCATTGTAGTGTGAGGTATTCCGGTATCGGATCCATGATATTTCTCTAAAATTTTATATTTAGCAGCTGTGTAAAATTTTATTGCATGATCTCTAGCATTAAGAATGATTTTATCTACGTTATTATCTTTAGCATGACTTTCTAGCACTGCAAGCATTGATGTCCCAAGACCTCTTCTCTGATATTCCTTATCGACTGCCATGTATCTTATTTGAGCTTTTGAATCATCAATAAAATGCAATCTTCCACATGCGACTATCTGGTTATCGATAACTCCAACTAAGTGAAAACTGTTGTCTTCATATTCATCTTTTAAAGATTCAATCGTTTTTCCAATAGGTTTTCTGAGTAATCGCCATCTAAACAAATCATATTCATTAAATTCTTTTTCATCTTTAGGAACTCTAAATTCTAGATTATTCATTGAGCTCTAACCATACAGGACAATGATCTGATGGTTTCTCCATAGCTCGAGCATCATAATCAATGCCAACAAGATTGATGGAGCTTTTTAGATTTTCTGATAATAATATGTGGTCTATTCTTAATCCTCGTTTTGGATTTTGATCAAACATTCTTGATCTATAATCGAACCAAGAGTAAATTGAAGATTCGTTAGGATTTATAACCCTCCATGAATCCACGAAGCCTAAGTTTTTAATACTATTCCACATTTCTCTTTCTTGTGGTTGGAAAGATGTTTTTCCCTCTCTTAGCCATCTTTTTGCGTTTTGTTCGCCGATTCCAATATCAATATCTTCAGGAGATACATTAAAGTCACCCATGACAATTAAATTCTTTGAATCTTTTTGTAACTCCTTTATATGGATATATAAATCATTATAAAATTTAACTTTTTTTGGAAATTTTGTTTCATGGTTAATATTTTCACCCTGTGGAAAATATCCATTCATAATAACAATACTAGAATTTCCAAATTTATATTTACATTGTATAAATCTTTTTTGCTCTTCTTCTGTATCACTCACAAAACCTTTAGAGGTATCTAATGGCTTTTCTTTACTTAGAAATGCAACACCGTAGTGACCTTTTTGGCCCCAATACTCTGCGTGATAACCAATTTCATTTATGATTTCAATTGGAAATTCTGGATCATTAACTTTGGTTTCTTGTAGACCAATAACATCAGGATTTATTGTGTCTCTTATATGTTCAAGCTGATGAGGCCTTGCTCTTACACTATTGATATTAAAGGATACAATTTTCATTTTAGTCCACAGAAGATAACATTTTTTTCTTACCAAAGTTTAAAAAATCATTAATAATTTTTGTTGACTCTATCAATAAGTAATCATCCTCTAAGTTAATAGAATTTTGGTTGAGACTATCTTTATCATCTTTGAAGTTTTCCATTTCCTCAAAAGAATTAAATATATCTAATCCAATCTCAGACCTTCTTTCATTCTCAATATCTAATAACCAACTTCTTCTCAATTCCTTTTGAATTGTTCTTTTATTAATATTAAGGCTCAATAACTTTTTGTTTTTATTTAAGTCGTATCTATTTCTTACCTTTTGAAGATAATTTAGATTAGGCTCAAAAGTTAAACGTGATTCGTGTTGGTTCAAAACTTTCTCAACTAAATGTGGCTCCAGTTTAAATTTTTTATGTCTGTATGGTCTGATAGTGTCCCATTTTAAAGCGGTTGGATAGGAACTTTCTCCAACGGTATCAATATCCCATGTTGAGGGCAGCTCAATATCAGGGATTACTCCTTTATTTTGTGTGCTTGTCCCATTGACTCTGTAATATTTAGATTCAGTAATTTTTATTTGACCTTCAGACAAATTTTCTAAGCTTTGTACAGTACCTTTGCCAAAAGTTCTTTGGCCAACAACAATACCTCTTTTATAGTCTTGAATTGCTCCAGCTACTATTTCAGAAGCTGATGCTGAATAACGATTTACCAATATCAATACTGGCTTTTCCCAAACTTGAACAGCTCTTGAATCTCCATATGGCTGAATAAATCCTCTGCTTTGTTTAACTTGAACAGTGGGACCGGATGATACAAATAAACCAATAATTTTATTTGCTTCAATTAAAGCTCCGCCTCCATTGTTTCTTAGATCAAGCACAACAGCATCAACCTCAACTTCATTAAATGTTTTTAGAATACTTCTTATATCTTTGCTGCTACTTCTGTAATTTTTATTTCCTTTTTGAAATTCATCAAAATCAATATAAAAGGAGGGCAGGTCAATTATTCCAATCTTGTTATTTTCAAATTGAATAATCTCTGATTTAGCCGCTCTGTCTTCCAATTTTACTTCTTCTCTTTTGAGAGTTACTAATTTTGTAGTATCGCTATCTGCTTCAAATGAAATAAATTCTATTTCAACCTCAGTTCCTGCTTCGCCTCTAATCAGATCAACAACCTCATCAATTCTCCAACCAACCACATCAGTAAAATCATCAGAACCCTTTTGTCTAATTTTTGAAATCCTATCCTCTGGCTTTATTTTTCCTGATTTTTGAGCGGGACCTCCAGGCACTAAACTTATAATTTTTGTATAGTCTTCTTCAACGCCTAATAGCGCACCAATACCACTTAATTTAAGGCTCATATTCATATCAAAATCCTCAGCCGATCTTGGAGAAAGATATGACGAATGAGGATCAAATTGATTAGTTAAAATATTTATTGCTAGAGAAAAAATATCTTCTTCCTTTTGTTGATTAATTCTTCTTACTCTGTTTGCATATCTTTTCTTTAAATCCTCCTTTGGATTTGAGCTAGCAGAGTCCGACATATTCGCAACAAGTAAATCATTTTTAGTTTCAAGTCTCCATAATTCTTTTAAGCTTTTATTACTGGAAACCCATTGGTTATCTTCATAGAAGATATCCAGGTATTCTTCTTTGCTAAAATCGAATTCAAATTCGTCTAACAAATAAATTTGATAATCTGAAAAATCAATTAATTTTTTATAATAGAGATTTATAAGGTTGTATGCCAATCCGATATCAAAATAATCTGAATTATTCTGCATAGATTTTGATAAGAAAAATTCAACCTCCTCTTTTGTAAAATAAGTTTTATTCTTATCAAGCTTTTCAAAGATTGCTTTTATATATCTTTCATTAAAATTATCTTTGTTTATTTTTTTTAAATAATGCTCTTTTTCAAGTTTTTTAAAGATTTCTTTACTAAGGCCTTTCTTAGAATCACTTAATTCAATGTTTACATATTCATTTGCAAAGACAAATGTACATAAAAAGAGAAATAAAAATTTGTAATTCATCATAATATTCATAGATTTTGAGCAAGAGCTGCTTCTTCTCTAACTATCTCGGGTGAACCTAATAAATGCCTATTCAATCCTATTCTTTTGAACCAAAAATGAAGTCCTAAAAGATCAGTAAAACCCATGCCGCCATGAACTTCTGTTGCTTTTTTTGAAATCATTTTTGATACATCTGATACATGTGATTTAGCATGACATGCCATAAGCTTTTTGTTTTCTTCATTATTATCAAATGAATGAGCTGCATGCCACACTAACGAATAACAAGGTTCTAACTCTGAGGCCATTTCTGCACACATATGCTTAACTGCTTGGAAAGATCCTATAACTCTATTAAATTGTTTCCTTTCTTTCGAGTATTCTACGGCTTTGTCGAGCATGGCTTTAGATGCACCTAATGAGTCTGCAGCTGTGACAATTCTTCCTGCATCAATAGCATTACTGATACTTTCTGAAGATTTTATCGTTTTTTCTAAGATATCTATATCAGTATTTTTAAAACTCATTTCTTTAAATATTCTTGTTTTATCAATTGTAATTAAATCAGTCATTTCTATTCCACAAGACTCTAAAGAAACTATTCCTATTTGACCTTTACTATCAGATAGCATTATGTGAGATGCATAATCAGTATCTATAACAAAATAGGTTTTTCCGGTGACTGTATTTTTTGAGAAAACAATATTTGATTCATCTCGTGATCCAAAAAATTCAGAAAAACCAATTCCAAAATTAATTGTATTTTTTGACATCGCATCTAAATAAAGGTTTTTTTGTTTATCATTTGCTCCATATCTAATTGATATTGGAGCCATCACATAAGAACCTGTAAAGGGCAGGGTAGCTATTCCCTCTCCAAGACTTTGAGCTACAGCAGTTGCAAATAACAAGTCTAACCCCAGACCGCCATTCTCTTCAGGAATTAAAATATTATTTATACCAAGATTTACTATACCTTTATGTAAATCACTTTTAATGATTGAGTCATCACTATTAGATATTTCTTTTATGATATCTAAGGGTGCGTTATCTTCAAGGAATTTTTTTACATTATCTTGAAAGAAAATTTGATCATCTGATAATCCAAAATGCATATTATGCTCCCTGTTGCACTTTTGGTTCTTTGGGCATACCTAAACCTCTTTCAGAAATAATATTCTTTTGTATTTGACTTGTACCGCCTCCAATAATAAGCCCTAAAAAATACATATATGCAATTTGCCATGATCCACCATCTCTAAGATTAGGACTATTTTGATATAAAGTTCCTAATTCACCCATAATATCAATTGCAAACCCCTCAAGCTCATGTCTCAATTCAGTTCCAACATATTTTTGAATCATTCCTGCAATTTTTACATCTTGATTTTTATTCAATTTTGCAGATAAAACTCTAAGAGAATTTGATTGGAATGCAATTACTTTGCCTTGGATTTTCATAAGTTTATCTCTGTAGACTGGATTATCGATAACTTTTTGTCCATTGATAGTTTCGTTCTTCATTCTTTCAATTAGGGCATTAAGTCTATTCATCATTGCGTTTGGGTTTGATAGCGAACCTCTTTCATGACTAAGTGTTGCATTTGCAACTGACCAACCTTCTCCTCTTTTTCCAACAATATTATTTTCAGGAATAGTTACGTCTGTAAAAAAGACTTCATTGAAACCAGCATTAAGAGTCATATCAACCAATGGCCTTATTTCAATACCAGGAGTATCCATTGGAATTAATAAATAACTTATTCCTGCATGTTTCGGAGCATCATGCTCTGTTCTGACTAAACAGAACATCATTTGTGAGTATTGAGCAGTACTTGTCCATATTTTTTGACCATTTATAACCCAATTTCCATCAATCAATTCTGCTTTAGTTTGCAAACTAGCAAGGTCACTTCCAGCATTTGGCTCAGAATATCCCTGACACCAAATAATATCACCATGTAATGTTGGCTCAATATATTCTTTTTTTTGATCTTCTGTTCCAAGCTCCAGAAGTGTAGGAACAAGCATATCTATACCTTGACCACCCATTGGTGGAGGGGTATTGTTTTTTGCAAATTCTTCTGCAATGATTCTGTTTTTAATTATGTCAGTTTTACCACCGTAGCCACCATATTCTTTTGGAATTGATCTTGCAAAATAACCTTTTTCAATAAGCAGCTTTTGCCAATCAGATCTTTTCATTTTAATTTGACCAGATGAAAGTTCATCTGACAGAGGTATTTTTGAGGATTCTAGAAGAATACCAGAATATTCCTTACAAAAATCATTCACCTCTTCTCTAAATTTAGTATATTCAGGTCCAAAATTTAAATCCATAATATTTCCTTATTAGTCCCAATTAGGTTTTCTTTTCTCAAGAAATGCAGATATTCCTTCTTTTGCATCTTTCCCCTCAAAACATTTAGCAATTTGTTCTTTTAAATATGGCAGAGCTTCATCAAAGCTTCTTGAATCTTGTTTTTCATATGCCTCAAGGCCAAATTGCATTGTTTCAGGAGCCAAGCTTGCAAGCTCATCAGCTAGTTTATCAACTTTTTTATCAAGTTCCTCTTTTTTTACTGATTCATTTATTAATCCCCATTTCATAGCTTTTTCAGAATTAATTGGCTTACCTCTCATAATAAAATCTAGTCCTGCTCTTTTAGGCATAACTCTAAATAAACCTGCCATAACCATAAATGGCCATAATCCTCTATGAATCTCTGGTGCAGAAAAAGTTGCCTCATCAACTGCAATTGCATGTGTTGCATTTGATACAATTAAAAGAGCACCTGCAAGAACAGGACCTTGGATTTTACAAATGACTGGTTTGTATAAATGTCTTAATGAAAGGCTAATATCGTCTGAATTTTCAAGCCTTGGTACATTAGATTTTGACTCTGTTCTTGATAAATCTGCTCCAGCACAAAAAATATCACCATTAGCTGCAAACACAACCACTCTTATATCTTTTTCTTGTTTTGCATATGCTAATAAATAATTAATCTCATTAATCATCACATTATTCATAGCATTCTTTTTCTCAGGCCTATCCAATGTGATAGTCATAGTCTTATTTTTTATGTTTATTTCAGTTGTTGAGAAATTCAAACCTTCTAAAGAGAGTTTTTTCATTTTATAAATCTCCAATAATACTTTCGGGAACTCTAATTTTTTTTGATCTTAAATATTCACCTAATGATTTTGCTTGACCATCCTTTCTATTATTAGATGATACACCTTCCTGCAATATGTCATGAACATAGAAATTAAGTGAATTTATATTTGCAAGTTCAAACCTTTCAATTTTGAATTTTTGCAAATCTGGTAACAAACCCTTAAGTTTATCTACTGTTAAAAAGTCATATAAAAATGCAAAAGCACGAGAGTTTTTAGCCCATACTCCTAGATTTGCACATCCACCTTTATCACCAGACCTTGTTCCAAATAATTCACCAAAATATATCTCCTTTTCAGCTTTGATTTCAACTTTTTCTAGTTTAACTGGCTCTTTTTGGTAATAAATTTCTTCAAGATTTAATTGGCTAGTTGGCTCAACTTCTATCTCTTTTCCATCAACATGAACTATTTCCTTAATATATTTACTTTTTACTAAAGCTGGCCAATATACAATCACTGGACCACTAGTATTAACTCCACTTTGTGCAAAAAATCCAGGAATATTGGCTAAAGCAAGCTCAATAATTTTTGCACTAAAAAGTCTACCTACTAAATTGGGATCTTTAGATTTTACTGAAATTACTAATGAAGCCATCGCTTCTTCATTGGTATAAGCATCATCTTTATCTGTTCTATGTAACTGAATCGAAACCTCATCAAATTGCTCTTTACCACCCACAGAATTAAATAATGTATTTGTAAATACATTTGCTTTTTCTTCTATATCTAGACCAGTCAATATAATTTCCATTCCATTTCTAAATCCACCAGATAAATTGACACAGACTTTATGTTCTTTTGGAGGTGAGCTACCTCTACAGCCCGATACAAAAACTTTATTTTTTTCTACATCAACAATTTTTAATGTATCAAAATGTGCTACCACATCTGGATTGATATATGCGGGAGAGCTTATTTCATACAATAGCTGAGCTGTAACAGTACCTTTTGAAACCAATCCTCCGGTATTAGCATGTTTTGTGATGAAGAAACTCCCGTCTTCTTGAATTTCAGCAATTGGGTAACCTACGTTATCAAAGCTGTCAATTTCTTTAAAAAACGAATAATTTCCGCCAGTAGCTTGACATCCACATTCTATAATATGACCAGCAGCTAAGGCTCCTGCTAGAGCGTCGTAATCATTTCTATTCCATTTAAATTTCCATGCAGCTGGACCTATTACTAGTGCTGCATCAGTAACCCTTGGACAAACTATAATATCCGCACCATTATCAAGAGCTTCTTTTATCCCCCAAGCACCTAAGTATGCATTTGCAGTTAAAGGTTCACATCCAGACTCATCAAGCGGTATATTTTTTTCAATATTAGAGAATTCTTCTCCATTTTTTTTGAGTTCAGATATTCTTGGTATTAGATCATCTCCATCGATATAGGCAACTTTTAAATCAATAGATAATTCATCTAAAATTTTTTCAATCTCACCAGCCATTGATTTTGGATTGAGTCCACCAGCATTACTTACAATTTTTATTTTTTTTTCTTTGCAGCTTGCTGCAACTTCCTTGATTTGTTTTAGAAAAGTTCCAACATAACCTTTATCATCTCCTCTTTGAATTCTTTGACCATATAATATCGCCATCGTTAGCTCTGCTAGATAATCTCCGGTAAGAACATCAATTGGACCTCCATCAACTAACTCTTTGGCGGCAGACAACTTGTCGCCATAATAGCCACTACAATTAGCAATTTTTATAACTTCTTTATCCATTTAATCTTTTAATTTAATTCCATTAAGAATAATACTGGTTATTGAATTAGCAGATTCTTCTGGCGATGTGTTTATTAAGTACCTATTTTTTTCTTTGAGAAATTCTCTTCCAATACCACCTAACAATATTGAAAAAGCTTTTGTATCGATATTTTCTATTTCATTCATCTTAATAGCATCATTTAATAATTTTTGGGTATAGTTAGAAATAAAATTTTCATGGTAGTCTGCCATTTTTTGTGAGCCATTAATTTTCTCAGTGTCTTTAAGGAAAGTATTGAATTTAGGACCAACAGCTTGATTTACTATAAATAAATATTGTTCTAATTTTTCTATTGGAGATTGAATTTCTGATACTGAATCAAGAGCATGTTTACCTAGCTTGACTAGAATTTTATCCATTGTCATTAAAATAAGCTGATCTTTGCTTGGAGCTATTTCGTACAAAGTTCTTAATGATATTTTTAACTTTGAAGCAATCTCAGACATTGTTAAGTCTGGAACTCCTTTTTCAAGCAATTTCTCAAGGTCTTGAATAGTATCTTGATGCTTTTTTGTATAAATTTTTTTTATTTTGTTGGCTACGTTGTTTTGATATTCGACTTTCTGCATAAGCTAATTAATTATTTGACAACCATGAGAAGGGCACCGTTTTCGACCTGATCATTTATAGATATTAAAAGTTCTGAAACAACTCCGTCTTCGGCAGCTTTTATAGAATGTTCCATTTTCATAGCTTCAAGAATAACTAAAGTATCGCCAGCTTTAACTTTCTTTCCTTTTTTAACTTTTACATCGATAACTTTTCCTGGCATTGGTGCAACAAGCCCTCCAGCAGCAACTTCTAATCCAGGTAGTATAAATTTAGGTTTTACGTTTAACATCACATCACCATAAGGCATATGGACCAAAATATTATTTTCAGAAGAAGTAATTTTTGATATGTGTCTTTTTCCATCAAACATGACGTCAATACTCTCATTATCGGAAGAGTATATTTGTGCAACTTTATTGTCTGAAAAACTGAATTGACCATTTCTTTTTTGAGAATATTCAACTTTTATTTCTTCACTTTCGTATTCAAATATTATTTTTTGTTTTGGCAGTCTTCCATTTGTCCATCCTGATGGCATGAATTTGGCTACCTTAGCTTCATCCCTATTTTTCCCCTGAATCCATAACGCTGCAATAACAGCGGCATGATTTAAATCACTTTCATTTATTATTAATTTTCTATCAGGATTTACTCTTTCAATAAAATCAGTCGTTGTATTGCCTTTAAGAAATTCAGAAGATTTTAAGCAGTTAATTAAAAAATCTCGGTTTGTCTTAACGCCTCCAATATGAGCAGATTCTAGTGCCTTAGCTAATTTACTAGCAGCATCAATTCTATTTGGTGCAAATGAAATAACCTTTGCGAGCATTGGATCAAAATCAGTACCAATAACAGCACCCTTTATAACTCCTGTATCCCATCTAGCTTCAGCAGAGTTACTTTTTTCAAAAGCAATTAATGTACCAATTTCAGGAAGAAAATCATTGTTTGGGTCTTCTGCATAAAGTCTAGCTTCAATAGAAGAGCCATTAAATGATATATCATCTTGATTAAATTTTAAGGATTCGCCTCGTGCAATTTTTAACTGTTCACAAACCAAATCTATCCCGGTAACTTCTTCAGTTACAGGATGCTCCACCTGTAATCTAGTATTAACTTCTAAAAACCAAAATTCTTCAGTCTTATCATCAAAAAGAAACTCAACAGTGCCTGCTGATTCATACTTAATTTTCTTTGCCAACTTTACTGCAGCTTTACCCATTTTATTTCTTATATCTTCTGAAATTCTAGGAGAGGGTGACTCTTCAATAATTTTTTGATGCCTTCTTTGAATTGAACATTCTCTTTCACCAAGATGGACAACGTTTCCATTAGAGTCGCCTAGAATTTGAATTTCTATATGTCTTGATTTTTCGACATATCTTTCAATAAATATTCTGTCATCATTGAAGCCATTTTTTGCTTCTCTCTGGGCGCTTGAAATAGATTCCTTTAAGTCTTTTTCTTTTTCAACAATTCTCATACCTTTACCACCACCTCCAGCAGCAGCTTTGATTAAAAGAGGATAGCCAATATTTTTTGCTTCAGATGGTTTTGAGGTCATTGGCAGAGTTGGAACATCAGCCTTAACAGCAAGTTCTTTTGCTTTTAATTTATCACCCATTACTGAGATTACATGTGGAGATGGACCAACCCAAATGATGCCTTCCTTTTTTACCTTCCTTGCAAAAGAAGCATTTTCTGATAAAAAACCGTATCCAGGATGAATTGCCTGCGCACCAGATTTTTTAGCAGCATTAATTATCTGTTTGGAGTCTAAATAACCACCGTCATCAAGTCTGATAGCTTCATCTGCTTCTCTAACAAACAATGCATCTTTGTCTGCATCAACATATACGGCAACAGATCTTATTCCCATGTCTCTTGCAGTTTTTATTATTCTGCAAGCAATCTCACCTCTGTTTGCAATGAGTAAAGAGTTAAAAATCATAATCTAAATACTCCATATTCTTTTGCACCCTCAATAACATTATTACTTACTATTGATAAGCAAAAACCAATTACGTCTCTTGTATCTCTAGGGTCAATAATTCCATCGTCTGTTAACATACTGCTTGCCACTAAACCATGAGATAACTTTTCTAGATAGTCGATAACCATTGCTTTTAATTGCTCATCTGCTTTTTCATCAAAAGTTTTGCCATCTCTCTTTGCTTTAGCCTTCCGAACAATTGACATAACACCAGCCATTTGCTCAGGACCCATCACAGCAATTTTTGCAGTTGGCCATAAGAAAGTGAATCTATTATTGAATGCCTTTCCAGACATTGCGTAGGTTCCTGCACCATAAGACGCACCTACAATAAATGTTATATGGGGAACCATTGAATTAGAGACAGCATTAATTAGCTGAGATCCTTTTTTGATTATTCCTTGTCTTTCAAAATCTTTTCCAACAAGAAAACCTGTAACATTATGCAGAAAAATTAATGGTATATTTCTTTTATTACATAGCTGTATAAAACTTGCTCCTTTTTCTGCTGATTCAGGATAAATAGGACCATTGTTACCAATTATTCCTATTTGATAGCCATGAACGCATGCCCAACCACATACTAAAGATGAACCATATAATGGTTTAAATTCTTCAAACTGTGAGCCATCCACAAATCTAGCAATAATTTCTCTTATATCAACGGCCGATTTAAGATCTTCACTTAATATTCCTAATAGTTCTTCTCTGTCATATTTAGGCTCAGTAGGCGTTACTTTTGGTTCAGGACCTTCTTTTGACCAATTAAGATGAGAAACAACTTCTCTACAAATTCTAAGAGCATCCATTTCGTCTTCAGCTAAATAATCTGATAAGCCTGAGATTTCAGAATGCATTTGAGCTCCTCCAAGTGTCTCATCATCTGATTCTTCACCAGTTGCCATTTTTACAAGAGGGGGTCCGGCTAGAAATGCTTTTGATTGATCTTTAATAAAAATGTTGTAGTCCGACATCCCAGGTTGATATGCACCACCAGCAGTAGATGAACCAAAAACAACAGATATTACAGGTATTCTTAATTTTGATAACTCTGTCATTTCATAAAAAAATCTACCTGTTGATGCAAAGTGTCCTTGTTGAAGAGTTGGAGCTATAGGTGGTTCCCCACCAGCACCTGGATTAGAGACGCTTAGATCTCCTCCGGCAGACTCAACAAAACTAATGAAAGGAATCTTATTTTCCCTTGAAATTTCTTTTGCTCTTTTCCATTTTTCACCCACATACACTGTCATAGCCCCTGCTTTAACAGTTGGATCATTTGCAAAGATCACACATTCAACCCCAGAGATAATTCCTACGCCAGATACACATCCACCACCAACGTTATAATTATTAGTTCCATATGCTGCAAATGGTTGTATTTCTAAAAATGGACTGTCATCGTCTAAAACATTCATGACTCTTTGCCTTACAGGCATTTTTCCTCTTTTAGCTAATCGCTCATGATGGTGCATACCCCCACCAATTTCAGCGAGATCAAGAAGTCCTTCAAGAAATTTTAGCTTCTCAAGCATCATTTCTTTATTCTTTTTATATTGTTGCGATTTAGTATCTAAATTTGATTTTAGTTTTGGAGCAATATTATTTTGTTTCATAGTTAAAATTTTAAATGACTAAATATGGTAATATAATATCATTAATATTACCACTAAGAAGATGTAAAATAAAATTTCATATATTACTAAAATGATTAAAATTTACGGCACAGAAAATTCTAGAGCTATGCGACCAATATGGACAGCTGAAGAGATGGGTCTAAATTATGAGTTAATAATGATGCCATTTCCTCCAAGGGTATTTATGAAAGAATATTTAGATGTAAATATTCTTGGCACAGTTCCTTACATGATTGACGGTGATGTAGAAATGACAGAATCAGTTGCAATTTCTCAATATTTTGTTGAAAAGTATGGGCCAACTGATCTTCAGGTTAAGTCAGATGAAGATGATTATCCCAACTATCTAAATTGGTTATTCCATTCTGATGCAACTCTAACTTTTCCGCAAACTGTTGTTTTAAGATATAAATTTCAAGAACCTGGAGTTGCTGATGCAGCTGTTGAAGGTTATAGCAGATGGTTTGTATCAAGACTGAAATTACTTGAGAGCTCTTTGGAAAACAAAGAGTATTTATGTTCAAATCGCTTTACCTTGGCTGACATATGTGTAAGTTATGCAATAAATTTAGCTCAAGCTCTTGGTATTGAACAAGCATTAAAGCCAAATATTACAAGATGGTCAGAAAATCTTTTTTCTCGACCAGCGTTTATAAAAAGTAAAGAATATAAGTATGAAGAAGACAAATAAATTTTTAATATATTTCTTAATAACATTTATAATAAATGTTTCATCCAATCAAACAAATCATATACAAACAATATATTTGGGTTCTGGATGTTTTTGGGGAGCAGAGAAGGGTTATGAAGCTCTAGATGGGGTAATTGATGCAGAATCTGGATATGCAAATGGCTATGGAATAAAACCCAACTATCGATCAATTATTCAGTTTAAGAACAAATATAAAGAAAATAATTTCGCTGAAGTCGTCAAAGTTACTTTTAATAGCAATGCAATTACGCTAAATGAAATTTTAAAACATTTCTTTGAAACACATGATCCAACTCAACTGAATAGACAAGGTAATGACATTGGAACTCAATATAGATCCACAATTCTATTTTTAAATGAAAATCAAAAAAATGTTGCGCTTGAGATATTAAAGGAATATCAAAAGCTTCTTTATACTGGTGGTTATGGCAAAGTTAAAACTAAAATAGAGCCATTAGACAATTTTTATCTTGCAGAGGATTATCATCAAGATTATTTAAAGAAAAATCCTGATGGGTATTGTCCGGATTTATCTACTGGTATTGTTTTTTCTGATCAAGAAAAAAATCTTCTAAATAACGATGATCTTTTAATTGGTAAACATATATTAATTTTAGATTCACAAGCCTATTGTCCCTATTGTGAAAAGTTGAAAGAAGATGTCACAAATCAGTATAAAGGAACCATTCCATTATCGTACAGAACATCAAATCAATTACATGGCTTAAGAATTAAATCTCCAACATGGGCAACGCCTTCAATTCTTTTTATAGAAAACGGAAAAGAGGTTTATGGACATCAGGGTTATCTTGCTCCAAAGGAGTTTTATCAACTTCTTGGAAAATTTAAATTAGGCAATACAGAGGCTTATGATGTTGCTTTTAATAAAGGAACAGATGCTAGATTTTGTAAAGAATATCAAATATTTAAAAATACTCCAGATGGAATATTCGTAGACAAATTAAGTGGAGAGCCTCTATTTGATACAAAGGATAGATTTGTTTCTAGATCAGGATGGCTTTCATTTACAAAACCTGTTGATGGCTCTGTGTATGAATTGCCAGATAACAGTTATGGCATGCGAAGGACAGAAATCAGATCAGTATCTTCTGATATTCACTTGGGGCATGTTTTTGATGACGGACCAAATGGAATGCCTAGATATTGCATAAATGCTACTGTTTTAGAATTTATCGATAGACAGAGTGTCAGTAGCTAATTCCGTAACCAAATTCGTATGTTGGATTAAGAGAATCATCTGGTAAATCTTCTTTTTGATTATAAATCGCTTCCATAGATGAAGGTATTTCAAATGGAAGCTTTCCAGAAGGATTAAATTTTCCATATATACCCTCAAAGATTATTTGATCTAAAACTCCAAATGTAGCAATGACACCTGAAGAAGATTCTTTTATAGTTTCTAAAATTGCAGGTCTATTTAGATCTACAACAACAATTAATTCTTTATGCTTAGAATATTTCTTTATTTTATTTTTGATTTCTTCATTAAATTCTAGATCTCCATTTGGAAAAAGTGTACTTAGAAAATTATCAAAAATCCTATTTAGTCCTGATTCTTGATTTCCATTAAAAACAGTATGAATATACATTATTATTACATCTGCTTCTGACGGATCATTAACAACATTACCAAAATTTTTTCCAATGTTTTTGTCTAAACCATCAATATAAATCTTAGTTTCTTTTTTGAGGGGCAATATGCCATTATTTTCCAGCAGTACTAATGATTTCCTCTGCGCATCAAGCCCAGCATTAATATTTTTTGAAGTATTAACTTTTTGTTTAACATTATTTTCATCTACATAAGGATTATCAAACAAACCAAGATCAAATTTATTTATCAAAATCCTTCTAACTGAATCATCTATCCTGCTTTCAAGTACTTTGTTTTCATTTACGAGCCTAATTAAATGTGATGTATCAGTCTCTCCGCCAAATTGATCAATTCCAGCATGTATAGATTTTTCATACCTCTCTATGATTGAGAGATCATTTACACCCCAATGTCTGCCAGTAATAATTCCCCAATCTGAGCATATCACTCCATTAAACCCAATATCTTCCCTAAGAAGGTCGGAAAGAATATTTTTATTAAACGCCATAGCAACATTTTCTTGAGTTTGATCAACTGGAATTCCGTAATAAGGCATTATTACTCTTAGGTTATTTTTTACTGCTTCTTCAAAAGGAATTAGATGATAATCAAAATTATTGCCAGGATAAATTTGATCTTTTCCACTAAATAGATGTGCATCCAGTCCATCTTTTTGCGGTCCACCTCCTGGAAAGTGCTTAACCATTGTCAAAACACTTTCTTGATTTATTTCTTCTCCTTGAAAGCCATTCATATATGCAACAGTCATTTCGCTAGACATTAGTGCGTCAGAACCAAAGGTTCCAAAGTTTCTAGCCCACCTAGGCTCAGTTGCCAAATCAGACATTGGATGAAGGGCAGTCCTTATTCCTACGGCTAGATATTCTTTTTTTGCTATTTCAGCAAATTTTCTAACGATACTTGTATTATTTGTAGCTGCAAACCCAAGTTGTGATGGCCATTTTGAAAATCCATCAACTGAAAAAGATGCAACTCCGCCACCTTTTGGAATTTCATGAATGGGATCTGAGCTAATTGTTATAGGAATCCCCAGTCTTGTTCTAGATGCTACCTTTTGAAAATTATTAATTTCTCCTGCAAGATTTTCGGGACTTGGATTGCCATATAAATTAAAGTGAGTAATATTATCAAACAAAATTTGAGATTCAGTTAATTGATTACCTCTTATAGCAACTTCATAGATTAACATCCATATATCTGGATTTAATACGAATGGAGGATGGAACATTTGACCTACCTTTTCCTCAATTGTCATCTTGTTAAGTAAATCTTCAGTGCGAACTTTTGAATCCAATCTATGATCCTCATAGATATCTAAAATGTTATTTTTATTCAAATCTCTGAATGAATAACCATTAATATCTAGAATTTCAACTTCACTATAAAGCGCTTTTTTTATTTTAATTTTTTCAACAGGATTAAGGTAATCCAGCCAAATAGAAAGAGTTATTACAAGAAAAATTAGTCCTATAAATTTTAGAGATTTTTTTAACACAAAAACATAGTTATAAAATTATTACTCTTTTGTTATTCGTCAAAAAAGTTATTTATTCTTTCATATGACTCTATAAATTCTTCTTTAAATTTTTGAACAGTTTGTCCTGCGCTTATTGTTTCATCTACTAAACCAATACCTTGACCAACCCAATATGTTTCGAGTTGTTTTGCACCTTCATGTCCAATTGCAGCTTGATCTGCTACTTTTTTTAGAGCAGGTTCACTAACCATTGTTTGGAGTGGCATTGGAAGAGGTTCTGGTGCATCTTTGTCTTCCCATGCTTCAACCCATGGTGATGTTAGTTGTCTAGAATGTTTTCCAGTTCTACTTTTTGACCTTACAGTATGGCTCGATGAAGCAGCCACCAATTTTTCTTTAATATTATCTGATGTTTCTGCTTCAGTAGTTGGAAGAAAAACTGACGCACACCAAACTCCGTCAGCACCCATAGTCATAACACCTGCCATTTGTTCTCCAGTACATATGCCACCTGCAGCAAGTATTGGAACATCACCATAAGGTTTAAGAGCTCTTCTCACTTCAGGGACCAATACCATTGTTGAGACGCTTCCACAGTGACCACCACCTTCAGTTCCTGAGACAACAATTATATCAACACCAGCTTCAGCTTGTTTTACAGCATGTTGTTTTGCTCCTACAAGTGCAGCTACAGGAACATTGTATTGTTTACCCATTTCCAGCATCCATTTAGGAGGAACGCCTAGTGCATTTGCTACAAGTTTAATTGGATGTGAAAATGCTACTTCTAAAACTTCTTTAGCACCATCAAGACCAGCACCTAAGACCTGATTTGAGCCTTCTTCTGCTTTCAATGATGTTGACCCATTTCTTAAATCGGCCGCATCAATATCGTGCTCTTCAAGAATATTTGCACGAAATTCCCTATGTTCCTCAGGAATCATAGCTCTTAAATCTTCGGTAGTTAAATTTTCACCTTTTCCAACGTATGAATTTGGCACCAAAACATCAACCCCATATGGTTTTCCATTTACATTTTCATCGATCCAGTTTAACTCTATTTCTAATTTTTCAGGTGTAAGACCTACAGCACCTAAAACACCCATTCCACCTGCTTTTGATACAGCAGCTACAACATCTCTACAATGACTAAATGCTACTAAAGGAAACTCAATATCTAAAATATCGCATATTTGTGATTTCATAATTTCTCCCTGAATAACTGTAATAATAGTTTATATTACTTACTATAAATATAGAATGAATTAGAATAAGTGATTATGAGTAATTTTACAGTTCCTGACATTTGTGATTTAAATGACGATATAAGAATAGGCGATTTATTTCTTAATTCATATGGTGCAATAGATAAGTTTTATGGGGAAGTATTTACTGCTAAATGTGAACATTCAAATAGTGTTGTAAAAGAAATTGTTCAAAAAGATGGTGGAGGTAAGGTTTTATTCATAAACCATACTGGATCAGAATTATGTTCTATGGTAGGAGATCAAATAGCAAAATCAGCTGCAGATAATAATTGGAGTGGAATCATTACTAACGGATATATAAGAGATATTGAAGTGCTTAAAAGTATTAAGATTGGAGTATTAGCAAAAAATTCTTATCCTAAGAAAACTGATAAATCTATTGGTAAGAGTGAAATAGGGGCTCCAATCAGCATTGGAAGTATTAATATTAAGTCAGGGGATTGGGTCTATGTTGATTTAAACGGATGGGTTATAAGCGACTCAGAGTTAAAATTTTAGATTTTCAATCTCGTTATCTTTTTCTGTCCAAATAGCTTCAATCCAAATCTTAAATTCTTCTCTATACTGTTTATCAGTAGAGTAATTTTTATTTTTTAATCTTTCAGGAATATCATATTTTTTTACAACTACCCTAACGTGACGCATCTCACCTGTTAAAAAATCCCATGCACTTCTTTTGTTGCTTTTATAAATCAAAGAATAATCAATAAGAGTATTTACTTTTGACATAGCTGATAACGCAGTTGCCATGCCGCCAACCTTTGGTATCAATAAGTTCTTGTATGGTGAATGTTGTTTTTCATGTTTATCTTTTGTAAATCTTGTACCTTCGGCGTAACTAAATATAGTTGAAGGCGACCTTAAAAAACGTTTGCAAGATTTTATTGTATTTTCATAGTCTTTGGTTCGTAGGCTAGGATTTTTTTTAATTTGTTCTTTGCTATGCCTATTCACAAAGGGCATGTTTAAGGTTTTGTTGGCTAAGAATATAAAAGGAATCCACCATAACTCTTTTTTCATGAAGAATTTCAATAAAGGAATTTTATAGTTTGCTGAAACAAGCAAAACGAATATATCTGCCCAAGATTGATGATTGGACATTGCCATATACCACTCATCCATTTTGAAATCTTTTTCATCACCAATTAACTTAATATTATTGCCATGCATTAAAATCATAGCCATTTTGACCCAGTAAACAGTGATGTCTCCAATAACATTTGAAACCTTACTCAAGAATATTTTGAATGACTTAAAAGGAATTATTATTCTTGGTATGTTGATTATTGTTAATGTTCCGAATCCAATTATCAAAACAAAAGTGATTAAAATAAATGTAATTAATCCAATTAAAAAGGACTTTATTGTTTGCATTATTAAATCTTAAAAACCACTTAAATTAGCATATCTTTCAGTATGATATTTACTGTTACCAAATATTTGTTCAGCAACTCTAGCTCTTTTAAGAAAGAACCCTATATCATATTCATCAGTTACGCCAATGCCTCCGTGCATTTGAATTGCTTCATTTGAGACTAAGTGAAGAGTTTCTCCAGCAACTGTTTTGGCTAGACTTGATAGTCTTTGTAATTCATTTGATTTTTCATCAGCTGCCCTCAATGCAGCCATTACAGATGATTTTGTAAGTTCCAACTCACAAAACATTTCAGCAGCTCTGTGTTGAAGAGCTTGGAAAGATCCTATAAGCACGCCAAACTGTTTTCTTTGTTTTAGATAATCAATAGTGGTCTCAAATGCAGATTCTGCATTGCCTAGCATTTCCGATGCAATAGCAATTCTTCCTATATCTAAAATATCTTCAGCTATCTCACCGCCAGCTTCAATATCACCAAGAATATACGATGCATCAATTTTTACATCGTTAAATGAAATATTTGCATAATTTCTTGAATCAGCCATATCAAGTTTTACTATATCAAGACCAGACGAGCTTATATCAATTAAAAAAAGAGTTAATCCAGTAAGATCTCCTTTTTCTCCAGATGTGCGTGTTAAGACTATTAAAAGGTCAGCACTTGCGCCGTCGACAACAAATATTTTTTTCCCATTAATTATGAAACCATTTTTATCTTTTTTTGCACTTAGATCTGTTTCTGCTGGATTGTGATGACTAGATTCATCTATTGCCAAAGCGGTAGTAATTTCACCATTTACAATTCTTGGTAAAAAATTATTTTTTTGTTCATCATTTCCATAAGTATTAATTGCGTATGCACCTAATACACCTGTGGCAAATAAAGGAGAGGGAGTTAAAGTTTTTGCACATTCTTGAAGAATCACTCCCATACCAGTTAAGCTAAAATTAGAACCTCCATACTCCTCAGGAATTAAAATACCTGGCCATCCAAGTTTTACCATTTCAGACCAAATATCTTTATCCCATAAAATCGGATCATTAGTATCTCTGAGATTCCTAAAATGTGAGATGGGAGACCTTTCAGCAGCAAAGTTTTTTGCAGTATCTTGTAAAAATTGTTCCTCTTCAGTTAAGACTAATTTCATAATTATTGAGAAGGAAGACCTAATACTCTTTTGGAGATAACATTTAGTTGAACCTCTGAAGTTCCTCCTTCAATTGAGTTTCCTTTTGTTCTCAGCCATGCTCTTGTTAGGTTTTTATCATTGTCTTCAAACTCATCACCGTCCCATGCGACTCCATTAATACCAGATGCAGCAACCATAAGTTCATGTCTTTTTTTATTATGCTCAGTTCCATAAAGTTTAAACATCGAAGCAGTTGCACTAGCTTTACCGCCTTCATCATTTGCTCTTTTAAGAGTAAGCCCAAAAGCATGTTCTTTTATTTTATGAGATGATATTTCCGATCTGTAAAACCCATTTTTTATTTTGCCGTTTTCTTCTCCAAGATGTTTTTTTGCAATTGAAACTATATCTCTTTTGCTACCCATTCCAGCTGCTAAACCAAAATTAGAAATAAATTTTCTTTCATGTTGTAAAAGTTTTTTTGCGATTGTCCATCCAGCATTTAGCTCTCCAATTAAGTTTGTTTTTGGAACTTCAACATTATCAAAAAAGGTTTCACAGAAAGGAGATTTGCCTGAAATTAAAGTAATAGGCTTTGTGCTGACCCCTTTTGTTTGCATGTCAATTAGTAAAAAACTAATTCCATCATGTTTAGGCTCCTTAGCACCTGTTCTAACTAAAGCAAAAATCCAGTCTGCTTTGTCAGCGTAAGAAGTCCATACTTTTTGTCCATTGACTAAATAATTTTTTCCAATGTCTTCGGCTTTAGTAGAAAGACTTGCAAGATCAGAGCCTGAACCAGGCTCAGAATAACCCTGACACCATCTTATTTCACCTTTGATAATTTTGGGAATATGCTCTTTTTTCTGCTTTTCAGATCCATACTCCAGTAAAACAGGAGCAAGCATCCATATACCAAAACTCAACAGAGGTTGTTTAGCGCCAATGAAGAACATTTCTTCATTTAGAATTTTAACCTCTTCTTTAGTTAAGCCACCACCACCATATTCTTTTGGTACCGTAGGCATCGTCCAACCTTTTTCACCCATCCTATCAAGCCAAATTTTAGATTCTGGATTTTTATACTCTGCATTTCTTCCACCCCAAACCTCGTCTACAGGAATTTTAGGATCAGCTCCATTTCTCATAGATGGCGGACAATTTTTATCTAACCAGTCTCGTGTATCTTCTCTAAATTTATCTAAATTATTCATATTTAAAATTTATTTAAGTTAATTTCACCATTATTATATTCTCAAAAAATTATTTTTCGAGTTTTGAAAAGATAAAATCTATTCATACTATTTTTTCTTTAGGAGTATAATTCTTCACATGTTTAAAAAAATTGGAATTTTTGTAAAAGAAAACTCTTCAAAAAGTGTTGATGAAAATGCATTAGATTCTATGCTTGGCTTATTCATAAATAAAAATATCAAATTGTATATAGATGAATCTGCTAACTATAAGAATGACAAGGCAGAATATCTTTCACATAAAGAATTTTCAGAAAACATTGATCTTTTGGTTGTATTTGGTGGAGATGGAACTTTACTAAATTCAGCAAGACAATATTTAGAATATGAGATACCAATTTTGGGTATAAATATGGGCAATGTTGGATTTTTAACTGATATAAAAGTTGAAAATTTCCATATATCAATGCAAGAAATACTTGATGGAAGTTATCAAATTGAGGAGAGAAACTTAGTTTCTGCTAATTTCAATGATAATCATTTATATGGCTTAAATGAGGTTGTAGTTCATTCTGGTGCATACGCTCAACTTATGAGGTATAGATTAAACGTCAATGATAAAGTTGTATATGAACAAAGATCAGATGGATTAATTATTGCGACGCCAACTGGCTCTACTGCTTATTCTCTTTCAGCAGGTGGACCGATCATTCATCCTAGTTTAGATGTTTGGACAATCATACCTATGTTACCGCAAAGCATTTCATCAAGACCTTTTGTCATTTCTTCAAATGAGAAGGTAGAAATGGAACTTTTTGAAGGCCCTGGTAAAAATGCAAAAATTTGTGTTGACGGACAGAATGATATAGACGTTCCTTATGGTGTAAATATTTCAATTTCAAAAACTAAAAAAACTTTAAAGCTTGTTCATCCAAAAGATAATGATTTTTTTGAAGCTTGCCGTGAAAAGCTTGGCTGGAGCTTAAATATTTCCAAGAATTAGTTTGAAAATATTAAATAATATATTTCTGCCTGTGATAGTTATTGCAGTTGTTATATCCTTGTTGTCTAACTTTGGTTCTTTGATAGCAATGATTGAACCTTTCACTTTCACAAAAATTTCAATTTCAAATCAAGGATTTTTATCATTTAGTTCTGCAGAGCAAACCTATCTTATTGAAAATCAGTGGTGGAGATTAATAACGCCAATGTTTCTTCATTTTTCATTTGCCCATTTAGCTTTTAATTGCCTATGGATATATGTTCTTGGTGAAAAAATCGAAAGAGTAGATGGTAAATTAATTTTTATATTAATAATTATATTGACAGGAGTTTTTAGCAATTTGTTACAGTATTTTTGGACGAGTTCAAGCCTTTTTGGAGGTCTCTCAGGAGTAATATATGGTATGTTGGGGTATTGTCTTGTCATGGAGATGGAATCAAATTATGACAAATATGGTCTACCGCCAGGACTTTATTTATTTATGATTGCTTGGTTAATTTTAGGCTTTTTAGGCGTCTTGGATCTATTTGGCTTTGGCTCTGTCGCAAATTTTGCTCATTTAGGCGGAATGTTATCAGGATTAATGTTTGCTATGATATACAAAACATTGAATAGGAGAATCTAGGTTGATAAAAAAAGCAGTTTTACCGGCTGCTGGTTTAGGAACAAGATTTCTACCAGCATCTAAGGCGACCCCAAAAGAGATGCTACCTATAATTGATAAACCATTAATTCAATATGCTGTTGAAGAAGCAGTCAGTATAGGAATTAATGAGATAATATTTATAACTAGCTCAGAAAAATACTCTATAAAGAAACATTTTGATAAAAATATTGAATTAGAGTCTAAGTTAAAAAAAATAGGTAAAGAAGATATAATTCAAAAGGTAAATCCAAATAAATTTTTTGATGTTCAATTTCATTATTTAAATCAAGCTGAACAAAACGGTCTTGGACATGCAATATTAGAAGCTGAAGGTTTAATTAACAATGAACCATTTGCTGTTCTCCTTCCTGATGATTTATTTTTTTCAGAAAAATCATGCTTACATCAATTACTAGATATTTATATTGAAACAAAATCCTCTGTTATTGCTGTCAATAAGATTGATAAGGACAACATTCACAAATATGGAGTAATTAAACCAGGAAATGATGATTTACAAAAAATATTGATTGATGACATAGTTGAGAAACCAAAGGCCGAAGAAGCTCCATCAGATATAGCAGTTTGTGGTAGATATATTTTTAATCCATCTATATTTGAATATTTAAAGAAAGTGACTTTTGATAATAGTGGCGAGATTCAACTTACTGATGGAATAAAAAATATGCTGGAAAGTGAAGATGTTTTTGCATGCTTATATGATGGTGAAAAGTTTGACTGTGGTAGCAAAAAAGGTTTTGTTCATGCTACTATTTCTCTCGCTTTAAGAGACCCCTCAATAAGTGAAGACATAAAACAATTAATCAGAGAAATTATTTGAGTTTTTTTCTTAAAATTTTTAAATTACTTCCTCCTGAATCTGCTCATTCGATTTCTTTAAGCTCTTTAAAATTACTGTATAAATTAAAACTTCTTAAATTTTTTACTAAAAAGGATTTTAAAAATAATGAATATCACTTTGAAGGCATGATCTTTAAAAACCAGCTTGGCACAGCAGCTGGCTTAGATAAAAATGGTGACTTTATTGATGCTTTGGGGGAGCTTGGATTTGGTTTTCTTGAGGTTGGCACTACAACACCTTTACCACAAGATGGAAATTCGAAACCAAGAGTTTTTAGAAATTATAATGAGAATTCAATAATTAATAGACTAGGCTTTAATAATAAGGGAGTTGATTATTTAGTAAATAATTTAAAAAAAAGAAAATATACAGGCATTGTGGGAGTCAATATAGGAGCAAACAAGACATCCTCAGGCAAACAAAGAATAGATGATTTTTTAATATGTTTAGAAAAAGTTCATAAGTTTGCTGACTATATTACAATTAATATATCTTCTCCTAATACTCCAAATTTAAGAGAGTTACACAATGAAGAAAATCTAAAAATTTTGATTTCTGCTCTTGAGAAGAAATCAAATGAAATTAATTTAAATATACCGATATTTATAAAAATTTCTCCTGACGAATCTGAGCAAGTTCTTGATAATATAATTACGGCCGTGTCTGAGTCATTCATCACAGGAATAATTGCAACAAACACCACCACTAGTAAATTAAAAATAAAAGATGACGAATTTAAACTAATTGAAGGTGGTTTATCAGGACAATATTTAATGGATGAGTCTACTAAAAAACTGTCCTACATTCGAAATAAATCTAATAATATGCCATTGATTGGTGTTGGAGGAGTCATGAGTAAGAATGACTTTTTTGAAAAAATTGACGCTGGTGCTAACCTTGTTCAACTATACACAGGCTTTATCATTAAAGGCCCCAGTTTAATCATTCAAATCTTGAAAGATTAGTGGACCATATAGTAATTATATTAGCAGCGCTTCTATTAATCGGCTCTATTTCAATCGCAATCCCATCAAGGTCATCAAGAGAAATATCTAAAATTAGAATGGAAGCAAAATTATTTGGATGTAAGATCACATCTAATTTATATGGTGAAAATCAATTTAAAAATTATTCAAAATATAGTGTCAGTTACAGAATTAAGAATAAAACTAATTTAAAAGAAGGCCATTTTATTAGAGACAAAGATAAATTAATCTTGTATTCTCCTGTCAAATTAAAGTATTCAGATAGTTTTGATTACCTAAATGAGGAATTACAAAATATATCTAATAGCCTTGAAGAGGTAATTTTTACAAGTGTATCTATATCTTTTTTATGGAAAGAACTAGATGGTCTTGATGAGCTTAAAGAAATAATAAAAAATTTTGATAAATTAAAAAAATTTTAAAATTCACTTGCCAAAAACACTCTTTTGATGATATTCATAAAAAAGGAAGAATTAAATTATGTCAAAATCTTTAGTAATAGTTGAGTCACCAGCAAAGGCTAAGACCATATCAAAATATCTTGGTTCAGAATATATTGTTCAATCAAGTGTTGGTCACATAAGAGATTTACCAAAAAAAGGTACTGGCATAACTAAGAGATCTTCAATACCTAAAAATATTAGTCCTGAGGAAAAAGCAAGGCTAAAAGCAGTAAACGATAGAAATAGATTAATCAGAAGAATGGGTATTGATCCAGATAATGGATGGAAAGCCGATTGGCAGATAATTCCAGAAAAAGAGAAAGTTCTAAAGAGTTTAAAAAAGGCTGCAAAAAATGTTGATAATATCTATTTGGCTACTGACTTAGATAGAGAAGGAGAGGCAATTGCATGGCATTTAAAAGAAGCTCTTGGTTCAAACAAATATAATTATTCCAGGGTGAGATTTAATCAAATAACTAAGGATGCCATTCTAGAATCTTTCTCAGATCCAAAAGAAATAGATTTAAACCTCGTTAAAGCTTATAGAGCTAGAAGATTTCTAGATAAGGTAATTGGGTTTGAGTTATCTCCTTTATTGTGGAAAAAAATTGCAAGAGGACTTTCTGCAGGCAGAGTTCAATCAGTTGCTTTAAGGTTACTTGATGAAAAAGAGAGATTAATTCAGGAGTTCATTCCTGAAGAATTTTGGGAAATTTATCTTTATGCATCAACAGATAAAAATGAAAAGATTAAATTCAATCTTTTAACCAAGAAAAACGATCCTCTGCTTAAAAAGAGTGAAGTTGAAGAAATAAAAAGAAAAATTGAATCCTCTGAATTAGTTATAAATGAGATTGTAAAAAAACCTGTAAAAATTAAACCAAAAGCACCGTTTATTACTTCAACACTCCAACAGTCAGCAAGTACGCGTCTTGGATTTAATGTTAAAAGAACAATGAGGGTTGCACAAAAACTCTATGAAGGAGGTCTTATTACGTACATGAGAACTGACGCACCTAGCTTAAGTAAAGAATCGATTAATGAAGCAAGAAAATTTGTAAATGAAAATCTTGGTGACAATTACCTAACTAATTCTCCAAGAATATATGCAGGTTCTGAAAATGCTCAAGAGGCTCATGAAGCGATTAGACCAACTAATTCATTCCTAACGCCTAAAGATGTAATGAATCTTTCTGAAGAAGAATCTCGACTTTATAGTTTAATATGGGAAAGATTTATTGCCTCACAACTTCCTGATGCTGAATATTTATCCACATCTGCAAAAGTTTATGTTGGTGAAAAAATATTTGTTGCTAAAGGTAGAGAGTTAGTCTTTGATGGTTTTACAAGAGTGCTCAAGACTTCCTCTAAGGAAGAGGATATTTTACCTTCACTACAAGAGGACCAATTAATTAGTATGGATAGTGTTGAGCTGGAACAAAAATTTACAAAACCTCCAGCAAGATATTCAGAGGCTGCTTTAGTTCGTGAGCTTGAGAAAAAGGGCATTGGAAGACCTTCTACTTATGCAAACATAATTTCAACAATTCAAGACAGAGGGTATGTTCAAATTGAAAATAAGAGATTTTTTGTAAAAAAAATTGGGCATATTGTAGCTGAAAGACTAATTGAAAGTTTTCATGACATTATGGATTATGATTTTACTGCAAATCTTGAAAACAATTTAGATGAGGTAGCAAATGGAGAAGCAGATTGGAGAGATGTATTAGATAATTTTTATAAATCTTTTCAAAACGATCTTATATCAGCATCAGATGAAGATTCCGGAATGAGACCTGGAAATATTCCAACAACAACAGACATAGTTTGCCCATGTGGAAAAACTAACATGGTAATTAGAAATTCATCAAATGGAGTTTTCCTTGGTTGTTCAGGTTATCAAAATGAAGGCAATGACAAATGCAAGGAAACATTAAATTTAATTTCTGGTGATGAAGCTGTCAGTGTTGACGACTCTGAAGAAGCAGAAAATCTTCTCATTAAAAAGAGGTGCCCAAAATGTGATACCAGCATGGATAATTATTTAATTGATGAGTTAAGAAAATTACATGTTTGCGGAAAAAATCCAGACTGTAACGGATACATAGTTGAGGATGGAAAATTCAAAATAAAAGGATACGATGGTCCTACCTTAGAGTGTCATAAATGTGGATCTGAAATGCAGTTAAAGACTGGTAGATTTGGAAAGTATTTTGGGTGTTTAAATGATAATTGTGGGGCAACAAGAGCACTTCAAAGAAATGGTGAACCTAAACCAATAACAATGGAGCCTATAGAAATACCTGATCTAAAATGCATCAAATGTGAAGATCATTATTTATTGAGGGATAGCATGAAAGGCTTATTTTTAGCAGCTAGCCAATATCCAAAAAACAGAGAAACAAGAGCTCCTAAAGTTTCTGAAATTAATAAACTTCATAACGAAATTATTGAGGCTTGTAGATTTTTACCTAACAAGGAAAAACATATGTATTTATTAGAAGCACCCGAAAAAGATGTTGATGGCAATCCTTATATTATTAGATATAACAGAACAGATGATGTTCATTATTTAGCATCAGAAAAAGATGGAAAAAAAACAAAATGGACAGCCACATACTCTGATGGAGAATGGATTCAAAATCTAAAGTCCTAGTGCAAAATTCAGAGTTATCAAATTTGTATGAAGATATTGCAAAGGATATTTTAAAAAATCTTGTATTTGACTCTTCTCACGAGAATCAAATAAATCAATTGTTATTTATTTCTATGTTAGAAAATGCTTTATCACATCTTGCTGATGATACCCTTGATTTATTTAATAAGCCTAAAGATGAAATTAGCAAACTTAATTACATTTATAAATGGCATTCACTTAAACAATATGAATCTATCAAAAATATAATTGAAAAAGAGTTTAAAAGTGACGGACTTCTGAGTATTGTTGAAGATGCAAAAGAAAAACTTTTCAAAGAGGTTGAAACAAATTTAATTTTATCAAATGAAGCAAACAGCTTGAAAAAATTTAATTTAATATTAAATAAATATAAAACATTTAAAGACTTGCTTCGCAAAGTACTTGAGGAGTGTTAAGCTAAATCAATTAAGGAAAATAATGACGAACTATTTAGAACTAGCGCAATTACCAGATGGATCGATTGTTTTGAGAAGATCAGATGACAAAGAAAATCCTATTGTTAAAATTGAATTTTCAAAGGAATCTAAAGATTTTTTAAAAGGGCAAGAGCTAGATGTGGCCAAAGAAATGATCAGGGCAGGTATTGAAAGTGTTAGCGGGAATGTAAGCGATTTAGATGAATTTTTCGAAAAACAAAGAGATAAGTTTTCAAAAAAACAAACTATAGTTCATTAATTTTTTCTAAGTAATCCCACACTTTTACCTTCAATGTGAAAATCTTGGTGTTCTAGATCTACAACAATATTTTCATAATCTTCATTTGCCGGCTCAAGTTCAACTATTTTTGGAGATTTCCTCTGAAAAAACTTAACAGTAACTTCATCCTCAAGTCTTGCAATAACTATATCTCCATTCCTAACCTCATTAGTTTTTTTAACAGCTATGAGATCATCTTCCATGATACCTACATCTTTCATGCTCAAACCTTTAACTTTTAAAAAATAATCAAAATCTGAGTCAAAAAATTTATTTGGACAGTTTATTGTTTGTTCTATATTTTCCTGGGCAAGAGTAGGAGAACCTGCTGCAACAAGACCGACTACAGGGTATTCATCGTCAGCTTGAGTAAGTTTGTTGTCATTATTAATAATAGAGATGCCTCTTGATGTTCCACTTTCAATTGAGATGAAGCCTTTCTTTTCAAGAGCTCTCAAGTGAGTTTCAGCAGAGTTTGGGGACTTAAAACCCAATTCTTTGCAAATATCTGCTCTTGTTGGCGGAAAACCTGTTTTATTTAAGTAAATTTGAATACAATCTAATACTCTTTGTTGTTGTGATGTAATTTTTTTCATAATAATAAAAATACTGAATATATGTACAGTATAATACGAAATATAATATATTTCCAATATTTATGAGTAACGAAAAATCTAAATTAATAATTGGTATATCATCTAGAGCTCTTTTTAATCTTGACGAAAGTCATGAAATATATGAAAAGCAAGGTTTGAAATCTTATCAAGATTATCAAATTGAAAATGAGGACAATACTCTTGCTCCCGGTGAAGCTTTCAACCTGGTAGAAAAAATTTTAAAAATAAACGATCTTTATGAGAGTCCAGAGCGAGTAGAGGTTATTCTTTTGTCAAGAAACACATCTGATACTGGATTAAGGATAAGAAACTCAATAGAGGATCATAACTTAAATATTTCTAGGGCCGCATTTTGTGGTGGAGAAAGCCCTCACAGATATGTAAAAGACTTTGGCGTACATTTATTTTTATCTAGTAGCATTGAAGATGTAAAGCTTGCAATTGAAAGTAACGTTGCTGCTGCGACAATTATTCCAAGATCTGCTGAAAATCATAAAGAATCAAAGTCAGATATATTAAAAATAGCTTTCGATGGAGATGCTGTAATATTTTCGGATGACTCCGAAAAGATTTATCATGAAAAGGGACTTGAGGCATTTATTGAAAACGAAGCCAATGCAGAGACAAATCTCAAAGAAGGACCTTTTAAATCATTTTTAGTTGAATTAAATAAAATTCAAAATGATTTTGAGATCAATGAGTGTCCTATAAGAACAGCGCTTGTGACTGCAAGATCAGCCCCATCAGATAAAAGAGTTATAAAAACATTAAGAAATTGGGGTGTAAGAATTGATGAATCATTATTTTTAGGTGGAATGTCTAAAAGTAAGTTCCTTGATTCTTTTGATGCGGATATTTTCTTTGACGATCAAAAAAAGCATATTATGAGCGCAATCGATAACACCACATCTGGTCATGTTCCATATGGAATTAAAAACGAGTAAATTATGGAAATAGTATGTTTAGACATGGAAGGAACTTTAACGCCAGAAATTTGGGAAAGAGTCGCTTTAAATACTGGTATTGAAGAACTAGGCCAAACAACTAGAGATATACCTAGTTATGAAAAACTTATGGATATGAGGTTACAAATAATGTCTGAAAAAGGGATTATGCTATCTGATGTTCAAGACGCAGCAGCATCGCTTGAATTATTACCAGGTGCTTTTGACTTTGTTTCCAATTTACGAAAAAACTTTCAAGTAGTAATACTATCAGATACATTTCATGACATAGCGAAACCTTTGATGAAGAAGCTGGGGTTTCCTTTTTTGCTTTGTCATAATTTAGAAATAAATAATGATCAAATTATTTCCTACAAACTAAGACATCCAAAGGCAAAGCATCAAGCAATTTCATATTTTAAACAAATGGGCTATAAATGTTTTGCAGCAGGCGATTCACATAATGATATTCAGATGTTTGAGATAGCTGACAAAGGATTTTTTATAAATGCTCCAACAAAAATATCTTCATTGCATCCTGAAATTGAATCTTTTGATAGTTATAATGATCTCGAAGAGGCAATAATTAAATATTCAATTTACGTTGATCATGAGTGAAAAGTATAAATTAGATAACTATAAACGACCTGAACTTCAGCTGCCAAATAATGAAGATAAGCTTTTATTGCATAGTTGTTGTGCTCCATGCTCAGGAGAAATCATAGAGGCAATTGCTGCATCAAATATCAAGACTACAGTGTATTTTTATAATCCAAATATTCATCCAATAGATGAGTATGAAATAAGAAAAGATGAAAACAGAAGGTTTTGTGAAAAGGTTGATTTTGAGTGTATTGATGGAGATTATGATAAAGATGATTGGTTTGAGAGAGTCAAAGGTTTAGAAGATGAACCAGAAAGAGGTGAGAGATGCACAAAATGCTTTGATATGAGATTTGAAAGATCAGCTTTATTTGCTTATGAAAATGGATTTAATGTATTTGCTACTACGCTGGGAATCTCCAGATGGAAAGACATGAAACAAATTAATGATTCAGGCCATAGATCTGCAGCAAGATATAAAAATATTAGTTTTTGGGATTTTAATTGGCGAAAAGAGGGTGGGTCCTCACGAATGATTGAAATTTCAAAAAGAGAGCATTTTTATCAGCAGGAATATTGTGGATGTGTTTACAGTTTAAGAGATACTAATAGATGGAGAAGAAAAAATAACAAAGATAGAATCATTAGAGGAGTTAAATTTTATTAAAATGCAGGCAGGCCAAAAATTTAGAGATGCTCTTAACAAAAACAAACCTTTAATAATACCTGGAACTATAAATGCATATTCTGCAAAACTAGCTGAAAAATCTGGGCATAGTGCTATTTATTTATCAGGTAGTGGAGTTGCGGCTGCTTCATATGGCTTACCTGATTTAGGCATCACCACTATGCAAGACGTTTTAATTGATGTTAAAAGAATTACCTCTGCGACTTCATTACCTTTACTTGTAGATATTGATACTGGTTGGGGCGAGTCTGATCAGATTGCAGAAACTATTATTGAGATGGGTAAAGCTGGTTGTGCAGCGGTGCATATTGAAGATCAAGTTTTTGATAAAAGATGCGGACATAGACCCAATAAAAAATTAGTCACTATAGAAGAGATGAGAAGCAGATTGAGAGTTGCGATTAATTCAAAAGTAGATGATTCTTTTTTTGTTATGGCAAGAACTGATGCAATTGCATCTGAGGGTATTGATGGAGCAATCAAAAGATGTGAATCTTATATAGAAGAAGGTGTGGATGGCATATTTTTAGAGGCTGTAACATCAATAGATCAATATAAAGAACTCAAAAATCATTGTTCAGTTCCAGTTTTAGCAAATATTACAGAGTTTGGAAAAACGCCTTTATTTACTCAAGAACAATTAAAAGAAGTTGGTGTTGATATGGTTCTTTATCCACTTACAGCTTTTAGAGCTATGAGCCAATCTGCAGAAAAAATATATAATTCAATAATTAAAGACGGGACACAAGAAGCTCTCTTAGATATAATGCAGACCCGTGAGGAGTTGTATGAGGTTTTAGATTATTACAACTTTGAAAAACAGCTTGACGATAAATTGTCAAAAAATTAAGGGGCATAAATGACAAAAAAATTAGAAGGAGCGGGCCTAAGAGGACAAGTAGCTGGAGAGACATCTCTATCTACGGTTGGTCAAATAGAAGGACTTGCTTACAGGGGCCATAAAATTGAATTACTAGCAGAAAAAGCAACATTTGAAGAAGTGGCTTATCTTTTACTTTATGACAAACTACCCAATCAAGAAGAATTAAATAACTACAAGATATTGCTAAGAAGCCACAGAGATATCCCTGACTCACTAAAAGAAGTGCTTCAAAAAATACCTGCTACTGCTCACCCAATGGATGTGATGAGAACTGGAACATCTATGTTGGGAAATCTAGAGCCTGAAGGTGACTTTTCAAATCAATTAGATTCAATTAATAGAATGATAGCAACGATGCCATCCATTGTTACTTACTGGTATAAGTTTTCACACGAAGGACTGGATATTGATTTGGTCAATGATGAAGATTCCATGGCTGGACATTTTTTACACATTCTGCATGGCAAAAAACCATCTGATCTTCATAAGAAAGTTATGGATGTATCTTTAATTTTATATGCTGAACATGAGTTTAATGCTTCTACGTTTACAGCAAGAGTTTGTGCTTCAACAATGTCGGATATACATTCCTGTGTTGTTGCTGCGATTGGTTCCTTAAGAGGTCCATTGCATGGAGGTGCCAATGAAAAAGCTATGGAATTAATAGAAAACTGGACCTCAAAAGAAGAAGCTAAATCTAACATTATTGAAATGCTAAATAATAAAGAAAAAATAATGGGTTTTGGCCACGCTGTATATTCAGTTCGAGATCCAAGAAATGCAGTTATCAAAGAATACGCCAAACAATTATCTGAGCTTGCTGATACGGATACTCTATATCAAGTAGCTGAAGAAGTTGAAAAAGTTATGGCGGATGAAAAGAAGATGTTTGCAAATGCAGACTTTTTCCATGCTCCTGCATATTTTTACATGGGTATCCCAACAAAATTGTTTACTCCAATATTTGTTATGTCTAGAGTTTCTGGTTGGGCGGCGCATTGCATGGAGCAAAGAGCGAACAATAGAATTATTAGACCAAGTGCTGAATACATCGGAGTTGAATCTTCAGACTGGGTTGAAATAGCAGATAGGCCCTAAAATATGTCATCAAATGTTGATCTGAATGTCAGGCCTGGCTTTGATGGACTTATTTCTGAGATAGCTAACTATGTTTCAAATTACGAAATTAAATCTGATTTAGCTTTAGATACTGCAAGAAACTGTCTAATGGATACCATTGGATGTGGTCTTTTAGCACTGCAGTTTCCTGCCTGTACAAAGATGCTTGGCCCAATTGTAAAAGATACTAAAGTTCCTTTTGGTGTGAGAGTTCCTGGTACAGATTATGAATTAGATCCTGTAAAAGGAGCTTTTGATATTGGCTGTATTGTTAGATGGCTTGATTATAACGATACTTGGCTTGCAGCAGAATGGGGTCATCCTTCAGATAACTTAGGCGCAATTTTGTCGGTATGTGATTTTGTTTCACAACAAAATGTTGCTAATGGAAAAGATCCATTGACCATGAGAACTGTTCTTGAATCTATGATTATGGCGCATGAGATTCAAGGTGTTTTAGCTCTTGAAAACAGTTTTAATAAAGTTGGTCTTGATCACGTTATATTAGTTAAAGTTGCATCAACAGCAGTTGCTACGAAATTATTGGGCGGGTCTGTAGATCAAATTAAAGACGCTGTCAGCCAAGCTTGGGTAGATGGTCAAAGTTTAAGAACATATAGACATGCTCCAAATGCAGGCTCTAGAAAAAGTTGGGCAGCTGGAGATGCTACTAGCAGAGCAGTAAGACTAGCTATGATTACTATGTCAGGAGAGATGGGATATCCAGGAGTTTTATCTGCACCTGTATGGGGGTTTGAGGATGTTTCATTTGATGGAGAAAAACTTTCGTTGCCTCAAGCTTTTGAAACGTATGTCATGGAAAATATACTTTTTAAAATTAGCTTTCCAGCAGAATTTCATGCTCAAACTGCAGTAGAGGCAGCAGTAAAATTACATGACGAAATCAAAGACAAAATCGATGATATAAAATCTGTTGAGATTACTACGCACAAATCTGCAATTAGAATAATCTCAAAAGTCGGCGAGTTAAATAATCCTGCTGATAGAGATCATTGTTTGCAATACATGGTTGCCATCGGTCTTTTGAAAGGCAATTTAGTTGCAGAAGATTACGAAGATGATGTAGCACAAGACTCAAAAATTGATGCTCTTAGAGAAAAAATGATTATCAACGAAGATAAAAGATATTCAAAGGAGTATCTAGAGGCAGATAAGCGTTCAATTGCAAATAGAATTCAAATTCATTTCAATGATGGTACATCAACTGAAGAAGTTGAAGTTGAATATCCTATTGGACACAAAAGAAGAAGAGAGGAAGGGATTCCAGTTTTAGAAAAGAAATTTAAAGACAATTTGGCCATCACATATGATGAAGAAGTTTCCAATAAGATATTCAATCTTTGCATGGATCAAAAGGAACTCGAAGAAACTTCTGTTATTGACTTTCAATCATTATTTTCAAAAATCCCATAAAATAAAGCTTTTTTAGCTTTTTGGACTATAATTATCGCCATGTCAGGCAATACGTTTGGAAAAATATTTAAAATTACGACTTTTGGTGAGAGTCACGGCACTGCTATGGGCTGTATTTTAGATGGCTGTCCACCCCAAATAGAGTTAACAAAAGAAGATATTCAGCACGAATTAGATAAAAGGAAGCCTGGTCAATCAGATGTAACTACACAAAGAAAAGAGGATGATGCTGTAGAGATTTTATCTGGAGTTTTTGAAGGAAAAACTCTAGGTACACCTATTGGAATGATTATTTATAACAAAGATCAGAAATCTAAGGATTATTCAAATATAAAAGACGTTTTTAGGCCAAATCATGCTGACATTACTTATCAAGCAAAATATGGAAACAGAGATTATAGAGGTGGTGGAAGAGCAAGTGCGAGAGAAACTGTAAATTGGGTAGCTGCCGGCGCGATTGCAAAGAAAATACTTAAAAAGGAAGGAGTTTCAGTTAATGGTTTTGTTTCTGAAATAGGAAAAGTTAAGGCTGATTCGATTAATCATAAAGATATTAATAATAAATATTTTTTTTGTGATGAATCAAAATTATCTGATTTAGATTCAATGTTTAATGATTTAATAGAAGAGGGTAATTCAGTTGGTGCAAAATTGGGCGTCGTTGTTGAAAATTGTCCTGTAGGACTTGGTGATCCAGTCTTTGAGAAGTTAGATGCTAATCTTGCCAAAGCAATTATGACAATTAATGCTGTTAAATCTGTATCGATTGGAAATGCAGATGATCTTTTAAATTTTAAAGGTTCTGAAGTAAGGGATGAAATGACCTCATCAGGATATGCTTCAAATAACTCAGGTGGAATTTTGGGCGGCATTTCAAACGGAGATGATATAAGCCTAAGTTTTATTATCAAGCCTACTTCAAGCATTAAATCAAAAGGGAAAACAGTAAATAAAGATGGTGAAGAAGTTGATATTGAAGTAACTGGAAGACATGACCCATGTGTAGGTATAAGAGCTGTTCCTATCGCCGAAGCTATGGTTAGTCTCGTGCTGGTCGATCATTTGTTGATTAATCAAGCTCAATGTTCGGAAGTTAAGCAGGAATTACCTTTTAGTGAATAAAGACAATGAAGACCTTATACGACAAACTCTGGGAAGAGCATCACGTTACCCAACTGGATTCGGGTGAGTCATTACTATATATAGATAGACACTATTTACATGAAGTAACTTCACCTCAAGCTTTCGAGGGACTCTCAAAGAAAAACTTAAAACCATGGAGACTTGAAGCAAATATTGCTACACCAGATCACAATGTTCCAACTACAAGAGGAGATGACTTTGATTCTGAAAAAATTAAGGATGAGATATCAAAAATTCAAGTTGTTGAGTTAGATAAAAACTGTAATACCTTTGGAATTAAACAGTTTGATATCAAATCAACCAAACAAGGTATTGTCCATGTTATAGGCCCAGAGCTTGGATATACATTACCTGGAATGACAATTGTTTGTGGTGATTCTCATACATCAACACACGGTGCTCTTGGTTGCCTAGCTATGGGAATAGGCACTTCAGAAGTTGAACATGTGCTAGCAACTCAATGTCTTAAAGTATCCAAACTTAAAAACATGCTAGTTAAATTTGAAGGTACGCCAGCTGAAAATGTTTCATCCAAAGATATAGTCCTATTTTTTATTGGTCAGATCGGGACTGCAGGTGGTACAGGATACGCAATAGAATTTGCTGGAAGTTATATTGAGCAAATATCAATTGAGAGTAGAATGACTATTTGTAATATGGCTATTGAAGCTGGTGCAAAGGTTGGTTTAGTAGCTCCAGATGATAAGACTATTAATTATGTTAGAAAAAATTCTTTTATAGATAAAGAGATATTATTTAAAGCTGAAGAATATTGGTCTGACTTGAAATCAGACAAAAATGCATATTTTGAAAAGGAGTTAACAATAGATATTTCTAAGATTAAACCTCAAGTAACTTGGGGTACATCCCCAGAAATGGTTGTTAATTTTGATGATGATATTCCAAGAACTTCAGATTACTCTGAAAAAAATAAAAAAAATATAGAGCTCGCAAGACATTATATGGGCATTAAAGATGAGTCTAAGCTTTCTGATTTAGTATTTGATAAGGTTTTTATAGGCTCATGTACTAATTCCAGAATTGAAGACCTAAGACAAGCTGCTGAAATAGTTAAAGGAAAATCTGTAGCTGATAATATCAGTGAGGCTATAGTGGTGCCTGGATCAGGCATGGTCAAAGAGCAAGCTGAACTAGAGGGTTTAGATAAAATTTTTACCGAAGCAGGATTTATTTGGAGAGACCCAGGTTGTTCCATGTGCCTTGGCATGAATCCAGATCAATTAAAGCCTTATGAAAGATGTGCTTCAACTTCTAACAGAAACTTTGAGGGTAGGCAGGGATATCTTGGAAGAACTCATCTAATGAGTCCTGTTATGGCTGCATTTACTGCAATTAATGGAACAATAGGAGAGCCATTATGAAATCAAATAGTGATGGATTAATGATTGATGGAATCGTAGGTTATATTGATCGAGACAATATTGATACTGACCAAATCATTCCAACAGAGTACCTAAAATCAATTAAAAAATTTGGTTTCGAGGATTATTTATTTGATGGCTGGAGATATCATGACGATGGAAGATTAGGAGTAAAAAAAGAAGAAAGAGAAATCAACGAAGACTTTATTTTAAACAAAGTACCATTTAACGAATCTAAAATACTTTTGGCCAGAGATAATTTTGGTTGTGGTTCTTCAAGAGAGCATGCAGTTTGGGCCCTAAGAGATTTTGGTATAAAAGCAGTTATTGCATCTTCTTTTGGAGATATCTTTTATAACAATTGTTTTAAAAATGGCGTTCTACCAATCCATCTTCAAAAAGATCAAATTGAGGAACTATTTCAAACAATTAAAGATGAAATTTTGGAACTTTCAGTAGATCTTCAAAAAAGAATTATTACTATTGGCGATAAAGAAGTAAGTTTTGATGTAGAAGATCATCTTATTGATAGAATAATATATGGACTAGATGATGTTGATATTACTTTGAAATCAAAAGATAAGATTTTTAATTTTGAGAAGAATAGAAAAGAAACTATGCCTTGGATTTTTATAAATGAGTAAAAGTATCCTAATTTTACCTGGTGACGGTATTGGGCAAGAAGTCACTACTTCTATGGTTGAGGTTCTAAATTTTTTGATTGAAAAATATTGTCTTGATTTTGTTGTTAATACCATGAGTGTCGGTGGTACAGCATATAATGAATACGGAACACCACTACCAATTAAGGTTTTAGAAAAAGCAAAAGAATCAGATGCTATTTTATTTGGAGCAGTTGGTGGAACAGAATGGGATCATTTAGATTGGGATGATCGACCTGAAAATGCTTTGTTGTCCCTAAGAAAAGAATTAAATCTCTTTGCGAATCTTCGACCAGCATTTTTATTCAATGAATTATCAGAAGCATCTCCTCTAAAAAAAGAAATAATAAATGATTTAGATATATTAATAGTTAGAGAGCTAACCGGAGGTATTTATTTTGGCGAGCCTAGAGGCATCATTTCAAATGAAAGCCCTAAGTATGCTTTTAATACTATGATATACAACGAAGATGAAATAAGGAGAATAGCTAAGGTTGCATTTGAGTCAGCGCAAAAAAGAAATGGGAGATTGTGTTCAGTTGAAAAAGCTAACGTGCTTGAAGTTTCAAAATTTTGGAGGTCAATTCTAACTGAAATATCTAAAGATTATCCAGATGTAGAGCTTTCCCATCAATTGGCAGACAATGCAGCAATGCAGTTAGTTTTAGATCCAAATCAATTTGACGTAATTGTTGCCAGTAACCTTTTTGGAGATATATTGTCAGATATTGCAGCAACACTTACTGGCTCCATAGGCATGTTACCGTCTGCATCGTTAGATAGTTCACTTAAAGGCATGTATGAGCCATGTCATGGAAGTGCCCCTGATATAGCAGGGCAAGATTTAGCCAACCCAATTGCAATGATTGCATCACTTTCTATGGCATTAAAATACTCGTTAGGACAGGAGCATGTATCTGATAAGATTGATATGGCTATTAGTAGCTTCATCAAAAAAGGTTATAGAACAAAAGATATAGCTATTGATGAAAATTACCTAAAGACATCTGAAGTAGCAAATAAACTAATTACAACAATTGAAAATGAGTAAAAGCATAAATTTAGCCTTGGTGGGTGCTTCTGGAGTTGTAGGAAGTAAGATAATTTCAATTTTTGAGAAAAAAAATATAGCAATTAATAATTTTTATCCCTTAGGCTCATCTTCAGTTGGCAATAAAATTATTTTTAATGGTCGTAAATATCAAATTGAAGAGCTTGCAACATTTGATAGTAGTCTTGCTGATGTAGCAATTTTTTCAGCAGGATCAAAAGTTGCTAAACAATATGCAGAAAGTTTTGTAGATAAAGGTACATATGTAATCGATCTCTCATCAGAATTTCGATACAAGGATGAGGTGCCTCTTGTGATTCCTGAAATTAATGGAAATATTTTAAGCGAACTAAATGGACCAACTTTAATCGCTAATCCTAATTGTTCAGTATCACAATTGTTGGTTGCACTTGAGCCTATTCATAGAAATTTTAAGGTTGATATTTTAAATATCGCAACATATCAGGCAGTATCAGGAACTGGGAAAGAGGCTGTTGAAGAACTTACAAACCAAATAAAATATGATAAATATGATGTAAATGTTTATCCAAAACAAATCGCTTTCAATGTAATTCCTCAATGTGATATTTTTCTAGAAAATGATTTTACAAAGGAAGAGATGAAAGTGGCATGGGAGACAAAGAAAATCTTAGACCCATCAATTGAAGTTCAAGCAACTTGTGTAAGAGTTCCAGTGATAAATGGTCATTCTGAAGCAGTTTTTTTTAGAACTGAAAAAAAAGCATCAAAGCTAGAGATATTAAAGCTTTTAGAGTCTTCTGTTGGCATAAAAGTTCTTGATAATCCTGCCTTGTTGGAATATCCAACGCCTTTAGAAAATGCAAATGATACTGAAGATGTTTATGTTGGTAGGGTGAGATGCCAATCTCTTAAAGATGAAAATTGGATAAGCATGTGGATTGTAGCGGATAATGTTTACGGGAAGGGCGCGGCGCTTAATACAGTTCAAATATTACAGAATTTAATTGAGTATAATAAGTTGTGTTGAGATATATTTATCTATTAGCTATCTCTTTTTCCCTTCAAATAAATTCAGATATTTTTGTATCGTCACCAAAGATTAAATTAAATACTGATCAACAAAGGCTTATTGAGCTTAAAATTGAAAATACAAAAATCAGTGACTCAGACGTAACTTTATTCAAATATAAAACTAATGAACTTATAGATAAAAATGATATTACGTATACATTAATTCAAGATTATGAAGATTACTATACTTTTACTATAGCCTTGTCTGAAAGTTATTTACAAGACTACTTCAGTTTTAAAATAAATATTAAAGATGAGTATATTAAAGATATTTTTATATTTTTACCCTCTAAAATAAGAAATATATATCAAACAGAATCCCCAAACACATACAAACAGAAACCTTTGATTTCTAATCAACAAGAATTGGTACAAACTAATTCAGCAACTTTGATTGAAATAGAAGAACCATACATAGATATTCAGGAAGAAGAGCAAATAATAATCAAAGGTTCTGAAATTACAACTATATGGTCAATGGCAAAAGAAATAAAAGGAAAAAATGATGATGTATCTATTTATCAAATAATGTGGTCACTTTATTTAGGCAATAAAGATGCATTTATCAATGAAAATATTAATCTTGTAAGAAAAGACATTGATATTTTAGTGCCAAAAATGACAGACATTAAAGATGTTTCTTATCAGATTGCTAAAGATTCTATTAGTACAATGAACGAATCTTTTTCTAATAGCTTTTCAGATGCTGCAAAATCTCTTTTGGTATTAACTGCGCCTCAAACTCCTGAGATTAAAGAAGACATAGATATTTCTAACATTGACCAAGAAGAACCAACACTCATGAGTTTTGATCAGCCTGAAAACCCTGAGGCTTTCATTGAACAAAATACCAAACAAATCACTTTGGGAATTGAAGAAGAAGTTCTTGATAAGCTTATTAATGAAAAAGATGATTCAACAACAAATGAAGACGTTACTTTTGAGATTTTTGATTTGTTATTTATTGGATTAATTTCTCTTGTTTCAGGCATTTTGCTAGCTTTTATTTTTATTTATCTCAGAAGTATGAAAAATTCTAAAAGCATTCAATATGATTTTGAGGAGGCATATGATGATGAATTTAATTCTTCTTCAATGCCATCTGGACTTAGTATAGAAAATAATGCAAATCAACAACAATTAGATTTAGCAATCACTTATTTTGAAATGAATGATCTTGATAATGCAAAAAAACTGTTAAAAGATTTATTAAATAGTGAAGATGCAGAAATACAGAAAGCTTCAAAAAAATTATTAGATAAATTTAATTAATCGTGAAGTTAGCTTTTACATTAGAGTATGATGGAACAAGTTTTTCTGGCTTTCAGCGTCAACATAATGCTGAAACTATTCAAGAACATATAGAAACAGCCTTGGAAGAAATCACGGGTACAAAAATCACTATAAATTATTCTGGAAGAACTGATGCAGGAGTGCATGCGCTTTCTCAAGTATTTGATTTTGATACTAGTATAGTGAGAAGTGCAGAAAATTGGATAAAAGGCATTAATTCAAATTTACCTAAAACTATTTCTGTTAAAGATGTATTTGAAATGCCTCAGAATTTTGATTCAAGATTTTCTGCAATTGAACGAAGATACTCATATGTAATATATAACTCAAAAAATAAACCTCTTTTTTTTGATGGAGTTTCACATTGGGTAACAAATGAATTAGATACTGACAAAATGGAATTGCAATTAGGAATGTTTTTAGGAGAGCACAATTTCACTTCATTTAGAAGTTCTGGTTGCAATTCTAAAAACCCAATAAAAAATGTTAGCTATGTTGAATTAAAAACTGTTGAAAATTTTATTATTATTACTGTTTCAGCGAATGCTTTTTTACAAAATATGGTTAGAATTATGATTGGAACATTATTAGATATCGCTAAGAATGAGATTGATTTAACTATTAGAGAAATCTTAGAAAAGCAAGATAGACAGTATGCAGGCAAAACTGCTCCAGCAAAAGGGCTATTCTTTTTAGGCCCTAAATATAAAGAAGAAAATACTATCAATAGTTATTTACCAAATTTATTTGATAGGTTTAAACATTAATGAAACCTTTAATTAAAATATGCGGCGTTGCTGATAGAGACAATCTCATTAAATTAATTAAGATTGAAAAAATTAATTTTTTAGGCTTCATTTTTTATAAGCAAAGTCCAAGAAATGCGACCAAGGAATTTATTAATTCTATTAGTAATTTAGATTTTAAAAACAAAAGAGCTGTTTGTGTTTATGTCAATGCCGACAGGGAATTTATTGAAGAAACTTCATCATATTTTGCAAATCCAATTCTACAGTTTCATGGAGATGAAACAAACGCATTTTGTAAGTCTTTTAAAAAAGACTTTTGGAAAGTCATAAGAGTTAAAGATGCTGAAAGTATTAAGCTTATAACTAACTATCCAGATGCCTCAGGTATTCTTTTTGAAAACTATGAGACAGGTATATATGGAGGTACAGGTAATTCTTTTGATTGGAACTTAATGAATAATATAAAGGATTTAGATATAAAAATTATTCTTTCAGGTGGCATAAATATTAAAAATGTTGATAATGCTATTGATATAAATCCTTGGTGTATTGATATTAATTCTGGTGTTGAATTATCACCTGGATTAAAAGATATTAATTTAACAAATAAACTTATAGAGAAAATTTAATATATGGAATCTAATAATAATTTACCTGATAAAAATGGTTTCTTTGGTGAATACGGGGGTAAATTCGTCCCTGAGACTCTTATGTATGCTCTTGATGAGCTAGAGAATACTTATAATAAATTGAAAGATAGTAATGAGTTTAAAAAACAATTTTATAAAGATCTATCGGAGTTTGTAGGTAGACCATCTCCACTCTATTTTGCAGAAAGATTAACCAAACATTACGGAACCGGATCTATTTGGTTGAAAAGGGAAGACCTTAACCATACGGGTGCTCATAAAATAAATAACACGATTGGGCAAATTCTTCTTGCAAAATACATGGGAAAAAAAAGAATAATTGCTGAAACTGGAGCAGGCCAACATGGTGTAGCAACAGCAACAGTTGCAGCAAGACTTGGTCTTGAGTGCCATATATATATGGGCGCAGAAGATGTACAAAGACAATCCTTAAATGTATACCGAATTAAGCTTCTTGGTGCTAAAGTTCATTCTGTAGATTCTGGATCTGCAACGCTGAAAGATGCATTGAATGAGGCTTTAAGAGACTGGGTAACAAATGTAGATGATACTTATTATATTATTGGAAGTGTAACTGGACCACACCCTTATCCTATGATTGTTCGAGATTTCAATTCTGTGGTTGGCGAAGAGCTTATAGACCAATCTAAAGAATTATTTAATACCATGCCAGATGCCATAGTTGCATGTGTTGGTGGAGGCTCAAATGCTATGGGAGCTTTTTATCCATTTATTAATATCAATCAAACAAGATTGATTGGAGTGGAGGCTGCGGGTAACGGCCTTCAGACTGGTGAGCATGCAGCTCCTTTAAATGATGGTTCACCAGGAGTTCTTCATGGAGCTTTAAGTTATCTTATGCAGGACGAAGCTGGTCAAGTTAAAGCAACTAAGTCTGTTTCCGCTGGATTAGATTATCCTGGCGTTGGTCCTGAGCATTCATGGTTAAAGGATTCTGGTAGGGCTGAATATGTAGCAGTTGATGATGACGAAGCTTTAGAAGCCTTTCATCAAGTATCAGAGTTAGAAGGTATTATCCCCGCGCTTGAAACCGCACATGCTTTTGCTTATTTAGAAACTCTAATGAAAGAGTTTGATGACAAATCAAATATTATTGTTAATGTTTCAGGAAGAGGAGACAAAGATATAAATACTGTTGCTGAAATTGATGGAATTAAGATTTGAACAGATTAACTAGAAAGCTTTCAGAAATTAAATCAAATAATAAGAAAGCATTGGTAGGTTATCTTGTTGCAGGAGATCCTGATATTGAAACAACAGTCGAGTTAATGAAACTATTTTCATCCTCTGGCGTGGATATTATTGAAATCGGAGTGCCTTTTACCGATCCTATTGCAGAAGGACCGATAATACAAAAAGCACATGATAGAGCTTTAAAAAAAGATACCTCGTTGATATCAATTTTTGAAATGATAGAAAAATACAGAGAGTTTGACGACGAGACCCCACTGGTTTTAATGGGTTATTTGAATACTTTTATATACCATAAAAAATTGATTGAAAATAATGAGAATAATGCTGTTGATTCAATCTTGGTAGTTGATATACCTGGAGAGCTAAATTTGGGAGATTATGGAGTAAAAAGTAACAATATCAATACTATTTCGTTAATCTCACCAACAACCAAAAAAGATAGAGTTAAATTAATAGCAGAAAATAGCACCGGTTTTGTTTACTATGTTACTTTGAGAGGCGTAACTGGATCATCTAATTTAAATATTGATGAAATCAAAAAAAATATTAAAGAAATTAAAAGACATGCTTCAGTGCCCACGCTTGCTGGATTTGGTATAAAATCTATTGAGGATGCAAAACTTTTAGCAGATTGCTCAGATGGAGTAATAATTGGATCATCATTGGTTCAAATGATTGAACAAGGTTCAGAAAAAAAAGAATTTGATAGAATAGGCAAGTATATAAGCGAAATTAAAAAGGCAATATCATGAATTGGTTAAGAAGGTTAATACCTTCAATCGGAACATTTAAGTCAAAAAGCAAAGTTCCGGACGGTCTATGGGTTTCATGTAAAAAATGTGAATCTGTCTTATATGTTCCTGAATTAGAAAAGTCTTTATATGTTTGTCCCAAATGTGGCTATCATATGAGAATTGGTGCAAGAAAAAGATTAGACATTTTCTTAGATAACAGCTCCTATGAAGAAATTGCACCAAATTTAACGACAAAAGATCCTTTAAGGTTTAAAGACTCAAAATATTACACATCGAGAGTTAAAGAAGCTGTTGCTGCTACAGGAGAGAAAGAAGCACTCATTGTGGTAAAAGGTATGCTTAAAGGTGTAAGTATTGTTGTTGCTGCATTTGAATTTAGGTTTCTTGGTGGTTCAATGGGTAGCGTTGTTGGTGAAAAATTTGTCCAAGGAATAAATACCGCCATCAAAGAAAAGGTTCCTTTTATATGTTTTGCTACTAGTGGTGGTGCAAGGATGCAGGAATCAATGATTTCATTAATGCAGATGGCGAAGACTTCAGCAGCAATACAAAAATTAAAAAAAGAAAAGCTACCATACATCTCTGTTTTAATAGATCCAATCTATGGCGGTGTGTCTGCAAGTATTGCGATGCTAGGCGATATAAATATTGCAGAGCCTAATGCATTGAGTGGTTTCACAGGCCGCCGAGTAATAGAACAAACCGTAAGAATTGAACTGCCTGATAATTTTCAAAAATCAGAATATTTGTTAAGCAATGGTGCGATAGATATGATCATCCATAGAAAAAATTTAAGGTCAAAAATTAGTAGTATTTTAAATAAAATTTACAAATCATAACCATGAAACTCGAAAGATTATTAGGCCTCTTAGCTATGACAGGCATAGCTCTTTTGGCATTATTTTTTTTCTTTCCATCTAGGCATACAGATGATATATCTACTGTTGACTCGTCAATAAAAACAGATTTAGAGCAACCAATTTTATCTGTTACAAAAGATTTTAAAATTTTAAGTGAGTCAAATTTTGACTTTTATGTTTATAGAGCTCACGTTCTTTCATCTGAAAATAATGCTCTTAGACTTACTGAGCAAATCAAAAAGGGTGGGATGCCTTCATTTGTTGAAATATTCAATAAGGAGAAAAATTTATTTGCAGTATATGTTGGGCCTTTTTTGTCAGAAGATGATATTCTTAACAATATAGATACCATTAAAAAATTGTCTGAATCTAATCAGGGAGAGGTACAGCCATGGAAGCTTTAGGATTAAACTTAGTAGACTGGACGATTATAGTTGTCATTACAGCATCAGTAGTTTTATCAATCACAAGAGGTTTTGTGAAAGAATTTCTCTCATTATTTATATGGGTGCTTGCATTTTTTGCCGCAGTGAACTTTGAATTCCTTGCAACCCCTAAAATAAACGAGTTTATAGGCAATCCTGATATATCAAAGATAATTTCATATGTTGTTGTTTTTATTATTGCCCTGTTTATTGGCGGTTTGATAATAAAATTTTTAAGCGGTCTTATTAAGTGGTCCGGTGCATCTGGATTTGATAGATTGCTTGGTGTTTTATTTGGATTCACTAGAGGTTTTTTGATCTTATTTGTAATTTTTTTACTTTTGCCAGCGAGTGCAAAATCGAATGAATCAATGACGAATTCAAAACTTGTTCCAATTGTTGAAAAATATGCACCACAAATTGAAGCTTTTTTTAGAGAATTGATTAATAATAAGGATGAATTAATTGATCAGGCTATGGATAAAATCGACCCTTTACTTGATGATGTTATTCCAGAGCAAGATACGGAAGAGGATGAACTTGGGGACTCATAATGTGTGGAATAGTAGGTATTTCTGCTGAATCTAATGTAGCTGCAGAAATATACGACTCTTTGCTTATGTTGCAGCATAGAGGTCAAGATGCAGCAGGCATGTCTGTTTGTGATCAAAACGATAAATTAACAACAAGAAAATCTATGGGTTATGTTCGTGATGTCTTTCAGCAAATGCATATGGATAAACTCATAGGTAATTATGGAATTGGGCATGTTAGATATCCAACAGCTGGAGGAAATGGTAAAGAGTTTGCTCAGCCAATGTATGTTAATTCTCCTTATGGCATTAGTCTTTCTCATAATGGAAATCTTACAAACTCAAGCCAGCTCTCTAATGAGTTATTTCATGCTGAAATGAGACATCTTTTAACTGATTCAGATTCAGAGGTTCTTTTAAATGTTTTTGCTCACGAACTTGGAAAACAAAGAGAAATATATCCTTCAGCTGAACACATTTTTAAAGCAGTGACAAAAACTCATATAAGATGCGAGGGTGCATATGCGGTTCTTGCACTAATAACAGGGCATGGGATTTTGGCGTTTCGTGATGAAAATGGAATAAGACCACTCTCCATCGGTATAAGAAAAGGTAAATCAAGAGATGAATATATTATTGCGTCTGAGGACTCATTATTTATACCGCTTGGTTTTAAAAAGTTTAGAGATATTGAACCAGGCGAAGCGATTTTTATTGATAAGGATGGTAATTTATTTTCAGAACAATGTTCTGAATCGCCCCGGAAGAGCCCATGCATTTTTGAATATGTTTATTTTTCTAGACCAGATTCCAAGATTGACGAAATATCAGTTTATAAAGCAAGAATGAGAATGGGATCAAAACTAGCAGATCAAATAAAAGAAATCAGACCAAATCATGACATAGATGTTGTCATACCCATTCCTGATAGCTCCACTACTGCAGCTCATCAACTTGCAGTGGATCTTGGTGTGCCATACAGGGAAGGGTTTGTAAAAAATAGATATATAGGTAGAACTTTTATAATGCCATACCAAGAAGAAAGAAAAAAATCAGTACGAAGGAAACTAAATATCTTAGATTTAGAGTTTCAAGGAAAGAATGTTTTACTTGTTGATGATTCAATTGTAAGAGGCACAACAAGTAAAAAGATAATTGAAATGGCTAGAGAGGCCGGTGCTAAAAAAGTTTATTTTGCCTCTGCAGCTCCTGCGATTAAGTATCAAAATCTATATGGTATTGATATGGCTGCAACATCAGAACTTATTGCTTCAAATAAAACTGATGATGAGGTAGCAAAAGAAATTAATACAGATTGGCTTATTTATCAAAGATTAGAGGATCTTATTGATGCTGCAAAAATAGGTAATCCTGAAATTGAACATTTCGAAACTTCAATATTTACAGGTAAATATATTACACCGCTTGTTGAAAATTATCTTGAAGAACTTGAAAACTCAAGAAAGGATGAACTTAAAGTTCAGAGGGAAAAATCTCAAGCTAGTTGATCCTTATAAGGGGTTAACAATATTTATTGCAGGAATCTCTGCAGAATTTGCGCTTTCAACATAACTATCAATTTCATTAAAATTTAAATATCTGTAAATCTCATCAGAAAGTGGATTAATGTCAGACATATACTTGTGATATTCATCGACTGTTGGCAATCTTCCGAGAACAGATGATATTGCAGCCAGTTCAGCAGAAGCTAAGAAAACATCTGCCCCATCTCCAAGTCTGTTAGGGAAGTTCCTTGTCGAAGTAGAAACGACTGTTGAATTTGCAAGCACTCTTGCTTGATTCCCCATACATAAAGAACAGCCTGGAACTTCTGTTCGTGCTCCAGAAACTCCAAATATATTATAAATGCCTTCTTCGATTAATTGCTTCTCATCCATTTTTGTTGGTGGAACTACCCATAATCTAGCTTTAGTTCCGTTATATTTTTCAAGCAATGTGCCTGCCGCTCTAAAATGACCAATATTTGTCATACATGAGCCAATGAAGACTTCTTGTATTTCAGTATTTTCTACAGCAGATAGAGGCTTAATATCATCTGGGTCATTTGGACAAGCTAACAGAGGTTCTTTTATTTCATTTAAATTAATTTCAATGATTTCTGCATATTCTGCATTTTCATCTGGTTCTAATAATTCTGGTTTTAATATCCATTCTTCCATTGCTTGTGCTCTTCTTTCAAGAGTTTTAGCATCACCGTAGCCTGAAGCTATCATCCACCTTAACATAACAATATTTGAATTTAGATATTCAATTATGGGCTCTTTATTTAATCGAACTGTACAACCAGATGAAGATCTTTCAGCTGATGCATCAGATAGTTCAAAAGCTTGTTCAACTTTCATATCAGGGAGTCCTTCAATTTCAAGACATCTTCCAGAGAAGACATTTTTTTTGCCTTTTTTTTCAACAGTTAAAAGACCTTTTTGAATTGCTGCATATGGGATAACATTAACCAAATCTCTCAATGTAATTCCTGGTTGCATTTCTCCATGAAACCTAACAAGAACAGATTCTGGCATATCGAGAGGCATTACACCAAGGGTTGCAGCAAATGCTACCAGTCCAGACCCAGCAGGAAAGCTTATACCAATTGGGAATCTAGTGTGACTATCACCACCAGTCCCAACAGTATCTGGTAAAAGCATTCTATTCATCCATGAATGTATAATTCCATCTCCTGGTCTTAATGAGACACCACCTCTATTCATAATAAAATCAGGAAGACTGTGTTGTGTTTCAATATCAACTGGTTTTGGATAAGCAGCAGTGTGACAAAAAGACTGCATAACCAAATCAGCTGAAAAACCAAGACATGCTAATTCTTTTAACTCATCTCTAGTCATTGGTCCTGTAGTATCTTGTGAACCCACAGTTGTCATTCTGGGCTCACAATATGTACCAGGTCTTACTCCTTCGACACCACAAGCTCTTCCAACCATCTTTTGTGCCAATGTATAACCATAATCTAAGTCATCTTCAGAATCTGGCCTTCTAAAAATATCAGTTGATCCCATTCCAAGAGCTTCTCTCGTCTTATCAGTTAATTGTCTGCCAATAATGAGAGGTATTCTTCCATTTGCTCTTACTTCGTCAAGAATCACATCAGTTTTAAGTTTAAACTCTGATATGACTTCATTGGTTTTAGCGTCCAGAACTCTTCCATTAAAAGGTTCAAGTATGACTTCTTGACCCATAGTCATTGAAGTTACATCCATTTCAATTGGAAGTGCTCCTGAATCTTCTAATGTATTAAAAAATATTGGAGCAATTTTTCCTCCAAAACAAAAACCACCTTCTTTTTTGTTTGGAATGCATGGAATATCGTCTCCCATATGCCAAAGAACAGAATTGGTAGCAGATTTTCTTGATGACCCAGTTCCAACTACATCACCTACAAACACCAATGGATTTCCTTTCTTTTTAAGTTCTTCAATAGTTTCCAATGGCTTTTCTAGCCCTTCTCTTGGCATTTTGAACATAGAAAGTGCATGTAATGGAATATCTGGTCTTGACCACGCATCTGTAGCAGGTGATAAATCATCAGTATTAATTTCCCCAGTAACCTTAAAAACAGTTAGCTTAATTTGCTCATCGATATCTGGTTTATCAGTAAACCATTTTCCATCAGCCCATGCATTGATAACATTTTTTGCATGATTATTAGTTTTTGAAAGTTCATATATTTCATTAAATGCGTCAAAAATCAAAAGAGTCTTACTTAAAGCCTCTGAAGCCACTTCACCAAGCTCATCAATTTGTAAACATTTTATTAAGGGTTCAATATTGTAGCCACCGAGCATAGTACCCAATATCTCAACAGCTTCTTTTTTAGATATGTAAGGACTTGATGCATCTCCAGAAGCAATATCTGACAAAAACGCAGCTTTGACATATGCTGATTGGTCAACTCCTGCAGGTATTCTTTCATTTAATAGATGAATTAAGAGTTCTGCTTCAGCATGTTCAGATTTTAATAATTCAACTAATTGCGAGGTTTGATCAGCATCTAAGGGCAGGGGAGGTATATTTTGACTTTTCCTCTCCTCGACATGTTTTTTGTAACTATCTAACATCGTCTGGTCTCCGATGGGCATATTTTACTCTTATAGATAAAGATAGCCACTAAATAAAGCAAATTTATTTAAAAATAAGTTATTATTTTCATTATGACCAAAATGCATAAAAAACGTTCATCAACTCCATGTTTAGGAATATGCTCTACAACATTTGGTGACGAGGTTTGTAAAGGCTGTAAACGTTTTGCTCATGAAATCGTTAGTTGGACTAAATATAGTTTAGAGGAAAGAGAAATAATCAACGAAAGAATTGAAAAATTTAAAATACTAATACTTTCTGACAGATTTAAAGTTATTGATGCAGAATTGTTAGCTACAAAGCTTGAAGAGAAAGCTATCAATTTTAATCATTCACTTGATCCTATTACTTGGATTTTTGATTTATTCCGAGCGGCTGGTTCACAGTCTTTTGATCTTGGTAATTATGGTATAAAAAGTTTAAAACAGTTTGATCCCAAAACAATTAAAGATGAAATAAATGATGAACTTCTTGAATTGTCTGAAGCCCATCATGGAAGATATTTTAAAAAGCTTAGCTAAAATCTTTCAGCATTATTTTTAACTCAAGCGAGTGTTGCTCTTCTTCGCCTATTTGCGACCTAGCGTATTCCTCTAGATAAACAGATTTATTTTCAACAGAAGTTAAAAGTTTTTTATAAAGACTTAAGGCATGAAGTTCATGCTCTAAACTTTCTTCAAGAATATCTTTTATAGTATGTCTATTAGTTTCTTTTATCTTAGCTATTTTTTGACTAGGGTGACCATCTAGACCTGCAATTTTTTCACCAGCTAACTGAGCATGCATTAAAGATTCTGCAGCCTGCTCTTTTAAAAAAGTTACAATTGGTAGTCTATAAGGACCACTCACCATCATAGAAGAGTGAGTGTATCTAACTACACCAGCCAATTCGTACTCCATGATCTCATTCAAAATATCACATACTTCGTTAGTATTTATTTCGTTGTTAGCCATTGTATTTATCTCCAGTTATGAATTTGATAGATTTAATTATAATGTTATTATATTGATTGTAAACTACTGATATTAGGTATTTTTTTAATGATAATCGTTGTGATTATCATTCTCATTTAGGTAAGATTTTTACCTATCAAATAGCAATAAGTCTAATATTGAATGGCATATCTTTGAAAATTATTTCAAACAAACATTAGGACTTTGCGGAATCGTAAATCTTTAATCAAATCTATCAGGTACAATTTTTTTTAGGAAAGAATATTTTTTACTTAGCTCATTGATAATATTTTTTTCCTTATCTATTAGCAATTCAAGATCTGCTTTCTTTTTAGTTAGCTTATTAATTTTTTTCAAAGGTTCAACTTTTAAAGACTCTAACATTTTTTTTGTCTGAGCCTTTTTAGCATCTATTTCTCTTTGAAGTTTTTCTTGTTCAGCTCTTTTTTTTGCCTCTTCTTCTTCGCGTTTCCTTTTTATTTCAGCTTGCTCAGCTTCCTCCAATGCGAGCCTCTCTGCTTCAATTTTTGCTTCTTTGTCTTTTTCAGCCAACAGTTTAGCTTCTTTAGCTTTACGATCAGCTTCCTCCTGTTTCTTTCGTTCTTTGGCTTTATACTCTAACCAATCTTTGACTTGTGGTGAAAGTTCTTTTGCTCCTCGGAAAGTAGGAAATATGAAAAGTAAGAAAATACAGGCAGTAAAAATCCAGTATCTAAAACCATGAGGACCTTCATAGGGAATATCCAACCAATCCGTTAATTGGACGAAAATCCAATACCTTGAATCATATGAAGCTTCATTAGTAGTATCAAACCAATACATTAACATCAATATTGTTACAGCAAAAAATCCACTTATTACGCATAGAAACCAGCTAAATTTATAAATGTCGCTATTATCTTTATAAAACTTTTCTTTTAGAGTGGAAGCATTAGAAAAATACGCTTCAAGTCTATCCCAAGGTAATGTTGCAAGACTTAAAAGAATAAACACTAGAATTCCCTGCCAAAATCTTTCCCATGCCCAAATAACTTGATATAGCCAATGACCGAAAAGTATTAACATAACTAAACCAAGAAAGGTGGTTTTGTAGAAATTCCATAAATTTTTCATTTTTTAATTTTAACTTCAAATGTTTTAAGGAATTTTTGATTTTTTTTGTCTTCCATTATCGCTTCTATGCCTGATAGAGAGTCTTCATTTTCTATAGCTGTTATGATTTCATCAATTTTTTTTAGACCCTCTTTTTCTTTTGCTATTTTTTCATTTATAGCGAAAACCTTTAACTCTTCATTATCAGAAAGAACATTATTAATCGTTTCTAAATCTACAATTTCTTCTTCACTCATTGACGAATATGTTTTATCGATTTCTTTTTCTAATTTATCTCTAGTTTCTGTAAAGTATTCTTTATCTACAAATGCATCAAAATCAGATGAGCTGATATTTGCATCAGTTAATGATGCTGCAATAGAGTTTAGGTCAAAATATGTTTCAATATGATTATTATTAGATTCCTCAATTGATTTTATATCTTGCCTTAAATTAAAGATCGTCTCTTTTTTTATTTTTAATTCTTTTTTTTCTCTTTCTTCCTGTTTTTCTTTCAGAATTCTTCTTTCTTCTGCTTGCTGAGCTATTTGGAGCTGTATTTGAGCACTTCTCGCAGTATCTCTTTGGGCTGCTAACCTTTGTTTCTCAAGATTGTTTGCTTCTTTCTGGAGATCGGCCTGAAGTTTAGCAGCATCCGCAGCTTCCTTTTGTGACTTTTTAAGCTCTTTAATACTTTTATTGATTTGTTTATTTTGCGCAAGATTTGCAATGCCGACCAAACTTTGAGTTTTTTGAGATTCTAAGATACCCATGTATAAATATTATAGTTGAGAAAATCGTTCGTAGACAATAACAAAGGAACCCACTTTGATTTAAATTTTATATAATTATCAAATCTTTTATTTAAATTTATGAGGACTTATATGAAATTTATTTTATTAGGCATTTTTTTATTACCAAACTTTGTTATAGCGGCCAATGACTCAGATGATAGAAAAGTTAGTGAATTATCTATTGATGAATTAAAACAAATTGTTCGTATGATTGTTGAAGAAAGTATTGAGCAATGTACAGTTACTGGAACAATGGAAGGGAGAGCAAAAGTTAATCTTAAAGTTGAAGGTGAAGTTGTAGCAAAAATGTCATGTGAATTTGAATCTAACAAATAATGCCAGAAAAAAACTTTTTTAAATTTTTTCAAACTGGTTGGAATAAACTTTTTGGAAAAGAAGAGGATCCATCCTCATTAAGAAGCAAAAGTTTATTCCGTGCGGTAAAAGGTATCCAAAATGTTGGAACTCCCCATGACTGGGAAGATTATGAAAAATACAAGAAAGAGCTAGATAAACATGAAACAGATTAATGTCTTTGATGAACTTATTGAAGAATGTTGCACTAATCCAATAACAGGATTTTACAGAGATGGGTTTTGCCACACTGATGAGTTTGATAGAGGTCTCCATGTTGTTTGCGCACAAGTAACAAGTGAATTTTTAAATTTTTCTAAATCAAGAGGCAATGACTTATCAACTCCTAGACCAGAGCTAAATTTTCCAGGCTTAAAAGAGGGTGACTCCTGGTGTCTTTGTGCTGAAAGATGGAAAGAGGCATATGAGCATGGTTTTGCTCCAAAGGTTTATTTAAAAAGGACTAATAAGAAGGCTTTAACCATAATAGATATAGATCTTTTAAAGGATTACGCTATTGATCTAGTTTAATTTACTCTGGGTAATTGATACCAGTTAGTTGTATATTTTGGCGAGGTCATATTTTGTTTCATAGGCGACCATTTCTTTGTGTTTTGTGAGGCGAAATACACTTGAGTTTCATAAGTGTTCATTTGATCAATATAACGCATAAACTCTGTATTTTCTTTGGGACTGTCTGGGTCTTTGAAAAGTAACTGTTGCCTGACTGTTTCATCAGAGAATCTATTTAAAATTATTCCGGCTTTTGCATAATCATATCCGGATTTAAAGATTGGTAATAATCCTTTTTTAGTTGCTGCCAAAATATCTCTTGTATCGTTTGTTGGAGAGAATAATTCAATTGTTTTGATACCACTATGCTGAGGTTTATTTTGATTGAAAGGACTAGTTCTTACAAAAACAGATATTTGAGAGCACTTTCGTCTTTCATGTCTTAATTTTTCTGCTGCACGAACAGCAAAATTACTAACAATAGGTTTTAAAGTTTTTAAATCAGAAACTCTCTCTCCAAAACTTCTGCTCACAACAATTTGTTTTTTGGATGAAATATCATCATCCAGATCCAAACATCTTTCTCCTTTGAGCTCTCTCACAGTTCTTTCTAAAACAACGCTAAACTGTTTTCTAATATTTCGTGGATTCACATTTGCAAGATCTAGTGCTGTTAATATGCCAGCATTGTTTAAATGGTTAGTCAGTCGTCTACCAACTCCCCATACTTTATGGACAGGGGTATGCTTAAGAGCTTCTTCAATTTGCTTCTCAGTTGATAAGTACATCACAGAGGTTGGTTGATTCGTTCTTTTAATTTCATTGATAGCAATCTTGCTTAAGGTTTTATTGGGAGCTATGCCTATTCGAACCGGAATACCTGTCCATTGCCTAACAATTGATCTTATGTGACAGCCAAAATCATATAGATTGTAATTTTCTTTTAAAGAATCTAAGTCTAAGAATGCTTCATCGATGCTATAAATCTCAACTCTCGGAACGAAGCCTTCAAGTATATTCATTACTCTGGCTGACATATCGCCATAAAAAGTGAAGTTTGAAGAAAATACCTGACCGTTTTGTTTTAAAAAAAGTTCTCTTACTTTAAACCAAGGAATGCCCATAGCGATGCCCATTTTTTTTGCTTCTGTACTTCTTGCGATAACGCAACCATCGTTATTAGACAGAACTACAATAGGAATATTTTTTAAATCAGGCCTAAAGACTCTTTCACAAGATGCATAAAAACTTTCGCAGTCAACGAGAGCAAAGGCCATTAGAATTTATTAATTGCAGCTGTGACAGTTCCTACTATTTCTAATTCTTGTCCATGATTAATAAAGATAGGAGGGTAGTCAGGATTATCAGGCATCAGACACATTCTGGGTTTGAGCTTTAATCGCTTACATACAAACTCGCCATCTATCGTAGCAACCACAATACTGTTATGAGAGGGCTTGATACTTCTATCTACTATTAGGACTGCTTGATCAGTAATACCTGATCCAACCATAGATTGTCCTTGAGCCCGAACTAAGAAAGTTGCAGCTCCGTTTTTAATTAAGTGTTTATTTAAGTCTATGGGACTTTCAATATAGTCGCTTGCAGGGCTGGGGAACCCTGCATGGACCGATTCAAGAAAATAGGGCACAAATATTGCCGGCAGATTTTCTTCAGAAATTTTTCCGATATAGTTAACTTTCATAGGAATTACTAAATACTGTATAAATATACAGTATATTATAATTCAAAACAAGACAGTTTTTAAATTTTAAATTCTTTTAAATCTAAATCATTATCAATGATTGATAGATACCAACCAGAGCTACCCCAATCTCCAAGTACTACTCTTTTAATAGCATCATGATGATGTATTTTTGGTCGATGAGTATGACCATGAATAAAAATATTTGGATTATGCTCTTCTAGAAAACTATCTACAGACTCTAAATTAACGTCCGTAATTTCAAGAGATTTTTGAGATGTGGCCTGCCTGCTATCATTTCTCATTGTTGAAGCAATTAATTTTCTTTCATTTAAATTTTTAGATAAAAAATCTTTTTGCCAATCTTTAGATCTGACAAGACCCCTAAAATTTATATAATCTAAATCATCAGTGCAAAGGAAGTCTCCATGACTGAGAATGACTTTTAAACCATTTATATCGACAGTATAAGGATCGGGTAGAAGTGAAATGCCCACTTCTTTTGCAAAATCTTGACCAATTAAAAAATCTCTATTTCCGTGAATAAAAAATGTCTCTGGTCCATTTATAGTGAATTCAATTAGTAACTCTTTTATTTCTTGATGATAAGCATTGTTATCATCATCACCAATCCACGCTTCAAATAAATCACCTAGTATAAAAAGATGGGAACAACTTTCTTTTGACTCATTTAAAAACCTCTTAAAAGCATTTGTTAAATGTGAATTATTCTCGCTTAAATGAATGTCTGATATAAAGCGCGGTTTCATTCACTAATAGTAACAGACTCTATAGTTATTATTTCTAGGGGAACATCTTGATAAGGACCGACATTTCCAGTTGCTACATCAGCTATTTGATCTACAACGTCCATGCCTTCAGTTACAGCACCAAATACTGCATAACCCCATCCCTGTGGATTTTCTCCGGTATGATTTAAAAATCCATTATCTTTATGATTTATAAAAAATTGACTAGTTGCTGAATGAGGATCACCAGTTCTAGCCATTGCTATGGTACCTCTATCATTCGAAAGTCCATTATTTGCCTCATTTTGGATTGGACTTGTTTCGCTTGATTTGTTATTCATATCAGCAGTCAGTCCGCCACCCTGAACCATAAAGCCATTAATTACTCTATGGAATATCGTCCCTTCGTAGTATCCAGAATCGGCAATAGTTTTAAAATTTTCAACTGTTATAGGCGCTTTTTCATCATTAAGTTCAAGCTTAATTTCACCGAGTGAAGTTTGTATAGTTACTTGTGTCATATTTTTCTCCGTATCATTTGCAATTTTATCATTCTCATTATAATTATCTTCTTCGTATACTGGATTTTCCAATATAGCTTTAAATTCCTCAAAAGTTAGATCGGTATTTGGTATAGTTTCAATAAGCTCATCATATTTTTCTTCATACCACTCATCAGAACCAGGCTCTGGTGGACTGCATGCAGTCACAAAAAAGATTAAAGTAAAAAGCGTTATTAGTTTCATAAATGTATATTTTAATAGATTTTATATTTAATACTGTTTTGTAAGAATATATTCTTTGAAATAATTTTCTATCAATTTTGGAGTTAAACCGAACTCTTCAAGTGTATAAGTATGTTTTTGTTTTTTAAGATTATTTTGTGTCCGAAGGTAATCTAGCATTTTATTTTCAGTTTCTATATCCATATCAAGTCCAATTGTTGTGTAAGCCTTCTTGATAACATTGATTGGATCTGTAATGAATTCTTGGTAACTTATGTTGGCAATTTGATTCTCATCCAAACTTTTTTTATGTTCCATACCTTGATATAGCTTATGCTTCCAAAAATCTACAACCATATTTCCAATATTTTCATTGTTAACACTTTTAGTAAAACCCAATCTAACATTTTTAGTCAAACTGCAAAATGAACCTATTGATTCTGTAGGATCTCTATGAATATTTATAAACTTAGCATTCGGATAGGTTTCGAGTATCTCTGGGATATGACCAATATGGCTAGGATCTTTTAATAGCCACCTTTTTGGCTTGCCTGTTAACTCTAACATTTGGAAAAATCGTTTATGCCACATAAAAACAGATTTGAAGTTGCATGTCTTTAGATACTCAGCATATTCAGGAACATCTGCCATACATAAATAAACGATGCTTCTGATATTAATAGTTGCTATAAGCATACATTCTTCTGGGGTCTCTGCTCTAATATGATGCATAGCTCTTAATTTTGGGATAATTGTTCTAGCAAGTTTTAATTGCATGTTTATTTTTCTTTGTCTGAATTGCTTCTGTTTATCAGTTTTTGCTAAGGGCAAAGGATTCATTATTTCCCAATATTTTGGTGATCGATGATTTGAATCTAGTGCAAGCATATTAAACAAGAAAGTTGTTCCAGATCTGGGTAAACCTGTCACAAAAATCATATCTGATGGCTCTTGCAAATCATGATCATTTACAAATTCATATAGTTCACTGCGAACTTTAAGCCTATCTTTAAGTTGATTTTTAAAAGCAATTGAACCAAATAAGTTGAATTTATTATGTCTATTAGCTGAATCAATTAATATATTGAGTGGCTCAGTATAATCATCTTCACCTAAGCAACCCTTTAAGCCGCCTAGCATTTTTTCAGCTGTAAGTTTTCCAAACATATATATAAGATACCTTTATAAATCGTAATCCTCAATTTAAAATTGTTTTAATGAATATATTATTTTTATGTGTAGGTAACTCTGCAAGAAGTCAGATAGCTGAGGGATTGGCAAACAGTATGTTTGGAAGTAGACATAATATTAAAAGTGCTGGGTCATCACCAACAGGCAAAATTCATCCTGGCGCAGTATCTATATTAGATGAAATAGGAATTGATATTACAAATTATAAATCAAAGTCTATTAACGATTTTGATGAAGACTTTATTGATAGTCTTGACCTAGTTATTACACTTTGTAATGAGGAAATTTGTCCAGCTCTTCCAACTAAAGCAAGGTTTTTTCATTGGATAAATGAGGATCCTGCGAATAATAATCTAAACGAACTTCAGTCAAAATTAGCCTTCAGAAAAACAAGAGACAATATATTTAATTTGTTAAAAAAATTAATGCTTGAGAATAATCTATGAAATTTTCGTTTATTGATCTTTACGCGGGAATTGGAGGTATGCGAATAGGTTTTGAAGAAGCTTGCAGAGAATTAGGATATAAATCTGAATGTCTTTTTAGTTCTGAATGGGACAAGCATTGTCAACAGACATATAAGGAAAACTTTTGCGAGGAACCCTATGGAGATATACATGAAATTATAAAAAATAATATTCACTTAATCGATAAGCATCATGTGCTGATGGCAGGATTTCCATGTCAACCATTTTCAAATGCAGGCTTAAAAAAGGGTTTTAATGATACTAGAGGCACTGCGTTTGATGACATAAGAATGATTATTGAAAGCAAGAAACCAAAAGCTTTTATTTTAGAAAATGTCAAAGGGTTGCGTTCTAATGACAAAGGCAGGACCTTAGAAACTATATTAAGTGTTTTAAGAAACGATCTTGGATATAGCGTTCCAGATCCTCAGATTCTGAATTCAAAACATTTTGGATTACCTCAAAATAGAGAAAGAATATTTATCGTTGGATTTTCTAATCAAAATCATAAATTCCTTTATCCAGAACCACTCAATATAAAAACCAAAGTCTCTGATATTCTAGATCCTGGGCCTAAGTACAAATACTTTATTTCACAAAAATTATGGGATAGTCATAGAGCAAGAAAAAAAAGGAATCAAAATGCTAAACCAAAGAAAGGTTTTGGGTTTAAATCAGTAACAAAATATGATGACTATACCAGCACACTTTCAGCAAGATATTATAAAGACGGAGCAGAAATTTTAATCAAAAGAAGAGGAGAGGATGAGGATATTCCTCCAAGACTTCTTACGCCTAATGAAGCAAAGCAACTTCAAGGCTTCCCAAAGACATTCAAACCCCATCAAAGTAATATCCAAGCATATAAGCAATTTGGCAATGCTGTGTCTGTCCCTGTAATTAACGAGTTAGCAAAAGCTATGATTCCTTTTATTAAGTAGTTCTAATACCTGTTACGTCCTTAATTTGTAACATTTGCACTTAATTACATATAATGTGTATAATAATCAGTAAATATTACAATATTTATGATATGTAAAAATATTTCAACATTGCTATTGACATAAACCTAAAAATAAGTATAATACGTACAAATATAAGAATATATTACCAATACATTATGAAAACCAGAGAGGAAAAAGCGGCTAAATTCAAGGAACTTTGTGAGAAAAGAGTGAGAAAAGCTACCCACTATCTTAATTCGCTTGGTAAATTAGCAAATAAATCACATTATGAATACTCTTCTGAGCAAGTTAATGAAATGGAGAAACACCTAAGAGCCACGTTAAACGAGATGTTATTGCAATATAAATCTCAAAACAAAGACACCGGGTTTAAGTTTTCTGACAAAAATTAAATGTAACTTTTTTGAGTTTGTTACGTTAATTATATAGTGAAATATATTCACCAAGGTACACCTGGGAGGGCTAATTGACACCACGAGAACTATTATCAGAATTAAAATCTAAACTATACATATCAGAACATGCATTAATCAGAATGCAACAAAGAGGAATCCCACTCTTAGCAATAGCAATAATCTACAAATATGGATGCAAAATGATCACTCATCAAGATCATCGTTATATTTTTAATGCTAAAAAACAAAAGAAATTTAATAGAAATATATTTTTTGATACAACTTTTAAAAAGTTTCAAAAACAAATTGAAAACACTGCACTAATAGTGAATCAAAACAAACTTATAACTGCCTACAGAATCCAAGGCAAAATTTGGAGATAAAATATATGAGCAAATTATTGAGTAAATTGCGCTTTTTTCATGATGTTGCACAAGGTAGAGAAGCTGGAAATTCAGCAATTAGACAGTTTGAAAGTGATAAAAATTTATTGTCCATTAGTTTTATTAGAGAGCTCATCCAAAATGCAATTGATGCTTGGAACAAAAATTCTGATCAACCTGTAAAACTTATTTTTAGGCTTGTTGATGTAGAATCAAAACATCAAAAAACTCTAAAAGATTTATTTAAACCCATAATGCCATTTATTAAGATGGGAATTAGCAACAATAAGCTTGAATTTGCTTATCAAGATAAAAACTTATACAAAAAAGCATTGATTGTAGAGGAATACAATACGATTGGCCTAACAGGAGAATACAACAGAAAGAAAAATAATGAAGAATCATGGCACTATTCAAATTACTTGTTTGGTGTAAATAGAGCAACAAAAAATGAAGGTGGAGGAAGCGCCGGAGTCGGCAAAATCACTTCTAACATGGTTTCAGATCTTAAAGCAGTCTTATTTGTTACTTCTAGATCTGATGACAATAAAGTTTGGGCTGGCGGCAGAGTAGAATTTGTGGCTTCTCATACGTTTGGAGATCAAAGTTTTGATAATTGCGCATTTCTGTCAAATAACGATATTCAAAAGCAAATAAATGACTTAACTGAAGATGATAGAGACTCCATATGTGCACCAATTTCTAATAAAAGTGATATTGATTTAATAAAAGAAATTTTTAAACTTGAAAGACCTGATTCTGAATTTGGTACATCCTGGATCATGCCAGCTCCAGTTCATCAAGTCGACCAGAAAGCAAAAAAAGAACTCACATCTGTTGATAGCTACAAAAAAATAATATTGGATGAATATAGTTGGGCGATAGTTAATGGCTTAATTGAAATAGAGCTAGATGGAGAATTAATTAATAAGGAATCGGTTATGGGTATTTTAAATGAAGTATATCCAGAGAAAAACGAATTATCTAATTTCATGCTTGACGTTTCCACATTTTCAGATACGAATTACATTAGATTAAAGCCAAATTGGTTTAGTTGTGAGGATTTAAGTGATGCTTTTATAACTGAAAATGACAAAAATAAAGCTTTTGAAATATTTGATTCAGAAAACAGACAGACACTTGGTCTTAAATTACCACTTAAATTATCAAAGCAGTTAAATGATGATACATATTTTCTTATGTACATTCAAAGAGGAGAAGACGTTTCAGGGAAAAGTAATGAGTTGGTCATAAGAGACTATTTACCCATATCAGGAGTTGCAAAGTCTTTGTTAAGTATTTCGGGTGACGCAGTAAATTCAATGTTACTAATAACTGAAGAAAAGCTTGTAAAATTTTGCAGATCAGCTGAACAAGCTGATCATACTGATTTTGTGATTAGTAGAGCGGTTGCAAGAGGATATAAACATGCATTTGCAAGAGACAACATAAATGCAATTAAAGGAGCCACAAAGAAAATTTATCAATTCTTTAATGATATTGATATTCATGACGAAGATATTCTTGCCGATATATTTTCAGTACTAACAATAAAAGATATTGAAAAAGGCCCTAAAAATAAAAAGAATAAAAGGAAGAAAAGAAAAACCAAAAATACCAGAAAATCTACAATTAGGATTAAGAAAATGGATATGAAAGAAATTACTAAATCTCATATTAAATTTTATCCCGGTTCAAATCCAATAGGAGTTAATGAAATACCATTAACAGTAAAAATTTCAATTGAAGAGCCAGCATTGCTTGGAAGCAAATCCAATATTTTGAATTATGGTTGTGATGGCTTTAAAAATTCTAATATTACAAGCTCTAATATCAATATTAAAAATAAATCCAGAGATCATATCGAATTTGAGATAACAGATCCTGATTTTGAATTAAACATTTCTAATCTAGACGTTTCTAGAGGAGTTAATTTTCCAGTGGAGTATTAAATTATGGCTATTAAACATCAATTTACAATGTCACCTTATGACGCACAAATAATTCATCATGATCATTTTTCTGCTTATTCAATCTTCAAAGGACAAGATGAAAAAGATAATATTCATTCTATTGTAATTTCCGACTTAGAACTTGATTCATATAACTTTCCTGAAGATGCTGAGCTTCAGCTCAATATAAAATGTGGAAAAAACGATATGAAATATGTTGATCTTGGAACTGTTGGCAGTTGGTCACAGCCAGCTGAAATATATGATTTTAGTGGCATTAATAAATCCATTGAAGTAAAGCTCTGTGTTAATCCTGCTGGAAAAAGTGAATATATTGGTTATTCATCATGGAGAACTTGTTGGGAGAGTGATCAAAAAGCTTTGATAAAAACTCATTATGAGGATCTTGGACAAATAACTTGGATTTTTAAAATAGAAACAGATAATTTCCCATCAATCATTCTGAACGAGAAAAAAAGTGAGCTTTTAGGAAGCCTTATAAAACAGAATAAAAATTGGCAAGGTCAAATTCTTCCTCAATGCATTTATAACGGTTATATGCACATAGCAAAAAATGGTTTTGCTAATACCATACCTGAATGTGATGGTGCATGGGAATATGCGTGGTGGCAAAAAGCCGAAGAGCTTTTGCCTGATGATACTAAAGATATAACAGATATGGACGAGGCAGATTTTCATATTTGGGCTAAAAATCTAGCGTTAAAGTTTTGCTCGCAACATAAATATCTAGATAATTTTATTGATTGGATTGATGGAGATAAAAACAATGGCTAAAAGAAAAAATAAGGAAGAGATAAAGAAATTTAACAAGGATGGTTTGATTGAATTAAGAAATTTTTATCATGATAACTTCAAAAAGAAAAAAGCTGATATAAAGACGCCTACTCATTTATTGCTAGATCCAGCATTAACCTTGCCTTTAGATGATCCAAAATATATTGATTTGGATAAGGCAAATACTTTTAATAATCGTTATGAACTTGCTAAATATTTTTATAACTTGCTTCATCAATCAATATCTGATGAAGAGTTAAACAGTCAAGGTATGTGGGAGTGGATTGCTCTGTATTATTTTGATTCAGTATTTTCAGCTTCAGGCAAATGGACCCTTAACAGATACGATCATTATATTTACATGCCCTCAAAAAAAGAAAGAGACATATACAACATGTCTATAAGCCCTCAGTGGAGTGAGACCACTGGAACTGGCGACAGACACTGTGTTCGAGGATCATATATCGCGTTTGAATCCTTTCCAAATGAAGCTGAGGTAATTTTGAATTCTTCCTCTGGTCCCGCTTTTCGAGGAGAGGCTGCTGAACAGCTTTTGACAAGAAGATGGATTAAAGATTATGGCATTGTAAATAAAGTCTTTAAAAAAGTTTACTTAATGCCTGATGGAACTATGAAAAAGGGTTGGTCAAATACAAAAGGCGCCGCAGGTTCATTAAGAAGATATATAGCTGTAATTGATTCAATTATGTATGAACATAATCTTAATAAAATGAAAGATAGTGATGTTATTAGAGAGCTTGGAAAAGAGTTCTCCTAACATTTAATTTTAAAAAATAAAACTTAAGGAGAAAAACTATAGACACACAAAAATATAAAGATATTATTCAATCTAAATCTAATCCAGATTTAGCTGCATACTACAGAACTATTAGTAAAAGGTTTTTAGATGAAACCAATCAAGTTAAAAAATCAAATTATCAAACTTTGCTAGATTTAATCAGAGAAGAGTGGATGATTCGTCTTGAAAGAGGTGGTGATAGTTCAGGTGCTCCTGCTGAGGGAATTATGAGTACCATGGGTTATAGGGTGGGTGATACTCAAGGTATCAGAAAAGAATACCGTATAAACATAATGATTGATGTTTTGACTGAGCCCTTACCTTTTGTTGAGAGCCCATCTTACATGCAGGAATGGGGAGAAGAAAAAACCATAATGCGATACAACAAACTTAAAAATTTTTTATCAGGTGAAATTAATAGTCCTTTACAAAGAAATAATTACAGAGCTATATCAGAATGGAAAGAGGATTTGGAATGGGTTTTAAAAAATGGAATGGAGTATATTAGATGAATTTTTTTAATAAAAATCTAAAACAAGATAAATTATTTATTGAAGTCAATAATCGATTAAGTCTGTCATATTGGATGGCTTCAGATATTGATCATTTTGTGGAAAATTTCCCTGAACTAATTAACAAAGACATCCTTAAACAAATTATTAAAAACTCAAATTCCTTAAATGCTTTTTTTGAACAGACTGAAGAAGACATAAGTAAGCTAAATGGAGTCCATAAAGAATGTGCTTTAGAAATTTATCATTTTGTTAAAGTTTGTATGGAAGAATTTGAATGCATTAATGCCAAGTCTACACAAGATGTGCCTGAGGACAGTAAATTATCTAAAATCATTGATCTTGATATAAATCTAAGAGACCAATTGACACAAAAATATCTTTTAAATTCTGACGTTGAATATCACAGAAATATGGCATTTAAGTTTTACGCTAAAAGTTTATGGGGGCTCACAGATTTTATTTCTTATCTCTCTCAAAAAGATGATCAAGAGTTATCCAAAACAGCATTGAAATTTAGTCTACATAATTTAAATAATGCAGAAAGGGCTATCGATGTTGGTATGAACTTTCTGGAGCATAGCAACACATCGACAAAAGAGCTGAGAATAGCTATGAAAGATAATAATTGTTTACCAAATCAATCTAGAGATAAATATGCTAGTGAGTATTTCGATTTGCAGGTAAATTTTAATATTATTCTAAAAGAGCTTTTTTTTGTCACTAAAGAATTTTATGCACAATTTAAAGATGACCAAGATCCCTCTGATGCAGAGTTTAAGTTATTTTCACATGAGTCAAATCAGTATTTAAGTAAGCTTAATCAAGTAGGGTTTGAAATTAGCAAGCTAATGTTAACAATTATGGATAGAGACCTACCAAATTATCAATTATTATCTGAGATGACAATTAAAAATCATTTAGATTACATTAGAGTGAGTTAATGACCATCAATAAAAAAGAGGCATTTGCTAAATTTGGTATAAAACAAAAAAATGAAGTATGGAGCTGGTCAGGAATAAACAGAGATGCACCAATCCCAATCAGTCAAAACTTAGAAGCCCCAATATGTGTTTTAACAATTTGGAATGATCAATATGACTATAAGGCGGGAATTTGGTCAATTTTTAATTGTAATAATGAGATTTGGAAAGACAGTAATGGAAATAAAGCTAGAATTGAAGATATAAAATACTGCCTAAGTGAATTAAATGGAGAATTTAAAGCAATTTTCATAGAGCCAGTTAAAAGAGGCATTTATGATGAAACAAGAGAGATAAAGAAGATTTCGATAAACGATAAGCTTTGGTTTAGAATAACACGATTTGATGAAGAAACAGGTGAATGTGAAGCTGAACGTTTCACTCTAGATTAAGTGGCTCCTCAGGTTGGGATCGAACCAACGACCAATTGATTAACAGTCAACTGCTCTACCGCTGAGCTACTGAGGAACGCTTCAGCAAAGAATTATAATTAATTTTTATTATTTTATATATAACTAAATGACAAAAGGATTACAGGTAATTTCAGACTTTGAACCTGCTGGTTCACAACCAAAGGCAATTGAGAATCTTGTTGATGGCTTAAATGATGGTCTATTGCATCAAACACTTCTGGGTGTTACGGGTTCAGGTAAGACTTACACCATGGCAAAGGTCATTGAAAAGACACAAAGACCTGCAATCATCATGGCTCACAATAAAACACTTGCTGCTCAGCTTTATGGAGAGTTTAGAGATTTTTTTCCAAATAATTCTGTTGAATATTTTGTTTCATATTACGACTATTATCAGCCTGAGGCATATGTCCCAACGTCTGATACATATATTGCAAAAGATGCTTCAATTAATGAGCACATTGAGCAGATGAGATTATCTGCAACAAAGGCATTAATTGAACGAAAGGATACTGTGGTAATAGCAACAGTTTCGTCAATCTATGGATTAGGTGCGCCTGAGTCTTATTTAAAGATGGTGGTTCATTTAGATAGAGGAGATATGATTTCTCAACGAGATTTGGTTTTACGATTATCTGCACTTCAATATACAAGAAATGATTTGGATTTTAGAAGAGCTACTTTTAGAGTAAGAGGAGATACTGTTGACGTTTTTCCAGCTGATTCTGATAAAGAGGCTCTAAGAATAGAATTTTTTGGTGATGAGATTGAAAGGCTTTCTTGGTTTGATCCTCTCACAGGTGTAGTCATTAATGAAATACCTCGAGTTACTATTTTTCCAAAAACTCACTATGTAACCCCAAAAGATACTGTTACTAATTGTATTCCAGACATAAAAGATGAATTGAAAATACGTTTGGAGTTCCTTAGAGATAATAACAAGCTCGTAGAAGCACAGCGCCTTGAAGAAAGAACTAATTATGATATTGAAATGATGCGGGAGCTTGGTTATTGTCAAGGAATCGAGAACTATTCCAGATACTTAAGCGGAAGAAAACCTGGCGAGTCACCGCCATGTTTGTTTGATTATATTCCAAAGAATGCAATTGTTTTTATTGATGAATCACACGTGTCGGTGCCTCAAATAGGAGCAATGTATAAAGGAGATAGATCAAGAAAAGAGACTCTGGTTGAATATGGTTTTAGATTGCCATCTGCGCTTGATAATAGACCGTTAAAATTTGAAGAATGGGAAATGCTAGCACCGCAAAGAATTTATGTTTCAGCAACTCCTAGTAAATATGAAAACGAGAAACAGGATAATTTAGTTGAATTATTAGTTAGACCAACCGGGTTAACAGATCCTGAAGTTGAAATAAGACCTGCAAGTACTCAAATCGACGATGTAATTGGCGAATGTAATGATCGAGTTACAATGAAAGAAAGGGTTCTTGTAACTACATTAACAAAACGAATGGCTGAAGATTTAACAGACTATTTAAATGAAAATAATATTTCTGCAAGATATATGCACTCTGATATTGATACAGTCGAGAGAGTAGAAATTATTCGAGATTTAAGACTAGGAAAGTTCGATGTGTTAGTTGGGATTAATCTTTTAAGAGAAGGGCTTGATATTCCAGAAGTTAGTTTGGTTGCTATTCTTGATGCAGATAAAGAGGGCTTTTTAAGGTCTGATACAACATTGATCCAAACCATAGGAAGAGCTGCTAGAAATCTTAGAGGAAAAGCGATCTTGTATGCTGATAAAGTTACAGGCTCTATGCAAAGAGCTATTGAAGAGACAGACAGAAGAAGGTCTATTCAAGAAAAATTTAATGATGAAAACAACATAACTCCAAAATCTATTTCTACAAAAGTGAAAGATATTATGGAGGGCGCAAGAGTAATAAAGGGCAATACGAAAAAGAAAAAAGAAGATATTGATAAGATTGTAGATTTTAAAATTAAAGACGATACAGTTGATAACTTAACAGAAACATTACAAAAATTAGAGGATGAAATGTTTGTCTTTGCAAAGAAAATGGAATTTGAAAAGGCTGCTGTATGCAGAGATAAGATTAATTCTCTTAAAAGAAAATTAATTGATCTTTAGGTGCGATGCAGCTATGTGCGCTTAATAATTGATAATAACTTTTAACTCTATCAACATAATCAATTGCTTGTTGACCTCTTGAATAGGACTCTCTGTCTACCAAGTCAAGCTCTGAACCTTTAATTACTTTGAGTTTCTCTCTAATTTCAAGCCATGTAACAGTTTGAATATCTGAATTAATTTGATTAGCTATTTTAATTATATTCGTCGGCCCAAGATTATAGCTTGCAAGCACGGTTGATAATTGATCTGCGTCTGTTTGACCGACAATATTTTTTTCTTTTAGCATAGCAAAATATTTAGCACCGCCTTTAATATTTTGCTCAGGGTTTAATCTTTTTTCTACTCCCACTAGAGCTGCCGTTTCAAGAGTCACCATCATCATTCCTCTAACACCCATATTAGATTGTGCTCTTGGATCCCATTGTGATTCTTGAAAAGATATTGCAGCAAGAAGATTTTTTTCTATACCAGTTTCTTGTGCAGCCTCTTCGAACATTAAGTCGAATTCAGGATATCTATTTAAAAAAAGATCTTTGAACTTATTTTTTTCAAAATTGTTTAGAGGAGATTCTTCATAAGCTTGTTCCAAGATTTCATCGCAGCTTATTTGCACGGTTTGTTTTTCACAACCTATCAATATTACTAATATTGAAGTAAATAAAAAAAATTTAAAGATATTCCCCATTTTTAATTATTTAATTAATAAAAACTTTATAATTGTTATATACAATATTTCAGACTTATAGAAGTGTCAAAGAGTAAAAGCTTTATATTTCAGGGTAAACAAAGTTTTTCAAGCTCAAAGCTTGAACAATTATCTAAAAAATTCACCGAATTAAATAAATTTGAAACAAATATTGATTCTCATGAAATATATTTTGTTGAGATAAAAAATGATGAGTCTGAATTAGAAAATCTTAAAGATATCCTATCAGCAAACAACTTAACTGATACATTTAATTTTTACATTGGGCCAAGATTAGGAACAATTTCACCATGGGCCTCTAAAACAGAGGATATTTTAAAAAATGTAGGGATGAGCAATATAGAAAGAATTGAAAAATTAAACGGTTTTATTATTGAACCAAGTAAAAATCTCAGAGAGTTGAATCTTTCAATGTTTTACGATCGCATGACTCAATCAGTTTACAAAAACGTTGATGATTTTAAGAACTTATTTAAATCTGATAATCCAAGATCATTACAACATATTGAGATAATTGAAAAAGGTATTGAGGAATTAGAGAGTGCTAATAAGTCTTATGGTTTTGCTATGAGTAATGATGAAATCGAATATCTTTATGATTTTTATACAAATCAAAAAAGAAATCCAACTGATGCAGAGCTAATGATGTTTGCACAGGCTAACTCCGAGCATTGTAGACATAAAATTTTTAATGCTAAGTGGAATGTTGATGGAGAAAAGAAAAATAATACATTATTTGATCTTATTAAAGAAACAAGCAAATCTTCTCCTAACGGAATAATTTCTGCATATAAAGATAATGCAGCAATTATTGAGGGTGAGTCTGTAGAGCGGTTGCATCTTGATAAAAATAATAACTATAGTTTTGTTGAAGATAAGCTCAATTCGACCATAAAAGTTGAAACTCATAATCATCCTACAGCGATTTCACCATATCCTGGAGCATCAACAGGTTCTGGAGGCGAAATTAGAGATGAGGGTGCAACTGGTAGAGGTGCAAAACCTAAAGTTGGTCTTGTTGGATTTAACGTTTCAAATCTTCGAATACCTAATCTAAAAAGAAGTTGGGAAAAAGCAGAACATAAGCCATCAAGAATAGCATCTCCATTGGATATTATGATTGAGGCTCCTATTGGCGCAGCAGCATTCAATAATGAATTTGGGAGACCTTCGACACTTGGTTATTTCAGATGTTTTGAAACTGACTTTATAGAGAATAAAGCATTTGGATATCACAAGCCAATAATGCTAGCAGGCGGTATTGGAGAAGTAAGAGATTCAAATAACTTTAAATTACAAATTGAAAGTGATTATCTGGTTGTAGTGCTTGGAGGACCTTCGATGTTGATTGGTCTTGGAGGTGGAGCTGCCTCATCAGTATCCTCAGGCGAAAGCGATGAGGACCTAGATTTTGCATCGGTCCAAAGAGATAACGCTGAAATGGAAAGAAGATGCCAAGAAGTTATAAATAGATGCTCATCGCAAGAAAATAGCTTCATTGAATTTATCCATGATGTTGGAGCGGGTGGTTTGTCAAACGCTATTCCAGAACTTGCAAAGGATTCAGATTTAGGGGTATTTATTGAGCTTTCAAAAATCCCTAATGCAGACAAATCAATGTCACCAATGGAAATTTGGTCAAATGAGTCTCAAGAAAGATATGTTTTAGCGATTCATAAAGACAATAGAGATGCATTTGAAAAGATTTGCAAAAGAGAAAGATGTGAATATGCAATTGTAGGCGTTACAACCGAGGAAAAATCAGTAAAACTTTTTGATGAAGAAAATAATAATTATCCTGTAGATGTTCCGCTTTCAATGCTTTTTGGCGAGTTGCCAATAACTGAGATGGACATATCAAGCAGTCCTGAAGTAGAAACAATTGAAGATGATTGCGAATCCTTTAATCTTAGGGATGCAATTGTTAAAACATTGCAACATCCAACAGTTGCATCTAAATCTTTTTTAATAACTATTGGCGATAGAACCGTAGGAGGAATGGTTGCCAGAGATCAATTTATAGGTCCTTTTCAGGTTCCAGTTTCAGATTATTCTCTGTGTTTAAGATCTTTCACATCTCTCACAGGTGAAGTTATGTCTATTGGTGAAAAATCAACCTTGGCTGTAACAAACCCTCAGGCATCTTTACGAATGGCTATGGGTGAAGCTTTAACTAATATGGCTGGCGTAGTAATTAAAGGATTAGATCATGTCCAGGTATCTGCAAACTGGATGGCAGCCTCTGGAGACCCTAAACAAGATTCTGCTTTGAGGAATGGGGTTGAGGCACTTTCTAAAATTAGTGTTGAACTTGAAGTATCTATACCAGTTGGAAAAGATTCTTTATCAATGAGAACTAAGTGGAATGAGGAAAAGAATGAATATGAAGTAACAAGTCCTTTATCAGGAATTATTTCAGCAATGGCGCCTGTAGAAGATATATCTCGTTCTGTTACACCAGAATTAAATGTTGATGAAGATTCAGTCATCTTGGTGGTTAAAATAAATCAAAAGAATAGACTAGCAGGATCTATATTTTCAGAAATTACTGAATCCAAATATGACGAAACTCCTGATATTGACGATGTGAAACTTTTCAAATCTCTTTTTAACCAGATTCAAAAACTGATAAAAGATAATAAGATCTTAGCAATGCATGATATTTCTGATGGTGGTCTGGTTACAGCATTAGCAGAAATGTGTTTTACAAAGAAAGTTGGGATGAGCATTCAAGTAGATGATATTGATAGTATAAATAAGACTTTATTTTCAGAAGAAATTGGATTTGTAATTCAAGTTAAGTCTGATGACCTAGATATAGTTAAAAGCTCTTTGGATAAGATAAATATATATGTCGAAGAAGTTGCAACTATTGTTGAAGAAAGCTTTTCAATCTCATCTAAAGAGAAAGAAGTGTTCAGTGAATCAATAACTGTTTTAGAGAAATATTGGAGAGAAACTTCACATGCTATTCAAAGTATTAGAGATAACAAAAAAATTGCTGATTCAGAATTAAATTTATTAGACAACAAAAATTATCATGGACTAAATTCAAATGTTTCATTTGATGAAAATCGAATCAAAAATCTATCAATTAAAGGTATAAAACCAAAAGTAGCAATTTTAAGAGAGCAGGGAGTTAATGGTCAGAATGAAATGGCAGCAGCTTTTACAATTGCGGGATTTGAAGCATTTGATGTGCATATGCAAGATTTACTTGATGGAAATACAGATTTAAAACAATTTCAAGGCATGGCTGTTTGTGGAGGCTTTTCGTATGGAGATGTTTTAGGTGCTGGTGGAGGCTGGTCTAAAACAATTCTTTACAATAACAATGTTAAAGATCAATTCCAGCAATTTTTTGAAAATAAAGCTACATTCACTCTTGGTGTATGTAATGGTTGTCAAATGTTGTCAAATCTAAAAGATATTATTCCTGAAGCAGATTATTGGCCAAGCTTTGAGCGAAACTTTTCAGATCAGTTTGAAGCAAGATTAGTTCAGGTTAAAGTAGAAAATACTAACTCAGTTTTACTTCGGAACATGAACGGTTGGACAGTTCCAGTTGCATCAGCTCACGGTGAGGGAAGAGCAAACTTTCAGACGAATAATTTAGAAGAACTTAAAAAACAAAATCAAATTGCAATGAGATTTGTTGACTCAAGCGCAGAACATACTGAAGTTTATCCATTAAACCCAAATGGTTCACCAGAAGGAATAACCGGCATTACTGCAGCAAGTGGCAGAGTTACTATAATGATGCCCCATCCTGAGAGAGTATTTAGAAAGTATCAAATGAGCTGGCATCAAAAAGACTGGCCTGAATATTCGCCTTGGATGCAAATCTTCGTTAACGCTAAAGAATATAGCGACGAAAATTAATTACCAAAGTTTTATATCTTCTTCTCTAAAAATAAACTTATTTATTTCTTTATCTTCGATATAGTATTCAAGGGTCTTTTTTACAGTTGGAAACGCTATTTCATCCCACAGAATCTCATCTATTTGGAATAATTTAACTTCTGAACTTTCAACTGTTGGACCAAAGTTTTCATCTAATAAATCAGCTAAATAAAACATATGGACTTGATTTATGTGAGGGAGACTAAACATTGTATAGGGCATTACGATTTCAGCTTTTGAACCAGTTTCTTCTAAGGTTTCTCTAATAGCTCCATCTTGAAGAGTTTCAGCATTTTCCATAAAACCTGCAGGCAGTGTCCATAAACCTTTTCTAGGGTTGATATTTCTTTTTGCCATAAGAATACTTTCATTTCTCAGACAAAGAGCACCTACAACAACATTTGGATTAGTATAAAAAATAGTGTTGCACTCTTTGCAACAATATCTTTTCATATTGTCATCCTTTGGAATTTTGAATTCCAATTTATCACTTCCGCAATTTGAACAATATTTCAATTTTATTCCTTATATTTAAGAATATAGAATCGTAAGAAGTTACACTAATCTATATGTTAGACAGCATAAAGCAAAAACTGAAACAAATAAATCTAATAGATAGCACAATCTATAAAAAAGCAGGAGTATTAATCTTACTTTTGCATGAAAATGATAAAGAAGATCTGAGGATCTTATTTACAAAAAGGTCCTCAAATTTATCAACTCACTCTGGTGAGGTAAGTTTTCCAGGCGGCAAATGGGAGGAACAAGATAAAAATTTATTTGATACCGCAGTGCGAGAATCTTATGAAGAAATTGGCCTTAAAAAAGATAATATGATTAAACTGGGATCATTAAATTTTTTGCTTTCAAGGCATAAAGTAGAAGTTAATCCATTTGTTGGCTACCTTGCAACTGAACAGGTTTTTGAGGGCAATTACGAAATAGATACGATTTTTACTGTTCCAATAAGTTTTTTAATTAATCCTAAAAACATAAGTTATAAAGAATTTAATAGAAAGGATTTGAAAGTATCTATTCCAAGTTGGGTTTATAATGGAAACCATATATGGGGTCTTACAGCAATGATTACTGCAGATTTTCTTAATATTTGTTTTAATGCCTCAATAAATACTGATTTAGATTTGATAAGAGCATACGATGATTATTGATTTAGGAGACAAAAAGCTTCAAACGTCTGACGATAATTTTTGGATTGCGCCTAATGCTAGTGTAATTGGCGAGGTTAACTTAGAGCGTGATGCAAGTATTTGGTTTAATGCAATTTTGAGAGCTGATAATGAGCCTATTACTATAGGTGAAGGCTCAAATGTTCAAGATGGAGCTATCATCCATACTGATCCGGGCTACGCATGCAATATCGGAAAGAAAGTAACAGTTGGCCATATGGCAATGTTACATGGTTGCTCCATTGGAGATGGAAGTCTAATTGGAATTGGTTCGGTTGTTCTTAATGGCGCAAAAATTGGTAAGAATTGCATTATTGGTTCAAAAGCATTAGTGACTGAAGGAATGGAAGTACCGGATGGATCTATGGTGCTTGGTATTCCTGGAAAGATTAAAAAAACTCTCACTGAGGAAGAACAAAGTATTGTTCCACTTGGTGCAGAGCACTATATAAATAATTATAAAAAATATAAACAGTTAGCTCAGTATCATGAAAACTAATGAAATCAGACAATCTTTTTTAGATTTCTTTGAATCAAAGAATCATGAGATTGTTCCCTCAAGTGCATTAGTGCCAAACAACGACGAAACTTTATTGTTTACAAATGCTGGTATGGTTCAGTTCAAAGATGTTTTTCTTGGAACTGACAAAAAAAGTTATAAAAGAGCATCAACATCACAAAGATGCATAAGAGCTGGAGGAAAACATAATGATTTAGAAAATGTTGGTTATACCCTTCGACATCATACTTTTTTTGAAATGCTCGGTAATTTTAGTTTTGGTGATTATTTTAAAGAAGAGGCCATTGAATTTGCTTGGGAGTTTTTAACTGAAGTTTTAAAGCTTGATAAAGATAAATTATGGATCACAGTTTACAAAGACGATGATGAAGCAGAAGAAATTTGGAAAAATAAAATTGGAATAGACCCTAAAAGAATTGCCAGACTTGGTGATGAGGATAATTTTTGGTCAATGGGTGACACTGGACCATGCGGACCTTGCTCTGAAATTTTTTATGATCATGGTGATCATATTGAAGGAACACCACCAGGAGCTGATGGTGATGAAGGAGATAGATTTATTGAAATATGGAACCTTGTCTTTATGCAATTTAATAGAGACGAGAATGGAGTTATGGAACCTCTTCCCAAGCCTTCAGTAGACACAGGCATGGGTCTTGAAAGAATTGCTGCAGTGATGCAAGGCGTTAATTCAAATTATGAAACAGATATTTTTAGAGATTTAATCATTGCTTCAGAAAAAATACTTGGTGATACGGGTAGTACTTCTCATAAAGTTATAGCTGACCACATAAGATCAAGTGTATTTTTAATTTCAGATGGTGTAATTCCTGAAAAAGAAGGAAGAGGATATGTCTTAAGAAGAATAATGCGAAGAGGCATCAGGCATGGATATAAAATAGGTGCTACAAAGCCTTTTTTGCACTTATTGGTCAAAGATCTTATTAGCCTAATGAAACAGGCATACCCTGAACTTGAGGATAACTATGAAAATATAGTTAAGACTATTAAAAACGAAGAGACAAAATTTTTTGAAACCTTACAAAATGGCATTGAGATTTTAGAGGAGACCATCTTAACAATGCAGGACAATACTATTTCAGGCGAGATTGTATTCAAATTGCATGATACATATGGATTTCCTTTTGATTTAACTGCTGATATTGCTCGAGAAAAGCAATTATTAATTGACGAAGATGGCTTTAATAAATGTATGAAACAACAAAAAGAATCTTCAAAGTCATCAAGTCATTTCGTTTCATCTCTTCCTGCTGCATCTGGTGTTCAAGAGACCAAATTCTTAGGTTACGATCAGCTCCAGTCTGACTCTGAAATTCTTGTAATGTGGGACGGCCAAGAGAGGGTTGAGAATGCTCTTAAAGGACAAGAAATATTCTTAGCATGCAATCAAACACCATTTTATGCAGAATCTGGTGGTCAAATCGGAGATAAAGGAAAGTTTGCATCTGACAATGCTACTGGTAATATTTTAGATTGTAGAAAACAAGGTAAGGTATTTATCCACAAAGCTGTCATAGACAGTGGAGAAATTAAAAAAGGTGATTTAATTGAAATGAGCGTAGAAAAAGAAAAAAGAATAGCTATAGCAATTCATCACTCAAGTACACATTTGTTACATGCTGCCTTGCGAGAAGTTTTGGGCGATCATGTTCAACAAAAAGGGTCTTTAGTAGATGAAACTAAGTTACGTTTTGATTTTTCTCATGATAAGCCTTTAACTCAGGACGAAATTGCAACAATAGAAAGAATTGTTAACAAAGAGGCCCTCAATAATCTTGAAGTAAAAACTGAATTGATGAAGCTCGATGATGCAATGAAATCAGGGGCGATGGCACTCTTTGGTGAAAAATATGACGATGATGTAAGAGTTCTTACAATGGGAGAGAACTCTTATTCAGTTGAGTTGTGTGGAGGTACTCATGTAACTAGAACTGGCGATATAGGATTCTTTACTATCACATCTCAATCCAGTGTAGCTTCCGGTATAAGAAGAGTTGAAGCTATCGCTGGTATGCAGGCTTTAAACTACATTAAAAAATTAAAAGAAGTTAATTCCTCAATTCAAAACCTTTTAAATGTTTCCTCAGATGATATCCATGACAAAGTAAAATCATTAATCGATGAAAATAAGGCTTTAAAAAGCAAAGGAACCAAAAGCACAAAAAGAGAAATAGTTTTTTCAGAAAGCTTTGAAATCAATGATTGGAAATTGATTGTTCAACAAGTGCAATTAGATGACAACAAAGATTTAAGATTCCTAGCCGACGAGCAAAAAAATACAAATGAAAGAGTATGTTTTGTTATTTTTTCAGAACAGAATAACAAGATTGCGTTTGTTTGCGGAGTTACTAAAAATCTTACAGATTCTTTATCTGCAAAAGATATCGTCTCTGTTATATCTGAAAAAATTGGTGGAAAGGGAGGAGGTAGGCCTGACTTTGCACAAGGAGCAGGCGAGTCTAAAAATATTAAAGATTTCGTGACATCTATACAAGATACAGTAAAATCCCTCGCTAAATAGAAAAATACTATGTCAAAAATTATTGTTCAAAAATTTGGAGGCACTTCTGTTGGTTCAGTTGAAAGAATTGATGCAGTTGCCGAGATCATCAAAAATGCCTCAAAATCTAATGAAATAATTGTAGTTGTATCTGCAATGGGCGGAGAAACAAATAAATTAATAAAACTATCAAAACATTTTAGTGAGGATCCGGACAAAAGAGAATTTGATGCATTAGTCTCAACTGGTGAAACCGTAAGCTCAGCTTTGTTAGCAATGGCATTGCATTCAAAAGGCATTAAAGCAAAATCATACTCTGCATCACAAATTGCTATGAAAACTACCAATACATTTTCAAAAGCAAAAATTCTAGATGTAAATGCAAAAAAAATACTTGAGGTAGTTGAGGATAATACAATCCCTATTATTACTGGCTTTCAAGGCATTACTGAAGGTGGTGATGTAACAACTCTAGGTAGAGGTGGTTCTGACACAACTGCCGTTGCAATAGCAGCCCAGGTCGGAGCATTAAGATGTGATATTTATACAGACGTTGATGGCATTTTTACTACCGATCCAAAAGTTGTTTCGAATGCAAAAAAATTAGATTCAATTACAATGGAAGAAATGCTTGAGCTTGCAGGGCAAGGAGCAAAAGTAATACAAACTAGAGCAGTTGAATTTGCTAATAAATATAATGTCCCTGTCAGAGTTTTATCAAGCTTTAATGAAGGAAATGGAACTTTAATTTCTTTGAAGGATGAAAGTATGGAAAATGCATCAGTCTCTGGCATAGCCTTTCAAAAAGATCAGATTAAATTTACTTTACATGGTGTTGGTGATGTTCCTGGAACCGCTTTTAAGATTTTAGGACCAATAAGTGATGCCGAGGTTGAAGTCGATGTTATTGTTCAAAACGTGAGTGTTGATGGTAAAACTGATTTTACATTTACTGTTTCATCTGAAGATGAGGATACTGTTAAAAAGGTTCTTGAAAATGTAAAAAATGATATTAGTTTCAAAAAACTTATCGTTGATTCTAATATTGCAAAAGTTTCCTTGGTTGGTGTGGGAATGAGATCTCAAGCTGGTGTCGCTAGTAAGGCTTTTAAAGCTCTTTCAGAGAATGATGTTAATATACAAATCATATGCACCTCAGAAATTAAAATTACAATGGTAGTTGAGAAAGATTTAGTAGATAAGGCAGTTGAAGTGCTTCATAAAGAGTTTGAATTAGAAAAATAGATGTTTGATTTAAAAATTCAGAATTGCAAAATCGTCAACGAAAATACTGTGACTGAAGCAGATATTGCTATCAAGAATTCAAGAATTGAGTTGATAGAGAAAGAAATCATAGCAGAAGCAAAAGAGGTGATAGATGCAAAAGGACGCTACGTAATTCCTGGATTAATAGATGATCAGGTTCATTTCAGAGAACCAGGTTTAACTCATAAGGGTGATATTGCAACAGAGTCAAAGGCAGGATTGGCTGGCGGAGTAACAAGCTATTTTGAAATGCCTAATGTAAACCCAACAACCACAACAAATGAAAATTTAACAAAAAAATTCCAATTAGCTAGCACCAAGTCACTTTCAAATTATTCTTTTCATCTTGGTGCAAGCAATACCAATATAGAAGAAATTAAAAGAGCAGATATTCATCAAGCATCTGCTTTAAAAGTATTTATGGGTGCTTCAACAGGAGAAATGTTAGTTGATGACATAGACGCACTTGATGACATTTTTAATTATTCGCCACTCATAGTTGTTACTCACTGTGAAGATCAAGGTACTGTCAAAAAAAACGAACAACTTTTTTACGAAAAATATGGAAATGAGGTTTCTGCCGAACATCATCATTTAATTCGTGATGTTGAAAGCTGTTATCTATCTAGCTCTTTGGCTGTCGATTTAGCTAAAAAGTATGATTCAGACTTACATGTTTTTCATTTAACTACAGAAAAAGAAATGGATTTATTTAGCTCTGGAACAATTGATGGAAAAAAAATTACCTCTGAGGTTTGTGTTCATCATATGTTTTTCAATGAAACATACTACAAAGAGTTAGGTAATCAAATTAAATGCAATCCTTCAATTAAAGAGGAGTCTGATAGGTTGGCATTAATAAAATCTTTATTAGATGACAAGATTGATATTATCGCAACTGATCATGCTCCACATACTTGGGATGAAAAAAGTAAACCATACCCCGAGGCTCCAGCTGGACTTCCTCTTGTACAGCATGGACTCCAAATACTTATGGATTTCTTCCATAATGATATTCTCACTCTAGAAACTATTGTTGAAAAAACAAGCCATAACGTTGCAAAAAGATTCCAAATTAAAGATAGGGGATATATAAGAGAGGGTTATTATGCTGATCTCGCTATATTGGATTTAAATAATCCATATCAAGTATCTAAAGAAAATATTTTATATAAATGTGGTTGGTCACCCTTTGAAGGGCATAAATTTAATTCGTCTATATTTATGACTGTAGTAAATGGAAACATTGCGTTTAAAGATGGTGTTGTTAGTGAGAACCTTCCTTTAGGGATGCAAATAGAATTCAATAGATAAATTAGTTATTTTTAATTAATCTTAGAGTTATAATCCTCTTTTTTTAGGTGATTAGGAGAGTTGGCTGAGTGGTCGAAAGCGCCTCCCTGCTAAGGAGGTAACTGGGCAACTGGTTCGAGGGTTCGAATCCCTCACTCTCCGCCATTTTTATGATTTAATACGCTATGGCAAAAGAACATATATCTAATTTCTTGAATGACTTCTCAATTGAAGTCACACCAAATGCAGCAAAAAAAATTGACAAATTTTCTGAACACTTAACTCCAGGTACCTTAATTTATGTTGCTCATATTGAAGGCACACCAATTGAGGAGACTGTTGAAACTGCAAAAAAAATTTCTGACCAAGGGTTTATTCCAATGCCTCACTTTCCAGCAAGAATTATTAAAAATAAACAAGTGCTCAAAGACTGGATTGCAAGATATCAAAATGAAGCAGGCGTTGAAAACGCACTTTTAATTGCAGGTGGCGCAAATAAGCCTTATGGAGATTTTGATTCATCAATTCAATTGATTGAGTCAGGATTATTTGATAAAGCAGGATTTAAAAATCTGCACATAGCCGGCCACCCAGAGGGCAACATTGATATTGATCCTAATGGTTCATCCAAAAATGTTGATGAAGCTTTGTCTTGGAAAAATGAATTTAGCAAAAGAACAGATGCATCTATGGCAATTACCACTCAATTTTGTTTTGACTCAAGTTCTGTAATTGAATGGGCAAACAACGTTAAGAAATCTGGTATAAACATGCCTGTGCATATTGGTATTGCTGGTCCAGCAAAATTGCAAACGCTTCTTAGATATTCTATTGAGTGTGGTGTTGGAGCGTCAATAAAAATTCTTCAAAAAAGAGCAAAGGATATTACAAAATTATTGCTTCCTTATAAACCAATCCAAATAATAAGTGAGCTTGCAAAATATAAAGCAAATAATCCAGATTTTAATATTGAAAAAGTTCATTTTTTTCCCTTAGGTGGCATCAAGAAAGTAAGTGAATTTGTTCAAGAAATATCAAAAATATAATTTATATATAAAAGCTATATATTCAAATTTTTACCAATAACTACAAAAGTACTATTATAAGAAGTTATAGTTTTATTTAGAGGAGAGATTTTATGGATCAATTTATGAATGAAATGGCGGTATGGAATATGATGAGTACCGCGTACATATCAAATGCAATCTTTTTTGCGGCCTGTTCCTTTTTAATTTGGGTTGGTTTCAGATTTACAAGCAGAATATATTATGAGGGAAATATTAATCTATTAGGTAAGATTTTCACGACTTTATTTTGCTTATCAGTTGGAGCTTTTACCTTATTTACGATGGCTCAAGGTCAAGGTTTAGCTGCTGGAACTGCAGGTGCTTTCAGTGCACTTTCTGAAGTTCAAGATATATCTAGTAATGCGCAAGCTTTAATAGATACCGCGGATGGAAAGTTAGGCCCAGTTCAATGGGTATTCCTTGGGTCCGTTTTAGTAATGCAACTCACGCAAATTTGGGTTAAAAAAGCATCATGAGGAGTTTTAAATATACATTAAGTGTTTTTACATTATTCTTTGTTGTAAGTTGTGCTCAAGAACAGTCATCTGTTTCTAGTGAGTCCGGACCTATTTATAAAGGACCTTTCTACAATGAATTTTTAGCATGTAGTGCGGGGCCTAAATTTGAAGATGGTATCCAAGAAATGTTATCTGAATGGCAAAAACTCCAACCTGCTGAAGGCTTAAGTTGGGCAGGTGTTTATGCGCCAGTAGGAGAGAATCATAGATTTTCAAATGGTTGGTGGGAATTAGAATGGGATTCAAAAGAAAGCTCAGATAATGCTTTTAGCAATCCATCACCTGAATTTCTAGCATGGTCTGAAAAATATGCTGATGTCATGACATGTGACATTGAAGGAAGATTTCCATGGACATTCTATTTACCAAGAGATCCTGGATCATTTGGAGAAGTTATGGGTGAAAATGGATATTTTGCATCTGAATTTTTGGCTTGTAACTTTAAAGATGGAAAAGCAAGTCAAGATTTAAGAGCAGCTGTTGTGCAATTCAATGAATACCTTGATATGAATGGAAGTGAAAATCCATACTTCTTTGGTGTTTATTATCCAGAATTCGAAGGAGCTGAAGCTGATTTTCTATGGGGCAATTGGCATGCAAGCTTTGAGTCCATGAAAGCTGGGAATGCTGACTGGGAGGAAAATGGTAAAGCCATGCAGGCTAAATTTGATGAAATATCTACTTGTATTTCACCAGATTACTATGACAGTTATGAGCTTTTTAATAACCCAAGCAGTTAATTAGGTTTTAATTATTCGGAGGGGAAACCCTCCGGATTAAAATAATTCAGTTAACATACATCGAGCAGACCCACCTCCATATTTTTCTATGGTGGGGATGTCTGAATGAATGATATCTGAATAGCTTTTTAAAAGTTTTTCAATCTGTTCTTCATTTAATGCTTTATAAGCAGTTGTGCTCAATATTAAAAAAAGTTCATCATTTTTGTTTTTTGCTTCAATAGCATTACCGCAAAATTTTTCTATCTGTTCTGGACTTAATTCGACGACATCATGATATTTACTTACTTTTTCTTTAACATAATCTCTATGTTCTTCCGTAATAACATCAAAACATATACCAATTATTTCTGTTCCAACGTACATTAAGACATCAGTATGATAAATAGGAGAACCTGTATGACTTTCAGTTTCAAATAGAACAAGCTCATAATTATTATGCCTACACCATATAATCAATTGAACAGCATTAGTTCTAGGTGAAATTCCTGCATAGACAATTCTGTTTACTCTATCAAAAACCATACTGCTTGTTGATTCTAAAAATATTTCTTTCTCTTCAAGATGAGACATATCATTTGTTAGCTCATAGGTATTAGTTAGGAACTCAATCATCGATAACTTTTTTTCTTTTCTTCTGTTTGGAGCCATCATGCTAAATATTTGCATTGTTTTATCTTCGAACGTGATAAACCAGTTTGGAAAAATATGATCTGGACAATCTTTAGATCCTCTTAAACTAGTGACTGTAATTCCGCTATCCTCAATTTTATTTTTCAGATTATGGAATTCATTTAATGCCTTTTCTGCAATAACTTGTGGGGTTTCATCAGTTGCTTCTTTTTGATAATGATTTGTGAATGCCGTTTGCTCATTTACGTAAAAAGATTCAGGCTCAATCATAAACAAATGTGAAGTTGATTGTTTAGTCATATGTTCCCTTGCCGATATTAACTATGCGGTTAAAATACACCTATGTCACAAAGTTTACAAGATGATTATATAAAAAAAGAATCAATATATGGCGCTCAAAATTATTCTCCATTATCCGTAGTCTTAGAGAAAGGAGAAGGTGCATATCTATGGGATGTTGATGGTAATAAATATCTTGATATGGTTTCAGCTTATTCTGCAGTAAGTCATGGACACTCTCATCCTGAGCTTGTAAAAACTTTGCAAGATCAATCTTCAAAATTGGCAATAACATCAAGAGCTTTTTATACAGAGCCTTTTGCAGATTTTCTTGAATTTCTTTCTAAGATTTCTGGTTTTGAAAGCATCTTAGCAATGAATACTGGAGCTGAAGCAGTAGAAACAGCAATTAAAGCTGCTAGAAGGTGGGGATACTTTACAAAGGGTATTCCAGATAATAAAGCAGAGATAATAGTAGCAGATGGAAATTTTCATGGAAGGACAACAACAATTGTAGGCTTCTCTTCTGATGATGCATACAAAAAAGGTTTTGGGCCATTTGGAGACGGGTTTATTACCGCTAAGTTTTGCTGGTCTGATTGTAGTATTCAAGACTCTATTGATTCTTTTTCAAGCAAAATAAATAAAAATACTTGTGCGATTCTTGTTGAACCCATTCAAGGTGAAGCAGGGATAAGGGTACCAGATTATGGCTGGCTACAAGAGTTGAGAAAGCTGTGTGACAAAGAAAACATTTTATTAATTTTAGATGAAATTCAATCGGGTCTTGGAAGAACGGGAAAATTATTTGCCCATGATCATGAGGATATTAAGCCTGATGGATTAATCTTAGGTAAAGCTTTAGGAGGTGCAATGCTTCCTATTTCTGCTTTTTTAAGTTCAAAAGAGGTTATGAATCATTTTAATTCTGGCTCTCATGGTTCCACTTTTGGCGGTAATCCGCTTGCTTCAAAAGTAGCAAAAAGAGCACTAGAACTTCTTTATGAAGACTCATTAATTGAGAATAGTTTTACTTTAGGAGAATACTTTAAATCATCTCTTCAATCCATCGATAACAAAATTATTAAGGAAGTTAGAGGAAAGGGACTATGGATTGGAATGGAATTAAATGACTCTGAACTAAATGCTAAAGATTTATGTATGATGCTTCTCAATGAGGGCCTTTTATGCAAAGAAACTCACAAAACTGTTATTAGGTTTGCGCCACCATTAATGATATCTAAAAAGGAGATTGACTGGGCAATTAAAAAAATTACAAAAGTAATTCGGTCAGTTTAAATGGAATATAGTTCTGATTTTCAAAAAAATGTTTGGCATGAAATTGAAAAAATACCTTATGGAGAAACAAGAACCTACAAAGACATAGCAGTTGCAATTGGAAAACCAAATGCCCATAGAGCAGTAGCAAATGCTTGTGGGAAAAACCCACTTCCAATAATTAGACCATGTCACAGAGTCATATGTTCTGACGGAAGTCTAGGAGGCTATAGCATAGGAAGTGGAAAAAAGCTTAAGCGAGCTTTAATAAAACTAGAATCAAAATAGTTTTAAAGTCTTCATCTAATCATCTAAAGCTTTAGAGACCTTCCAATTTAAAAAGTTGTAGTGAACTTTTGTAGTTGAACTACCATACGATACTTTTGTAAAGCTTTTGATTTTAAATAATGAAGAATATATTGCTGACTTAGATATTTCATCATAGTCATCATCATTTAAAGCACTTATTAGACTATCAACATATGTTGATTGAAGATTCATTTTAAAGGTTGATGGCACTTCTCCTTGAACAAAAATTGCATCAAAAAGATCACTTAATACCTCATCTGGCATATATGTATTTCCGTACTGAGAGCTATCAACAAGTCTCATCATTACAGTTGGATGAAGGATATGAGAAATGGCTCTACCTTGAAGACTCAATACTAAGTCATGTAACTGAGGATCTTCATTACCTCTTCTGCCAGGACTGTAGGCAGCTCTTTTTTCGCTTTGCAATTGTTTTATAAAATCCGGATCAAAAGAAAATGCATCGTTCGATAAAAGTTTATCTTGAATTAATTTCATTGCTCTCTTTTGATCAGCATATGGAACGGCCTCAAATGGTGTTATGTCTTTATTTTTGTCACTTACAATCCTGTTAGAGTACACTCCACCAATTAATCTTGAAACTCCATCAAGAAATCTACCTTTTTCTCTTGTAAGGCTATAAAAAGTAGATCTGAATTCTGTTGAAGTCTTGCCATCAACAAGATAGATATCTGGTAATTCTAAAATCTTGGCATCAATGGTTTCTATTCTATCTGCAGTATAAGTAATTGGGTCATTGGACATATCACCTCGATAATTTCTTGGATCAATATTTACACCTGGAGAGGACATTGCGTCTCCATCTGTTCCAAAAATGTACTCAGGTTGTGTAGATTTTGATAAAAGATTTTCTCTTTCTTCATCTGAAAGGCCTGGAGTATATCCAAATTCGATTGCCCAAATGTCATATAAACCTGGACCAGTTGGAAAGTAATTTCCTTGTTGAGTTCCTTTTGGCGCAAGATTAATTGGATCGTAATCCATCACTGAACCTATATGATTATCTCCTGTGATTGACACATCATGTACCTCTTTTGCATCATATATCCAGCTTGCTTTGAAGTTATGTCTTAAACCTAACGTATGCCCAACTTCATGCATTGTTAGTGAAACTATCCATTGCTCAAGTGGATCGTTGTCTTCTGAATAGCCCCATAACTTTCTGTATGTGTAACCACGTTTAATTGCATTAAATTCTTGCACAATATCTGCAGCAATAATTTCACCTGTTCTTGGATTGGCTACGCTAGGACCATAACCTGAATATCTTGGATCTGGTGTTGAAGCCCATCTAACTACGTTGTATCTGACGTCTCCTGCATCCCATTCTGCGTCGTCTGGTTGGATTTTCGCAACGATCGCATTTTTAAAGCCTGCTTTTTCAAAAGCTTTGTTCCATCCTTCTATACCTTTGACAACAAAAGGACGTATTTCTTCAGGAGTTGAGTTTTCAACCCAATATATTAATGGCTCAACTGGTTCAGATAATTCAGCGTCAGGATCTTTTTTTATTAATCTCCACCTATTCATTAAATCTCTTGCATTATTTGAATCGTAGGTTGACAAATCGGTTACTTTTTCAGAGAAGTAACCAATTCTTTGATCTGCAACTCTTGGTTCAAAATTTTCATCAGGCATTTCAACAAAAAGGTGAAGTCCATCAACAAATGTATATCTTTTATCAGCAATAGCATCGATTGATCCGCCTCCTTTAGGCTTAGGATTATAAAAGCCATACCTTACTTTAAATGAGGTATTTTTCTCATAGGTTTTTACCTCATCTATAAATGTTTTAGCTTTATCAGCCCGTCCAAGAATCAAGTTGTAATACTCCATATATTCTTGTGGAATATTAGGCGAGATGCTTACAAGCATTTCAGTTAAAAACATTTGATCAATATTAATTAAGTATTTTGTATCCTCATTAACTACAACGGAGAATCTACCCATAAATGCTTCAATGATATTTGTGAGTTTAGATTGTGAAATTTTATTTGATTCGTTATAGGTAAATTTAGTATTTTTCTTATAAATACCTATATCTTCTTTAAATTTCCTAAACTCAAGAATAAAAGCCTCTCCCATATCTCCGCCACTGGGACCTGCATCTGAAGGACCATTTAGTACATAAGTGAAATATATAAATTCCTTATTAAGTTGAGCCTCATCAAGGACCAAGTAGTATTTATCTTTTTCTGTTTCATGCAGAATATTCATAAACCCTTCCATAGATACAAATTCACCATCTTCTATAAACTCGTCTATAGTTTTGTATTCTTTTTTCTTGCTCGGCATTCCTTTTGGTTTCTTTTCAGATTCAACACTTGATTCTTCTTTTGATGAATTATCATTTGAATTTTCGGCATCCTGATAAAGACTTGCTTCAATAGGACCAAAGCCTACTAAAGCAATAGTTATTAAGAGTAAATTAAAGAGTTTAGATTTATTTTTCATATATACGGTCCTCAAATTAGCATGTAATTCTATCCTAGATAAGGTCTTACTGATAGTATATGCATATGAATAATTCATTCGCATTAATCACAGGAGCATCTTCAGGTATTGGGCTGGAGATAGCAAAAAACCTTGCAGCAAGAGGCTATAACTTAATTTTAACAGCACGAAGAACTGAATTGCTTGAAGCACTTGCTGATGAAATAACTAATAAACATGATGTAACAGTAGATTACATTTCATGTGACCTAAGCAAATATGATGCACCCAAAGAGATTTTTGAATTTTGTGAGTCAAAAAATTATCATGTAGATTTTCTTGTTAATAATGCAGGATATGGAATTAAAACCTCTTTCCATGAAACAAGCATAGAGATAGAAGAGGATTTTATTAGAGTACTTGGCACATCTGTAATAATGCTTACAAAATTATTCATACCTAAAATGCTTGCGTATGAAAATGGCAAAATAATGATAGTCTCTTCAGTTGCTGCTTTTGCCGCTCCTTCTGCAATTCAGCCATTGTATGGACCAATAAAGACTTTCATGAATAGATTTAGTGATGGTATAAACATTAACTACAAACATAAAGGAATCACTTCTACAGCAGTATGTCCCGGATTCACAGTTACAGGATTTCATACTGCAAGCGGTGTTCAAGAAGAGATGGATAGGGTGCCAAAGTTTATGGTTTTTTCAGCTGAAAGAATTGCAAAGGAAGCTGTTGAAGCAACGATTGCGGGCAAGGCTTTGTGCGTACCAACAAAAACTTATAAGTTTTTAGTTTTTATGCTAAAAAATATACCACAGCCAATTTTAAGATTAATTGGTACTGCGCTTGCCCCAGGAAGATACGATAGAAATTAACTGAATCCAAGCACGTCATCTGAAACAAATGGATTTGATTTTCTTTCAGTTGCAAAATCAGATTCAGGACCGTGACCAGGGATGAATTTAATATTTGTTCCAAGTGGCCATAATTTGTTTTTAACTGATTCTATAAGATCTTCAAAGTTACCACCCGGAAGATCAGTTCTACCTATTGAACCATTAAATAGAACATCCCCCACTAATGCTAAATCACTGTCTTTACTATAAAAAATTATGTGTCCTGGAGTATGACCAGGACACAAATAGACTTCTAATTTTTCATTTCCAACATATATAACATCCCCATCATTAAGCCACTTATCTGGAGTACAATTCCTTGAAGGCATTCCAAACATTTCACCTTGTTTTTGAAGACCATCTAATAAAAACTTATCGTCAATATGAGGACCATGAATTTCAACGTTTAATATTTTTGATATTTCTGTTGCACCTCCGGCATGGTCAATATGTCCATGTGTGAGTAAAATTTTTTCAGGAATTAAATTGTTTTCTTTTGAAATGTTTAACAGAATTTCAATATCGCCACCTGGATCAACAATGGCACATTTCATTGTTTCATCACAATAAATTAAGGATGCATTTTGTTGAAATGGTGTTACAGGTTGAACTAAAGCTTTTAACATAATTGTTTTACAATAAAGATTGAATAAATTATAAATAATTAATATGAGTGATAAAACTAGTAAGTCACATTTAAGCTTAAGAATTCCTTCCAATGAAAGTGACGAAAAGTTTATATCAGGAATAAGCTCCGTATACGAAGCAGCTAAACTGAGAAGTGCATCAAAAGATGCATCATTGGATAAATACCATTCTCCAGTGAAGTTTTCATGGAAAGAGTTTTGGAAGACGATGGTTTATGAAAATTTGCCGCCAGTAATCTTCTCTCCTTTAGCAACATTGTTTTTAGAGAAGAATCTAAATAGAGCATGGCATGTTAGTCAAAATAGAATGTTAATAACGTTATCTACCAAACATCATTCTTTAAAAGAAATTATTCAAACATGGCTAATTGTCTATCCTGGGTCATGGCTAATGAATATTGGATTATATTTTGCTTTATTTACTGATAAAGAGTTGATTATGAATATCGATCCTTTTCATATGATTCTTGCATATCTATTGCTTTTCATGCGCAGACTCATTATTGCAACAAAATATGGTTATTTTAGGCCTGAAGATACTGAGAGATTATGTTTGCCAGCTCCTGATTGGGACAGAAATAAAACTAATAGAAGATTGGTTGGACAGGGCTGGATGACTCCGTGGCTTTTTCCAGGAATTATTGAAGACGAGTTAACAGTAGCAATGGATGAAAACGATATTTGTCTCCAAGCTATTCCATTTGAAGTGGATAGAGCATCACTTGAAAGTTTAATGAAGCAAGAGTCTAATGATTTATTTCCACAAAAAACAAGCGCATCAAAAGAACAAGAAGTCGCATCTGGCTTTATTTTATATAACATAATTAAATCAGTTTATAGCAGTCCAACTATCAAGAATTTTTCATTTATTTATTTCTTTACTGCTTTTTCGATTGCATTGACACCGTTTATTGTTAAATATTTTTATGGAACTCCATTATTCGGAATGAACCCATATGAAATCACTATTTCTGTCGCAACTTTAATAGGATTTTTTAACGGATTTCAATTGTTGATGTTTGGACTGGTGTGCTCTGTCGACTATGAAAGAAGGTATCAATGTTCAAAAAAATTAGGAGATCTTGTTACTTATCCTGGACTATGCATAAGTAATTTATTTTCCAATGCTGGTTCAAATCAAATATTTATTGATCTTCAAAAAAGAATAAATGTATTTAGCTGGATGAATATGAGAAAAGTTCTTAGATCATTTGGAGAGGCATTTTATTTACGTATTCAAAGCTACACTTCTATATTAATTTTTTACTCCTTATTTTGTGTTGCCATCTTAAATTTAATTATTTGGACAGAATTAAGACATCACATATCAACCATGTATGTTATATGTGTAATTATATTTTTTATATCTAGTATTAGTCTTTTTGCTATTTATAAAGCTATTAAATTACAGTCATTAAGCGCAGAGCATAGAGATTTTATTAGGAATGAAATATTCATTATCGAAGAGGAGATATGGGAATTGAAGCTTGATGATGGCAACAAAGATAGACTAAAAGATCTCACAAGCGCAAAAGCACTTTTAGAACAAGTTGATGAATCTATTAACTATAAAGAGCTAATATATAAACCAACTACAATCTTAGGATATGCAGCAAATAATGGAGTAATTGGTTCAGTTTTGGGCTTGGTTTTAACTGGTTGTATATTTGCAGTTCAAGGTTTTGTATCTACCGGAATGGAATATGATGCAGCAGGTTGGTTTAATTTTTAAAAAAATACTATAAAATAGGCATTTTTAAATCAATGGAATACAAAAATGACTAAAAAAGTATCAAAAGATGAGGCTTTAAAAGCTGTAAAGACAATTACAAAAGAGATTTCAGAAAGCTCTCTTGAACAAGAGGCGCTAGAAGCTGTAAAAACACTAATACTGTGGGCAGGAGATGATCCTGAAAGAGAAGGGCTTGTTGATACCCCAAAAAGAGTAGTAAAGGCCTATAAAGAATTCTTTGCAGGATATGATGAAGATCCTGAAGAAATTCTTAGCAGGACTTTTGAGGAAGTTGAAGGCTACGATGATGCAGTCATAGTGAGAAATATAAGGGTTGAATCACATTGTGAACATCATATGGTTCCAATCGTTGGCGTAGCACATATAGGTTACATACCTAAAAAAAGAGTTGTAGGAATCAGTAAATTAGCAAGACTGGTTGATCTTTTCGGTAAAAGGCTTCAAACACAAGAAACAATGACAGCTCAAATAGCAGATACCATAGAAAAAGTTTTACAGCCTAAAGGAGTTGCTGTTGTTATTGATGCCAACCATCAGTGTATGAGCACAAGAGGTGTTCACAAAACTGAATCAAGCACAATTACATCTAGAATGTTAGGTATTTTTAGAACAGATAACAAAGCTAGAGAAGAATTTATTAGTCTGATTCATTCGCCAAAAAAATATTAAATGAGTGAGTCTCTGGAATATTCCAGTATTCAACCAAAGCTCCCTATTATTCTTGCATCAGGATCAGAAAGCAGGAAACAAATGCTCCAAGAGGCAGGAATAATTTTTGAAGTAATAGTATCTGAGGCAGATGAAGACCAAATTAAATCTGAGATCAGCTCATTACCTTTTGAAGTACAAGTAATTCATTTAGCAAAGGCAAAAGCTTCTTCAGTGAGCAAAATGCATCCTAGTAAAATTGTTATTGGTGGAGATCAGATGTGCGTTCTAGGCGATAGCCTGCTACATAAACCAGGATCTAAAGAGAAGGCAATTAAGAGTTTAAAACTATTGGCAAATCAAAAACACCATCAACACAGTGGAGTAAGTATTTTTAAGGATGGTGAATGTCTTTGGGAATATTCTGAAACAGTAGAATTAAAGATGCACAAACTATCCGATGCTGAAATTAAGAATTATGTAGAAATTGAAAATCCAGTCAATGCTGCCGGTTCTTATAAGTTCGAATCTCTGGGCTGTAATCTGTTCTCTTATGTAAATGGTTCATCTCATACAGTGAGAGGAATGCCATTAATTCCCTTGCTAAATGCGCTAAGGGATCTAGATGTTATTGGTTTAGAATAAATATATGAAAAACAAAATTTCTTTCAAGATATTTAATTCTTTAAACGGCCAAAAAGAAGAATTTAATCCTTGTAATCCTGAGCACATAAAAATTTATGCTTGTGGCCCTACAGTTTACAATTATGCGCATATTGGTAATGCTCGAATGGCGGTTGTGTTTGATACCTTTGTAAGAACTTTAAGAATTTTTTATCCTAAAGTTACATACGTATCAAATATTACTGATATCGACGACAAAATTATAGAGGCAGCGCATGAGCAGAAAGTAGAAATTTCTTCAATCACTGAAAAATATACAAAAATTTACAATGATGATATGGCTGAATTAAATGTTTTGATGCCTGACATACAGCCAAAAGCTACTGAATATATTCCAGAAATGATTGAATTAATTGAGGATTTGATTTCAAAAGACTTTGCATATGAAAAAGAGGGCCATGTACTTTTTCACGTTCCTAATTATGATAATTATGGAAAACTTTCAAAAAGAAATAGAGATGAACAGATTGCAGGCAGCAGAGTAGAGATAGCACCTTTTAAAAAAGACCCTGCTGATTTTGTTTTATGGAAACCAAGCAACAAATCACAACCAGGCTGGGATTCGCCTTGGGGAGTTGGTCGCCCAGGTTGGCATACAGAATGTTCAGCAATGTCCAAAAAGACATTGGGCCTCCCATTTGATATTCATGGCGGTGGTAGGGACTTAATTTTTCCGCATCACGAAAATGAAATAGCGCAAAGCTGCTGTTCTTCCGCAAACATTGAGGATCCTACATCTTATGCTAAATATTGGATGCATAATGGGTTTGTAACTATTAATGGTGAAAAAATGTCTAAATCGCTAGGCAACATAATACTTGTTAATGAGTTAACAAAATCTCACCATGGTGAAGTAATTAGACTGGCTCTATTATCATCGCATTATAGACAGGGCTTAGATTGGAACGAAAAAATAATTCATCAAGCAAATATTCTTCTAGATAAATTATATGAAATTAAATTTTTATTAGACGACGAAGTTGTAGGTGATACATCTAAAGCAAACTTAGACATAATTGCTAATTTAGCTGATGATTTAAATACACCTGGACTGATAGCAGAACTGCATAAACTAGTTAAAGATTTTAAGGCTTCAAACTCTAATAAATCAGAGATTAAAATACATTTAAATTTAATTTCACAAGCTTTAGGAATCTTACAAGATGATTCTTACAAAAAAATATCTGAGGAATTAGAATCAAAAATACATGCATTAATATTAAAAAGAAAACTAGCAAAAGATAACAGGGATTATGATTTAGCAGATAAAATTCGAAACGAACTTTTGGATTTAGGTGTTGAAATCAAAGACACTAGTAGCGGTACTGATTGGAATTTGAAATCATGACTAAAGCATTTGAAATTGAGTTACCGGATTCTTATTCTGAACTCACAGAAACTTTAGATGCAGCAAATAAGATCTTAACGACTGCTGTAGATGATGCCAGAACTCTTTTTCATACTCCTGTAGTTTCTTCATATGATGGAAAAACAATTTCTTCAAGAGTGATGGTCTTAAGAGAATTTAATTTAGAAAATAGAAAAATGAGGTTTCATACTGACCAAAGAGCAACAAAAATTAATGAATTTTCATCCATCTCATCAGCAACAATCATAGGCTATGATCCAAATCTTAAAATTCAAATTAAGCTTCAAGGAACAGTCATAACTCATCATGATGATGAAGTTACAAAAGATGCGTGGAATGAGTCAACGTCAAGATCAAAAAAATGCTACTCAGTAAAAGGAGGATCATCTAAAGTAATCGATGATCCGGCTAGCTATGATATTAAAGAATTCAATGTTGAGTATGGATACCAAAACTTTGCTGTCCTAGTATTTACCTTTGATACTTTAGAATTTTTATTCCTAAAAAGCACTGGACACAGAAGAGCTATTCATAAATGGAACAAAGATTTGAAGTCTTCTTGGCTAGTTCCATAGTATCTTAAATATAAATATTTTTTTATATGCTAATTGATTATTTTTAGTGTAGTGTGTTTATGTTAGAAATAATTTTTTACATATTTATGAGGAGAAAATAATGAAAAATTTAATGATAGCAAGTTTGTTCTTTGTTGCTAGCTTATCTTTTGCAGATGGACACACAGATTCTGAAAAAGACGTACTTGAGGCAGTTTCAGCATATTTCGATGCAAGAAATGATCAAGACTGGAAAGAAGCTGTTAAATATGAGAGCAAGGGCGGCACTTATAATACGAACTCAGACGGAAGTTTTCACAAACCTTTAATTAAACAGACTGCTGCTAGTTGGGCAGCTTCTAATCAAGGCGGCACTTTGAATATCTATTATCCTGAGGCAATCCAGTTATCAGATGATGTTGTTTTTGTAAGATTTTATTATGAGGGAATGACTGAAGTGAATGGTGAAACAAGTCCATATAGAACTAGAGTCACCATGAATTGGGTTAAAGAGGGTGGAAATTGGTTTGTAAAGACTCAACACTACTCACCAGCTTCATATGGCGGCGTCCATGTTCCTCAAGCAAGTGATTTTAGTGATGAATAATTTTTGTATTTCTAAATAAATAAAAGCTGGCATTGTCCAGCTTTTTTGAATATAAATAATTGATGTTGTCTGTTTCATGAAGGTAAATGTTTTGTTAAAAAAGTATTTTTCAATATCTCTTTGTGTAGGAATTATCTTTCTATCAAGTTTTTTTGCTTCAATAATTCAAACTAGTTTTGGTTCTGTAGATATTGAACTTAAAGAACTTAAAACAAGTGATGGTCAAACATTGATTTATGATCTGTATAAACCAAAACTAGCAAGTAGTTCTAACAAAGTTCCGTTTGTAGTTGTAGTTCCAGGCTTTCAAAGATCTAAAGAAGCTCTGTCTAACATAGCTATTGAGCTCTCAAGAAGAGGCTTTGCAATAGCGTTGATTGATCCCTACGCTCAAGGCATGTCTTCATCGTCAACAAGCAGATTAGCAGCAACAACCCAAGGGTACGGGATGTTTGCACTTGTAGATTATGTATATGAAGGAAATTTTACATTTGTTGATATAAATAAAATTGGATCTACTGGACATTCTATGGGCGGCAACGCTGCCATAAGAGGTGCGGATTATTTTGGTAAAGAAGCAATTCGGTCTAAAACAAAAAGTAAATTAGATTCGGTTTATGTCTCGGGTTATGTTTTAACTTTAAGGGACAACATTTTAAAAGATTCTAAATCAAATATGGGTATTAGTTATGCTTTATATGATGAAGGATCTTTCAGAAATGAACTTAAAGGCTGGGATGCTGCAAACATGGAGATTGCGCCAGAGTCATTAAGGGCGGTCAACAATGCTTTACCCAAAGAAAATCAAATTGATAGAGTTGAACTTGGAAAATACTATGGGAGCAAAGAAGAGAAAAACTTAAGAGTAGTTTTTAATGAGAAACTTCTTCATCCTTTTCAACCATATAACAAAGAGGCTACTGCAAATCAGATTAATTATTTTGAGAAAGTATTTGGATTTCCAGATGAACTTAATGCATATAATCAGATTTGGCAATTTAAAGAACTATTCACATTAATTAATATGGTGGTTTCTTTGCTAATGCTAATACCATTAACCAAGGTTTTACTTCAACTGAACTTTTTTAAAGAAATAATTAAACCTATTCCTGCAGCGCTGCCAAGACAATCCAATAAAAGCAGACTTATATTTTGGATAATATTCTTTTTAAGCGCATCAATAGCTTGCCTAACATTTATACCAATGGTCGATATTGCTAAAGTGTTGTTTGCTGATGCTGCAAATAGAGAATTAACTTGGTTCTTTCCGCAGAGAATGAATAACTCAGTCATGTTATGGGCAGCTTTTAATGGAACAATTGGGATAATAATTTTTCTATTATCTTTTCATCTATTTGGAAAACATCATGGTGTGAAAACTAACTCTTGGGGTCTTCAAATCTCAAAGACTGAATTACTAAAAACGTTTCTCTTGGGAATAGCAGTTTTTATCCTTTACTATTTCGTACTCTTTTTAAATTATTATATATTTCATATTGATTATAGATTTTGGTTTATGGGAGTAAGAGTATTTCAGCCTGAGATGTTGTTAGTACTCTTAATGTATTTTCCTTTATTTTTTATTTTTTTCTTCTCAAACTCCTTAAGAGTTAATGGGTCGATGAGATTTAAAGATCAATCTGAGTGGCAATCAAGATTAATTGCTGGTTTTGCTAACTCTTTAGGTTTAATGATGATAATAGTAATTCAATATGTAACATATGCTTCAACCGGAACAGTATTTTGGACAACTAATTGGCTCAGCGTTAATTTATTGTTTGGGATAGTACCGATGATGTTTATTCTGCCGTATTTTAATAGAATTTTTTTTCAATTGACTGGAAGAATCTATTTAGGACCAATAGTTACTTGCTTAATTTTCATAATGATCCTATCAACAAACACAGTCATCTATTTACCAATTAAATAGAGTTATTAAAAATTGCTTAACCAATCTATAATATGCGCATGAAACTTACACTGCCTGATAAGAGTATAAGAGAATTACCGGAGGGATCTTCTGGGTATGACCTTGCAAAAGATATTGGATCAGGTTTGGCAAAAGCTGCCATAGCTTTAAGTGTTGATGGAAAACAACAAGATCTTCACGATGTTATCCATGATGATTGCTCTGTTTCAGTTATCACTATTGAATCTCAAGAAGGTCTAGAAATAATGCGACACACTCTTGCTGCCCAAGTGCTTGCTAGAGCAATAAAAAATTTATATCCAGATTCGAAACTTGCTATCGGACCTACTATTGATAATGGTTTTTACTATGATGTTGAGTGCTCTGAGACAATTTCTATTGATGATTTAGAAAAAATAGAAAAGGAAATGCATAATATTGTTAAATCTAAATCAACTATAACTAAAAAGCTTTCATCAAAATCAGATGCTCTGAATGTTTTTAAATCTCTAGGCGAGTCATACAAACAAGATATTATTAATGATTCTGAGCAAGAAAATGATTTTCAGCTTTATTATCAAGATAACGACAAGTTTGTTGATTTATGTAGAGGACCTCATTTACCAAATTTAAGTTTTATTGGTGCATTTAAGCTTACAAAAGTATCTGGAGCTTATTGGAAAGGTGACTCTAATAATAAAATGCTTACTAGAATATACGGAACTGCATGGAATACCGAAAAAGAATTAAATAAATATTTACATGAATTAGAAGAGGCCGAGAAAAGAGATCACAGAAAAATTGGAAAAGAAATGGATTTATTTCATTTTCAAGATGAAGCTCCTGGAATGGTATTCTGGCATTCTGATGGATGGACCATATACAGAAATTTAAGAAATTTTGTTAGATCAAGATTACAAGAAAGTGGCTACATAGAAGTAAATACTCCTCAAGTTATAGACAGAAAGTTGTGGGAAGCTTCAGGCCATTGGGATAAATATCGTGAGAATATGTTTATCACTGAAATTGATGAGGAGCACGCAAATGAGAAAAGAGTGAATGCTCTAAAGCCTATGAATTGTCCTGGCCATGTTCAAATTTACAACCAAGGGATAAAATCATACAAAGACTTACCATTGAAGTATGCCGAATTTGGTCTTTGTCACAGATATGAACGCTCTGGAACTATGCATGGTTTAATGAGAGTTCGAGCATTCACACAAGATGACGGCCATATTTTTTGTACCGAGAATCAAATTGAGTCTGAAACAGGCCTATTCATTGAATTTTTATCCAGTCTATACTCAGATTTAGGTTTTAAAGAATTTGATATTAAATTATCTACTAGACCAGAAATGAGGGTTGGTTCAGATGAAATTTGGGACAAGGCAGAAGCAGCTTTAGAGTCGGCCATAAAAAACTTAGGCTATCCATATAGAATTGATGAAGGTGATGGAGCATTTTATGGTCCCAAACTTGATTTTGTCCTTACTGATGCAATTGGAAGAGATTGGCAATGTGGAACTTTTCAACTGGATTTTAATTTGGCAGAAAGGCTGGATGCTCAATACGTTGGAGAGGATGGTAATAAGCATTATCCGGTAATGATCCACAGAGCAGTTTTAGGTTCTTTTGAGAGATTTATAGGTATTCTAATTGAAAATTATGCAGGGAAACTTCCTTTCTGGCTGGCTCCCAAACAGGTTGTTGTTGCTTCCATAGTATCAGATGTGAATGATTATGCTGAAGAAATAGCAAATAGGTTAAAAAAACAAGGCATACGTGCTGAAGTTGATCTAAGAAATGAAAAAATTGGCTATAAAGTTAGAGAGCATAGTACAAGAAAAGTACCTTTCATATTTGCCATTGGAAACAACGAAAAAGCTGAAAAAAGTGTATCTATCAGACAAATTGGAAGCACAGAAACTAGTTCAATGTCTTTAGATGAGGGAATCGACTATATTTGCGGTCAGAATAAAGTATGAAAATGCTTGCAAAGATTTTTATTTTACCTATTCGATTTTATAGATACTTTATTTCACCACTTTTTCCTCCATCATGCAGGTTTACACCAACATGTTCACAATATGCAATTGAGGTAATTTTGGAGAAAGGGATAATTAAAGGAACCTATCTAAGTATTATAAGAATATCTAAGTGTCATCCTTGGCATGTTGAGAGATAATTAATCTTATTTCATAATATAAATTTTAAGTATATTAAATATATATTTTTTTTGTAGATACTCTCTATAAGTGATATAGTTTTGCATACACAAGTTCAATAAATCCATATTTAGGGGGGGGTTAATATGAACAATTTTTTAAAGCTAACATTTAGTCTATGTGCATGCTTTTCATTAGTTTTTTCTTTAGATTTGGTTTCTCAAGAAATCGAAGAAGTTGTAGTTACAGCTACTAAGAAAGAAGAATCTATTCAAGATCTAGCAATTTCAGTAGAAGCTTTTTCAGCAAGCGATATAGATAATAATATGGTTGAAGATTTCAGTGACCTTGCTGAAGTTGTTCCAGGACTGATTATCGATAAGGCTATAGGATCAGGCGCTTCATATTCAATGAGGGGTGTAGGTTCTTATGGCGTAGGGGCTGCTGTTGTTGGCTCTCTTGTTGTAAACATGAATGGACATGAATATGGTTCATCTGCACTTGCAGAGATAGGCTTTCATGACCTAGAGAGAATTGAGGTGCTTAAAGGTCCTCAGGGAACTCTTTCTGGTCGAAATGCTGTTCAAGGTCTTGTAAACATAGTTTCAGCTAGACCAACATCCGAATGGGGTGGCTCATTTGATGTTGCAGCTGGTAACTATAATTCAACAAGATCTAATTTGATGTTAAACATGCCATTTTCTGACAGAATTGGAGCTAGGCTCTCTTATAGTATGTTTGAAAGAGATGGAACCATTGAAAATGTTTACACAGGCAATGATATTGATGGTAGAGACGCATACGGCATCAGATTATCAGTAGATTTTGATATTTCAGAAACAACTAAACTTGAGTTTACTCATGATAGATCTGAAACAGAGGATAACAGACAAAACATAGGCATTATTGTTTGTGCGCCTCATCCAGTATTTGGTTGTAGTCCTTTTGAAAGAGGAACTTTTGGTCAGTCAGCCGACACAAGAGGTAGTACTGCTTCAATATTCAACTTTATTGCTGGTTTAAATAGTACAGCTGATTACAACTCGTATGAAGGTATTAATGCTTTAGGTTCTCTAGAAAAAGTTAATATCAATAGAGACCCTGAACATCATCAAGTATTTGAATTTACAATGCTGGAATTAAATCATGATATTAGTGACGAGCTTCAATTGGTGGTTAAAGGAACTTATTCAACAAGAGATTATTATCACATGGGTGATAACGATTATAACGTTGCTGTAAGTCCATTCCCTGGTCTTTTCCCTCCAGGCCATCCAGCAGCTGCAATACCAATGCAATGGACAGGTTGTTTTGGTGGTGAGGGTTATGGTTTTTGTGAAATCGTAGATTCAGATAGAACATATGAGTTTGCTGTTGTTGAGTCTGAAACTAGACAGCTTGAGGCTACTCTTATCTCAAATCATGATGGACCTATTAATTATGTTGCTGGTCTATATCACTATGATTTCACCACAAATAATACTTATCAAGTTCAAACAGCATCATGGAACTTAATTTCAGAGGGAGCACTACATCCATATAATATTCCATTATTTGGTGGAGCATTAACAGGTTCTGGTTCAACTGACTTTTTTGTACCATGGGCTTTATCAGGATTTGATGCTACTTTATTACCAGTACTATTAAATGGTTATGGTGCACCAACACCAATTCAAGGATTTATTAATGAAGATCATGTAAGACAAAAGTCTTTCGCAATACTTGGTGAGGTTTATATTGATTTATCTGAAGATACAATGGCTACCGTTGGAGTAAGATATAATGATGATACCGTCAAAGACAGCGTTGCTTCATGTTTGACATTCTTTAGCTGTCCCAATTATCCATTGTCACAGAAACAATCTGGTGAATATGGATTTCATCCTACTCAAGTTGTTGAAACAGATGATGCTATTGGATATAAATTGGCTATTCAACATAACTTAGCAGACAATCAGATGGTATATGCTAGCTATACTACTGCCACAAAAGCAGGAGGTAACAATCCTAACTCAACAGGTACTCCAGATCCTTACGATCAGGAAGAAACTGGTGTCTTAGAGATAGGAACAAAGAGTATTCTTCTTGACGGAGCAATGCTTTTTAACGCTGCTTATTTCCAAAATACTACAGACGGTATGTTAATTTCTTCTATTGTTAACGCAGGTTCTAGAAACGTTAATACTGATGCTGAAATTAATGGTTTTGAAGGTAATCTATTATTTTTCTTAAACGAAACAACTAGCATTGATATGACATGGTTAAAAGTTGATTCTGAAATTACAGAATTAAGCCTTATTAATCCTGTAAATATCCTTAACGCTACCAGCGGTCTTGGTAATAGAGTTAACCTTGACCCATTAGGGGCATTAGCACTAACAACTACTGATAAAGGTAATGTATTTAAATCAGCAGGTTATATGTGTACTGTGCCTTTTAATCCTTTAGGTGGTGTAGATTGTCCAGAAGTTGGATTAGGTACTCCAGTTGATGTATCTGGTAACAAGCTTCCTCAGTCACCTGAGTTATCTTATAGTATTGGATTGAATAAAGACTTTGCTACCACAAATGGCATGGTTACTTCAAGATTGGCTTTCAGATTTATGGGTGAAAGAGAAGGAACTGTTTACAATGAAGACCAAACCAGAATTCCAGAACACAAATACTGGGATGCTTCAGTAACATATAGACCAAATAATGGTGATTGGTTCTTCAAATTAGAGGCCAAAAACCTTAATGATGATAAATATGTAGGTTCATGGTATTTGGCCAGCGGATTACAAGGTGGCGCAAAATTTGCGACAATTACTGATCCAAGAACTTGGAGCATCGGATTTGGTACAACTTTTTAATATAATTAAAAGTTACGAAAAGGCTGGTTAATCCAGCCTTTTTTTATTAAAATCAGCAAAATATATAAAACAAACATATATGGGGGAACATTTATGTTAAATTTTAAGAAATATTTATTTTCAACTATTCTGACTGTTGCGTTCTCAATTTCTATTTTTGCTCAAGAAGTAGAAGAAGTTGTAGTTACCGCAACCAAAAAAGAAGAATCAACACAGGACATTGCTATCTCGGTTGAAGCTTTTACTGCCGATATGCTTGCAGATGAGCAAATATATGACCTATCAGACTTGACCGAAGTTGTACCAGGATTTGGTTTTGGTAAAGGTATAGGATCTGGCTCAGCGTTTTCAATGCGTGGTATCGGTTCATATGGTATTGGTGCTGCTGTTGTTTCATCATTAGTTACCAATATGAACGGTCACAGTGTTGGAACTGGTCAATTTGTTGACCTTGGATTTATGGATTTAGAGAGGGTTGAGGTATTAAAAGGACCTCAAGGCACTTTAAATGGTAGAAACTCAGTTCAAGGGGTTATTAACCTAATTACAAAAAGACCTACATCGGAATTAGGCGGCTATATCGATGTCGAAGGTGGTAATTTTGGTAGGTCTCTAATGAAGGGCGCAGTAAATATACCAATTTCTGATAGCGTTAATTCAAGAATAGCTTTTATGTCTAATAGAAGGGACGGTATGATTCATAATCCAAATACAGGTACTGACTTTGATGATAGAAGCGATGTTGGGTTAAGAATTTCATTAGATTGGGATATTAGTGATACAACAGATCTTAAATTTACATATTCGGGACAAGAAAGTGATGATAATAGACCACAAGAAGAGGTATCTTTTTGTGCTCAAGATCAATTCTTTGGTTGCTCGCCTTATGAAAGAGGAGGTCTTAACCAAGCTGCAGATACAAGAGGTCATGTTGCAGGCTTATTTGGTTTCTACTCATTAATCGATCCAGGAACAATTGTTAATAAATATGGCCCATCTCTTTCAGATGGTTTTGATGAGTTATATCTAGATAGAATACCAACTCATTATCAACAATCAGAAGTCACAAATTTAGAGCTCACTCATGATCTAAATGATGATTTAACCATGATTGTTAAATATACATATTCAACAAGAGATTTCCATCAAATGAATGATAATGATGGAAGTATATCTAATGTTCCATTATTAGGTGTAGGAGCATCTTTAGGGCTGCCTCCAGTTGAAGCAACTGTTTGTTTTGGTGGCGATATTCAATTTTGTGAAATGGCTAATTCTGACAGAACCTATGACTTCTCTGATGTAGAAACAGAAAATAAACAAGCTGAAATTAATATTGTTTCTGACTACGATGGTTCGTTTAACTATACAGCTGGGTATTATTGGTATGATGATACTACTGATAATGAGTATAGAGTTCAAACTATGGGCACTCAGTTAATTGGAGATTTTGGTGCTCATCCATATGCTCCAGTATTATTTGGTTTAACAGGTTTAGATTATTCTAATAAAGGTGGATTTGCTTTTTATAGTCAATTACTTCAACTTATGGCTGTAATTCCAAGTGTTCAACAAGTTCAGGCCGGTTTAATTACAGGTGCACAAGCAGCTGCAGTTCTTCAAGCTTATGGGGGTATTGTTGCAGGTATTAATGCAATGCCTGATATGACAGTTCCTGTTGATTTAAGAGGTACTCTAAGTGATCAACATGTTAGAACAAAATCACAAGCACTTTATGGTGAAATGTATTTTGATCTTAATGAAGACACAATGTTAACTATTGGTGCAAGGTATGACGACTTCTTGGTTGATAGTTCAAACTTCAATGATTTAGTTGGAAGACAATATGTTGCAAGAGGCGGTAATGCCTATGCAAACCCTAGAGATATACCTGGAATGTTGCAAAAAAGAACTGTTACAGATACTTCATCTTCATACAAAGTTGCTTTACAACATTATTTAAGTGAAGACGTAATGGTCTATGGTAGTTATACAACTGCTACAAAAGCTGGTGGTGTTAATGCTGGATCAAGTTCTAGTACATATGATCCAGAAGAAACTGGAGTGCTTGATCTTGGTTTAAAAGGTATTTTCCTCGATGGAGCAATGTTGTTAAATATGAACATCTTCAGAAATGATAATAAAGGTATGCTATTGGCTGCTATTGTTGATGATGCAAGTATTAACTACAACCTTGATGCAGAAATTACTGGCTTTGAAGGACTAATGTCCTTTTTCCCATCTGAAACAGTTCAGATTCAATTTAGTTGGTTAATGATTGATAATGAAATCACATCAGATACATCTATTATTAATTATTTAGACCCAGTTGGTGGTCAGTTAGTTGCTTATCTTGGAGCAGTAGACCCAAATGGAACTGGTGCTATAACTGGTGCAGCTTTTAGCAATGGAATAAACTTATTTAAATCAGGTGGATTTAACTGTTTGGCTCCACAATTTGCTCCAGCAGCAGGTTTGCCTTGTCCAGTAGCTCAAGGTGTTCCTCAAAGCTTACAAGGAAATCAACTTCCAAACACAGCTGATCTTGAATATAGCTTATCTCTGACAAAAGTTTTCCCTGGAGCTAATGGTGAGACTTCTGCAAGACTCTCTTACAGATATAGAGATGAATCAAATTCAAGTGCTTTTGAAATGGAAAGAATGAAAATTCCAGCTAACAAATATTTTGATATGTTAGTTAAATTTACTCCAAATGATGGTGACTGGTATGTTGGGGTCTATGGTAAAAACCTTGCTGATGATAGACAGCTTCAGTTCTTAAGGACTGCAAGTAACCTTCAGGGTGGACAGCTATATGGCTCTTTCTCAGATCCAAGAACCTGGGGATTACAATTTGGTTTTGATTTTTAATCAATAACTTTTACAAAAAGCCCAGTTACTCACTGGGCTTTTTTTTATTTATACTAAGATGATGCAGCAACTACCTTACATACATGATGTGATTATAGTTTCTAAGGAAATGTGTGATCATAATGGCCATATGAATGTTAATTACTACTATAAATTGTTTGATAGCACATACACATCTTTTTACATTGATGAATTAAACTTTGATCAATCTTATCTTGAAAGTGGATTTTCTACTTTTACACTCGAGGACAACATAAGATATCTAAAAGAGTTTAAATTAAATGAAACTGTTCATCCCTCGTTTGTCTTACATAAAGTTAATAAAAAATTAATGCACTTTGTTGGAATTTTAAAAAATAAAGAGAATCAGATTGCGGCAATTTTTGAAACGATACTTGGTCATATTGATCTCAAAAAAAGGAAAATTGTTAATTTTCCTGACGATAGATTTCAGCATATATTGAATGTATGTAATGAGCAAAATAAAAATATTGAATTACCATTTGATGTTAAGCTTTATATAAAAGATATAAATGCGTAATTCTTTATTCTTAATATTAATATCTTATTCATTATCAATATTTAGTTTTGAATTCAGTGTTATGACCCTAAATGCTCAAAATTTATTTGATACGATTGATGATCCAAAAAAGAATGATAAGGCTTATTTACCCATTGAATTAAAGCAGTCAAAAAAACATATTAATTCATGTAATACTATTAGGGTTAAATCCTGGAAAGATGAATGCTTGAATCTTGATTGGGATGAGACAACAAAAAACACTAAGTTGCATAACTTAGCAGCAGAAATTCTAAAATATGATAATTCTGGTCCAGATATATTAGCTCTTCAAGAAGTTGAAAATTCTAATATATTGTCTCAATTATTTAATTTACTTGAGCCACATGGTTACAAGAATTTTGCTTTGGTTGAAGGGGATGATTACAGAGGCATTGATAATGCCATAATCTCTAAATTTAGTATCATTAATACAAAACTTCACTATATTTCATTTACCGGTGACAATGAGGATAAAGATACTCGACCAATAATGGAATCAACTCTAATCGTTAATGATAAAAAATTAAGAATTTATAATGTTCACTTTCCAGCTGGGTATCATCCGGTTTCTATGAGAATAGACTCTTTAAACACCTTAAGAAGTTTGTTAAATGAACATCAATATCCCTCTATTGCCCTAGGTGATTTTAATATTAATCAAAAAGAGGACTCACAATTAGGCATATATGCTTCACAAGAAAAATCTTGGAGTATCGCACATTTAGTTGGCTGTTATGATTGCAAAGGTACACATTATTATTCTTATGGAAATTCTTGGAGCTTTCTGGATACAATCTTTCTATCTTTAGATAGAGGAGTTAGCTTTATGCCAGACTCAATAACGGTGCATATTACGGAAACAAACTCATATAGTGAATCTCAAAAACCTAAAAGATTTGATCCAATAACAGGAAAGGGTGTATCAGACCATTTACCGGTTGTAGCAAAATTAATTTTTGATTAATATCGTTTGATATTGTGTTTAATTATGACAGTCATCGCATTCTAGATTTTTACATGCACGATGATTTTGAAAATGAGCAAAAGCGACGATAAATGAGCCTATTGTAGTAAGAAAATGTTCTCCGGATTCACCAATATTACCTTCCCCAAGAATTACAGCAAGCGTCATCAAGATTAGGCCAATAATACCAATATAAAAAAAAGAATATGTTTGATGATTTTTAAAGCCTATGAATAACGCTAATAAACTAATAGGTACTGCAGTGCAAAGTATTAAATAGTGAACAAGTTCACTTTCCAGTGAAAATGATAAAAAACTATATGAAAAAATTATTAATGAGGGAGCAAAAAAACAATGAATAACGCAAACCATAGAAAGACTTGCAGCAAGCTTATCGCTTCTCATTTGAGCTTTGATCACTTACTGTCTCCAACCGCCTCTATCAAATACTCTAAGGTAGGTCAGTTGATCATGATCTGAATCATTAACTACTTTGCAGTAATCACCGGACTCAACAAGTATTACATCTCCAGCAGAAAGTTCATAAGAGTCTTTATGCTCAATACCATGCGATGGATTAGAACCATGACCTTCGTCAGTATTCATGTACTCTACAATTTCCATCGTACCTCTACCATTTGTAATAATGTAAACAACATCTGAATCTATGAGCTTATGGCCAATTGTAGATTTACCTGGTTGTATAACAGTTTTACTTGCAATAATTCTTTGCAATAGATCATTTGACCATACTGTGTAGTCATCTGTTACTTTCTGTGGAGAGCCACCTATTCTAAAATTAGTATATTTTTTAGCCATATTAATTTTCCTTCGCTAATTATAATTATATAGAAATAATATTCTAGTATATATAAATTAAAGGGTGTTGTTATGAAACAATATTTACTATACTTAACTTATCAATTTCTTAGAAAAGGGGAGTATTCATAATGAGTAAAACATATAGCAATCCAGAGACAATAGGCCTTCATGCAGGATGGAGAAAAGACGATAATACAAACTCTGTTGCGGTTCCAATTCATCAAACTACAAGTTTTCAGTTTGATGACACTGAGCACGCTGCTAACCTATTTGCACTATCAGAATTAGGAAATATTTATTCTAGAATTATGAATCCTACATGTGCAGTACTTGAGGATAGAATTGCTGCCCTTGAGGGTGGTGTTGGTGCACTAGCTGTTGCTTCAGGTCAAGCAGCATCAGCTGTAGCTATTCAAAATTTGGCAACTAATGGAGATAATATTGTTGTTTCCTCGCATCTTTATGGCGGAACATACAATCTATTTAAAAATGTTTTATCAGATATGGGTATTGAAGCACGGTTTGTAGATCCGGCTGACCCTGATAATTTTCTTAAAGCAACTGATGAAAATACAAGAGCATACTATGGAGAAGTATTACCTAATCCTAGTTTTGAAGTTTTTCCAATTTCTGAAGTTGCTGAAATAGGAAAACCTTTAGGAATCCCATTAATAGTTGACAATACTGCTGCTCCAGTTATTTGTAAGCCATTTGATCATGGTGCTGCTATTTCTATGCATTCAACTACAAAGTTTATTGGAGGTCATGGCACTTCAATAGGTGGAATTATTATTGATAGTGGTAATTTTGATTGGGAAGCTGTTCCTGAAAGACAGCCAGCTCTAAATACACCTGACCCTTCATACGGTGGAGCAATTTGGACAGAAGCCGTAAAACCTTTAGGACCAATAGCGTACATCTTAAAAGCAAGGACAACTATTTTAAGAGATATGGGAGCAGCTATGAGTCCATTCAACGCATTTATGTTTATACAAGGACTTGAAACTTTAGCATTAAGAATGAGAGAACATAGCAGTAATGCTCAAAAAGTTGCTGAATATCTCTCAAATCACGATTCTGTTGAAAGAGTTAGCTACCCATCTTTAATGGATGGATATGCAAAAGAAAGAGCTGAAAAGTATTTAACTCGAGGAAATGGCGGTCTTATGGGATTTGAGATAAAAGGTGGCAGAGAATCAGGTGAGAAGTTTATCAATGCACTGGAGATGGTTTATCATGTTGCAAACATTGGTGACTCAAGAAGTCTAGCAATTCACCCTGGAAGCACCACTCACAGCCAGTTAAACGAGGAAGAGCTTTTAGCGGCAGGTATCACACCTGGCTATGTCAGACTCTCAATAGGCTTAGAGCATGTTGATGATATTATTGCAGACTTTGAGCAAGCCTTATCTAAGATATAAAAAATTTGAGTCAAGAATTAATCACTTACATTGTTCTTGGCTCATCTGAAAGGTTAAAAAATTTAAAAAAACCTGATCTTGATAACTCAGAAGAATATATATTTGCTAATTTCACAGACAAAGATCAAATAGTTTTAACCATCGACGATCTTGTTGCAAAAGCTAAAGGTAGAATTATTGTTTTATTACCTCCGTCATGCATGCCAGATAAGAGATCTAAGAATGCATTAAAAAAGATATCAATGATAGATATATCAACCTGGGGATGGTTTGAAATTAAGAATAAAGAAAAAGATATTTTAAAAAGTTTAAAGAAATTTTCAGTAAATATAAGAAGCATACCAACTATTGAACAGGGTATTTACTTTAATAAAAGATTATATTTTTCTGTTGGAGGGGTTGGTGAGTTTGGATCAAAACCATTTAAAGAAATTTCTAAAAGATTTTATACACGAATTGATCCACAAAATCCGCTTCCCTCACTTATAATAAGAACCAAAAATTTTAACCTTTTTTAATTCTATGCACGACATCTTAATAATCGCAGATAATCTATCTTATAAAATTAATGAAAATAGACTATTTAGTGGTATTTCATTTTCTCTGAAAAAGGGTGAGTGTTTACATATTAAGGGCTCTAATGGCTCGGGCAAATCAACATTACTTAGAATTATTCTTGGAATAACTAGTCCTACAAAAGGAGAAATTAAAACTTACGTTAAAAAAAATATTACTTATCTGGGGCATAAAAACGCTCTCAAATCTTATTTATCTGTTGAAGATAATATTACGCTAATGGGATTGTCAAATCACAAGGATTTAAAAGAATATCTTGAAAAATTAAGTTTAAAAGAACTGCTAGATATCAAGGTTGCAAATCTATCTTATGGTCAGCAAAAGAAATTAGCACTTTTAAGAATATTTTTGGGTAATACAAATTTAATTGTTTTAGATGAACCTTTTGTTGGTTTGGATATAGAAAACCAAAATATTTTGAGTAACTTTTTAAATAAACAGTTGCAAAAAGAAAGAGGAATTATTTTTACCTCTCACATAAATTGTGATGTTGATTCCAAAACTTTAAAAATAGATTAGACATGAAATATTTAAGATTAGAAGTACTAAAACTCAGAAAGAAAACAAGAAGTTGGCTTGGACCTATTCTGGTTTTTTGGTTAATAATGTTAGCTTATCCGTTAACAATTGAAGTTAGTCCAAAAAATTTAGAAATTGGTTTTTTTTCAGTGCTATGGATAGCTATTCTTTTATCAATGATGTTTGCGACTGAAGACATTTTTACTGAAGATTATAATGATGGATATCTTGAGCAGAGTTTGATTAGTGAAACATCTTTTAGTTATCTGGTAGGATTAAGGGTTTTGATTCATTGGTTGTTAATTGGTATACCCATTTCACTATTAGGTTTTGTCTTCTCACTAGGCACCACTGAAAATTTATCTTTAAGCTTGTTAATATTGCCTTTTGCAATGATGAGCTCATATATTTTTCTTAATCTTTTTGTATTAGGAAATTCATTAAGTCTTAATAAAGGATCAGTTCTTGGTGCAATTATCACTTTGCCAATGGCTTTACCAGTTTTAATTGTGTTAGGCAAAAGCATTACGGCAATTCAACTAGAAATCAATTACTCAGGTTTTATCTTTTTATTATTAGGTAGTTTATCTATTATAATAGTGACAATACCTATAGTTGTATCATTTATAATTAAAGCTCATCTAGAATAAGAGTTCAGCACACAAATAAAAGTGATTAAAAATTTTATACATCAATTTGCTTCGCCAAAGACTTATATGTTTCAAGTTGAAAGGGCATACAAGTTCATATTATATTCTTCTTTAATTATATATATTGTCTCCTTGATTTGGGGCCTATTATTTACTCAAGAGGACTTTGTTCAAGGCAATTCCTACAGAATTATTTATCTTCACGTTCCTGCATCCTTTTTATCACAATCATTATATATATCGATGGCTGTGGCCAGTTTTGTTTATATTGTTTGGAGGGTTAAATTGGCAGCTTATTTAGTAATTTCAATTGCTCCGATAGGCGCACTTACTACATTTATAGCCCTCACGTCTGGATCAATTTGGGGAATACCTACATGGGGTACTTGGTGGCAATGGGATGCAAGAATTACTTCAACCTTGATTCTTTTTATTATGTATCTAGGCTTGATTTCATTGCACAGTTCATTTAGCAATTATGAAAAAGCGGATAAATTATTATCATGGTTGGCTATTGTTGGAGCAATCAACATTCCAATAATAAAAAAATCAGTTGATTGGTGGAGCACATTACATCAGTCAGCATCAATTACTCTTACGGATAAGCCTTCTATAGATCCATCAATGTTATATCCTTTAATAGGTTCAATGATTGGTTTTTTTGGAATAATAATCTCCTTGGTAATAATATCCTCAAAATATCAGATATTTTTACGAGAAAAAAATAAATCATGGATTAAAGAATATGTTTGATTTTGCTTTTAATTCAATAGGTGAGGCCATATATATGAATGGACACGGAATATATGTATGGTCAGTTGTGATATTGGTTTTGATAAGTCTGTTATCATTTTTTATTGGCTATAACTTAAAAATTAAGAAATTGAAGAAAAAATTTAATGAATCCAACTAGAAAAAGAAGAATCTATAATATCTTATTTGTTCTTCTATTCTCGATAAGTGGAATCTTTATGATTTTATATTCCCTTAATACAAATTTAGATTATTTCTTCACTCCATCGGAGCTTAATAATAAAGAAATATCCTCAAATAAAAGAATTAAAATAGGCGGGATGGTTTTAAGTGGGTCGGTAAAACGACAAGGATCGGTGATATCTTTTGTTATTACTGACTACGAAAACTCAATTGATGTGATTTATGAGGGTATCGTACCTGACTTATTTAAAGAGGACAGTGGAGTGGTTGCTCTTGGTTATTTACAGAATGATATATTCGAAGCAGAAGAGGTCCTCGCGAAGCACGATGAAAATTACATGCCTCCAAGTATAGAAATTAAAAATGATAATTGAGATTTCTCATTTTTTTGCAATATTAGCTACTGGTTTATTTCTTTTATCTGGAATTTTTGCAGTTTCTATAAAAAATACTGAATATGTTTCCAATTTAATTTCAAGAACATATTCCCATGCATTCTTATTTTTATTAATTTCATTTGGTCTTTATGTGTGGCTGGCTGCAACAGATAATTTTAGTGTTTTATATATTGCTAGTCACTCAAATTCAGATTTACCAATTTTTTATAAAATAAGCTCTATATGGAGCGCTCATGAGGGTTCAATGTTCTTGTGGATTGTTTTTTTAGCACTATGGGGATGCTTATTTAATTTTAATATCACTCAAACAAATCCTATAAAATCCCTAGCGATTGGTATATTGTCTTTAATTATTGTAGGGTTTTTACTTTTTTTATTATTAACATCTAATCCTTTTCAGACTATTTTACCCATACCTCCATCTAATGGAGCTGACATAAATCCTGTACTTCAAGATCCAGCTTTAGTAATCCACCCTCCAACATTATATTTGGGATATGTAGGTTTTGGAATTCCATTCGCATGCGCATTAGCTTTTTTGATTAAGGGCAATACAGAAATTGAATGGGAGTTAATAGTACAAAAATGGTCAGTTGTGGCTTGGATTTTTCTCACCATTGGTATAACTCTTGGAAGTTGGTGGGCTTATTATGAACTTGGCTGGGGCGGTTATTGGTTTTGGGATCCTGTTGAAAATGTTGCATTGATGCCATGGCTTGCTGCAACGGCATTTATTCACTCATTAAGCGTTTCAATAAAATCGAAAAGATTAAGAGTATGGACACTTTTACTATCAATTTTAGTCTTTTCATTAAGTTTGTTTGGAGCCTTTATAGTCCGCTCAGGGATTATTGACAGCGTTCATTCATTTGCAAATGATCCTGAAAGAGGCCTCTATTTGCTGGGATTTATTTCAGTAATAATAATTACATCATTAGTTTTATTTGTAATAAGATTTTCAAAAATACAGTCCATAATAAGAGTTAAAAGGTTTTCAAAAGAATCATTTATTTCAATTAATAATATATTTTTTGGTGTTTTAGTTTTTTCTGTTATGTTAGGCGTAATCTATCCGCTGATATATGAGTATTTGTTCAATCAGCAGATAAGCGTTGGAGCACCTTTTTATACAGCTATTTTTTCACCGATTGTTTTGATTGCTTGTATATTTTTAATTTTTTCAATTGACTCAAAATGGTCAAGAGAATTTAAATTAAATTTAATGAATTTACCAATAATACTTTCAACTACATTATCTTTCTTAATTACTTTTGTATTTAAATTTTTATATAAAATTGACGATGTTTACATGAATTTATTAATCTTTGTTGGTTTTTTAATAATATGCAGATACATTTTTGAAATCTACAAATCGATAAGTGCAAAAACATTTATCAATCCATTTAGTGCAATAGCTCACATGGCATTAGGACTATTATTAATTTCAATTTCATTAAACAGTGTTCTTAGTACGGAAAGAGCTATGAGCATAAAAATAGATGAGACAGAAAGTTATAAAGATCTTACGATATATTTTGAAAATATAAATTTATCAGAAGCTTACAATTATGATGCAATTGAGGCTGATCTCTTAATACAAACCACAAATGGAGAAAGTTTTTTATTAAGTCCTGAAAAAAGAAGATATTTTACTAGAGGTCAAATTACAACAGAGACAGCAATTCATGCTTCACTATTAAGAGATATTTACATGACAATAGGAGATCAATTAGATGACGGGAGTTGGGTGATCAATATTCAAATAAATTATTTAATTCGATGGATTTGGTTTTCTGCCATATTAATGTGTATGGCTGGCATAATGCTTATTTTTTCTAAGAAGAGATTAAGAAGATGAAGTTATTGTTTAAATTTTTTATTTTGATCACGCCTATATTTTTTCTATTTATGTTTTATCTTTTATTGACTGAGGATAATTCTTATCCTGGAGCAGACTATGATACTCAGGACTTTCCTAGCTTTGAACTAGAAACTCTCTCGGGCAAAAAAATTGTCAATACCAATATTAATGATAAAACCCTTCTTTTAAATGTTTGGGCAAGCTGGTGCATAACCTGTAGAGTTGAACATCCGTATTTGATGTATCTTAATAAGAAAGGCATACCAATTTTGGGATTAAATTATAAGGATGAAAAAGAAGATGCAATAAATTGGCTAAAAAAATATGGTAATCCTTACAAAGATAATATTCATGATTACAAAGGTTCATTGGCTTTAGATTTAGGCGTTACAGGTGCTCCAGAGACTTTTTTAATTATTAATGGACAGGTGGTGGCTCATTATCAGGGCGAAGTAAATGAGACCATTTGGAATGATGTATTTTTGCCAATTATTGATGAAAAAAGGATATTTTAAAATGAGGTTTTTATATATTGTAATCTTACTTGCATCAGTCAATCTTCTTTCAGAGTCGATTTATAATTTCCAAAATACAGAAGATGAAATTAGATTTAATAATCTTGTCAAAGAGATAAGATGCCCAAAATGTACTTCGGGCTCTTTGGCGAGTTCTAATGCTCCCATTTCTCAAGATCTAAAATTAAAAATTGTGGAAATGATAAATAACAATAAAAGCGATAAGGAAATAAAAGAATATATTTCAGAAAGATTTGGTGCTGATTCTCTTTATGAGCCTGTATTCACAGAGGATACATATTTTTTATGGTTTGCTCCTTTTGTATTACTTTTAATTACATTATTAGTCTTTTTTTTTAGAAAAACTGAATAATGATAATTTTTTACTTACTAACAGCATTTGCGGCACTTCCAGTTCTTGCGTATGTACTATCTCAACGAACAAATAATAAAGGCATTGTTTTTGGAACAACTGTGTTTGTACTTATTGGCTGCTTAATTTTATTTGTAAGTAAATTTGCTATTTTGGGTTCTGTTAATAAGCAAATCTTAAGTAACAATATTAGCAATCAAATATATTTAGATAAAAAGATATCTATAGACAGTCTTAAACAATTTGATAGTTTGTTAAATATTGAAGAAAAAAAAGTTTGGTCAATAGAGTTTATCTCTAAATCAATTGACCTAAAAAAAATGGATTCAGCAGAGAGTTTATTAGGGTTCTCAGAAAAATTTTTTGTATCAAACTCAGAGAAATTAATTTTTTATAGTCTATATACTCGATTAAGAGACACTAAATTTCCAGAATATAAAGATTCAAGTTTTCAAATCAGTTCAGATTCATATTTTCCATGTGATATCGAGACAGGTTCAGTAAGTTTATATATAAACAACGGCCCTCAAATACCAGTTGCTGAAAAACAATTTACTCAATTAGATGAAATATTTCTGACAAATGCTAATAGCAGTGTTCCTGGTTTTGATATTGCGTCAGCTCATCTTAATAATGAAACTATAGAGATAGATATTATGATTTCATGTAAGAATTCTAAAGAAAATTATTACATTAATAATTTACTAGTTCTTGATAAAAACAAAGTCACGAATAGTTACAAAATTAATTCAAATGAATGGTTAAAAGGCTTATAGGCGTTATAATAATAAGCTAAATAAAGTCTTAATAATGCAGCTTAAACATATAAAACTATCGGGCTTTAAAAGTTTCGTTGATCCAACGAAGATATCTTTCCCAACAAATATGGTAGGTGTAGTGGGTCCAAATGGCTGCGGTAAATCAAATGTTATTGATGCAGTAAGATGGGTATTAGGAGAGCTATCTGCAAAAAATCTTAGAGGCGACTCAATGGTCGATGTAATTTTTAATGGTTCTGAAAATAGAAAGGCATCTGGACAATGCAGTATAGAGCTTTTGTTTGATAATTCTAGTGGAAAAATTGGTGGTGAATTTGTCTCCTTTAATGAAGTCTCTATAAAAAGGGAAATGACCAGAGATGCTAAATCAAATTATTTTATTAACAATACAAAATGCAGAAGAAAAGATGTTCAAGACATTTTCCTTGGTACAGGACTAAGCTCATATGCAATTATTGAGCAAGGAATGGTTAGTAGACTGGTTAGCTCTAAACCTGACGAGTTAAGGGCTCATTTAGAAGAAGCAGCCGGTGTATCTAAATATAAAGAAAGAAGAAAAGAAACAGAATCTAGAATTAAAAGAACAAAAGAAAATCTATCAAGAGTAAAAGATATTAAAGATGAAATAGGCAGACTGATTAAAAGATTGCAGAATCAAGCAAAAGCAGCAGAAAAATATAATTTATTGAAAGATGAAAAATCAAAGCTTGAGCTAGATAAGGCAATATTATTTTCAATAGAAGCAAAAAATAATAGAGATGGCCTTCAAAAAAAATTAGACGGCCTTAAAAGAGACCTGAAAATCAAAAATGCGGAATCGGATACATATCAATCTCAAATCGATCAATATAGAACCGAAAATGAGTCAGTGTTAAAAGAATATGAAAATGCTCAAAAAAACTTTTATGCAATTGGAGCTGAAATAGCTAAAAGAGAGGCTAATCTTCAAAATATTATTAAATCTCAATTAGAAATTAAAGATAATTTAGAGAAGGCTTCTGCAAATTACGAAAAAGCCAAAGCTACTGAAAAAAACTTCGATGAGTTAAGTCCAAGCGAAAAGGCTATGCATATATTAGATGAGATTATAAATACAATCCAAAAACACGCTATTAAAACTGAAAATATTGATAATAAATCACTAGAATTAAAAAAACTTTTAAAAGATATTTTAAATATTGCTACTGCGCAGTCCAAAACATTGATTGACGAGTATCTAAAACGTCAAAATGAACTTGAAATACAAATTCAAGATGATCAAAAAAACAAGAAAGTAATTGAAGATGAAATAAAAGAATTTGTTGATCAAAGTTCGAAAGCAGAATCCATTCTGATTACTCTTAGGCAAAAGCAATCAAAGTTTAATGACGATTTAAGAGAACTTGAGAATAAAAAATCAATTTCAGATCTAGATTCTAGAGCAATATCAGAAAAAATTACAAATATCAGAATTGAACTTAATACATATGAAGTAAATTTAGAGAATTCTAATAAAAAGATTCAAGAAGCTGGGTTAGAGCTTCAAACAATTAATTTTTCTGAATACGAAGGCAATTCTACAGACGATATTGAAAATAAACTTACAGATTTAGAAGCTAAAATTATAAGACTTGGAGCTATAAATCTTGCAGCTCCAGAAGAAATAAAAGAAGAATCAAAACGAAAAGAAGAGCTTGATGAGCAGTATGCAGACCTAACAGAAGCATTAGAAAAATTAACAAGTGCAATAAAGAAAATTGATCAAGAAACAAAAACAATCTTTAAAGATAGTTTTGATGCTGTCAATATAAAATTAAAAGAAATGTTCCCAAAATTATTTGGAGGAGGTGTGGCAGAACTTACTTTAACTGATGAAAACGAATTAAATGCCGGTGTTGTTCTTATGGCAAGACCGCCTGGTAAAAAAAATTCATCAATTTCGCAGCTTTCTGGAGGCGAGAAAGCGTTAACGGCATTGGCTTTGGTATTTGCAATTTTCAATTTAAATCCAGCTCCATTTTGCTTATTAGATGAAGTAGATGCTCCATTGGATGACTTGAATACATTAAGATTTGTAAATATGGTCGATGAAATGTCAGATACAGTTCAGTTTATTTTTATTACACATAACAAAGTATCAATGGAAAGAAGTGATCATTTAATGGGTGTAACAATGCAAGAGGCTGGTGTTTCAAGAGTTGTGTCTGTAGATGTTAATCAAGCCGTTGAGATGGCACAATCTTAGATGAATAGCAATTATGAAATTTATATTGTTGGCTCAGCAATTTTATTTTTTTTAATTATTGTATTTTTCTATATTCGAAAAATTTCAAACTCTCAAGAACTAAAAGTTAAAATAGAATCTTTGCAGGATCCTTTGGAATCATCAAATCTTATCAATGAAGATAACTCTAATGCATCATTTGATGATGATACCCAAACAGAACAAGATCAAGAGTTAGTTATATTTAATTTAATTTCTTCGGATAAGTCATTTTTTAATATTTCACAGTTATTTGGTTTTCTATCTAACTGTGGGGCAAAGTTAAATAATGGTTTTTTTTCTTTTTATGACGAAAAAAATAATGAAAACTTCAGGATAATAAATGCTTTAAAACCTGGAACTTTTGATAATGAAACAGAAACTTTTGCCATAGTATTAGTATCAGACTTAGCTAAAGCGGAACATCCTTTATTGACCGTAAAATCTATGATTGATATTGCAGCAATTTTCTCTGAAAATTTTCATTCATCAATGTGTAATCAAGACAGAACTCCAATTACAAAGCAGATGATTTCACATATAGAATCAAAAGCACAAGAAATTGAAAGAATTAGAAAATTGCCCGTAAATAGTTTGGATAAAGAATGACAGATCCTTGGAAAATTATTAAACAGCTTGAGAGTGATAATAGTAGGCTCTTCAAAGAAGATGTAATCAAACAACATCTTCATGATTCAACTTTTCAAGAAGGTTTAGCGATGTGTTTAGATGCACTTGTAACTTTTGGTGTAAAGCAAGTGCCAGAATCCAATCAAAATGGCAAAGGTCTTGATTGGAAAACTTTTAAAGAAGGAGCAAATCTATTAATTGAAAGAGAAAGAACTGGACATGCTGCAAGAGATTTAATACTAGATTTAATGCATGCTGCAAAAATGAATCAATGGAATGATTGGTATAGAAGAATATTGATAAAAGACTTACGGTGCGGAGTCAGTGAAAAGACGGTTAACAATGTTGCAAAAAAAATGAACCTTGATTATAGCGTTCCCGTTTTTCATGCATGTTAGCTCATGATGGAGCAAAGCATCCAAAAAAAATTAAGGGCAATTGTCTTGTTGAATACAAATATGATGGCGTAAGAGTAATAGCTATTGTCAAAAAAAACAAAGCAACTCTTTATAGCAGAAATGGTAAAGTGTTTAATAATTTTCCTCATATTGAAGATGCCTTAAGTAAATCGGAGTTTAATAATCTCGTACTGGATGGTGAAATTATGAGTGATGATTTTCAGGCACTCATGAAACAAGTTTATAGAAAATCAGGTGCAGAGACCGATGATGCCTATCTTGCATTATTTGATTTACTACCACTTGATGAATTTAATAATGGAAAAAGTAAATTAAATACACTAGAAAGAAAAAAACAGTTAGACAAGTTATCTGAATCTTTTCAAAGCTGCATCAAGTTGGTTGATTATGTCATTTTAAATTTTGACGATGAAAGTGGGAATGACACATTTACAAAAATGAATAAAGAGGCTTTAGATAAAGGGTATGAAGGTTTGATGATTAAACCAAGTGAAAATTATTATGAAAGCAAGAGAAGTCACGCATGGTTAAAAATTAAACCATTCATAGAGGTGACATTAAAAATTATTAGTATTCAAGAGGGTACTGGAAAACATGAAGGAAAATTAGGAGCTTTTCAGGTTGAAGGAACTGATGATGGCAAATTTTTTTCATTAAGCGTAGGAAGCGGTTTAACTGATGAAGATAGAGATAAATTTTGGGAATCAAGAGATAAATTAATTGGAATGCTGGTCGAGATAAGAGCAGATGCTATTACTCAAAGCATAGAAGGGGAACACTACAGTTTAAGATTTCCACGTTTTAAAAGTTTTAGAGGCTTTAAAAAAGATGAAAAAATATAATTTAAATTATCTTTTTTTTGCGATAGTTATTATTTTATTGCAGTCTTGTATTTCAAAACCTCCTGAAAATCCTGACAATATTTGTTTAATTTTTAAAGAAAAGAAAAGTTGGTATAAAGCGGCTATAAGGTCTGAAAAACGCTGGAAAATACCTCCGCATGTTCTAATGTCGTTTGTCTATCAGGAATCTAGTTATAAAGCTAATGCTAAGCCTGAAAGAGACAAAGTTTTAGGTTTTATACCATGGTCTAGACCTTCTTCTGCTTCAGGTTACTCACAGGCACTTACAAAGACGTGGGAAGACTACAAGGATGAAACAGGCAATACAAGAGCTAATCGAAAAAACTTTAGTGATTCTGCAGACTTTATCGGATGGTACGCTAGCAAAGGTTATTATCAAGGATTTGAAAAACAAGATGCTAGGTCTTTATATCTTGCATATCATGAAGGATATGGTGGTTTTGAGAGAAAAACATATAGAAAAAAACAATGGCTAATAAAGGTTGCTGACAGAGTTCAAGCAAGATCTTCGAAATATCAACAACAATATTGGGGATGCTCACAAGAATTAAAGAAAAAGAGATTTTTAATTTTTTAATTAAATATTTTTAATCTTAAAATTAAGACTTTTCATTTCTTCAATATAGTTTTTGCCTGCGATTACAGATTTTTTAGATTCATTAAATAGATATTTTTGAGATACATTTATCAAGTCATCAATTGTACAGGCTTTTACTTTTTCTCTTATTTCTAACCTTGTTTTAATATTTTTTCTATCAATATTCATAGAAAAATCACTCATTGCCTCGCCAAACGGAGAGAGCGGTTTATCAATGCTTGATATGATTCCTAAGATGCCTTCATCAAGCTGCTCTTGGGTAATGTTTTTTAAGTGACCATTCTCTAGATTTTTTGAAGTCTTGAAATGTTTCAGTACATCTTGGATCTCGATATGAAAAGAATTTAAAAACCTTATTGTTTGAATCTTGCATAGCTCCCGAACCATAAGCCCCACCTTTTTCTCTTATAGCTGTATGTAAATAACCATTTCTTAAAACAGCACCTAAGACACTAAGAGCTGGTGCATCATTATGAAAGAAGTCAACGGTTGGAAAAGCTTCAGCACAGTAAGTTACTTGAGCTCCTGTGATCCAACCTATTGATTCTTCTTGTATGTCAAAATAATTTTGAGTACAAAAAGCAGCATCCTTATTTTGTAATTGAAAATTAATTTTAGATTCACTCATATCTGTTGAAGATGCAGTAAATGAGAAAGATGGGATAGGATTAATCTTACTTTTTATGCTTTCTAATAGTTCAACATATTTTTCAAGTTCATTGTTTTTTTCAATATTATTTGAAAGCTTGCTTGTATTGGTAATGAAATTTATGCCAGACGCATAATCATTTGTAGCCGATATATTATTTATTTGTGCTGCAGCATTGCTCATTGAAAGAAAATGTCCGTTTTGTATCAAAGATTTTTCAATATCTGAGGATATGAAGTTAAGCATATCTTTAATTCTGTCTTTATCAGAAAAAGTAGCATTTTTTGCAGTTTCAATCATCAATTCTTGCATTTCTTTTTCCTTCTCTTCTAATGATTTTGATGTAATTTTTAATCCTAAAGAATGAGATGATTGTTCTTCATTTGGAATTAAAACAAAGTTTGCAGAAATTCCTCCCGTCACTGCTGACTGTATCTTTTGAACTTCTATATAACTCTTTTTTCCAATTCCAACATCAGTTAAGGTGTTGGTAAATAATGATGCAATTTTAAACTCATCTTTAGTAAGCGGACTGCATGGAAGAATAATTGAATGATAAGTAATTCCGTTAGTGCCTACTTTATAGAAATAATTTTTGTCATCAATTGATACAGATTTACTGTAGGAGCGAGTCTTTGGAATATCGGTTTTTGTTACTTTTGGTAAAAGTTCAGGGTTATCATGTTTTTCTTGCCTTAATTTTAAATTTTTGGTTAATTCAATAATTCTTTCTTTTTCTTTTTCTGATAGTTTTTTTGATTTTTTATTAATCTTTTCTTTAATTTTTTGTTCATTTTTAGAGTTAAATTCAACATCTGGAGCAAGACAATAATTTACTCTATGTGGATTATTGATAATTTTGGTCTCAATAAGAGCTTCAATATATTTTTCTTTCTTTAAGTTGTTTTTAATTGTGTCAAATGATGAGTCTAAGTCTAATATTTTAATGGGATCATCATTATGAAGACATGCCGGTAGGCAGCTTAGCATTAATTGAAGTCCATAAGGCATTCCAGATCCAGTAATTTCTCTTTGTTTAATTTCAAGCTGATGAAGCGAAGATTTAATTAAATCTTTTGGTATACCATTTGAAACTACATCCTTTAGACAATTTAAAATTAATTCTTCGATCTCAAGCTGTTTATTTGAAGATACACCTTCTAGGCCTGCAGCAAAAACAAGCTCTTTGTGATCAGCCTCAAGACCTGTTAATGGAGATAATGATTTTCCTAGGTCAGTATTTTCTAAAGCTTTTCTTAGAGGCGAAGCAGAATTATCTAGAAGTATGTTTGATACTAAGAAAGATTCTAATAATTCGACAGGATCATGACTTTCCCCCAACAGCCAGCTTAAAACAACGTGATGATTGTTTTCGTCTTCTGGCATAGGATTATAAAACTCGGTAACAGTTTTTGGTTTAGATATCCTATCTTCATTTTTAACACCAATGATTTCATCTGATGGATCAAAATCTTGTAATACATTTTTACTAATGAATTCTTGGACTTCTTGTGGATTGACATTACCAAATGTAAAAAAAGTTGCATTTGAAGGGTGATAATGCTTTTGATGAAAATCTACAAGATATTCATGAGTTAAATCTAATATGTTTTCAGGATTGCCACCACTGTTGTGCTTGTATGTCGAGCTGTTGTAAAGATGTTTAGATAAACCATGCCATAATTGACTTGATATAGAGCTCATCGCACCTTTCATTTCATTGTAAACGACTCCTTTGATCTCTAAGTCGCTGTTAGCATTACTATCCTCAGAAAATTCAAGCCTGTGACCTTCCTGAAGAAAATCAAGCTCATCCAAATTTGGAAAAAAAGAAGAATCAAGATATACACTAAGTAAATTATTAAAATCTTTGTCATTCTGGGTTGCAAAAGGATATGCAGTCCAGTCGCTTGATGTAAATGCATTCATGAAAGTATTTAATGATCTTCTGATCATCATAAAGAAAGGATCTCTAACTGGGTATTTTTTTGATCCACATAAAGCGGTATGCTCTAAAATATGAGCTACGCCAGTTGAATCTTCAGGAATTGTTCTAAAGGCAACCATAAATACCTTTTCATCACTATTAGATTCTAAATGAATATGCTTGCATTTAAATTCAGATTCAGTATATATTTGAGCATTAAGGTCTAATAATTTTATGTACTTTTGATCTTCTAAATTAAACATTTAAATAACTTTATAAATATGAAAACAACAATATCACTTTTAAGCTTAATATTTTTAATGAGTTGTGTTTCTACACAATCAAATATAAAAATCGACTCTATTGAGACATTCAATTTAGATAATTATAACGATTTTAATATAAAGATAAATAACTCAAATTTGAGTGCTGAGGTTAACCCAATTGTTTTAGAGAAATTTAAAGAAAATTTAAAAAATTCAATAGAGGAGAGGGGCCTGAGTTTTAATCAAGATTCAGATTTGATATTTGATATTAATTTTACTACTAAGGATACGGTTGAATCTGACAGAATGAATCATTATTACTCAAGATATTATTGGGATTACTATATGTACCGTGATGATTTGTATACTGTTACTCAAAATATTTTGCGCGTTAATTTAAAAGATTTATCACAAGACAAGACTGTGTGGACAGTAGTTACTGTTTGGAGAGATGGTTCAAGTCGATCAATCTCATATGATGATGCTTCAAATATTCTCGTAGATGAAATAATGGTAAGTTTTTTATAAACTATTTTAGTGTATAAATTTTTACTATTCTTATCTTCATTTATATTTTTATATTCCTGTTCTAATTCAAATAATACTGAAATCAATATACCTTTGACCTCAGAGGCTGAATCTTTAGCAGAGCATTCAAAAGAATTTGAAAAGAAAGTACTTTCTTATGATACTCCTGGAGGCATGATTCACTTTGCAATAGGTTTTGGTATTGCAAATTCAATAATGGTTGAGGGTGAAAATGGCAATATTATAATTGATGCTGCTGATAGCGTTTATGAAGCTGAAAATATTTATGCTCTATTTCGTGAGAAAAATAAGAATCCTATAAAAGCAATTATTTATACTCATAATCACGGAGACCATACTTTTGGTGCAGCATATTATCTTCAATCTCAAAAAGAAAAGCCGCAAATTATTGCACATGAGGATACCGATTATTACGTGCAAAGAATTATGGGCATTCTAAATCCTGTAATAACTTCCAGAAGTACTAAAATGTTTGGAACATTATTGCCAGAAGAAGATGTTATAAATGTAGGAATTGGACCAAATTTGAGTGTCTCTAAATCACCAACTGGATATGTAAAACCTGATACAACATTTAGCGATAGTCTTAATTTAAATATAGAAGGCATCGAATTGGAGCTGTACCATGCTCCAGGGGAAACTAATGATCAAATATTTATATGGCTACCAAAGCATAAAGCATTGATGCCAGGAGATAATATTTATAAAACTTTTCCAAATCTTTATACAATCAGAGGTACTAGTCACAGAGATGTAAAGGGTTGGGTTGATAGTATTGATCACATGAAAACTTTTGAACCTGAATACCTGTTCCCAAGTCATACTAAACCTATTTTAGGTAAAGACACAATTCAAGATGCAATGAACATTTATAGAGATGCTATTCAATATATTCACGATCAGACTATTAGATTAATGAATCAAGGTTTGTATCCTGATGAAATAGCAGATGCTATAAAGCTTCCAAAAGAAATTGCAGAATCTCCTTATTTATATGAATTTTATGGAACTGTAAGATGGTCTGTTAAAAGTATTTTCAATGGATATCTTGGTTGGTTTAGCGGAAATCCCTCTGAGCTTGATCCTCTTTCAAGGAAAGAAAAAGCGTTAAGAATTTCCGAACTTGCTGGTGGAAATGATATCCTCCTAAAAGAATTACTTCTAGCTGTACAAGAAAAAGATATGCAGTGGGCTTTAGAATTAAGCGATTATTTAATTTCGCTTGATATGTTTACTGATGAGGTTAAAGATTTAAGAATAGAAGCACTTATTTACGAGGGTTCAAGATCGTCTAATCCTAATAAAAGAAATTATTTTTTAACATCTGCTTTTGAGTTGAAAGGGGGCATTAAAGAGACATCTTTGCTTGATAGAACTTCAGAAGATTTATTACATCAAATTTCAATCAACACTTTATTTGATGTCTTATCAACTAGGTATAATCCAGAAAGTGAATTAATAAATAATTATAAAGTTTGCTTTTCTTTTTTATCTGGAAAAACAAAAAACATCACACTAAGAAATAAAGTGGCAGTTATTTCAAATAATGCAGAAGATAACTGCGATTTGAAGATAATTTCTGAGGAAGTTGAATTTAAAAAAACTCTTACCGGATTATCTAATCCAGTGACTCAAATCGCTTCAGGTGAATTGATTGTTAATGGCAGCGCTACTGAATTTCTAAACTTTCTAACAAAATTTAGATAATACTAGGAATTGCCAGAAGGTATATCTTTGAATGCAACACCTTTATCTGCCCTAGGGTCTTGTGGTAGTCCCAAAACTCTTTCAGCAATTATATTTCTCAATATTTCATCAGTACCGCCAGCTATACGCATACCAGGTGCACCTAACCATGCATTTTGAAAGCCTTTAATGTCTTGATTGTCAGTTTTTAACATGCCTGCCATATCAAGTGAGTCAATTCCAAAATTACCAATATCTTGAAGCTTTCCTGCACTTACAATTTTTGTTATTGATGCTTCTGGTCCTGGTGTATCACCCCTGGACAATGCTGACATCGTTCTAAGTTTAGTATTTTTTAAACCACTTTTTTCACAATACCAATCTGCAATTGATTCTCTTGCTGCTTTGTTTGTGAGAAGTGGATCTCCAAGGTTATCTTGTGTTTTTGCCCATCTAAATGCATCTTCAACATCAGCTCCACCTGCATCACCGACAGCTAATCTCTCATTCATCAATGTAGTAATTGCAACTTTCCAACCATCACCGATTTCTCCTAGTCTTTGTGAATCTGGAATTTCAACATCTGTAAAATACACTTCATTAAAGCTAGATCCTCCAGTAATTTGTTTGATTGGTTTTACTTCAATTCCTGGAGATTTCATATCAACAAAGAAAAATGTCATACCCTTATGTTTTTCAAGATTTGGATCATGTCTTACAACTAAAATACCAAAATCAGAAAAATGCGCGCCTGATGTCCATACTTTTTGACCATTTATGATCCATTTATCGCCATCTTGTACCGCTTTACTTCTTAATCCAGCTACATCAGACCCGGCAGACGGTTCTGAAAAGAGCTGACACCAAATTTCCTTCCCTTCAGCCATGGGTGGTAAATATCTTTCCTTTTGTTCTTCTGTTGCGTATTCCATCATCACTGGACCACACATTCCCAAACCTATCTCAAAAATTCCTTTAGGAACATCAAATTTAGCTTCTTCATTTGCCCAGATTATTCTTTCCATAGAGCTTGCGCCTATGCCACCGTATTCTTTTGGCCAATGTAACATTGCCCAACCGGCATCGTACTTCTTCTTTTGCCATGCTTTTGCAGCCTTCATCTTGTTAGCGTTAGCAAAATCATCATTTTGAGGCGTAGACTCATCTTTGTAAGTAGCATTTTTTTCAAGCCATTCTCTACATTTCTTTCTAAATTTTGCTTCTTCAGGTGTATCGTTAAAATCCATATTTCTTCCTAATTAATATTTGATTGCTCTAAACTTGTAACTAATTTTTCTCTCCAATTGCTTAGAGATCCAATATTTAATGATAATAGCTTAGAGCGTCTGTAAAACATATGACAGTCATATTCCCATGTAAAACCATTTCCTCCATGAGTCTGTATATTTTCTTTTGAACACAATTGATATGCTTTTGTTGCGCTCACTCTTGCAGTTGCAGATGCAGAAGGTAAATCAGCTGCGTCTGTTGATAACGCCCATGCAGCATAGTAACAATTAGATTTTGCTAGTGTCAAAGCAATATACATATCAGCTAATTTATGTTTAATAGCTTGATATGATCCAATTGGTCTTCCAAAAGCATATCTTTCTTTTGCATAATTAATTGCCATATCAAGTGATGCTTGAGATCCTCCAATTTGTTCATAACTAAACAAAACAGCAGCCTGATTAATTAATGATTCATATAGCTCCCATCCGCTAACTTCGTCACCTAACAATTGTGTTTCTACATCATTAAAAGTAATTGAAAAGTGGCCTCTGCTTTCATCAATATTTTCTTGATGTTCAGTGGTAACTCCTGTTACAGACAAATCAACAAGTTGAAGGCTTATTCCTTTATTTGATTTTGCAACAACAACAGCATGAGTTGCTACACCAGCATCTGGCACAGCAATTTTCTTCCCATTTATTTTGCCATTAGCATAACTTAAATTAATATTATTTTTAGTCGGTGCATGCAAATCTTCTGTAACCGCCAATGTCCCTACAATTTCTCCACTCACTAATTTTGGAAGAATGTCCTCTTTTATTTCATCAGTTCCGTAATTAATTATTGCTTCGGTAAAAAGATAGACTGATGAAGAAAAGGGAACTGGTGCTAAGAATCTGCCAAGCTCTTCTGCAATAACGCATAGCTCTAAATGACCCAGTCCTAAGCCATCATATTCTTCAGGTATTCTTATACCTGTCCATCCAAGATCAACTATTTTTTTCCAAAGATCTTCATCAAATTTGTTATCTGTTTCAAGGACAGCTCTATTTCTATTAAGTGCCTCTTCTTTTTCAAGAAACTTTCTAGCTTCCTCTTGTAAAAATTTCTGGTCGTCTGAAAAATCTAAATTCATAAATATCTATATAGTATTGTTAAGATAAAATAAGGGTTTATTATATGCTAAATGCCATTTAATTTTAATTATCAATGAATAACAAACTTAAAATTAATAAAAAGCCACCTTCTTACCTCAAAAGATCATCTGAGGGAGGCTTATTAATTGGCTTTATATATGTTTTAACTTTTCTTAGTATTTTGTTTTTAATTATTTGGCAGACTTTTGAAAGTGAAAGTAATAAAGCTAGTGAGCAATTAATTAATGAAAGGCTTATGTTAATTGAAGATCAGTTGAGTATAGTTGACGAAACAAATAATGACTCATTAACCGACATAAGTTCTTCAATACAATTCCTTGATAAAGAAATAAGAAAATTATGGGATTTAAGCAATAAAAGAAATAAGGTAAATATTCAAAATTTAACAAGCCAAACTGCTGAGATTCAGAGTTTACTCTCTAGAATTGAAAAAGATATTAAAAGCAATCAAAACAAGCTTACATCAATCGAACAAACCCTTAAAACTAATATTGAAAAAATAAGAGACTTAGAACTTACAGCAGATGAATTGGCTACATATAAATTAAATTTAAGTAACATAGATACTCAGTTAATTCTGCTTGAGGATTCAGTTCAAGCACTCAACAATTATAAAAATCAGTTGAATCAGGCAATACTTGAAATTCAGACAGAAATTACAATTATTAACAACTCTCAAAATATTGAATAATTCTTCAAAATTGACAATTAAATAAAATAATAGTTTTATTTACTTATGAATAAATTTGTCTTACAAGTTTTTTTGTTTCTGGCATTTATACCTTTAGCAATATTGGTAGGTTATGGAATATTAGTTATGGCGCCGATTTTTTGCTGCTTTCTTGCAATTAATTCATATAAGTTTAACAATTATAAGGAAATGTATATATGGATAGGCTTTGGAATCCTATCTTTGATGCTTGCTTTGTACATGCTAGGTGTAATATGACTACATTGTTTAAAGGATATTTGTTGATTATAGGCATAGTTTCTATGGCATTAGGTCTTACATGTATGTTTATGCCAGACTTAGGCTGGTATCCTGCGTTTGAAGATATTGAAAGAGGAACAGCTGCAGCAAGCTTTGTAAGGACAATGGCTGGTGTTTTTGTTGCCTCCGGTTATGTTCTCATAAGGTTTATTTTTTCTTCTTCAAAAGTTCAATTAGGTACAGTTTTGATATATCTATGTTCGTTTATGTTGATTGGTAAATTTTCAGGACTATATTACGAGGGTATTAAATTTCATGACATTGTTACAACATCTTTAGGAACGCTAACATTAATTGGATTGATTGTTATTCACAAACATAGAAAAAATTTACTTAATTACGACCTATAAAAAATACTCCACTTCGTCAATATAACTCTATATAATGCATGTGCCTGGGGATGTGGTGGAATTGGTAGACACGCTTGGCTTAGAACCAAGTGCCGCAAGGCGTGGGGGTTCGACTCCCTCCATCCCTACCACTTAATATATAATCATTGATATGGAAATTGATTACAGAGCTATGCAAGTAATTGCAGAGGTTTCGTTAGGTATTGTTGGTTTTTCAGCAATTTTAATTGCTTTGAGTAGAGCTAATGATGGATTCAGTGCTCCAGATAATTTTAGAGTTCAACTTTTAACTTATTCTGCTTTTGGTGCTATGTTTTGTGCATTAATACCATTTGCAATTTTCAATGCCAGCGAGCCATCAACTAGTTGGACAATATTAAGCTTTATTTTGTGTGTATATTCTGCAATCGGCTTATCAATATTTCCAAAAAAAGTAATAGGACTAAGAAAAGATGGATATAAAGACTTATTTCCGTTGAAAATTGTATTTCTTCAAATGGGTATGTTATCAATAATTTTTATTCTTTCTGGTTCTATGATCCTTGATTGGATACCACAAAAAAATAATGTCTATTTGTTTTGTCTAATATTATTTTTAATTCAAAGCACAATTGCTTTTATAAGAACTATGTTTGTAAGAGTTAAATAGATATAAAAAACATATACTATTTTTTAAAAAATAATATTATGAGAATATTTTTTATATATACTCATAGTAGATGAAAAAATTATTTATATTAAATATTCGGGGAATAACTTTATAGTTGGGCCAGTTTATTTTATTCGAACCCAGCTGATGCTGGGTTTTTTTTTAAGAGGAGATTATTCTATGAAAAATTTTTACATTTTATTTTGCCTTTTATTGTTGATGCCTGTTGCTTTGACGTCACAAGAGATTGAGGAGGTAATAGTTACCGCAAACAAAAAAGCTGAAACAGTTCAAGAAATACCAATGAATATTTCAGTTATTACTGAATCAGCACTTGAAGAAAGAGGGATAATGAATCCAGAGGATTACTTGAGATCAATTGCAGGTGTTTCAACACCTGGAGGGTCTAATTACTATACCTTTAGAGGTTTAAATACCTCAACATCTCAGCGTTCTTCTGGAACTTCTTCAACATATATTGATGAGGTTAACGGCTCATTAATGAGCTTATTTGATGTTGAAAGAATTGAGGTTCTTAGAGGGCCTCAAGGTACTTTATATGGTTCAAATGCAATTGGAGGAACAATTAGATATATCACAAACAAACCAGATTCAAGTGCAGCCTATGGAAAGCTTAGAGTTGGATATGGAGACAAAGTTAAAGCAAGTGATCCAGAAACAAGCATTGAAGTTATGTACAACTTACCTTTAACAGACAGCCTAGCAGTTAGAGCGGTATATTCTCAATTGGTGTCTCCAGGAATTTACAAAAATATCCAAACAGGCAATACGGTTGGTGAAGAAGATGATTCTCAGTTAATGGTTACACTAGCTTTTGATAATGGTGGAAAACTTAATGGAATCCTAAGATATATGAATGTAAATAATAAAGCTTACGGTATATTAGAGCCTGGTCAAAGCAAGCCAGGTAGTGCAGATGTTTATGTAGAGGGATGTCCTCAGGCAACAAGTTGGTTTTATAATTTTGATGGTGATCCAACATGTGCTCGTTTGAGTGCAATTTCAACATATGCTGCTGACGAAGGAGTAGTTGGAGTTCTTTCAAATTATGATCCAAGATTTTCACATGCTTTAGCTGCTGATGAATCCGAAGATATAACTACAGAAACTTTTATCGCAAATATTAAGTATGATTTTGGTATCTTTGATGCAAATTTGATTATCTCTGATAAAACAATAAGTGAAGATGCTATAACAGACTGGGCTAGAATTGATATGGATGATTATGTTCCTGCTCCGTTAATTGTGGATGGTGATGAATATTCTGAGGAAACTACAGAGCTGAGATTGGTCTCAAAGCCAGGAAAATTTGAGTGGACTATTGGATATTACAGTTATAAGTTTAATGAGGAGCCTAACTCAGTTTCACAAACTCAATATGCAGTGGATCAGGATTGGTTAGAGTATGTAATGTATTATGCTGCTGGGTTAAATCCTGGTGACTATGACGCCACAGTATATTGTCCTCCTTTTTGTGAAGGACATTTAGGTTACCCATATTTATATTATGGTTCGTATACTGAATATAACGAACAAGAAGAAACTTCTTTCTATGGTCAATTTGATTACAACTTTAATGAAAAGCTCACACTTACACTTGGTATAAGAGATTACGAAATTAAAGATAAATCTAAATCATATCAATATGGTATTTTTTATATGGATAGCACAGGCTGTGATGGAAATGATCCTGCTGGAACAGATTGTTCTGAGTTATCTGGTAAAGAATCTGATACTAGAATGAAATATGCTATTAGCTATGAGCTAAATGAAGATCTTACTTTATATTCTACAAAAGCAGCTGGGTATAGACCTGGTGGAAACCAATCACCACTTCCTCCTTTTTGTAGTAGTGATGAAACCGCACAAGAAACATGGGGACCTAGATTTAACTCTGATGAGGCTGAAACTACTGAATTTGGTGTAAAATCAAGGGGTAATAACTATACTGCGAATGTTACTTATTTCGAAGTTGATTGGGATGGAATAATTATTTCTGTAACTCCTGGTTGTGGCTGGTCATATAATTTTAATGGTGGTAAGGCTGAAACATCTGGGTGGGAGATAGACTTTACCTACGCATTATCAGACGAATTTTCTATTGATTTTGCAGGAAGTTCTATGTCTGCTGAGACTTCAATAGATATTGCATCTTTAGGTGCTGCTGCTGGTGATAGATTACCAAATACTGTTGAAACACAATGGAATCTTGGCTTGGTATACGATACTTTAATTCTTTCGTATCCTTCTTATGCAAGACTTGATGTAAATTACTACGGAGATAGTTTTAATACTTTTGCTGAAAACCCTAATTCAAGCTCACCAGACTATACCAAGCTTAATTTTAATCTTGGATTAGATATTAGTGAAAATTCCAAACTACAATTATCAATTGATAACCTTACTGATGAGAGAACAGAGGCATATGTATATGCAGTCAATGATACTTCATGGAGACCAAGAAATTGGATGCAGTGGATACCTCCGAGAACAATAGCGTTAAAATACACTTTAAATTTTTAAGTTGTATTTTGAAGATTAAATATGAGAGTATTTAATTCTTATATCTTATTAAAGGCAACGCGTTCGACTCAATATATTCTCTCAAGATATAATTGTAGGCATGAATAAAGTTGCTGTCTTTGGCAAAAAAGGATCAATTGCAAAATATGATCTTACAAATAATAAGCCCATATGGGTGGGGGATCTTCCAAGTGGATATATACCTCATATAATAGGTCAGTATGAAGATTATGTGATTGTTTTTAGTTGGGCCTGGTTCGCTACAAAAATGGTGCATTGTTTTAGAGAGAGTTCTGGAGAATTATTATGGTCACATTATCAGCATGGTCTTCATAGCGAAATGACTCCATTCATTCCCCATACTCATGACAAGTATATGTATTATCTTGCTTCGCAAAAAGAAGTATCAAAATTATCATGGGAAACTGGAAAAGTAATTTTTAGAAAGAGGTTTAAAAAATCAATATTTAAGTCATACTCGCTGGTGATAATTTCTGATGAAGTATGTTTAATTTCAAAAAAGGATGCTTTGATAATTAATAAAGAAAATGGAACGATTAAACCTTATCCTGAATTAGCAGAAAAGCTTAATCTAAAAGATTTAACAGCTTCACTAGGAAACGGTGTATCTTTTATGTCATCAATATATTTAACTCATCCACAATATCATGATGCCGGAACGTATGGAGGAGACGCAGGTGGGAGTGGAGGAAATTAAAATGAGCGGTGGTTATGTATTATCAGATGAAATTCTTAAGCACAAAATAAACGGAAGTGCTTTTGATCATGTGTATCCTCATACAGCATCTAACTCTTTAAATAATCTTGATATTTTTACAAAAGGCCAACCTTTTGACTTATATGAAGAATTAAGAGAAAAAGCTCCCGTTTATTTTCACAATCCTATGCCAATTGATCCTGAGCCAGGTTATTGGGTCTTAACAAAGTACGAAGATATTAAATATGTATCAATGAACCCTAAAATATTTTCTTCACAATATGCATCTGGAAATTTGCTTACTTTGGGTACTGAAGAAAATAGACACCCAAAACTATTTAAATCTACTATTGATCATATGTTAAACCTTGATGGGGAAATGCATTTAGGTCTTCGTAAAGAACATATGCCTTTTTTTAAAGCTGGTCATGTCGACGAGTTAAGACAGAAGGTATCATTAAAGGTCACAGAACTATTAGATGCTATCGCTCCAAAAGGTGAGTGTAATCTTGTTCAAGAAGTCTCTCAACAATTACCTATATTTACTTTATCAGAGATTTTGGGTATCCCAGAATCTGATAGACAAAAACTTGTCTCGTGGATGGAATTTTTAGAATTGGCCCAATACTTTACGTATGAAATGATCAAAGAACAAAACGAGGGTAAGACAGATTCAACACCGGATCCAGCAATGATTGATATGTTTAATGCCATGGTTGATGAAATGTTTGAATACGGGAGATTTATTCTTAAAGAAAAGAGAAAAAATCCTGCAAATGACTTGCTGAGTGCAATAGCTAACGCAGAAATAAATGGTGAAAAGTTATCCGATGAGTTCTTAGATGGATCATGGCTTTTAATAATTTTTGCTGGGAATGACACCACAAGAAATACTATGAGCGGAGGCATAAAACTTTTACATGAAAATCAAGAACAAAAAGAAATGCTTATAAATGATTTGGAATTATTACCAAATTTTATTAATGAAACGGTTAGATGTGTATCTCCTGTTATTCACATGAGAAGAACTAGCTTAGAGGAAACTGAAATTAACGGCCAAAAGATCGGGCCATATGAGAAAATTGCTCTATGGTATGGTGCTGCAAATAGAGATCCTAGTGTTTTTGAAGACCCAAATAAATTTAATATCCTTAGAGACAATGCAGACAAACATCTTGCTTTTGGTATTGGCAGACATACTTGTATTGGAAAACCAATAGCTTTGATGCAACTGCAAGAATTTTATTCACAATTTTTAGTAAGATTCCAAGATTTTGAAATGAATGGTGATTGGAAAGTTGCCCCAAATAATTTTGTTCACGCAATTCAAGAAATGCCTATTAAATATTCTCCAGAAAATTAATCTAGGTTAGATGAAATATTTCACAATTATGATTTTCTGTTGATTGGATAGAGTATAAAGGGCTTTAGGATTATGAATTTACCTTATAGATTTAAAGTAATTTTTTTATCATTTTTGGCAGTATCAATTTGCTATATAGATAGAGTAAATATTTCTGTAGCTATTATTCCAATGCAGGAGCAGTTTGGATGGTCTGAATTTCAGATAGGTATTATCCTAAGTTCTTTTTATTTTGGTTATATGTTTACTTTAATTGTCGGTGGATATTTGGCTGACAAATATGGCGGTAAAAAAGTTTTAGGTTATGGTCTATTGATATGGTCATTTTTTACAATTATCACACCATTTTTTGCCTATTCAGGATTATGGTGGCTCATTTTTATAAGGATTTTAATGGGTTTAGGCGAGGGCATAACATTTCCATCCTGGCATGCTATTTATGCAAGATGGATTCCTTTTAATGAAAGAACTAGAGCTGTTGCTTTTACTAACAGTGGCATTGCTGCAGGAACCGTGTTTGGTTATGCAGTAGCAGCATTAATAATAGCTGCATACTCTTGGGAGTGGGTCTTCTATTTATTTGGCATCCTTGGAATTTTTTGGTATTTCTTTTGGAACAAGAGCGTTACTTCTTTTCCAGAGGAAAATAAGAATCTTACAGAAAATGAGTTGAAATTAATTCAGAATGAAGCTCCTTCAAAAGAATCTGCTCCCTCAATTCCTTTTTTAAGATTAATCAGAAATATGCCATTTGTAGCCATAGCAGTGGCAACTTTTTGTAACAACTGGTCTTTGTATACTTTTCTTTCCTATTTACCAAAGTATGTGAATGCGCCAATTACTGAAGGTGGTATGGGCATAGACCTAGGGTCTAATATATTTGTTTTTGCAATATTGATTCCATGCGTAGTAGCTATTCTTTCTTTAGTCATTGGAGGCTATTTAGCTGATGGACTAATTAAAAGAGGTTATGCAGTAATTAAAGTAAGAAAAGCTGTAAATTCAATTGGTTTCTTTGGTTCTGCATTATTTTTATTTTTAATTTCATCAGAGGATTCCTTATTTAATGTGGTTTTACTTCTTTCTTTGATTAACGTTTGTTCTGGAATATGTGCAGGAGGATTTGGAGTAAATCATGCAGATCTAGGTCCAAAATATACAGGCTCTTTGGTGGGCATATCTGGAAGCATAGGCATGATAGCAGCCATTTTAAGTCCAATAGTTGCCGGAACCGTACTACAAATTACAAACTCGTGGAGCATGATATTTTATATATGCGCAGGAATGTTAATTTTTGGCGGTATTTTTTATTTAATTTTTGCAAGCGCCAACAAACAATTTGATTAATTAGTGTTCATTTCTTGAAAAAAATTAAAGATTTCTTGAGATGTCCTGTCTCTTGCTGTTCTCCACTCAGTTGTATTTGAGCTATTAATAAGTTTTTTATTCGAATCAAAAACCAATAGTCTTGGAATTCCTTCAGCAGGCTCAATTCCATATTCCTCCATAAGACTCATATTTATTTCATATCTTTTCACATCGACATAAAGAATGTCGAAATTCTTATCAATATAGGATTTAATTTTAGGAATATTCATTGTGGCCGAAAAAATCCTGCAATCTGGACACCAATTAGCTCCAAAAATAATTATAGGTTGTTTATCATTATAAATCGTTGATGATATAAAATAATTCAAATCATTAACTGTATATTCTTTTCCATCATACGGTTTTGGTAGTGGCATTGTTAAAATGTCGTTTTCATCTAACATAATTTTTGTATTAACAGGTAAAGACAAAGCAAAGAATAAAATAATATAAAAGGAATATGCTGCAACTTTAATCATTAATATTACTTTATCATTTTTATTTTTATAGTTCTCTACATAAATCTTTTTTACTATTTTTACTGGATAGAAAATATGTGTTAACTTGTTACACATATATGTGGAGATATTAATTATGAAAAATTATATTATTGGTTTATTTTGTATCACTTTCTTATTCGCTTGCGGCGGTTCAGAGGATTCATCATCAAGCGAGGTTGTTGAGGCTAAAGTTGAACAAAAAGATAATAGTGCTGCAAAAGCATTCATGAAAGAATTTAGTGATGAATATATTGCTTCATGTGTTGCTGCAGGAAATGAGCAAGGCTTAACAGTTATGTTCTCTATGTTAGGCGTGGACTATAATGAGTATTGTAAATGTACCCTTGATGCAGGTTTAGCTGGAGAAACTTACGAAAGCATTACAGATGCAACAGCTGAATCAAGATTAATGATGAAAGTCATGAATAGTGCGGAAGATTGCATGTCAAAATATATGCCTATGTAATACCTAAATAGTACTTTTAACTATTTAAATAATGATTTGGATTATAAGACTATATTTAATAGCGATGTCAGCTATTTATTCATGGATTGGTATTTGGGCGCTTCTAGACCCTGTTGCAGGAGCATTAGATCTTGGTTGGCCTAGTTTTTCTGTTGCGATTGGATTATCGGTTACCTCAGAAATAGGCTATTCAGAAATAGCTGGCATATATGGCGGATTAAATTTTTGTATCGGTTTAGCTTGCTTAATAGGAATATTTAAAAAAAGTGTTGGAATGTTTTTAATAAAATTTATAACTTTCTTGGTAGGGTCTATTGCTTTTGGCAGAGTCCTATTTTCTCTTTTACCAACAACCCCAACTTTTTTTAATACTTTTTTTGTATTTGAAATAGTAGCTTTATTAGTAGGACTTTTAATATTATTTTTTTCTAATTCTAAAGAAGTTTAATGATACATATAGTATGTAAGGTTATGCATAATTAGGATTTGGGTTTGATAATAGCTAAATTATTTTTACTAAATTTAAAATATATAAAATATAAATAATCACAAAAAGATATCCACTAAAGTTTATTAGTTTTATACTTTTAAAAATATTTTTTTTAGTTTGAAGAAAAACAAATAAAGCAAAAAAGAGAGTGAGAAATATCATTACGAAATAATCTCTTTGAAATAAAACTGGATCTAGACTTTTTCCACTTCCAAAAAAACCAATGATTGGAACTACCAAAACAATATTTAGTACGTTTGACCCAATAACGTTACCAACAACTACATCTGTTCTCTTTTTCATAATAGCTCCAATTGTGACAGCAAGTTCAGGTAGACTAGTTCCAACTGCTACGACTATCAAACCGATAACAATTTGAGAAATTCCAAATACTTCGCCCATGCCTTTTCCTGCCAAAACTACACCTTCTGAACCAAAATAAAGCGCAATGAAAGAAATAATTAGAATAATCAATGACCATAAAACATTACTTTGCTTTGATTTATTTGAATCATCTTGTATGTCGACTCCAATATTTTTTTCAGAGTAAATAACATATAAAAAAACAGGCAAAACTAATAATATGCAAAACGCTTCAAATAAGTTTATTGCATTATCAGAATAGAGAAAAAATCCTAATAAAATTGCAGAACCTATTAAAGGTATATACTGTCTTTTACTGGTTATGTTCTTTCTTGGATATATTTCTCTTCCAATACAAGCAACCCCAAATATTAATGCAATATTTGAAATATTTGATCCTACAATTGCCCCCATAGCAAGATTTTCAGTTTCTTTTGATACAGACTGTATGCCAACAAATATCTCCGGTAAAGACGTTCCTAAAGCAACAATTGTCAGACCAATAATAAATTCACTAGTCCCAAGTTTTTTTGCTAAATCTTCTGTCGCGTCTAGCAATTTGTCAGCACCACCAATCAACAAGATTAATGATATAACCATTAAAGGAATGTAATTACCAACAGATACGTCAGCAAGGGCATTAGTAAATTCGTTCATGATGTTGCATTTTACAATAATTAACTGTTGGTTTGTGCTTCAGTAAATAAAAATGCAATATAATTGATAACAGTTAATGATTAGAAGGCTTAATATGAAAATCACAGATTTATTTAATGTTAAAAATAAGGTTGCGGTTGTTACTGGAGGTTCTAGGGGAATTGGAGAGATGATTACAGCTGGTTTTTTAGCAAATGGAGTCAAGGTATATATAACTGCCAGAAAAGCTCCTGCTCTTCTTGAAAAGGCAAAAGAGTTGTCAGAGAAATATGAACATGAATGTATACCAATTCCTTGCGATTTAAGTACAAAAGAAGGAGTTGAGGATTTTGTTAATCAAATTGTTAACAAAGAAAATGGAATCGATTTCTTAATTAATAATGCTGGAGCAGCATGGGGCGAGCCTTTTGAATCGTTTTCAGAGGGCGGTTGGGATAAAGTTATGGATTTGAATGTCAAAAGCCTGTTTTTTTTAACTCAAAAGATGAAATTACTTTTGACCACAAATGCATCACTAGATGATCCATCAAGAGTAATAAATATTGGATCTATAGATGGCTTAAATGTTCCAGCGTTGCCTACATTTTCTTATAGCGCATCCAAAGCTGCAGTACACCATCTTACAAGGGTATTGGCAGCGCAATTAGTCAAAGAAAATATTTTGGTTAATGCAATAGCTCCAGGACCTTATCCAAGCAACATGCTGGGTGCTGCAGTGAATCATGACTATTCTGAGATTGAGAAGAGAAATCCAAGAAAAAGAGTAGGGACGCCTGAGGATATAGCTGGTTTGGTGATCTTTTTATGCTCAAGAGCAGGAGCATATACTGTTGGTGAGACTATTACTTCAGATGGAGGTATCGTAAAGACAGCTAGCCATAATTTAAGTTGAAATTAAACGTTTCGTTAAGTTATCTTTGCGCATCTTTAAAGGCTCTTATGATCAGATCTTTCATCCAAATATGACCCCCATCACCTTCATCACTTTTATGCCAAATTAAGAAATATTCCATCATTGGTATTTCAATTGGAATTTCAACAAATGGCATGTTATTTCTTTTTGCAAAGCTTCTCGTACCCATCAAAACTAAATCAGTTGATTGAATGATTGTAGGCGCTATCAAGAAGTGTTGACATCTTAATGCCACCTTTCTTCTGTATCCTATTTTATCTAGTTCAACATCTATTAAATGCAAACCTCTTTTTCTTCCAGACACATGAAGATGTTTTTGATTCAAAATATCGTCTACTGTTACATTTTTAACTTTTGATAAATCATGACCCTCTCTATGCATTACAACAAAATCATCTTCAAACACTTTTTCAGAATTAATTTCATCAGATCTGGGTATTATTGGATCTACAACAAAGTCTAAATTATTTGTAGATAAAGCGTGAACCTGATCACTTCTCAGATATGCATAGCTTCCAATTGATATGTTTGGCGCATCTGCATAAATTTCTTTCATGATATAAGGTAGAACTCTTCCTTCTGATACATCTCCTAATGAAAGTTTAAAATTTCTTTTAGTCGTTGAAGGATCAAATGTATCTGGTTCATTAACGCTTTGTTGAATTAGAGTGAGAGCACTTTGCACATCCTGAATCATATTTTCAGTTTTTTGTGTTGGCACCATTCCAGAACCAGTTCTTACAAAAAGGTCATCATTAAATTTTTCTCTTAATCTAGCTAATGCATTACTAACTGCTGGTTGAGTTATTCCAACAACTTCAGCTGCCTTTGTAAGACTACCCTCAGTATAAATAGCATTAAGAATTACAAAAAGATTTAAATCAAAAGAACTTATTTTCATTAGTAACACCTCAATAAAAAATCAATGTTCTTGCTTCCTGTAATTACGTATAGATTTGTTTTGAACATACCGTTATTATAGAAATAAGTTACATTAATACTATTCACAGTATTTATAATAGTAACAAAATTTTTAATATAACGGGAGATTTAACCTCATGATGCCTGAATTAAGACCTGAAGCAGTATCACTAGTTGAAAAAGTGAAAACATTCATAAAAGATGAAGTTGCACCAAAGGAGCATGTATTTCACGAACAAATTCAAGAGGGCAAAGATAGATGGAATAGTTATCCATCAGTAATAGATGAGCTAAAAGATAAAGCAAAATCTGTAGGTTTGTGGAATTTATTCTTACCTGAAAGCGAATTTGGAGCAGGACTCACAAATTATGAGTATGCTCATTTAGCAGAAGAAATGGGTAAGTCGCATATTGCATCAGAAGCTATGAATTGCAGTGCACCTGATACAGGCAATATGGAAGTAATTGCTAGATATGGAAACGAAAAACATCAAGAAGAATGGCTGCAACCCCTTCTTGATGGAAAAATCAGATCAGCTTTTAGCATGACCGAACCTGGAACAGCATCTTCAGATGCAACTAATATGCAAGCTACAGCTGTATTGGATGGAGATGAGTATGTGATTAATGGTGAAAAATGGTGGACGTCTGGAGCTGGTGACCCTAGGTGTAAAATTTTAATATTCATGTGTGTTACAAATCCAGATAACCCAAGGCATCAAAGACATTCAATGATACTTGTACCAATGGAAACTGAAGGTGTAGAAATTATCAAAATGATGCATGTATTTGGTTATGACGATGCTCCTCATGGGCATGCTCATATGAAGTTTACTAATGTAAGAGTACCTAAAGAGAATCTTCTTCTTGGAGAAGGAAGGGGATTTGAAATTGCACAAGGCCGATTAGGGCCTGGTAGAATTCATCACTGCATGAGAGCAATTGGTGCTGGTGAAGTTGCATTAGAGCTTATGTGTAGAAGAGGCATTGATCCAGAAAAAATTGCTTTTGGAAAAAATTTAGCACGTTTAGGTGCTAACTTTGACTATATTGCCGAATCAAGAATAGAACTTAATGCAGCAAGATTTTTAACTTTAGATGCTGCAGTAAAAATGGATACTGTAGGTAATAAAATTGCTGCCAGTGAGATAGCTCAAATTAAGGTTTATGCTCCTAATGTTGCCTTGAAAATAATTGATAGAGCTATTCAAATCCATGGTGGTGAGGGAGTATCTCAGTTAACACCTCTAGCATCTATGTATGCACATATGAGAACACTTAGATTAGCTGACGGACCAGATGAAGTTCATAGAAGAGCAGTTGCTAGACATGAATTAGGCAAATATATGGCTTAAAATTTTGGTTGAACCTAATTTAATTTTTTACGATACAGAGACCACCGGTACTGACATTAATTTCAGTCAAATTATTCAATGCGGCTCTGTTCTAACTGACGCTCAACTTAATATTAAAGATGAGCAAAATATTGGTAGCTCTCCATTACCATGGGTTATTCCGCACCCTAAGGCTATGCTCACTAATAAAAAAATTAATTCTTTTAAATCAAACACGTCTCACTATCAAATGATCAAAGATATTTACGATCAGTGGCAAAGCTGGAGTACAAATCAACCCTCAATATTTGTGACTTACAATGGACATCGTTTTGATGAAGAGCTAATAAGGAGACAATTTTGGTATAACCTTTTTGAACCATATGTTACCAATACTAATCAGAATGGAAGACTTGATTTGATGTTAATGATGCATAATATTGCATCATTTTTTTATGACAAATTTACTATCCCTAACTTCGAAGATGGGCCTGCATTAAGCTTAAAATTAGAACATATTTGTCTAGTTCATGGGATAGATGTATCGGATGCGCATGATGCAGTTGCTGATTGTAAATTTATGATAGATGTATGCAATATTATTAAAGATGAGCTTCCAGATGTTTTTAACTCTTTTTTACAAACTTCTACAAAAGAGGGAGTAAAAAATCTCTTATATTCTGATGAATTTCTTGCTCTTGGAGAGGTTTTTAGAAGACATTCATTTCGATATCCTGTTGTAATGTGTGGTGGAGACAATTCTAGACCAAATGATATTTGTTTTTTTGATTTAAGTTTTGATCCAGATGATATAGTCAATTTAGACTATTCAGAAATAAACCAAATGATACAAACTGGAGGTAGAGATACACCATTAAAAAAATATAAAATTAACAAAACTATACCCATTTGTTCAAGCAAATTATTGAATAATAAAAATCATTTTGATATTGAATATAAAGAGTTGCAAAGAAGAGCCGATGTAATTAAATCAAATAATGATTTTCAAACAAAAGTTTCTCAGGCAATGGAAGATAGAATGATCAGCTTTCCTGAGCCAAATCATATTGAAGCAACAATATATTCAGGAGGCTTTCCTTCTTTTAGAGATAAGGAATTGATGCTAGATTTTCACTCATCAGATGACTGTGAGAAGCGCATAAAAATCTCAAGAAATTTTGAAGATGAAAGATTTCGATTGTTTGCTGAGCGAATAATTTGTACTGAGTATGAGGCAGGAATACCCGAAGATATTAAAAATAGATATGAGGAATTAATTGAAGAAAGACTCAATACAGAAGGGAAGTGGGGCTCATATGACAAATTGTTAAATGAAACAGAGAAACTATTAGGTGAAGCTGAATCTAAAGAAGATAAGAATATTCTTAAGGCAACTAAAGAGCATATCGTTTCTTTGAAAAAATAAAAATATTTATGGTGGGCGAGGAGAGATTCGAACTCCCGACTTCCTGCGTGTCGAGCAGACACTCTAACCAACTGAGTTACTCGCCCCAATGAATCGAGAATTAATTTTACACAAAAATATTAAAGAACATAACTAAAAATAATATCTAAAGATAGTGACGCTATGATTGTGTTTATGCAGCTTTCTTGTTTTTACTTTTTTTTGAGATACTTCTATTGAGGTTGTCTGCGTAACTGTGATTAACATCTGCATGGTGCATTTCATCTGCTCTAACAGATATTATTAAGTCTGATAATTTGGCATCTTTTTTAAGATTGTAATATTCAATTGCAAGTTTTGGAGCTCTAATGTTCATTACCTTACCTTTTTTAACAAGATCTAAGTATTCTGTATAGCTTTTCACTGCTTCATCCTCAAAATAACCAATCATTCTATGGGATGTCTTCGGAAAGAAGATATACATAAAGAAATAAAAACTCATAAAAATTCCTTGTGCAAGTATTACTAAAAATCTCTCAAAAATATTTGGTTTAGCTATTTCGATAAAAAACATGAGATGCATTCTTTCATTTTCAGCCTCAGCTAGCATTTCTCTAATTTGATTGCCGTAACCCGTTTGCATCTTTCTTAAACTTCTAAGATGTATCAGCATGCCTGCAACCATTCCGGGTACGCCAGCGATAGTCTCTAAAACAACAGCTCTATGACCATATCGCTTTGCAAAAAAAGTATCAGCAACAAATCTGAAAAATTTTGTCATAGACAAAGCAAAATAATCTGAAAAATTTTTCGGTTTATTCATTAATTAAGTTGAGATATGTAATCATCTAATCTTGTCTGATTCATTACAAAAGTAGTTTTGAATTGAGTAGCAACATTTTTAACAGACTGAAGATTAGAATAATCATTGCCAACTTGAATGACACCTACCATTGCCATCATTGCATGGGGAGTGCATTGATAACCATATATTCCAGGTATATCAAATGTAACACTTATGTCTCTACTTAATTGTCCATTCCAATTACTAGCATTTGGTGGAAGCATGCCAGGTATCGAGGCAGAGTTGTGTGCAGCATCAGTTGCTTCAAAAGTTACTGTGTCACCAACATTTATTTTTAATACGGCAGGTTCAAATACCATAACACCAGTAGATCCTTGGTTGAGCATTTTTACAGTATGAACTTCTGATAAGAGCTCGAAACTACAAATTAGCGTAGGTAGCAAGATGAATATTTTTTTAGAAAAAGTGCCCATTGCTATTATTATATTTATTTATAATTAAATATCAATATAATTTATATTATTAAAAGGTTGCGTATTAAACAAAAATGTTTATATTAGATTAATATCCGTATCAGTTGCTCAACAATTATGTATTTAAATTTTAAAACCAAAAAATTTTTGCTACTACCACTAGCATTTTTTACCATGTTTTGTCGAGCAGATTATTTTCCACAATCAGATAATTGGGAAGTTTCATCCCCTGAAGTTGAAGGCATAAGCTCATCAAAAATAGATAAGTTAATGGAAATGTCATTTTTAGATAAAGCAACACAAGCAGTTGTTGTAATTAAAAACGGTAAGATAATTTCAGAAAAATATGCAGATGGCTATGATATGAATTCTCATGGCACTTCATGGTCCATGGCTAAAAGTTACTATGCGGCCTTAATTGGAATCTCCATTGATAAAGGTGAAATTGGAAGCTTGGATGATGCAGTAGCTAAATATTTAGATTATTTTAACGACGAAAGATCCAGCATTACTCTGAGAGATCTATTGGATATGTCCAGTGGCTTAGATTTTCCAAGTCATGAACATGAAAAAATGTTCTTTCAAGCAGATCATCTTGATTATGCAAAACAAGTTGGTGTCGAGAAAGATGCTGGAATTAAATTTGAATACAATAATGTTAACTCTATGCTTTTGGGTGACATATTGCTTGAAGCAACTGGCAAAAAGGCTGATGTACTTTTTGAAGAAAGAATATTGCAACCGCTTGGAATAAATGACTATAAACTTTGGAAAGATGAAAAGGGTAATGTTATGACTTATTGCTGTGTAGATATGTCGGCAAGAGATTATTCAAAATTTGGATTGTTATTTGCAAGAGATGGATTATGGAAAGATGAGCAGCTAATATCTAAAGCTTTTGTTGATGAAACTTTTCAAGTTGTTTGGAATTTAACACCTGAAAGGTTTACCGATCTTAACAGAGGTTACTCATTACATTGGTGGATATCAAAGTATGACGATGAATCAAAGATATTCAATACAAGTGGAAAGTTTGGCCAATTTACTTTTGTAGACAGAGAAAATGATGTAATTGTTACAAGAATTACTAAATATAATCAGCAAGACTCTGGTTCTGTTCAAAAGTGGGGTGTGATGAAATATCTAAGATGGGCAGGAATTGATAATGCTATAAATATTGGAAGAAAGCTTATAGAAAGTGGTTCAATTGAAGCAGGTGATGATGTGATTACACCTTTTACTGATGAAAAAGGAGAGTCAAAAGAATTTTATGAAAATTATGCAGATATAATTGATGCAATTGCAGATCTTAGTCGTAATTAATATTTAGTTCTCTTGCTTTTTTTAAGAAGCTTTCCATGTCTTTTTTCCATTCCTCTAGATAGTATCCATCATTGCCATGCTTATTCAGATATCTTAAAAAAACTCTGCCAGAATCATCCTGAAATCCTGGTTTAAATGGCTTGCCAGTTATCTTATTAATTCTTTTAAAAGTTTCTTCCATTAGGCCCAAACAAAAAGAATCATTGGTATGGCTACTGCAATAATCAATATTTCTAATGGAAGACCCATTCTCCAATAATCAGTAAATTTATAATTACCTGGACCCATAACGACTGTATTGCATTGATGACCTATTGGAGTTAGAAATGCACAACTTGCTCCTATAGCAACCACCATTAAAAATGCATTTACATCGTATCCAAAATTAATAGCAATTTCATAAGATATCGGCGCCATAATAACTGCTGTAGCAGCATTATTTATGATATCCGAAACTACCATAGTAATTACAAGAATAATTATTAAGATCCACGCCTGATTTAGATTTGGAGCTAAATCAGATATATTTGATGCTATAAGAGAACTTAAACCAGTAGTTTGCATTGCTAAGCCAATAGGTATCATTGCAGCAAGCATTACAATTATTGGCCACTCTACAGATTTATAAAAATTAGAATTTATTATTTTAATTCTTGCGAAACATAACACACATAATAAAAATGCAATCGTTGGTGATAGAACCTCAAAAGCAACTAATAAAATTGAGCTTATAAAAAAAACGATACCTTTCAATAATCTGCTTCTGCTTGATATAACCTCAATTTCTCTTTCTCTAATCGGCATCAAGCCTAAATGTTTAATCTTACTTTTTACTTCCTCATCATCAAGTTCTCTTACACCTAGGAGTAATACATCTCCGGCTTTGAATGTTTCTCTAGTTAATCTAGTTCTATATTTTGTTCCTTTGCGCCATAAACCTAATAAATTTAATTCTTCAAAGGCTAATTTCTGAAAATAATCATAATTTCTTCCAATAAGCCTTGAACCAGGACTAATCAATACCTCAATCTCTTCTAGATCAGCCTCATCAAATGAATGTAAGTCTTCTGGTATTGAAAAATCAAATAGACTTAAAATTTTTCCTATTTCATCTGGCGGGCTTTTAATTACTAATATTTGACCTTCCTTGATTCGCATATTATTTCTTACTTTTCTTATTGAGCCAGTTTCTGAAATAACACCCATTATCTCTATATCTTCACCTGCTTGTTTCTTGAACTTGAATAGAGTCAAACCAATAGAGGAGCTGCCTTTATTAACTTTTACCTCAAACATGTAACCTTTCATATTTATTAGAGGTTCATTATTTGGTATTTCTCTTAGTTCGAGGAGTTTATTTCCTAGGAAAGCAACAAAAAGGACTCCTGAAATAGTTATTAGTAGACCTACTTTTGAGAAATCAAAAAAATTAAATTCAGAGCCTGTTTGTTGATATGCATAATCTGAAATAATAATATTAGGCGGGGTACCTATTAGTGTATTCATACCACCTAAAATACAAGCAAAAGCTAAGGGCATTAAAAATTTTGCAGGATGCCACTCCATTTTTTGACAAACACTTATTGTTAAAGGTAGCAATATCGCCATAGCACCAATGTTATTTATGAATGACGAAAGTGCGGCTGCGATAATCATCAAAAAAAGTAGAAATTGTATTTCAGTATATTTTCGTCCAGCAAGGACTTTCCCTGCTAATGCAGATAAACCTGCATTTTTTAGACCCTGACTAATAATTAATACTAGTGCAACTGTCATTACAGCGGGATTTGCAAAACCATCAAAAGCTTGGTCAATATTAATTATATTAAGTTTTAAAGATGGAATAGAACTTATCGTAACCAAAAATATTAGAGCTGCAACTGATATAGCATCGTACCTATATTTATTCCAGATAAAAAAAGCCAGTAGAACAATAATTGTAAATGTTAAAACTAACTGATTTGTTAATTCATTTGTTGCAGACATCTCTACCATACATCACCGTTTTAATCTTTTGGCATAGATTCAACATATAGAGATGTTGATGGATAAGCAAAGTCAGAACCGCTTTCTTTAATTATATTCATAATTTGAAATATTAAAGCCTCTTTAAGCTCATTGAATGGAGCAAAACCCATTTTTGGAGCATAGGCAACAATCAACAAATCTATAGAGCTTTCTCCTAGTTCAACTATTCTAATTACTGGTTGAAATTCTCCATCTGAGAGAAAGCTGTCACTGTTAACAATGTAATCTTTAATATTATTTCTAATTTGTTCAAGCTGATCGACCGAAGTTGAGTAAATTAAATTTATTTTCCAATTTATTCTTCTGTTTTGCATTTCGCCATGATTTGTGACGTATACGTCTGATAAGTCTTTATTAGGTATTAACATTGGAGCACTGTCAAAACTCCTCACTATTGTTGATCTAAAACCAATAGATTCTACAATTCCATGAATTGAGCCTGCTTCAATTCTATCACCAGGTTGAAATCGACCTTCACCGATAATTAGTATCCCTGAAATAAGATTTTTAAATAAGTCTTGCGCACCTAAAGCTACAGCAACAGAAAACAAGCCCAGACCAGCAATCAAAGGACCAATTTGAATTCCAAAAATATCTAATATTACAGCTGCACCAATAACCCAAACAACAAATTTCGAGGCTCTTTCAAGCCACATTTGAATTGCCACAGTTAACCATGAACTGGTTGAAAGTGCTTCAAAAATTGGCTTAATACTATTAGCTAAAGCACTGAAGATAGTAAAAACGACAAACGCTTTTACTGTATTTGTTGCAATTTCTCCCACCAAACCACTTAAAGGCAAAATAAGAGTACATATGTATAGTGCAATTGTGATTGGGATTAAACCCAGTGGTCTTCTTAGTGCATTTAATATCTCATCATCAAGATTTGATTCAGTTTTATCAGCCAGTTTAGCAAGAGCTTTAATTACAATTGAAATAATAAATCCTCTAAAGAGAAGGGCTAAAAGAATAACCAATAAAGAGCTGATAATTGAGCCAAGGTCAATTCCAAAAAAGCCTCTATTCCAAACATCAGTAATTAAAGTAATAAAATCATCCATAATTATTTTGATACCGTATCCTTAATAAAATAAGGTAAATAAATTAAATAAAAAACGGCAATGGCTAATGGTACTGTGAAGAAAAGACTGTGAGGCGGATCTGGGAACATATCCATTAGAGATGCACCGTCAGGTTTTGCTTGAAGGTACCAAAAATTTGCTGGCTCGCCAAGTAAATCATTAATCAAGTAAATATTTGGTAATAAAATAAACGCAGTAATTAAAGATACTGTAATAATATCTTTAGCATAAGGTCTGTTCCCTAAAGCTATGGTGGCATACATAATTGCAACCACTATCATTCCATGGCCGATCATAAAATATATATAATCTAAATCATGATAAGTTATATCTGGAGTAAGTATTGCCATTGTCGCACCACCAAGACCCCAGAAGAAAGCACATGTATATAAAATTCTAGGACCACCAAGTAAAAACCATACTAAAAATATTTCAGACAAGTCACACATGTGCAAAGGTAAAACTTCTCTCCAATCATAAGGATTCTCTAACAGATATAGATCTTTGTATGGCGAAGAAATAATATGAAATGCAATTACGGCTATGATAATCCTTGCCATAGTTAGTTTTTGACTATCAGATTTATTCTTATAGAACTTTGGTAGGAGAGCTGAAATCAAAATAACAATTGCAATTGTTAAAACATGAACTACTCCAAATATTTCGAAGGGTGTGCCGTACATTTTGAATCCCTGTTAATTTACCTATTCGTGATTATATTATTATTTAATTAACTTTAAAAACTATCTAGCAGTATTTGTTCTGTAAGGATTGATGGCAAAACTTTAGATTCGCTCAAACCTGGCTTCCAATAAATATATAAAGGAACACCACTTCTACTGTAAGATTCTAGTGTTTCTAATATTTCAGTATCTTTATTTGTCCAGTCAGCTACAACATAATCAATATTGTTATCTTTTAAATATTCTTTAATTTTAGGTCTTGATAGAGCTATTTTGTCATTTGCCTGACATGTAATACACCATGCTGCAGTAAAGTTAATTAAATAAGCTTGATTTGAATTCTTGTATCTAGCCTCAAGTTCAGAATCCCAAATGGTAAAAGTTGTATTATTTGAACCATCTACACCCATACCATTTGATTGATCATAATCATGAATAGATTTAGCTTCTATGATAATAATTATCAAAAGCAATAATGAATAGACTAAATTTATTTTTTTGTTATTTGAATTTTTTATTAACCATAAAACTAATGAAATCAATAACATACTTATTAGTAATCCAATTAATAAATCTGTGCTTGTTTGTTTGCTAAATACCCAAATCAACCATATAGCAGTTGCAAACATGGGAAAGGCAAAGAATTCTTTTAAAATCTCCATCCATTTGCCTGGTTTAGGCATAAAATTGATTAAATTTGGGTATATTGAAAGAATTAAATAAGGTAAGGCAAATCCTGTACCCAATGAAACAAAAATTGGCATTGTAACCCCATTCGGTTGTACAAGAGCATATCCAAGCGCTGGCGCCATTAATGGAGCAGTACAGGGGGAGGCTACAATTACAGCAAGAACACCCGTAAGAAATGAACCTAAAAAACTATTTGATGATTTGTTACCTAATTTGGTTAAAGAAGAACCAATATTTAAATCGGTTAACAAAACCACTCCAATTATAAACATCAGAATGCTCAAAGTACCTACAATAAGCGGAGATTGAAGTTGGAAGCCCCAACCAAGATTAGTACCTACTTGTTTTAAAGCTAATAATGCCAAGCCCATAGCGATAAATGAGACCAATACACCTATGCAGAAAGATAATGAATGAAATCTGATGCTAGTTGGTGATTCATTTCCCATAGAAACAAAACTTAAAACCTTAAGAGAAATCACAGGAAAAACACATGGCATTAGATTAAGTATTAATCCTCCAATTAAAGCAAAAATTATTGCTTGAGCTAATGTTAATGTTGAATTGTTTTCTGATGTGAGTATTTGGGCATCAATAATAAAATTTTGATTTTGATTAATTGAAATTAAGCCTTTGAATTTTTCAAAAGAATTAAAATTTTTTAACAAAGGTATTTTGAGAAACCAATTATTCTCTTCTTTAATTAGGATTTGTTCAGCGGGATGATCTACAGTATTTTGATTTTCAATAAAAAATACTACATCTTCAATAGGATCATTAAATGAAAAACGAAGCTCTATAAAACCATTATTGATGCGCGCTTTAACAGGTAAAACTGTTGTGGGAACTTTGTTATTCCAGTCAATCAGCTGATCATCATCTTTTATATCATTTAATGTTGTTTTAATTTTTGCCTTTTCTGGTATACAAACATCATCACAAATTAAAAAATCTAAATCTAATTCTATGTCGGCATTACCATCAAAATTTTTAACGTACTCAAAAGGGAATATAACAAAATCTTTATAGCCATAAGTCATCAGGGGGTCATAAGGGATTAATGCTGGAGTTGGCCATTTTATTTGACCAATAGAGATATTTTGACTTGTTTTCCAAATTATTTTTATTGGACCACCAGAATCACCAGGATTTTTCCAATAGGTATGCCAATTCTTTTGCATATCCATTTTTATTCCAATTAGATTTTTATCATTTGATAACTCTGATTGGTTATATTTGATTAAAGAAATTTCTGCATGACCAGAATTTACTGAGTTAGCATTGATATTAACTACAAAAAGAAAAAGTAATATTATTTTGGATAATTTCATTTTATAGTTTTTTATTGTACTAATTGGGGCACATATTATGCACCCCAATTAACTTTTTGTGGAGATTTATTTACTTGAGATTCTTTTTGGTGTTTTGATCTCAATTGTTCTTGGTTTTTTTTCATCAGGAATTATTTTTTCTAGATTAACTGTAAGTAATCCATTAATTAATTCCGCTCCTTGAACAACAACATCTTCAGATAATGTGAACTGTTGTTTAAATGCTCTTTGAGCAATTCCTTGATAGACAACCTTATTCTCTCCATTAATGACTTCTGTTTTTGGCCCATCATAACTGATGGTAAGAACGCCATCTGCAAGTTCAACCTGAATATCATTTTTAGATAATCCAGCAACAGCTACTTCAATAGCAAAAAAGTTACCATCTTTGCTGATGTTGTATGGTGGATAACTAGAGGAGCGATCATTTGACTCAGATAATCGTTGTAATCTATCAAATAATGGCTCAAATCCAAGAACGCGTGTTGTAAAAAACGGATCTGTAAAATTAAGTATCATATTAGTCCTCCTTAAAGCGACTTTTGGTATGTTTTTATTATTAAAAACACATACTTGTTTAATGCGAAGACCCTTTATGGCATCTTCATCATATTATACTTATAGCCATTTTTATTTTTTTCAACTTCTTGTAGGAAAATACAATAAAATTTACTTGAATTAGAACTTTAATATAAATAATATGTCTATAAAGATATGTATAAATTAATTTTTACCCCATTATTACTAATTTTTTCCCTAGATTTTGTTGCTGATGATGACAAAGTTAACATAGAAGCTGGACAAACTTGGCTACTGGAGTCAAAGAGCAATAGACTCTCAATATCAAACAGTGAAGTTTTGTTCTTTTTTTCAAGCGATGCTTACAATACATATCAGGCCAGAAGATTTTCTGATTGGGATCAATTTTCCATTGTTGATGGAAGAGATCTTGTTAGACTAAATACTGGAGACAAAATTAAAATTATCAAACCAAAGCATCATAAAAAAATATATGAAGTCATGCTTTTAGATGGTTTTGAAAAAAACAGAACTTATTTTGTTATTACAGAAGACCTTTTAAAAGATTTCGTTATAAGTGAGGAGAAAAACACTGAAATATAAAAACTACATAGCATTTAGTCTGATTGTTTCTATGACTTACTCTTGCACTAATATGAGCTTGGCTCCAGATGTTGTTAAGCGTGAAGATGCACAAAAACAGCAGTATGTTGTCATTGGAGTTATTGAGGATATTAATGAGGTAATCATAGAAGGTGATCGAGAAGCTGGCGCTATTGCTGGAGGATTAATTGGTGGTGCTGCAGGAAAAAGTGTTACAGACTCAGAACCTGAATCAGACATAGCTACTGTTATTGGTGGATTAGTTGGTTCTGCTGTTGGGGCAGAATTAGGTTCAAATTTTACTCAAAAGGAAGGAATTGAATTATTAATTAGAACTGAAACAGGAAGATTAATTTCTATCATTCAAGAAGTTAGTAACTATGATTTTGTACTTAATCAAAAAGTTCGAATTATTAAAAGAAATGGAAAATCTAGAGTAATACCATTTAATTAATGACATCTGAACTTTTTTCAGCAATTTATAATAAAGCATTAGATATATTATCCAGAAGAGAACATTCTGTTTTAGAATTAAAGCAAAAGCTAAAAAAAAAATATGATATAGAAGATGATATCGAAGAAACTATATTTCGACTAAAAAAAAATAATTTGCTAAATGACTACAGGTTTTCTGAATCATATGTTGTTTATAGAAAGAGAAAGGGATTTGGACCAGTTAAAATTTCTAAAGAACTTGAATCAAAAGGCGTAGCAGAAGTTATAATTTTTGAAGTATTAGATAATGAAGGTGGTTGGGTCGAAGCTGCAAATAAGGCTTTCTCAAAACGCTTTAAGGAGGGCCCGTCAACTGATACAAAAACTTTATTGAAACAAAAGAGTTTCTTATACAACCGAGGGTTTGATTTTAAAGAAATTGAATCAGTTTTAAGTGATGACATGTTATGATTTGTTGCTATGTCTTATGAGGTATTAGCAAGAAAATATAGACCATCAAATTTTGAAGAAGTTGTTGGTCAAGAGCACATTATAAAAGCATTAGTAAATAGTTTAGATCAAAATAAGTTACACCAAGCTTTTATATTTTCTGGAACAAGAGGGGTCGGTAAAACTACTCTAGGAAGGATACTTGCAAAATGTCTTAATTGTTTATCATCTGACAAACCTATTTCATCTCCATGCAATGAATGTTCAAACTGCAAAGAAATCAAAGCAGGACGGTCGTTAGATTTTTTTGAACAAGACGCTGCCTCTCAAAGGGGTATAGACGCTATGAAAGAACTCCTTCAAACAGTTCCACAATCTCCATCAAACGGAAGATACAAAATATATCTTTTAGATGAAGCTCATCAACTTACAACTGAAAGTTTTAATGCACTACTAAAAAATTTAGAAGAGCCTCCAAAACATGTTGTTTTTATTTTGGCTACAACTAATCCAGAAAAACTTCCTAAAACAATACAGTCAAGGTGCTTACAATTAAATTTAAAAACAGTTAATGAGGAAATCCTATCAGCTCATTTAACAAAAATTTTAGATCTTGAGGCCATTGAATTTGATAAAGAAAGTGTCAAGCTAATATCTAAGTCTGCAAAAGGTTCTGTAAGAGATGCTTTAACTCTTCTTGACCAATCAATCGCTTATGGTAATGGCTTTTTAAAATCAGATGATATAAAGAAGTTATTAGGAACAATAGATGATTCAATGTTATTTGAATTAATTGAATCAATCACAGATGGAAATAGCGAACATGCATTTAATATGCTTTCAGAAATTGAGGAGCTTGCACCAGAATATGATTCAATTCTTAAGGACATGATTGCTGTTTTGCACAAAGTATCAATTCATCAGGCTCTAGAAAACTCAACTGATAATAGAGTCATAGATTTAGCCAAAAAAATTGATAAAGAGTTCTGTCAGTTGTTATATGAAATAGCAATCAATTCATATAGTAAATTTTCCGTACACCCTAATCCAAAAGAAGCTCTTGAGCTTTGTTTGCTGAGGATGTTGACGTTCAATCCTCTTCAAAAACTATCAGAAAATAATACTAACCAGAGTGTTGAAAAAGTTGAAAAAAAAAATTTAAAAAAAAATGAAAAAACGTTTCACAAAACTCAAAATCTCAAAGCATTAGAACCCTCATACAATTTAATAAAATTTAAAGATAATAATGAGTGGATAAAGTATTTTAATTCTCTTGAGTTAAGTCAATTCGTTAAAAATATTTTTGGAGCAATGTCTTTTTTATCATTTGAAGATGATGAATTATTTTTAATGTGCCATAAGCATTCGCCTAAAGATATTAATGACAATTGGATGTCTGAATTTAAGGACGCTTTAAAAACTTCATTTTCGAAAGAAATTACTGTAAAAATTGAAGAAGGAGAAGTTAAGGAAACACCATTTAGCTATAATATTAGAAAAGATGAAGAAGCTATAAGTAAGTCAAAATTAGAAATTGAAAAAGATAAAGATATACAAAATTTTTTAAAAAAATTTAATGCAAAAATTAAAGCCAATTCAATTAAGCCAATAAAATGAACAAAGATTTATTATTAGAACTTATAAATGCATTAACAATTTTACCTGGAGTTGGAAAGAAATCTGCTCAAAGAATGGCTCTTTATTTACTTGATAAAAATAAAGATGGGGCAAGGATTTTGGCAAATACATTAGCAGATGCTGTTGATAACATCCAAAGATGTTCGTCTTGCAGAATGTTAACTTCTAATGAGGTATGCAGTGTATGTGATGATAATTCAAGAGATGATTTAAGCATTTGTGTTGTTGAAAATCCATCTGATGTTCTGGCCATTGAGTCTACTGGAGGTTATAGAGGTAAATACTTCGTTTTAATGGGCAGGCTATCACCAATCGATGGAATCGGTCCCGAGGATATTGGAATAGATGATTTATTAAAATTAATTGAATCAAAAAGTGTAAAAGAGATTATATTAGCAACAAGCAGCACAGTTGAAGGTGATGCAACTGCTATATATATTAAAGATCACGTTAAAACAGCCAAAGTTTCACGAATTTCTTATGGTATTCCAATTGGTGGAGAGTTAGAGTATGTTGATGGAACTACAATTGCAAGAGCAATAGAAGGAAGGATAGAAGTTAATGTCGATTAAGTCAGATAAGTGGATAAAAGATATGTCAATTAATCATGAAATGATTAAACCATTTTCTGAGGGTCAGGTAAGGCTTGACGACAGCGGCAATAAACTTATTTCTTATGGCGTATCGAGCTATGGTTACGATGTTAGATGTTCAAATGAATTTAAAGTTTTCACAAATATTCATTCGGCAGTTGTAGACCCTAAATCATTTGACGAAAAAAGCTTTGTTGATATCAATTCTGATGTATGCATTATTCCTCCAAATTCTTTTGCTTTAGCAAGAACTATTGAGTATTTTAAAATACCAAGAAATGTTTTAACTGTTTGCCTAGGAAAATCCACTTATGCTAGATGTGGAATTATTGTAAACGTAACACCTCTAGAACCAGAATGGGAAGGGCACGTAACACTAGAGTTCTCGAATACTACAAACTTACCAGCAAAAATTTATGCAGGAGAAGGAGTTGCACAAATGTTATTTTTTGAGTCTGATGAGGTTTGTGAAGTTAGCTATAAAGATCGTGGCGGTAAATATCAAGGACAAACCGGTGTTACATTACCCAAAACTTAAGATCTCCTCCAAATTTAAGGTATTTTTTCTTTCTGGATTGATATCAATAATTTTTAAAAACATGTATTCGTATTTTTCCATCAAAAAATATGTAACTTTTCTATCACTCCCTTCCCTTGATCTTTGTAAAACAATGCAATTAATCTTTTCTTCATTGAAGACACACATTTCGCTTCCTATTACTTCAAAATCATATTCTTTGTAGTCACCTTTTTGCATATCTACAATATTAAGACTAAATTCTGTTTTGTTCTCTTTAATGAGTGTTCTTATCATTATCTGAACATTTAATGGATCCATTATCAAAACATCTTGATTTAAAATTTTGAACCAATCATTACTACCTTTCGATATGATCTGATTTTCTTCATAATCGAATTCAATAAACTGATCTCTATTTAAAAATTTAGGTTTAATTTTTACATCGTATGATTTTGGAATAACTTTATAGTCTTCAAAATGAAACAAAGACGAAAAATTCATTCCTACAAATAAGTTAGAGGCTTGAAACTCAATCTCATATCCCTTTGAGTTTTTATTAAACTTTCTTATTCCAGTAATGTTGATTTCATCAGATTCAAACTTATATTTTGCTTCATAGAATGGCAGCTCGACAGCATTAACGCTAAATATAGTTATAAATAAAATAAAAATATTAAATTTCATTTCAACGATTAATTATTAAAATAGGTTACAAACATCTTTGAATCAAGAATATTACTATACATAACTTTATGTGATTCGCAATTCAAATAAATATTATTAAGACACAATTCATTTATTACTTTGGGTAACAAATCATGCTCAACTTTATGTATTCTAGCAATTAATTTTTCAATATCATCATCTTCTTTTATTAAAATTTTTCCTTGTGCTATAAGTGGTCCTTCGTCTAATTTGGAGGTAACAAAATGAATTGAAATTCCATGATATTTGTCTTTGTTATTTAATGCCTGCGCGTGAGTATTTAAACCAGGATACAAAGGAAGCAGTGAAGGATGTAAATTTATCATTTTACCGTAGAATTTATGGGTTAGATTTTTTCCAAGAATTCTCATAAAACCAGCAAGTATTATTAAATCAACATCAAGATAATCAAGAATATCTTCTAAAGCATTATCAAAATCATCTCTTTTTGAAAATTCTTTATGATCAATTATTTTTGTTGGAATACTATATTTTTTTGCTCTCTCAATTCCGTATGCATGAGGGTTATTTGAAATGACACAAACTATTTCTCCATTTATATTTTTTGCATTACAAGCTTTTATGATAGCTTCTAAGTTAGATCCGCTACCCGAGATCATAACAACAATTTTCTTCATTATTTTATTTAAATATTACAGATTCTTCTTGATTTTTATCTTTGACTTTACCAATAACGTATCCATTGAATTTATTTGATGAGATTTCATTTAAAATGTCACCGACGTATTCTTCACTTACAACAAGAACCATACCGATACCGCAATTAAATATTCTGTACATATCTTTCTGTAAAACATTTCCTTCATTTTTAATCCATTCAAAAATTTCCGGCATTTGCCATGATTGTGAATCAATCTCTGCTGATAAATGCATAGGAATTGATCTTGGTAAATTTTCTAATAATCCGCCACCTGTAATGTGTGAAATCGAATTGATTTTATACTTTTTCAAAATATTTAAAATTACTGTTGGATAAAGATATGTTGGTACAAGAGCTTTCTTTATCATTTCACGTTTTATGACTTCTGATCCTTTAAAATTATCTAAAACTTTTCTAATTAAAGAAAATCCATTCGAATGTGGTCCGCTAGACTCAATGCCAATAAGTATGTTCTCTGATGATACTTTTTCAGATAGTATTACTTTTTCTTCCTCAACACATCCAACAGAAAAACCAGCTAAATCAAAGTTATTATCTTTGTAATGACCTGGCATCTCAGCTGTTTCTCCACCAAGCAATGAACAGCCCGAATCTATACATGCATCAGCAATACTTTTGATTACAATGGATGCTTCTCTAACATTAAGCTTAGAAGTTGCATAATAGTCTAAAAAAAACAAAGGTTTAGCTCCACAAACAATCAAGTCATTTACGCACATTGCGACCAGATCTTGACCAATACCATGAAGATCACCAAATTCCTGTGCGAGTGCAACTTTTGTACCAACGCCATCGGTGCAAGCTACAAGTATTGGATTTTGAAATTCTTTAGGTAACTTGAACATTCCTGCAAATCCACCAATATTCCCAATAACATTTTTACCATGAGTTGATGCAACGTCATTTTTAATCTTTTTAATTAAATCTTCTCCAGCTTCAATGTCTACACCAGCCAATTTGTATGGATCATTTTCTAAAATTTCTTTTGTCATTTAAAATACCAATGTGAGAATGCTTAAACTAAAAACCTTTTTATTATCTATTATTATCTTTTCTAATGTCCTCTTTGCAAAGGAATTTGATCAACTTTTTAAAGTTTATACCCCCATAAACAATTCATCAGAAATCGAAAAATCAATTAACAATTCATTTAACATCATGATTTATAGATTAAGTGGGAGTGAGTCGCCATCAAATATATGGAAAATAATCAATGCAGGTAATACAAGAAAAGATTTTATTAAAAGTTATTCTTTGAGAAATATTGACGGAAAAAGTTTTTTGGAGGTAAGTTTTAATAAAGACTATTTGGTAAATGTCTTTAATGAATTATCCATTCCTATTATTGGCAATTCGAGACCAGTTATTCTTTTTATATTTAACGTTGATTCAGGAACAAAAAATCCATACATGCTTTCAAATTATGATAACAACAATGATTTAGATATTAAAATCAATGATTTTCTTAATCAAAAATCTACATCACGAGGTGTTTTTCTTGAGCTGCCAGAACTAGATTTGTTTTATATGAATGAAATAAAAAATTATGAAAAATTAGTTAATTTAAAAGAGCTTGTTTCGTCTCAGTATAACTACGACCTCTTATCTGAAATAAATATTATTAAAATTGGTCCAAATAGATGGTCAGTGACAGGGGACATTAAATTTGATTATGAGGGCGACGCTTTTGATAGTTATTTTACAAATAAATTAGAAAATTTTGCTACTAAACAAATTGATAACCTTTTGGCTGGGCAAAAAATAGATACGTCAAACATTATCAGTGTAAGCGCGACCTTTATGAATATCGATAATTATCAAGATTATAAAAATTTAAAGGAAATTATTAACGGCCTTGTAGGAGTAAAATCTACCAATATAACTAAATTTGACAAGGAATCTATTTATTATGATATTGAGGTATATGGTAATTTATTGAATTTTGTTTATGAAATTTCGGATAGTAGTTATATAAACATAGATAGTTTTGACACCTCAAAATCTGAGATCGTTATGAGTCTTAAATCGTGAGTAAATATTTTATTTTTATACCTAATTTATTATCAATAATTAGGATAATACTTGTATACCCAATTTTGTATAACATTTTTTTAGGCAACTTTATTATTAGTATTATTTATTTTGTAATTGCATCAGTCACTGATGCTTTAGATGGATTTTTAGCAAGAAAGATGGACTGGCAAACACAACTTGGGAAGATATTAGACCCTGTTGCAGATAAACTCCTGCTATCAGGTACCATCTTTATATTATGGTTAAATGAGTATATTCCTTTCTATATTTTTATAATTTTTATATCTCGTGATATTGCTATTCTAATTGGGGCAGCAATTAAAATGACTTTGATAGAGTCAGCTACGCCTTTGCCAAACTTCTTGGGTAAATTTACTACAATCTTACAAATCGTTTACATAGCATTCATTTATTTAAAAGAGATTATGAATTTTAAATTTTCTTTGACTTCTTTAGATGTATTTATTGTTTTCATAACAGTTTTAAGTCTAATTGTTTATAGTGCTGACTGGTTTAAAGATATTAAAAACTACCATAAGAATGAGTAAAATAGAACAACTTACATTCCCTTGGAGTAAACCAAATAACTCCTCTTTTGATGATTTTTATTTTGAAAAAATAATCTTTCAATTTTAGAGAATCTAAAAAGCGGAGATGATTTAGTAATATATGGATTAAGTAAAGTTGGAAAATCATTTTTACTTCAATCGTTATGTAATTATTTTTCAAAATCTAACAAATTATCTCTTTATTTACCTTTAAAAGAATTAAATAATTATAAAACAGGCCTTTTAGATGATTTAGAAAAGCTTGATTTAGTTTGTATTGATGATCTTCATCTTATTGCTGGCGATCATAAGTGGGAGACAGCTATCTTTAATCTAATAAATAATTGTTTAATATCTAATTGCAGAATAGTTTTTTGTTCTAATATAAATCCATCCTTGATTTCCTTTGAATTGGATGATCTTTTTTCAAGAATTCAGAAAATTAATCGAATGGAAGTTCATCCAGTTAAATCAGATAATCTTATCGAGGCAGTTAGATTTTTTGCTAATCTAAGATCTATAAATATTGGCGATAAGGAAGTGACATATTTAATTAATCATTCAAAAAGAAATATGGGTGACTTAGTCACCCACATCAATCAATTAGATAAGCTTTCAATGCAACTAAAAAGAAAAATAACTATCCCTCTGATTAAAAAAGTTATTGAGAATTAAAGAATTCGCATTCAAAACAATAAACTGCCTTGTTAATCTTTTCATCTGGATTAATAAATTCATAACGAGCATCTAAAAATTGATTCAAAGCCTGAAGATTATTATTTATTTCAATTCTTGAATTTAAATCATTCAACAATTCATTTAAAAACATTTCAAAAGGGTCCATTTCTTTTTCGTATGAAACTATTTTATAGTCATTAATAAATGCAAATTTAGCAGCTGAATCAATAGCATCATTCAAGTCTCCAATTTTATCTACTAATCCGAGCTGTAATGCTTTTTCGCCGGACCAAATTCTACCACCGGCAATAGACAAAACTTCTTTATATGCCATACCTCTATTCTCAGCTACTTTTGAAACAAATTTATCATAGGTATGATCAATACTTGCCTGAATGGATTCAGTAACATAACTCGGCATTGCCAGCCTTTCATCCCATTCACCAGCTTTTGTAGATGAAATACCGTCAACCTGTATGCCAGCCCAATCATATATACCATCAAGAGTAGGCACTATTCCGTAAACTCCAATAGAGCCAGTAAGTGTTTCTTCTTTTGCCCATATTTCATCTGAATAAGTTGTCACCCAAACTCCACCAGAAGCAGCAATATCTCCCATACTTGTTACGATAGGCCTACCTGTTGATTTAAATTCGTCTAAAGCGTTTGTAATTAGTTCGCTCGCCCAAACACTGCCACCAGGACTATTTACTCTTAGAACTAATGCTTTAACCGAATCATCTTTGATGGCATTTCTAATGTTTTTCACAATGGTATCTGACCCAGCAATGCCGTATTGCACTTCACCAGTCGTAATTGCTCCTTCTACATTAACAACTGCGATTTTATTTTCGGAGTCATTGATGTCCTCCTCAAATATAGATAGATATTCATAAATTGAGATCGAATCTGGAAGTTCATTTTTATCATTCTTATCGTTGGGAAATTTTTCATACATCCAATGTCTTAGTTCTTCTCTTGTAACAACCATATCTACCATGGCAAGCTCTAATGCAATTTTTGCAGGCTCGGGATTGTTTAATGATCTTTCCCATAAAGTATCTCCATATTCCTGAATTGTGCCTTGTTGCAAGTCTCTTCCAGCCTCCATCATTTCTTTCATTTTATTCCATAAAGGATCTGCAAATTCACTCCAAGCCAATTTATCTTCCTCAGACATTGAGTTTCTTGTATAAGGCTCTGGACCACTTTTAAAATCCCCAGCAACAAAAACATTGTAGTTAAGATTTATTTTTTCATATAAATCTTTATAAAACTCTCTCTTTCTTGAAAATCCCACAGCATTGACACCACCATATTCATTAACCATTACGGTATTTGCCTGTGAGCTTATTAAGTATGCGTTATTCCCAAAATTTTCAGCATAGGCAATCACATTCTTTCCACTATCTCTGACATTTTTTACAGCATTAGCAAGTTCAAAGGCAGAAGAGATGTACATGCCTAGTTCAGATACATTCACATAAACTGCAGCAAGAGATTCATCATTAGCTGCCATATCGAGCACCTTCAATAAGTCTTCAAGCTCATGTTGTTGGACAGTACCACCACCTAAAGCAAGCGAGTCAAATGAAAATGAAGGCGACGAATTTACACTAGAGTCAACAACCACACCAATTGGTTTAAACCATAAAACTTTATTTTCAGTATTAATTTCTTCTTCAGGAGCGAACATAGATCCAAGACCACCCAAAATTGAAAATGTAATCACAATCAAAACAATTGCAGTAACTGTATTCACTATGATTTTTCTTGCTAATGTAAGAAATTTATCTGCTTGTGACCAAATTGATTTTATTTTACTCATTAATTTCTCCTGAAAAGTTTTGATGATATGACATTAGTTAGACTAAGTAAATGGATATCAGTTCATTGACTTTATTTTTTTTGGTCCATACATAATATGTATAAACAAAGCACATATCAGAACTAATTCGGTGACATCCAACCAATAAGGAGAAGTTCCAAATACTCTTAGTGATGAAGACAAGAAATAAATTAGCAATACAAAACAAAACCACTGATAGGCTTTGATATTTAGCTTAACTATGAATCTATAGAATATTAACATGGGCACTATCCAAAAAAGATAAACTGTTAGGTCAATTCTATCCTGAACTACGTTAATAAACTTAGTTAGAAATAACAGGATAAAAAAAACATGTACAAGAATTAAATAGTTTTTAAGATTCATTCGAAACTTTTTTGATTAAATCAGCAATTCTAACACCTGATTTTTTTGCTATTTCGTATTCATCTTTTGTAAGTTCATTAGATTTGTTAAAACTTTCAACATGAGTTGCACCATATGGGGTGCCACCAGATTTAGTTTTATGCAATTCACTTATAGAATAAGGACTTCCTGCTACGATCATTCCATGATGAAGCATAAATGTTATTAGATTAAATAATGTAGTTTCTTGACCGCCATGCATTGAACCTGTTGAAGTAAAAACTATTCCTGGCTTATCTTCTAAAGCATTCGTTGCCCAAAGATCACCTGTAGAGTCTAGAAAATATTTTAATGATGACGCCATTGATCCAAATCTAGTAGGTGAGCCTAAAGCGAGACCAGAACAATTAATTAAATCATCTTTTGTGCAATATACTTCGCCTGTTTCGGGAATATTAGCTTCAACTTTTTCATTTTTCGCTGATACTTTTGGAACAGTTCTTATTTTTACTTTGATTCCAACATCTTCTGCACCATCAGCTATTGCGTGGGCAATTTTTTTTACGGAGCCAGATGCTGAATAAAATAATACTAATAAATAATTTTTTTCCATGTTTACTTTTTTATTATTAATTATATTATGTGTACGCAATGAAGATTAAGATTATACAACTATTATGTGTCCTAGTACTTTTTGGGTGCCAGAAAAATGACATCGATGTTTATAACGGTTCAGATACTAATCTAGCAAAGTTAAATGGCAAATGGATAGTAGTTAACTATTGGGCTGATTGGTGCGCGCCATGCATCAAAGAAATACCAGAATTAAATGCATTTGCTAAAGAAAATGACGATTTACTTGTTTTTACATTTAATTTTGATTTTTTAGAGGTAGACGATTTAGAGCCAATTGCTGAAAGATTCAACATAGAGGTACCATCTTTAATTACTCATCCTAATGAAATTTGGGGCATTGACACACCGCCAGCAGTTCCAGCCACTTTTTTTATAAATCCTAAAGGAGAAGTGGTTTTGTCTTTGTTCAGACCGCAAACAAAAGAAGAACTAAATAATATTTATATTCAGTTAAAGAAGAGTATCTAAATAATTTTTATCTATTAATATTTCAGGATTGATACGAATTTGATTTAAGTAGACTGTCCAGTGGAGGTGAGGTCCAGTAACTCTCCCAGTTGAGCCAACTTCGCCAATTTTTTGACCTTTGTCAATAAGTTGACCTTCTTTAACAGCAACTTTAGACAAATGACTATACGAAGTTATTAAACCGTATCCATGATCAACAACCACATAGTTGCCTGAATAAAAGAAATCTCCAACTAAAATTATTTTCCCAAATTCTGGTGAAATAATTTTTGTTCCGGTCGGTGCAGCAATATCTAAAGCTAAATGAGGTGATCTAGGTAGGCCATTGATATATCTTTTCTTTCCGTATCTGCTTGATATTAAACCATCAACAGGCTTCAAAAATTTAAAATTAGATTTAAATTGAGTTGAAGATATAGATATTGCTTTTTTAATTAACTGTGATTCTTTATAAGCTCTTTGAGCATCTCTATCACTCAGGGTTACTTTTGATGAGTCCTGTATCGTAATTCTAGATTCTCCAAAATCTTTCTCAATGATATATATATTTCTGTCTCTAACATTTATATATTGACCTTGTTTAGAAAATGGTAAAGCTACAAGCTCATACATAGATCCATCAATTTCTATAGTAAGATTTGTATAATCTCTGTTTGGTTGCACTAAAACAGGAAATACTTCTCCAGGATTTCCCTGTGATTCAGCAAATAAATTTATTTGAATTACAAATGATAAAAATATTATCAATAGATTTATTTTTTTTAACACTTGTTATTTAACCTCTATATCAATAGTTCCTTTACTTAATCTTGCTTTTAAATTTTCACCTTTATTTACATCCTTAGAGGATTTTATAGCTGAACCTTTTTTGTTTATTATTATCGAGTAACCCCTATCAAGAATGGATAACGGATTAAGAATACTGATACTTTTCTGAAGGTTGTCTAAATTATTTCTTCTATTATTTATTTTTTGACTCAATATTAGATTTAGTTTCTCTGATAATGAATTAAGCTTGTTAGTCAAATTATTTAATTTCGTGATTGGATTTTTAAGATTAAGTTCTGAATATAGATCATTAACGATACCTTTCTTATTAGATAAAATTATTTGTTGATGTTTTTGAAATAGAATTTCTACATTATCTAATTTTTGTGACTTTTCTCTGAGTAATGCGTTTGGACTTTTAAGTTTAGTTTTTAAAAGTATGATCTTTTGATTTAGATTTTCTGTGAGATCAAGAAATGATTTATGGATTTCAATCTTGAGATCATTAAGTTTGTCTACAAGATTAAAATTAAACTCTGTGACTACCTCCGCAGATGCAGTAGGGGTCGGAACTCTTAAATCAGATACAAAATCGCATATTGTAAAATCGATTTCATGCCCAACTCCGGATATTGTTGGTATTGGAAATGCATGAATTTCTCTTGCTAAATCTTCGTTATTAAAACACCACAAATCTTCAATTGATCCTCCGCCTCTTGTTAAAATCACAACATCAATTTTATTTTTATTATTTTCATTAAATTTCATTATTCTGTCTAAGGCATTAATTATTGATATATGTGCATTATCACCTTGAACAGTTGCTTCGCTTATTGATACCTGTGAACTTGGCGCTCTTCTTTTAATAGTAGAAATAATATCTTGGAAAGCAGCTGTTGAAGAGGATGTAACAACACAAATATGTTTTGGAGAATGAGGTATTTGTAATTTATTTTTAGGATCAAATAGGCCCTCATACTCAAGTTTCTTTTTAAGCTCTTCAAATTTTTGCATTAAATTACCAGAACCAGCAGGCTGTATACTGCTAACAATTAGTTGATAATCTCCTCTTGCTGGATAAATACTTACCTGTCCTTTTAATAAACATTGGTCTCCATCTTGTGGTTGGAAATTTAAATTGATATTCCTATTTTTAAACATGGCACATCTGATAGCACCGTCTTCATCTTTAAGGGTAAAATAAATATGGCCTGAGCTGGGTCTTGATAAGTTTGATATTTCTCCAATGACAGATACATTGTTGAAATTTTTCTCTAACAAATATTTTGCAGATCTATTTAGCTCACCTACTGAGATAATTTCGTCATTCTGGTCTACAATGTTGCTAGTCATCTTATAAAGTATAACTTTATGAAAAGCATTTTTCAGCGAACTAATTATTTTATTCTGTTAGCCTCTGGTGCAATGCTTATTGGGTTTGCTCCTATTTTTGTAAAATTAAGTATGCTGTCTTCGTCAGCCATTTCTTTTTATAGAATGATTTTAGCTCTCCCTTTTTTATTTTTGCTTAATTACATACTTAATAAGAAATTATTATTTAAAGTTAAAAATAAAAAAACAATTTTTTATACAGCGTTGGCTTCGTTGGCGTTTACAACAGATTTAACCCTATGGCATTACAGTATGGATATCACATCTGTATCAAATGCAACAATTATTGTTAATTCCGCTCCAATATTTGTAGCAATTTTATCTTTTGTTTTTTTTAAAGAGAGATTAACCAAAGGGTTTCTTTTATCCTTTTTAGTCACATATATAGGCATAATTGGGCTTATTTATTTTTCAAATAATTACGTTAATGGCAAATTACTTGGGGATATATTATGTCTAATAGCAGCTTTGTTTTATGGCATATATTTATTGGTTATTGCTAGACTTGGTAAAGAAAACTCTTTGAATATTATTTTTTATACAACTTTTTTCTGTTGTTTGTTTTCAATTATTCCAATGATTATAGAGGGCGATAATATGATTCCGTCTTCAAGCTTTGAGTGGTTGAATCTAACTCTAATGGCTTTTTTATGTCAGTTTGGTGGACAATACTTTATTACTCATGCTATTGGTAAGATTTCGGTATCGGGTGCATCTATTGGACTGCTTATGCAACCTCTTACTGCAACAATCTTAGCAGCAATTATTTTTTCAGAAATTTTAACTTCGTTACAAATTTTATTTGCATTAATAAGTTTATTTGGAATCTATTTAGCAAGAATTAATTTAAATCAATAAAATTTCTTTTGTATAGTTCAAATTAATCAATATAATAGCCTGCGTGGGTGATTAGCTCAGTTTGGTAGAGCATCTCGTTTACACCGAGAGGGTCGGCAGTTCGATCCTGTCATCACCCACCATTAAGGTTGAACTTTTAATTAAAATATATATTATTCAATCTTTAACAGTGGTCCGGTAGTTAAACGGCTATAATTCCGCCCTGTCACGGCGGCGTTCGGGGTTCGATTCCCCGTCGGACCGCCATTATGAATTGAAATGAATGCTCTAACTATAAGTCTCCTAATTTTGTGTTACGCATTAATATTGGGAATTATCTTTGCTCAAGTGCTCTTGACTGCACCTGTGGTATTTAAAGTTCTTGATGAACAGAACGCTGCAAAGTTTTTAAGAAAGATATTTCCAAGATATTATCTTTTATTATTTTTAATTAGTTTGATTGCTCTCTTATTATCGTATCTATTTTTTAAAAGCTTCGATATTTATTCTGCAGTTGTTGCTGTTTGTTTTGCCTTTGCTGGATATATTATTATTCCATTAACAAATGCTGCTCGAGATAGGGGGTGGGATGGTCTTTTCCAATGGCTTCATAATTTTAGTGTTTTTAATACCATAATAATAATGATCATCTCTATAGTTCAAATATTTAGGTTGACCACCATCTAAAAAATATTGTGGATTCTTTAAAAAAAGTAGCTGTTTTAGGAGGTGGAAGCTTTGGAACCGTATTAGCAAATCTGGCAGCTTCTAACGGAAATCAAGTTTCTTTATGGGTAAGAGATGCAGATCAAGCGCTTAGAATTAACTCTGAAGGTGCAAACACTTCTTATCATCCAGAACTTAGATTATCTAATAATATTAAGGCTTCTGATAATCTTGAGGAAGTAATGCATGAAGCATCGATTATTTTTATTGCTACTCCAAGTCTCATTTTTGAACAAATTATAACAAGAATTTCAAATTTCTTAATTGAAGAGGCGTTTATTATCTCATGTACCAAAGGAATTCTTGATAAACCTTTTAGAACTCTATCTGATATTTTATCTGATGAACTAAAAAACAAAGTTGGAGTTTTAAGTGGACCCAATTTAGCCAAGGAAATAGCAGATAAAAAAATTGCAGGTACTGTAATTGCAAGTTCCGATGATAAAGTTATTGCTACAGTTAAAGTAGTATTATCATCTGAACATTTCAAAATTTATTCAAGCAATGATATTCAAGGAGTTGAGCTTGCTGGCGCTCTAAAAAATATCTATGCAATTATCTGTGGTATGGCTGAGTCTCTTAAAGTTGGTGAAAATGCATTAGGGCTAATCTTAACAAGAAGCATGGCAGAGATGAGTAGGTTTGCAGTAGCAAAAGGTGCGAATCCTATTACATTCTTAGGACTAGCAGGGATGGGTGATCTTGTAGCAACATGCACGTCTAAGTTATCTCGAAACTATCAATTAGGCTTTAATTTGGGTCAAGATATGACCTTAGATAATGCAAAAAAAGAAGTTGGCCAGGTTGCAGAAGGTTTAAGAACACTCTCTGTAATAAAAAATGAATCAGAAAGACTCAAAATAAACATGCCATTAGTGGAATCTTTGTACACTATAATTTATGAAGACTCTAAACCTCATGAATTAATTAATGATTTAATTAATAATCCACATGAAGTTGATGTAGAATTTACTTATTGATTATGAATACTATAAATAAAGAAGAATTATTAAAGTCTAGTAAATGGATTAGGTTTCTATTTATGGCTATGTATGCGGTGCTAATTAACTTTATAGTTTTACCATTTTGTATCGCCTTATCTTTCATTCAGTTTCTTTTTGTTTTGTTTGCCTCAAAGCCTAACAAATCAATTGCAAATATTAATGAACACCTAATTGAATTTTTTAATGACACTGTTGCTTTTTTGTTATTTCAAACTGAAGAAAAGCCATTTCCATTTAAAAGCAATGATGATGATGATTCATTGCCTCAAGAAGAAGTTATTATTGAAGGTGAAGCAGATATAATACAAGACGAATCTTCAGAACAACCCAATAATTAACTAGAAGAAGTTTTTTCTGCTGATTGCAGTGTGTGTAAGATTAATGTGTTTATTGTCATAGGTCCCACGCCACCTGGAACCGGTGTATAGGCACTCGCAATATTTTCAATATTCTCTAAATCAATATCTCCACATTTTTCTGGATGATATCCAGCATCTATAACAACAGCATCTTTTTTAATCCATTTACTTTGAATAAATTTTGGAATACCAACAGCTCCTACAATAATATCAGCCTTTTTAATTATATCTTCAAGATCTTTAGTTCTTGAATGACAAATGGTAACGGTGGCATTAAGATTTAATAACATCATGGCCATAGGTTTTCCTAGAATAGGACTTCTACCAACTACAACAGCATTAAGACCCTCTACGTCAATTTTATAATGTTCAATAAGCCTTATGATGCCTGCTGGAGTGCAGGAACCATAGGCTTCAATACCCATAGACATATTTCCAAAACCAAGACACGTAACTCCATCGACATCTTTATTAATATCAATTGCATCAAAACACAGCCGCTCATCAATCTGAGATGGAACAGGATGTTGTAGTAATATTCCATGAACATCATTGTCATTATTTAATTCCTGAATCTTGCTTAATACTTCATTAGTAGTCGAAGTGTCAGGTAATTCAACTGCAATTGATTTCATACCTACTCTAGCGCAAGTATTTCTTTTCATTTTCACATAAGTTTCTGAAGCTGGATCATTTCCAACCAAAATAGTTGCTAGGGTTGGAGTGATATCTTGAAGAGAAAGTTTTTTAACTTTTTCTTTAATTGAATCCTCAGAAACTTTTGATAGTTTTTTGCCATCTAATATTATTGCACTCATGTTAATATTATCTCATTAAAGAATATTTATGCCTACGATGATTGCTTATTTTTAATATTGACTTTAATATTTGCATCCTCGGGGTATAGCGCAGTCTGGTAGCGCACTCGCTTTGGGAGCGAGTGGTCGTAAGTTCGAATCTTACTACCCCGACCAAGCGCCTGTAGCTCAGCTGGATAGAGCAACTGCCTTCTAAGCAGTGGGTCAGGAGTTCGAATCTCTTCAGGCGCGCCATTTTAAGTATGTATAAAGTAGCTACCTTATATAAATTTTCAAAAATTTTGGACCCTTTCAAAATCCATAACAGCATTCGCACTAAATTAAAAAGTCTATCTGTATGTGGCACAATTTTAGTTGGAAAGGAGGGTATAAACGGAACTATCTCAGCTTACTCAAAAAACAGTATAGACAATGCGATTAAATTCATTTCAAAGTTGGATGGCTTTAATAATTTAGATGTTAAGTACTCAACTTCTAAGAAAAAGCCATTTGTGAGATTGAAAGTTAAATTAAAAAAAGAAATTGTAACAATAGGAGACACCACCATTGATCCAACAAAAGTAGTTGGAGAATATGTAAATCCAGCAGATTGGAATGAACTTATCGATAATAAGAATACAATCATTATAGATACAAGGAATAACTACGAGAATTCTATAGGCACCTTTAAAAAATCTTTAAATCCTAAAACTTCTAAATTTAGAGAATTTCCAAATTGGATAAAAAAACAAAAATTTTCAAAAGAAGATAAAAAGAATAAAAATATAGCGATGTTTTGCACTGGTGGCATCAGGTGTGAAAAAGCATCATCCTTAATGAAAGAACAAGGTTTTGAAAATGTTTTTCATCTTAAAGGAGGTATTTTAAAATATTTTGAGGATGTGCCTGAAACAGATACTAGATGGCAAGGTGAGTGTTTCGTGTTTGATGACAGAGTATCAGTAAAGCATGATCTTTCAGAGGGAACATATGATATGTGTCATGGATGTAGAATGCCAATTACAGAAAATGATAAGTTATCAGCAAAATATATACGAGGAGTTGCATGTCCTGATTGCTTTGACAAAACTACAGAAGAGCAGAAATCAAGATATATGAGTAGACAAAAACAAGTTGATCTTGCAAAAAAAAGAAATCAAAAACATATTGGACCAAAAGAAGAGATCTTAAATTAAATGCTATGAAATATCCTATCTTATATTCCTTTAAAAGATGTCCATATGCAATGCGTGCAAGAATGGCACTTCAACTTGCAGGCATAAAGTGTGAACTGAGAGAAGTTAGACTCAATAATAAACCTGATCATATGTTGGAAGCTTCTCCAAAGGGAACTGTTCCTGTTCTTGTGCTTGGTGATAAAGTTATTGATGAAAGTAATGACATAATAAACTGGGTACTTAATGACCATAAAATATTTGAAGTCAATCTAAGCGATGAACAATCAAATTTAGCTAAAGATCTAATTGAATTATTTGATGAAAAATTTAAATTTCATTTAGACAGATATAAATATGCAACAAGATATGAAAATTCAGATACAGAACTGCATCAATCTAAATGTATGCAAATACTAAAAAATCTTGAAAAAATTATTCCTAAAAGTAATTGGATTTTTGGGGAAGATATTAGTAAATTAGATATATCTATATTGCCATTTATTAGGCAATTCAGAATTGCTAACCCAGAATGGTTTGATTCTCAAGAGGGGATTGAGAAATTACAGAATGTACTAAACAACTTCTTAGAATCAAAGTTATTCAAGGATATAATGCATGTATACGATGTTTGGAAAAAAGATTCAGAACCAGTTTTTTTTCCAATCACCAATTAGTAGGATGATTATTTGATGACTTATCTTTAGTACCTTGATTTTTTTTTATTAACATTGCTCCAACTACCGCAAGCACAATAATTATTAGCAAGGGCAACATTTGCAATATTAGAGTCATGTTCACGTTCACAAATGCTATTCCTCTTTCTCATAAATTACATATACACCATCACCCCATGTGAATAGCCCAAATGTAAGAATTAGAACAACTAGTCTAAGTATTCTGAGTAAAGCATTTTGATCACTGCCGGGAACAATATTTATAACTCTCCAGCCATATTCATTAGCTTGAGCGACTCTGCTGTTAATCGTATCTTTTGGATTTACTGCCAGCCATCCAATTAATCCACCTATAAATGAAATTTCATCAATTTTATTTCTTTTCATAATATTTTCCTTTTAGAATTTATAAACCAATAAAGTCATATGATAAGGCAATTTTTTCAATTGCTGCCTTAAAAGCGGCAGTTCTGAAATCAGGTATTTTATCCGTTTTAAGAAATTCTTTTTTAACATTTTGAAATCCATCAATCATCATATCATCTAAGCCTGATCTAATTAGATCAATTTCTTCTATACCATTATGAAAGTTTGATTTATATTTTGCAGGCATAGTCTTACCTGTCATTGATTCAATAGCTTCAATTAAATTATTAAGTTGAATTTGATTTCTTCTTTTTTCAAGTCTTCCAAATCTAATATGCCTTAGATTTTTCACCCACTCAAAATAACTAACGGCCACACCTCCACCATTAGCAAGTATGTCTGGTATCACGAATATTTTTTTTCTATTTAAAATTTGATTACCTTTGTAACTAATAGGACCGTTAGCAGCTTCCACAATTAATCTAGCTGAAATATCTTCAGCATTTTTTTCAGTGATAACATTTTCACGAGCAGCTGGAATCAAAATATCGCATTTTCTTTTTAGCAACAATGATGAATCTTTTATAAAAGTTGCTTTAGGATAGTTTTCAAATGAATTATGTTTAGTAAAATATTTTTTTGCATGTTCAACATTTATTCCATCTTCGTTATAAATACCGCCGTTGAACTCTGAAATACCAATTAACCTGATACCATCATCCTCTGTAAGAAATTTTGACAAGTGATAACCAACATTGCCAAGGCCTTGCAATATAAATGATTTAGTTGATAAATCATTATTAAGTTTTACAAGTTTCAACAAATCTGGATTTCTAAAAAATTCTCTAACAATATATTGAACTCCTCTTCCGGTAGCTTCTTCTCTTCCCACAAGACCATTTTTACTAGGAGGCTTTCCAGTCACACATGCTGAACCATTGATGTCTGCTGGATGTATTTTTCTATATTCGTCGGCAATCCATGCCATTTCTTTTGATGAAGTTCCAATATCAGGCGCAGGAACATTCGTGGACGGACTTATAAGGTCTCTTTTAATTAATTCTTGTGCAAACCTTCTAGTGATTTTTTCTAACTCTCTGCTTTCCCACTGAGTTGGATCAATTTTGAGTCCACCCTTAGAACCACCGTATGGTACGTTGATAATAGCGCATTTGTAAGACATTAATGCTGCGAGAGCTTCTACTTCTTCTGCGTGAGTATCCATATCAAACCTAATGCCACCTTTTGTAGGTTCCATATGCTCAGAATGAACGGAGCGCCAACCTTCAAATGTATAGATTTGTCCTCTAAGCCTTACACCAAATCTCACAGTATAAGTAGAATTACAAGTAATAATTTTCTTAGCTAAATCATCAGATAGTTCAGAGTACTTAAGTGCTTTATTTACATACCTATTGGTATCTAATAAAAAATTATTCATGTCTCACCCCTATGTAAGTAGTGATATATTAGCATTAATAAAAAAATAGATAATAATTTTTTTTAAACTATAATAGCTTGCTCGTGGCGGGCGTAGCTCAGTTGGTTAGAGCGCTGGATTGTGGCTCCGGAGGCCGTGGGTTCGAACCCCATCGCTCGCCCCAATATATAAGGTAATAACACATGAAAGTTAGCGTTAAAAAACTTAAAGATTTAGAAAGAAAAATTACAATTAAAGTTCCTGTAGAGGATTATGAAAGTAAATTTAAATCAAAAATCAAAAATATAAAAACTAAAGCTAAAATTGACGGTTTTAGAAAAGGAAATGTTCCAAGCGATGTTTTGGAACAAAGATATGGACAATCAATTCATGCTGATGTTGTTAATGAGTTAATTCAAGAATCATACCCAAAGGTAATTAGAGATAACAAAATTAGACCAGCATCTTCACCAAAGGTGACAATAGATTCTGAAGATCCCAAAAAACCTCTTACTTATTCTGCAATCATTGAAGTTTTTCCTGAAATAAAACCAAAATTTTCTAGATGGTCTAATTACGATGAATTTTCTATAGAAATTGAAGATAGTGATATTGATAAGGCAATTGCTGATATCTTTAAAAGATATGGTGATTGGAAAGATGTAGATAGAGAAGCAAAATTAGATGATCAAGTTGTTATAGATTTTTTAGGTAAGATTGACGGTGAAGAGTTTGAAGGAAATTCTGCTCAAGATTTTAAATTAATTTTGGGAAGCAAATCAATGATTCCTGGATTTGAAGATAATATAGTGGGAAAAAAGCCGTCAACATTTTCAATTGATTGTGTATTTCCAGAAGATTATTTTAAAAAAGACTTAGCAGGTGTTTCTGCACAATTTGAAATAAATCTTAAAAGTATCCAGGAAATTACTGAAGCAAAAGCAGATAAAGATCTTTATAAAAAATTACAAATGGAGGTTAAAAATCAATCTGAATTTACTGAAGAAATTACAAAAAGAATGAAGAATGAGGTTGCAGTTCAAGAAAAAGAGCTTACTAAGGAATCAATGTATGAATCGTTACTTAAAACTAATAAATTCAAGGCACCGCAAGCAACTGTTAATGAACAAGCAGACTTAATGAGAAAAGATGCTTTAATGAGAATAGGGCATACTGAAGATAACGCTGGTGAAGATTTATTTCCAGTTGATACTTTTTTAGAAAAAGCCGAAAAAAGAGTTAGATTAGATTTATTATTTGCTGAATTGGTTAAGCATTTTGAAATTAAGGTTGAAAAAAATCAGATCGATGATTTTATTGAAGAAGAATCTAAAAGATATAAGGATCCAGATCAATATAAAAAATGGATAACTGGTCAGCCTCAGCAACTTGAACAATTTAGAATGATAGTTTTAGAAGAACAATTAGTTGAAAAATTACAAAATGTACTTAAATCAAAGAAGAAAGTGATAAAATTTTCAGAATTAGCAGATAGACAGGTTTAGTTATGACAGATTTTAATTCAGCATTAATCCCAATGGTTGTTGAGCAAACACCTCGTGGAGAGAGATCTTTTGATATTTACTCTAGACTACTTAAAGAAAGAGTAATTTTTTTATCAGGACCTATTGATGACTACATATCAAATCTTGTGGTTGCACAATTATTATTTTTAGAGTCTGAAAATCCTGAAAAAGACATTTCAATATACATAAACTCACCTGGTGGGAGTATTTCAGCAGGATTGGCAATATATGACACTATGCAGTTTGTTAAACCAAGCATTTCTACTTTATGTATTGGTCAAGCAGCAAGTATGGGAGCATTACTACTTGCAGGAGGAGATAGCAAAAAAAGGTTTGCGCTACCAAACTCTAGAATAATGATTCATCAACCCTTAGGAGGTTTTCAAGGTCAAGCATCAGATTTTGAAATACATGCTAAAGAAATTCTTCACATGAAAAAAATCGTAAATGAAATATTATCTAAACATACTGGCCAGTCGATTAAAAAAATTGAAAAAGATACTGATCGGGATAATTTTTTAGATGCAAAAGCTGCAGTTGCTTATGGTATCGTAGATAGTATTCTTGAACAAAGAGGTTCCTAAATGGTTGATGATTTAAAGACAGATAAGTTGAATTGTTCTTTTTGCGGCAAGGCCCAGAATGAAGTGAAAAAGCTTATTGCAGGACCAAGTGTATATATTTGTAACGAGTGTGTCGATTTATGTAATGATATCATCGAAGAAGAAGTTAAGAGTGAAGAAGATTCACCAAATGATTACTTACTTTCTCCATTAGAAATATTTAACAAACTTGATGACTACGTAATTGGGCAAGAAAAAGCAAAGAAAGTTTTATCAGTTGCTGTTTATAATCATTATAAGCGATTAAAAAAATCAACTTCAAAGGAAAATGTTGAATTACAAAAAAGTAATGTTCTTCTTTTGGGTCCAACAGGAAGTGGTAAAACGTTACTTGCACAAACATTAGCAAAAATTTTAAATGTGCCTTTTACGATCGCTGATGCAACAACTTTAACTGAGGCTGGATATGTAGGAGAGGATGTTGAAAACATTATTCAGAAACTTCTACAGCAGGCAGATTATGATTCTGAAAAAGCTGAACTTGGTATTGTTTACATTGATGAGATAGATAAGATTGCCAGAAAGTCAGACAATCCTTCAATTACGAGAGATGTTTCTGGAGAAGGCGTACAACAAGCCTTACTCAAACTAATTGAGGGTACTGTTGCCTCTATTCCGCCTCAAGGTGGCAGAAAGCATCCACAACAAGAATTTATACAAATTGATACTTCAAATATTTTATTTATTTGTGGGGGAGCTTTTTCTGGCCTAAATAAAGTTATCGAACAAAGAACAAATAATGTTGGTATTGGCTTTGGAGCCGATGTTAATAAGAACTTTGATGTAACAACAAAAAATAAAAATATTGAAGATCTAGAGCCTGAAGATTTAGTCAAATATGGTCTTATTCCAGAGTTTGTTGGAAGATTGCCTGTAATTTCTACACTACAAGAGCTTGATGAAGAGGCACTTGTAAGAATTTTAAAAGAGCCAAAAAATGCATTAGTTAATCAATATAAACATTTATTTGATATTGATGGAGTTGAATTATCATTTAGAGATGAAGCTCTTATAGAAATCGCTAAACAAGCCATCAAAAGAAAAACTGGTGCCAGAGGTTTACGCTCAATAATGGAAGACCTTTTAATGGATACTATGTTTGGATTGCCTAATAACGAACTTGAGAAAGTGATCATTGATGAAAAAACAGCAATTTCTAAAACTGAACCAATTAAACTTTTTAAAACAAAATCAAAAAAAACATCATCTGGTAATTGATATTTAATCAATTATCCCTATATTTAGACTATGAACAGTGTAAAGTCTGATTTACCTTTAATTCCCTTAAGAGATGTGGTTGTCTTCCCAGGCATAGTTACAACTTTATTTGTTGGCAGAGCAAAGTCTGTTGAGGCATTGAATATAGCAATGTCATCAAATAAAAAATTAGTATTAGTAAGCCAAAAAGATGCATCTAATGAAGATCCGGATGCTCAAGATATATTTAAATATGGATCGATTAGTAATTTATTACAGTTAATTAAGTTGCCTGACGGAACAATGAAAGTATTAGTTGAAGGTGATAAAAGGTGCTTTATCGAAAAAGTAATTGAAAAAGATAATTACACATTAGCAAGAGTAACAGAAGAGATTGATAAACCACTTAAAGAAAGTGAATCAAAAAATATTGTTAGATTAATCAAAGCTAAATTTGAGGACTACATCAGTGTAACAAAAAGAATACCTCCCGAAATTGTTTCAACAGTCGATTCGCTTGATGAGCTGTCGAGATTAATTGACACAATTACTGGTCACTTACCAATTGATACATTAAGAAAGCAAGAAATATTAGAAACATCAGACTTAAAAGATAGGTCAGAAAAAGTTTTAACTTTCATTGAATCTCAACTTGATGTTGTAGATGTTGAAAAGAAAGTTCGTGACAGAGTAAAAAAACAAATGGAGAAATCTCAAAGAGAGTATTACTTAAATGAACAAATTAAAGCTGCTCAGAAAGAGCTTGGTGAGATTGGTGAAGATGGAGATGAGCTTGAAAATTTAGAAAAGAAGATCCATGAAGTTGGGATGACAAAAGAAGCTCTCAAAAAAGCTAAAACTGAATTAGCTAAATTTAAACATATGGCACCTTCGTCTGCAGAAGCTTCTGTTGTTAGAACCTATTTAGATTGTTTAGTAGATGTTCCATGGAAAAAGAAATCAAAGATTAAAACCGATATTAAAGCATCTATGGATATTTTAGAGAAAGATCATTATGGTCTTGAAGAAGTTAAAGAAAGGATAGTGGAGTACTTGGCTGTTCAAAAAAGAGTCAAGTCAATGAAAGCTCCTGTTCTATGCTTAGTTGGTCCGCCAGGAGTAGGTAAAACTTCACTTGGCGAGTCAATTGCTAGGGCTACTAATAGAAAATTTGTAAGAATGTCTTTGGGTGGTGTTAGAGATGAATCTGAAATCAGAGGTCATAGAAGAACATATATCGGTTCTATGCCTGGAAAGATAATACAGAAACTTTCTAAAGTTGGCGTCAAAAACCCTCTATTTCTTCTTGATGAAATTGACAAAATTGGCATGGATCATAGAGGCGACCCAGCATCAGCTTTACTAGAAGTTCTTGATCCAGAACAAAATAATACATTTAGTGATCACTATCTTGAAGTCGATTATGATTTATCTGAAGTAATGTTCGTATGTACTGCTAACAGTCTAAACATTCCAACTCCCTTACTTGATAGAATGGAAATTATTCGCATACCTGGATATATAGAAGACGAAAAAATTAATATAGCAAATAAATATTTACTTCCTAAACAAATGGAGAGGAATGGTATTAATGAAAATGAAATTAAGATTAATAAAAACGTTATATTATCGTTAATAAGATACTATACCAGAGAGGCTGGTGTAAGAGGTCTAGAGAGGCAAATTGCAAAAATTCTGAGAAAGGTTGTTAAAGAGCGACTTGTCAATGAAGCTAAATCTGATAAGGATAAAGCTACATCGATTACACAAAAAAACTTAGAGAAGTATTCAGGAGTTAAAAAGTTTAAATATGGTGTTGCAGAAAAAGATAATGCTATTGGCCAAGTAACTGGACTCGCATGGACAGAGGTTGGTGGGGAGTTATTAACAATAGAAGCGTCTCACATCGAAGGTAAGGGCAGAGTTATTAAAACAGGATCCCTCGGAGATGTGATGCAAGAATCTATTCAAGCTGCCTTAACAGTTGTAAGATCTCGTGCTGAATCTCTAGGAATCAAGCCTAATTTTTATGAGAAATATGACGTGCATATTCATGTACCTGAGGGTGCGATTCCCAAAGATGGTCCAAGTGCTGGCGGTGCAATGGCGATTTCACTGATTTCTATTTTTACCGGAATACCTGTTAGAGCAGATACAGCAATGACTGGTGAAATTACTCTTCGAGGCCAGATTTTAAAAATTGGCGGTTTAAAAGAAAAGCTTCTAGCTGCTAAAAGAGGTGGAATTAAAAATGTTATCATCCCTAAAGATAATGAACCTGATCTTCAAGAAGTTCCAGAACAAATAACAAAATCTTTAAATATAATACCTGTTGAATGGATTGATGAAGTGATTTCTTCAGCACTTACCGAAGAGCCAATACCTTCATCTAAAAAAGTTAAAAGCCAAAAATCAAAAAATTCTGCTAAATCAGAAAATAAGCAACCTCACTAAACCCCCTTATTTACTTGACTTTTAAGCCTAAAAGGCTTTACATAGAGAGGTATTTATTAAATTAATTTCACAGAGGAGTGTTTAAATATGAATAAATCAGATTTAGTTGATGCAGTAGCAGGAAGCGCTGACATGTCAAAAGCTCAGGCAGCTCATGCAGTTGATGCTGTTTTAGATGGTATTTCAGGAGCTCTAAGTAATGGTGATTCTGTTGCCTTAGTTGGTTTTGGAACTTTTTCAGTAAGACATAGAGCAGCTAGAGAGGGAAGAAATCCTTCTACTGGTGAAGCAATGCACATAGCGGCATCTAACGTCCCTGGCTTTAAAGCTGGTAAAGCTCTTAAAGACGCAGTTAAAGCTGGTAACCCTGCTTAAATTGAGATAGTTTTTAGAAGGGTGCTTACGCACCCTTTTTTTTATTCTATAATATCGCCACCATGATGGAATCACTCAGAAATTTTCTCAGCGGCCCAAGATTAATAATAGTTGTCTTGGTTTGCGCGCTACCGTTTGTTTTTTTAGGCACATCATCATTAACTTCAGTTTTTGGAGGTTCTTTTGGGACTATTAACGGTGAAGACGTAACTGAAACAGATCTTCAATTAGCATCAAATACAGCAGTGCAACGATTTAAAAGCATTTATGGTGAAGAATTTGATTTCGATATGTTGGACGATGATTTAAGAATGGAATCAATCAAGCAGGAACTCATTGTTCAAAAAGTTCTTCAATCGGGTGCTAGATCTTTAGGTCTTATAAATAATAATACAGTTGATGAGGCTAAAAAGAGTATTATCAGAAATCCTCAATTTCAAATTAATGGAATATTTGATGAAAATGTTTACGAGGCACAAGTTAATTCTAACGGATATACAAAAGAGGGATATATCGAGCTAATGACAAACCTTCTTGCTTCAGAGTTATATAGAAGTTCATTAACTGGACTAAATTTTGCAACCGATTATGAAATCTTTGAACTAACAAAGTTACTTGAAAAATCATCTGATATTGAATTCACAAAACTAAGTTATAACGGACTAAAAAATGAAATTGTTAATACATCAGATGAGTTAATGGAGTTTTATGACAACAATCAAATTTTATTTTTTTCAAGTGAAGAGAGATCTTTCAAATATATTCTTCTAAGTCAAGATTTATATAAAGATGATGTAGTTGTTCCTGAAAGCTACATTGAGGATGCATATAAAGAATATTTAGATAATTTCTCAAATTCTGCTCAAGTAAGGTTCTCGCATATCATGATAGAAAAAAGTAATTATGAATCAAGAGATCTTGCTTTTGATGTTATCACCAAAGCTGAGGATTTAATTAACTCGGGTTTAGATTTCTCCAAAGTAGTTAGCGATTTTAGTGAAGATATTATTACGAAAGATATTGGTGGGGATTTGGAGTATTTTGATAGTGAAATTTTTCCTGAAGAATTTGGATTGGCAATTGCTAATTTAGGCCTTAATGAAACAAGTGGTGTTATTGAGCTAGATGAAACTTTTCATATTCTTAAAGTTACTGAATTAAATGTGCAAGAGCCTTTAGCAGAATCACAAGTTAAAAATGAATTAATTAATGAACTTGTTGAGACTGAATCATATGCATTAATGAATGACGACTTTGATCTTATCGATGAAATGATTGCAGAAGGTAGTTCTATTGAGCAAATCGCAGAATATATTTCAAAAACTTTAGAAGAATCTGATTTATATACTCAAGAAAATTTTAGTTTTGATATAAAAAACTCAGAAATTAGAAATTACTTATTTTCACCAGATTCTAAAATGGCTGCACCATATGCAATTGAATTGGATGATATGGTAATAGTTATGTCATTAAATAATCTTATTGAGCCTGCGCTTATGAGCTATCAAGAGGTTGCAGATAAAGTGGGTGAGTTGCTTGCAGAATCAAAAGCGGTAGACAAGCTTGATTTGTTAGAAGAAGAATTTAATTCAATAGCCGATGTACAGGACAAACAAAGTTTTATAGAGACTTACAACTTTGTTACTACTGATACATTTGTTGATGTGAAAAGATATTCTTCTCTTTTACCACAAGAAGTTTTGTCTGCTGTTTTCAATGCTAAAGCAGGCGAAGTTTTAAAAGTTAATGCACAAAATGGTGATAAATATTTTGTTGATATCGTAGCTTTCAAACAACCGAACGAATCTGAAATTAATGAAATAATTGAGGAATATAAGTCATTCGCACAAGAAAGATCTGCTTCAAAAATGTCAGAGGTAATTAATGAAGACGTTTTTGAATCAGCTAGAGTAAACTTAAACAACCTAATTTTTTAAGAGGATTTGTTATGCTAAAAAAATTATCTATAACTTTAATATTTTTTATTTTAATAGCAGGATGTTCAGGTAGCGATAACTCGCCAGTTGATTCTGGTCTTGAAAAAGGGATATTTCATTTTGGCAATGGTTCTGAACCTCAAGGAATAGATCCGCATGTTGTTACAGGCGTGCCTGAGCACCACATTTTAATATCATTATGTGAAGGCTTGACTATTGCAAATCCTGATGGTGGACCTAATCTGCCTGGCGTTGCAGAATCATGGACTATTAGCAATGATGGTAAAGAATATATTTTTTATTTAAATAAGAATGCTAAATGGTCAAACGGTGAGGTCATGACAGCAGACGACTTTGTATGGTCGTGGATGCGAATTCTTACTGCAAGTCTAGGTTCGCAGTATCCAGACATGCTTTATTATTTAGAAGGTGCTGAAGAATATCATACTGGCAAAATTACAGATTTTAATGAAGTTGGTATAAAAGCAATTGATGACCATACTCTCAAGGTAAATTTAAAGAGCCCCACACCATTTTTTCTTGGGCTTTTAAGCCATTACAGTACATGGCCTGTTCACAAAGAAACTGTATTAAAACATGGCTCGATTGATGACAGAACTGGTGAATGGACCAGACCAGGTAATTTTGTTTGCAATGGACCCTTTCAATTAAAAACCTGGGAACTCAACAATAAAATTGTTGTTGAAAAAAATCCACATTATTGGGATGCTGAAACTGTAAAATTAAATGAAATGCATTTTTATCCTGTCTCAAATGTCATGACTGAAGATAGAATGTTTAGAGCAGGTCAGTTACATTTAACCTCAACTTTACCATCACAAAAATGTCCAATTTATATTGAGGAAAATAATCCTGATCTTCGTATCGATCCTTATATGGGACAATATTTTTATAGATTAAATATTAATAATCCATATTTAAAAGACGTAAAAGTAAGAAAGGCTTTAGCTTACTCAATCAATAGAAAACTCTTAGTTGAAAGAGTAACAAGGTGTGGCCAAATACCAGCATATTCGTTTACTCCTCCTGGTTCAAATGGCTATTACCCAGATACTGAATTACCTTTTAATCCTGAACTTGCAAAGCAGTTGATGGCTGAGGCAGGATATTCAGAATCAAATCCTTTTCCAAAACTTGAAATTTTATTTAACACAAATGAGGATCATCGAAAAATAGCACTTGCAATTCAACAGATGTGGCAAGAAAATTTAGGCATTCAAGTCGAACTTGTAAACCAAGATTGGAAAGTATACTTAAGCAGAGAAATGGTTGGAGATTTCCAAGTTTCAAGAGCTGGATGGATTGGTGATTATGAAGATCCAAATACTTTTTTGGATTTAATGCGACCTAACAGAGGTAATAATAAAACTGGTTGGGAAGATCTTGAATATGATTTTGTCATGCAAAAAGCTAATTCAACAAATAATCAAGAGGAAAGATATGAACTTTTGATGGAGGCTGAAAGAATTCTAATTAAAAATATGCCGATAATACCTTTATACACTTATGTAAGGGCTTATCAGTTATCTCCTGATGTTAAAGGCTATAAACCTCATATTCTTGACCACCATCATCCTAAGTTTATTTATTTAGAAAGAGATTAATTTCTGATGCTTGCTATTTTTTTTAAAAGAATACTGCTTGCAATACCGGTATTATTTGCTGTAGCTACAATTACATTTTTTTTAATAAAAATTGCTCCTGGAGGACCTTTTGATGCCGATAGAGCAGTTTCTCCACAGGTGCTTAAAAATTTAAATGAAGCTTATAATTTAAATGCTTCAAATTGGCAACAGTATGTTGATTACATGTCCGGATTGCTTAGAGGGGATTTAGGTCCTTCATTTCGTTTCCCAGGAAGGTCTGTCAGTGAAATGATAGCAACAGGATTACCTGTTACTTTTGAGCTAGCATTTTATGCAATTTTAATAGCGCTAGTTATGGGAGTTTTTTCTGGTGTATTAGCAGCATTAAAAAGAAATACATTTTTGGATTTTATACCTATGTCAATCGCGATGATAGGAATATGCGTGCCAACTTTTTTAATGGGACCATTATTAGTTTTGATTTTTGGCATTAATTTAGAAGTTCTACCTGTATCTGGTTGGGGTCAGTTACCTGGTGATAAAATTCTTCCCTCTTTGACGTTAGGTTTTGCATACGCTGCTTATATTGCAAGACTTAGTAGAGGAGGCATGCTAGAGGTTCTTAATCAAGACTTCATAAGAACTGCTAGAGCAAAAGGCCTCACTGAAAGAATGGTGGTTGTTAAACATGCTATGCAAGGCGGTCTAATCCCAGTTGTATCTTTTCTTGGTCCTGCGATTGCAGGTCTTTTGGCTGGGTCATTTGTGGTTGAAACAATCTTCCAAATCCCTGGACTTGGAAGGTTTTACGTAGAGGCAGCATTCAATAGAGATTACACAATGATTTTGGGTACCACAATATTTTTCTCAGCGATGATTGTTTTCTTTAATTTAATGTCAGACTTAGCCTCACTGTGGCTCAATCCAAGATCAAGAGATGCATCATGAATAGTAATTCTTTGTGGTCTGATGCATTTTATAGATTAAGAAGAAATAAAGCTGCTATGTTTGGAGGCTTTATACTAATTTTACTCATTGTTGTTGCAATATTAGCTCCATGGATTGCTCCTTACTCATATTCATATCAAGATTTAAATCTTGGGGCCAGTCCACCATCCTCTGAGCATTTTTTAGGAACAGATGTATTAGGTAGGGATCTTCTAAGCAGGATTTTATATGGCGCAAGAATTTCATTATTGGTGGGATTTGTTGCCACTGCAGTTGCATTAATTATTGGAGTTTCATGGGGTATAGTGGCGGGCTATGCCGGTGGAAGAGTTGACTCAATAATGATGAGAATAGTTGATGTTTTATATGGATTACCTTTTATCATTTTCATTATTCTTCTTATGGTAATTTTTGGTAGGAATCTATGGCTTTTATTTGGAGCAATTGGAGCTGTGGAGTGGCTTACGATGGCTAGGATTGTAAGAGGTCAGGTTATTGGATTAAAAAATCAAGAATTTGTTTTGGCAGCCAAGGCTATGGGAGTATCAAATTTTTCTATGTTTAGAAGACATCTATTACCAAATATTTTAGGCCCTATTGCAGTCTATGCGACTTTAACAATACCACAGGTAATGTTGCTCGAAGGCTTTTTAAGTTTTCTTGGTCTTGGAATTCAGCCTCCAATGAGTAGTTGGGGGACTCTTATAAAAGATGGTGTCGAATCTATGGAAGAATATAGTTGGTTGTTAATTTATCCAGGCATTACTTTTACAATTACATTATTTGCACTTAATTTCTTTGGAGACGGCTTAAGAGACGCGCTTGATCCAAAGACATCAGATAACTAAAAAGCTCTTATTGCTACTTTAATAATTTGACCAGGCATTAGTATTGGATTTTTAAAATTATTGATCTCTTCAATGCTTTTGATTGAAACATCAAATAACTCAGATATTTTATATAAATTATCTCCCTGTTTAACTGAATACAGTATTGTTCTTTTTTTTGATTCAATATTTCTATGGATATTTTTATTACCTATGGTCAACTGCTGTCCTAGTTGAAGATAATCATCTTGATTAATAGAATTCATGCTAGTTAGATCTCTAATGTCTAAATTATATTCTGCAGCAATGCTCCATAAAGTATCTCCTTCAGAAACAATATGCATTTCATATGGTATGAAATTATTTGATTTAGTTTTTCCAAGAGGTACTAAAAGTGTATCTCCGATTGAAAGTAGATCACTCCTTAAATAGTTTATTTCTTTAATTATTTTTACCTCGGTCTCGTATTTTGAAGCCAATGACCATAAATTATCGCCTTCCTCAACGATATGCGATATCCAATTAATTGCTTTTGTTTTTCTGAAGGGATTAGTCTCATCTTCAAAAAGATAATATTTTTCTATAGGTATAAAGAAGATGCTTTGATCTTCTGGTGCTGATGCCCATTTTGTATATCCAGCGTTTAATTTATAGAGTAGTTCAGGCTTTATATCTAAAAAATCACTCAAAGTAAGTATTTCTACTTGACCAGGGATAACTACTTTAATTACCACAGGCTCATAAGGTATATCAGGAAGGTTGACACCATAATTAGTTGAGTTAAATACTAATTCCCTTAATGCTAGGTATTTTGGAATATAGTCCCTTGTTTGGTTGGGTAAATCAAGTGACCAAAAATCTGTTTTTAAGCCTTTACGTTTATTTTGTTTGATTCTTTTATCCAACAAAGATGGACCAGCGTTGTATGCTGCAAGCGTCAATAGAATATCTTTATCAAATCTGACATAAAGATATTTGAGATATTCAATAGCTGCCTCGGTAGATTGATATGGGTCATGTCTATCTTCATTCCACCATGACCTATTTAATTTATAAAAACGTCCAGTTCTTGGCATGAATTGCCACATACCAACTGCGCCAGATGCAGAAATAGAAAATGGATCATAATTACTTTCAATGTAAGGAATTAAAGAAAGCTCCAAAGGAAGATTAGCTTTTTCTAGTTCATTAATAACAAAGTATAAGAAATAATATGAGTCGTTTAGATATTCTGTAAATTTTTCACCATCTTTCAAATGCATATTCATATAAAAAAGCGTTCTTTCATTAAGAGAGTAGTCGCTTGATTCGGTATTATTTAAAACAAGATATTGCCAAATATCATATGAGGTATAAAGATTTGAATTAGTATCTTCGGTTGGAATGTCGTCGCTAGTTTCAGTTGTATTAGGACCATTCACCTGCAGCTGTTGACATCCAGCAGTCACTAAAATAACTGTTAAAACAATTAAAAGTTGTCTTTCCATTTTCTTAATGCTGAAAAAGTTTCTTCTTCATTTCCTTCAAGATTAAATTTATTTTTAATTGTATTTTTAATTCCTTCAGAATTACATCTTAAAAAAGGATTTATTTTGAGTTCTTTTGAAATTGTGGTTGGAAGAGTTGGCTCTCCTTGCTCAATTAAATTGATTACTTGGTTGTATTCATCTTTTAAATCTTTATTATTCGGGTCTGCTTCTAGTGCAAATAAAAGATTAGAATTCGTATACTCATGTCCACAATAAACCTCAGTAGTTTCTGGTAAAGTGCACAATTTTTGTAAAGAATTAAACATTTGAGAAAATGTTCCCTCGAATACTCTTCCACATCCGCCTGCGAAGAGTGTATCTCCACATAGTAAAACTGGATTACCATTATTAAAGGTATAAAAAGCGATATGATCAAGTGTATGTCCAGGTATTTCAAGGACTTCAAAATGAATTCCAATTAAATCAAATTGATCAGAATCTCCAACTATATTATTAATTTCGCTTATATTATTTTTTGGGCCAAATACTTTTAGATTCTTTTTTTCTATTAATTCTGACAGGCCATTAGTATGATCATAATGATGATGAGTAATTAGAACACCTTCTAAATTAATTGCTTGATTATCAATTAATTTAATAATCTCAGTTGCATCTCCAGGGTCGACCACGACAGACTTATTATTTTTAGTCATCAACCAGATATAATTATCATCAAATGCTTTTATAGGCTCTATAATTAACATATGGTGATTCTAATTTAATTTTATGAAAACAGTAAATATTTATACTGATGGAGCATGCAGAGGTAATCCAGGTATTGGTGGTTGGGGAGTGCTCATCGAGTTTGGAGATATTTCTAAAGAGCATTTCGGAGGAGAAAATAATACAACTAATAACAAAATGGAATTAAAGGCTGCTATTGAAGGTCTTAAACTTTTAAAGGAACCATGCAATGTAAATCTTACTACTGACTCTAAGTATGTGATGCAAGGCATAACTAGTTGGATAGATAAATGGAAAAAAAATAATTGGAAAAATGCTTCTAAAAAAGATGTAAAAAATAAAGATTTATGGATAGAGCTTGATAAATATGCAGCTAAACATAATGTAAAATGGCATTGGGTAAAAGGACATGCCGGTCATGAAAAAAACGAAATAGCAGATGCTCTTGCAAACAAAGGAATAGATAGCTTATAAGATGCCAAAAAAATATATTGTACTTGACACTGAAACAACTGGCTTAGAAGTAAAGCAAGGTCATCGTATAATTGAAATAGGCGCTGTTCTTGTAAATAATAGAGTTAAATCAGATCAACATTTTCATAGCTACTTAAATCCACAAAGATCTATTGATGAAAAAGCTTATGAAGTTCACGGCATTTCTCTTGAATCACTTGAAGATAAGCCGCTATTTGAAGAGGTTGCTGAAGACTTTATTCAATTTGTTGAGGGGTCAACCCTAGTTATTCATAATGCTCCGTTTGATTTGGGGTTTTTGAATAATGAACTTAAATTGGCTTCATCAAAGTATCCGAAATTAGAAGAAATATGCGAGGTTGAGGATTCACTTGAAATTGCTCGTGAAAAACATCCAGGACAAAGAATTTCTTTAGATGCCTTAGCATCAAAATATAACGTTAGCGGTTATAATAGAACATTTCATGGGGCCCTATTAGATGCAAATATTCTTGCAGATGTATATATGCAATTAACTGGAGGTCAAAGTAAGTTTGAGTTTGCCTCAAATTCTGTCAAAAAAACTTTAGCAGATAATGGAGTTCAAGATATTCAGATAGATGATGGCTTTACTCCAGTTACTATTGAATCTTCCAAAGATGAAATTCTTGAGCATGAAAAAAAATTATCTGAAATCGAGACTAAACATGATCTTAAAACAATATGGAGAAAATTTCAGTGAGTAAGGTTGTAACAAGATTTGCTCCAAGCCCAACTGGAACTCTTCACATTGGAGGAGTGAGGACAGCATTATTTAATTATATATATGCAAAACAAAATAATGGAGAGTTCCTGATAAGAATAGAGGATACAGATAGAGAAAGATCAACTAAAGCTTATGAAAAAAATATTTTAGATACACTTTCTTCTATAGGTCTTTCACCAGATAAAAAACCAATTAATCAATCGGAAAGAAATGATATTTATATTAAGGCAGCTGAGCAAATAATCGCATCAGGTGATGCATATTGGTGTGATTGTTCTGAAGAAGAACTAGAAAAGATGCGAAATCAACAGATGGCTGACGGGGAAAAGCCTATGTACGATGGCAGAAGTAGAAATCTTGGATTAGAACGTTCCTCGAACACAGTACTAAGACTCGCCACACCAGAAGATGGTGAAATTGTTATGCATGACATAATAAGAGGAGAGATTAGATTTAATAATGCTGAATTAGACGATTTGATTTTATTGAGAAGCGATGGAACACCAACATATCATTTGTGTAATGTTGTAGACGACTTTGAACAAGGCGTAACAGCTGTAATAAGAGGGGAAGACCATATTTCAAACACACCAAGACAAATACATATACAAAATGCTTTAGGATACCCAGCGCTTGAATATGCTCATCTTCCATTGGTTTTAGGACCGGATAAAAAAAGATTGTCTAAAAGACATGCAGCAACCAGTTTAGAGGAATATAAAGATATGGGTTATTTAGATTCAGCAATTCTCAATTCATTAGCAAGACTTGGATGGTCAGGTGGTGATAAAGAGGTCTTTTATATGGATGATTTGCTCAAAGATTTTAATATCAAAGATGTCCAAAAAGCTGGAGCTATTTTTGATGTTACTAAACTGGATTGGTTAAATGCACAACATTTAGCAAATTTATCGCTTGAAGAATTTAAGGAGCACATCAAACCATTTGCACATAAAATTGATATAGATATAAACGATCACCCAAATACAGACTTACTCATTGCCTCAATGAGAACTTTTGATAATACTTTATCTGATATAGCTAGAGCACTTAGACCATATTTTAAGGATGTTGGAGAGTATGATAAAAACGCTATAGATAAATTTTTATCAAATGGAACTAAAGTTCTTGAAGATATTCACGAATTGTTACAAACCATTTCTGATTGGAATGAGGAAGAAATCGATTTAATGCTAAAAGAATATCAAGCGAGAAACAACTTGAAAGTACCAGAAGTTAACCAACCAATTAGAATTGCTTTAACGGGTTCTACTAAGTCACCATCATTAGGTTTAACTTTATCCTTATTTGATAAAAAAGAATCACTCAAAAGAATAGAGAAACTTATAAGTTTTTTAAACTAAAAAATTCATTTACAAAATTGGACATTAGATAGAATTAGTGCCTATAATTAGCTAAATCTATACACTATATAGAGGGGAAAATATGAAAAAATATAATTATTTACTTTCTTTAATATTATTACTTCCATTGGCAGTTATTGCTCAAGAAGAAGCTGATAGTTCTGAAGAAAATATTGAGGATGTTGTTGTAGTTGGTTCTCAAATTAAAGGTGCTTCTATTACTGGAGCTCTTCCTGTAACAGTCATTTCATCTGAGGATATTGATATCCTTGGTGTTGAAGACGGTACAGAGCTTTTAGAGAATATGACTGAACAAGGCCTAAATTACTTTACTGAAGCCGAATCTGATTCAGGCGGTGTTAACTCTGCAAGGGGTGATGTAGGTGCCTATAACATCAGAAACATGGGTGTAGGTAATACATTAATTTTATTAAATGGCAGAAGATTAGTTAACAATGCTGGTTATCAAACAGAATTACTTGGTGGTGATTATGTACCAACAATGAGTGTTAACTCTAATCTTATTCCAACAACAGGCCTTGAAAGAGTTGAAGTATTAAAAGATGGCGCTTCTGCTATTTATGGTGCTGATGCTGTTGCCGGTGTTGTCAATAATGTTCTTCAGTCTGATTTTGATGGATTTGAGGTTGCTCTTAGAAATCAAGGTTATGACAATTTTAGTGCAGTTGATGACAGACTTACTCTGAAATGGGGTAAAGATATGAATGGCGGCAAAACCAATGTATCTATAATGTATGATTTTTATGATAGAGATGGTATTGCAGCAGCTGAAGATCCAAGATGGGGAGATTCAGATCATAGAAAATGGATTCCAGCAGATTCTTTATGGGCTGGTGATAGTTCATTTAGAAACCTTTACTCAGGTAAATGGGCGCAATTAGATATGCGGGGAAGAACTGATTATTCTGATAGTTCTGGAGAAATCCAAATAATACCAATTGGCGATCCTAGATGTGCTAGATCAGACTCAAAAGACACAGGTTATGGAACTTGTTTAGCAGTCGATACAACTTCAATGGCAAATGGTGAGTACTACATTAATCCAGGTCAATTCAGAGACTACAGAGGTGAACTTGAAAGAAGCAACCTTTTTGTTTTTGTAAATCACGAACTTGATAGTGGTATAGAGTTTTTTGCCGAGATTGGCCAGTATCAATCTGACTATATGAGACATAAAGAACCTGCTGGTGACTTTTCTACAGCACTTTTAAGCATTGGTCCTGATAACTATTATATGAATGCCATTGGTATGACATCAGATAACTCATCTTCAAATAAACAAGTAAGAATTGATAACTGGAGACCTGATATTGGTCCAAGAATCATCAATGTTGATAAAGAAACATATAGATATTTGTTTGGATTTAGAGGAACAACTGATTCTGGTTGGGATTGGGAAACGGCTGTTTTAGCTTCTAAAGCTACATCTGAAGATTTAACAGAAAATAGATTATCCAATTCTTTATTGCAAGCTGGTTTAAATGATTCAACTCCAAATGCAATAAATATATTTTCTGCAGATGTCAAATCTGCTTTATCTCAAGCGATTATTGATGTTTCAAGAAATGATACCAGTGAATTAAATTCATTTGATTTCAAAATGACAAATCCTGAGGTCTTTAACTTACCAGCTGGTCCAGTCGGAATGCTTGTAGGTTTTGAATATCGTCAAGAATCTTATACTGATGATAGAGATCCAAGACTTGACGGACAAATTCAGTTTACTTCTACTGAAACAGGTTTAGGATTTCCATTTGTTGGTGACGTCTTAGGTTCAAGTCCGACTGTTGACACTTCTGCAAAACGGTCAACAAATTCAGTTTTTGCAGAAATGATTTTACCTATTTCAAGCAAAATGGAAGCTCAGGTTGCTATGAGACACGAAGATCCTGATGATACTAAGTCATCTACAGTCTGGAAAGCAGCTCTGGGTTGGGAGATAAGTGATGATTTATTACTAAGAGGTTCAAAATCTACATCATTTAGAGTACCGAACTTGATACAAGCAAATCAGTTATACGTTACAAGAAGTGGTAACGTTGATGATGCTGTTGGTGAATATGTTGGTGCGAATGATCCGCTTGATGATAGATATCAAATACAAAGTTTTAGAAGAGGTAATCCAAACTTACTTCCAGAAGAGTCTGACAATACTTCATGGGGTATTGTATGGACACCTGGTAATATTGAAGGGCTAACAATTACTTGGGATGATTGGAGAATCGAAAAAGATAACACAATTGTCTTATTTGGTAGAACCAATTCAATGGTTGCCGATCTAGTAGCAAGGATTAATTATGGAGCTGAAAATTGTGATGGTTTCAATAACCCTTTCATAGTCAGAGATCCTAATCCTGGATATACAGCTGAAGAAATTGCTAAGTTTACTGCTGCAGGTATTTGTCCAGCAGGTGAAGCTCTCACTATTTTTGATGACTATACTAATGCTGCAACTAGAAGCATTGCTGGTCAAGATATTGGTATTTATTACGATATCGTGACTGAAGTTGGTGATTTCAGTATTTCATTAAACCATTCTGAGACAACTGAATTTACACAACAACCTACGAATGCATATCAGGCTCTTGTAGATGCTCAAGAATCTGGAGTGATTCCATTTGATATCACTTTTGCTGGATTTGGAAATTTAGCAGGCCTTGATGGTAATTATGTTGAAAAATCCAGTCTTAAAGTTAATTATAGATTAGGTGATCTAGGCGTTCAGTTATCTGGACTTAGAAAAGGTGATTTCTATCAGAGCAGTGAAACTAGATCTGATGGAACAAGATATGTAATACCTAGCATGACAACTTACAATGCTTCTGTATATTACTGGTTTAATGTTGGTGATAATAAAGCAAGAGTTAAGTTAGCAGTTCAGAACCTAGAAGATGAAAGAGCTCCTTTAGCTGACAGATTCTATGGTTTCTTTGCTGATGCTCATCAAGATTACGGTAGAAGATTCTATCTTGACGTAAAAGTTAAATTCTAAAGAATTTATAAACTAAAAAAGGGAGTTTTTTACTCCCTTTTTTTATGAAAAAATATTAGTATAAGTTATGCCAGCATATAAAAAGAAAGGCTTTTTAATTGGACTAGCATTATTTTTTTTAATGATGTTATTTCCTCCTCCTGCTGAATTATCTTCTGCCGGCTGGACAGTAGCTGCAATTGCTGTATTGATGGCGGTTTGGTGGGCTACAGAAGCAATACCTGTGGCGGTTACAGCTTTACTGCCACTGGCATTATTTCCATTACTAGATATTACTTCCTTTGAAACTGCTGCTTTGCCTTATGCAAATAAAAATATTTATCTGTTTTTAGGGGGTTTTATTTTAGCTTTAGGCATAGAAAGTTCAGGCCTACACAAAAGAATTGCTTTAAAGATGATATTAGCTGTTGGCTCTAGCGGAGCTAAGTTGATTGGTGGTTTTATGCTTGTCTCAGCATTGATTAGTATGTGGGTTATGAATACTTCAACAACTCTTATGTTATTACCAATAGGCCTTGCTGTTTGTGGAGTAATCTCTCAGACAGTTCCTGGAATGACTGATACAGATAAAGCTAATTTTGATACTGCTCTTTTATTGGGTATTGCTTATGCTGCAACCATTGGTGGGATGTCTACATTAATTGGCACAGCACCTAATATAGTTTTTAGTGCTTTTATGCAAGATACTTATGGGGTAGAGATCTCAATGTTTGATTGGATGAAGCTAGGCGTGCCTCTAGCTGTAGTCATGTTGTTTGGTTCTTGGTATTCATTAACGCAATATGTGTTTCCAATTAAGTTTTCAGCTTCTCAAGGAGCAAAGGATGAATTAAAAAAAATGTTAAATGAGATGGGAGCATTAACAAAAGATGAAATTCGTATATCTATTATTTTTGGTCTAGCTGTTTTTGCTTGGGTTTTCAGGACGTTATTAAATAATATTGAATTTTTATCCGGCCTAACCGATGCAGGTATTGCAATAATCGCAGCCATATTACTTTTTATGACTCCATCAGCATCAAAAAAAGGTGATTTATTAAAATGGGAAAAGTCTAAAGAGCTACCGTGGGGTTTATTATTGCTTTTTGGTGGAGGTTTATCACTTGCAGCCCAAATAAGTTCTACTGGATTAGGTATGTGGATTGGTCAAAGTCTTATGGTTTTAAGTACAGTGCCGCCTATAGTATTAATTTTAGCAGTTGCAACATTAATAATTTTCTTAACTGAAATCACAAGCAATGTCACAACAACAACTACTTTTTTACCTGTATTTGGTGCCTTAGCTGTCGCAATTGGAATCCTTCCAGTTTCACTTACTGTCCCTGTTTGTCTCGCTGCAAGTTGTGCTTTTATGTTGCCAGTGGCAACACCTCCAAATGCAATAGTTTATGGATCTAACAAATTTACAATTGCAACAATGATGAGAGCAGGCATAGCTCTAAACATTATTGGTATCATAGTTGTAACAATGTTTGCCTACTTTTTAGCACCGGTTATTTTTTAATGAAAAATTTATTTTTAATTTTAGCTTTTTCTTTAAGTCTAAATTCAATTTCACAACAAAGTTATATTGACTATGTTTCTCCCTATCATCCCGTGGTTGGTAATTCTGGGATGGTGGTTTCTCAAAATTACTTATCTTCAGATATTGGAATTGAAATTTTGAATAAAGGTGGAAATGCAGTGGATGCTGCAGTTGCAGTAGGATTTTCTTTGGCAATAACTCTTCCAAGAGCAGGTAATCTAGGAGGAGGAGGTTTTATGCTTGTTTACATTAAAGAAAAAGAACAAGTATATTTTATTGATTACAGAAGTAGATCACCTTTAAATTCAAATTTACAAAATATTTTTAGTTTAAGTAAAAATAAAAAAATTAATCCAAAAGATTTCAGGAATGAAATGTTCGACGTTACCCGTTATGGCTACAAAGCATCAGCGACTCCAGGTACAGTTTCTGGACTTCTTGATGCACATGCTGCTTTTGGAAAGTTACCTCTAAAAGATGTTTTAGAGCCTGTAATAAATCAAGCTAATAAGGGCATACTAGTTTCTTATGATTTACATAAGGCTATCGAAAGTACACCTCAGTTAAAAAACGATCCAGAATCAAAAAGAATATATTTTTTAAATGATGAGCCTTTGCCTGAAAATTATTTAATGAAAAGACCAGATCTTGCTAAAACAATCACTAAAATTTCTGAAGGAGGAAAAAAAGCTTTTTATCAAGGCGATATTGCAGACAAAATAGTAGATGCCTCCCTTAAGAATAATGGATTATTTTCTTTAGAAGATTTTGCAACTTACAAATCAAAATTTGATGCTCCAATAGCTACAAGTTACAGAGGGAACTTAGTTTTTACAGCTGGTCCTCCATCTGGAGGTGGTATTACTTTACTTACAGCATTAAACGTTTTGAGTTATTTTAATCTGGAAAGATATAAAAGTGATTCCATCACAACTTATCATCTTTTATCTGAAGCTATAAGAAGAGGGCATAACAATAGATCTCATTTTGTAGGCGATCCAGAATATTTTGATGTTCCAATTCAACAATTGCTATCAAAAGAGAGGGCAAAAGAATTGGCTAGCTCTATTGATAAGAAAAAAGCTAGCAAATCCACAGATATTAATCCTTTTGAGCTAATCAAAGAAGGACGTGATACAACACATTACTCAATAATTGATAATGAGGGTAATGCAGTATCAAATACTTACACGCTTGGATACTCTTTTGGCTCCGGAGTTACAATTCCTGGCACTGGAATTCTCATGAATAATCAGATGAATAATTTTGCTTATCGTTATGGTGATAAATCTATAAGAGGCAGATCAGCCAGTCCAGGTAATAAGTTTGAATCAGGAAAAAAACCTATGAGCACTATGGCTCCTGTTATTGTCTTTGATAAAAATAAAGATCTCATGTTAATTACTGGTTCGCCTGGAGGATCATTAATTCCAGCTGCCATTTTAAGGGTTGTCACTGGTATTATTGATTTTGATTTAAATGTTGGTGAAGCGACTATGCTTACTAGAGTTCATAAAGACTGGCCAACAACAGGTATATTACATGAAAAAACTCTTAGTTCAGATTTGGCAAAGGGTTTAAATATAATTGGTCATAAAGTTACCGAAGAACATACTATGGGTAGCACCCAAAGTATTCATATTGTTGATGGAATAAATTATGGTTATGCTGATTTAAGAAGACCTAATGCATCAGTGTCAATTCAACCTAATTAACTTTTCTATAATCAAGCGGAGGCTTTCTGTCACCCAGTAAAGGTTGATAAATAAAATCTTCCCCAACTCTTCTATTAAGTTCTTGATGAGCATCTTCAATTATTAAAGGGTTAGATAATATTTCTATAATACTTTTGGCAAGAGTTTTTGCAGCAAGTTCAGCACCTTTCACACCAATTGATGTCCCACCTGATGCGACTGCTTGCCATGAATGAGATGCTGTTCCAGGAACCCATGTTGCTGTTCTTAAGCCAGCAGTTGGAACATTCCAACTTACATCACCTACATCTGTAGAGCCATATCCATGTGATGTTTTGAAGGGTCTTATTGTCTCTTGTGAACCAATTAAGTTATCAGGATCAATAAAGGTTTCATAAATTTCATTTGCGTATTGAAGCTCACTTTGGTCATATGAGACACCTCCTAAAGATTCTAAATTTTTATGTACAATTTTTTGCACCGTATCATTAGGTAATAAGGAAAAATTTCCATGCATAACCTCATAAGTCATTGTGGTATCAGTTCCTATTGCTGCTCCTGAAGCAGTGTTAACAACTCTTTTAAATAATTCCTCAACAACGGTCATTTTAGGGTGTCTTACATAATAATAAACTTCAGCAACATCTGGTACGACATTTGGAGCAAGACCGCCCTTAGTAATAACATAATGAATTCTTGATTCTTGAGGTATATGTTCACGCATCATATTGACCATATGATTCATAGCCTCAACACCGTCAAGAGCAGACCTTCCTTGTTCTGGTGATCCTGCGGCATGTGCTGATATACCATTGAATGTAAACTTTGCAGATTTATTTGCATTTGAAGTTCTCGAATTTGCACTGTTAGAATCATCTGGATGCCAATGAAGAACTATATCCACATCTTTGAATAAGCCTTCTCGAACCATGTAAACTTTTCCAGAACCACCTTCCTCAGCAGGTGTCCCATAAAATCTTATAGTTCCTTTTATATTATTTTTTACTATCCATTCTTTCACAGCTACTGCAGCCCAGGCTGAAGCTGCTCCAAATAAATGATGACCACATGCATGACCTGCACCAGTTTCATTATTTATTTTTTCTTTAAAAGGTGCGGATGATTGTGCTAGACCCGGAAGTGCATCAAACTCTCCAAGTATGCCTATAACAGGACCGCCATTATTAAATTCTGCAATAAACGCAGTAGGTATTCCCGCAAGACCTTTGGATATCTTAAAACCTTCTTGTTTAAGTGATTCAGCTAAAAGATCTGCACTCTTATTCTCTTGATAACCTAATTCTGCATAATCCCAGATTTCTAATGCAACCTCAGAAAATTTTTCTTTATGTGAATTAATACTATTTAAAACATAGTCACCAAAAAGAACCTCTGTAAAAAGGATTAATACTAAGAAACTAATTGATTTTTTTTGAAGTAAACTTTTTTTCCAACCCATTCTTTGTTCTCCATTGATTTAATAATAGACATATCATCGGAAGTTATCAATTTTCTTTTGTTATCTGAGCAATCTATAAAAATGACTGCTTTATACTTTTCTTTGGTTTTATTAAGAATTGTGTAACCAATGACTATACCAACACCATCTACAAGTGAAGAAATTTCAACAGGTTTTTCTTTTTTTTCAGCGAATTCAGTAAAGTCTTTATGAGTAAAATTCATATGAGGATTGCTACTCAAAACTGCATATGACTGTTTTGTCATCATTCCAGAAACTCCTGTGATGATTCCACTACTATCTTTTGTCTTTCTAATCTTTGATACCATTTTTGCTAACGAATGAAGTACATAACTATTGAATGGACCACCAGCAAATGACATACCGCCAGTAATAGTAAATTTTTTATAATCATTTAAATTCAATGACTCTGCAAACATTTGAACAGCTACTGGAAAGCAGCTATAAAGATCATAAAAATTTGGTTCTATTTTCAATTTTTGGCAGACATCTAGAATATATTTTGCAGCTAACTGCATCCCATGTTGCTCATATAATTTTGGTCTTTGAAGAGTACCAATCATATGATTATTTTCAGATGAGGCTAGGGGATATACTCTTTTTTCTAGTGGAATATCTAAGTCATCAGCAATTTTTTCAGAGCAAACTATTATTGCTGCAGATTGATTAATATTCCAACTTGTACAATGATATTTATTATATGGAAATGCTTGCAGCGAATTTTTTTTAGTTATATTTTTAATCTCATTTGCATCTAGAGCACTATCAGTCCATGCATCTTTATTTCTAGATGCTACTTTAGAAAAGTATGCATACATTTCAGCAACAAAATCTGATTGATTCCCTATGCTTATGTTTTTATTAAACCTAAATGCACTTTCTAAAATTGCATAATATCCAACTGCCATCATACCTAATTCAGCTTTTTCTTCATTCAGATGAATGTCATCTTTTGCTTTTACATAAAAATTAGGATTTTCATTTAATTCAATCTCTTCAAAATCTTTATTTTTAATTTGAGATAAAAGCAGTTTGTATCTTGCTTCGCCTCCAACAATTAAACTTGCGCCTATTTCTTTATTTAATATTTTGTTACAGCATGAGTTTAATAGGCTTTGTTGCAGCACTCCTATTTTGTAAACGCTTGTTTTTACATTTTTAAAATCATTTTTGGTAGCAATCCATTTTCCAGGATCTCTGTATCTCCAATAGCCTTTAGGAATGTGAATTTCTTCGATAAAGTTTTTAATATCTTCGTTATTTGTATCTTTGATTGCTTTTTTTGTTGCAATATCCATAAGTATTAATGCTTCATCTAAAGATTTATAATTACCTTTTTGTTGAATAGACCCTACACCAACAATTACTGGCCTGTTATCCATATCAAATTATGATGAAGCAGTGCCCCAATAATTGTAACCAACTATTTTAGGAGTGCTTGGAAGATACATTTGCTCTAGATTATTTATTTTTAGTCCTGCAGAATTAATAATATTCGGTATATCTCTATTGATATTACATCCACCAGCTATCTTACCCCATAAAGGATTTATTCTATTTTGCCACTTTAATATGTTCTCATCAGGCGCCTTACCATGCTCACAAAATATAATTATTGCGTCATCCTTCATTACTCTTTTAATTTCTTGCAATGCATCATTTGGACTTGGAATTGAGCAAAGTGTATAGGTAATTAAAACAGTATCTATAGTTCTAGAGGGTAATTCAATTTCTTCAGCGCCTGAAATTAACATTTCAACATCCATTGAATGCTTAGATGCATTTTTGTTTGCCATTTCACATAACTCCTCTGAAGGATCAAGACCATATAATTTAGTTATTTTAGATTTTGAGTAATAGGGTAGATTTAATCCTGAACCAATACCTATTTCTAATATATTTCCAGAAGCGTTTGGTACAACTTTAGCTCTTTGATAACTTACTGGTTTAGTAGAGCAACATACATCTAATAGTTTTGGTAAGACATATTTTTCATAAGCTTTTTTAATCATGATTCATATTCATCTACAGGCATTGCAGCAATATTAAAACCACCATCTACATATGTAATTTCACCAGTAATGCCACTGGCATAGTCAGAACATAAAAAAGCAGCTACGTTTCCAACTTCCTCAGCTGTCACAGTTCTTCCCAGTGGAGCTCTATTTGAGTGCTTTGAAAGCATTTTTCTGAAGTTTTTAACTCCTGAAGCAGCTAATGTTTTTATTGGTCCTGCTGAAATTGCGTTCACTCTGATGTTATTTTTTCCAAGAGAAGCAGCTAAAAATCTTGTATTTGCTTCTAAACTTGCCTTTGCCAAGCCCATAACATTGTAATTAGGTACTGTTTGAACAGATCCTAGATAAGTTAGAGTTAAAAGGGCAGAATTATCGTTGAGCATTGGCTTTGCTTCTTTTGCCATTGCAGTAAAACTGTATGAACTAATATCGTGCGCTATCTTAAAACCTTCTCTTGTTGTTACATCTACAAAGTTTCCTTCAAGTTGATCTGCAGGTGCATAACCTATGGAATGAACAAAACCATCAAACTTATCCCACTTTTTTGACAATTCAGCAAACGAATCCTTAATTGATTGGTCATCGCTTACATCGCATTGAATTAAGACATCTGAATCCAATTCTTTTGCAATTACTGATAGATTCTTCAAAAGGCGTTCATTTTGGTATGTAAATGCAAGTTCAGCACCTTCTCTATGCATTGATTTAGCTATACCTGCTGCAATTGAATACTTATTTGCAACTCCAGATATCAAAATTCTTTTGTTTTTTAATAACATACTATATTTCCCCACTTATTAAGTAATTGTAAGAGAAAAATGATTAATGTTAAGTCTTATTTATCTCAAACATAAAAATTAGTGATATATCGCAAATTTTATGTATATAAATAATTTATATTTAATTATAAATAATTTAAAAAAATGTAGATTTATGTAAAAAAAACTGAAACAATAGGCCTCATAACGTGAATTGCACGTGTTTATCGTGTGCATATCATAAATATTAATCAAACTACAAGGGGAATTGTATGTTTAAAAAAGAGAATTATTTATTTGCAGTTCTTGCAGTAACTTTCGGCCTTTTTAATGCTGATTTGGTTGCTCAGGATGAGGCTGCAGATAATGTAGAAGAGGTTGTTATAACCGGTTCTAGAATAAAGAGAGATTCTTTAAATAGTGCTGCTCAGGTTACTACAATCACCAGTGAGGATATTGATGCATCTTCTGGTCTTATGACTGCTGACGTATTAAGAAACTCAATATATAACTCTTTTGGATCAACTGGACCTACAGCTGGTAGTAGCGCTATGAGTAACGCAACAATCAGTGTTAGAGGTTTAGGATCTGCTAGAACATTAGTCCTCATGGATGGAAGAAGAATGCCTGGTTCACCTCACTTAGGTGGATCTGGAGCTGTTAATATCAATATGATACCAACTGTTGCAGTTGATCGAATTGAGATTCTAGCTGATGGTGCTTCATCTGTTTATGGGTCTGATGCTATTGCTGGTGTTGTAAACGTTATAACAAAGAAAGGTTTCGACGGCGTTGAATTTAATTTCAGACGTGGTGATAGAGACCGTGATGATGGTGAAGAAAATTCTGTATCATTCATTTATGGTGCTACCAACGATAAAGGTTATGTAACTATTATGGTTGAGCATGATGAAAGAGATGAAATTTATCTCAAAGATAGATGGTACACAATGGCTACTGCTGAAGACAGAGATGGCGATGGCGTAATTGACCTATATAGTGAAACTTATGGTTTAAGCTGGTACTCAAGAAACCTAGCTGATCCAGTCACTGGTGATATTATGGCTACTCCAACTTGTCCTGGTTCAATTGATAATCCAACAGATGGATGGTGGGGACCAAACTTTGGTGGTGCTGCTTTTGGACAAGGTCCTACTTCAACACCTTCAAATGGTGGTGCAGCAAGAGGTATCTGCGGATACGCTTGGGCTGACATCATGGTTCAAGATGCTGCTACTTTTAGAGACAGCATTACAACAAACTTTGAATACGCAATTAACGATCAGTTAAGTCTTTATTCAAGAATCAATTACTTAAGAAACGAGTCAACAGGTAGATATGCTCCTCCTGCTGCTAGATACCCAAGTATCGCAGTTGGTGATCCAGCTAACCCTTATGACGTTCCTGTAACTGGTTATTGGAGATGGACTGAAATTGGTAATCGTGGTATGCACCAAGTGGATACAGGTCACGATGCAGTATTCGAGTTAACATATCAAGTTAATGACGACGTAGAAGTTGTGTATGGTACACAAATTAATAAATTCTACGGCGTAGATGTTGGTAGATACTACTTAAGTTATGCAGGTTTAGACTCAAACGTTCTAAACGATGAGCCATTTGGTTCAGAGGCTGGTGCTGCTGCTATGAGTGCTACTACATTAGTTGAATACACTAACCATTACGAAAAGAATGACGTAACTGTGCAGATCGATAACATTATGGATCTCCCAGGTGGTTCAGTTTCTGCTTTATTCGGTATTGAAAACTTCACTAACGAATATTCAGCTGAATACGATAAGCATTCAGAAAATGGTTTAGTTGGTGGTTCAGCAGGTAACTCTGGTGCCGGTTATAGAGAAGTTGATTCAGTATTTGGTGAAATCTTACTTCCTGTAATGGACAACCTAGAAGTTACAGCATCATTCAGATCTGACGACTATTCAGACGTTGGTGAAAGTGATTCATTTAAATTAGGTGCATTATGGATTCCTATGGAAGGTACAATTGTTAAATTGAATACTGGTGAAGGTTTCAGAGCTCCTACAATGGATAACTTATATGGTGCAACTACATTTAGTGCAAACACTGTTTATGACTATAAGGCTTGTGCTGCAACAGGAGTATCTCCTGCAGACTGTCCTTCTAAGCAGGTTTCAACATTAATTAAAGCTAATCCAAATCTTGGCGCTGAGTCTTCTGAAGGATTCACAATGAGCGTTGAGCAAGATATGGGTGTGCTTGTTGATGCATTAGATGGATTAAACATACGTTTTGATTATTATGAAATTACAGTAAGTGACGCTATTGCAAGTATTTCTACACAAGATATTATGTGGAATGACTTTGTTGGCGGATCTGCACTTTCAAATAATGTAACATTCTTTAACGCTGATGGTATTGCTGGTGACGGTACTGCTGCTGGTGCACCTGTTGGTACAGGTTCAGTTGGTGATGCATGTCCTGCTGGCGCTACTTATGTAAGAAGAGAAGGTAATGACTCTTCAATCTACGTTATCAGATCATGTGCTAACGGTCGTGTTGACTATGTTGGTGCTGGATTCACTAACGTTGGTGAAATTGAAGTGGTTGGTTATGACTTATTCGTAAATTACACAAGAGACGTTGGTCCTGGTGTGATGAATGTTTCTGTTGACTATACAGACATGGATGAGTACAACACTGATGCGTTCACAGGTAGTTCTAAGAAAACTAACAATGTTGGTTTTGAAGGAGTTCCTGGAACAAGAAATAACATCAGTCTTTCTTATGCATGGGATAAATACAGCGTTGCTTTAACACAAAGAAATATTGGTGACTTCAGATTAAGTTCTGATGCTGAAACTGATGCTTCTGGTAACCCAACTGGTGGTATTGTTAAGGCTGGCGGTACACAAGATGAGTACAGTGCTTTAGACCTACAAATCAAAGCTGATTTAGGTAAATACGGTGTTGTTACTTACGGTATGCTTAACGCTGAAGATGAGGATCCACTACCTAACGCTAATGGAGACAGAGATGCATATCTAGGTCTTTATAGTAACCAAGGTTTGATTACTTATCTAAAATGGAATGTCGCATTCTAATTAATCATTGATTAATATTTAAAGGCCGGTTTTACCGGCCTTTTTTTATGGTTGTGATTTAAGTACAATGCAGATATGAAAAAAACAATATGCTTTATCTTCTTAGTTTCATCATTTAGTACATTTCTTATTAGTGAGTGCTCTGCTCAAATGCTACAAGTAATGAAGCCAACTCACCCAGATACAGGCTATCAAGGATTTGCAACTGTAAAATTTAATATTAATAAAAAAGGGTTACCAAAAAAAATAAAAGCTATTAGATCAGTTTGTGCTGTAGGTAGAGATGAGAATGGAAAAATTATATTAAAAGATTGTCCTTTCTTTAAATCGAGTGCAGTTAATGCTGCAAAATATCTAAGATATAAACCACCTTCAGATGATATGGGCCTTTCTTGTGAAATAAAAGATACAACGTTTGAATATAAGTTTTCTCTTTATAACGTAAAACTTGATTATGATGATTTTATCATCAGAGATGATTATGCAAATAGAGATTCTGGTTTTTTAGAAACCATGACAAATTACTCTATAAATCAAATTAATCTTATGGGAGAAAACCCACCGTTAACTCAAAAAGCAGCTGCGATTGAAAATGCAAAACCCTAAAATTTTTATAATTAGGTTTAAAAGAAAAGTATTTAGTTATTCTTCAAAGTTTTTTATCTTCTTTATGAATATTTATATCAAATCACAAGCTAAAAAATCCTAAATCTTTGTTAAAAAATGTTAAAAATACTTTTATTGGCATCTTTAACTTTATCTAGTTTATTATTTGCGGAGTATACGAACTCAAATGGTAAGGCTCTTGAAAAACCATTTAAGGATTTAGTCAGATGGGTAAGATCTGATGTTGAACCAAAGCTAGCACAAATTGATATTTCCTCTGATTGGCAAACTATTAATTTAAATGAATCAGATAATTATATTATTTGGATTGGACACTCAACTTTTTTAATAAAGAAAGAGGGTATAACTATTCTGACCGATCCAGTCTTTTCAGACAGAGCTTCACCTTTTAAAAGTATTGGGCCTGAAAGATTGATCCCACCAGCTATGAGCATTGATCAACTTCCAAAAATTGACTTTGTTACTGTTAGTCACAATCACTATGATCATTTAGATATTAATTCACTTAAAGAGATTTCTAAATTACATCCTGAAGCAATATTTTTTGTTCCTATTGGAGATTTAAAACTTCTTAAAAGAAAAAGAATTAAAAATGCTTATGAATTTACCTGGTGGGAATCATATAGCTTAGAAGGACTAACATTAACTTTTACACCAGTTCAGCATTGGTCTAAAAGAGGGCTATTTGATAGAAATAAAAGCTTGTGGGGTGGTTGGTATTTTAATTTTGATGATTACAGTATGTATCATGCTGGTGATACTGGTTATTCAAATGACTTTGTCGATACAAGACTTAAATTAGGTGCGCCTAAATATGCATTTATACCAATAGGAGCTTATAACCCTGAATGGTTTATGGCAGAAAGTCATGTAAATCCAGAGGATGCTATACAAGTTATGTTAGATCTAGAAGCTGAAAAAGCTTTTGGTATGCATTGGGGTACTTTTGCCTTGACGGATGAGGATACTCTTGAGCCACCTGTAAGGTTAAAAGAGGCTCTAAAATCTTTTAATTCGCCTGATTTTATATCATTGATACCTGGTAAAGTAATTGAAATAGAATAACTAGTTAATTTTATAAAGTAGATGTAGTTGCTTTTTAAAAAGCATTAAATATACTAAATTTAATTAATTTTTTTAAAGGAGATACAACATGGATTTAAACAACCCAGATGGAACTGGTAATTTAACTATCACTAAAATGTCAATTGAATCAGATTCTGTTTCCTTTGATTACGAAGGAAAAGTTGAAGGTTATGGATCTGTATTTTGCTCTCATGTTATGTCAGCAGTTGATGGGGATAGAACACGAGGAGTAATGAGTGGTGAAGCAAGGACTTTCCTGGAAGACGGGACTTTTATTACAAGTCCTCACAGAGGTACATTTAAAAGAGATAAATCTAATATTAGATTATTTTTTACAGATGCTGTTAACAATGGAGCTGTTAATTTTGTGATATGGAACATAGATATTCTCTCTAAATCTGTAGAAGTAAAATATTGGGAAATAGATAAAGCTGATTAGAATAGAGTTTGTGCGTAAATTAAAATAATTTTATTTTAATATTAGTTTATCTACGCTCATTTACAAAAAACATGACTAAATTCCTTTTATCATTGGCCGAATCAGGCCTTATTTCTGATACCTTAATAAAAATTGCTGTGAGATTTATTACCAACAATCGCTTAAAAGAATCGAACAATAAGGATGAAATTATCAGCGCGCTTTCTGATGGGGTTGTTGCTGAAAAAACTTACGACGCCAACGAGCAACATTATGAAGTTCCTCCGGAATTTTTTAACCAAGTTTTGGGAGCAAACCTAAAATATTCTTGTTCACTTTTTGAGAACGTAAATTCTTTAGATGAAGCAGAAAAATTGATGCTTGAGCTTTATATAGAAAGAGCTGATATTAAAAACGGTCATGAAATTCTTGACCTAGGCTGTGGGTGGGGTAGTTTTTCTCTTTATGTAGCTGAAAAGTATCCAGATACAAAAATTACATCAGTTAGTAATTCAACCGATCAAATTAGATATATTAAAAATGAAGCACAAAAAAGAGGCTTATCAAATATCAAAGCTTATAGAATGGATGTTAATAACCTCGAATTAGATGCACAATTTGATCGAATTGTTTCAATAGAAATGTTTGAACATCTGAGGAACTATAAATTAATTTTAAATTCTCTTAACAATTTACTAAAACCTGATGGAAGATTATTTATTCATATTTTCTGCCATAAAAAGCTAACTTACTTTTATGAAATGAAAAATAATTTTGATTGGATGACAAAGTATTTCTTTCAAGGTGGCATTATGCCTAGTAAAGATATTTTTGAGTACTTTGATGATGACTTAGAAATTATCAATCAATGGGATATCAATGGAAATCACTATTCAAAAACTTGTAAGGCTTGGCTAGATAATCATTATAAAAATAAGAAAAAAATATTAGATATATTTCAGAACCACTATGACAAACCCAAAATCTGGTTTAACAGATGGAGAATCTTCTTTTTATCTTGTGAGGCTTTCTTTGCATTAAATAATGGCAAAGAATATTTTGTTTCTCATTATTTGTTAAGGAAAAATTCTGGTCGCGAATAACCCACCTAGTGTCGCTAGAAAGTACCTACGATTTAGACAAAACCAAGCCTACTAATATCTTCTATCTCTAATTCTATCTTTGGTAGTCTTATTATTATTTGGTTTATACTTTTAGCTATGGAAATATTTGATTTAATATTTTGGGGTTTTCATATACTTGGATTTTACATCGGCATAAAATTGGTTGAAAGTGGTTTTATTGACGGTACTTTATATTTAGTATTATGGGCGTTATATATTTTTTATAATTTTATTTGGAACTAGCTTCTTCCTAGTAACCCTTTTTCATAGTTTGCTTTGATAGGTTTCTTCATACTCTTTAATATAATCTTCCATATCGTTTATACAATATTCTAGTTCATCTATTTTTGATTGAATAAATGTAATGAGTTTTTCAGACTTATTTTTAAAAACGCCATATTTTATATTTACAACATCATCATTACTAAGAAATTTTTTATCGCCATCTTTTTTTATATCTAAAACATCTTTTAATTCACTTTGTCTTTGTTCTAGCCATCTCTTGTGATCAGGTAAAATCTTGATATATTTTTTATAGCGTTTTTTGTGTTTAGGATTAATCATTTCTAACTCTATCCTTATCTTATAACAAAATTATTTATCGTGCCTTAATAGGTTTGGTATGATTGGGGTATGAATGATGATCCTTGGAATGTAAAAGAAAAAAAAGAACAAAAAAAAATTAAAGAGGAATTAGCATCAAAAAAAAAGAAAGGAATCCTAGCACAAAAGTTTGATAAGCTACCTCCACATGTAAAAGCTGTTCTTCAAGCTATGTTTGTTTTTGTAACTGCTCCTATAGCTCTTGTTGTAATAGTAATACTGATTAGAGATTATTTTTTTATAACTGTTTCAGTTGTTATTATTTTAATTGTTTATTTCATAGTAAAAAAAATTAGGGGATAGTCTAGGTTCTTCCTAGCCACTTCCTTCGGGTAATTCGCGACTCCATTCTTTGTCTAGCGATAGAATCAAAAAAGCCATGTCATGTCCGAAACTTTGGTATAGTTATATAAAACCTTAAGTAAATAATATGAAAAAATTATTAGCAATTCTTCTTTTATCACCTTTAATACAATCGGAAATTATTGAATATTATTGTGAAATGGAAGCTTATGATTATTTAACTCTTAAAATAGATGATGATCCAAATAATAAAAGTTTTGTTATAGAAAATTCTGTTTCTATTGTAGATGTTGGTAATAAAAACTTTATTGCTGATGTAGATAACATCAAAATCATGCCAATAACAATTTTTGTTTTAAAAGAAAATAGTGATGTATATCTTGCTGAAATGTATGAATTTAATAGACTAACTAATGTTTTAATTTATGAAGTATTTGGGGACAATAGAATTGAAAAAAAGCTTCTAGAAGAATATAAAAGCTTTATTAAAAGCGACTCTAAAATAGGCGAAAAGGACGGGAACGCTAATTATTATTTATGCCAACCTATCAAAAGCAATAACCCTTAACTATAAGTATATAAAAACGACAAGGCTAAGATAGGAGATTACTTAACCTTGTCTCATTTAGTGTTTCTGCAAAGAACTTATAATCTCTAAGTGTTTTTTACTTAGAGACTTCATTAACGAAACTGCATTGGGATCATTCTTCGCATACTTCTCAAAAATCTGAATGGAGAGTAATAAATTTAAAAGAGTATAATGAGATACAGGATTCGCTTCTGCATCTTCTTAATTCATCATGTACAATATCGTCTTCAATGGGGCTATAGCTCAGCTGGGAGAGCGCTTGAATGGCATTCAAGAGGTCCGCGGTTCGATCCCGCGTAGCTCCACCATTTATACTTTTACGTCTTCTATGTTTGGTTCTGTTAATTGATAGTCACTAAAACAAATGCGTTCAGTTTGTTTCATGGCATTAGTCATACCTTCAGTAATAAATAAAATATCATCAATGGCTACATTAGATGCAAACTTTATTTTGATTAACTCCGCATTTCTAAGACCAGGATGATGAATAGGTTTTAAAAGATAATTACCTGTATCATCAAAAACAGCATCAACATTAAAAACTATTTTTTTAGGTTTATAGTTATTAATGATCATAGTTGCTTCGATTTTGTCACCTTCGTTGTAATTACTCGTTCCCATAGGAGTCACAATTCTTGGATTAGTACATATACAAAAAGGTCTATCCATTTCTATAAAAATTTCAGATAGCGAACTGTCAGAAGTTTTTCGCATTACTAAAGTTTCTTCCCAGGACATAATGCCCCAGTTATCAATGGTTTTCATATCAATAGCTGCAGAAAGATATGAAGATGAGATTGTTAGGAGGAGAAGAAATTTTCGATATGGGTTTTTATGGCTACCAGAAAAGGGACCATAATGAACCATGTCGTTATCAAGAATAATCTCATCTTCATAATCATATGAATTTTTCTTTTTTGTAAATAATTTCTTAACTCCAAGAACAAGCAAAAGTACGATTACACCAACTAAACCATAACCAATAAATTCTTCCATATTTTCTCCAAAATAGTGTTATATATATACTTAACGAAGCTAAAGAGAATTTGTTACAAATTGTTTAACAGCTGCAAAAAATGTGGCGCTTAACTTCAGTGATAACGAAGTTTGTCTCAAGATCTTCTACAAGGGAAAGATCTACAAAATAATCTCTATCGGTTCTGGGCATATTGATGTTGTTATCAATAAATGAATCTTTATTACCTTCATATACAACATACATAATTTCGTATCGATCAACACCAAGCTCTTTTGCCATTCTTGAAGCAGTACTCCAAAGTGTACCCATTTCAGATCCTGATATATAGATAGGTTGAGGATCTATACCAGGAACTTCCTCAAAATCTGCATAAATCAACTGATCAGATTCTTCTTCAGAATCAATAATTTGCTCAGGAGAGTTTACAAATGTAATAGCTATAAATGCTAAGCTAGCAGCTAAAGCAAAACCTATAAAAGGTTTAAGATAATAAGATTGTACTCTATTGTTAGTATCAACTTCTTTCTTATTAATGCTATCGATCTTATTATTAAATTCGATATATTCATCTGCAAAGAGATTTTTTAGGTTAGTATCATTCATCAATAGATTTTCATAAAGGTTTTGTGCTTCACTTGAGGATTCCAAAATATTTTTAAGCTCAATAGAGTTTTCAGGAGTCTTTCCCTGGTCTATTAACTCAATTATTTTATTTTCTATTGCTTCATTCATAATTTCTACCTGTTAATTTTGCAAGTTTAATTCTAGCTCTGCTAGTTTTGACTCTTAGATTACCTAAAGTTATTTCTTTTTCACTAATAATATTTACCGCTTCATGAATTTCTTTATCGCTATTTCCTTGACCCTTCATTGTTAAAATAGTTTGGTCAACTTCATCTAATTTTTTTATACATTCCATAGTTTTTTCCAGCTCATCTATTACATCCTCAGGAGTTTCTTTAATAGAATATAGAGATTGTTTTTTTTGCATTTCAATAAATCTATTCTCTGCACGATGCAAATCAATTGAACTCCGCTTCATAATTAATTTTGCATATAACAATGGCTTTGGATGTGACATAAATGTTTCTTTATTTTTTAGTATTTTGTCATTCATGATTCCCATTAATTCCCAGGACCTATCGTAATCTTGCTTTGATAAGACTCTTGCATAACCAAATAAAACTCGGTTTGTTATCTCTAAAAGCTTTTCAAATGACATTTCTTTATTTTGCCACATTTCATTAAAGACATTGTTTTCACAATAGGAGTAATCATCGATATCACTCGAATAAGATTTAATTGCCGATAAAGATTTCATTTTATTACTTTATCTACTTAACGTACTTAAATACAAAATGTTACAAATTATTTTAGTTATTTTTAAAACTTTATAACTACTTAACGCAGTTAGATGAAAAATGTTACAAGTTATTTTTTATTATTGTAAAAATTAAGGTTTGTATCATTTATTGAGAATACCCTTACAACAAAGATGTCCTTTAAATAGTTTTGATAATTTTTCCATGGGGCTTTATTGCCTTGTTTTGGCATCATATGCAGACCTCTTTGAAAATATCCTGAGTTGAAATCTATTAATTTATCATCTCCGTACGCACTTTCATCATTTATTGGTGCGCAACACAAAACACCTTTCTTATCCATTAAATTTATTAATCTGCACACATATTCACATGTAAGATCTGCTCGCAATGTCCATGATGCATTTACATATCCAAAACTAACAGCAAAGTTGGGCACACCACTGAGCATCATTCCCTTATAGGTAAGTCTTTCATTTGGATTGATCTTAACTTTATCAATTGTTACATCTATATCATTGAAAGAATTTAATTCAATCCCGGTGGCAGTAATAATAATATCAGCCTCAATTATTTTGCCTGAGTCTAATTTAATACCATCTGATTCAAATTCTGCAATAGTATCTGTAACTACAGAAGCCTTATTATTTTTAATTGATTCAAATAAATCGCTATCAGGAACTAGGCATATTCTTTGATCCCAAGGTTTATAGGTTGGAGTGAAGTGTTTTTCAATATCGAAATCAGGACCAAGTTCTTCTCGAACTAACTCAAGTATTTTATTCTTTGTTCTTTCTGGATATCGTCGTGCCACAGAGAATGTAAAACTTTGCCAAAGTATATTCTTCCATCTAATTAAGAAGTACGTAATTTTTGAAGGTAAAATTTTTCTTAGAAATTTATTAATCTTATCTTCACTAGGTCCTGATACAACATAGGTTGGCGATCTTTGAACCATAGTTACATGCTCAGCTATTTCTGCCAGTGCTGGAACAATAGTTATTGCAGTGGCTCCACTACCTATGACAGCTATCTTTTTGTTTGCATAGTTAATATCCTCATTCCAAAACTGAGGGTGAACAATATCTCCGTTAAAACTGTCCTCATTTTTAAAAGAGGGCATATGTGGCTTTGTATAACTATAGTAACCACCACATAGAAAAAGAAAATTACATGTCATATTTTTAGTTTCATTATTTTCATCTATGGCAAGTTCCCATATAGATTGATCTGAATTCCAGTTTGCTGATTTAATCTTGTTATTTAATGAAATGTGATTTCTTAAATCATATTCATCAATTGTTTCATTTAAATATTCAAGAATAGAAGGACCGTCAGCTATAGATTTATCGTGTATCCATGGTTTAAACCTAAATCCTAATGTATGCATATCTGAATCAGATCTTATGCCAGGATACTTAAAAAGATCCCAGGTTCCACCGATATTATCTCTAGCTTCTAAGATGGTAAAAGACTTATTAGGACAACTTTTTTTAAGATTATAGCCAGCAGCAATTCCAGATATACCTGCTCCTACAACAATTACATCTTTATGCATTTATTTAGTTCTCTTATTTTCAATATCTTGAATAATTAATTGTGCTTGTTTCACAGCAAGACCAATGTAAGTTTCAGGATCAAGAATATTCTTTAATTCTGATTTAGTAATATTTTTTGAAATTATTCTGTTTTGTAGCGCAGCCTCTTCTAGAGTTAAATTATTTTCTAATGCAAATTTCGCAACATCATGCATTAGCTCATTAGCAGTATCTTTGCCAATCTTATCTGCAAGATAAAAAGTAAGTCTTTGAGATAATATTAGACCATTAGTTAAGTCTAAGTTATCACGCATTTTTTGTTTGTTAACTTTAAGTTCTTTAAGAAGAGGTTTAGCTCGATCTAACATCTGCTCTGTGACTATAGATATCTGTTTAAGCTCATCGTCGCTTTTTTCGCCGTCTCTCTCAAAGCTATTAATCATGTCATCTAATACAATCTCTGATAATCTTGGAATAATTCGTGAGTATTCAAGTAAGTCTCCAGGTCCTCTAGGATTTTTTTTCTGAGGCATAGTGCTACTGCCCACAGATTTGGAACCAAGATACTCTTCGGTTTCGCCTAATTCTGTCATTTGAAGAAGAGTCAGTTCATTTCCAATTCTGCCAAAAGATTTTGAAATTATTGCAAGAGTTAACGCATATTCTGCAAAAACATCTCTTATACCATGCCAGTCATCTTTGGATGGTTCATCAAGACCTAGATTTATCATCATGAGTTTTTCAGTCTCTATAGCCTGCGTGCCTAGCCCTAAATAAGAACCTACAGCTCCTTTGAGAATTCCTGATTTGTTAATTTTTGATTGAACGTGTTGTAAGCGTTCAATATTTCTTCTATTTTCAGCTAACCATGTACTAGTTTTTTTTCCAAAGGTAATTGGAAGTGCGTGTTGGCCAAGAGTTCTGCCGGGCATGTAAGTATATAAATTATCTTTAGTAAGTGTTAATAAATAATTTTCAATCTCTAATAAGTCATCAATCAAAAGATCAATAGAGTCTTTTATTTGAAGTACTAAAACCGTATCCCATATATCAACTGTTGTTGCTCCATAGTGAAGATATTCTGCTGCATCTTTATCTATGGAACGCTTCCAAACATTTAATCTAGCAACCAGAGTATGTCTTACAAGTTTATGTTCCATATCGATATCTTTTTGAGAAAGGTATTTAATATCAGCCTTAGAAGATATTTCATTTGCAGCCCAAGAGGGAATAATACCAAGCTCAGATTGTGCTTCCGCAAGCGCAACCTCAACATCCATAAATAATTGATTTTTATAATTCACTTTAAATATATTTGCTACGGTATCTTCAGCAAGGATTGTTCCAGATAAAATAATTAAAAATGAAAGTAGATATTTTTTCATGCATTTATTATATGGGTTATGATTCATTTAGATAAGTAAATTTATACAATTACTAGCTATGAAATTAGAAGTTTATTATGTAGACGCTTTTACCAGCGAGATCTTTTCAGGAAATCCTGCGGCTGTAATATTTTCTGAGCTTAATGATGAAGTTTTAATGCAAAAAATTGCTACTGAAAATAATTTATCAGAAACAGCTTTTGTTAACTTAAAAAATAATTCAATTAGATGGTTTTCTCCAGCATGTGAAGTTAATTTATGCGGACATGCAACCCTTGCTTCAGCTTATGTTTATTTTAATTTTTTAAACAATGATGCGGAAAGTATTAGCTTAAATTCAGCAAGTGGCGAGTTAAAAGTTTATAAACAAGAAAATTTTTTACAACTTGATTTTCCTAAAGATAACTTTAAAGAAGTTGATATGATTGAAGCTGTAGAGAATGCAACTGGAGTAAGACCTCTTGAGACTTATCTTGGAAATATTAATTTATTTGCGGTATTCGACAACGAAGATAATGTTTCAAATATGACTCCCAACTTTGATGCTGTTTCAAAACTTGATGGTCAGGGTTTAATCATTTCTTCCTCAAGCAATCAATATGATTTTGTATCTCGTTACTTTTGTCCAAAATATGGCATTAATGAAGATCCTGTAACTGGTTCAGCACACACAACTTTAATTCCTTATTGGTCAGAAAAATTAAATAAAATTTCACTTGAAGCTAAACAGGTTTCTAAGAGAGGAGGGGAGCTCTTTTGTGAAAACAGTGAAAACAGAGTTTTGATCGGTGGTAATGCTGTTTTGTATATGAAAGGAGTTATTGAAATAGATTAGATTTCAATAATTTGCTTCCCAAAATTCTTACCTGTCAAAACATCTCTTAAAGCCTGTGGTGCATTTTCGAAACCTTTTGTGATAGTTTCTCGATAACGAACTTTATCCTCTTTAACTAATTGTAATATCTCTTTGGTTGCTGCCTCCCACTCATCAGCCCACTCAGTGACAACAAAAAATCTATGTTCAGGTTTATTTTCAAGTGCTCCTAATACATGAAATGGTGTTTCTACTTTTAACATATCAGCTTCATTGTATTGAGAGATAAAACCACAGATCGGAACTCTTGATCCATTATTTAATAGCGGAGCAATTGCTCTTGTCACAGGACCACCCACATTTTCAAAATATACATCTATTCCGTTAGGACATGCATTTTGTAAATCTTCCACCAAGTTGCCTGCCTTGTAATCTACACATTCATCTAGTTGCAATACATCTTTTACAAAGGCACATTTTTCTGGTCCACCTGCAATACCAATTACTCTGCAACCATATATCTTGCCAAGCTGACCTACTACAGCACCCACAGCTCCTGAAGCAGCAGAGACTACTAAAGTTTCACCTGATTTTGGCTTTCCAACTCTATTAAGACCAAAATAGGCAGTTCTCCCAGGCATGCCAAGCGTTCCAAGAAATGATGATAATCCTATGTCCGATTCAGGCACTTTCAATAGAGCAACATCTGTATCTTTAGCTTTAATATAGGTTTGCCATCCCTTGTGTGCACAAACTTTGTCACCAACATTGAATAAATCTGAATTACTTTCTACGACAACACCAGCAGTTTCACCTGTCATGGGCTCGCCAATTTTTGCTGGAGCAGCATATGATTTAGAGTCATTCATTCTGCCTCTCATGTAAGGATCAATAGATAAATATTTAACCTCAATAATAATTTCGTTACTTCCAATTGTAGAAATAATTTCTTCGTTTAATTTCCAACAATCATCTTCAGGCATCCCGGTTGGTCTTTTATCTAATAGCAACTGTTTATTTACATATTCCATCTATTTACTCCATTTAAATTAACTTTGTGAGTTGCCTAAAATGTTTTCTACAAAGTGTTTTGTAAATATCATTCCCACCAATTACTATTTTCTCACCCTCTAAAACAACTTCTCCTTCTTGATTTAATCTTACCACCATTGTTGCTTTCTTCTCACACATGCTACAAATAGTTTTTAACTCTTTAAGATTATCTGCTATAGCTAATAATTCTTTACTTCCATCAAATAATTGACCTTGAAAATCTGTTCTTATGCCATAGCACATAACGGGTATACTTAGATCATCTGCAACTTTTCCTAAACTTTGAACTTGCTCTTTTGATAAAAATTGAGCTTCATCTACAAATATACAACTTACATCCTCATGATTTAATTTTTCAATTTCATTAAAAAAATTATATTCATTATCAACAATGATCGCATCAGCCTCTAAACCAATTCTGGATATAATTTTTCCATCTGATTTATCTCCTAAGTCTTTAGGAATAAATAATAATGTTTTTAAATTACTTTCTGAATAGTTATGGTTTGATTGAAGTAGGGCAGTTGACTTACCTGCATTCATGGTTGAATAAAAGAAGTATAGTTTTGCCATATAATAATTATATATGGTTAAGATTAATGTGTATTGATGAAAATATCGAAAGAAAACGGCATAACTCATTTAGATCTGCACGGAGTTAGACATCAGGATGTTTCAGATGAAGTAATTGATTTTGTATATCAATATCAAAATGAGATTCCATTAATGATTATTTGTGGGAATTCAAATAGAATGATTGAGATTGTTGAAGAAGCACTTAATACGAATTCTATAGTGTTCTCAATGCCAAGATTTGGTATTATTAGGGTCGAAAAAATATAACAGTTATGAAAATCCAAGACATTTTATTATTTGATGACCAGCTTACTGATGAAGAATTAATTATTCAAAAATCAGCCCGTGACTATTGTCAAAAAGAACTCTTACCCAGGATTACAGATGCAAATAGAAATGAAATATTTGATAAAGGTATTTATAAAGAAATGGCTGAAATGGGATTTCTTGGTGCTCCAATAAATGGTTACGGTTGTGCAGGAACAAATTATGTATCTTATGGTTTGATAGCTCGTGAAATCGAAAGAGTAGATTCAAGTTATAGATCTGCATATAGTGTTCAAACATCTTTAGCCATGCACGCAATTTATCATTTTGGCTCAGATGAACAAAAAGATTTTTATCTGCCGCAGATGGCAAAAGGTGAGCTTATAGGTTGTTTTGGTTTAACAGAATCAGATGCAGGATCAGATCCAGCTTCAATGAAAACAAATGCAAAAGAAAAAGATGACGGTTACATTCTTAACGGATCAAAGACCTGGATCACAAATTCTCCCATAGCTGATGTTTTGGTTATTTGGGCTAAAGATGAGCAGGGTGTTTTGAGAGGTTTTATAGTCGATAGAGACTCTAAGGGATTGAGCACTCCAGAAATTGAAGGTAAGTTTGCTTTAAGAGCATCTGTAACAGGTCAAATTTTTCTTGAAGATGTTTTTGTAAGTAAAGATAAAATACTCCCAAAGGTTCAAAGTTTTAGAGGTCCTTTTTCTTGCCTTAACATGGCTAGATATGGAATTGCTTGGGGTGCAATGGGTGCAGCTGAGTTCTGCTGGAATGCTGCACTTGAATATTCGCTTGAAAGAGAGCAATTTGGAAAGCCACTTGCATCAAAGCAGCTTGTTCAAAAAAAATTAGCAGATATGCAAACTGAAATTACATTAGGTCTTCAATCAGTATTAAGGTTAGGAAGACTCATTGATGAAGATAAAATGAAACCTGAAATGATTTCTTTACTTAAAAGAAATAACTGTCAGAAAGCTTTAGATATAGCAAGATCATCAAGAGACATTCACGGTGGAAATGGCATAAGTGATGAGTATCATGTTATTAGGCACTGTATGAACTTAGAAGCAGTAAATACGTATGAAGGTACATACGATATTCACGGCTTAATTCTAGGAAAAAGTCAGACTTCGTTTGAAGCTTTTTAATTTTTAAGGTGTTTACCTAAAAACTCTTCAACTTTTCCATACATATTTAGACGAGCTTGTTCTCCGCCAAATCCATGACCTTCATATGGCTCAACATACCATTCGTAATCTTTTCCAAGACTGTCTAACCTGTCAGCTAATTTTCTTGCATGTACTAATCTAACATTATTATCTTGTGCACCATGCATAATTAGAACTGGTGATTTAATTTTATGTGCCTGTCTTAATGGAGATGTTTCTATAATATATTCCATATCTTCAGGATCATCAGGATCACCCCATTCAAGCCTAAGTTCATCATAAAATCCACCAAATCGTCTAGAGTTTCTATTTGAGTCTTCTTGTAGAAGTTCTAAGTCAACAACACCAACATAATTGATGCCAGCAGCATATAAATCAGGTGTAAAAGTTAACCCTGCCATAGTGGCATATCCACCATAACTTCCACCAAAGATTGCTACACGATCCGGATCAGCCACACCTTGTTCAATCAGATAATTTACTCCATCAGTAATGTCATCTTGCATTGTCTTACCAAATTGTTTGTTAGCTGAGATGTAATGATATGCACCATAACCAGTAGAACCTCTAAAATTTGGCTGAAAAACTGCATAACCTCTATTGGCCATAAATTGAACGTCAGGGTCATAACCCATTGTATCTCTCGCATTGGGACCGCCATGGGGATGAACAACCATAGGTAAATTTTTACCACTAGAATTGACTGGAATAGTTAAATAACCGTAGATTTCAAGTCCATCACGAGCCGTGTAATTAATTGGGACTTTTTTTGCCAATTTAGTTCTATCAATCCATGGAGACCTTTCCCATAAGAAGGATAAAATTACATTCTCTTTATCAAAATACCAGTACTCACCTGGATTTGAAGAACTAGAAACCGAGTAAACCACTTTATTTCTATCTTTACTCCAAGTCACTGGTCTAACAACAACATCCTCTCCACGATCAGCAATGAAGTGGCCCAAAATCATTTCATATGATTGTTTTAATTCTTCATTAAAAATAAGCCTTTCTGGTTTTTCGGCATAATAACTTACGTAAATAAGTTCATTGGTTTTTTCATCAATTGCAGCACCGCCATCAGCTGTTCTGCAACCACCAACAGGTCCAGCAACATCATAAGTTGGATCTTCAAACAAAAGGTCAAAGTTTCTAGTTTCAGGATCATAAACAAATAATTTACTCTTATCATTATCACTATTCCATGTTTTTGATTTTGAAACATCTTGTCCTGCAACAAGCCATTTACCCTCGTAACCACTTAAAGGAAAAAATGTTGGTGTTTGACATACATTTGTAAAATGTATTTCCCAAGCATCTTCACTTGGTAGATATCTCCATATTCTCCATGTATTTCCAATGTTAGACACTGCTGCAAGAGGGGTTCCGTCAGCTTTTTCAATTACGTTAGCTAACCATTCTTCTTTTTCAATATCTGGACCAGACGCAACTTTTTTCTTTGCGCCAGTAAATATGTTCATTTTGTAATAATCATCAACAGTTCCTCGTCTTTCATTTATTTTTACCATTACAAAATTGTCTTCCTCAGGGAGTAAGCTTGTTAATTTTGGTGAAGACAAGACACCTTGTGAGGTTTTAAATTCATATAATGTCTTCTTTTTTTTGCCATCAATGTTCATTCCCCATAATGCATATGCAGAAAGTGATTTACCTGACGAATTTGTTGGTTCTGTCGTGAAAATAATTCTTTCATTAGAGACCCATCTTACTGAACCAACACTACTGTTACCTCTTCCTGAAGTTAAAACAGTTGTTGAGCCATTATCAGTACTATATAAAATTAATTTTCCACCTCTATAATCGTCTTCAATTCTTTTTTGAAGATCTGGCTCAATATCACATTTGTCATCTCTCGGTTGTGTGACGATTGCAATATATTTGCCATCAGGCGACATTTGCATACTATGATTGTTGCCATAGCAAGCAAAAAATTCTGCCGGAATTAAATCATCTGAATAAGACGATTGTGTAAAGAATACAAAAATTAAAGAAAAACAAGTTTTTAATAATTTATTAATCATAAAATACCTATATAAGTTGAAATTAGTGAATTTTTTGTATTATTACATAACTGAATTAGCTTATATATCAAATTTGTGTAATAAATGTATATAAAAAAAATCAAATAGTTCTATGTTTTTTAAGCAAAATATAGTAATTTAGTGTTTTAAGTAATCGTATTACGGGGATATTTTTATGATTAAAGACATGAAAAACTTATTTTTATTCTCATTATTAACTGTTACTTTCGCCGTTGTTGCAGATAATCCAGGCGAACAAGCAGTTGGTGATGAGCCAGAAACAGAAGCAGTAGTAGAAGAATCTGTTGAATCTACTCCTGTTGCTACGGAAGGCGACTCATCTGGTGATGGTGAATCATCTGAATCTGAAGAAGGTGTTGTAACTCTTGAAAAGGTCACAGTTACTGGATCAAGAATTAAAAGAAGCCAAGTTGAAGGAGCTAGCCCATTAATCGTTATCACAAAACAAGATATGAAGGATAATGGTTATAGGAATCTTACAGAAGCACTTCAAAGTCTTCCAATAGCTAACGCAGCTACTCAGAATGAGTCTCTTGTTAACACTTTCACACCAAATGCTAATGAGCTTGACTTGAGAAGATTTGGTCCTGGTAGAGTTTTAGTACTTGTTAATGGAAGAAGAATGGCAGACTACCCATTCCCATATAACAACTCATCAAACTTCGTTAACACAGGAACGATTCCAGCAGGTCTTATCGACAGAATTGAAATTTTAACATCTGGTTCTTCAGCTGTTTATGGTTCTGACGCTGTTACTGGTGTTGTCAACATTATTACAACTACTGGTAAAGAGTACAACGAAATTGATTTCTATGTTGGTGAAACAGAGCATGGCGGAGACAATATAATTGATCTTACATTTACAACAGGTGGTTTCTCAGGGAATCATAGTTGGACAGTTGGTGCAAACATGTATCACATTGATCCCATGTATTATAACGACAGAGAAGATTTTGACAGTTGGGAAGATAACCCAATTTGGTCTGATCCAAATGATCCCCAATATAGATCAGACGCAGTATTTGCTGATTACTTAATGTCACTTCAAAGTATTTCTGGATACGACAGTACTCCAAGAGGTTATGGTGAATACGGTTACGATGCTTATGCAGCTAATGGATACTCATGTCCAGATATATATCCAGCAGGTTTCAAATGGAATAAAGCTGACTATGGATATACATCACCTCCTTATTCATATCCTGGATCATATTGTGTACAAGACTATAGTGATGATCAGCAAACATTAATTAATGAAAGAGATGAGTACACAGTAATGGGTACTTATAACTACAATTTTGATAACGGAGTCACTCTTACTGCTAGAGCTTTTTATTATGAATCTGAATCATTCATAAACAGCTTCTCAAGATGGTTTAGAATGAGTGATGTTTGGACAGCCACACCTCATACCACAAGACAAGATTCAGGTTTTGGTGGGCTAATTGGTGATAATAATTTTGGTAGATACAGATATACAAGAACTCTTGGAGGATTAGCTGGACCTAATTCAAGAAGAGAGTCTAATTATACTGAAGACGTCACAGATGTATTCGTTGGCTTGAATGGTGTTTATGACAATGGTATGGAATGGTCAGCAGGTATAAGTACAACTGAATACAATTCAGTTTATGAATCATCACCACTTACAACTGCTGTGTATGATTGGATTACAGGTGCAGATAGAGGTGATACAACAGATATATCTGGTTTCTATAAATGGAGAGGCGATCTTTATTACAATGCAGCCTATGCTTTTGGAGTAGCTTCATATTTAAGTTACGCTAATTTTTACTATTCATATATGGATACCCCTGCAGCTCAAAACCATCCTTGTGGTGTTGATACAATTGTTGATCCATTATTTGGTACAACTTATTCTGCTTGTTTAGCATGGGATAGAGCTTTCTCACCAATACCTGATAGTGCTGTTGGTGCGTTTAATGCTCCTGAAGTAACTGGTGCTGAAACATCATCAACTATGATTGATTACCAAGTTTCTGGCGAACTTGACTATCAACTACCTGGTGGTCCAATAGGTTTCGCAGCTGTTTTTGAATATCATGAAAATGATTATTTACTTAAACCTGATCAAAGAAGAGTTGATTCCGATAATGAAGTTCCTGGAGCAGTAATATTTATTAATGGTTCTGCAAGACAAGGTGGTGGTGATAGAGATAGAACATCTGTTGGTGTTGAATTCTTACTACCAGTACTACCAAAACTTGAGCTAACAGCAGCATTAAGATCTGATGAATATGATGATGAGTCAAGTGCAGTTGGAAGAAGACAATCAGCTATGCTTAACTTCGCATACAGACCAAATGATAAATTCCTACTAAGAGGTGGAGCATCTGAAAGTTTCAGAGCACCAGATATGCATTATGTTTATGCTGGAAGCAGTTCATATTTCACTAGCGTTACAGACTATTACCAATGTTTTGCTACTGGAGTACCTACTTTCCAAGCATGTGATAATTCATCCACAATTAAAGGAAGATTCCAAGGAAATAAAGCTTTAGAAGAGGAATCTGGAGAAAATTATTACTTAGGTTTCGTTTGGGATATATCTGAAGGCTTATCATTCACAATGGATGCTTTCCATGTGAAGCTTGAAGGTGCAGTAACAAACCTTGATGTTCAAAACATTGCTAACAGAGAAGGTTATTGTTTAGAAGGTGAGGCTTTTGCAACATGGCTAAATAATTCAAACTTTGCTGGTATTAACTGTACAGAAACTCTTGCAGCTATTAAAAGAGCAACGCCTGGTGACTTGGATACTGATGGCATTGGTGCTTATGACGAAATAACCACATATAATACAAACCAGTCATTTGAAGAGTTCCAAGGTATTGATACAACTCTAAGATATAATTTCTCAACAGAATCAGCTGGTGATTTTGGGTTTGTTCTATACAACTCAAACATCATCTCAAGAAAGAGAAAAGAGGATTCTAATTCAGATACTCTAGAATTATTAGACTATTATCTATATGAGCCAAGATCACAGCAGACCGCTACTACAACATGGAGATATGATGACTGGAGAGTTTCATTATTCATGGATAGAACTGGTCATACTGAACAGTATTATGGAGAAAAAGGTGACCCATTCATCACTGCTAACCTATCTGTGGGTTATAACTACTCAGCAGACTTATCTTTAAGAGCTACAATAGCTAACATTGAAGACAAAATGCCTGAGAAAGATAGTGCATATGGATGGCCTTACTTCAACAGAAGCTACTACAGTATTTTTGGTAGAGCTGTTTATGTAAGCGCATCTTATAGATTCTAAAAAAATATATATTAAATAGACTAAAAACTATATAATATCGGGGCCTTCAAGTAAGGCCCCATTTTTTTTAACTTATGAAAAATAATATTTTAATTTTTACCACAATATTCTTTGGAATATTTACTTTTGCACAAGAAGAACCTGAAACGATTGTTCCTGAAAACCCTGAACAGCTCGTTAATGATTCAATAGATATTCAATCTGGAACAATTAAAAATCTGCAGCAAGCTCAAGAAAGAATTGATAAATTAGATACTGAATCAAAGCGTCTTACAAACGAATATAAAGATACTATCGTTGAATTTGAGATTCTAAATAAATATGACAATCAGCTTGAGCGTATTACCATAAGTCAAGCTGAAGAAATCGCTAATATTACAAAACAGATTGAAGATTTAGATGAAACAAATAAATATGTCTTACCTCTTTTAGAAAGAATGGTCATTACTCTTAGAGATCTAATTGAAATAGACGTACCTTTTTTAATGGATGAGAGAATGGCGAGACTTGAAGAGTTAGAAGATATCTTATTTAAGGCCAATTTCTCAACTGCTGAAAAATTTAGAAAGATATATGAAGCCTATCAAATAGAAAATGAGTATGGAAGAACGATCGAAGCTTATTCTGGCTCAATAGATGTTGATGGTATTATTTTGGCAGCACAGTTTTTTAGACTAGGTAGATTAAATCTTTATTACATGACACCAGATGGTGGCGAAACAGGTTATTGGGATAAAAGTCAAAAATCTTGGGTGCATTTAGGCGGTAAATATTCTGATGAAATTGATTCTGCTCTAAAAATTGCCTATAAACAAGCACCACCAGATTTCATTAATCTTCCGGTTCAAGGAGTAGAAAAATGAATAAAATTTATCTACTAACTTTTTTAATTTTTACTAGTTTCTTTATTAATGCTCAAGATACTCAAGAAGAGGTTGATCCAAATATTGAAAGAGTTGAGAAGATTCAAGATCTTATAAATAGAGTTGAAGAAAATAGAGAGGAACTATCTAAAATTGATGCTCAAAGAATTGATAACTTTATAAAAAAAGTTGCTGACAGAAGATTTCTTTTATCAAAAGCTCAGAAACAATTATCTGATGAAGAAGCAAGAAATCAAAGATTAGAAGATCTTTTTGAATCAAATGAACTTAAACTATCCGAACTTGAAACTGAGCTTAATATTAAGCTTGGAGTTTTAGGAGAGTTATTTGGTGTAGCTAGACAAATGGCAGGTGAGCTTCAAGCTGATTCAGAGTCTGCATATAATTTTTCAGAACATCCAAATAGAACAGATGCATTGAATGAAATTGGAAAAATTAAAGTTCATAATCTCAAAAACCTTGAGGATTTGTGGGTATTACATTTGAATGAAATAAATTCTTCTGGAGAAATCAAAGAAATCAAGGCAAATGTTATCAACTCCGATGGTGATATTGAAGAAGACTCATTGGTTAGATATGGACCATTTAATATGGTTAAAAATAGATCTTTTGTAAAAACAGATATTGCTAATAATGCTTACTCAGTCCTTCAAAAACAACCAGATAGATCATTAAGAAGGCAATTCCGATCCCACTATCGTTCAGATGGTTACGCGGTAGCTCCTGTAGATCCAACTCGTGGATTTCTTTTATCACTTTATCTAGATAAGCCATCTACTTTTGAAAGAATTGCTCAAGGTAAATTAATAGGATTTATTATTGTCATAATTGGTTTGTCAGGATTAATTTTTGCAGCGTATAGGTATTACACGTTATACATTTATTCAAAAACTATAAGCTCAAATGAAAATTCGGATGTTTTCAATAAAATTCAATCTATCTCTGATAACGCAAAAGATGTTGATACGTTTGAGCGAGAATGTGATGAAGTTTTATTAACTGTAAATGGAAATTTAAGTTGGGGTGTGAACTGGATAAAGTTTCTTGCTGCTGTAGCCCCATTACTTGGATTGCTAGGTACAGTTATTGGTATGATTGAAACATTTCAAGCTATTACTGTATTTGGTACTGGTGATCCAAAACAAATGGCAGGTGGAATCTCGCAAGCTCTTGTAACTACAATGCTTGGATTAATTTTCGCAGCACCTTTATTAGCAATGTATACATTATTGTCTGAAAAAGTATCTGAAATTCTTCAAGAAATAGAAGAGTTTGTCGCTGTTACTATAGTAAAAAAGGTTAAGTAATGTTGGGATTAGCTGAACTATTTGATAGGGGAGGTCCAGTACTTTATATTTTATTTATTGTCACACTTTTTATTTGGTTTATTATTTTTTCAAAATATTTAAGTACCTCTTACAATAATAAAAATTGGATAAAGAATAATTTTGATACATTTTCAAATGGTGTAAACATCAATCGCTCAAATATCCACTTATTTGAAGAATCTTTTTTAATTCATATAAAAAGGGTTTCTACACAAAAATTAAAAATGTTGGATGGTTTGATAGGTTTATGTCCAATGCTTGGTCTCCTCGGAACAGTTTATGGAATGATTGAGGTTTTTGAAGTGCTTGCAGTTTTAGGTACTGGAAACCCAAGAGCTATGTCAACGGGTGTTGCTAAAGCTACTATTCCAACAATGGCAGGGATGACCATTGCACTTAGCGGGCTATTTTTCAAATTTGATTTAGCAAATAGAGTAGAAAGGTATCAAGAAGAGGCAAGAAATTTTCTCAAGAAAACAATTACAGTATGAAAAGATATAACAAAAGAAGATTAGCGCAAGAAGAAGCTGCATTAGATTTGACACCAATGATGGATATTGTCTTCATTATGCTCATTTTCTTTATAGTAACTACCTCTTTTGTAAAAGAGACTGGAGTTGATGTCAACAGACCAAATGCAGAAACTGCAGAAAGAGATGAAAAAGGAAATATACTCGTTGCAATAACTGAAAATGACGAAATTTGGATCGACAAACGAAGAGTAGATTTAAAAGCTGTTAGAGCAAATATAGAAAGACTTAAAATTGAGTATCCTGAAGGATCAGTAATTATTCAAGCCGATCAAAGATCAAGGTCTGGATTATTAGTAGAGGCAATGGATCAAATCAGATTGGCTGGCGTTACTAATATATCTATAGCGGCAAAAAATGATAATTAAAAAATACGAAAAGTTTTACCCACATTTCCTCGCATTTGTTGCTGCTTTTTGTATTTTTTTATTAATGCAATATTTAATATCGACAGATGTATTTAATAAAAAAAATGATGAAGATATTAGTTATTTAGAGTTTATTAGAATAAATACAGATGATTCTCTGCTTGAAAGAGATCGAAAAATTCCTGATAGACCAAAACCTGAAAAAAGACCTCCACCTCCACCTGATATTGATCTCCAACAAGATACAAAACTGATTAGACCAAATTTGGATATCGAATTACCAAATTTTTCAGTTCCTGTTGATTTTAGTGGTGCATTTCTTGGCAACATGAATGATTTACAAGGAACATCATCTGCATTAATACCAATGGTCAGAGTTCAACCGCAATGCCCAATTCAGGCTATTCAAGGAGGTATTGACGGCTCAGTAAGAGTATATTTAGTAGTTGGACCGAATGGTAGGGTAAAATTAGCAAGAATATTAAGAGCAACTAATGGCACACTTTTTAATAAGGAGGCTACGAAAGCTATCAGAAGATGGCAATTTAAGCCAAAAGTTATTAATGGTATACCTGTTGAACAGGCTGGAGAAGTAGAAATTGACTTTATTTGTAATGCGTAAATTATTTTTTATTTTAATTTTTTCATTATCACTATCTGTTTCGTCTGAAGAGACTATTAGCAGATGGATGGCAGATTATTTTAAAAGGATTCATGATCATATAGGTAATGAAAACTATGATAAGGCCGAAAAAGAACTTGAAATGGGAGATCAAAATTATTTTAGAGGTGGGAGAACTTATGAAGCTGCTTTGCTATACCAACTATATGGTCAATTCTATGCCGTACAAAGCCAATATACAAATGCAATACCGTGGTTTGAAAAAGCACTAGCTACCGGAAAAATGCCAAGAATTGGGCAACAGGAAGTAAGATTCCAATTGGCTCAAACTTATTTCATGATAGGAAAGTATGAGAATGTTATTCCGCTTTTAGAAGAATTTATTGCTGTTGGTGAAAAATATAAATATCCAGTTTCAGCGAGAGTAAACCTTTTAATGTCATATTCACATGGTAGATTAGATCAGTACGAACCTTCTTATTACCACATACAAATTGCGAATAAAAAATCAGATAAACCTCAGATTGATTGGATTGAATATGCATTCAGTTTAGCTATGAAGCTTGAAAATCTAGAAGATGCAGAAGATCTTGGCACAAGATTATTGTATTTAGAGCCAAATAAGAAAAAATATTGGAATCAGGTTAGTGCTTTATATTTTGCAAAAGAATTTGAATTAGATTCATTAGCTGCGCTTGAATTAGGTTACGAAAATAATACGTTAGATAAAGAAGCTGATTATTTGCTTCTCGCAAAATATTATTTATATCAAAAATCTCCTCTTAAAAGCATCATGGTCATTAACGATGGAATTAAGAAAAAAATTATTAAAGAAAATGAAGAAAATTTAAAGCTATTATCTAGTTCTTATTTTTATTCAAGAGATTTAGAAAATGGAATAAAAATTCTTGTAAAAGCTGAAAAGATTTCTGATGATCCGGATTTGTCTTTTAGACTAGGTACTTATGCATTCGACAACGAGCAGTACAAATTGGCTATTTCTTCATTCAATATTGCTAAGAATAGAGGATGGGATGATATTCCAGGGAGAATTGAGTTAATTAAAGGTATATCATATTTTGAATTAGAGGAAATTGATAAAGCTAAAGAGAATTTAATTCTTGCTTCAAGCTTTGATGATACAAAAGATACAGCTGAGGGATGGCTATCCTATATAAAACAATTTGAACTTTAATTACCTGAATTTCAAAAAAATTAATTTGTCTAATAAACATGATTATTAAAACAGAAGCATTAACAAAGCACTATCAAGTTGGAAGTGAGAAAGTTGAAGCCTTGAAAGGTATAACTTTTTCTGTTGAAAGAGGTGAGTTTATATCAATTATGGGACCATCAGGCTCAGGAAAAACAACCTTAATGAATATTATTGGATGTCTAGATACACCAACAAATGGAACATATTTTTTAAACAATAAACCTGTCAGTGAGCTAACTGATGATGAGTTAGCACATATAAGAAATGATGAGATTGGTTTTGTTTTTCAATCATTTCATTTACTGGCAAGAAATTCTGCATTAGAAAATGTTATGTTGCCATTAAAGTATGCTGGTGAAAATAAAAAAAATGCCATCATTAGATCAAATGAAGCGCTTGATAAAGTTGGTTTATCAGATAGGTCAAGTCACTCGCCTTCAGAATTGTCAGGTGGTCAGCAACAGAGAGTAGCTATAGCAAGAGCTTTAGTGAATAAGCCAAGTATCTTATTTGCAGACGAGCCAACAGGCAATCTTGATTCAAAAACAGGTGAAGATGTTATGAATTTATTCAAAGAATTAAATGACAACGGTCAAACTATAATACTTATTACACATGAGGATAGTATTGCACAACAGTCTAAAAGAATTATAACTATTATGGATGGTCTGATAAAATCTGATATAAAGGAATGACATGAAAAAATATATATATGCTATCTCAATAGTTTTATTCTTGTACGGTTGTGGCGGTTCATCTGATTCAAAAGAAACTCAGTTTTACAAAAAAGAAGAGACAGCTTCACAAACATTGGAGGTATCAATAGAGGCTTCAGGTGTTATTGAGGCAATATCATCTGTTGAAATAAAATCTAAGGCATCAGGTGAGGTTTTGTTCTTAGGCGCTGAAATTGGTGATTTTGTTGAAAGGGGGTTTACTCTAGCTCAAATTGATCAAAGGACAGCTAATAATATTGTTGATCAGACGCAATCAGATTTAGAGGCTGCAAAAGTTAGATTAACTAACGCTGAGGCACAATACGAAAGAGGTCTCGAGTTACATGCGAATTCGAGTATTTCAGATAAAGATTTTGAAGATATTAAAGAAAGTTATGCTCAAGCTAAGTCTACACTAGTGAGAACTGAAGTTTCTTTTGAAAACGCAAAAATCTCTTTAGATGATACTCTTGTAAAATCACCAATAAGCGGTACTGTAATATCAAGACCTGTTGAAGTAGGTCAGGTTATATCGTCACCTACATCTGCTTTTGGTGAGGGAAGTATCATAATGACAATGGCAGACTTGTCTAAAGTTCGTGTCAGAGCTTTGGTTGATGAAATTGATGTTGGTAAAGTAGAAATTGGACAAAGAGTTTCTATTAAAGTTGCTGCGTATCGTGATAAAGAGTTTATAGGCACCGTATCGAAAATAGAACCAAAAGCATACATTCAACAAAATGTAACAACATTTCCTGTATTAATTGATATTAATAATAAAGATAATCTTTTATTAATTGGTATGAACACTGATGTCGTTATTCAAATATTAAATAAAGATGTTGCGTTAAGTGTTCCAACAATGTCTTTAAGAACACGAAAAGATATATACACTGCCACAGCAGTTCTAGATATAGATAAAGAAAGTATTGATAGTTTTCTTCTGGAGAAAATGTCTGGAGAAAATTTTAATACATTTATCGTTATTAAAGACACAAGAAAAGGTCCGATTCTTTCGTGGGTCAAAGTTGGAGTATCAGACTTATATAATGTAGAAATAGTTAATGGTCTCAACAAGGGCGATGTTGTATATATACTACCAAGTAAAAGTCTTTTTGATTATCAAGAACGATTTAAAGAAAGAGTAAGTGGTACCTTTAGTTTCGGATAATGCTGGTTGAAGAGTCAATAAGATCTGCTATATCTTCCATAAAAACTAATGGAGTAAGATCTTTTTTAACCGCTTTGGCAATAATAATTGGTACTGCTGCCGTAATATCAGTTATAGGTATAGGTTCATCAGCAGAGAAGGCTTTAGAGGCCAGTATTGATGATCTAGGGCCTAGAACTCTTTCAATTTTTCCGAGCCAAAGAAAAAGAGGAGGAATAGCTTCAGGCTTTAATCCACTTGTAATAAAAGATGCTGAGGCACTGGCTAAAAATAATGAACATAATTGGCTAATAGCACCTGCAATGTCAGGTAATAGACAAATAAAATACAAAAATTCAAATATGAATGGTGAAATCAATGGATACTTGCCAGTTAATTTTGAAGTTAGGGGTTTTGATATTGGAAGTGGAAGATTATTTACTGAAAAAGAAAATCTTGGCCGTAAAAGGGTTATTATTTTAGGCTCCAAAGTTCCCGGAGAACTTAAAACATCTGCTAGGGAAATATTAAATAAAGATATTTTAATTGCAGGTACCTCTTACACAGTTATTGGTGTATTAAAAGAGGAAGGTTCAACTGGATGGCAAAACCCAGATGACGATTTATATGTACCACTTTTAACTGCAGCGCAAAGAATATTTGGTACAGATCGATTAGGATGGATTAATGTTGGTATTTCGAATGACACCAATGTTGATTATGTAATGATGACAATCGAACAAATTCTTCGACAAAAGCATGATATTGGTCCTGGTGGTGAAAATGATTTTCGTATTAACGATTGGAGTCAGTTTTCAGATCTCAGAAGGCAAGCTACAGGTATTTTTACTGCTTTGATTGCAGGAATAGCTGGTATTAGTTTAATAGTTGGAGGAATTGGCGTAATGAATATTATGTTAGTTTCAGTAACAGAGCGTACTCGTGAGATTGGTCTTAGAAAAGCATTAGGAGCAACTCAAAAATCAATAATGATGCAATTCATAATTGAGGCAGTTCTTTTATGTATTCTTGGTGGCTTGTTAGGTATTTTCATTGGGGTCTCGTTGTTGTATCTCTTTACTTCACTGAATGACTGGATTTTTTATATGCCATTAAGTGCAGTATTTGGTTCTATTACATTTTGCGCTTTAGTGGGATTATTTTTTGGTATATGGCCAGCAAAAAGAGCAGCAAAATTAGATCCAGCTGTTTCTTTGCGATATGAATAATCTAAAAGTAATTCAATTATTACCAGAACTTAATATAGGTGGTGTTGAGAGAGGTACAAAAGATTTTTCTAAGTTTTTAATAGAAAACGGTCATGAATCTATTGTTATTTCTAATGGCGGTATTTTTGAAAATGATATCGTTAATCATGGCGCTAAACATATTTCCCTACCAATACATAAGAAAAGCTTATTTTCTTATTTTTTATCAAATAAATTAAAAACAATATACGAAAAAGAAAAACCAGATATTGTCCATGTAAGGTCAAGAATGCCAGCATGGATAAATTATTTCGCATTTAAAAAATTAACAAAAAAACCTATTTTAGTTTCAACTTTTCATGGTTTATATAGCACACCTATCTATAGTCAAGTTATGTCAAAAGTAGATCATGTGATTGCTATCTCTAATACAGTTAAAGATTACATTCTAAATACTTACAACGTTCCTAAAGATAAGATAACAACAATTCCAAGAGGCTGTGAGGAAGATGTCTTTAATCAAGATATTTTACCTGATAGTTGGCTAGATAATTGGTATGAAGAATATCCTTATACAAAAGATAAGATTATTTTAACTCTCCCAACAAGAATTTCTGCTTGGAAAGGCATAGATAGCTTTATTGAGTTAATTGCAATGTTAGATGATGACAGGTTTCATGGTCTTGTTGTTGGTCCAACTTCTAAATCAAAACAAAGATATCTAAATAACTTAAAAGATAAGATTTCTGCACTTGGTCTAACGACTAGGATAACTTTCACAGGCTCAAGAAATGATATTGTAAATATTTATAAATTGTCAGATGTCGTATTTAATCTATCAATTAAACCTGAGCCATTTGGAAGAACAACTATTGAGGCAATTAGCTGTGGCTCAAAAGTAATTGGTTGGAATCATGGCGGTACCAAAGAAATACTTGAGGATCTTTATCCATCTGGTTTGGTTACCTTAAATGATATAAATGAGCTCAAAGATAGAGTTTTAGAAGTATCAAAAGTTGATTATCCATATCCAAACAAAAATACCTTTACATCAAAAAAAATGACTGAAGATACTCTTAAATTGTATTATCAACTATTTAATAGATCTTCATAAACACTTACAGTCTGTAAAGTTTTTTCCTCTAGAGAAAACTCTTCCTTCACATATTCAAAAATTGTATCTTGATTTAATAAATTAATATCATCAACATATTCTTCAAGTAATTTTGTCAATGAAGCTAAATTATTTTTTTCAGCTAGAATATCATTCGGAAAAATTTGATTCATATGCCCAACATTTGTGGACAGAACAGGTATTTTTAAATATAAAGCTTCAAGAGCTACTCTTGGACCACCTTCATCGATTGATGAAATTATCAAAACCGAAGCTTTGCTGTAGTAATCATTTAGTTTATCGGATTTAACTTCATCAATTATTTTAATTTTTTTTGTAAGATTATATTGCTCAATCAGTTTTATAAGGCTATCTTTTTCTTGCCCTGATCCAATAATTACCAAGTTAGTTTTAATATTTCTCCATGAGGAAATTAATAGATCAAAACCTTTAACTTTCTCAAGCCTTCCCACGGCTAGGGCAAATTCTTTTGTATTAGATTTAATCTTTTTAAGATCTGGTTGCCACCAATTAGTAATCATTTTTTTCTTGGTATTTATACCTGAAAGAGCATTTTCACTTACACCAATTACAAAATCTGCACATTCGTAAACTTTACTATTCTTTTTTATACCATGAACTGTAGCCACATGTTTATAGGCATTATTATTTATTGATTTAATAATTGATGTTGTTTTACTTCCATGAGTATGGACTATGTCAGGACTAATTCTATTTATTAATTTTTTAAGTTTATATTTACCTAAAAAAGACCTTCTTCCAAAATTTTTAATTGTAATAGTAGATATGTTTGAATTGAAATTCTTAGCAATTGATCCATTGCATACTAGAATAGTATCTATATTATTTATGTTTGTTAGAAGCTCATTAACATGTTGTTCAATTCCTGCAAAAGAATTACTTAGTACAAAGTGAACAACTTTCATAATAATTGATTTAACTTATATGCCACTTTTTCAACTTCAGCAAAAACATCGTGATAGATATTTTGTTTATGAATTTTTATGGTAGATAATCCATCTACCATATCAGATTGTTCAATGTATCCAATTTTTTTTTCTTCAATAAGACTATTTACAGTATTAACAACTTTATTTACCTTATTCTTAACATGCATATCAACTAAATATGTGTTTCCTTTACATGAAAGGCTTTCAAAAATCATATTAACGCTGTCTCTTGTAATTAATTTAGCAGATGACATATGAAGAATAGATTCGAAAGATATATCGTTATTTCTATAATCACAAAACATTAGCTCTTTTGTTTCAGTTAATTTAGCTATTTTATTATTCATTGTTATAGGTGTTCTTCTTGAATTAAATACATAATATTTTTTTTGAGGATATAAAGAGAGGAAATATTCAATTTGATCTAATATTGAATCTTCATCAAAATGATAATGCTTGTTCTTTCCGCCTACAGCTACGAGTATTACATTTTCATCAGGTTCATTTAATGAAACTTTGGCTAAAGATCCTTCAAAAAAAATAACATTTTTTGGATTTGTATATTTATTTTGATCATGAGTTGGAGCACAAATAAGATCAAACCGATCTTTTTTAAAGGTAGGAGTTAATATTGCGACAGTTTTACAACTTTTTTTCTGAGATTTTTTTATATCTAATATATATGAGTAGGTTTTATGACCAGCACCGATTATTAAGTCGAAGAAATTTTCTTCAACAGGATCTACATATGTAAAAAATGGATGGAAGCCTTTTATATTTATATCTTGAATATTAATTTCGCGAGTTTTTGACAATTCGTCTAGCAAAATCTTGGCTTGCTTTTCATGGCCAGTATTGTTGTCTTTTATCCAAAGTATATTCATTCTTATTTATTATTATATATACTCAGAATTATACATAGGTTAGATTACTGTTTGAGATTTGTATTCAGATGAGCAATGAAAAAGAACTTAAAGATATAGCAATAGCTTTGATATCCCAATACGGAGAGGATGCTGAAGCCGTTGCTATGTTAAGAGCTGCTGAATACGCTGCAGAGCTTAATAATGAAGAATGGCTGAAGTGGGAAAAAGTTGTAAGCTTTATAAATACAATTGATCAGAGTCCTCATTTAGACGGTTAAAATTTATAAAAATATTAAAAAGAGTTAATCTATATAGATATGAAACGTAATTTCCTGTCTGATAATATTAAAAATATATTGATATCATCATTTGGTGCCTTTATATGCATTTTCTTAATTGCATATACTAATTCTATTGACGAATCTAATATTTGGCTTATTCCTCCTTTTGGAGCAAGTCTGGTTTTAGTCATGGCAGTTCATGATAGTCCTTTAGCTAGCCCAAAAAATGTTTTTTTTGGACATGTTTTGTCAGCTTCATCCGGCGTTTTAATGTTTTATTTCTTTGAGAATAATGTTCTTTCTATAGCCTTGGGACTTGCTTTAGCAATTATGACTATGCAAATGACCAATACAATTCATCCACCAGCCGGTGCAAATCCTATTATTGCTATTTTAGGCGCAAAAACATTTGAATTCGTTATAATGCCAGTTGCTATAGGAGCATTATTTATTGTAATTTTTGCATTAATTTATAACAAAGTTTGGAATAGATAGTAAATTCTAAAATGAGCGAAATACAAGACATCATAAAAAAAACATTAATTAAAGAATTTAATCCAAGTATTCTAAAGATTGTTAATGAGAGTTATATGCATAGCGTTCCAAAAAACGCTGAAACACACTTTAAATTAGTAATAGTTAGTGATTCTTTTAACAATGTAAGCCAAGTAAAAAGACATCAAATTATATACAAATCATTAGAAGACATAATGAAGCAAATTCATGCTTTATCCATAAATAGCTACGACGAAGCTGAATACTCAAAAAATCCAATTATTTTAGATTCGCCAAATTGTGTAAATAAGAAATGAGAATCGATCTTAAAGATATAGGAAACTTTTTATTAGATAGATATCTATTAATTTTATTATTAGTTTTTACACTAACAATAATTACATCTATCGGTCTTAGTAATTTTAAACTTGATGCATCATCTGATGCGTTAGTACTTGAAAGTGATGAATCCTTAAAAACCTATCGTGAGGCGGAAGATGAATTTGGAGATTCTAGTTTCTTAATTGTTACCTATGAACCAAAGAATGAGCTTTTTTCTGAATATTCTTTAAAAAAAATTTCACAACTAGAGAGCGACTTAAAAAATATTGATGGAGTGGATTCAGTTTTATCAATATTAGATGCTCCTATATTTTTTCAACCCAGAGTAGGGTTAAGTGAGGTATCAGACAATTTAAAAAATCTTACAGATGCAGGTGTCGATTTAAGTCTTGCCAAAGAGGAAATCATAAATAATCCAATCTACAAAGAATTAATTATTAGCGGCGATGGAAAAGTCACGGCAATGCAAGTTGTTCTAAAAGGTAATAAGGAATATAACCAGCTTATAAATCTAAGATATGAGATTCTAGAAAAACTTGATTCAAGAGAACCTCTAACAAGCAAAACTACCAATCAATTACAAAATGATCTAGAAAATATTAATACACGAATTAGTGAGATAAACAATCAAGAATCTGAGTTTAATAAATTACTTATTGCAGAGATAAGACAAACTCTTGATATATATAGAGATGAGGCAACAATTTATCTTGGTGGACCATCAATGATTGCTACAGATATGATGGATTATATTGAGTCTGATTTAGTTATTTTTGGAACTGCAGTGGCAGTTATATTTGCACTAATGTTGTACTTATTTTTTGGCTCTCTGTGGTATGTATTACTGCCATTACTAAATGCTTTTTTAGCTACCTTTATTACAGCAGGATTTCTTGGTTTCATGGATTGGAAAATAAGTGTAGTATCTTCAAATTTTATTGCATTGCTTTTAATTTTAACTATTTCATTAACCGTACATCTTTTAGTAAAAATAAATGAAATCAAACAAGAAAAAAATTTAAGAAATGCAATTGTTGAGGGATATGGTCAAATGTTTGCTCCATGCTTTTTTGCAGCCCTCACTACAGCTGTTGCATTTCTATCATTAACTTTTGGTGAATTAAAACCAGTCATAGAGTTTGGCAAAATGATGGCTTTTGGTATCTCTATTGCCTTTATTCTTACCTTTACCTTTTTACCATGTGCTATTTATTTAGTGAGTAAAATTAAAACAAAAGACTATCTTTCACTGCATAAAATAACTTCCTGGTTATTAGATTTTTCAAACAACAATAAGATTACTATTGGATCTTCATTCATTGTTATCTTTGCTATTTTTTCATACGGAGTCTCTAAATTAGAGGTGGAAAATAGATTTATTGACTATTTTGATAAAGAAACTGAAATACATCAGGGCATGTATGAAATAGATTCTAAACTTGGCGGGACTGCAACACTAGATATTATCATCAGTGAACCTATAGAATCGGAAATACCAGAAAAATCAAAGATGCAGAATATTGCAACGAATGTTGCTGTAATAGCAAATGATTTATCTTTTGATGATTTGTTTGAAGATGATTTATTTGAAGATATGACTAGCGATGCATCTGGTTATTGGTGGAATACTTACTCTCTAAAAACACTTGAAGATATTCATGATTACTTAGACTCCATACCAGAAATTGGAAAAGTTCTTAGCGTTGCTAGTGGAATTAAATTAGCAAGAGAAATCAATGATGGCGAAGACTTAAATGACCTTGAATTAGCTTTACTTCGCTCTGTATTGCCTGAAGACATAAGAGAGACCTTATTATATTCCTACATTAACAAAGATGATTCTGTCGTAAGAATTTCTACACGAGTTAATGAATCTTCAGCTAACTTAAATAGAAATGAGTTATTGGAAAAAATTAATTTTGACCTTCAAAATGAATTTAATTTAAAACCAGATCAATATGAAATTACTGGATTAGCTGTTCTTTATAACAATATGCTTCAATCGTTATTTCAATCTCAAATAGGTTCTTTGTTAATAGTTTTTGCTGTTATATCAATTATGTTGCTTATAATCTTTAAGTCATTCAAAGTTATGGTGATTGGTTTAATACCTAATATTTTTGTAGCTTCTTCGGTAATGGGATTGCTAGGCCTACTAAAAATACCTTTGGACATAATGACTATCACTGTTGCAGCGATAAGCGTTGGAATGGCAGTTGATAATACCATTCATTACATTTATAGATATAAAAAGGAACTAAAGAAAACAAATTCTGTTCAGCATGCTCTTGAAAATGCACACACGACGACAGGAAGAGCTATTTTTTATACGGCAACAACAATAGCGGCTGGTTTTTGTATTCTTTCATTATCCAATTTCTTTCCAACCGTTTTATTTGGATTATTTACATCCCTTGCAATGGTGTTAGCATTTATTACATCTTTAACAGTGCTGCCTAATCTATTAGTAAAATACAAAGTTTTTCAATAATATAATCATATGGGTCCATTACAAGGTATAAAAATTGTTGAGTTCTCGGGAATTGGCCCTGGACCTTACTGTGGAATGTTGTTAGCAGATTTAGGTGCTGACGTAATTAGGATTAGCAGAAAAGAAACTGAGGGTTTGCAAAATAAATTTGATATTCATAATCGATCTAAAAGGACTATTACCGCTGACTTAAAAAATAAAGAAACAGTTAAAGAGTTATTAAAATTAATAGAGCAGGTTGATGTTGTTTTTGAAGGGTTTAGACCCGGAGTTATGGAGAAGTTAGGTTTAGGGCCTGATGAATGTTTTGAAGTTAATCCCAAACTAGTCTATGGTCGAATGACAGGTTGGGGTCAGGAAGGGCCTATGGCCAATCTTGCAGGCCATGATATTAATTACATTAGTCTTTCCGGAGCGCTTAATTCAATAGGTAGAAAAGATTCCAATCCTATACCTCCATTAAATCTAATTGGAGATTATGGTGGAGGTGGCATGCATTTAGCTTTTGGTATTGTTTCTGGCCTAATTCATGCTCTTAAGACTGGCGAAGGGCAGGTAGTTGATTCTGCTATGGTAGATGGATCGCTTTCTTTAATGTCATTTTTTTATTCAATGAAAGAAATGGGTCTTTGGGAAGATAACAGAGAATCTAATTTGCTTGATGGGTTTGCACATTTTTACGATACTTATGAGTGTTCTGATAAAAAATATATAGCAGTGGGATCTATAGAACCTCAATTTTATTCCGAACTCCTTGATAAACTAGAAATTGATGATAAGCAATTTCAAGATCAGCATAATAAAAAAATATGGCCAGAGTTAAAAGAAAAAATGGCTGCAAAGATTAAATTAAAATCTAGATCTGAATGGATTGAAATATTTTCAGACAGCGATGCATGCGTTTCACCTGTTTTAAGCATGGAAGAAGCTAAAAAACATCCACACAATCTTTCACGAGATGCATTTACTAATATCGATGGATTTAATCAACCAAACGCCTCTCCAAGGTTTTCTATTACAAATCTTGAAATCAAGCATAATGCTAAACCAATCGGCACTGATCAAGATGATATTTATGAGGAATTTAATTTAAGAAAAGAGGCATTCATAAAAAATTAATTATGAAAAAAGCACTAGATAATTTGTTGTCAAAAAAACTAGAAACTAGATCGTTACAAATAAAAGTTCTAAAGGAGTATCTTGAAGAAAATGAAATTTTAATGAAACTAAATGAAATAATTCAATGGAATAATGAATGTCAATCTGAAAAAAATGATAGTTATAAATTAAAAGAATTAAAAATCCCATACGAGTTTCAATTTGACCCGATAAAAGATCAAACTTTATTTGCAGTAAATTTTGTTGATATAAAACACTCAATACCAGTACTTAAACTAATATGCTGCCATAGTCATATGAGACCTGTGACAATGTCTAACAGTAAAGTATGGAGTATTTTTTATTCCAAAACAGGTTTAGATGATGTTGCTCATAAATCCGTGAATATATTTTATATTGACGCAGAGAATAGGATTGATTTGAGCGAGACAGAGATGTTTAGAGAATTAATGCATTTCTTTAGTATGTCTGTAAGTACTTGGCCAGAATAAAAATAAAAGTTAGCTGTTAAAGAAACTTTTAGAGTTGTGAAATGTTTGTTCCCTTAATTTAAGTTCATCAACATCCATCAGTATAGCTATAACTTTAGCAATATGACTCAAATTTGCTGGCTCATTTCTATTATTTTTTGGTTTATTTGGAAGATCTTTAGGCATTAAGTAAGGACAGTCAGTTTCAATCATTAATCTTTCTAAAGGAATATTTTTAACTGTTTTACGTAGTTCAATGTTTCTTTTCTCATCACATATCCATCCAGTAACTCCTATATAACAATCTAGTTCTAAATAATCATCTAACTGCTGTTGAGTTCCTGTAAAACAATGCACAACAGCTTTATTAATATCAGATGAATACTTTCTAAAAATTTTAATAAAATCATCATGAGAATCTCTTTGATGTAAAAAAAGTGGTTTATTTGTATCAATTGCTATTTTAATTTGTTCTTCAAATGCAAATATTTGCTCTTCATAAGTAGATAAGTTTCTAAAGAAATCTAGACCAGTCTCACCAATAGCGTGAGGATTGTTTATGCTTATTGCTTCTTTAAGTTTTTTTAAATATTCTGCATTGATTTCATTTGCGTGATGAGGATGGACTCCAATAGTAAAAAACATAACTTTAATGAATCGATTGTATATCTCTAGTAATTTATCAAGATCACTTAGTCGACTGCAGATAAGACCAAATTTAGTAATATTATTAGCAACAGCTCTATCAATAACTTCATCTAGATCTTTATCAAATCTATCACTTGTAAAGTTACAAGCTATATCGGCAATTTCATGCATATCTGTTTGTATTAATTTCTAATAACATAAATTATGAACTAAAATTAACTTATCATGAATCAATTTGAAAGATTTCAAGATGCTATTAGCTTAGAGAATATTGAAGACAATAAGTTTGTAGTTAATCCAAATACTAATTATTTTGTAGGTAATACTCCTCATGGAGGATATTTAATGGCAGTGATGCACAAAGCATTAACTAAGATATTGCCTCACTCAACTGCTATTAGCTCATCAGTTCAGTATTTAGATAGAATTGATGCGGCTCCTTTTGAGCTTGAAGTGGAAACTTTTAAAAGCAGTAGAGGTAGTTCGTCAGGTATTGTTAAGTTGAAGCAAAATAATAAAACGTGTACCACTTTTACTGGAATCTGTTCTGATTTTGAATTTATGAAAGGATATGATGGTTTGTCAAAGCCTTTGCCTGCAATATTCATAGACAAAGATAAGAAAGATTATGTAAAAATGAATTACGATAAAATTTCAAAAGGTTTTACACCAGCATTTATCCAGCAATTGGAATGTCTAGTTCATCCAGATCATGCTTGGTGGAATAGAGAGTCAGATAACAATAAAGACAATGAAGCAAGATGTTCTGCGTTTTTAGAGATGGAAGGTGGAACGCCTGATCAATTTTGCTTATCTTTTTATTCAGATATTCTCCCACCTGTGGTTTCAAATAAGTATGGTCCCCTGGGATGGATTCCTACCATTACTCTAACAACGCATATAAGACAATTACCTTCAACACCTGAGGTTTATGCTGACTTTAAAGCCTCTGATATTAATAAAGGATACTTTGAACAAGATTGTAATATATGGGATTTAGACGGAAATTTAGTTGCTTCGAGCCGTCAACTCACTAGAATACTAAAATCAGAAGAAAAATTATCATAAAATATTAACTAAAAGGACATCTAATGCAATTTAAAGGTACAAAGAACTATATTTCAACAGAAGACCTAAGTATGGCTGTAAACGCAGCTAGGGCCTTAGAGAGGCCTCTATTAGTCAAAGGTGAACCTGGAACAGGTAAAACATTATTGGCTATTGAGGTAGCTAATGCGCTAGGTATGGATCTTATTGAATGGCATATCAAATCAACCACTAAAGCTTCTCAGGGGTTATATGAATACGATGCAGTTACAAGATTGAGAGATTCTCAGTTAGGCGACGAGAGAGTTAAAGATATATCTAACTACATTAAGAAAGGAAAGTTATGGGATGCTTTTACGTCTGATAAACAGGTAGTTCTTCTTATTGATGAAATCGATAAAGCAGATATTGAATTTCCAAATGATTTACTACAAGAATTAGATCGTATGGAATTTTTCTGTTATGAAACTGGTGAAACTATTAAAGCAAAACATAGACCATTAATAATCATGACTTCTAATAATGAAAAAGAATTGCCAGATGCATTTTTAAGAAGATGCTTCTTTCATTACATTCAATTTCCAGATAGAGAAACAATGAATAAGATTGTTTCTGTTCATTATCCAAAAATTAAGAAAAAATTAGTAAGTGAGGCTTTAGAAATCTTCTTTGATTTAAGAAAGATACCAGGATTAAAGAAAAAACCATCTACATCTGAATTGATTGATTGGTTAAAACTTTTGCTTTCAGATGATATGCCTGATGAAATTCTTAAAAATGCAGACTCGTCTAAAGCTATTCCACCTCTTTATGGAGCCCTTTTGAAAAATGAGCAAGATGTCCAATTGCTCGAGAGATTAGCTTTTATGTCTAGAAGAGAGAGTAATTCAAACTAGATGTTAATTAATCTTTTTCAAACTATTAGATCTGCAGGCGTTCCTTGTACTGTGAGAGAACTATTAGACTTGTTAGGCGCTTTAGAAAATCAATTAGTCTATGCAAATATTGATGATTTTTATTACCTATCACGAGCTACCTTAGTTAAGGATGAAAAGCATTACGATAAGTTTGATAAGGCCTTTGAAATTTACTTCAAAGGGATTGAAAGAATGGAAGATGTTTTTCAGGCACTTATCCCTGAAGATTGGTTAAGAAAAGCTTTCGAAAAAGAACTTGATCCGGAAGAGTTAAAAAAGATTAAGTCTTTAGGTGGACTAGAAAAACTCTTAGAAGAATTTAAAAAAAGACTGGAAGAACAAAAAGAAAGACATGAAGGTGGAAACAAATGGGTTGGTACTAATGGTACATCACCATATGGTCACGGAGGTCAAAATCCAGAAGGTATAAGAATTGGCGGTCCTGGAGGTCAAAAGAAAGCTGTAAAAATTTGGGAACAAAGACAATATTCAAACCTTGATGACTCAGTCATTATTGGTACAAGAGACATAAAGATGGCCTTAAGAAGATTAAGAAAATTTGCACGACAAGGTAATGATCTTGAGTTAGATATGGATGACACTATTAAGTCAACTGCGAAAAATGCTGGCTACCTTGATATCAAGATGGTTCCTGAGAGACTAAATTCAGTCAAAGTAATTGTTATGTTTGACGTTGGTGGTTCAATGGATCCATATGTAAAACTATGTGAAGAACTGTTTTCGGCTATTAAAACAGAGTTCAAAAATCTAGAATATTTTTATTTTCATAATTGTATTTATGAATCTGTATGGAAAGATAATCGCCGAAGATCACAAGAAAGATTTTTAGTTCAAGATATTATCAATAAATTCTCCTCAGACTATAAAATTATTGTTGTCGGTGATGCCACTATGGCGCCTTATGAAATTACAAATGCTGGTGGAAGCATTGAACACTGGAATGAAGAAGCTGGCCATGTTTGGATTAAGAGACTTGCAGACCATTTTGATAATATGGCTTGGTTAAATCCTGTACCTGATGATCATTGGGATTACACATCATCCATTTGCATAATTAAAGATTTATTTGAGGATAGAATGTATCCTTTAACATTAAAAGGCTTAGAAGATGGAATGGGGGAACTATCAAAGTGAATACTAAGAAAACAAATGGAATACAGTGGGGACCTTTTACATTAAGAATACCCTTCATACATATGAAACTATTAACTGGAGAATTTCTGCAGGGACTGGTTATCGCAGGTGCAACCGCCTTAGCAGGCGCCCCTGTTGCAATGGCATTTGGTTTAAACTTTGAAGAAGCTCTTGCAGTATGTTTTATTGCAAGTGTTTTAATAACTTCTGGACCAATTATATTTGGTGAACCATTAGCTCCAGGCTGGGTTACTCCTGCATTACCACTTGTAATCGCATTCTTTATGTCCAAAGGTTATTTTGATGGAACTTATCGTATAGAAACATTCCACTATCTTGCTGCTATGTGTATTGAATTTACAGCAATTATATTACTGCTTGGAATTACTGGTTTAGGTAAAGTAATTATTGAAAAAATACCTAATGCACTTAAATCAGGAATAATTCTTGGCGCAGCTTTAGCAGCTTTTTATCAAATATTTTTTAGTGATTATGAAAGATATATAGGTAGCGCACCAATTTCAATGATAATAATTTTATCTATTTGTACTATCACTACTTTTTCAGAACCTTTTAAAAGATTGGCTGAAAATAATAAGACTTTAAAAATCATAGGCTCACTAGGATTATTACCCGGTTTCTTGGTAGCAGGTATAGTAGGCTATTTTGTTGGAGAAATTAGTTTTGATATTCAATCTGGATTCTTTTTTCCACCGGTAGTTGATGTCTATGAAAAAACTTCTCCTTTATCTATTGGGTTGCCGCCAACATCATACTATCTTGAGGTTTTTCCTTTAGTAATTATTGGTTATCTGCTTTTATTTGGAGACTTTGTAACTGGAGTTGAAATTATTAAAGATGGTCAAAAAAATAGACCTGATGAGGTAATAGATATTGACATTAACAGAGCACACAATAGTGTTGGTATTAGGAATTTACTTGGAACAATAATTAATCCTTTCTTTCCCACACAGGGTGCATTGTGGACTGGCATACATGTCATTATTGTTGAGAGATGGAAGCAGGGTAGCGATGTTATGAAATCAATCTTTGATGGTATTGGATCATATTATCTTATGGGCATACCTATTTTATTTTTTATGTTGCCTTTTGTAACTTTCATGAAGCCTTTGATGATATTAGCTCTTGGAGTTACATTGGTTCTTACTGGATTAGCATGTTCATATGTAGCCATGTCACTAGTAAAGAAAAACAGTGAAATGGCAATCTCATTAGTAACTGCAATTTTCGTTGCTTTTGCGGACCCATGGATAGGAATAGTTATCGGTTTATTGTTATGTTTTGTTTTGATAGATAATCCAAAGCTCGAGAAAGATATTGTCTGAGTTTGCTTTACAAATTGATAATCTCAAAAAAACCTATAAAGGAGGTACGATAGCTCTTAAAGGTATTTCATTAAAAGTTAAACAAGGTGATTTTTATGCACTCTTAGGTCCAAATGGCGCAGGTAAATCATCAACTATTGGAATTATTGGAACTTTAGTAACTAAAACTTCAGGTCAAGTTAAAATTTTTGACATTGATACAGATAAAGATGTTGCCACTGCAAAGTTACTATTAGGCGTTGTATCTCAAGAGATAAATTTTTCTCAATTTGAAAAAGTTATTGACATCGTCACAACACAGGCTGGTTTTTATGGCATAAAAAAATCTTTAGCTAAACCAAAAGTAGAAACTATGTTAAGAAGGCTTGGTTTGTGGGACAAAAGAAATGATCAAGCGCGAACACTTTCGGGTGGATATAAAAGGAGACTAATGATTGCAAAAGCATTAATACATGAACCTAAACTATTAATTTTAGATGAACCAACAGCTGGAGTTGATATTGAATTAAGGAGAGAAATGTGGGATTTTCTAAAAGAGATAAATGCAAATGGAACCACTATTATATTAACAACTCACTATCTCGAGGAGGCAGAACAGCTTTGTAAAAATATAGGCATTATTGATCATGGTGAAATTGTTGTTGATACTTCAATGAAAGACCTTTTACGAAAGCTTGATGTTCAGGGCTTTGTTCTTGATCTTGAAGAACCCCTTGATAATGAACCAAAGATTGATGGATATAATCTGAGGCTAGATGACCCTTTAACTTTAGTAACTTCAGTAAATAAGGATAAATCTATTAATAAACTGTTTAATGAACTTAATAAAATTGGAATAAAAGTTAAATCAATGAGGAACGAATCAAATAGACTTGAAGAATTATTTATTGAAACAATTAAAAATAAACATGAATAAAGATCTTAAATTAAATATTGGAATTACTTTGTGGACTCTTACCTCAAAAGAAATCAGAAGATTTATGAGAATATGGGTACAAACACTTGTTCCTCCAGCAGTTACTATGACTCTTTATTTTGTAATTTTTGGATCACTAATTGGACCAAGAATTGGTGAGATGGATGGATTTGATTATGTTCAGTTTATGATTCCAGGTTTGATTATGATGTCTGTTATAACTGGTTCCTATGCAAACGTAGTTTCTTCTTTTTATTCTGTAAAATTTCAAAAATCTATTGAGGAGTTATTGATTTCTCCAATGCCAAACTGGGTAATTCTTTTAGGTTTTATTCTTGGCGGCGTGACTAGAGGCATTCTGGTTGGAATTATTGTATTTATTGTAAGCTTATTTTTTTATCCTGAATTTCAAATAGCTAATATAGGACTGACTATCACAGTGCTTCTTTTAACATCAGTTTTATTTGCATTAATGGGTTTTATAAATGCAGTTTTTGCAGATAGTTTTGATGATATATCAGTAATTCCAACATTTGTTTTAACTCCATTGATATATCTTGGAGGGGTGTTTTATTCAATTAACATACTTCCAGATTTTTGGAGATCTATATCTATGGCAAATCCTATGCTTTATGTTGTAAATACATTTAGAGAGGGAATGTTAGGCATAAGTGATGTTTCTATATCATTTTCTTTATCAATGATTGTATTGTTTATCTTTTTATTTTCATCCTTCTCGCTGTATTTATTGCATAAAGGAATTGGTATTAGAGAATGAAAACCAAAATACTTGGGAAAAAATCAAAAAAACTTAATTTCTCTGGTAAAGATCTTCTAGACAGTATTCCTAGAAATAGTAAAAAGATTAAATATGGTATTGATATTTGGAATTTTTATGACTTTATGTTCAAAGATAAAAAAGAAGTACCTCATTTAAAAGTTCTTGAAATAATTATTCCAGGTAGTTCAAAGTTTATAGTTGAGTCTAAATCTATGAAACTATATTTAAATAGTTTTTATGACACAGCTTTCAATAATCAATCAGAAATAATTAAAAAAATTAAACGTGATTTGAAATCTCTAATCAAGGATGATGTTAAGCTGAGATTTTTAGATAAATTTTCAGTTGAACCAAAAAATATTAATTTAAATAAATCAAATTGTGAAACAATTCAGCGCAAAAAGATTATTAAATTTAACGGCTTTAGATCAATCTGTCCAGTAACTTCTCAACCAGATTTTGCGAATATCTATATTTACTCATCAGATTCACTCTCCAGAGATTGGTTATTATCATATTTAACATCTTTTAAAGACCATGGTGATTTTCATGAACAATGTATTGAAAGTATATTTAATACTATTCTTAGAAATTTTAATCCCAAGCATTTAGAAGTAGCTGGTAGATTTCAGAGAAGAGGCGGAATAGATATAAATCCAGTAAGAGGCACTCATAAAAAATTTCTCTTTAAAAATTTTAGAGAATTTAATCAATAAATTTGGCGGAAGGTGAGGGAATCGAACCCCCGCGCCGTTGCCGACGACACCTTTCCAAGGTGCTGCATTACCGCTCTGCCAACCTTCCAAGAATCGTATTATACTTCGTTATAAAAAACTTGTTTCAAAATATTTTTATCTGTATTATCCTTTAATGTCTTCAAAATATTCACATGACCTTATAAGCATTCTTAAGATGCTTAAAAATATTGAAGAAGATCTAAACCTTATAAAATATTCAGAAACAGAAAAGAAAATTTATTACACCATTGCCTGGAAAAATGCCAATGATGGTTCATGTTGTATATCTGATGTAATTGATGAATCTGGTTTTTCAAGATCTACTGTTTATAAAACTATAAAAAGGTTTGAAGAAGATCAAATTGTTAAAATTTATCAATCATCATCGGATAAAAGGGAGTTCAACCTAGTCTTAGCTTAATAACATACTCAAAACCATTAATGATCCATACATTAAAAGTAACACTCACAGTATATATATTTGCAATGCTTTGTTACGCAATATGGTATCCGCTCCAGGTGTTAGATCTAGCAAACCTTAATCCTAATCAGGAATGGTTAGGAAGTTTGTGTTATTTGCCACATGGAGCTAGAGTGCTTATGTTTTGTTTCTTTAGGTATTATTCACTGCCAGGATTATATTTAGCAGAAATTCATGGACCTACTTTTATCCATCATAATGATTACATGTATGGATGGAATGTAGCAGCATTAGCCTCTTTGTTTTCTGTAGTTGCTGCAGTTGAACTTGTAAAATGGACAAGAGCAACACCAGGGTTTTTTTCTTTTTTTAAAAAAATTAATTTTGAGAACTACAAATTTTTAGTTTTAGTTGTGGTGGTTTCATCTTTATTAAATGGATTGCTTGTAAATTCATTACTTTCATTAATAAATTCAACATCAATCGATGTCATAACTGTATTTAGATTCGCACTAGGTGATCTTCTTGGTGCTTCATGTGTAACATTAGGTTTATGGATTATTTTCAAAACTCTAACAGATAATCGATTAATAGTGCACCCTGATGATTAATTGTTGTATACTGTATATTTATACAGTATAATAAAATCATGAACAACGTTATATTTTTAAACAATGATCCAATACTCATTGAATTAAACAATGCAATAGATAAGTGTGCTACAAAGAAGATGTTAGCATTTAAGTATTTTGATAATAATGAAGATTTATTAAATGATTACTTACTTAAGAATTGTCCAGAAGAAGCCAGAAAAGAGAAAAATCTCTACATCAAACCAATATCACAATTAGAGTTACCTTTTAATTAATTCTCCTTTATTTAATCATCATTCTGTATATAATTTAATTTGGTGTCTTGTTTAACAATTTTTTAAGGGGATTGTTAAACATTTTATTACTACCCTGAACTTGGAGGTGGTCCTATTAGTATTTATTTAAAATCAGGAAGCGGAGGATTTGCCTTTTGACAGGGGCAATTTTTTAGTTTCCGGCTATTAATTGTTTATTTAAACAATTATTAGTTCACAACCCTCAATTTTATTGAGGGTTTTTTATTTTTAATTATGGAATTTAAATATTGGCTTGTTCTTACCCTTCTTGGTGCAATTTGGGGAAGTGCATTTATTTTTATCAAAATAGCAGCACCTGAATTTGGAGCTATTGGACTAGTTCAAATGCGTTTGATTATTGCGTCTTTGGTCTTTCTTCCAATACTTTTAAGAAAAAAGTATTTAATTCTATTAAAACCTGCTTGGAAACATTCACTTGTTTTAGCAGTTACAAACAATGCAATACCTTTTACACTTTTCTCATATGGAAGTTTTGGTGCCGATTCAAATATTTTAGCCATTCTAAATGCAACAACGGCATTTAACACAATGATCATCGCTTTCATCTGGTTAAGAGAAGAAGTAACACTAAAACAATTTTTTGGATTGGTGTTAGGATTTATAGGTGTAATTATTCTTGTAAATCCACAATCTTCATCAACTACAATTCTTGCTGCAATACTTTGCTTAGGAGGTGCTGCATGTTATTCATTTTCAACTGTTTTTATTCAGAAATACTCTAATAAGACTAATAAGATGGTATTGATCGGTTGGTCAATTATCTTTAGCGCTGTGATTATGTTACCAGCAACACTTTATAATTTGCCTTCTGAACTTCCTTCATCAAAAGCGTTTTTATCAGCTGGATGGCTAGGAACTATTTCAACGGGACTAGCTTTTTTTGGTTATGTTTACCTCATTGAAAAGATTGGTGCAGTAAAAACATCAACAGTTGCATATTTTCTTCCTATTTTCGGGATTATATGGGGTGCCTTGTTTTTAAATGAAGTCATATCAATTGGTATTATTTTAGGATGCTTTACTATTCTCGTTGGTGTATTCTTTGCTACATCAAATAATAGAAATAAATTAACAACAGATATTCATGCAAATTAAATCACTTGAATTAATATTAGAAGAAGCAAATAAACAAATCAAACGATTGTCTTATGATGATTCAATTGATCTTATTAAAAATCATAGCACTCTTATTATTGATGTTAGAGAGGAATCTGAAGTCCATTCTAGCGGCGTAATTAAAAATGCTATTCATATACCTAGAGGTCTAATTGAATTTAAAATTTCAAATATTTCTACAATTATCGAAGAAGACACAAATATACTTGTATATTGTGCAGGTGGTTATAGATCTGCGCTTGCCGCAAAAACACTAAAAGATTTTGGGTTTAAAAATGTATTTAATATTGGCGGTTATGAAGAATGGATTCTAAATGGAGGAGAGATACAAGCTTTTGTATAAATCTAGTATAATGCTTAAAAATTTGGGGAAACTAATATGAAAAAATTATTTTTAACTATCTCATTATTTTTTGTAATGACAAGCTACGCATATGCACAACAAACTGTTGAAGAGGTCATTGTTACAGCTACAAAAACAGAGAAAACTTTACAAGAAGTTCCTGTTGCTGTTTCTGTTGTTACTGCTGAAACAATTGAAAAAGCTAATATTACAGACATATATGATTTAAGATCTATTGTTCCATCTCTTGATTCAAGAAGATTTACAACTCCAACTGAAGCGACATATGTCATCAGAGGATTTGGAAATGGGTCATACAATCCAGGTATTGAGCCATCAGTTGCAGTTTTTATTGACGGTGTTTATAGATCTTCAATGCAGGCACAAATAGCCGATTTACCTGCTTTAGAGAGAATCGAGGTTTTAAGAGGACCGCAAAGTACACTTTTTGGAAAGAATGCTACTGCTGGTGTTATCAATGTCGTCACAAAAAAACCATCATTTGATAAATCAGGTTACGCCTCAGTTTCTTTAGGTTCTAATAATATGAAAAAATTCAAATATTATTCAACAGGACCTATTAGTGAAACAACAGCATTTAGCATATACACAAATGTTCATAAATCTGACGGACACAGCGATAATGTTTCAACTGGTAATACCATTAATAACAGAGATAGATTTGCTTTAAGAGGTGAGCTTTATTTTGAGTTATCTGGTGATGCCTCTCTCAGAGTTACTGCTGATTATGATGATTATGATGAAATATGTTGTGCTGTTGGTAGTGCTAATTATGGAGCTGCTAATCAAGTTCAGTCGCTAATGGGTGGGGGTATAATCCCGAATAATCCTTTTACTGAAAAAGTATTTTTTGATTTTGATCCTGTAACAGAAGGTGATAATTCAGGTATTTCCTTTCATTACAAAAAAGATAGAAATGGTAAAACCTTAGAAAGTATTACATCAGTAAGAAATTCATATAACAAGAATGTTCAAGATGTTGATTTTGATGGAGCTCCAGTTGTGAACCCAAGCCCACTATCCAAAGACCTAGATGCAGTTACTCAAGAGTTTAGGCTTTATTCCAATGATAATGAAAAAGTTAATTGGTTAATTGGAGGATATTATTATCAAGAGGATATGGTCTTCAATGAGTCTATATATTTTGGACCCTTATGGAGAACTTATGTTGAAGCATTCTTACCTGCAGGAACAATAAGTGGTATCGCAGCAGCTTTTGGACTTCCAGATGCTTCTTTATTTGCTGCAGGACAAGGCGGTACTGAATCTGCCACCCAAGACAATGAAACAACATCAATTTTTGGTCAATTAGATATTCAGTTAACTGATAAATTAAGCGCAATTGTAGGTGTTAGTTATATGGAAGATGAGAAAACTGTTTCATATAATCAAGTAAATACTGATGTTTTGTCTCAACTAGATTTTGTTGGAGCAGGAACATTAGGTTTAATTGCTGCAGGTTTTACACCCCAACAAGCAGCTGCGTTAGCAACCGATCCAAATTTCAACCCATTAATTGCTCTTCAGGGTCTTCAGTTATTACCTCAATTTACTAATTTTCCAAATGTAGCTCAAGATGGTAAAAGTTCTGATAATAATGTAGATTACACATTCAAATTATCTTATGAGCTGAATAATTCAGTATCAATATACGGCGGTGTTTCTACAGGTTTTAAAGCTAGTGCATGGAATATTTCTAGAAACTCAGATGCTGATGCACTTGAATTAGCAGCATTAGCTGCTGCTGGTACACCTGCAAGTCCAAATAGGTCTGTTGGAAGAAGGTATGCTGGACCTGAAGAGGCTGAAGTAACAGAATTTGGTGCAAAAATTTTATTATCCTCTGGTTATTTAAATATTGCTGTATTTGATCAAACGATTGATGGATTTCAATCAAATACATTTATTGGGACAGGTTTTGTTTTAGCTAATGCAGGATCACAATCTGCTGATGGATACGAATTTGATTTAGTATATTCGCCATTCGAAAATATTGATGTTGCTGTTAGTGGAACTTTTTTAGATCCAGTTTATGATTCTTTCCCAGGGTCTGCTTTTGGCGATTTAACAGGAACAACACCTTCAAATATCCCTGATGAAACTATCACTTCGTCTATAACATGGAATTGGAGTATGAATGGCTGGGATGGTTATACAAGACTATCTCATCTTTATTCAAGTGAGGCTGTACTGCTGGAAAACCCGACCGGACAAGCACTTCTTGAATCTCAAGGAAATGGCTTTAGAAAAATGGATACATTGAATTTTGCTGCGGGAATTGAAAAAGATAATTTATCTATTAGTTTGTATGGACAGAATATTAATGATGATCAATATTTAACATCAGCTTTTGTTGCTGTTGTTGATTTTACCTCGACTACTTATTTTGGTTATCCAAATAATTATTCAACTTATGGTATTACTGTAAATTATAATTTCTAATAACTTTATCAAATAAAAAGGGACTTCTTAGTCCCTTTTTTTTGTCTATGGCGCGCCCGGGAAGATTCGAACTCCCGACCCCTTGGTTCGAAGCCAAGTGCTCTGTCCAACTGAGCTACAGGCGCTAATAAAGAATAGGTTAACAAATTGAATAATATCAAAATATCACTACTTTCTGATTGTCATTATATATGCCAAATCCTATAATTGTTTTATTAAAAAATTCTTATGGGGAGAATATGAAAATTATAAAAAAACTTGTAATTGCTCTTGTATTAATTTACCTAATTACACTTGGCTTAGTATATGTTGATGTATACGACAGCAGACCTATAGTAAGTTTGTTTAAAAATTTTCAGTCAGATTCTTCTCTTGAGATTGTAGACTTCTCTGTTGAAAATAAAAAAAGCGAAAGACCAAAACCAGCTCCTAATAAAAATAGAAATCCCTATTATGGTGATTTACATGTTCATACTAAATATTCATTTGATGCTTATGTTTTTGGTGTCACAGCTTCCCCAGATGATGCATATAAATATGCTAAAGGTGAGGGCATAAAGCATCCCTTAGGATACGAAATGAAACTCAGAGAACCTTTAGATTTTTACTCAGTAACTGATCATGGATTTTATATGGGAATGATTCAAGCATATGCTGATACATCAACAGAAATCTCTCAAAATGATTTTGCAGAACCTTTTCATAATATTAATAGACTTGAAAATTTAACAGTTGAATCGGCAGGTCAAAGGTCAAATATATTTAGTTCTGTTTTAGGAGCTACTATCATCCAGCCTTACCCAGATTGGCATCCAAAACTACTTATGGCTTATTTAACAAGAAATACCCAGTTAGCATTAAAATCTTTTGACTATGATATACACAAATCAGCTTGGGTAGACATAGCTAGGTCTGCAAATGAGCATAATGATCCAGGTCATTTTACTACTTTTATTGGTTATGAATTTACAACATCTACAGATATAGAAGGAGGCAACCTTCATAGAAATGTAATTTTTAATTCTTCTGAGGCTTCTATTAGACCTTGGACCAGGATTGACTCTACAAATCCTGAGGATTTATGGACATGGCAAGATAGATTAAGAGAGAAGGGAGTAGATACCATTGCTATGCCTCATAATTCTAATGGTTCTAATGGTCAAATGTTTGAAATGGAAACATTTAAAGGTAATGCTATAAGCAAAGAATATGCTGATAAAAGAATGAGAAATGAGCCTATTGTAGAAATTACTCAAGTTAAAGGTACATCAGAAACACATCCATTGTTATCGCCTGATGATGAGTGGGCTGATTTTGAAATAATGGATATTAGAGTTGGTAGTAGGCCTCCTACCTATAGCAAACCATCAGGTTCATATGTTAGAGAAGCTTATCTAAGCGGATTAACATTAGATTTTACAAAACAAGGCAATCCATACAAATTTGGATTAATTGGATCTAGTGATACTCATACAGGGGCAGGTGCTTTTGATGAGAATAATTATTGGTCTAAAGTTGGATTATTAGATGGTGATCCTGAAAACAGAGGTTCTGTTCCCTTAGCTGAAGAAAATATTGATAGATTGACGGAGTATATGCAAGCATTTAATCAACCTTTAAGTACAGTTGACTTAAAACAAGGTACTTATGCTAATACAGGATTTACCCAATGGGGAGCATCTGGCCTTGCTGTTGCGTGGGCAGAAGAAAATACAAGAGAATCAATTTTTAATGCATTTAGAAGAAAAGAGACATTTGCCACTACAGGCACCAGAATAGCAGTTCGCTTTTTTGGAGGTTATGATTTATCTTCAATAGATTTAAATTCTGATTCACTTGTTAGTGAGTCATATCAAAAAGGCGTGACTATGGGTGCTGATTTAATGCAAGATGATGACAAGATTCCTGAATTTATAGTTTGGGCTAAGAAAGATAAAAATGGCGCTCCTCTTCAAAGAGTTCAAATTGTTAAAGGTTGGATTGATTCCAATAGTGGTAGACCAAAAGAAAAAGTTTTTGATGTTGCTTGTTCTGATGGAAATGAAGTAGACCCAGTTACAAATAGATGCCCAGATAATAGAGCTAAAGTAAATATATCAGATTGTTCTATAACAGATAATGTTGGTTCGAGTGAATTAAAAACTTTATGGAAAGATCCAGAATTTTCTTCCCTAGATAAATCATTTTATTATGTAAGAGTATTAGAAAATCCGACTTGCAGATGGAGTACCTGGGATGCTATCAATAGGGGATATCAGCCACGTGAAGATCTGCACGAAACCATACAAGAAAGGGCCTGGACGTCACCTATTTGGTATATACCTAATGCATCAGATGTTGATGTCATTCCGCTAGGTGGAACAATTCAATTAAGAACTATTGATTAATTAATTTTATAAATTGAAATATAAAATCTTTCTTTTTTTTATTATTGGAATATTGTTATATTTTATTGATATAGGCTTGAATTCTTATGATGAAAAAGAAATATACATTAGCGATCAAGAAATTATTAGCTTAGTTAGTGCTTGGAAATCCCAGGTTGGTAGAAACCCAACTGATGATGAGATTGTAAGAATTATTAATAATCTAGTTGAAGAAGAAATCTTATATCGTGAAGCTTTAAATTTAGGCCTCGATCAAGATGACAAGATAATAAAAAGAAGATTAGCTCAAAAAATATCGTTTTTAAAACAAGAGTCAATTGTTGATAACCCATCAAATAATGAGTTATTAGATTATTTTAATAACAATAAAGATAAATATTTTATTGAACCAACATTTACTTTTACTCATTATTATTTTTCCCATGAAAATGATGCATTGGAAAGATCAAATGAGGGGATAAATCAAATATCTAACAATCTTGATGTAAGTTCTGACGCATTTTTTTTAGGAAAAAACTTTGTTGATGTAAGTCTTAAGTCTATAAAATCTGATTTTGGAGAGAATTTTGCTACTTATTTCAATAATTTTAAAATTAATGAATGGTCTGGTCCAGTTGAATCTGCATACGGATATCACATTATTTTAGTAATAAATTCTAATGATGGATATTATCCAGACATTACTATGGTATTAAAACAGGTTGAAATAGACTTATTGCAAAGCAAAAGAGATAAAGCTGTAAGTGAGTACTTAGATAATATTAAATCAGAATATAAAATTTATATAAATCCAAATTTACAAATTTAATGAAAAAAATCTTTTTCATTTTTTTTCTTTTAAGTATTTCTCAGATTAATTCACATGAATTTAATCCTGCCCATTTAGTAATCAATGAAATAGATAAAGAAAAAAATATTTATGATGCTACTTGGATGTATCCCTATAAAAATATAGGAAGAAGGGGTGAGGTAGTATTCTCAAATAACTGTATAGCAGTTTCAAAAGATTTGTATTATCAAGGTAAATATCTAACTGAGAAAATATCTCTTAGTTGTTCGAAATCATTAAAAGGCTTATCTCTAGAAATAATAAATCTAAGTGTTCTTACAGATGCATTGATTACAGTAAATTTTTCTGATGATACTTATGAGGGTCTTGTGAATGTTCAAAAAAATAAATTAAAAATTCCATTAGAGATTAACTATTATCCATCAGCATACACAAGCCTAGGTTTTTCACACTTATTTGATGGTTTAGATCATATTTTATTTATATTTGGACTACTTTTTTGTATTACTAGTTTTGTAAACATTATAAAAACTATTACTGCTTTTACTATAGCCCATAGCATTACACTTGGTTTAACAGTTTTTGAGCTTATCAGATTGCCACAAGGAACCGTTGAAGCACTTATCGCGCTTACGATAATATATTTAGCTCTAGAAATTACACAAAAAGAAAATTCAATTAAATCACCATGGATAATGGCTTTTGCTTTTGGTTTATTGCATGGATTAGGTTTTGCAAGCGCTTTGATAGATATAGGCATCGCTAACGAAAAAATGCTTTTATCCTTGTTATTTTTTAATATAGGGATTGAATTAGCCCAAATAGCATTAATACCTATACCTATATTTTTGATATATCTTTTCAAAAAATTAAGTATTGATAATTATTTGAAGACTTCGATGAGTCTCTTGATTGGTGGCATTGGTTTTTATTGGTTTATAGACCGTGTAATTGGTATTATTAATTAATCTAAATAAATAAATTAATGAATTTTTTAAATAAAAATATACTTTTATGTGTTACTGGTGGTATTGCAGCATATAAATCTGCTGAAATCATACGTTTGTTCAAAAAAAATGGTGCTGATGTAAGAGTTGTTATGACTGAATCAGCTAAAGAGTTTATTACACCATTAACACTTCAGGCTATTTCAGGAAATGAAATACATGATTCACTTTTAGATGTTAAAGCAGAGTCTGCTATGGGACATATTGAACTTGCAAAATGGGCAGATATTATACTTGTTGCTCCTTGTACAGCTGAAACAATAGCTAAAATTACTCATGGAAGAGCTAATGATCTCATGGGTGCAATAATACTTGCATCTAAAGCAAGCGTATTTATTGCACCAGCAATGAATATGAATATGTGGTTAGATCAAAGCACACAAGAAAATTGTAAAAAATTATCCTCTAGATCAATATCTATAATTGGCCCCGCAGATGGTGAGCAAGCATGTGGTGATATAGGTCCCGGAAGGATGGTAGATCCTGAAAATATTGTTGAGCTTATTAGTTCTTCGATAAAAATTGGTCCATTAGCTGGAAAAGTCATTACTATTACTGCCGGACCAACTAGGGAACAAATAGATCCTGTAAGATTTATTTCAAATAATAGTTCTGGGAAAATGGGTTACGCACTTGCAGAAGCAGCAATTGAATCAGGAGCATTAGTAAATTTAATAAGTGGACCTGTTTCAATAGATACAAATAAATCAGTTAGTCTGTACAAAATAAATTCTGCTAATGAAATGCTGGAAAAGGTTGATGAGTTGATGCCAAATACTGATATATTTATTGGTTGCGCTGCTGTATCTGATTTTAAACCAAGTCACTATTATGAAAATAAAATTAAAAAAGAAGATTTAAATGTTATAGATATTGAACTTGAAAAGAATGAAGACATTTTAAGTCATGTTGCAAAAGTCTATAAATCATCTTATGTAGTCGGATTTGCTGCAGAAACAAAAAATGTTAAAGAAAATGCAAGAAAAAAATTGCTTAATAAAAATTTAAATATGATAATTTCAAATGATGTATCTGATAAATCAATTGGTTTTGATTCAGATCAGAATGAAGTAAACCTTATAACAAAATCTGAATCTATTTTTTTAAAAAAAGATAAAAAGATTAGAATAGCTCGTGAAATTCTAAAACAAATTTCTTTAAATATTAATTAATTTTTATGTCGACTAAATCAAATAAAAAAATAGTTACATTAAGCACTTTAAAAAAGTTTAAAAAGAATTCTGAAAAGTTTACTTGTTTAACTGCATATGAGTCCACAATGGCATCAGTGATAAGCACTGCTGGTGTAGATGTTATCCTAGTTGGTGATAGTTTGGGTATGGTTATACAGGGTCATGACAGTACTCTTCCAGTAACAATGGACCAATTAATTTATCACTTAGAATGTGTGGTTAAAGGCAATAAAGGATCTCATATAATGGCTGATATGCCATTTATGAGCTACTCTACAGATGATTTAGGTCTTGAGAATGCTAAAAGATTAATGCAAGCAGGGGCAAATTCTGTAAAAATTGAAGGTGGACAATGGATTTCTAAAATGGCGCAAGTTTTATCTGATAGAGGAATTCCTGTTTGTGCTCATATGGGACTCACTCCTCAAACAATTAATAGAATTGGTGGTCATCGTGTTCAGGGAAGAGATCCATCTCAAAAAGAAAAAATTATAAATGAAGCTATAGCACTTGAGAAAGCTGGTGCCTCAATGTTGTTGTTGGAGTGTGTGCCTGGCGAACTTGCAAAAACTATTACAAAAGAAATAAAAATACCTGTTATTGGTATTGGTGCAGGCGTTCATACAGATGGTCAAATAATGGTTGTACATGATTTATTAGGAATATCATGTCTTGATAAGCCTCCTAAATTTGTTAAAAACTTTATGAAAACATCAACATCAATTTCGGGTGCAATAAAAAGGTATGTAAAAGAAGTAAAAAATAATAAATTTCCTTCAAAAGAACATACATTTGATTAAGATTGAGAATTTTTAAATCTATACAAGAATTTAATGAAGCTAGAGATGGTTTAGGTAAATTATCTTTTGTACCTACAATGGGCAACCTTCACAAGGGTCATACATCTCTTGTCGATATTGCAAAGCAGTTCAAAAATAAAATTATAGCTAGTATTTATGTAAACAAGCTTCAGTTTAATGATGATAATGATTACTTGTGTTACCCGAAAACAATTGATGAGGATATTGAGCTTCTTGAAAGACATGGATGCGACTATCTATTAATACCAGATGATATAATTTTAGAAAATATTCAACGCATACAAGCTCCCTTTAAATCAACAAAATTATGTGGTCAAAATAGGCCAGGACATTTTGACGGAGTATTAACAATACTTAATAAATTCTTTAAAATTATCGATCCAAATATTGTTATTTTTGGAAAAAAAGACTACCAACAATTTATTTTAGTTAAAGATTTTATTAAGAATAATAATTTAAATATTAAGATAATAGGAGGAAATACTATAAGAGAGCCCTCTGGTTTGGCATTATCTTCACGTAATAATCTATTATGTGATGCAGAAAAGTCTATTGCATCGAAATTATATGAAGTTTTAAAAGATATCGAATCTGATAAAGATAAATTAAATTTAGATTTAATAAATTCAAAGAAAGATTATCTAGAATCTTTTGGTATTAATGTAGATTATTTAATTTCATGTGATCCAGAATCATTTGAAGAAAGTTATGAAATACATAATAAAAATTTAGTAATTGCAGTTGCGGCATTTGTTGGAAAAATAAGATTAATAGATAATTTAAAGCTTACAAAGCTTTAATAATTATCAATATTTATCTATACTTTCGCACTTATGAATAAAACATTGCTTAAATCAAAGCTTCATCGTATTAATGTAACTCAAGTTGAATTGAATTACGAAGGTTCATGTGCTGTAGATAGAGAATTTCTAGAATTAGCTGGAATGCAAGAATATGAAAAAGTTGATGTTTATAACGTCACAAATGGCGAAAGATTTTCTACTTATTTGATTTTAGCTGAAGCTGGTTCCAAGACTTTATCTGTAAATGGTGCCGCCGCCCATAAAGTTTCAGTTAATGATATTGTAATAATATGTACTTATGGTTCATATGATGAATCTGAAGCAAAACTACATCAACCAACATTAGTCTATTTTGATAAAGACAACAATGTAACAAATGTTAAAAATAAAATTCCTGAGCAGCGACTTAAATCTGTATAAGTTTAAATTTAAATTTTTTTTATTATTTCTAATAATATTTTCCATAAATTCATTAAGCGATACTAAATTAATTATTCTAGGATCGGGCACTCCAAATCCCGATCCTGAAAGATACGGTTCAGGCTATGCTATTGTAGTAAATGATAGTGCGTATATTATTGATTTTGGCCCAGGAATTGTGAGAAGAATTTCTGCAATGTCACCAACATGGGGTGGTGATTTCCCGTCTATGGAATTACAAAAAATTAATATAGCTTTTTTGACACATATACATTCTGATCATAGCGCAGCATTAGCTGACTTAATACTAACCCCATGGATTATGGGAAGAGATGAACCGCTAAAACTTTATGGACCACCTGGACTGAAATCAATGTCTGAGAACATAACTGAAGCGTATATTGATGATATTAACTATCGACTTTATGGCACACAACCAGCAAATAAACTTGGATTTATTACTAAAGTTACAGAAATATCAAAGGATGGAATAATCTATAAAGACGATAATGTGGAAGTTACAGCATTTAAAAATTCTCATGGTGATTTTGAAAATTCTTTTGGATTTTTATTTATTACTAAAGATAAAAAAATTCTTTTATCTGGCGATACAGGCATAAGTGAAAATTTAAAAAAATATGGTACAAATTTAGATATTCTTGTACACGAAGTCTTTTCAAGCGAGACTTTTGTAAATAAAACTAAAGAATGGCAAATCTATCACCAATCACATCACACATCATCAATAGATCTAGGAATCATTGCAGATGAACTCAAACCAAAAAAACTTGTTCTTTCACATATTTTATATTGGGGAGCCACAGATGAATCTCTTCTAAATGATATTAGACAAAATTTTGATGGTCCAACGTTAGTTGCTAAGGATTTAATGATTATAGATTAAAGTAAGTATCACCAATTATAAAACCACAAATAAAAAATGCGACAGCCCATATAGGTTCATTCAAACAAAAATTAATAACATCTCTAATATAGTTATTCATACTCACAGTATTGCAATTTATGTGCCAATTTATTTTTCTTAGGAAGATGGCGCGCCCGGAGAGATTCGAACTCCCGACCTCTTGGTTCGTAGCCAAGCACTCTAATCCAACTGAGCTACGGGCGCGATTATTAAATTTTCCGAGCTTCTTCTGGCAACATTACTGGTATTCCGTCTCTTATTGGATAGGCTAGACCAGACTCATCACAAATTAGTTCGTTAGTTTCTTCATTAAGAACCAAAGATTTTTTTGAAACAGGACATACTAAAACTTCAAGTAATTTTTCATCAATTTTTGCCATAGCACGAAAGTATACATGATGAATGAATTTTTGTTTATATATGTTATCTTATCGATAAAAATATAACCTTTATAATGAATTCTCTTAAACTTTTAGCTTTAGATAATTTCCCACTCATTGAGCCAAATGATAATTTGATAAATTTGATTCATAGCTCAATCAATGAAAATAACTTGAACATAGAAGATGGTGATATTTTTGTTATAGCTCAAAAGATTGTATCTAAGTCTGAAAATAGATATATAGATTTAAATACAGTTGAAGTTTCGGGTGATGCAGAAGAAATGGCATCAAAACTCAATAAACATCCTGGTTTAATACAATTGATAATGAATGAATCTCATAAAATAATTTCAACAGAAAAAAATGTGATTATCGTAGAGCATAAATTGGGTTATATAAATATCAATGCAGGTATTGATCAATCAAACATTCCTCAAGATAAAAATCTTGCACTTCTATTACCTGAAAATCCTACTAAAAGTGTAGAAGATCTTCAAAAAGGATTATCAGAAATTTTTAATAAAGATATTTCAGTTATTATTTCAGATTCAATGACGAGACCTTATAGATCAGGAATAACAAATTTTGCTATGTCCAGCAGCAATCTTCCTAGCTTACTAGACTTAAAAGGTAAGAAAGACATGTATGGGAATATCCTTAGAGGAACTGAAGTTGCTATTGCAGATGAATTAGCTGCAGCTGCTGGACTTTTGATGGGTCAGAGTAAAGAATCAAAACCTGTAATATTAATTAAAGGTTTTATTAAAGGAAAAAATGATATAAACAATGCATTTGATTTGATTGTTAATGAAAATGAAGATCTATACAGATAAATATATGAATTTATAATTGTGCTATGAAACTGAGTATAAATTTAAATAAAGTAGCATTGCTTAGGAATTCACGAGGGGAAGATTACCCAAATATAGAGTATTTTGCTAACAAAGCAATTGATTTAGGTGTGGATGGATTAACACTTCATCCACGGCCAGATCATCGACATGCAACAAGCAAAGACGTTATAAATCTTGCAAAACTTTCAAAAGAAAGGGGAGTTGAGTTTAATATTGAAGGAAATCCATTTTCAAAACCAAATAAAGATTTTCTTGGTTTTTGTGAATTAGTTGAGTTAACAAATCCAGATCAGATTACTCTTGTACCTGATGAGATTAATCAAATAACTTCAGATCATGGTTGGTTATCTGGGATTCATGACAATGATTTAAAAAATATTATTAAGTCTCTAAAAGATTCGTCAAATTCAAACATAAGTTTATTCATAGATAATAAAGATGGAGTTGGATATGCATCGGTGATGGGAGCAAACTTAATTGAAATACATACTGGTAAATTTTCTAAAGGTATTGAAGAAAATGATTTATCTGTTGTGACCGAAATTCAAGAAATTATTGATTGCGCATTAGATTCAAATTTATTAGTAAATGCAGGTCACGATTTAAATTTAAATAACTTACATTATTTGGTCGAAATAGGTAATATTAATGAGGTATCTATTGGTCATGCGATTATAATAGATTCACTTCATCATGGATTTGAAGAAACACTTTTAAAGTATTTAAATATTATTAGGAATTAAAATGGATATTGAACAAAAACTTAAAGAACAAATTAAAGAAAATCCCATATTAATATATATGAAAGGTACACCTTATGAACCTCAGTGTGGTTTTTCCGCAAAAACTGTTCAAATTTTAATTGAGTGTGAGTCTCAATTCAGCTATGTTGACGTTCTTGCAAATAATGAAGTTAGAGTAGCCTTACCAAAAGTCTCAGATTGGCCTACCTTTCCTCAAGTATTTATTAATGGAGAGCTTATAGGTGGAGCTGATATCATTTCTCAAATGCATGAAAATGGTGAATTAAAATCACTTATTGATTCTGTTGAATCCTAGAATTTATATTCGTTAACAATTTTACAAAAAACTTCCGAAGTTACTTTTGTATCGTATGCTGCTGAGTGAGCTTCATCGTTATCATAGTCAATAGATAATTTTTCACATATTCTTGCAAGTACAGTTTGACCTGTAGCAAGAACACCAAGGGACACAGTATCAATAACAGAAAATTTATGAAATGGAGTCTTTTTAATATTATTTCTTAAAACCGCTGCATCAAGAAAGGATTTATCAAAATGTGCATTATGACCAACTAAAATAGCACGCGAGCATTCATATTTATTCTTAGTTATATTTATTATTTTAAACAGCTCCTTAAGAGCAAGTGATTCATCTACAGCATTTCTTAAAGGATGATCTAATTTAATTTTTGTAAATTCAAGTGATTCTTTTTCTACAACAGATCCCTCAAAAGGCTTTATATGATATCTGTGTGTTTCCCCAGGTAGAAAGATCTTATCTTTTTCTTCAATTAATGTAATTGCAATTTCCAATATTGCATTTGAATTTGGATCAAAACCTCCAGTTTCAATATCAACAACTACTGGAAGATATTTTCTAAATCTACTTTTTAACACCTAGCTTTTCTTGAAGTTTTGAATTTGAGGTAGTGTAACCAAATGGAACCCTTTCACCAGGAAATATTCTTTTATATGCTTCTTGAACTGCTAGTGTTGTTTCATGAAACCCAGATAGAATTAAATCTAATTTTCCTGGATAATCATTAATGTCACCAACAGCAAATATGCCATCTTTCGAAGTCTGATAATTTTCAGTATTTACAGTAATTTTTTTTCCATTTAAATCTAAATCCCATTCAAGTATTGGACCTAGTTTTTTATTTAATCCAAATAAAAAGATAAGTTCGTTAGCATCATATGGTTCTATTTCATTAGTTTCAAAATTTTTGAGAGTAATTGATTCAACACAATCATTTCCAATAATTGAATCTATAAGATAAGGTGTTAATAATTGTACTTTATCTTTTTTTACAAGATTTCTCATTAATTCTTCAGTATGTTGTGCGCCCCTAAAGGCGTCTCTTCTGTGAACTAATGATATTGATTTGGCTGTTTTAGATAATTCAACAGTCCAATCAAGAGCAGAATCTCCACCACCAAATATAAACACGTTTTTATCTCTATATTTGTCTATTGATCTTACTGCATACTCAACACCTTTATTAATAAATTTGTCTGGATTTTCAATATTTGGAGGTCTTCTAGGTTCAAATGATCCTGCACCGGCAGCAATAAAAATATTCTTTGATATAAATTCTTTATTTTCGGTTGTTTTTACTCTCCAGAATGTTTCATTTTCATGATTAATTTCTTCCATAGTATCCACTCTTTCTGAAAGATGTAATTCATAATCAAACGGTTTTATCTGTTCCAGTAATGCATTTACGTGCTCTTGTGCAGTTTGAAAAGGTACACCAGGTATATCATATATAGGTTTTTCTGGATATAGCTCAGCACATTGACCACCAGGCTTATCAAGATTATCTATAAGAGTACAATTCAATCCAAGCAAACCTGCTTCAAAGACTGTAAAAAGTCCGACCGGACCAGCTCCAATAACTATTATGTCTGTTTTATTCATTATCTTACTTTCATTCCAGGTTTGGCACCATCATCTGGAGAAACCAAATAAATCCCATTTTCGTTGCTTGAAGCCAAAATCATACCTTCCGAAAGACCAAATTTCATTTTTCTCGGCTCTAAATTATTAACCAATACCACTAATCTATCAATTAATTCATCTGGTTTATATGCACTTTTAATACCTGCAAATACATTCTTAGTTCCAAGATCTCCCACATCTAAATTTAACTGTAATAATTTGTCAGCACCTTCAACATCCTTGGCATCTATAATTTTTGCAACTCTTAAGTCAACAGTTGAAAACTGATCAATATTTATTAGATTTACGTTATTCATATCTTCTTCCTCAGGAATTATTATTTTATCAAGTCTATTTAGCAATGGTTTATAGTTATTTATTTTGTTTGTTAAAATTTTATCGACATCATCAATCGAAGATAAATCTATATTTAAAAATTTAAATGCTTCTTTTGTTATATTTGGTATTATTGGATGAAGATAAATACTTAATATTTTAAAAGCATTAATAGCTGTGGATGCTATTGTCACAGCCTCTTGATTATCTTTTTTCCAAGGTGTTTCCTCGTTTATATATTTATTTATATCATCCGCTAAATCCATTACAATTCTGATAAGTTTTGAATATTGTTTTGAGTCATATAAATCAATAACTACATTTTTCTTTTCAACTAAGTTTTTAAGAACGTCATGATTTATATCCTCAGAAATAATATTTTTATTCTTTTTTAGAAAAGACGCTGATCTGGAGGCGATATTTAAATATTTTCCAACTAAATCTGAATTAATCCTTTGTACATAGTCATCAAAATTTAAATCTATATCTTCTACTTTATTATTTAACTTTGCTGCAAAGTAATACCTCAGCGTTTCAGGATTTGTAATATTTACAAAATCTCTAGCTAAAATACCTGTACCCTTAGATTTAGACATTTTCTCACCATTAATTGTAAGAAATCCGTGAACGTTAATCACATCTGGTAATCTAAATCCTGCTGAATCTAACAGTGCAGGCCAAAATAGTCCATGGAAATATGCAATATCCTTTCCGATAAAGTGATGTATTTCATAATCTGATTTATCTGACCATAGATCATTCATATTTAAATCATTTTTATTTGCCCAATTTGAAATAGATGCAATATATCCTATTGGTGCATCGACCCAAACATAGAAAAACTTATTCTTTTCATCAGGGATTTCAAAACCAAAATAGGGGGCATCTCTAGATATATCCCATTTTTTTAAATCATCACCTAACCATTCATTTAGTTTATTTTTTATAGACTTTTGTAATTGAACATTTTTTAAGAAATCTTTTAACATTTCAGTTTTTTGTGGCAGATCAAAAAATATATGCTCGCTATCTTTTTTTATTGGTTGGGTATTTGAGAGAATGGATATTGGGTTTTTTAGGTCTTGTACTTCATATGATGCGCCACATTCATTGCAGCTATCACCATTTTGATCATCTGCACCACACTTTGGACAAGTCCCTTTAATAAATCTGTCAGAAAGAAACATTTTTTCCTTTTCATCATAATACTGTTCTATTGTTGCTTTTGTTATAAGGTTATTTGACTTAGCTTTATTATAGATAAGTTCTGAAAATTTTTTATTTTCATCACTATGCGTACTGTGGAAGTTTGCAAATTTTATATTATAAAGTTCATATGTTGATTTATGATCTTCATAAACATCTTTGATTAGTTCTTCTGGTGTAATTCCTAGTTCATTAGCTTTTAACATCACCGGAGTGCCATGAGTATCATCAGCACAAAAAAAGTAACACTCATTATTGTTTATATTTTGAAATCTAGTCCAAATGTCTGTTTGAACAGCCTCTAAAATATGTCCTAAGTGTAGGGGAGCATTTGCATAAGGCAATGCTTGAGTTACAAGAATTTTTCTTTTATTTTTTTTAGGATTGTCCATTTATTAAATGTATTATATGTGAAAATAACTTTTGTATGTCTATAAAAAAAATAATTGCAATTGGCTCTGCAAAGGGTGGAGTAGGTAAATCATCCATTACAGCTTCTGTAGCATTACATCTATCAAAAAATTACTCTGTAGGTATTTTAGATGCTGATATCTATGGACCTAATCAACACTTATTGTTTGATATTATAGAAAAACCTTCATTTACAAAATCTAATGAAAGAAAATTACTCAATCCAATCATTAAGAAAAATATTCAATTTTCTTCAGTAGGGTTTTTATTGGAAGAAGAAAAGCCAGCTATGTGGCGTGGACCTATTTTAAGCTCCACTATCAAACAATTATTTTATAGTACTCAATGGAATGATTTAGATTTTTTGTTTATTGATATGCCACCAGGAACCGGAGATGCTTATTTAACTGTCTTGAAAGATATAAATATAGATGATTTTATATTAGTGACCTCAAATAATAAATTATCAATTTCAGATTCTTTAAAAACTCTCACGATGGTTAAAAAATTTAATATCAATGTTCTTGGTTACATTGCAAATAATCTTATACCTAATACCCAATCTAACAATAAAAATATCTTTAATTCAAAAAAAATTAATTATCTAGGCTATGTAAATTTCGATTCCAAAATATATAACTTTGATACTAATTATGTTCCGGATGATATTATTGCTCTATCACAAAAGATCTTATCAACAATAAATAAAATATGAATAAAATTTTTATCATCATTACTTTGATATTCTCAGCTGCAAGTTATTCAAATGAAGTAAACGATCCTTTTGAAAATATAAATAGAAAAACATTCGAATTTAATGAAAATTTAGATGAAAAAATTTTAAAACCAACTGCTAAATTCTATTCTAAATTTCCACCTCGAATTAAAAATGGAATAACAAATTTTTTTAATAATTTAGAAGAGGTAGATACTTGTGTGAATCAACTATTACAAGGTAAACCAAAAAAATCTGCAAATGATTTAACTAGATTCCTCATTAACTCAACTGTTGGTTTGGGAGGATTTATTGATGTGGCATCTAAAATTGGTCTAGAAAGGCATGAAGAGGACTTTGGACAAACCTTAGCAGTATGGGGAGTAGGAGAAGGCCCATATATTATGTTACCGGGCTTAGGTCCTTCAACTCTAAGAGATACTTTAAGTAAGCCAGTATCATCATTTTTGTCAGTTACATTTCATATGACTGAAACTGATGTGAATATTACTCTAAAATCTATTGATGCCATTGAGACAAGAGAAAGGCTTTTAGATGTTGAATCACTTCTTTCAGGAGATAAATATGTATTTGTTAAAGATGCATATATCCAATCAATTCAGTATGAAGTAAAAGACGGCATAGATGTGCAAGATGACTTTGTTGATGATATGGATGATTTCTTAATAGACTAATAATTCTTCTAAATCTTTTTTATGTTTTTGAAGTTGTTTGTCTTTTATTACTTCTAGAACTTTTATTCTAAAGGTCTTTGCATGCTTATCGCCTCTAGAAAGACCAAATAAATGCTTCATCATTCTAGCTAGATCATGACCATTTTCTAACTGCCTATCAACATACTCAAAATATTTATTAAGAACTTGTTTTTTTGATTCTGTGCAAGATTCTTTATTAAAAAATCTTGAATCTACATCTTTTAACATAAAAGGATTTTCATATGCAGCTCTACCTATCATTACACCATCAACAGATTTCAAATGAGTTTCAGATTCATCAAGATTTTTAATTCCCCCATTAATCACTATTTCTAAATGAGGAAAATCTTTTTTAAGTTTATAAACATAATCATATTTAAGTGGGGGTATATTTCTATTCTGTCTTGGACTGAGTCCTTTGAGTATGCCATTTCTAGCATGAATAATAAATGTTGTGACTCCAGATTGACTAACAATAGAAACAAAATTATGCAAAAACTCATATGATTCATAATTATCTACACCCAGTCTGCATTTAATTGACACAGGTATGTCAACAACGTTTTGCATATTCAACAGACATTCAGCAACATGCTTGGGTTCTAGCATTAAACAAGCTCCAAATTTTCCCTTTTGCACTCTGTCTGATGGACAACCTACATTTAAGTTAATTTCATCATAACCATATTGTTCACACTTTTTTGAACACTCAACAAGATCATTAATATTAGAGCCACCTAATTGAACTCCTACAGGATGTTCTTCTTTGTTAAATTCAAGTTGATCAAAGCATTTGCCATAAACTAATGATCCTGTTGCGATCATTTCAGTGTATAGAAAAACTTTTTTTGAAATCAATCTCAATAAGTATCTATCATGCATATCTGTATATTGCATCATCGGGGCAATGCAAAACATATGAGATGATTTTTTGGTCATTAAAGAATATTAGCAATAGATATATAGCCAACAATTGAAAGAATAATCGTATATGGAAGAGCCATATATACCATTCTTAGATATGATAAATTAATTAAAGGCGCTAGAGCAGAAGTTAGTAGAAACAAAAAAGCTGCCTGACCATTAGGTGTTGCAATACTGGGTATATTTGTTCCAACATTAATTGCAATGGCAAGATTATTAAATTGTTCTGTGCCAACAGGTATTTTTTCTGCAACTTGACCGATGTAAATTGTTGCAACAAATACATTATCACTTACTGCAGATAAAAAGCCATTTGCAACATAAAATAAAGATGGCTGCACTGCTTCAGGCTGTGCTAATACATATAAGATAACTGGTTCAAAAAGTTTTTGATCATATATAACACTTACGATTGCAAAGAAAACTGCTAAAAGAGCAGTAAAAGGAAGTGCTTCATGAAATGCATCGCCTAATTTATGTTCATGAGTTATTCCTTTAAAAGCAGTAAGTAATACCATTACACTAAGGCCAATCAAACCTACAGCTGCAATACTAAAAGCAAGAGCAAGAACTAAGAAAATTAATACCACCGATTCAATTAATAATTCAGTCTTATCTTTGAGTGTTATATTTTCTTTTCTATATTTGGAGTAATCATTAAAGACCTCTCTAACATTTAATGGTAATTGATTCCCAAATCCTGCAATCGAAAACTTCTCAACGATAATACAAGTTAATAACCCAGTAAATAAAATAGGCATTGTAATCGGAGCCATTTGTATAAAAAATTCCATGAAATTCCAACCAGCTTTCCCAGCTATAAGTAAATTTTGAGGCTCACCTACAGTTGTGCAAACACCTCCAAGAGCTGTTCCTACTGCTCCATGCATAACAAGATCTCTTAAGAAGCCTTTAAACTCTTCAAGTTCGCCTGCATTAAGGCTATTTATGTTTGAGTTATCTTTATAGTTATGATTCTCATCTGCAAAGTTATTACCAGATATTACAGCATGATAAATCCTGTAAAAACCTACCATGACCCCAATAAGAACTGCAGTTACAGTAAGAGCATCTAAGAACGCTGATAATACTGCTGCTGATATGCAAAACAAAAAAGATAATAATGTTTTAGATCTAATTCCTAGTAAAAGTTTAGTAAAAATTGTCAACATCAAATTTTTCATGAAATATATACCAGCAACCATAAATATTAGTAACAAAATTACTTTTAAATTTTGCTGTATTTCGTAATAAACAGTATCAGTTGATGTTAGTCCTAAGATTAAAGCCTCTATCGCTAATAAGCCACCAGGTTGAAGAGGGTAACATTTTAAAGCCATTGCTAAAGTAAAAATAAATTGGATCAAAAGAATCCATCCAAGAATAAATCCTGCTTGCTCAGGCGATGTTTTGTTTAATATCAGTAATAAGATTGGATTGAAAAAGAGAAACCCTAATATGGTAGACTTATACCAACCAGGAGCATCACCAAGAAAAAGTTTTTGAATTTCACTTAACATTTTATTTATAAATTAAATTTAACATGCATTTTAAAAGATTTTTTAACATTAAGGACAAAAATAACAATATTTTAATTATTTTTAAAAACAATAAAATCATATATGAGCCAAATTTAAAAACATTCTTATTAGATGAAAATTTTTTAGATATTAATGTTAAAGATCATCTTTATGTTGGAATCGCTAATAATGGTAATGATATATTTGCAGTAGATATATCAAATTATAAAAATGATATAAATATTGGTTATAAATCTCTTGTTGAATTTGACATAAGACATTTATTAGCAATGTCAGAACCAGAAGATATTGTTTTAATGGGTAGGGCTAATCAACTTCTTCATTGGGTAAGAAGTAATAAATATTCTGGTTATTCAGGAGAATTAAATCAATTTAATGATAAAGAACAAGCATTTTCTTGTCCTTCAACATCGTCAATGATTTATCCTCAAATATCACCATGTGTATTAGCAATGATTATCAAAGGCAATCAAATATTATTAGCGAGAAATAATTTATTTCCAGATGGCCTTTATAGTGTTTTAGCAGGATTTGTTGAAGTATCAGAATCGGCAGAAGAAACTGTCGAAAGAGAGATTATGGAGGAGGTTGGCATTAAAGTAAAAAATATTGAATATGTTGGAAGTCAACCGTGGCCATTTCCATCACAATTAATGCTTGGATTTAAATGCGAACACGATTCTGGTGAAATTGTAATAGATGAAAATGAAATTATTGAAGCTGATTGGTATACAGTTGAGAATCTACCTTATGTACCTCCGCCATCAAGCTTATCTGGTAAGCTAATCAATCTTTTTGTCGAGGATCATTCTTAGCTCTCTGTGGTATATCTTTTTTCACTATCTTTTCTTTAACAATTTCTTTAATTGGAGATTTGTTTATACTCATTTCATTTTTTTTGTTTGAATCAATTTTATTATCTTTACTTTTATTAACCTTAGTATTTGATTTTTTCTTAAAAGTTTTTTTATTTAAATTTTTATTTTTATTTGATGGTATTTTTGTTTTTGGATTATTCTTGTTAGTTGGTTTGACTCCTTTCTTGTTAAATTTTTTATTAGATGGTGGTTTGTTTTTATAGTTTTTTCTTTTAAATTTTTTATTCGGCTTTGTTTTAGGCTTTGACTCTTCAACTTCAATTCCTGTTAGAGTCTTTAACCATTTAACAATTCCATCCTTTCTTTTCTTAGGCATTTTTGGTGGCTTTACACCATCAACTAGAGGCTTCATAGTTTTTGATTGGTTGTCGCTATCCCTCCAATCAATTTTTGGCTCAGGACTATCTGGGCTTAAACTGTATGAGTCATTTTTTTTAACATCTGAGGCCTTAATTCTAACTACTTTATAGTATGGTCTAGATTTGTATGGGTCAGCAATTACTAGAATTTTTATTTTATTTGACTGTTCAATATTTATAATGTCATATCTTTTTTCATTTAAGAGATAACTAGCGACATCTGCTGGAACATAGACGTGGATTTCACCAGTATTTTCTTTTGCAGCATCTTCACCAATTATTCTTAATATTGATTGACCTAATGATCTTGGGCCTCTAACTAATACATGTTCAATATCATAAGACTCATTAAGCGAAGGTCTAAGTCTTTGTCTCGATATTTCTAGTAATCCAAATCTTGATATATTTGATACTTGTACTCTTGCTCTATCTGTATATATAGCTTTTCTGAATGCCGATTCCACTTTGTTCTGATTATCCTCATTAGTCATATCAATAAAATCAATAACAACCAATCCACCTACATCTCTTAATCTAAGCTGTCTAGCAATTTCATTTGCAGCCTCTAGATTGGTTTTGAATGCAGTTTCTTCTATATCTTTACCTTTTGTAGACCTAGCAGAATTAACATCAATAGTGGTCATTGCTTCTGTTGGATCAATAACAATTGATCCTCCTGAGTTCAAAGAAATTTCTCTTTGGAAAGCTAGTTCAATTTGAGATTCAATTTGATATCTATTAAATAAAGGTATTTCTTCATCATAAAACTTTACTTTCTCGGCGTGATCAGGAATGACAGCTTCAATAAATTCTTTAGCTTCATTGAAAGTATCTTTATCATCAATGAGAATTTCCTCTATATCTTCTTTAAAGTAATCTCTTACAACTCTAACAATTAATTTATCATCTCTATAAATCAAAGAAGGAGAGGTAGCATTTGGTGTTGTATTATTAATTTCATCCCATAATGCAAGCAAGTAACTCAGATCAAGACTTAGTTCTTCTGCTGATCTTCCTAAACCATTAGTTCTAACTATTGCACTCATATTTTCTGGAATATTTAATTTTTCTAAAGTGTTTTTAATTTGGTCTCTTTCATCGCCACTTATTCTTCTAGATATACCTCCTGACCTAGTTGAATTAGGAATTAAAACTAAAAATCTACCAGCTAATCCAATTTGTGTTGTTAGCGCCGCACCCTTTGTTCCTCTTTCTTCTTTTGTAACTTGTACAATAATTTCTTGACCTTCTTCAAGTGTGCAAATAAATTTACCCTTTTTATCTTTCTTGTAAAATTCACTTGATAGGTCTTTAAGTGGTAGGAATCCGTGACGCTCAGAACCAAAATTTACAAATGCAGCATCAAGACTTGATTCAACCCTAGAAACAGTTGCTTTAAATATACTTCCCTTAAGAAGGATTTTATCAGGTGATTCTGTATCAAAATCGTAGAGTTTTGCACCATCTACTAGAGCAACACGTAATTCATTCCCGTAAGATGAATTAATAAGTATTCTTTTCATTTTTTCTCCCTAAAATTAGGAAGATAATTCAGCAGTATGCTTTTTTTGAAGCTTTTATCAGTAAGTCTTACGTATTTTTGCTTACAAGATAAGCTCTTAATTGAGCTTTAAATTTTAACTGTTGTATTTATCTTTCTTTATTTTTACTAGAATATTCTAGTTATTTAAGCTCATATCCTATAGATTTAACGCATGACTGTCAAAAAATTAACTATTAATCATGATAACTCAGAAAGAAGAATAGATAATTATCTACTATCACTTTATAAAAATGTACCAAAAAGTAAGATTTATAACATTATTAGAAAAGGTGAAGTTAGAGTTAATTCTAAACGTATTAAACCAAGCTATAAGTTAAAAATAGACGATTTGGTAAGAATTCCACCTTATTTAGATGGACCGTTAACTCATAACAAAAAAATTAGTTCATATCTTATAGAAAAACATACAACAAAAATTATTTATGAAGATAATAATTATATTGTTACTAATAAAAATAATGATATCGCTGTTCATGCTGGTTCTAAAAATGGAATTGGACTTATAGATATTTTTAGATCGAAATTTGGAAATCATATTGAACTTTGCCATCGACTAGATAAGCAAACTTCTGGATGTTTAGTTTTAGCAAAAAATAAAAAATCGGTTAAATACTTCTCTAATCTATTATCAACAAATGATACAAAGAAAACTTACATCGCTATTCTTCAAGGGAAGTTTAAGGATAAAAAAATTATTGAAAATGAAATTTATAAGAATAATATATTGAAACTTAAGAAATCTAAAACAATATTTAAATTGGTTAGACAACTTAAAAATACATCTATAGTTAATGTTGATCTTCATACAGGTAGAACTCATCAAATCCGTATACATGCATCTCAAATCAACCATCCAATATTATTTGATAAAAAATATGGTGATAAAATGTTTGATAACTCAATTAATTTAAACTTTAAAAAAACGCTGGCATTACATTCAAAATCAATTTCATTTAAAGATCAAAATTCAAAAATAATAAAGGCTTCTGCAAGCTATCCAGATGAATTTAAAAAGTTAATTAAAGCTCTAAAATAGTTTTTATTTCAATATTTGTAAATTTTTGTTAGGATAGCCTTTTTTAAGAGCAGACTATGGCAGTACAAAAAAGCAAGGTTACTAGATCAAGAAGAGGTCAGAGACGTTCACATGACGCATTAAAGAGTAGAACTCTATCAGTTGACCCTGTTTCAGGTGAAAAACATCTACGACATCAAATGACAAAAGATGGCTTTTATAAAGGCAGATTAATCAAAGATCTTCGAAAGCCTATCAAAGAGGACATAGAAGACGTAACATAGAAGTATGCCTAGGCATATTAGTATCTTATTTCCCGGTCAAGGATCTCAACATATTGGGATGTTGGACAATTTGCCAACTGAACTTGTTGAATCTTTTCGAGGTTTAGCTTTAAAAGCTCTTAGTTTTGATCTTATTGATTTAATCAAAAATGGAAATGAAGAAGATTTAAATAAGACTTCAATTACTCAACCCGCAATTTTATTAACATCTTTTATTTACTATAAACATTTACAAAATTTAACTAATATCAAAGCAGATTTGATGTGTGGACACTCATTAGGTGAATACTCTGCTTTGGTAGCATCAAATTCTATAACTCTAGATGATGCGTTGAAATTGGTTTATCAAAGAGGATTGTTAATGGAAAGGTCTGTTAAAGGCTCGATGTATGCAATTCTTAACACAGATATTGATATTATTAACGATTTTTGTATGAAAGTTAGAGATGATGAAAATATGATTGTAAGTACAGCTAATATTAACTCACCTAAACAAATTGTTATTGCAGGTGAAAACAGTGCAGTTGAAATGGTTGTTAGTGATTTAAAAAATAATGGACATAAAAAATGTATCAAACTTAATGTTGCCGTAGCATCTCATTGTAAATTAATGGAAAAAGCTAGCAATGAATTTGAAAATTTAATAAATAAAGTAGAAATTAATTTCCCAGAATGCAATATCATTCATAATACTACAGCATCTATAACTGAAAACATATCTGATCTTAAGAAGAATTTAGTATTGCATTTAATTAATCCAGTTTTATGGTCACAATCAATGCATTATATAAATTCATTAAATGGGATTATTATTGAGTGTGGTCCTGGCAAGGTTTTGTCAGGTCTAGCAAAATCTAATGGCATAAAAAATATTTTTACATCATCATCCGAAAATTTTTTCTATGATATAAAATCAGCTTTATGAAAAAGAGAAACATATTTATATCCGGTGCATCAAGAGGTATTGGAAAATCAATGGCGAAACATTTTGCTAAGAGCAATTTTAATGTCGTTGGCACTTCAAGAAATAACTTTAAATTTGATGACGATTTAGAAAATTTATTACCAATAAAATTAGATGTCACTTCAAGAAATGATGTAAAAGATTGTTTTGATGAGCTTAAAACAAAAAATCTCCTTCCTGACATTTTAATTAACAATGCGGGTATTACCGCTGATCAACTATTTTTAAGGATGAGTGATGATGATTGGGATAATGTAATTAATACAAATTTAACAGGAACATTTAATCTTACAAAAATTTTTTTAAAAAATATGATTAAGAATAAATTTGGTAGGATAATAAATATATCTTCAATATCAGGCTTAATGGGAAATCCTGGACAAGTTAATTATTCCTCCTCAAAGGCAGCTTTAAATGGGTTTACAAAATCTCTAGCAAAAGAAGTTGGTTCAAGAAATATTACAGTTAATTGTGTTGCACCTGGTTTTATTGATACCGATATGACTTCTTATATTGGACAAAAGGAAAGAAACGAAATACTTAAAAAAATACCACTTAATAAATTTGGATCACCTGAAGATATTTCCAAATTGGTCATGTTTTTAATGTCAGATGAAGCCTCTTATATAACTGGCCAAACTATTTCAATTGATGGTGGCCTATTAATGTACTAATTTTTATGTGCATCTTTGAACTAATACATGTAAAATGTGTCAAATTTCAATATAGGGTAATGGAGATATTATGAGTGTTGAAGATACAGTAAAAAAAATCGTTAGTGATCAACTTGGAAAATCTGTTGATGAGATTCAAAGTGATTCGTCATTTGTAGATGATCTAGGAGCTGACTCACTCGATACAGTTGAGCTTGTTATGGCTCTTGAGGAAGAATTTGATTTAGAAATAGCTGATGAGGACGCAGAAAAAATTTCTACTGTTAACGAAGCTGTTGAATATATAAATTCTAATTCTTAAATTTAACTAGTTCTACAAATAAGTATTAACGTTTAAGATAACATTTGTTATCTATTGTACTTATGATTATATTTGCACGAACAATTCTTATATCCTTTCTATTATTTATATCTTTTTACGCACCCTACGTAGCATATATAAACCATGTACCTAATAATAATGTATATGTTTTAGACGTTATAGAAGGTGAGTCAATTAATAAAGTTTTATCTAAATTCTCAGACCATAACTTAATTAATAAAATTTATATAAATATTTTTATCAAAGCTAATAAAATTTCTTCAATCAAAATTGGAGAATATTCTATAAAAGATAAATCAATTAAAAATATCATTTTATCTATGCAAAATGGAAATACTATTACACATCAAATTAGACTCGTTGAAGGGATGAATATATTTCAATTAGAGAAGCTAATTAACCAATCTTTATTAATCAATGATTGTTCATATTTGGAATGTTTAGATTCAAAATATGGATTTTATGAAGGCACATTATTTCCAGATACATATTTTTATAAAAAAAATATGAATTCATCGGAAATTCTAATCCAAAGTCGAAAAAAGTTAGATAAATATCTAGATAATTTATTTATTGATGGCGATTCAAAAACCAATTTAACAAAGAATGAGATTTTGATACTAGCTTCAATTATCGAAAAAGAGGCTGGTAATAATGATGAAAAAAAATTAATTGCATCAGTATTTCTTAAAAGATTAGATTTAGGGATGAAATTACAGGCTGATCCAACAATAATTTATGGTTTATTACCTAATTTTGATGGAGATATTAAAAAATCTGATATTCTAGATTCAAATAATAAATTTAATACATATATGATTAAAGGTCTTCCACCAACGCCAATATCAATTTCATCTACATCATCAATGGATGCAGCAGTAAATTCTTTACCGGGTGAATTTTTATTTTTTGTAGCAGATTCACCCACATCTCACTATTTCTCAAGAACATATGATGAACATAAAAAAAAAGTTAATGAGTTAAATAGAAAATGAAGATCATCTCATTTGAGGGTATAGAAGGTGTAGGTAAATCTACACAGATTAGATTATTAAAAGATTTTCTTGAATCAAAAAACCTTAATGTTGAAGTTTTAAGAGAACCTGGTTCAACTTTAGCAGGCGAAAAAATCAGAGATATTTTATTAGACAATGATAATAAATTATCCAATGAAACAGAGCTTCTTTTAATGTTTTCGGCAAGATCAGAACTTGTAAATAAAATAATTTTAGATAGTAAATCTGATTATTTGTTGTTAGATAGATTTTTTGATGCTTCTATGGCCTATCAAGGTTATGGACGTGAATTATCAAAAGAATTTATAAGCTCATTAATATCTTTTATTAAATGCCCGATACCAGACTTTACATTTTTACTAGATATTTCTGTGGAACAGGGATTTAGTAGAAAACATAATGATAATATGGACCGAATTGAATCATCAGGTTTTGATTTTTTTGATAAAGTAAGAAGAGGGTATTTGGAAATTGCATCAAATAATAATGATAGATTTTTTGTTATCAATGCAAACAATGATATAGATTCTATACATGACGAAATTCTATCCAATTTGAATATAATATGAATTTAAGTGATCTTCCATGGCTAGATAAAATTTATAAAAAAATTAATTTTAATAATTTACCTCACGGTATTATTCTTAATGGACCTGAGGGCCTTGGAAAATTTATTCTTGGAAACGAAATTGCAAGGAATTTGATAGTAAATAATAATGATTCTAAATCAATTAATCTTTTTAATTTAAATTCTCATCCAGATTTTTTATTTTTAAATAAAGATAAAATTCTAACAAGACATATATCATTTAGAGATAAAGAATGGGACGAAGAACTAGGAAATCGTAATGTTATAGACTTTCTTTCAATGACTCCTTCTATTAGTACCAACAAAGTTGTTTTAATAAATAACGCTCATACAATGAATGAAGTTTCTCAGAACGCATTGTTAAAGTCATTAGAAGAACCATCTGTAAATAGTTATATCATTCTTATTACAAATAGATCAAATTCATTACTTCAAACCATATATAGCAGATGCCAGATTTTTAATATGCCATCCTTGACGGATGAGGAAATTAATAACTGGTTAGTTTTGAGGGGTATTTCAGACTTCAATATAAAAGATTTCCCAAGTTATATAAGTCCTATAAAAATCTTAAATGAAATAGAAAATGATCAACATATGGTGTTTAAAGATTTTATTAAGTTAATGAAAAAATTTTTATCTAACCAAGTACATTCAAAGCAGATACTTCAACATCTATCATCATATGAAATAGATTTGATTACTAAAATTAATTATTTAATTGAATTTTTAAAGATATTACTTAGATCAAAAATATTAAATGAGAAACTTTCAGGATTATATGAAGATTTTAATAATAGTAACTTTAGTACATTAAAGGTATCTAATATTATTAATGATTTGCATAATTTAAGATTTGAATATTTTAAAGTTCCTCAAATAAATGAAAATCATGTTTTCAATTATTATTTTAGTGAATTAAAAAATTCAATTAAGTTATAGTTGTTCCGCCGTCAACAACTATTGTTTGACCATTTATATAATTACCAGCATTAGAAGCAAGCATTACAGCAACTCCAGCCACCTCATCAGGCATACCAATTCTTTGCATTGGAGTTGAAGAAAGAACTGTTTTTAATATGTCTGGATTTTCCCACAAAGCTTTTGCAAAATCTGTTTTAATTAAACCTGGCGCAATAGAATTTGCTCTTATATTTTTATGACCAAATTCCGCAGCTATATTTTTAACAATCATAACGTCAGCTGCCTTACTTATATTATAGGCTCCCAATATTGGACTACCTTTAATGGCAGCAATACTTGAGATAATAATTATTGAGCCGTCCTCTTTTGAAATCATTTCTGGTAAAACAAGATTACATAAAACTTGATTAGATCTAATATTGTTATGCATTACCTTATCAAATTTCTCTATTGGCATATCTAACATTGATCCCATAAATGGATTTGTAGCAGCATTACATATTAATACATCTATTTTTCCAATTTTTTCTCTTGTTTCATTAACTAAGATTTCTAATTGCTTATCATCACTAATGTTTGCAGGAATAGCATAAGCAACTTCACTACCTAATTTTGTGTTAATTTCATCAGCAGTTTGTTTACATATATCTAATTTTCTACTTGAAATGATTACTTTAGCCCCATGCTCTGCACACTGATAAGCTATAGCTTTACCTATTCCCTTGGATGATCCAGTTATGAGTATTGATTTATTTTTTAGGTTAAATAGTGACATTTTTTTATTATAATTAATTTATGATAAAAAAAGTTGAAATTTACTCGAGATCTAATTGTTCTTATTGCGATATGGCTAAAAACTTCTTTGATTCTAAAGGAATCAATTATATTGTTTATAATGCTGATGATCCAGAAGTGTTTAAAGAAATGTTAGAAAGAAATCCTAATGCAAGAACAGTACCTCAAATTTTTATAGATGATAACCTTATAGGTGGCTATACTGACTTAATCGATAAATATACGGAATAAAAATATGGAACAATTTAACAATTTTTTAATTTTATTGGATAGCAACTTGAGTGGCTCTTGGTGGTTTCCAGCATTATTAATTGGTACAGGTATATTTTTTACAATTTATTTAGGCTTTCCTCAATTCAAATACTTTAACAGTGCATTTAAAATTGTTTCTGGTAAGACTAAATCTACTGATCAAGATGGTGAAACAACTGGATTTCAAGCACTTACAACAGCTATGTCTGGTGCTGTTGGGACTGGCAATATAGGTGGAGTAGCATTAGCTATATGGACTGGTGGCCCAGCTGCAATTTTCTGGATGTGGATTACAGCAATATTCGGAATGACTACAAAATATGTAGAGGTAACTTTAGGTCATAAATATAGAACTAAGTTATCTGATGGTTCAATATCAGGCGGTCCAATGTATTACATTGAACAGGGCTTAAATATGAAATGGGTAGCCATCCTATTTGCATTTCTAATGATGATTACAGCTATTGGTTCTGGAAATATGCCACAAATTAATAATATTGCATTAGTTATGAATACTGAATTTTCAGTGCCTAAATTATTTACTGGTTTATTTTTGGGTGCTTTGCTATGGATAATAATTATCGGTGGTATAAAAAGAATTGCATCTGTAGCAAGTAAAATCATTCCAATTATGGGATTGATTTATTTTGGTGGCGCTTTGATTATTCTTGCTGAAAACTACCAAAATATTATTCCATCGTTTAATGCTATTTTTGCTCAAGTTTTTACAGGATCAGCTGCGGTAGGGGGTTTTCTTGGTGCTAGCTTTGCAATGAGTCTAAAATATGGTGTTGCAAGGGGTCTATATTCTAACGAAGCAGGTCAGGGTTCATCACCAATTGCTCACGCTTCATCGAAGAATAAATCTATTGATCAAGGTGTTGTTTCTATTCTAGAGCCCTTTATAGATACAATTGTAGTTTGCAGTGTTACCGCCTTGGTTATTCTATCTAGCGGTGTTTGGACACAAAAATTTGACACAAATTTTTCAAAGACTGACATGGTGATTCTAGAAGGAACATACAGCGATGAAAAAAATATTGATGGTGATTATTTATATCCAAAACAAATCAATGAATTAAATAGCTACGTTCAATCTTTAGATTCTGATGTAAAAGAATTCTCTGGAGAATTAACTGTTCAAGATGGGAATTTGATCACACAGAATATAACTATCCTTCATTCAAGATCAATAGCTGAGGATGTAACCATTTCAGGTCAAAATGATTCAAATCTCTTTACAGGCATATTAAATGTTGATAATGGAAAGATAATAGAGTCTGTTGATATACAGGGAAAATCATTAGTTAGCTCAGCTGAGCTTACTGCAAAAGCTTTCTCACAAGGAATTATGGGTCAGTATGGTGGGAAACTAGTTGCAATAGCTCTTTTATTATTTGCATTTTCAACTTCCATAACATGGTGCTATTACGGTGATAGATCAACAGCTTATATATTTGGTGAAAAAGGTGTAATTTGGTACAGAAATTTCTACGTACTTTGTTTTGTGTTAGCAGCAGTAATTGATACAACAATAGTATGGAATATTGCATATGTTGTTGTTGCGCTTGTATCTATACCAAATCTAATTGCAATGTTTGTATTAAGGAAAGAAATGAAGTCACTATCAGATAATTTTGAAGTGAAATAACATCTTCTAATCTTCATATTATTGATGAAAGTTATAATATTTATTTGTATTCTATTTCTTGTTTCTTGTGGTGGGGGAGGTTCGTCATCCTCTGACTCCAATAATTTAACAATAGATAACACTAATACCAATACAAGTTATGTTTATATTCCCCCATCAGGCAAATCTAAAGATAATTGTGTGGCTCAAACAAGTACATCTGATTATGTTGAAAATTTTGACAATGAACAATTAGATTTATCTGTATGGTCATACGATGAGGGTTGTAATAACAATGGCGGTGGTTGCAATGGTAATAATGAATATCAAAACTATACTGAAAATGATTTAGATAATCTTTTTATTGAAGATGGATTACTAAAAATTCAGCCAATATATGAAATAAATACCGGAACCGACAATGTTACGCAGAACTATACATCTGCGAAAATAATGACAAAAGATAAATTCCCTTTTGATTATAATAGTAGAGTTACAGTTTGCTTTAGAGTTCCAGAGGGAACAGGGTTGTGGCCTGCTATATGGATGTTACCATTTGATGGCTCACCCTGGCCAAGTGGTGGAGAGATAGATTTAATGGAGGCAAAGGGTAGGTCATATTCAGTTGATGGCTCACCAGGTCAATCTAATTTAGTAAGTTCTGCGGTTCATTTTGGTACTCAATGGCCGGATAATAAGTATATCGTTGGAGAATTTTATTCTTCAAATGAAAATACTTTTCAAAACTATTTTCATTCTGTAACTTTAATATTTCAGGAAAATAAAATTAATTTTTATATTAATAACGAAAATACTCCACATTTATCAATCGACCCAACTTTATATCCATTAAATCAATACAATTATCCATTTAATAGACAATATTATTTAATAATTAATGTAGCGGTAGGTGGAAATTTTGATGGCGGCAGAGTTGAACCAAATGAAATTTGCGCCAATTCAGCATGTTCAAATTTCTCAGACGATCCAGACAAAAAAAGACTTCTAATTGATTGGATTGAATATGAAAAAATTAGATAAGTTTTATTTTCTTTGTAACAGTGAAATGATTTCAAGATGTTCTGTGTTTGGAAATTGATCAAATAACTCAATTTTTTTAATTTCATGAGAGCCCAAGAACTTAATATCTCTTAAGTAAGACTTAGGGTTACATGATATGTAAATAATATTCTTGTATTTAGAAATTATATTTATTACATCGTCTGTAAGACCAGACCTTGGTGGATCAACAAGCACATGACTGAAATTGAATGAACTGAAAGGTATACCATCCATTCTATTAAATTTTCTTCCGCATTCTAACTCAGTTACTTCATCTGACGACAATCTTGCAGTATGTATATTATTTATTTTATTTTTTTGAATTGCCTTTAATAAACACCTATAAGCATTTCTATTATTTTCTGTTGCAAATACATTTTTAAAAACTTTTGATAAAGGAAGTGTAAAGGTTCCAACACCGCAATATAGCTCAATTAAATCATTTGGATTTTCAACAAAGTTAATTACCTTTGAAATCATTCTATTCAATAGGAATTTATTTGGTTGATAGAAACAATTATCAGTTTGAAATATATTTAGTTTTGAATATTCCAGCTCATCCTCAAGAAAGTTATCATTGGTTGCATGAATAAAATTTTTAGAACGAATAATAATATCTACATTTAACTTTTTTGAGATTTCTTCAATTGTTTTGATTAGTAGTTCATTTACTTTCAAGTGATATATCAAAGTTACAAGAATTTTATTTTTTGAATTCGTTCTAAAGTTAATTTGAAAAAGTTTATTTTTCATAATTTGAGATTTATTAATTATTTCTAATATTTTTGGCATTAATTCTTGAATTGATCTGTCCGCATATAAAAATTTATTTAAATAGATTGTTTTTGATGAATCCTTCATAGTGTAAGCATTTTTAGAGTATCCAAATTCACATCTACTTCTAAATGATAATGATGGGCTAAGATTTATTGGGATTTTATCAATATAAAGCTCTGAAAGATCTTGTTCAAATAAATTAAATTTATTCATACGCTTGAAGTGATAAATTTTGTAATAATTAAAATTATGCCTATAAATATCAAGTTGAGAATGAAGAATAACAAGATGACTTTACCAAAAGTTATATTCTGTAAATCTTTGGAAAGCTCAGATTTTTTTCTTATTCCAAAAAAAGAACTTATAATTCTACTTAACCACATAAAAAAATGAGTGAAATAATAAAAATTACAAAATCAGCAGAAGAATATCTTGCTAAATTAATACAAGATAAAAATGAGCTAGATTTATCCATTAGAATATTCATATCTGATCCAGGTACCCCTAAGGCTGAAACTTGTCTTGCTTATTGTAAACCAGAGGAAGCCATGCCAGATGATTTGATTATCAATTTAGAATCAATAAATATTAATATTGAGAAAAGAAGTGTTCCTTTTCTAAAAGACTGTGTAGTAAATTTTGACAATGATACATTTGGTGGACAACTTACAATAAAAGCACCAAATGCGAGAATTCCAAATATATCTCCTAATAGTCCTGTAGAAGATAGAATCAATTATGTTATTTATAACGAAATCAATCCAATGCTGCAGTCTCATGGTGGAGAAGTAAGCTTGGTTGAATTTAAAGATAAAATTGCAATCCTTCAATTTGGTGGTGGTTGCCAAGGATGTGGAATGGTTGATGTAACTTTGAAAGATGGTATTGAAAAAACTTTGACGGAACAAATCCCTGAAGTAACAGGGGTGAAAGATCTTACCGATCATTCCATAGATGATAATGCTTATTACAAGTAATTAGATTTTATTTATTGAGAATAAAATTCCAAATTCAGGATGGTCAAATAAGTAAATTTCTTCATTAAAAATTCTATGCTCTTTATCAATAAAGATTTTAATACCATTATTTCCTTTTTGATTTATAAATGACTTCAAATCCAAATGTAAAAATCTTTTTTTATAAAGTTTTATATAAAATCCATAATCAAAATCATTATTTTTAAATCGTAAATATTTTGATTCATTAAATTCAGGAATATTCTGAATCCACGAATGATGACCAAGCAGTTTTATATTATTATCTTTTGAAATATTATTTTTGAAATTCTCTAAAATTTCCAAGTTGTCAGATTCTCTATACCAAGTAGAGGGATAGCTAGCCATTTTTTTATTGTATTGATATTCAATTATTGAAGAAATATAACTAGAGATGTTTTCAAACTTACTATATTTAGATGCAGTATTGATTAATTCAGTATCATAAAATTCAACTGTCTCATTGATATCAGGCTCATCTAGATTTGTTTTAAATATCTCATTGGTAGAACTGGTATTAAAATCAAATAAAACTATTTCAATTTTATACTCATCTTTATTTTCAGCTTTAATAGCTTGAAAACTAGAAAGAATAATTATTATTAAAATAAACTTAAAGTATTTCATCTAATAACAGATTAACATTATTTCTTCTTTTATTAGCATCAGACTCAATAAATTTATAAATAAATTTATTGTCTTTGGTCAAAGAGTATTTATTAGAATCTTTAGAAATGAGATTAAGTATATTGTCGAGAATACTGTCTTTTAAGTTAGTTGAAAGTATAAAGTTTGTTCTATCTTCATAGGATTTGATGCTTTTTATACCAGTATTTACTATTCGATTTTGTATTTTTTTATTATTTAATAAATTCATTGATTCACTTGGCATTTTGCCACATCTATCAATTAAATTTTGTTTAATTTCATCTACATTATTATTATTGTTAGTTATTTGAATCTTCTTGTAAATTTTTAATCTTTCTGTTGGCGATGGGAGATAGTTTGCATCAATATATGCTGAATCATAAAAATTTACTTCATTTAAATGCTTTTCATATTCGGATGACTTATTTGATTTTAGCGCTTCTTTTAACATAGATAAATATAGAGATATCCCAACGTCATTTATATGACCACTTTGTTTTTCTCCAAGAATTTCACCACCCCCCCTTAAATCTAAATCTTGCTGAGCAATTAAAAATCCTTCCCCTAATTTAGAATATTTAATAATAGAATCTAATCTAGCTTTTGAACTATTTGGTACATCATTTGAAGGAATTAAAAAATAACAATACCCTTGTTTAGCAGATCTGCCAACTCTACCCCTTAGTTGATGTAATTGAGATAGGCCTAATTTATGTGAATTTATTATTAATATAGTGTTCGCATTTGGAATATCTAATCCCATTTCGACAATGGTAGTACAAATAAGACCATCTAATTCACCACCTATAAAATCGTTCATAATTTGTCTTATTTCATTTTTCTTTAATTTACCATGCGCAATACCAACTTTATATTCTGGTATAACTTTTTCAATTTCATTTTTTAATGATTCCATTTTTCCTATATTGTTTTGTAAAATAAACGCTTGACCGCCCCTTAGCTTTTCACGACTTAAAGCTTCTTTAATCAGTTGCGTTGTATGAACTTTTAAAAATGACTTGATATTAATTCTATTTGAAGGTGCAGTTTGTAAAAATGAAAAGTCTTTTAATCCAGAGAAAACCATATTCATTGTCCTAGGTATTGGAGTTGCTGACAAATACAAAATATGTAAATTTTCTTGTTTATTTTTTATGAAGTTTTTTTGTTTAATGCCAAATTTATGCTCTTCATCAATTATTAATAGACCGACATTAGAGAAATCTAAATTATTATTAAAGGCTATATGAGTTGTTATCAATATATCAATTTTTTTATTTTTAAAGTCATCAATTATTTTTTGTTTCTCCTTAGTTGCTGTATGCCTATTAAGTTTAGTTACAGATACAGGAAAATTTTCAAATCTTTTTAAGAAAGAATTATTATGTTGATCACAAAGAACAGTACTTGGCGTAACTATGACAACTTGTTTATTTGAAAAAACCGAAATATAACTAGATCTCATTGCGACTTCTGTTTTACCAAAACCAACATCACCACATAGAACTCTATTCATTGGTTTTATTAATTTAATATCATTTCTAATTGATTCAATTGCTGTTAGTTGATCGGGTGTTTCTATATAAGGAAAATCATCATTAAATTTTTCAAATGATTCATCATCAATCTTCAAAACAAATGAATTTGCTTGCAATCTTCTTGATTCAACATCCAATATCTCAGCGGCATGATCAAAAGCTCTTTTTTTAGCTTTATTTTTTTTAGATTTCCATTTGACTGATGACAATGAATCTAAAATTAATTTTTTATCTTCAATCTTATGATGATAAGAGGATATCTTTTCAATATTTCTTAGCGGCACATATAATTTTTCATCATTTAGATAAATAATTTTTAAATACTCATTATTACTGTTGTTGACTTGAATTACTTCTAATCCTGAATAAATGCCTAATCCATAGTCCTCATGAATTACATATTCACCTTCAGTAAAAATATTTTGAGAATATGAAGATGAATTTATTTTAACTTCTTCATTAGAATCTATGTTGTATATACCTTTATCTATATATTCTTTATGAAAATAATATTCATTATTTATTTCATCAAATATGTTTCTAATTGGCTCAGTTTTAATAATTGAAATTTTATATTTGTGGTTTATATCCTTTGAGGCGATTGAATATTTTTTTTTAAGCTTTTGAAACTCACTTTCAATAGATGATGCAATATTAATTTTTAAATTTTCATCAAGTTTATGATTTTGAATTGAATCCTCTAAATCAGAAAATTTATTGAATTGATATTTTATTTTACTTGCATTTATATTTTTTGTATTTTTCAAAATATTTTTTATTTCATTTTTTGTAGTAAATAAATCTTCAGGACTTATGAGGGGTCTATTTATATCATCATTTTCATCATCGTATCTTTCAGATATGAATTGAGAATATGAATCAATATAACTATTAAAATTGTCAGTTACTATCAAATTATAATTTTTAAATAATTCATTAAAACTTATAGTTTTTTTATGGAAAAATGGAAAATATATTTCTATACCTTCTGGGTTTTCTCCATTTTTTATTTTTTGGAATAAATCACAATATCTCTCATCAGAATTTTGAAAATATTCTCTCCAGTTAGTTATAAACTGATCAATGTACGACTCATTGTTAAATAGTAAGTTTCCTCTTGATAGTGAAAAACTATCAATTAATTCATTCGATAATTGAGTTTTTACATCAAAAAGTCTTATAGACTCTATTTTTTCATTAAAAATTTCTATTCTTAGTGGATCTGCATATGTAGGAGAAAAAATATCTATAATGCCTCCACGCAGAGAATATTCATTTAAGTTTTCAACATTAGATTTTTTTTTATAATTTAATTCATCAACAATTTGAATTAATTGATTTAATGCAAGTTGTGATCCAATCTTATAAGTTTTAATAGAGTTAAATAAATCTTTTGAAGGGAATCTTTCAAATAGATTTTTAATTGAACTAACAACAATATTTTTACCTTCTATATTTGAATTAATAATTTGAAATCTTTTTTTTACTAATGACTCAGGAATTGAAAAATGATCGTAGGGAAGCAGTTCATTATCAGGAAAATATTGTATTAAATCATTATCAATAAATAATTTAAGTTCATTAAATAGATATTTTGCTTCGTTATTATCTTTTGAAATTATGCATAAAGAATCATTCTGCTTTTCAAAGTATTCTTTAACTCTATATGAATAATTTCTATTATTATTATGATTTTTTTTGAGCATGTAGTTGTGTATAATGAGTGCCATATTCTAACAATCAATTTAAATTTTTAAAGGAAAAAATGGACATAAACTTTAGTAAAGAAGATATTGCTTTTAGACAAGAAGTCAAAGATTGGCTTGCAAATGATTATCCGAAGCATGTAAAAGAAAAAACTGACAATGGAATTGCTCTAACAAAGCAAGACATGATTGACTTTCATAAAGCTCTTTCAAAAAAGGGTTGGATGGGTTACAACTGGCCCGTAGAGTATGGTGGAACGGGTTGGTCATCAACGCAGTTATATATATTTAACAAAGAATTTGGACTAGCAGGTTGCCCACCTTTATTGGCATTTGGTGTAAGCATGGTTGCTCCCGTAATATGGACATTTGGTAATGATGAACAAAAGAATAGGTTTTTACCTGATATTCTTGAATTTAATACGTGGTGGTGCCAAGGATATTCTGAGCCAGGCTCAGGTTCGGATTTAGCATCGTTAAAAACAAAAGCAGTTCGTGATGGTGATAACTATATTGTTAACGGTTCTAAAACATGGACAACTCTAGCTCAAAATGCTGACTGGATATTTTGTTTAGTTAGAACTGATAATAGCGGCATTAAACAAGAAGGAATATCCTTTCTACTTATAGATATGAAAACGCCTGGTATCGAGGTTAAACCTATTATTACAATTGATGGCGAACATGAGGTTAACTCAGTTTTCTTTACAGACGTTAAAGTTCCTGTAGAAAATTTAGTTGGCGAAGAAGGTAAAGGCTGGACTTATGCAAAATTTTTACTTGCACATGAAAGATTTGGTATAGCCGGCCTTGGAGCATCATTAAGATCTTTGAATAGATTAAAAAATATTATTTCTAAACTAAATAATCCTGATTTAGAACGAAAGGCTAATGAATTAGAGGTTTCTTTATCAGCAATTGAAATTACTGAATTAAGATTATTATCAGCACTTGAAAATGGTGGTCATCCAGGAGCTGAATCTTCAATTTTAAAAATTAAAGGAACTGAAATGCAACAAAATTTATCTGAGTTATTTGTTGAGGCTGCCGGTGAGTATGCATTAATGTACCCTGGACCTCATGGTTATGGTAGCAACGATAAACCATCAGGACCTGATTATGCCGCTGAAGGATTATCTAGTTTTCTTAACTTAAGAAAAACGTCAATTTACGGCGGAAGTAACGAAATTCAAAAAAATATATTGGCTAAGTTTGTTTTAGGTGTTTAAGTATGAATCTTGATTACAACGAAGAACAAATCATGCTTCGTGAACAAATCCAAAAGTTTTGTGAATCAGAATATGATTTTTATAAACGAGAAGAAGTTATAAAATCTGATAAACATTTTGATGTTGAGGTTTGGAAATTATTTGCTGATCAAGGTTGGTTATCAATGCCATTTAGTGAAGAATCAGGCGGGCTTGGATTTGGACCAATCGAATTGTCAATTTTATTTGAAGAATTTGGTAAAGCACTTGTTATCGAGCCTTATCTGGCAACTGTTGTACTTTCAGGTACTTTGCTTGATAAATCAACATATGCTGAGAAAATTGATTTAATTGATAAAATATCTTCTGGTGATATGCATATATCTCTTGGTTATGCTGAAGCCGATAAGGGATATGATTATTTATCACCATCAACATCACTAGATTCAGACAATATTTTAAATGGTACAAAAACACTCGTTCTTAATGGCTCCAATGCAAAAAAGTTAATAATTTCCTGTATGAAAAATAATGAATTTAATTTAATTATTCTTGATTCAGATACCGATGGCGTATCAATTAATTCTTTTTTAACCGTTGATGGACAATCATGCTCTGAGATCTCCTTTGAAAATGTAGTTGTAAATGATGTAAATATTGTTGCATCTGGTGATGAAGCAATCAATTTACTCAACGAAACAATCAATCTTGCAGTGTTATGTGTAAGTGCTGAAGCAGTTGGTTGTATGGAATCATGTTATTTTAAAACTTTAGAATACACTAAAGGAAGAGAACAATTTGGACAACCAATTTCTAACTTTCAGGTGCTTCAACATAGAATGGTAGATATGTTCATAGAATCTGAATTAGCTAAATCTTTATTAATCAAAGCTATGCTTGAAGTTAATGATAATTCTGAAGACATGTATAGACATGTTTCTGCATTAAAATCTTATATTGGTAAATCAGGAAAACTATCCGCTAAAGAAGCTGTTCAATTGCATGGCGGTATGGGTGTTAGTGAGGAAATGATGATAGGCCACTATCTCAAAAAAATGATTTCAATAGATGCGCTTTTTGGAAATGCAGATTATCATCTTAAAAAATTTGCTAGCTAATTATATTGATTAAATAAAAAACATTTATAATCAGATTATGGGGGATAAGAGGGATATAAATTTCCAATCAACTGAAAGGCAAAAAAGAATTTTGCCTGAAGATTCTTTTGGTGATTGGAAATGGAGAGAAGCATTAGCTGAACTGATGGTACCGTTGATTGGCTCTCTTTACAGAAAAGGTATAAATATAATGATTTACGGTAAGTCATTGGTAAATGAGTCACCAGTTGCAATTATGAAAGCACATAGGTTTGCAAGACAGACTGATAATAATGAATTAAGCGAACTTGAAACATATCCCATTCTTCAACATATAAGTACATTACATCTTCAGGATTGTGAAATAGATATAGGAGAAATTGCTGTAAGATGTCCTTTTTTTGTTGATATTAAAGACGATTCATCAAAGATTCCTGATTATATCAATTCAGAGCTCGAATCAGTAATAAATATAGATTCTAAAAGGCCTGAAGTTCCTGCAAATATTGTTTTATATGGGTTTGGAAGAATTGGCAGACTTGTAGCAAGAATGATGACTCAAACAACTGGTCCTGGAAATTATTTTAGATTAAAAGCTATTGTCATTAGAAAGGCAGCTGATGATGATATCTTCAAAAGAGCTAGTTTATTAACAAGAGATTCTGTTCATGGTCCATTTGACGGAACTGTAAGGGTTGATGAAGAAAATTCAACACTTGTAATTAATGGCAATCCAGTAAAAGTAATATATGCAACAAATCCAGATGAGGTTAATTATGCAGATTATGAAATACACAATCCTATAGTTATTGATAATACTGGTGTTTGGAGAGACGAAAAAAGCTTATCAAAACATATTGAATCAGGAGCATCCAAAGTAATTCTCACAGCACCAGCTAAAGGTGATCTAAAAAATATAGTTTATGGAGTAAATGATGACATTCTTGATGATAACGATTCAATAATATCAGCAGCATCATGTACAACAAATGCAATAGTTCCTATTTTAAAAGCTGTCAATGATGAGTATAGAATCAAAGGTGGTCATATTGAAACTGTTCATGCATATACAAATGATCAAAATCTAATAGATAATTTTCATAAAGGTGATAGAAGAGGTCGCGGCGCACCCTTGAATATGGTTATTACAACAACAGGTGCTGTCAAAGCGGTTGCAAAAGCGTTACCTGAATTAGAAGGAAAGCTAACAGGAAACGCTATAAGAGTTCCAACTCCAAATGTAAGTTTAGCAATACTATCATTAGCGCTTGATAATGAAGTAACAGTTGAGCAAATTAATCATTATTTAAAGTCTATTGCTTTCCATTCAAAATATAGAGAAATAATTGGTTTTGTTAACTCATCTGAAATTGTATCTACAGATTTTTATTCTAGTCCATTTGCTTCAGTCATTGATTCTCAAGCAACGATTGCTAGTAAAAATAGAGTTACTTTGTATTGTTGGTACGATAACGAATATGGATACTCTAAACAGGTTATTGGTCTTACAAAAAAAGTAGCAAAAATTGAACTCCCAAGATTACCAAATCCAGTCAATAAAGCCTAGAATCAGACACATTTTAGCCTTATAATTCTATTGTTTTTATAGTTTCAATATTAACTAAGGCACACTTATTGTGATTAAAATATCAAAAGGTCTTGATTTGCCCATATCAGGCAAACCTTCCATGTTAATTACAGATGAACCAAATATTTCATCTGTTTCTTTATTGGGCAATGATTTTGTTGGTATGAAACCTACAATGCTTGTTAAAGAAAATGAAAGTGTTAAGGCCGGCCAAAAATTATTTGAAGATAAAAAAAATCTTGGTGTTTTTTTTACAGCTCCAGCTGGGGGTATTGTTAAATCAATAAATAGAGGCGATAAAAGAAAATTTTTATCTATTGAGATCGAAATTTCTAACAAAGAAGACTTTATTGAATTTAATATTGGCTCTTCTGCTGAAGAAATTAAAAATACTATAGTTGAATCAGGTCTTTGGAACTGCTTTAAAACTAGACCATTTATTAGGACTCCTAATATAAATACTATGCCAGAAGCTTTGTTTATAAATTGTTGTGATACTAATCCTTTATCAGTAGATCCTTTTGAAATAATTAATTTTGATAAAGTTTATTTTGATGAGGGTATCAGCTTGTTAAAAACTTTATTTGATTGCGATATCCATATTACATATCAAAATAATAAATTTGATAAATCTCTTAAAGGAATAAATTATCATCAATTTGTTGGGCCTCATCCTGCTGGTCTTGTTGGAACTCATATTTCTAAAATACATCCAGTTAATATAAATTCAAATGTTTGGACATTAGATTTTCAAGATATTATCTCGATGGGATATCTTAAAATAAATAAAAAAATTAGAACCCATAAAATTATCAGTATTGGTGGTCCTGCGGTTTTTGAGCCATCTCTTTTAAAAGTTAGATATGGATCCAATATAGATGAAATTACAGCTGGGAAAATTGAAGATAATGCTAGAGTTATTTCAGGATCAGTACTTCATGGTCATGAATCAGAAGGGGTTATGAATTATTTAGGATTTTATGATTCACAAGTTTCTGTTATTCCTGATGAAGTTAACGAAATTTTTTTAAATTGGTTGATGCCAGGATCTTCATTACATTCGAAGCTCAATGTATTTATATCTTCATTTATAAAACCTAAAAAATATATATTTAACACCTCAATTAGTGGAGGAAACAGAGCTATTGTTCCAATATCATCCTACGAAGAAGTTGTTCCAATGAACATACTTGTTACGCAGTTATTAAAATCATTAGTTGTAGCTGATATTGAAATGGCAATTGATTTAGGAATGCTAGAGCTAGCACCTGAAGATCTATCTTTATGTTCTTATGTATGCCCCAGCAAATATGATTATTCTTCAATACTTATGGATAATTTAAATAAACTTTATTTAGAGCAATGAAAGGTCTAAGAAACTACTTTAATAATATAAAACCAAATTTTATCAATGATGGTAAATACAATAAATGGTTTCCATTATTTGATGCCTTAGAAAACTTATTCTTTTCCTATGGTAAAAAAACTAAAAACCCCATTCATGTAAGGGATGCTGTAGATATTCAAAAAGTTATGGTTACAGTTTGGTTAGCAACATTCCCAGCAATGTTTTTTGGTATGTATAATTTAGGTTCTCACTCTTTAGAATATTTAGATTCAATAAACCAACAAAACACTGGAGATTGGCATCATTATTTTGTAAGTATAGTTGGTTATGACTCTAATAGCTTTTTTAGTAAATTATGGTTTGGTGCCTGTTATTTTTTACCTATATATTTTGTAGTCTTCTCAGTTGGAATTGCATGGGAAGCATTATTTGCGATTGTAAGAAAGCATGAAATTAATGAAGGTGCCTTTGTATCTACTGTACTTTTTGCTTTAAGTTGCCCTCCTGATATACCACTGTGGCAAGCAGCTATGGGGATTTCTTTTGGTTTAGTAATTGGTAAAGAAATATTTGGTGGTACTGGCAAGAACTTTTTAAACCCAGCTTTAACTGGTAGAGCTTTCTTATATTTTGCATATCCGGCACAAATATCTGGTGATAAAGTATGGATTGCCGGTATATCTGATTACAACATAATTCCAGAAGGATATACAGGTGCTACAGCTTTAGGAATGGCCGCAGAGAATGGTCTACCTGGTATAACAAATTCATTCACTTGGATGGATGCATTTCTTGGTAACATTCCAGGATCAGTGGGTGAAACATCAATAATCGCAATTTTAATTGGTTTAATTATTTTACTTGCAACAAAAGTTGCATCATACAGAATTATTCTTGGTACTTTTGTAGGAATGATATTAATGTCGTCTTTATTAAATCTTGTTGGATCAGATTCTAATCCAATGTTCTATATTCCATGGTATTGGCATGCAGTCATAGGAAGCTTTGCTTTTGGTCTTGTATTTATGGCCACCGAACCAGTATCAGGCTCAGGAACTAACACAGGAAGATGGATCTATGGAATGGTTATTGGAGTCACTGTAATACTTATAAGAGTTATAAATCCAGCATTCCCAGAGGGCATGATGTTAGCTATACTATTTGCGAATCTCTTAGCTCCAGTTATTGATCATATGGTTGTTATGACAAATATTAAAAAACGTAAGGCTCTTTTCAATGAATGAGTCAGTAATTAAAACGATAGGTGTTGCATTTGCTGTTTGCCTTATATGCTCACTAATAGTATCGTTATCTGCTGTAAGTTTAAGAGAGCAGCAAAAAGAAAATAAACTTAATGATAGAAGAGTAAAAATTCTTGAGGTTGCAGATATAAAAATAGAACCTGATCAAACTATTGCTGAGGCATTTACGAAGCTTGAACAAAAGTTTATTGACTTTAACACTGGCAAATTAATGGATGAATATAAAAATTTTAATATAGATGAATATGATCAATTAATCTCCTTAAAAGATTCTACATTATCGTCACCTGTTCCCAAATCTGAAGATATAGCAATTATTAAAAACAGAGAAAACGTAGGAAAGATATTTATCCTGCGAGATGATGATGACAATATTGATAAGTTAATTTTACCCATTAGAGGATATGGTTTATGGGGAACTTTGTTTGGATATATAGCTTTAGAGGGTGATTTTAATACAGTATCGGGTATAACATATTATGAACACAAAGAAACACCAGGTTTAGGTGCTGAAGTAGATAATGTAGATTGGAAAAAATCTTGGATTGGAAAAAAAATATATCAGGATAATCAAGTAGCCTTAACTGTAATAAAGGGAAAAGTAGCCAATGATGATCCATCTAAATTATATAAAGTAGATGGTCTTTCTGGCGCTACTATAACCGGTAGAGGCGTATCTAATATGATCAACTATTGGTTTGGTAATTCAGGATATGCAAAATTATTTGAGGAGCTTGATTATGAATCTTAAAAGATATCAAGAAGTCATTTTAAAGCCTCTTATTGATGAGAATCCAATTACACTTCAAATACTTGGTATTTGCTCTGCCTTAGCAGTCACTAATAATTTAAGCGTAACATTAGTAATGTGTATTGCAGTCATAAGTGTAATTTCATTTTCAAATTTATTTATATCACTTATTAGAAACTATATTCCTTCAAGTATAAGAATAATAGTACAAATGACTATCATTGCATCTCTTGTAATTGTCGTTGATGAATTATTAAAAGCCTATGATTATGAAACGAGTAAAAGATTGTCAGTATTTGTAGGATTAATAATTACTAATTGCATTGTTATGGGAAGAGCAGAAGCTTTTGCTATGAAAGAAAAACCATTGTTAAGTTTCTTAGATGGACTTGGAAATGGCATAGGTTACAGCATAATTTTAATTGGTGTTGCGTTTATAAGAGAACTTTTTGGAGCTGGAACATTATTTGGTATTGACATAATGCCTGAGTGGTACATGAGTAATAATTTATTATTGCTTCCTCCAAGTTCGTTTATTATTATTGGTCTTTTTATTTGGCTCATTAGATCATTTAAGCCCACTCAAGTTGAAGAGGATGATTTTGAAGTTTCTTCTCATTCAACAGCTCCAAATTTAACAAAACAAGATTTAAATGTTTGAACAATATCTAAATATTTTTATAACAACAGTATTTATTGAAAATATTGCTTTGTCATTATTTTTAGGTATGTGTACATTCATTGCTATCTCAAAAAAAATTGATGCTGCATTTGGTTTAGGTGTAGCAGTTATTGTTGTATGTTTGATAACCGTCCCTTTAAATAATCTAATTTATAACTATATATTAAGAGAAGATGCTCTTTCTTGGGCAGGACTTGAAGGAACTAATTTAGAGTTTGTTGAACTAATAAGTTACATAGGTGTTATAGCTGCAAGTGTGCAAATACTAGAAATGTTTTTAGATAAGTATGTACCTGCTTTATATAATGCTTTAGGACAATTTTTGCCCTTGATAACTGTTAATTGTGCAATTTTAGGTGCTTCTTTGTTTATGGTTGAAAAGGATCTTATGTTTGGTGAAAGTGTTGTTTATGGTTTTGGTGCTGGTTTTGGTTGGGCTCTTGCAATAGTTGTGTTAGCTGGTATAAGAGAAAAATTAAAATACTCTGATATACCAGAAGGACTAAAAGGTTTGGGTACAACCTTTATTATTGTTGGATTAATGAGTTTTGGCTTTATGTCATTTGGAGGAATATCACTATAAAATGAGTATTGATTTAATTCTTGGTGTTGCTTCGTTTAGTGGAATAATATTACTTTTAGTTTTGGTCATAGTTCTTGCACGATCAAAGTTAGTTTCTACAGGTAATGTAACAATTGAAATTAATGGAGATAGTGATAATCCAATCACTGTTCCCGCTGGTTCAAAACTATTACAAACTCTGGCAGATAATAATATCTTTTTAGCTTCTGCTTGTGGTGGTGGTGGAACATGTAGTCAATGTAAGTGCCAAGTTGTAGAAGGTGGAGGCTCAATATTAGCAGCAGAAGAATCACACTTTAATTCTACTGAACAAAAGCAAGGATGGAGACTTTCCTGTCAAGTTCCTGTGAAAAACGATTTAAAAATTAACGTTCCTGATGATGTATTTGGTGTTAAAGAGTGGGAATGTGAAGTTATCTCTAATGATAATGTTGCAACATTCATTAAAGAACTAGTTTTAAAGCTTCCTGAGGGTGAAAATGTTGACTTTAGGGCAGGTGGTTATGTTCAATTAGAGGCGCCAGCATATGAAATTGATTATAAAGATTTTGACATAGATAATGAATATCATGAAGATTGGGATAGATTTAAAATTTGGGATAATAAGTCAATTTCTTCTGAACCTGTAATAAGAGCTTATTCAATGGCAAATTACCCTGAAGAAAAAGGGATTATTAAATTTAATATTAGAATTGCTTCTCCACCTCCAGGACAAGATGTCCCTCCGGGGTTAATGTCATCTTGGACTTTTGGTCTTAAACCAGGCGATAAAGTTAAAGTTTTTGGACCTTTTGGTGAATTTTTTGCAAAAGAAACTAAAGCTGAAATGGTTTTTGTGGGTGGTGGTGCAGGTATGGCCCCAATGCGTTCCCATATTTTTGATCAATTGCTAAGAATAAATACAGATAGAAAAATTACCTTTTGGTATGGTGCCAGGAGTTTAAAAGAAATGTTTTACGTAGATGACTTCAATAAGTTGGCTGAAAAATATGATAACTTTGAATGGCATGTCGCTCTTTCAGATCCCTTACCAGAGGATGATTGGGATGGTGATACAGGATTTATTCATAATGTCTTATATGAAAATTATTTAAAATCACATGAAGCACCTGAAGATTGTGAATATTATATGTGTGGACCTCCCATGATGAATAAAGCAGTAATTGATATGTTATTAAATTTAGGTGTAGAACCAGAAAATATTGCTCTTGATGACTTTGGTGGATAGTCAAAATTATAGTGACTAGATTTTTTTTATCAAAAATAATAGCTTTATTAGCAGGAATTATATTAGTAATAGTTGCCTATAATCATAACTCTGATTCTGTATATGTAATTACTGGAAAAGCTTATGGCACATCTTGGACAATATCATCAAGTGAATATATAAGCGATCATCATAAAGAGAAAATAGAATCTATAATAAATAAAATTGATTACATTGCATCAAATTATAAAGAAGATTCAGAAATAGCATTAATAAATAAGAATTTCAAAGAATATCAGTTTATTTCAAATGATTTATTTAATATTTTAGTTATAGCTAAAGATGTGGAACTCAAATCAGAGGGTTTTTACAATATAATGTTAGGTAAAATTTCAAGTAATCTTGGATTTTCTCCTACCTTTAATAAAAACTTAATTCAAAAAAAGGCTTCTACATTTAATTTAGATGAAAAAAATAACTCTCTCATTAGAAAGAACAATAACTGGTTTGACTTATCATCTATAGCAAAAGGTTATGCAGTTCAGGAAATTCACGAATATCTGGTTAAGAATAATTTAAGTAATCACTTAATTGATATTGGTGGTGAAATAATTATTAATGGTTTTAATAAAGGAAAACCATGGTCAGTAGGAATACAGGATCCGTATTCTTTTAATGATAGTTCTAATTATATTATTCAAAACAAAAACGGTAAATTTATGGCAATTGCTACATCAGGGGAATATAGAAACTTTAAACTAGATTCTAACGGTAATAAGGTTACACACACTATTAATCCAAAGACCTTAAAATCAATAGATAATAATATTTTATCTGTAACTGTGGTTCATGAATATTCTTCAACATACGCCGATGCTTATGCAACCTCATTCAATGCAATGGGTTCTGTTAACGCAATTCGAATCGCTAATGAAAATAATATAGCCTTAATGATTATGACTCTTGATGGAGACGAAGAAATAAATTTATATTCAGATAAGTGGTATGATTTGAATATATGAATGAAATAATCATAGCATTTCTAATAATTGGCTTAGCTTTTGCTGGCCTTTCAATTGGATTAATCTTAAGAAACCAACCTATCAAAGGTTCATGCGGTGGGATGGCAAATCTTCAAGATGGTTCTGCGTGCGAAATATGTGGTACAACTGATCCAAATTCTTGCTCTAAATCATAACTCCTTTTAATGATTAAAGGTTATTGTGATGATCGCTTTTTAAAAATCAAAAACATTTTTTCAAATCAAATTAATAATGGATATGAGCTTGGCTGTTCAGTTGCTGTTGAATACAAAGGGAAAGAGGTCATTAATCTATATGGTGGTTACACAGATGAAACAAAAACTAATTTATGGAAAAAAAATACTCTAGTTAATGTATGGTCAGTTACTAAGGCAGTAACGGGTGTATGTATTGTTAAATTAATTAGTGAAAATAAATTAGATGTAAATAAGAAAGTTTCATATTACTGGCCTGAATATGATTGTAATGGAAAGTCAAATACAAAAGTTATTGATTTATTGACACACAGAGCTGGAATGTTTGCATTTGAAAATAATTATCCTAAATGTTCATGGAATGATTGGGAGGAATTCATAATAGCTCTTGAAAAGCAAAAACCATTTAGAGAGCCAGGATTGAGTCAAGGATATCACGCAATGACATTTGCCTGGTTGGTAGGAGAAATTATTAGAAGAATTGATGGAAGGTTACCAGGCGACTATTTTAAAGAAGAAATAGCTGAGCCTTTTAATTTGGATTTTCATATTGGACTCTCTGAAGATGATATTCATAGATGTGCCGATGTTGGTTATAAAAGATTAGACAATCTTAATCCTCAATTAAGCTTTATTAAGTTTATTCCAAATATATTCTTAAATAAGGATTTAAATAATTTAAAAGATACATTTGTTTCTGGAGATTTTAAAAAAGCCTTCAAATCTGATCGTCTTGATAAGGATGGACCTAATTCCCTAGATTGGCGAACTGCACAAATACCTGCAGCTAATGGACATGGAACTGCACAAAGTCTGGCTAAATTATTTGGAATATTGTCTACGGGCTGTGAAAGAGACGGTACTAAAATTTTTGATTTAAATAGCTTAGCGCAATCAACCAAAATTCATTCATCAGGACCTGATACTGTTTTGTTTGGCACAAAACTAAATTTTGGATATTGTTTTATGTTAAAGGGTAATGAGAATAATAAAGTAGCCTTCGCACCTGTTTTTAAAGAAAATACATTTGGACACGCAGGTATAGGGGGATCTGTAGCATTTGGTGATGCAAAAAATGAAATTGGCTATGCATTTGTTTGCAATAGACAACAAAAAACATCAGAATTATACAAAACGTCTAATTTATTAACCGAAAATCTTTATAAAATTATTAATAACTAATTTTTAGGTGGTAACAAAAGTAGCATAGAAGTTTTATCCATGTATTCTTTATAATCTGATCTATTCTTTAAGCTACGTTCATCCATCATTGGGCATGAAGCAAAAACAAATAAAGCGAGCATTGCAGTTGGACATATAAGAGTCCAATAGGGCATCAATCCGCTAGATAAGCCCATAAAAAATATTCCATACCAGAATAAAATTTCGCCTAAATAGTTTGGGTGTCTAGAATATTTCCATAATTTATATTTCATCGTTTTACCTGAATTGTAAGGATTATTTCTAAATCCTCTCATTTGTTCATCTGCTACAGTCTCGAGTATCACAGAAAGTAAGGTAAATATTGATGCCAAATATAAGAAAATATTTGCTGAAACATTGTTTGTTAATACATAAAGTATTGGAAAAAGTCCTAAATTAACAATTAAAGTTGGGAATAAATGTATTCCAAAGAAGTTATTAAACTCAGCTTTGAATTTATTTGTATTTTTAAGATCTATATATCTAAAATCCTCGTGATTAAATCCTTTCCAGCTAATAATCCAATTTCTTGTTAATCTTATAGCCCAAAATAAAATTGGACCTAATACTAAGACTTTTAGAGTTGTAGAGTTCTGATATTGAGTTGCAAGATAAATAACAATTGGTACTGGTGCAACTGACCAAAATGGATCATATAAACTAGAATTCTTAAGTATCACGCTGCCTGTATATATAAATAAAGTAGCATATATATGCCATATTGTTATTTTTAGCCAAATATTAGATATAGATTCCGGTGTTATTAAATATGATATGTAAAAAGAGATTACATATATAAGGATGCAAACTAGTTGACTAATTTTTTTGTTTTTTATCATGAAAGTAGGGGCCGTTAAGGGCCCCTAAATAAAGTTATTTTTTACTCCAAGTAATTGCTAGTTGAAATACTAGAACTACAACTACAAACAATGTCTGAACAGTTCCACCAATTGTTAGAGGGTGATCAACATATACAGCCATTCTTCCAGCTGATTCTGCTCCAATATCGGTTAATGATGTTACAGCTGTGCCTAAAATAGCTGCCCCTATTTGTTGGGTATAGTAAGTCATCATTGCAACAAGAACGCAAAATAACGATGTAAAAATTTTAGATGCCATATTCGCATCAGGTGAATTATAGATATTATTAGCCATTCTAAAGCCTAACCATATCAACAATACGCATCCCACGAAGTACATAGAATTACTTATAAATCCAACATACATCATGTTAAATACTTGATATTCAGTCATAATTATCTCCTATTAATTAATATGAAAGATAAATAATAATATATATTTATTGATAAATTTAGAAAATATTAATAAATATATGTATATTATTTATATATATCTATAAATACTTTGATAATATCAATAAGATACTATTGTTGCTAGGAGGAAAAATTTATGTTTAAAAAATTATTACTTAGTTCATTTATATTATTTTGTTTTAGTGTGAATACTGTTTCAGATGAAGTAACTATGGAAAGTGATGGAACCATACATGAGTTCAATTACTTTACAGTTACTGATCCACAAAATTTTATGATGGCTTTAGATAAATTTGATAAATCTAAGTGTGCAGAAAAATGGCGAAATGAATCAGGAGTTGGTGTAAGCTTGTGGTCGTTAAGAGGATCAGGATCTACACACTTTATATTAGTCGTGTATGAAAATGCTGAGAAAATGCAACTTGGAAGAGCAATCTTCAATACATGTAATGAATCTGGACAAATGATTAAATCATTTCAAAAAAATACTGATACTGATAGATCTTGGAACTGGGTATCTGAAAGTGTTGTAAGTGCTCGTCAATGGACCAATGATACTGTTTTTGCCAAATATAATTTTAAGGTTGAAGAGGGTCATGAAGGTCATTACTTAAATTCATGGAAAAAAATGATGTCGTCTCAATTAGATGCTGTTAAAGGCTCTTTTGGTATGAATAGAGTACTTTTTGGAAATAGATATGTTTCACATATGGTTTATGTAGGTAACGAATCACTCGATGAATTATTAAACTCACAAAAAACCGTGCTTTCATCTGATGAATTTATGGATTTTTCAATGGATGTAAAAGATATTAGACAAAACGTAAATGTTGAATTAGTTTCTTTGGTTAAATACTATACAGGTGAATAACATGAATAAATATATTATTAAATATACTCTACTTGTAACTTTTTTAACAAATATATCATTGTTTCTGAACTCAGATGATCACAATGAGCAATCATTTCCAGGCTTAGTTTCATCAGAAATATTCAATATGGGCAATGGAATGGATATGCATGTTGAAAGAAGAAAAACTTGTAGTCAAGGAACTGTAGCGAAACATTTTCATCCAGCTGCTGGTACTCTTGTCTTTGTTCTAGATGGTAAATCTCAATCTAAATCATCTGGGAAGTGGAAGACTTATGAAAATGGAGAATATTGGTTTGAAAAATCTGACTGGGTTCATGGTGGAGAATCTGATGCACCTGATCTTGATGAAGTTTGCTCTGATATATTAGTCATTAGAGTTGCTGAATCCGGTAAAGACCATACAGTTTTTATAAATTAATTTTTTGTGATACTAAACCCGTCATATGGCGGGTTTTTTTATTTGTATATATTGATTTAGAATATAAATTAAATATCTATAAATAATAGATTATTTTATATTTTAATGAATCATAAATATCCAAAAATTACTGAAGTTGTATTAAGAGATGGACAACAGTCTCTAATTGCAACAAGAATGAAAACAGAAGATATGATACCTATTTTGTCGAAAATGGATAAGATTGGTTTCTCTTCAGTTGAGGTTTGGGGTGGCGCAACTTACGATTGTTGTTTGAGATTTTTAAACGAAAACCCATGGTCTAGACTAAAAATTTTTAAAAAATACTTTAAAAAAACAAAACTTCAAATGCTTTTGAGGGGAAAAAATCTTGTTGGTTATAAGGAATATAGTGATGAAGTAATATCGTTGTTTGTAAAAAATTCAGTAAAGAATGGGATGCATATTTTTAGAATCTTCGATTCTTTAAACGATATTAATAATATTAAATCCTCAATTGAATTTGTAAATAATGAGGGTCAAAACTCGCAAGGCACTATCTGTTATACTACTAGCCCAGTCCATGATGAAAAATATTGGATAAAATTAGCTAAAAATATCGAGGACATTGGAGCTAAGTCTTTGGCTATTAAAGATATGGCTGGTTTATTAAGACCTAAAGTATGTTATGAATTAGTAAAAAGACTTAAAAAAAATTTGAATATTCCCATTCACCTTCATACACATTCAACAACGGGTTTAGCAGATGCTACAAATTTTAAGGCTTATGAAGCAGGTATTGATAATCTTGATACCTCTATATCATCTTTCAGTAATTTATACGCACATACTGCTACAGAAAGTTTAATATCTATGATTTATGATGATAAAAAAAATCCATTTAATATGGGTCTACTTTCTGAGATATCTCAATATTTTCAATCAATAAGATCTAAATATAATGAATATGAGGGGTCTCTTAGAGGTGCTGATATCAATATGTTAATTAATCAGGTTCCTGGAGGTATGTTAAGCATCTTAGAAAAACAATTATTAGATTTGAAAAAACAAAATAAACTAAATGATTTAATTAAAGAGATACCTAAGATAAGAGCAGATGTAGGATATGTACCTTTAGTGACACCATCATCACAAATAGTTGGTGCACAAGCTTTAATGAATATACTTGACGGAAAAAGGTATAAAACATTAAACAAAGAATTTGTAGACCTTGTCATAGGCAAATATGGAAAAATCCCTGGAAAAATTTCTTTAAAATTAAAAAAAAGAATTGAAAACTATGATTATGGCACTGATATTAATTTTAAATCAATAAAAGAGCATAGAGCTGACTTTTCAAAATTCTTAAAAGAAAATAATATTAAAGATATATCAAGACAAGATACACATCTATTAAACTTTATTATCTTTCCAAAAGAGTCTAAAGAATATTATCAAGCAAAAAATAAATCTTCAATGAACGATATTATTGGACTTCAAGAAGGTTTTGGTTTGTACGTTGAATAATCTCTTCCCATATTTATTTACAGATTATTCATTTAAAATATATTTGTGAAAGATAAAATTTGGCAGACTATTAAAGATGAGGTTACGCTTAGAATTGAAGCTGAACCATCATTGAAACCTTATCTTGAAACACTAGTTATATCGAAGAAATCATTAATAAGTTCAGTTGCAGCTATTCTTTCTTCAAAATTAAATAGCGATGCTTTGAAATCATCAGATATAAATGATTTTATTTTAGATGTATATGAAAATTGTGATGGTATAGAAGATGATATTGTAAAAGATTTACTTTTCTTTAAAAATCATGATCCAGCGTGCAGATACTTTTCAACACCAATATTGTTCTATAAAGGCTTTCAAGGTCTTGCTACCTACAGAGCAGCTAACTGTTTATGGAAAAATGATAGGCATACTATGGCTTTGTTCTTACAAAATCGTGCTTCTGAAATTTTTGGTGTAGATATTCATCCAGCAGCAAAAATTAAAGGTGGAGTGATGATAGATCATGCAACGGGTGTTGTGATAGGCGAAACAGCTGAAATTCATGAAAATGTTTCTATATTCCAAGGTGTTACATTGGGTGGAAAGGGCTTTCAAGAGGGAGATAGACATCCAAAAATTCAGTCAGGAGTATCAATTTATGCATCAAGTACTATTCTTGGAAATATAATAATTGGTAAAAATTCTACAGTTGCAGCTGGAAGCCTTGTTTTAAAAAATGTTGAACCGAATGTAACAGTAGCAGGCATTCCTGCAAAAATAATAAATAAATAGATTATTAGACTAAACAGAATTTAAAATATTTTGTTCTTCATCGTTCATTTCTGAATCAACACTGTCAAATAAAATACTAGACATATATCTTTCAGCAGTATCTGGAAGCATGCATAATATTTTCGAACCTTTTTTAGCCTTTTTAGCAATTTCAATTGCAATTGCAAAAGTTGATCCACCTGAAACTCCAGTTATTATTCCTTCTTTTTGTGCCAATTCATTAGCCCAAAAAATTCCATCGTTCCCAGAAACAGGAATTAATTCATCGAAGTATTTATTATCAATTGACTCTTGAAGCACCAATGGTATGAAATCTGTAGTCCATCCCTGTATGGGGTGTGGATTCCAATCTGGATGAGATTGAGAGGCAGATCCATCATCATTTCTTATTTGTTTTTGATTACTTCCCACTAATTGTGCAACATCTGGTTCAGTTAAAATCAATTTTGTTTGTGGCATTTTTTCTCTAAGCACTCTGCTAACACCTGTGAAAGTTCCTCCAGTTCCATATCCAGAAACCCAATAATCTAAACCAATATTCTTAAAATCATTAAATATCTCTTCCCCAGTAGTTTTTTCATGAATATTACTGTTATCTTCATTTTCAAACTGTTTAGCAAAAAACCAATTATTTTTTATCACTAGTTTTTTGGCTTTGTTGTATGCACCAGTTCCACCTTCTTCTGCAGGAGTTAAAAGCACTTTTGCTCCTAAAAATCTCATTAATTTTCTTCTTTCAATTGAAGCACTGTCAGGCATCGTTACAACTAAAGGATAACCTTTTGCAGCACATACCATAGCTAACCCAATTCCTGTATTTCCGCTCGTAGCTTCAACAACAGTTTGACCTTTTTTAAGTTGATTCCTTGATTCAGCATTTTCAATAATACTCACAGCGAGTCTGTCTTTAACTGAACTTGCTGGATTAAAATATTCAGCTTTGACATAAAGGTCTATATCATTTATTGAGATATTATTTAGTTTTATAGAAGGGGTATTACCAATAGTATCAAGTATATTTTTATAGAGCATACTTTCCTTATACTTTTTTAACGTTATATATTTATAATAAAAACAATAATAATTAAATATATTATATATAATCAAAGCTATGAAACTTATATTTATTCTAATTTTAACTTACATATTTGTGTCTTCTAATAATATTTCAGCTAATGAAAATATAGAAAATTGCAGTATAAAAAATGTTCCATCCAAAGAAAGAATTTTTTCAAAAAATTTTTCTGGTGTATTTAATGGAAAAAGAATTGATTATATTGCAAGTCTAAAAGAAAAGATTATTTATGAAAAAGACAATCCCAGTGAGCCAATGGCATCATTTTTTTACACAGAATACATTGTTGAATCAGATAAAAACAGACCAATAATATTCAGTTTTAATGGTGGTCCTGGTTCGGCTTCGTTATGGCTTCATATGGGTGTTTTAGGTCCTAAAGTTATAAAAGTACCGAGTGACGCATCAGATGATGGGGCAGCTCCCTTTAAAATAGTTGATAACAAATTATCTCCACTTAGTGATGCAGATCTTGTTTTTATTGATCCGATAGGTACTGGTTATAGTAGAGCAATTGGATGTCATGAACCTGAAGAGTTTTGGGGCGTAAGTGAAGATCCTAAAATTATTGCTGAATTTATTAGAAGATGGATCAATGATAATAAGCGTTGGAATTCTCCAAGATTTATTTTAGGTGAAAGTTATGGAGGTATTAGAGGTCCTTTATTAGTATCAGAATTAAGATCAGGCTCAATAACTCCAATTGAAGTAAATGGACTTCTGTTAGTTGCTCCTGCTTCAGATTATCAATATTTAGTTTTCCATCCCGGTAATAACAGTCCTCATTATGGATTTCTACCTTCATATGCAGCAACTGCTTACTATCATGGAAAAATAGAAACTAATAAAACACTTCAAGAATTTTATGAAGATTCAAAAAAGTTTAGTTTAGAAGTTTATGGGCCCGCTTTACTAAAAGGAACAAGGATTTCAGATAGTGAAAAAAGTTCCGTAATGAAAAGATACTCTGAATTTACTGGTCTAAGTTTAAGATTTGTAGAAGATTTTGATATGAGGGTTGATCCTTCAAGTTTTAGAAAAGAATTACTCAGGGATGAGGGTTACTCTGTAGGTAGATTAGACTCAAGATATAAAAATTCTGATTATATGGCTGGTGGTCAATATCCTGATACAGACGTATCAAGTGAAGGTTTTATGTCAGCCTATGTTTCTGCTATACATACATGGTTTAGTGAAATTGGCGTAGAGATGAAGATGTTATACCAAAGTGGTGATTACGATGTTTATTCAAGTTGGAAACATCCACAAGAATGGAAAGGTAACGACTTTGGATATGTAAATACTGTCCCAGATATTGCACGAGCTCAAAGGTATAACAAAGATTTTAAGGTATACGTTTCATGTGGATTATATGACTTAGCAACACCTTGCTTTACAGCTGAAAATTTTATGTACGACAATACTGTTGATATGAGTAGGGTAGTCTTTTCAGAATTTGAAGCAGGTCATATGATGTATAACCATCAACCCTCATTCGATAGATTCTTAAAAGAGGTAAGAAGTTTTATTATTGGTGACTAGCAGTTCTTCTAGTAATCTTTATCGGAGTAAATTATGGCTATTAAATTAAGCGATGTATCCCTAGGAACTTATCAGCAGCTTGTATCAGCGTCTCTATCAATAATAAAAAAAGCCGAGAATTATTTTATTGAGAAAGATATTAATCTTAATGAATTAACTAAAATGAGATTAATTGAAGATATGGCACCTTTAACCTTCCAAGTTTTTAGTATTGTTCATCATTCAGTAGGTGCGATTGAAGCATTAAAATCTGGTGAGTTTAGGCCTCCGAATACACCAGAAAATCTTTGTTTTCAAGATCTTGTGAGTATGCTTGAAGATGCAAATAGAAGTTTAAAAGAAATGACTGAAGAAGAAATTAATTCACTTGCTAGTGGTAAGGTAATTTTTAAAATGGGTCAAATTGAATGGCCTTTTACTAGTGAAGATTTTATATTATCTTTTTCTCTTCCTAATTTTTATTTTCATGTTACGACAATGTATAACATGTTTAGAATTAAAGGGTTAAATATAGGAAAGCTTGATTTTGCAGGCGCCTTAAAAATGAAAGAATAAAGATTAATTTAATACTTTAATATTCTTAAGGATTTATTCTTGACCTTGTTCCTAATCCAGGACCATAGACAATTGCGTTTAACCATAGCCTATTGGTTCCAAGTGTTGCACCTCTAAAATTAGGCTCACCTGAAAATAATATTACCTGGCCATCTCCAATTCTTTCTCTAGTTAAATAAGCAGAGTTAGCAATCCTTTGTGAGGCTTCCGGCCAAACCAATCCACTCATCCTTACATTAAGATCATTACCTGCAGGCAGACTAGACCAATTTATAATTCTTGGTTCGTTAATTTCATTATTTGGTATTAATTGACCTATTCTTACAGGAGCATCAACATAACTTCTTGTCATAAGAATAGGGAGGTTACTATATAAAACTGGAATTGTATTTGGAGTACCAAATGTTAACCAATGTTCATCATCAATCCTTCCTGCAACTATAGACCCTGATGGCATAAAAATTGATTGCCATTTATCTCTAGATTTAAGCTCACTTTCAGATAAAGTACCATCTAACTCTTCCCATGGATAAGATATTTCGAAATCTACAATATTATTATTTGTTTTATCTTTATCAACATTTTCATATTGAGAGTATATTTCTCTTAATAAATCAAAATTATACTTCTCACTTTCATCAAAAGTATTTTGTAGCTGTTTAACGCTACCAATTCCATATTCTGATGTTAAAAATCTTGTACTTCTGTTATGTGCAATCAGTGTTCCACCTTGAGAAACCCATTCAAACAGCGTTTCTACAGTATATTCATCCATTGATCGACCGCTTGGTATAATAATAGTGTTATATCTTCTTAAATCTCCATAACTAGCTAAAGATGCATTTATCATGCTGTGTCTTATTCCTAAATGATGATCCAACGACCACCAACTTACTCCTACATCGTACGAGTTAAATCCCTCATGACTTAACATGGCAATTTGAGGTTTTTCTAACAATCTAAAATGTCTACCACCCCAATCAGGAAGTTCTTCTGGACCAAATCCTGACTCAATTGACACTACAGATATATTCAATTCATCTGAAACTGTTTTTACTAAATTTTGTAAATTTAAAATATCTGGGTTATCCATTTGAAGAACAGCAACACTACCTCTGGGAAATGTATAACCGGAAAGGGTAGATTCTTTATCAATAATCCTTACCTCTATATTTTGTTCCATTAAACGAGCTGCAAAAGCTACTGAATTATCGTCTGACCCATTAGTTGCCCAAATAACTGCATCTTTAACAACTTCACTAGAAACGGGTGATTGATTCCATATTTCAAGATTTGAATCTACATGTTCATTAACTGTAACTGCATCTAAACCATACATCATAGTAAAGTTAAAAGCTGTTGTGTCATACATTATCGATGAACCGCTTTTTAAACTTTTTTGTCTTTCTTCAACTAAAACATCTGTATCTATATCGGCATCAAATTCTAATATTGCTGCAATGAGTGGAGCTTCTGGTTGTCTATTCGGAATAATCATACTTCCTGCAGGAATTGTAAAATTTGTAACGAGCTGACCAGATTGTAAAGTTACATTCTCTACTTTAATATCTTTAGTATTTTGAAAAAGCTCTATATCTTGAGATTTTAATTTACTAGCTAAAGTATTTAATCTAGTATTGTTGTCTGTTGGTAAAACTACAAAGGTTTGATTAGCATATTCACTATCTTTTGAGACATTGTATTTTCTTCCATCCCAATAATCTTTATACATTTCTTTTGAATTTTTAAGTAATGTTTCAAGATTAACTAATGTACTAATATATTGATGATGAACTGATTCTTTATATGATTGAATAGTACCTTCTGGTCTTCTAACACCGTCTTCTGCCATTCTAGATTGTTCATAGAGTATTCCTAAAGTACCTCTAAATTGTACGTAAAAAGAATAACCAGGGTAGAGGTCTTCATGCCATTCACCAGTATAAAAACGCCAATTTCTTTCATCAAAAGCATTACCTTGATCTTGGGCAAATACATTACCCCATTTAATTAAATCAGTATCAATATTTTTATTAATAGGTTCTCTTGGGGGCCCTGTCATAAACGTATCTTGGGGTCCCATCTCATGTCCATCAACAAGTATTTGAGGTCTCCATTTATTAATTAACTTTACTCTTCCTTTAGTTTCAGGTTGAGTTAGATAAAACCAATCTCTATTTAAATCAAAATAATAATGATTAGTCCTGCCGTATGGCCAGTCACCAGTATGAAGCAGGGATTGGTCATCATAATTTGGAGCTGTACCTCTATATTGTTCAAGAGATTTTACAAATCTTGCACGCCCATCAGGATTCATTAGCGGATCTACAATAATTACCATATTGTCTAACATATTTAAAACATCATCATCTATGCTTGCAATTAAATGATAAATAGCTGCCAAAGCTCCATCAGCTCCAGATGTTTCATTACCATGAATTGAATAGGCCATCCAAGCTACTGCTGGTAAGTTATCAATAATTGTTCTAGCTTTTCTATCATTTGTAGTTCTGGCATCTGATAGCGCAGACAAGTTATTTTTAATTTCGTCTAAATTATTGATATTTTCAGGTGAGGATATAAATACTGCATGAAGCGGTCTATTTTCATGAGTTCTTGCGTATTCAACAACTTTAATCCTCTCTGATTGAGTTGACCATGTTTTAAGCGCATTTGTTATTTGCCAGGGTGCAGCAACTCGCTCTCCAATACCAAATCCTAAAAACTCATCAGGATGTGTTATGTCATCCATATAAGTTCCATCTAAAATAGGTGTTTGATACAAATCTTTCGAATAAGATGTTGGATTCATCAAATCATCTGAGAGAATGATATTGGTAGAAAAAATTATAAAGAGGAGTGTAATAAATTTAGTTTTCATAAGTTTATAGTAATTGAAATAATAAAAATCTGCATTAAGTTTTATAAATGATAAGTATAAGTTTATTATTATATTTGTTTATAAATAGGAGTAAGTATGAAAAATTTAGTAATTGTATCTTTTCCAGCAAAAGAAGGGATGTTAGATGATCTTAAAGAAACTTTAAAGGTCGCTTTACCAGATACTAGATCATTTGATGGATGTATATCAGTTGACACATACATAGAAGATTCTACCAATACAGTACATCTCATTGAGGATTGGGAGTCCTTAGATCATCAATCAAAATATCTTAATTGGAGAATTGAAACTGGTCTTTTAGGAGTATTAGAGCCATTATTAGAAGGAGGGGCAGCAGGTCTTAAGGCTATAATATGTGGTCCTAAACATGACACTATTTGACATCATAATAATATAATAGTTCGCATAATATATATTATGTTAAATTAAATAAATTATTTTATTTTTATTAAGTTGATAGCTTCAAACACATTGTTTAGGCCTCTTTTACTATAAGTAATGTAATGAGGGTCTAAATCACGTGGATATGCTAGTTTGTATCCATTAATTGGTATATCGATATTAAATATACTCTCTTCTTCGAAACCTATATGTTGAAGTCTAGCAGCAAATGGATCTCCCAATCCAAGATTATAAATAGGATTCATATCCTTATCATGGAATGTAATCATATATTTGTCTTTGAAATTAATTCTATGATTTTTTATTGATTCTTTATTAACCTTGCCGATTTGATTATCTTTAATATTAATTGCATCGTTAGATATATTTAGTGTAAAGATTTTTTCAATTTCACCTGGTTGTACTTTAATATTAAAGTAATTATTTTTTGTTTCATTAATTCTTGATGCTTTTATGGGAGAAGTTGGAGGTATATAATTTTTCCAATTAATCTTATAGCCAACACCTAAGGCACAACATTGTTCTGCATATAAATAACTGTCTATATTGGACAGATCAACTGTATCATCAGTATCCTTGACTCCTGAAGTTCTGTGCCAATACCAAGTACCAACGTATGGATAATCTGGATTAGCGTTTGGATTTGTATTTGGGTCAGGATCATAATAAGACCACATATTAAAAATACCTTCATATAAGTCTCTTGGATTTAATGGGTCATTAGGAGCTATCAAATTTCCTGTGAGATCTTCAACTTGCCATGAATATGTAATCATTGAGTCATCTTCTGGTCTATTAAATGTTACTTGAAGTTGATTCTCTAAATTAGTCTGCTCAATTCCATCCACATACCATGATAATTTCAGTTTATTAGTATCAAAGACTCCATTAATATCAAATGTTATATATTCGCCCAATGATTCCGAATTATCTAGATCAACATCATCACTAATATCAGATTTAATAAGGAAATCATCAAACCCATTGAATTGATTAGTAATTGAACCTATAGCAAAACCTTCGACGTTTATTTTTCCATAATCAAGGAAACAGCACCACATAACACTAATCCACTTTGGCCTATATGTATCAACTTCATCGTAATATGTCCCTTGAAACAATCCTATTTTATCTTTACAACTATCATCATCATTTATACCTGGATAATTAGGGTCATAATTTGGGTGATTTTCATCATAAGTGTTGAAATAACACTCGCAATCTTCGTAAGCAATATCATCTCGATAATAAATTTCACCATCCGGATAGTTATAACAAACATCGTAATCAACTCCAGGAACATTAGTCATATCTTCTATAAAATGATTCCATTTAACTATTGATGGATCTGATACTGCAGTAGTATTTACACTAAATTCTGCATACCATGAAGGAAATGATCTTTCTCCTCGAGAGTCGTATTCATCTCCCATGAAACCATGTGAGTGCCCTAATTCATGCTGGACAATTTCTGCCGATCTAGATGATATAGGCTGTATATTGACTGAGCCCTGTGCTACACCCCTACCAGACAATGTAGTCAAAAAAGAAACAGTATCCCAATCCCCTACTACATCACTTATCATTGACCTATCTACGTTTCCGATGCAATAAATTCGTGCGTCCCATGATGCATAGCAACCCGTATCTATATTAAATATTGAAGCACCTGTGTGATTAGCTTCCTCAAGAACTAATACATTAAAATAATCATTAAACACCTCATTAGCATCTGAATTTTTTAGATTATTAACAGATTCTAATAATCTTAAATGAAATTCATCTCTTTCATCAATTCCATTTAATTGATCGCCAATAAATACATAATTTGTTCTAGCGTCAGTAGATGGATTCCCTATCAAATGATAAAGATATTGATCGCTAGAGCTACAATTATTACCATCATCATCACAATTATAAGTAACTGATATGAGGTTTTTATTAGATATATAATAGCTCTCTAACTCACCCTCACATATAAAGTCTTCTAAATCATTTGCGCACAATGACATTTTAAATAGGCCAGCATTTTGAATGGTATCTAAATTAAATATTAAGCTTTGATTATTAGTTACAACATCATTTTCTGTTGTTTGTGTTATATCTAATACTGCATTTACACTTTCATCTTGTAATTGGCCATAAAAGGTTAATTCACTAATTTCATTATCAACGTCTGTGATTTCAACTTTTACCGTTAATGTCTCATCAAACAGTAGACTAAGATCTGTATAAATACTTAGGTCATCTAATATTTGAATTACAGGAGGGTCATTTACAGGTCTGATTGTTATGTTTATAGGTAAGCTTTGAATTAATGTCTCACCAGTTGTAACGTTATTATCATCAACTCTAGCAGCTGTAATTCTTATAGAAAAGTTATCTGTACCAAAATAGTCTTGATTAGGTTGATATGAATATGAGCCATTTGATGATAATTCTGAGACCCCATTGGTTGTTGTATTTATTATTTCATAAGTGATTTGAGAACTATAATTCGTTGATGCTATAAATGTAGATGTATGGCCATTATCTTCGTCAATACTTATCAAAGTATTTGTAGGAAGTGTTAAAGCAAATGGTGCAGACCCACCGCCTCCGCATGAAGATATTAAAAAACTTAAACATATAAATAATGATAATTTTGAAAGATGCATTTGTACAAATTATAAACCGAAAATTTAAAAATAAATTAAATTACAATAATTACTTAGATAGTTTAAAATGCAAATCTATGTCAAAAGAAGATCAATTAGAATTTGATGGGGAAGTTATCGAAACACTTCCAAATACAAAATTTAAAGTGAAATTAGAGAATGGCCATATCATTACTGCACATATTTCTGGAAAAATGAGAAAACACTATATTAGAATTTTAACTGGTGACAAGGTCAAGGTTGAAATGACTCCTTATGATCTCAGTGTTGGTAGAATAACTTTTAGAGGAAGATAATTAGACCTTAACTTTATTCTTAGATTCAGTGAATTTTAACTTTCCTTTATAAAGATCTATTTTAATAACACCGCCACCTTTTAAATTACCAAATAATAATTTATCAACTAATGGTTTTTTAATATTTTGCGATATAAATCTTTCCATGGGTCTTGCTCCCATCTCTTTGTCGTAACCGTTATCGGCAATCCACTCAACTACTTTCTTAGAGACAACAATTTCTACATTTCTTTTATCAAGCTGCGCTTGAAGTTTTGTTAAAAATTTATCAACTATCGATAATATTACCTTCTTATCAAGATAACTAAATTGTATTGTCTCATCAAGCCTATTTCTAAATTCAGGTGAAAAAAGTTTATTTAACGAGTTCATTGCATCAGTCTCATTAGATGTTTCATTGAATCCAATATTTCTTTTACTTAATAAGTCAGCACCTATATTTGTTGTCATAATTAAAATAACATTTCTGAAATCTGACTTTCTTCCATTATTATCGGTTAATACACCTGCATCCATGACTTGTAACAAAATATTAAATATATCAGGGTGAGCTTTTTCAATTTCATCTAAAAGTAAAACGCAGTGTGGAGTTTTAACTATAGCTTCAGTTAACAATCCACCTTGGTCAAAACCAACGTATCCAGGTGGCGCACCTATTAAACGCGAAACTGTATGTCGTTCCATATATTCACTCATATCAAATCTAACAAGATCTATACCTAAAATATTTGACAGTTGTTTTGATATTTCTGTTTTACCTACACCTGTAGGTCCTGTAAATAAAAATGAACCGATAGTTTTATTTTCATCTCTCAAACCAACTCTAGATAATTTAATAGCATTAGATAACGTTTTTACTGCTTTATCTTGACCAAAAATAACTCTTTTTAAATTTTCTTCGATGTTTTTAAGATTTTTCTTATCAGTTGATGAGATAGATTGTTCTGGAATTTTAGTAATTTTTGATATAGTCATTTCAATATCTTCTTTTGTGATCTTTATAGGTTTTTTATTTGTTCTATTTATATTTTTAAAGGCGCCTGTTTCATCAATTACATCAATAGCTTTATCTGGTAAAAATCTATCATTTATATATTTTGATGATAACTCTACGGCAGATTTGATTGACTCTTCTGAATAAGAAACATCATGATACTCTTCATAAACATCAACTATGCCCTTTAGGATTTCCTCACACTCATCGAACGAAGGTTCGACAACATCTATTTTCTGAAAACGCCTTGATAAGGCTTGGTTTTGGTTAAATATACCTCTATATTCCTGGAAAGTTGTTGAACCAATACATCGTATTTGTCCCTTACCAAGTGCAGGTTTGAGCAAATTTGAAACATCTAATGAACTACCTGATGCAGAGCCTGCACCTATAATAGTATGTATTTCATCTATAAATAGTATTGGTTTGTCTTCTTTTGAAAGAAAACTTAACACACTCTTAAGTCTTTTCTCAAAATCACCTCTATATTTAGTGCCAGCAATTAATCCTGCAATATCAAGAGAGTAAACCACAGAATCTTCTATAATCTCAGGTGTTTCGCCGGTTGCAATCAAATACGCAAGCCCCTCAGCAATAGCTGTTTTTCCGACACCACTTTCACCAACCAAAAGTGGATTATTTTTATTTCTTCTTGATAGAATTTGTATTAATCTTTCAATTTCTTTTTTTCTTCCAATTACTTTATCAATTTTCTTACTTTTTGCTTGGTTATTAAGATTAATTAAAAATTCATTTTTGTTTGTTTTTGATTTTGAGTTATCATCATAATCGTCTTCGCTTTCTTGAGCACTTCCTTCAACACTTTTTGGTCCATGAGATAAATAGGTTACGACATCTAATCTACTGATTTTATATTTATTTAAAACAAAAACTGAGTGCGACTCTTTTTCAGAGAATATTGCAACAAGAATGTTAATTGGTTTGACAACTCCCTTCCCTGAAGATTGAATATGAAAAACTGCTCTTTGAAGAACTCTTTGAAATCCAAGAGTTGGCTGTACTGGTTTTTGCTGATCAATTTTTTTAACAATTGAATCTTTCAAATGCTCATTTAAATCTTGTTTAATTGACTCTAATTGAACATCTTCTGACTCAAAAAATTCTTTGACTTCATAATCTGACAATATCATCAAAAGTAAATGTTCAACCGTAATATATTGAATATTTGCTTCGTGAGCTTTGTCAAATAAACTTGCAATTGATAATTCTAATTCTTTACTAAACATTAATCTGTTAAAGGTTCAATTTCACTTAAAAGTGGATGTCCGTGATCTTTTGCCATTGTATTAACTTCAAATGACATCATTTCAGCTATCTCTTTAGAGAATATACCACAAACTCCCTTCCCTTTTGTATGAACAGTCATCATTATTTCTGTCGATTTTTGATGCGTGTGACCAAATACAGTTTGCAGAACAAATACAACAAACTCCATTGGAGTAAAATCATCATTAATTAATATAACTTGATATGAAGGTGGATGCTTTATATCTGGTTCTTTTTCTAATACAACGGAACCAATATCTGATGAATTTTCATTATCACTAGACAATCTTATCATCACATCCTTTTAATCATTTCATCTCCAAACCCAGAGGATGAAACCATATCAGCATCAGTCATCATTCGCGCAAAATCATACGTTACTTTTTTAGCACTTATTGTCCTATCCATTGACTTAATTATCAAATCTGCAGCTTCAATCCAACCCATGTGCCTTAACATCATTTCAGCAGATAATATTAAACTCCCAGGATTTACTTTGTTTTGACCAGCATACTTTGGTGCAGTTCCATGAGTAGCTTCAAAAACTGCATATTGATCTGAAATATTTGCACCAGGTGCTATACCTATACCACCAACCATTGCAGCTAGTGCATCTGATATGTAGTCACCATTTAGGTTCATTGTTGCTATAACATCATATTCTGTTGGTCTCAGAAGTATTTGTTGTAAAAATGCATCACAAATTACATCTTTAATTACAATTTTCTTTCCACTGTTGGGGTTTATTATCTCTTGCCAAGGTCCATCATCTATTTCTATTCCACCATAGGTGTTTTTAGATAATTCATAACCCCAGTCTCTGAAGGCTCCCTCAGTAAATTTCATAATATTTCCTTTATGAACTAAAGTGACAGATCTTCTATTGTTATCGATAGCATAATCAATAGCTTTCTTAACTAATCTATGAGTACCTTCCTCAGAAATTGGTTTTACACCAATACCAACATTTTCCTCAAATCTAATTTTTGTAACATCAAATTTAGATTTTAATACTTTAAGCAGCTTTTTAGCTTCTGTTGAATTTCCCTCAAACTCTACCCCACAATAGATATCTTCTGAATTTTCTCGAAATATTACCATATCCACTTCTTCAGGTTTTTTTACTGGAGATGGTACGCCATCAAAATATCTAATTGGTCTCAAGCAGACATACAAATCTAATAATTGTCTAAGTGAAACATTTAATGATCTTATACCACCACCTACGGGAGTTGTTAAAGGTCCCTTGATACTTACAACATATTCCTTTAGAGCGTCTATTGTTTCTTCAGGTAGCCATGTATCTTTTGTGTAGAGCTTTGTAGCCTTTTCACCACAAAAAACTTCCATCCATTCAATTTTTTTAGTTCCGTCATAAGCAATTTTTACTGCTTCATCAACTACTTTGATCATTGGTGGAGTAATATCAACTCCTATTCCATCACCTTCAATATATGGAATAACAGGGTTATCAGGAACATTAATCTTTCCTTTGTCATATGAAATTTTTTGACCTTTTTTTGGAACTTTTATTTTTTTATAAGTCATTGGATAATTAACCCTCAGTTTAAGGTTTGCAGTTAAAATCGGTGATAATTATACTCCTAAAATATTAATTTATGAATGTGTTTAATTAGATGAGTAATGAAAATAAAACAGTAGTTGTTGGAATGTCAGGAGGTGTTGACTCTTCAGTTTCTGCTTATCTTTTAAAAGAGCAAGGTTTTAAAGTTGTAGGGCTATTTATGCAAAACTGGCAAAGTGAACCAGGAGAGGAATGTTCATCAGTAATAGATTTCTCTGATGCTTCCGATGTATGCGATAAATTGAATATTCCACTTCATAAAGCAAATTTTTCTGATGAATATTGGGATAGAGTATTCGAGGATTTTTTAAAAGAGCATAAAGCTGGCAGAACACCTAATCCAGATATTTTGTGTAATAGAGAAATCAAATTTAAATCATTTTTAAATTATGCTTTATCAATTGGAGCTGATTTTATTGCTACCGGTCATTATGCTGCATTAAAAAATATTAATGATAAAACATACTTATGTAGAGCAAAAGATAAAGAAAAGGATCAGACTTATTTTTTACATGAAGTTAAAGAAGATGAATTTAAAAAATGTTTATTTCCCCTATCAAAGCTTTATAAACATGAAGTAAGAAAAATAGCAGAAGATATTAATTTATCTGTTCATAAGAAAAAAGATTCAGTTGGTATATGTTTTGTTGGTGAGAAAAATTTAAAAGATTTTTTAGGAAGGTTTATGAGGCTTGAAAAAGGCCCAATATATGATGAATACGGCAATCAAATAGGTACTCACAATGGAGCCACTCTTTATACAAAAGGTCAAAGACAAGGGTTGAGTATTGGTGGTGTAAAAGGTAAAGAGGATTTGCCTTGGTATGTTTTTGATAAAAATGTAAAAAATAATCATATTTATGTTTGTCAAGGAATCGATAATGAGCTTTTATTTAGTGATGAGCTTGAGTGCAATACAATTTCATGGATTAATAATGTGAAATATTCTTTTCCAAAAAAGTGTGCTGTCCAAATAAGACATCAACATGTACCCGTTAAGTGTATAGTTGAAAAAAATAAATCAGGTTATTTAATAAAATTTACAGAATCTATTCGTGGCGTTGCTATTGGACAATCTGCTGTTTTTTATGACGAATCTACATGTTTAGGTGGAGGTGTTATATCAAATACAAACTAATCAATGATAAAATATGTTCTGATGAAATTTGAACATAACAATATTTCACCCCTAGATAGCAGATATGCAGAAAAAATTGTACCGATAAGAGAAGCATTCTCTGAAAAAGCCCTAATTAAGACAAGATTTATAATTGAAATCGATTGGTTGTTATTTTTATGTAACAAAATGCCAAATGACTTTCCTAAGCTAAGTAAAATATCGATTAACAAAATCTTAAAATTTAAAGAAAGTTTCTCAGATAAAGATGTTTTAAAAATAAAAAAAATTGAATCTGTAACTAATCATGATGTAAAAGCAATTGAATACTTCATTGTTGATTTTTTTAAAAAAGATAATCAATTAAAAAAATATATTAATCTCATACATTATGGTCTAACAAGTGAGGATATTAACTCTTTGTCATACGCAATTATGATAAAAAAAGGTGCAGAAGATTATTTAAAATATATTCAAAATCTTAATAAAATAATTAAAACATTATCAAGAAAATGGAGATCTATTCCATTGTTATCAAGAACTCATGGACAAGCTGCTTCACCAACTACCATTGGAAAAGAATTAAAAGTTTTTGGTGCAAGAATTGATAGAGAAATTAATACTTTTAAAAATATAAAACCACTTGCAAAATTTAGTGGTGCTACAGGCAATTATCATACCTTTGAAATAACAAACAATAAAATTGATTGGCCCACTATGACTTCCAAATTTATTAAATCCTTTGGAGTTAATCAAAATCCACTGACTACTCAAATTGAATCTCATGACTGGATTGCAGAAATGTCTCACTCAATTATAAGAACCAACAATATTAACACTGATCTTTGTCAAGATATGTGGATTTATATATCTAACAATATTTTTAAACTTAAATTAAATAAAAATGAGGTGGGTTCATCAACAATGCCACATAAAGTGAATCCTATAGATTTTGAAAATGCAGAAGGAAATTTTGGTATTTCTAATTCATTGAATAATTTTTTTGCAGATAAACTTGCAAAGTCACGTCTTCAAAGAGATCTTTCGGACAGCACAGTATTAAGAAATATAGGCTTGTCATTTGGTTATTCATACTTGGCAATCTCTTCTCTCATCAATGGTATGAGTAAGGTGGAACCAAATAAAAATTTTATTTTAAATGAACTAGATGACAATTGGGAGGTTCTAGCAGAGGCTGTTCAGACAATAATGAGATATGAAGGGATAAGCGATGCCTATGAACAATTAAAAAAACTATCAAGAGGAAATAAATTAGATAAAAATTCTTATATACAATTTGTTAAAACTTTGGAAATTTCAAATTCTTCCAAATCTAAATTATTGAATCTTACGCCATCAAAGTATATTGGTCTATCTAAAAAATTATAAAATTTTCATATTTATGTAGTGTAACTACATCTAAAACAACCTTTTAAAAGTGTCTGTAGCCATAAATTGACAAATTATTATTAATATTATCTACTTCACTACATTACTGGGGAAAATTATGTCTAAATATAATAATAATGTAGAAGATACATCTACTATTCCAAATATGAAAACTTCCAACTGGGATTCTATTAATCCTGAATTTGTCGCTCGAATGAGATTACAAAATCAGTTTAAAACTGGTATAGATATAGCTAGATATACAGCATCGATAATGCGTAAAGATATGGATGAATATGATAAAGATCCGTCAGCTTATACTCAATCATTAGGTTGCTGGCATGGTTTCATAGGACAACAAAAGCTTATTTCTATCAAAAAACATTTTGGTACTAATAATAAAAAATATCTTTATCTTTCAGGTTGGATGATAGCAGCACTAAGATCTGAGTTTGGCCCCCTACCCGATCAATCTATGCATGAAAAAACTGCTGTTGCGAGTCTTATTAACGAGTTATATACATTTTTAAAACAAGCTGATGCTAGAGAATTAGGTGGTTTATTCCGGCAGCTTGATAACGCCGATGAAAAGGAAAAACCAAATATACAACAAAAAATTGATAATTTTGAAACACATATAGTTCCAATCATTGCAGATATAGATGCAGGGTTTGGTAATGAAGAAGCTACATATTTAATGGCTAAACAAATGATAGAAGCTGGTGCATGTGCCATACAAATAGAAAATCAAGTTTCAGATGAAAAACAATGCGGTCATCAAGACGGAAAAGTTACTGTTCCACATGCTGACTTCTTAGCAAAAATTAATGCTGTTAGGTATGCCTTTTTAGAACTTGGTGTTGATAATGGAATCATTGTAGCAAGAACCGATTCTTTGGGTGCTGGTTTAACAAAACAAATTGCAATAACAAATGTGGAAGGTGATCTTGGTGATCAGTACAATTCTTTTTTAGACGTTGAAGAAATTACTCCCGAAAATATGAATCATGGTGATGTAATGATTAGTCAAAATGGCAAAATTGTTAGACCTAAAAGACTTCCTTCTAATTTATATCAATTTAGAAAAGGTACGGGCGAAGCAAGATGTGTACTTGACTCAATTACAAGTTTACAAAATGGTGCTGACTTAATATGGATTGAAACAGAAAAACCTCATATAGGCCAGATAGCTGAAATGATGAATGAAATAAGAAAAACAATTCCTAATGCAAAATTAGTTTATAACAATAGCCCCTCCTTTAACTGGACATTAAATTTTAGACAACAAGTCTTTGATTCAATGGCTGATTCTGGAATAGATGTATCAGAATACGACAGAAACGATTTAATGAATGAAAAGTATGATGACACACAGCTAGCAATTGAAGCGGACAATAAAATAAGATCATTCCAAGCTGATGCAGCAAAAGAAGCTGGTATCTTTCATCATCTTATTACTTTACCAACCTATCATACCGCCGCATTATCAACAGATAATCTTGCAAAAGAATACTTTGGTTCAGAAGGAATGTTAGGTTATGTTGCCAATGTTCAAAGAAAAGAAATAAGAGAAGGTATAGCCTGTGTAAAACATCAAAATATGTCTGGTTCTGACATGGGAGATGATCACAAAGAATATTTTGCAGGCGAAGCTGCACTAAAAGCTGCAGGAAAAGATAACACTATGAATCAATTTTAATTATGAATGAAGGTAATTTAGTACAAAAATTTATTTGGATTGCTGAGCGAGGTATTCTTTTACTTATTGCTATAGCTACTATTTTTGCAACAGTTGTTGAAATAATAAGAATAATTGAAGTGCAAACAGTTAATCTGAGTGATTTATTTCTACTTTTTATTTACGCTGAGGTTTTAGGAATGGTAGCGACATTTTACGCAAATAATCGTATTCCCGTAACACTTCCTCTTATTATTGCTATGACTGCTTTAACTAGAATGATTATTTTGCAAAGTAAGGATCTTAATGCAATCAATATAATATATGAAGCCACTGGAATTTTAATATTAGCAATAGCAGCATATATTATGACCTTGAAAGATAAAATTAGTTTGAAAAAAATTCTTTTAAGAGAGAAGATTGAAGATTCAGATAATTAAAGTTAAATAACAAATTTATATAAACTTTTGTATATTGGCATTGCCTGTTCAACAATATTTTTTTCATCATCATTTAATTTTAATTCTTTATTTTCATAAGGCTTAAATGCAGTACTATCTAATACTGACTTATACCAGTGTTTTGCCCACACTCCGTCATAACTTTGAATACCAGATTTCCAACTAAGCATAGATTCATCCCAATTAATATTTATTACTTTACAAAGATTTTGTAGAACTTTTTTTGGATTTCTTCTTAAATTTGTAGCATCTATAACTGGTGGAGAGTCATTAATATGATTTATAACATAATTAAAAATATCATATTGTTGTTTGAATCCAATATCAATAAAATCACCCTCACCCCAAGATTGTTTGAAACTCATTACAACTTCTGTTGGATCTCTAATTAAAAAACAATTACATAGGGATTCAGTCCAGGATAAATCTTTATCTAAAATATGTTGGGTCATATGTTTTTGATATGTAATACCATCTAATTTGAGTTGGCACAAATTTTTAACGTCATCAATATTATTAAGCTGACTTGATATTACTTCATTCCTCATTGGATGATTTTTTTTTGTTTTGATTAAATACGAAGCATAAAAAGGCTCATCTAACACATTATTTACATCAGAACGACTGGCAAAACTTCTCATTAAGGCAGTGGATAAATTACGTGGTCCAGACCACATAGCAATAATTCTGTTAGGCATTAATCAATTTTTTATAAGCTTGTCTGAGTTTAGAGGTAATTGGCCATCCTTCATCTGAGGATCCTATACTTCTATCATCAATACTTGTTACTTGGGTTAGTGATCCTAGAGTCCCTGTAATAAAAGCTTCGTGTGCTGAATAAACATCAACCAAAGAAAAGTTTTTTTCATAAATTGGAATTTTATGTTTATTACAAAGTTCTATAACTTTTTTTCTTGTAATTCCATTCATACAATAATCACCTGTGCTCGTCCATACTTCATTATTTTTGACAATGAAAAAATTACAGGAATTAGTAGTATTTACAAATCCATATGGGTCTAACATTAGAGCCTCATCTCCTCCTGCTTTATTAGCTTGAATACATGCAATAATACAATTTAATTTCGAATGGCTATTTAGCTTTGGATCTTGTGACATTGGCAAGCCTCTTACTTGTGGAACAGTTACTAATTTGATGCCATTTAAATTAGGACTCTCAAAAGAATGTTCCATAATTATTATAAAGTTGATACCTGATGTTGATAATGAAGGCTGTTGAAATGGCTTTATTTTATCGCCTCTAGTAATCATCACTCTTGCATGTGCTGAATCTGTCATATTATTAATCTTTTGTGTTTCTAAAATTGCTTCTTTAATTTCATCTCTTGATAAATCTAAAGTTATATCTATTGCTGAGCATCCTTCCGAGAGCCTATCTAAATGTTCATCAATAAATAACCATTCATTTTTTACAAGCCTTATACCCTCCCATATTCCATCGCCAAGTAAAAACCCGCTATCAAAAACAGAAATTTTTGCATCATTACGTGGATAAAATGAACCATTAATATAAATTTGAATATCACTGTTTCGTTCATCGATTATATTATTATTTGTCATGATTAAAATTGAATATTGCCTAACTTAATACAAGTAGAATTGAATTCATCAATTATTTCATCAATTATTTGTTTTACAGGCTTGATTTCATTAATTAGTCCAGACGATTGTCCAGAAAGTGCAGGAGCTGCTTCCATATCCCCACCAAAATAAAGTTCTTTAATATTCATCATTGCTGACATATCCATAATCCCTTTTTCATTAATATCATTAGTGAGGTCAGTTTTTAATGCTCTAATTACTGGTTTTGATTTTTTATTAAGCACCATTGTCCCATCAATACCTGAATCAATAATTTTATTTTTGAAATTATTATGAACAGGGCTTTCTTTGCTTGAAACAAATCTAGTTCCCATCTGTATTCCTTCTGCACCTGCAGCAAAAACTGCAGCCATTCCAAAACCATCTACAAGTCCGCCAGCTGCAATAATTGGAATATCTAAATTTTGTTTTATTGATTGTATTAATACTAACAATCCAACCTCTTCAAGGCTTTTAAAACCTCCACCTTCTGTGCCCTCTACAACCAAACCATCAACACCAGCATCTGCTGCTTTAATGGCTCCAGCAAGACTAGGAACCGCATGATATACAGTAATACCCGCATCTTTTAAAATACCAACATACTTTGTTGGGTCTCCTGCTGAAGTTGTAACAAATTTAACACCAGCATCAACACAAAATTTTACCATTGAATCATCTTGTAAAAAGAGTAATGGCAAATTTACTCCAAATGGTTTATCAGTTAATTCTGACATTAATTGAATTTCTTTTTTACAATTATCCACTTCACCAGAAGATGTCTCAATGATCCCCATACCACCAGCTTCACAAACTGCAGATGCGAGCTGACTTCGTGCAATCCAACCCATCGGCGCTTGAATAATTGGATATTTAGAACCGGTATCTTGTATAACTCTATTCATCAATTAATTGTATCATTTCAAGGAATGAGTAAAATTAACAATACAAAAAAATTAGAATAAGAAAATTTTAAATATAGTAGGTGCTTCTGTTATGAAAGTTGAAAATAAAGTTCTTCCAAACGAAAATCAAATTAATGGTTTTTTAAAGAATCCAGAAATAGGACCAATATCAATGGTAAATTTACTTAAATATAAAGATTTGGCGATTTATGAAGATGGTCGAGATTCAAATCTTACTGGTGAGGAAGCATACGGTCTTTATGCTGCTGAAGTAGTAAATTTAGTTAAAAAATATGGCGGTGAATTTGTATTTGCAGGCAAAGTAAATAGATTAATGTTGGGAGAAGTTGAAGATCTTTGGGATTCAATTGCGATTGCAAAATATCCAAGCAGAAAGGCAATGTTAGATATGACAATGGATCCAGAATATCAAAAAATACATATTCATAGAGATGCAGGTCTAAAAGGACAGTTAAATATCGAGACTATATAAATAGTGGTGAAAACAATTTATAAAATATCAGTCTTGCTCATTATCCTTATTGGTATTTTGGCTATTTCATTACCTTCGATATTAAGTCTTGCAGGGCTTCATCCTAAATTTAATGGTGATACTTTTAATCTTGATGGAAAAAAAGCTCTTATAATTGCAACGAACCATGGCGTATTAAATAAACCTGGAGAAGCTTCAGGAAAGCCTACTGGCCTTTTCCTATCAGAACTATCAATACCATATTATGATTTTAAGAAATCAAATATTCAAGTTGAAATTGCTAGTATCAAAGGTGGAAATATTCCACTGGAACCCCTTCCATATTTTATTGAAACTGAAGAAGATAAAATTTTTAAGAAAGATAAAATTGCAATGAATAAATTACAAAACTCCAAATCAATTAAAGACATAGACTTTACTGAATTTGACATTATTTTTATTTCTGGTGGTTGGGGAGCGGCATATGATCTTGGTTATTCTGAACTACTTGGTATAAAAATATCAGAGGCCTACTATTCATCGAATGCAATTATAGGTGCTATATGCCATGGGGTTCTTGGCTTTATCAATGCAAAAGATAAAGATGGTGATTTGTTAATTAGCGGAAGGAAAATGACCGGAGTAACCGATAAACAAGTTAAAGAACTTGGTATTAGCTTTACACCGCAGCATCCTGAAGAAGAGTTAAGGAAAGCAGGCGTAATATTTAAAAGTAAAAGTGCTTTTAGAGATATGTTTGCAACCCTAACTGTTGTGGATGATGAAAAGAGATTTGTTACTGGTCAAAATCAAAACTCCGGTCACGAAACTGCATACCAAATAATGAAATTACTTGATAATAAATAGAGGTTTATCAATTATGAAAAAAATATTAATAATAATAAGTTTAGTTATTTCAATATTTATTATTGGCATACTCTCTTTAAATTCTCATTCAGTTCAAGACAGAATTCTAAATATTGGTATAAAAAACATTCTTTTCAGCGCAGAACCTTTTTTAGATAAAGAAGATACATTAAAAGTTGTTATTTGTGGTTCAAGATCCCCTCTTCCTTCACCTGGAAGAGCTGAATCTTGTGTAATTGTAGAAGCTGGCGATGACATTTATATTTTTGATATTGGTAATGGAAGTGTGAATAACCTCACACAGTATCAATTACCATGGCCAAATGTAAAGGCAGTTTTAATAACACATATGCATTCAGATCATATGGCAGACTTACCAGATGCACATCTTCAATCTTGGATTCAAGGGAGAACTGCACCATTAAAAGTGTATGGACCTGAAGGAATAAATCTTGTTACAAAAGGATTTGAGTTAGCATACTCACCAGATTATCAATATAGGAATGAACATCATGGAGATGACATGTTACCTATGAGTATTGCAGGATTTAATGCAATTCAAATTATAGATAATCAGTTAATACCAAATGATACTGTAGGATTAGAAATATTACCTTTTGTAGTTGATCACTATCCAGTAAATTCTGCTTTTGGTTTTAAAGTATCCTATAAAGGAAGAACTGTTGTTATAAGTGGGGACACTATTCATGATGGAAGTGTTCAAAAATATTCTCAGGATGTTGATCTTCTTGTGCATTCGGCTATATCAATAGATATTGTTGAAAGAATGAGAAAATTCGCCCCAATACCTCAAATGGACAAAATACTATTTGATATACAGGATTATCACACGAGCATAAAGGAAGCTGGTGAAATTGCTAGAGATGCAAATGTAAAACATTTGCTCATTTACCATTCCATACCAACGCCTCGAAATAATTTAATGGAAAGAGTATTTTTCAGACCTATAGAAGGTATTTATGAAGACTATACTCTTTCAGACGATGGAACTAGGGTTGTTATGCCTGTAGGTAATAATGAAATTGTTATTGATAAAATAAATTAATGACACTTTTTCCCAATAAATTAAATGATGATTACAAAGGTTCTAAATTGGCGATATATGGTCTTTATCCTATTTTTGCTTTATATATATTTAGATCACTTGTACATTTCCTTTCAGAAAACGCTGGTCTAGTTGGAATTGCAACAATAAAAGAACTTCCAATTATAGATACTATAGATCCGAATAACTTAGTTTATTTATTTGCATCGCTATGGGGAGCAACACAAGTATCATTAACATTAGTTTTATTAATTTTATTTATTAAATATAAAAGCCTAGTACCTCTAATATATATGATATGTCTCTTAGATCATTGCTTTAGATTAATTTCAGGTTCACTTCATCCATTAACCGATGATTACTATATAAACACACCTCCCGGAGTAATTGGCAATATACCAATATTGATATACTTCATGTTAATGTTTTATTTGTCATTAAAAAAAAGGAGTGCATGACATGATTGATTTATATTTTTCATATCGAAGTCCATATTCATATTTAATATTGCCAAGAATGTTAAAGCTTAAAAATGAATATAATATTGATATAAATTTTAAAATTGTTTATCCCATTGCTATTAGATTGCCTGAATTCTTTAAAGATAGGAATTTATTTTATTTTACTTCGTTGATGATGGATATCAAAAGGAAGGCAAAAAAGCTGAATATGTCATTAAACTTACCAATTAAACCAGATCCAATAAAACAAAATATAATTACTGGTAAGATTTCAGAAAATCAACCTTATATTTTTGATATATGCCATATGGGTCAACTTATGTGTAATAGAGGTAAAGGCATAGAATTTGCTCATGAATTATCCAAATTAATATGGAATATAAAAAATTGGAATAATGATGATTTATTAGAGCCTTTGTTTGCTGAATTTGGTGAGGATTTAGGTGAAGTTAGAGAGTCAATTAAATCAAATGAAAAAAGTTTAATTGAAGAAATTGAAATGAATCAATTAGATCAAAAAGAAGCTGGACATCATGGAGTTCCTTTAAATGTTTATAAAGGGAAGTATTATTTTGGACAGGATGATCCATTTGAAGAATTAATCAAAGAATTAAAAAACGATGGAGTGATTAAAGATTTTTAATGAAGGTACTGAGAACTCCTGATAAGTATTTCACAAATATTAAGGGTTACCCATTCGATCCAATATACACAGATGTTTTTGCAGATGATGGAACTGAAATAAGAATTCATCATATCGATGAAGGTCCGTCTGATGGTCCAATTTTGTTAGCCATGCACGGTCAACCAGTTTGGAGTTATTTATATTCTAGAATGATACCTATCCTTAATGATTCTGGAATAAGAGTAATTGCACCTGATTTAGTTGGATATGGTAAGTCAGACAAACCAGCTTCAAGAAATGATTATAGTTATCAGAATCAGGTTGATTGGATGAATCAATGGCTAGTAAAAAATAATTTAAATGATTTAATATTTTTTGGTCAAGATTGGGGCGGATTAATCGGCCTAAGAATGATTGTTGATAACCCAGATAGATTTACAAAAATATCTATGGGTAATACCGGATTACCCTATATGCCAAATACTCCAAAGACTGTGATTGATGAAGTGCATAAATTTAGAAAATCAAATATTAAACTTACTCCACTAAGCATGGCAAAAGAACTAAAAAAGATGGATTCTGGTAAATCACATCCTGCATTAAAATTTATGTATTGGCAAAAATTTTGTTGGGATACTAAAAATCTACCAGTTGGTTTGTTGAATTCAATGATGATGGAAAAATTACCTAAAAACCAGATAAAAAATCACTATATTTTTTATAAATTAGGATTATCCAAAATATCACCTTATATAAGTGATTTAATGAAAGTTTATGAGGCGCCTTTTCCATCAGCAAAATATAAAATGGGTTGTAGAGCTATGCCGAGTCATGTCCCAATAATTCCAGATAGTTCTTTGGATGCTCAAAAAAAAGCCAGAGAATTTTTTAATAGAACTGATAAACCATTATTATCTGTTTTTGCTGGCAATGATCCTGTAACTAATGATATGGAAAAGGATGTATTGAGAATGGTACCGAATGCCATCAAAGCTAAAAATATTGGTGGTGGCCATTTTTTTCAATGGACTAAACCAAAAGAATTATCTAAAGTATTAATTGATTTTATAAAAGATTAGAAATGATTGAATTATATACAGCGCCAACTCCAAATGGTCACAAAGTTTCATGCACACTTGAGGCATTGGGCATGGACTATAAAGCAATACTTGTTAATCTTTCTGAGGATGAACAAAAGAAACCTGATTTTTTAAAAATTAGTCCCAATGGAAGAATTCCTGCAATTGTAGATACATCTAATAATCTCTCTATTTTTGAATCTGGAGCAATAATGATTTACTTGGCTGATAAGGCAAATAAATTGATTTCAACAAATCCTAAAAAAAGAGCAAAAGTTTTGGAATGGCTCATGTTTCAAATGGGTGGAGTTGGTCCCATGATGGGACAGGCAAATGTATTTTTTAGGTATTTTCCTGAAAAAATACAACCTGCTATTGATAGATATCAAAATGAATCAAGAAGGTTGTTTGAAGTACTTGATACACATCTTAAAGATAATGAATGGCTTGCACATGAATATTCAATTGCTGATATTGCAAATTGGTGTTGGGTAAGAACACATAAATGGTCTGGTGTTTCAACTGATGGATTAGAAAACTTGGAGAGATGGAAGAATGCTATGTATGAGCAACCTGGGATGCTTGAAGGTATAAAAGTGCCAATTGAAATTAAAATAGATAAAAATCTTGATGATGAGGAAAAAACAAAAGAATTTATCAAAAATGCGCAAAAAATGGTAAAAAAATAAGGAGTAACTATGATAAAACTATACTTAACACCAGGAACAAGAGCTGGTCGAGTTGCATGGCTTCTCGAAGAGCTTAAAATTGACTATGACTTAGAGGTGCTGCCTTTTACAAAAGAAGGCCTAAAATCTCCAGAACACAGATCTAGGCATGCTTTAGGTAGAGTTCCAGTTATAGAAGATGGAGATATTTCAATATTTGAATCTGGAGCCATTATTCAATACATACTTGATAAATATGGTGACGGTGGACTTAAACCTGATATAAACTCTGATGAATATCCATATTATCTTCAATGGTTTCATTTCTGTGAGGGAATGGTGATGCCTCCAATGAATCAAATTGTAGTTCAAACAGTATTGCTACCACCTGATAGAAGAGATGAAACAGTTTTAAATCAAGCTAAAAACTTGCTTTCAAAATCATTATCTCCAGTAAATGATTATTTAGATGGCAAAAATTACTTGATTGGTGAATTTTCAGCAGCTGATTGTATGTTAGGACATTCTTGTTATATGGCAAACAGATTGGGTTGTGTAAATGATGAAATGGCTAATGTTAAAAAATACGTTTCTAATATTGAATCTAGAGAAGCATTTCAAAAAGCGATTAAACTTGGTAATGAGGCTGGGAATCCCATAGGATAGAATCTAATGACAGATCCTATAAAAGTATTTGGAAATGTAGGATCTCCGTATACACAAAAAATGCTATCTCTTCTGAGGTATAGAAATATTCCTTATTCAGTTTCATGGGGAGATGTAGTTCAGAATTTATCTTTTCTAAATATCGAACCTCCCAAGCCTGTTTTATTACCTACAATGGTAGTTAAAAATGATGAAGGTTCAGATATTTGTAGGACTGATACAACACCAATAATAAGATATCTTGAAGAGTTGTATAAAGAAAAATCTGTAATACCCCCCTCACCTATATTATGTTTTCTTAATTACTTACTAGAAGATTTCGCAGATGAGTGGACAACCAAATATATGTTTCATTACAGATGGTATTTTAATGAAGATGCGGATAATGCAAAAAAAATGCTCGTTCTTCAACATAAAATAGATATAGATGATGACTCAATGAATCAATTTGGTGACATTATTGCTGAAAGACAAATTAATAGATTATGGGTTGTTGGTTCAAATAATGAAACAGCAAAGCTAATTGATCAAAGCTACAAAAGATATTTATTGTTGATGGAAAAGCATCTTAAATTTTTACCTTTTATGTTTGGGCAGCGACCCTCATCATCCGATTTTGGTTTATATGGTCAACTTACCCAACTAGTTGGATTTGATCCAACACCCAGAAATATCGCATATAAACAATCGCCAAGAACAGTTTCATGGGTAAATATAATGTCAGATTTATCAGGTTTACATGACAGTGGAGGTATTGGTGAATTTTTTGGTGTAAAAAATGAAGAAGCAAATAATAAAAATAAATTAAATTACTTTAAGGATCCTAATTATGGGTGGATTGATATAGATAATATTCCTAATTCATTAATTGAAATATTTAATGAAGTTGGGAAAGTATACATACCATGTCTGATTGCTAACGCAAATGCTTATAAAAGCGGTGATGAAGTTTGGGAAACATCGATAGATGGTGAAATTTGGAAACAAAAAACATTTCCATATCAAGTAAAGTGTCTTAATTGGATTAAAGATGAATTTAATAAGTTATCAGTCGACGATAAGAAAACAACACTAAATTTAATCAGTGGTAGTGGTTGTGAAAAAATTCTAGACTGATCTCTCAGATCTATAGTGATAAAAGAAAAATATTGTAGATATTGCAGTTAATATATGCCATATTCCATGCGCCTGTATTAGAGAATCTGGATCGCAAACACCATTAGTTAAAATATCGGGATTTAAAGTTGCATTACCCTGTAACCAGATATAAAAAGCAGCCATATAAGCTAACATACCAGCAAAATACCATCTATATGATCTCATGCCAGTAGGTTTGTTTGATGCTAATAAACCTGGTAACCAAAAGAAAATTATCCACCAGTAGTCACTCAGGTTTAAAAATACCTCATTTGGCATAGTCCCAAATAGCATTAAAACTAAAAAACCTACAAAACCTGACAATAATCTCATATATGGAGACCAAAATTTATACAGAAATTCGCTAATAACCCACAAACCAATTGAGACACCAAATAGATCCAAACCAATTCCCATACCATAACCGAACTTCCATCTTAATATAGAGTAAATAATTACAATAGCTATATATGCTTTTATAAAAGTATATTGATTTGCATTAGACATCTTATAACAGTTATATAGCCATGGGATGATTATGTACATTACCATGCTAAGGTTGTCTGCCCAGCCACCCCATTCTGTATTAGTAGCATGCATCATCATAGAGCCAGGCCCTAAATACACAACAGCTACTCCGTAGAGGATAGTTATATTGTTCAATCCTGAGAATTCATTAAATGAAGTTTCATTTGTTAATTTATATAAGATATATAAACCAGCTACCATAAAACCTAAATTTGTTAATGTATTAACAGGTTCTCTAAAAATACCATCACTAACTCTTTCACACCATCTTGAAGCTTCACCAATAATAGCTAAATTATCAGCAGTTACGGATTGGAGTAATTGAAAATAGTTAAGAATAGTAAAGATGATTAAAAATAAAATACTTACAATAAGCGTTATGCTAAAGGCGTTTTCTTTAACAAAGATATTTTTCAATTTATATTTAAATTGCTGAATCTAGTTCAGGTAAGGCTGTAAATAGGTCTGCAACAAGTCCATAATCTGCTACCTGAAAAATTGGTGCATCTTCATCTTTATTTATTGCAACAATAACTTTTGAATCTTTCATTCCAGCAAGATGTTGAATTGCTCCAGATATGCCTACGGCAATATATAAATCAGGAGCAACAATTTTACCTGTTTGTCCAACTTGATAGTCATTTGGAACAAAACCAGCATCTACTGCTGCCCTTGAAGCTCCTACAGCTGCACCAAGTTTATCTGCAATAGAATCCAATAAATGAAAATTATCGCCAGATTGCATGCCGCGTCCACCTGATATAACTATGTTTGCAGCAGTAAGCTCAGGTCTATCACTTTTAGCAAGTTCTTCACCTACAAACTTACTAATTCCTGATGAACCAGCGTCACTGATTTCAACGACTTCAATATCGCTATTATTTTTAGTAACAGGATCAAAAGCCGTAGACCTTACAGTAATTACCTTCACAGAATCATTAGATTTAACTGTAGCTATACAACTTCCAGCATATATTGGTCTCTTGAATGTATCATCAGATTCAATAGAAATAATATCAGAGATCTGTTGAGAATCTAACTTTGCTGAAATTCTTGGCATAAGATTCTTACCAAAAGTAGTTGCAGGTGCAAGTATATGATTAAAACCATCAGAATTTGAAAGAATCAATGATGATAAGTCTTCGGCGATAGAATTGGCATATGTCTCACTATCGCATTTTAAAATTTTTGATACACCATCAAGAGATTGCGCTTCTACAACTACGTTATCAATATTTAGTCCTGCTATTAAAAGAGTGACATTACCAGATAAATTAGATGCTGCACTTACAGTATTTAAGGTTGAACCTTTTAAATTGTTATTATCATGTTCTGCTATAACTAAGATACTCATTGAATCACCTTCGCTTCGTTTTTTAATTTATCAACTAACTGATCTACTGTTTCAACAATTATTCCTGCTTCTCTTGAAGGTGGGAGTTCTACTGAAAGTAATTCAGTTCGTGAATTAATATCAATACCCATTTCAGTGGCAGATATCACATTAAGTTCTTTCTTTTTTGCCTTCATAATATTAGGCAATGATGCATATCTTGGCTCATTAAGTCTTAAATCAGTAGTAATAATCGCTGGAATTGTTAACTCAAGTGTTTGTAATCCACCATCAATTTCTCTCGTAACTTTTACTGATGAATCTTCTATAACTACTTCTGATGCATTAGTAGCTTGAGGGAAGTCAAGAAGCGCAGCTAACATTTGTCCTGTTTGATTATTGTCGCCATCAATTGCCTGTTTTCCAAGGATTATCAAATCAGGTTTTTCATCATCAATAAGCTTTTTTAAGACCTTTGCTATAGCTAAAGGTTCAAGCAATGAATCAGTTTCAACTAGGGTTGCTCTATCAGCTCCTAAAGCTAGAGCAGTTCTTAATTGTTCCTGTGATTCAGATTTGCCAACGGATACAGCAACTACTTCTGTAGCATTACCCGCTTCCTTTAATCTAACCGCCTCTTCTAAGGCAATTTCACAAAATGGATTTACCGCCATCTTTACATTATTTAAATCAACATTTGAATTATCTGAAAGTGGCCTTACTTTAACGTTATAGTCGACTACACGTTTAATTGGTACTAAAATTTTCATATCTTTAATATATATAATTGATACTTATAAGAAGCTATAATTGTAATGTATTTAAGGTAATAATTACACTATTATATAAAGGATCTTATGCACAGAGAAACTATGGAATATGACGTTGTAATCGTTGGTGGTGGTCCATCAGGTTTAGCAACAGCTATTAAATTTGCACAACTAAATAAAAAAAATAATACTAATTATTCAATTTGTCTTTTAGAAAAAGGCTCTGAAATTGGTGCACATATTTTGTCTGGAAATGTCTTCCAGCCTAATGCACTTGATGAGTTGATACCAAATTGGAAAGACTTAAACGCGCCATTAAATATTCCTGTTAAAAAAGATAAATTATTATTTCTACTTGAAAAGATTGGTATTCCTGTCCCCTCATTTGTAATGCCACCTATGAATAATCATGGTAACTATATAATTAGTTTAGGTAATTTATGCAGATGGTTAGGTGAACAAGCAGAAAATCTCGGTGTAGAAGTTTTTCCTGGCTTTCCTGCAAGTAAGTTACTAATTGAAAATGATAAGGTTGTTGGGGTTCAAACTGGTGATATGGGAATATCACACAACGGTGAACTAAAGCCTGGACATGAGCCTGGAATTGAAATAAGAGCAAAATATACTATTTTAGGTGAAGGTTGCCGCGGCCATCTTGGTAAACAAATTATTAAAAAATTTAATCTTAGTGAAAATAAAGATCCTCAACATTATGGTATTGGTTTTAAAGAAGTATGGAAAATAAAATCAGAATTACATCAAGAAGGATTGGTAATACATACTAATGGCTGGCCAACATCTATTGACACTCCATCCGGTTCATATTTTTATCATGGAGAAAATAATGAAGCTTACATCGGCTATGTGATTCCGCTAGATTATAAAAATCCTCATCTTAGTCCATTTGATGAATTTCAAAAATGGAAAACTCATCCAGCTATAAAAAAATATTTAATAGATGGTGAAAGATTGTCTTATGGAGCTAGAGCGCTAATCAAAGGTGGACTTCAGTCTTTACCTAGAATGGAATTTCCTGGAGGTCTATTAGTTGGTGATAACGCTGGCACCTTAATATTTTCGAAAATTAAAGGATCGCATACTGCAATGAAGTCCGGAGCAATTGCAGGAGAACATATTTTTGAACTTTTAGAGGGAAAATCCTCAATTACATTCGATGAGAAAATTAAAAATTCATGGATTCATAAAGAACTATATAAATCAAGAAACTTTGGTCCAATTTTCCATAAGTTTGGGGCATTGCTTGGAGCTGCTTTTAATGCAATAGATCAGTTTATTTTTCGTGGAAATTTACCCTTTACCTTAAATCATGCTACTCCTGATCATGCATGTTTAAAGAAAGCTGACGAAATGCCCAAAATAGAATATCCAAAACCTGATGGAATTTATTCATTTGATAAGCTCTCATCGGTATATCTATCAAATACCAATCATGAAGAAGACCAACCATGTCATTTACAATTAAAAGATCTAACAATTCCAATAAGTGTCAATCTCCCAATGTATGATGAACCAGCTCAAAGATATTGTCCGGCAGGAGTTTATGAGGTTGTAAACAAAGATAATGAAAACAAGTTTGTAATTAACGCACAAAACTGTGTTCATTGTAAAACTTGTGATATCAAAGATCCGTCTCAAAATATTAATTGGGTAAGTCCTGAAGGTCCTGGTGGTCCAAATTATCCTAATATGTAATGAATAAATATTTAATTTCTTTAACTTTCTGCATATTTTTTGTTTCTTCTTGTGCATCTGTTGAAGTAACAACTAATAATGTTGAAAACGAAAAAGAATCACCCTTCGAGATTGATGAGAATCAGAAATTTTTAGATTTTTTAGAGGCAGATTGGGAAAAAACTTTAACTAATAATCCTCTTTTTGCTACATATACTGGAGACAAAAGATTTAATGATAAGATTAATCCGAATACGATAGATCAGTTTGAAAAAGATAGACTTTCAGATTTTGAATCTTTAAAAAAACTTAATTCTATTAATTCTGACAAACTTAATCCTGACAATAAACTTAATTACAATCTAAAAAAATTTGATATTGAAAGTGACTTAAATCTTAGTCAATTTCCTATATATTATCTAAGATTGAATCAACGTGGTGGAATTCAGAGTTTTTATGAGACAGGAAACAGATTGGTATATCAATCAAAAAAAGACTATTACGATTGGTTAAACAGACTAAATCAGTTTTCTGACAATATTTTAAATTTTTTAGAAATTAATAAACAAGGATTACAAAATGGTTATACTCAGCCAAAGTTAGTTACTCAAGGAGTTATTTCTCAAATTGATGCAATAATTAACTCTGATATAAATTCAAATCCATATTTAAAAGTTTTTATTGATGCAGACGAAACTCTTTTATCGCAAAATGAAAAACTCGAACTTATAAATGATGCAAAAGAGTTAATTATTAATAAGATTAATCCAGCTTATATCAAACTTAACAATTTTTTAAAAAATGATTATTTAGTTAATTCAAGGGATACCATTGGCATTAAAGACATCCCTGATGGTAAAAAATATTACGAACAATTAGCTAAACACTATACTACGACAGATCTTACACCTGATGAGATTCATGAGATTGGTCTAAGAGAAATTCAAAGGATTCGTGCTGAAATGGAAGAAATCATCGATTCTGTTAATTGGGATGGCGATTTTGAATCATTTTTAAATTATCTAAGAACTAGTCCTAGATTTTATTATGACAATCCAGATGATCTTTTTGATGCATATTTAATCATGTCAAAAACAATTGATCCTTTATTACCTAAATTATTTAATATTTTTCCAAGAGCTCCATATGGAGTCATACCAATTCCAGCAGAGTCAGCACCATTTACAACTACAGCTTATTACAATAGCCCTAGTCCTGGTAGACCAGGCTATTTTTATGCAAATTTATATAAGCCTGATTCAAGGCCTAAATATGAAATACCTGTTTTAACAGTTCATGAGGCGGTTCCAGGTCATCATTTTCAAATATCACTTGCTCAGGAATTAGAAAATGTACCAACATTTAGAAAATATCAAGGTATCACTGCATTTGTTGAAGGTTGGGGTTTATACAGCGAAGAACTAGGTGAATATATAAATCTATATGATGATCCATATGATAAATTTGGACAACTTACCTATGACATGTGGAGAGCAATTAGGCTCGTTGTTGATACAGGTATGCATTATAAAGATTGGACAAGAGATGATGCCATTAACTTATTTATTGAAAATTCTGCAAAATCAATTTTAGATATTGAAAATGAAGTAGATAGATACATTGCCTGGCCAGGTCAAGCTCTTGCATACAAGATTGGACAGTTAAAAATCTTAGAACTTAGAAGTAAAGCTGAAAAAGAACTTGGTGAAAAGTATGATATCAAGGATTTTCATGATGAGGTTTTGAAAAGAGGGTCATTACCGTTAGATTTACTTGAATATTATATTGATGAATGGATTAATCAGACTTTGAACTCTTAGTTTTTCTACATTTTTCACTACAATAAATTACATTATCCCAATCTTTTTTCCATTTTTTTCTCCATAAAAATGGTCTATTGCAAACAGGACATATTTTTTTTGGTAAATTTAATTTTTTATGCAATTTTTCCTATAGTATGTTTTATTTTAAGACTTGGTAAATATAATAAATTTTGATCAATATAATTTTGTTCTAAAGCATAATTTATTAAATTGTAATATGTATTTCTATCGAAAAATCCATCTAGATTATTTCTAACATTTACTATTGGTATAAATGCATCTTTATTTTTAATTAATTTAGTTGTGTTAGTTTTACTTAACACAAACTCGTAATCAAAATTTGTTAATAAAGATACCCTATCATCAGTAAGCGAATAATCAATAATTTTATAAGGAGCTAATTCAACTCTTACAGGAACTTTTTCAACAGGAGTAACTAGAAAATACTCATCATTGTCTTTTCTAAGCACCCTCGAGAAAAGCTTCGTAAGCTTATAGTTTTTAATTGGTGAATCGTTATAAAACCAATTTCCCTCTCTATCAATATAAAATTCTTGACCCTCACATAATTCAGGATTCCAAAGATGTACTGGAGGAAAAATATCACTCTGATTTTTTAGGTTTTTGGTAATTTTAGAAATACTCATATAAGGATCTAAAAATAATAAATAAAGCTATAAAACATAATATTAGTGACATTATTGATGATAAATATTTATTTGAATAAGCATTGAAAGTTTTATGTTCCGAAGCTGTAATAATATAACTCAGAAAAATAAACCAAAGACTTGACGTTATAGCAAAATAAATTGGATAAACGTAAAAATAAATATTATTTAAATCCTCAATTAATATCGTAAATAATGATACAAAAAATAAAAAGGCTTTTACATTAAAGACATTGGTGATTAGTCCTGCTAATAAACTATTATTTCGTTTAGTGCCTATTTCACTATCCTCTTTAGCAGCAGATTTTGAAATAAACATATTTACTCCTAAATAAAGAATATATAAACCACCAACAATACTAATTATAAATTTATACAGATTATTAGAGACAATAATTAATGAAATCCCATTAATAGCTAAAAGACAGTGTAAATAGATTCCTATTCCTATTCCTAAAGCAGTTTTGAAACCTTCTTTTCGTCCGTACAATGATACCTGCCTTATTACAATTGCAGTATCAGGACCTGGACTAGTTAATGCTATTAAATGTGCGATTGCTGACCAAAGAAACATAATTAATTTATAACTGTTGGCTCTATATCTAATGAAATATTAAATGTTTCATTAATAACATCTTTAATATTGTTAGCAAAACTTAAGATCTCTCTTTGCGTGGCTTTGCCATTACTAACTAACACTAAAGCATGATTAGAATAAATTGATACATTGTTAAAATTCTCTAAATCATTCTTAACAAGCTGTATAAGTCTTGCTGCACCAACTTTGACTGTATCCGAATCATGATGCCAAATTATCAGATCTTCTAAATTAAATTTAGAAGTATTTATTTCATTTTTATTTATTGTTGGATTTTTAAAAAAACTTCCGACATTGGGAACTTGTATTGGATCAGGCAAAATAGAGTTTCTAATATCAACAATAATTTCTGATGCACGATTTAAAGATATTGATGAGAGATTAATGTTATTGTCTTTTATATAATTCTGAATAGACTCATATTCAAGATTTAAAGATTTAAATCCATTTGTAATAAAATCAATATTAAAAATAATATACGGCTTATCTTTTAGTGATGACTTCCTGTAAGAGAAATTACAATCAGAATTAGATAATGATAAAAATTTATTTTTAACATAATCAAAACAGTCTACCCTTGCAATTAAATTCGAGACTTCTTGTCCATAAGCTCCAATATTTTGTATAGGGCTAGCTCCGACACTCCCAGGTATTAAAGATAAATTCTCAAAGCCATATATCTTATTTTTAATCATCTCTTTCACAAAAGAATGCCAATTAACAGATGATCCAACTGAAACTGTAGAGTCATTTGTATTATATTGAACTTTATTAAATGTAGGCTTTATAACAACACCTTCAAAATAATCTTTAGGAACAATATTAGTTCCCTCACCTATAACTAATACAGGTAATTTTTGTTCATTAACAAATTTATACAGATTTTCAAATTGTGTAACTTCATTAATTTCAATGAAAAATCTACACTTTGAATTAATCTTCAAACTGTTTGAAATGTTATGATTGGATAAGATATTCATTAATCAAGCAAATAATCAATAGCAGCTTTTAGGTCATCTTCAGTATCGATGCCATGAGGTATATTTCCTTCATAATGTGAAACATAAATTGAAAAATTATTTTCTAAAAATCTTAACTGTTCTAATTTAAATTTTAGCTCATTTTCAGTTGGCTCAAGATTAACCAATTTCGATAAAACTTTTAAACTATATCCATAAATTCCAATATGTCTTTTTGGATTCTTAATAACTCCAGTTCTAATAAAAGAAGTTGCAAAATTATTGTCAGTTTCAACAAGAACACAATTTGGATTAGTTATATCAAAATCAGAAGAAATGTTATTTGAAACTGTAATCACATCACATGAATTATTAAAATAATCATCAATAGTTTTTTTAATTAATTTACTAGGTATGAAAGGTTCATCACCTTGGAGGTTAAGAATGAAGCTATTTTTGTTTAAATTAAGTTTTTTTGCTGCCTCATATACCCTATCCGTTCCAGATATATGTTCTGGTTTAGTAATGACTACATTATTGGTTATTTCTTTTAAATTATCTTTTACTAAAACTGAATCTGTAGCAACATAAACATTTTCTGTGATTTCTAATGCATTTATTACAACCCTCTGAATTAGAGTTTTTCCTTTAATATTAACAAGAGGTTTATTCTTAAGTCTTGTTGATCCTATGCGCGAAGGTATAACTATAAATAAATCATCCCTATTCATTATAAGAAATCGACTTTAATTTTTTATCTAAATTTTCTATAAATTTATTACTTACATCGGCATCAATAGTTAGATACCAAATTTTATTATTATCAAAATTTTTACATTTTGCTGCATCTTTTTCTGTCATTACAATTGGGAGATGATCAAGATAATAAATATCACTTGAAGAAAAGTTATAGTGATCTGGGAATGGGTGTCTGATAATGTCGAAACCTAATCTATCTAATAAATCAAAAAATCTGCCTGGATTTCCTAAACCAGCAACTGCATGAACCTGCTTATGCATTGGCCAATCTTTAACAGAGTAGGATTTACCCGATTTTAAATGAACAAATTTAGATGGACTAATATTCATCAAGAATTCTCCCTCTTGAGTAGGTCCACTATTATTTATTATAAAATCTACGCTATCTAATCTTTTTCTAGACTCTCTTAGAGGTCCTGCAGGAAACGTAAGGTTATTACCAAACCTTCTCTTACCATCTATTACTGCTATTTCTATGTCTCTTCCCATTTTGTAATGCTGTAATCCATCATCGGAAATAATCACATTACAGTCATGATTTTTAATGATGCTTTTAACAGCCCTAACTCTATTTTTATCAATATAAAAAGGTAATCCTAATTTAGCTAAAATTTGCGCTTCATCACCAGTTTCCTTTACAGGTGTATCTTTTTTAACTTGTATTGTTCCTTTAAATTTACCTCCATAACCTCTGCTTACAATGCCAGGCTTATAACCTTTCTTTAATAATTCAGAAGCAATATATTTAACCAAAGGTGTTTTACCAGTTCCTCCAATAGTTAAGTTACCAACAACTATTACTGGAACTTCAGATTTAAATGACTTAACTTTATTTTCTAAATATCTTTTTCTCCTTCTTGAAGTAAGTAGGGAGAACAACATTGAAAATGGATACAGTAGATACAACCAAAGACTTTTCTTATACCAACTATCAACCACAAAGCTTGTAGATTCCTCGTCATCATATTCAGGCATATATAATTGCAATTCTTGAGTTTGTTTTGTTTTGTCCTTAGGAGAATCCTCAAATTTATTTTTATATAATGAGTGATAGACGGACTTATTTTCAATCAAATCATCATGAGTTCCTGACTCAACAATTTGTCCTTTATCTAAAACCAATATTTTGTCTGCATTTTCAATAGTAGATAGTCTATGGGCTATGACTATAGTTGTTCTATTTGAGGTTAGTTTTTCTAGGGCTTCTTGAACAATAAGTTCGGATTCGGTGTCTAAAGCAGAAGTCGCTTCATCTAAAATAATTATCGGAGAATCTTTATAGAATGCACGTGCTATTGCAAGTCTTTGTCTTTGTCCCCCAGATAAAAGCACGCCATCATCCCCAATTTCAGATTCATACCCTTCTGGTAAGTTTTCTATGAATTCTGAGCAACCCGATAACTCTGCTGACTTTTTAAGTTTATCAACATCTATAGAGTCATCTCCATATGCTATATTTTTAGAAATTGTGTCATTAAATAGTGAAGGAGATTGATTTACAATTGATATTGAGGATCTAAGATGATTTAAAGCAAAATCTGAAACAGGAATGCTATCTATTAGTATCTCACCTGAAGTGTGGTTGTAGAATCTTGGTATCAAATTTGCAAGTGTTGATTTTCCAGATCCTGATTTTCCTACTATGGCAATAGTTTCATTATCGTCAATTTCAAAGTTAATGTTATTTAGTACTAAACCACCCTTATCATATGCAAAATCTACATTTCTAAATTCAATATGTCCACTAATCTCAGTTTCATTCTTACCTTCATCAGTTTCAATCTCATGATCTAATTGTTCAAAAATTTCATTAGCAGCAGCTAATCCTTTTTGAATTATCATATTAATATTAGAAAGTTGTCTAATGGGCTTAGCCATTAATCCTGCAGCAGTAAAAAATGCTACAAATGTTTCTGCATCTAAGGTTATACCTAGCTGCTGACCCAATGCAAAATAAGCAACTATTGATAGTGATATTGATACAAGAACTTGTATTATTGGTGTAGCTAAGTTACCTGTTGCTTCAAGTTTTAAATTTTGATTCTTATTTGAGTCATTAGCTTCAAAAAATCTAGAGTTTTCATATTTTTGGGCATTAAAACTTTTAATCTCTACATGACCATCAACTGCTTCAGAAGCTATATGTGTAACATCGCCCATTGCTGTTTGAATTTTCTTTGCTAGTTTTTTAAGTCTTTTACCTGCAACATAAACAATTAATGCAATTAAAGGAGCTGTAACAATTAACAATAAAGTTAATTTAAAATTTAAGACTAGCAGATAAATAAATAAACCTACCAACAAGAATCCTTCTCTAACTAACGTCTTTACAGCATTTGAAGCAGCTCCAGATACTTGTGTAGTTGTAAATGTAATCCTATTAATTAATTGTCCAGATTGATTGGCATCAAAATATGATTTTGGTAAATAATGTAATTTTTTAAATAATTCAGATCTAAGATCTCTTACGATGCCAAAACCTACGCGAGACATAAAATAATTACCGACAAAGAATCCTATACCTCGACCAAGAGCAATAAAAATCAATGATACTGCTAAGATAGTTCCAAATTGTTGCTCTTCAGAATTTATTAATGCAATTATTCTTCTAATCCATTCAACTGCAGCAATGTCTGCAAACGCAAAACTAATAAAACCAAGAACACTGATAAAAAAAGACCATTTATATCTAAAAGTATAGCCAAATAGTCTTCTTAAATTTCCAGTTTTCATTTTTCTATTGTTCTTATTTGTATTTCACTAAAACCATACTTATTTAATATATCCATCACAGTGATAACCCAAACATGTAATGATTCTGATTCAGCGCTTAATATTAATATTTCTCCATTATTGTTAAGTTCAAATATTTCCTGTTCTAGAACATCCAAATTGTTAATGTTTATTAACTTATCATTAATATATATGCTGCCATCATTAGAAATTACAATCTCATTAGATGTTTGGACAGTTTTATAGTTAAATGATTCAGTTTTTGGTAGGTCAAGGGATAAGAACTGCGAATCACCTACCTTTGAGGTAACAACAAAAAAAATAACTAATAAAAAAACAATATCGATCAATGGAGTAATTTCTATTGAAAACGACGGTTTATCTTTATTAGATACAAAATTCATCTGTTTATAACATCTATAAATTCTGAAACATCTTTTTGCAGCGAAATTAAAAGATAAGTAATCTTTTGTTCAAAATACTTATGTAATACTAGTCCAGGTACTGCAATCATTAAACCAAAGGCTGTGGTAATTAATGCTTGGGAAATGCCTGCTGCTAATAAATCAGGATTTGCTCCTGAAGTTTCAGTCAAACCTGTAAAAGCAGTGATCATACCAACAACAGTTCCCAAAAGGCCCAGCAATGGACTAATGGTAGCAATAGTCCCTAGCATATTTAAATTCCTTTCGAGACTATACTTAACCTCAATAGCTTTCTCCTCTATCTTTGATTCGAGATTATCTCTTTGTAAATCTTTATATTTTATGCAGTTAACTAGTAGGAATCCTAAAGATGAAAGATTTGATATCTCAATAGACTGCTTACTGTTCATCAAGTTATTTTCAATAAGATTTAATAGTTGTTTTGAAAGACCATCAGGAGCAACTAATCTTTTCTGTAAAAACCATGATCGTTCTATTGAAATAGTTATTATCAGAACGCTACAAGCTAATAACGGCCACATAAATGGGCCTCCTGCAGTTATAAAATCATTCATTTAAATCACTCTTAATTTCTACTAATTTTGAATCATTCAGACTGTAAATACTATTAAAAGATTTAATAAATTCATTATCATGAGAAGCTGCAATCAAAGAGATGCCTTTAGTTGTTGATAAATCTAAAAGTAAGTTTTGAATAATTGATGCATTTTCTTTATCAAGATTACCTGTTGGCTCATCTAAAAATAAAAACTTTGGATTATTGATAAGCGCTCTTGCAATAGCTGCTCTCTGTTTTTCTCCACCTGAAAGCTTCCAGGGCAAGCTATCTTTTCTGTCATAAATATCTAACTTTTTCATAAGATCAATACTCTTATTCTTAACTTTATTATTAAATGCATTTTTTAAAATTGATGGAATCAAAATATTTTCTTCTATGGTTAAGTCCTCAAGTAAATGATGAAATTGATATACAAATCCAAAATTTATTAGTCTTAATTTACTTATTTCGTTTGATGTCATTGAAAGAATACTATTATTATTAAAAGTTATGTCACCAGAGCTTGGTTTATCTAATCCTGCTATAAGATGAAGTAATGTTGACTTTCCTGCACCAGATTTACCAGTAATACCAATTAAATTAGACTCTTCAATAGAAAGATTAATTTCATTCAAAACATTTAGCTCTTCATTATTCAAAAAGAATGATTTGGAGAGATTAGTGCATTCAATTTTATTCATGTCTTAATATTTCTATAGGATTTAATCTTACTGCTCTGAAAGATGGTATCAGTGACGCAAATAAACTAATGATTAATGATATAAAACAGATGATTAATATTTGAATGTAATCAATGTAGTAAGGAAAATAGTTAATGAAGTAAGCTTCGAGCAAACTTCTACCCAATAATGTTTCTATAAATGAAATTAAGTTATTAAGATTAAGCGTACAAATAAAACCTAAAATTAATCCGATAATAATACCTAAAAAACTTACAAATAAGCCTTGTGTAAAAAATATTAAGATTATTTGTATTTTTGTAGCTCCAATAGTTTGTAAAATACCTATTTCTCTTTCTTTGGATTTTACTGTCATGACAACTGTAGATAAAACTAAAATAGATGCAACAGCTATTATTAAAAAAAGCATCAAGCTAATAAGCAATTTTTCAAATTTAATTGCTTCAAATAAAGTGCCATGCGAAGACTTCCAGGAAATATAGGATAAGCCATCATAGTTACCATATGGAATGGACGCCGTTTCTTCGATAACCTCGGCTGAAATTCTGTCTGCTTCAAATAAGTTTTTAGTTTTTAATCTAATTGAAATAGTTTGATTTTTTTCTAAATTTTTAAGTTTTTGTGCAGTTTCATGAGAAATAAATGTCATATATTGATCAATTTCAGTTTTAAGTTCGTATATCCCAACAATTTTTAAATTTACTGAAATTGGATATGAACCAATTATTGATGTCTTAATATCTGAAGTTGTAATATTAATTTCATCACCAGCATAAACACCTAAATTTGCTGCTAATATTGAACCAATCACTATAGAATTTTTTTCATTAAGATTTTCTAAACTTCCTAAAAGCATATAATCTGGAACAATAGACATATTTGTTTCATTGTCTGCGTCAATACCAATGATTGAAACACCTTTACTTTCATAAGATGATGAAATCAATCCTTGAATGCTTATATAAGGTGAAGCATCTATAATTTCTTTGTTATATTTAACTTCATCGATTAGAAATTTATAATCATTTATTGGATCATTAGATACCAATATTGAATGCGGAATTACTCCGAGTATTCTGTTTTCAAGTTCTTTTTCAAAACCATTCATAACTGATGTGACAACAATGAGACTAGATATTCCTATCGATAAACCAACGATGGCTAATAATGTTGTAAAAGAGAAAAGACCTCCTTTATTAGATTTAAGGTATTTATAACCTAATTTCAGAGATATAGATGACACAAAAACTATTTCATTAATTGTTTTAAAACTTTCTCAATATCACCTTTATATGGAGGTCTCACAGCATCAAAGAATTTATCTAATTTAAAACTAACATCCCTATAGTAAGCTCTAGGATTTGAAAAATTTTTAAAACCTTCAAAGGATTTATATCTACCCATACCTGAAGGACCTACACCTCCAAAAGATAAATCATTTTGCTGAAGATGACTTATTACATTGTTAACTGTTACTCCCCCTGATGAAGTTTTATTCAGTAGATTATCCTCTTCAGTTTTGTCATTGCCAAAATAATAAAGACCTAGCGGTCTATCTTTTGAATTAATCAATTGAGTTGCTTCATCAATTTCATCATATTCAACAACAGGCAATAAAGGACCAAATATTTCCTCTTGCATAATTTTCATATCATCGGTTGTATTTGAGACAATTGTAGGTGGAATTTTATAAAACTCTTGCTGAGAAAAATCTTCATTGGCAGGATTTATTTCTTCAACTGTTGCACCCTTTTCAATAGCATCATCAATCATATCTTTCAATCGATTATAATGACTTTCATTGATGATAGATGTGTAATCATCATTGTCTTTAATTTTAGGAAAGTACTCGGAAACAGCATCTTTAGTTTCCTTGATGAAATCATTTTTCTGATCTTTATGAACAACTACGTAATCAGGCGCTAAACAAATTTGACCTGCATTTAGTGTCTTACCAAACATAATTCTTTTTGCAGAAGTCTTTAAATCAGCAGATTTTCCTAACACTACCGGAGATTTCCCACCAAGTTCAAGGGTAAGAGGAACTAAATTCTCAGAAGCTGCATTCATAACGTGCTTAGCAACAGATCCTCCACCTGTATAAAGAAGATGATCAAAGTTTAGCTTAGTAAAAGCAGCTCCGACCTCAGGCCCACCAAGAAAAGTTGCAAATTCAACCTCATCATAGGCTTTATCGCATAAATCCTTTAATAATGCAGAAGTTAATGGTGTATGTTCGCTAGGTTTATGCATCACTTGATTTCCTGCAGCAAATATAGAGACTAAAGGCACAAAGGCTAAGTTCACTGGAAAGTTCCATGGAGAGATCATACCAACTGTTCCTAAAGGTTCGTATCTTATATAAGATTTAGCACCAAGCAAGCCGAATGGAAAATTTGAAGATTTCTTTTCATCCTTACTCCATTTTTTGACATTTTTGATGGCAAGATTTATTGCAGGCATAATTCCATATACATCTGACAACATAGATGCATTTTTGGATCTATTTCCAAAATCAGAGTTTAATGTTTCAACAAAATCATAACGATTATCCATAATTAGGGATTTCAAACGCTCTAGTCTATCAATCCTTAATTCTATTGATGGTGCACCATTTTTAACAAAATATTCTTTTTGCTTAATTAAAACGCTATTCATTTGTTCAAGTGTATTCATAATATCTCCATTAACTTCTGTCTGCTTTGTCTTTATTGTTAGCTTCTCTTATTAATTTTCTCATATTTTCCCAATCCTCGTCAGATAACTTGTCTAATTGAGAAAATGTACCACCTCCTGTTAGATATTGTCCTCCATCGAGACCAATTGTTTGACCTGTGAGATAATCACAACCATCAGCCATTAAAAAAGTTGCTAAATTTTGCAATTCTTCCATTTCACCTACTCTTCCTAACGGTACGGTATTTGTCATTCCATCATCATTATTATCAGGATTTAATCTTTCCCAAGCACCTTTTGTTGGAAATGGACCTGGAGCTATACCATTAATTTTAATTCCATATTTTCCCCATTCTGCAGCTAAAGATTGTGTCATTGCATGAATACCTGATTTTGACATTGCAGAAGGTACTACATATGGAGAACCGGTCCAAATCCAAGTAGTTAAAATATTTACAATCGAACCTTTGTGGCCTAATTCAATCCATCTTTTTCCAACAGAATGTGTCATATAAAAAGTTCCATGAAAAACAATATTTGCAATAGCATCGAATCCCTTGTGTGATAAATCTTTAGTTGGTGAAATAAAATTTCCAGCAGCATTATTAACTAATCCATCTAAAGGACCCTTTTCAAAAATAAATTCAATATAATCATCAACATCTTTTGAAGCTCTAATATCTAATGTTTGATAATTTACTTTTGTACCATAAGTTTCTGATATTTCAACAGCTGTCTCACTTAATACATTTTCTCTTCTTCCACATATATATAGTTCTGCGCCATGCATAGCAAAATGTGTAGCCATTTCTTTACCAAGACCTGTTCCACCACCTGTTATTAAAATTCTTTTATTTTCTAATAAATTATCTTTAAACATTTTTATAATTCCTACTTAATAATATCAATAATAGCATCAGCCCATAAATCTGAATAATTTAAAGACTCAACATAATCTAGCTTTTCTCCACCAGCCTCAAGGAAAAGTTCTTTATATTCATCACCGATTTCAATAATTGTTTCTAAACAATCGGCAGTAAATGCTGGTGAAAAAACTAATACATTTTTATTACCATTTTTAGGCAACGATTCAAGCACCTCGTCAGTAAATGGTGTTAACCATTTATTTGTTAATCTTGATTGAAAAGTAACTTGGTATTTATCAGAACTTAAGTTAAGTCTGCTTGCAAGAATTTTTGTAGTTTCATATGTAGTAGCTTTATAACAGAACTTATTTTCATCTGTGACTTCTGATTCACAGTTGTGATCAGAACATAAAGAATCTGGATACACATTATCAACATGACTATTTGGGATGCCGTGGTAACTAAAAATTACCTTATCATAAGAATTTATATTAAATTTAGATGCTTTATCAACCCAAGCATCTATAAATTTTTCATTATCATAAAATTGATTTATAAATCTTATGTTAGGAACAACCCATTTTTTTGAAACTATTCTTGATATTTCTTGATAAACAGAACCTGTTGTAGCTGATGCATAATGAGGAAAAAGTGGTAAAACAACAATTTCATCAGGATTTTTTTCAAGAATACTATTAATTACGCTCTCAATTGATGGATTTTGATATCGCATTGCATAATAAACATCAAAGTCTTCAAGTTTATTACCTAATTTTTCAGATAATTTAGTTGTGTTATGTAGCAATGGAGATCCAGTATTTTTATCCCATACCTCTTTATACACCTTAGTTGATGAAAATGATCTTGTCGGACAAATTATAAGATTCACTAATAAAAATCTTAGAAAAGGATTTATATTTATTACACGACCATCCATTAAGAATTGTCTTAAATATTTAAAGACGCTTAAATATGTAGGATTATCAGGTGTTCCTAGGTTGACTAATAATAATGCTTTTTTCATATTAAGCCGGATTTTCTAATAGTTGGATTACTAATTATAAATAATATTAAACTTATACATAAGATTGAACTGAAATAATACAAGTATCCTGGATTAATCGCATAAATAGGCATAGCTATAAATGGTGTGGTCATATGACCTATTGGTATAACAGATCCAAGATATCCAGCAGCAGAACCTTGATTCTCAGGGGTTTGTGCCAGAGAAAGAGATGAAGAAAGTGCAGGTCTAGTCATTCCAAATCCAATTCCAAGTATCATAATTGATAAGTAATAAAATGATATTGACTGAAAAAATGCCATTGTAAAATATGAAAATACCAATAATATTGAGCCGACCATTAATAAACTAAAGTTTTTCATAGGAAATGCATCTGTAAATAAATATTGACTGACAATCGTTGATATTGATAAAAGTGCAAAAGTCATGCTTATTAAAGTAGGAAGATTTTCTAAATTACCAAACAAGTCAGTTATATAAAAACCAATTGATTGTATTAATGAAGCCTGACATAGACTTAAAATTGCTGCAAAGATCAAGAAGGGATAAATTGATTTAGAGTACCAACTAATTTTATTATTTTCTCCAGTTTTTACTTTAATTTTGTTCACAGGCTTTAGTTCTCTAAAAATTCCTAAAGCAGCAATTAATGCAAAAAAAGAAAATAAATAAAATGGTGTTTCATTTGAAATTAAAAATAAAAAACCACCGAGAAGAGGACCTGCTACTGTTCCAAGTAAAAAGCTTGATTCAAGTCTTGCAAATTTTACAGTTCTTTTTTCTTCTGAGGAAGTGTCAGCAACATATGCAAAAGATGCTGGTCTAGTTGCAGATCCAAAGAGCCCATTAATTAATCTACCAAGAACCAATGCAGGAAATAACAGCGTTACACTCAAAAGATTTTGTTCGATAAGAAATAAAGGTGTTATAAGGGCTATTAATGAAATTGCATAACCAAGTAAGCCAAGAATAGCTATATTTCTTCTGCCATATTTATCACTTGCCCTACCCCAATAGGCACTCGTTAATGCCCATGCCATAGCAGATATTGCAAAGATAGAAGATGTCTGTATTTCTGAAAGACCTAAATCTCTAGCTAATGGAGGAACTAAAACAAAAACAAAGGACTGACCAAGTCCCACTGTAAACAGGCCAAATTTTAACCACGATGATGGAGAAATATGCATTAAGAAATTTTGGTTAATCCAATAACTTCTTTAACTTTTTCAATTTTTTCTTGAGCCAAAGTCCTTGCTTTTTTAGCACCTTCACCTAAAACATCATTTAAATAATCTTGATCATTAATTAGATCTTCATACTTAGATCTTATAGGCAAAAGTTCAGCATTTATAATATTAAAAAGTATATCTTTTGCATCTCCCCATGAAATACCTTCTTCATATGCATTTTTAAATTCATTTATTTCATCTGCGTTTGCAAAATATTTATATAGTTCAAATAATGTGCAGTCATTAGGATTCTTAGGTTCACCAGGTTCTAAAGAGTTAGTAACAATTTTCATAATTGATTTCTTAAGTTTTTTATCACTTCCTAATAAAGGTATTACATTGTTATAAGATTTACTCATTTTTCTTCCATCAAGACCGGGCACAACCTTTTCATCATTGTCTATAATCGGTTCGGGAAGAGTAAATAATGGTTTATATAAATGATTAAATCTAGCAGCTATGTCTCTTGTCATTTCAAGATGTTGCATTTGATCAGAACCTACTGGCACATGTGTTGAATCAAACATAAGTATGTCAGCAGCCATTAAAACAGGATATGAGAATAATCCCATTGTTATACCCTTATCCGGATCATTATCATTTAAAGCTGTAGCTGCTTTATATGCATGAGCTCTATTCATTAACCCTTTTGCTGTCACACAATTAAGTATCCAAGTTAATTCCATAATTTCAGGTACGTCGGACTGTCTATAAAAACAAGTTTTTTTTGGATCTAATCCACACGAAAGCCAAGCTAAAGCAATATCTTTGACAGATTCTTTTATTGATAATGAATCTTGGTTCTTAATTATCGAATGATAGTCTGCTAAAAAGAAGAAAGATTCATCATTGTTGGACGACAACTCTACCGCAGGTCTTATTGCACCAATATAGTTTCCTATGTGTGGAGTCCCCGTTGTGGTAATTCCTGTTAGAATACGCTTTTTCATGAAGTATAATTATAAACTTCATAAGAGAATATTGTGGAAACTAGTCAACATTTATTTAAAGAGTTAGAAAATGCTGAGAAGCTTTTTTCAGATGGTTCTATTAAAAATGCACAAAAGATTGTAAGAAATGTAATTAAACAATCAAAATCTTTAACAAAAATACCAAATAAACTTAGACATAAAATCAACGCTGCCCTAAACAAGTCAAAATATTTTGATGAAATTTCATCCTTTGCAACTAATCCCAAAAGAGAAAATTTAATTACTAAAATTAATGCTTTAGCAAAGAACCCTAACAAAGATCCAAAAAAACATGCCCATGAAATTCATGACATTCAAGCTCAATGGCAATTGTTAGATTTATCAAGTAAGCCAGCATCTAAATCACAATGGTTAAAGTTTAATGAGCTTACCAACAAAGCATGGGAGCCTTGCAAAGAATATTTTGATGAAATCAAACAAATTAAAATTAATAATGCTGAGCAACGTAAAGTTATTATTGACGAAATAATAATTTTTATTGAATCAAATAAAAAAAATTGGCCTGACGCAAGAAAACTTATTACATATCTTCAAAAAACTTTTCAAAAGTGGCAACAGTATGCTCCAGTCCAAAATGAAGATCTTGATAAGTTAAAAAATATGTACTTTGAAGCTAAAAAGCCAATAAATGAAGAAATTAAAAAACAAGAAGAAATAAATAAAGAACTTAAAAACTCTTTGATACAAAAAGTAAAAGAAATTCAACACGAAGATAATGAATCGTGTATTCAAGAGTTTATAAAATTAAAAGATCAATGGTCCAAAATTGGTCCTGCAGGTAGAAAAGAAGAAAAAAAATTGTGGAATCTATTCAATAAAAGTGCTGATAGATTTTTTGCTGAAAAGAAAGATAAAATAAAAAACGAAATTATTGTTATCAAAGACCTCAATTCAAAACTGAAAAAAGAAGGAATATCTATATCTGAAATAAATGAGTCATTAAAAGAAATTATTCATGCTAAAAATTCAAATGAATATAAAAAATTACAAAGTGATATTAAAAAAGAGCTCAATAAAGTCAAACTATTAAATAAAGAAAGTAAAATTAAATCTTATATTGATTTATATAATATTTTGAATAAAAAGATTGATATCAACCATGCGCCAAATATATTTTTAGATTCAATAAATAATTCATTTAATAATAATGAATCAGATTTAAAAGAATTAAATTATGTATGTATAAAGCTTGAAGTCAAAGCAGGCATTAAATCACTTAAAAAAGATCAAGAAATACGAAATCAAATCCAACTAGAATTATTAAGTAATAAATTTAATAAAAGTGATAAATCAAATTTAGACGATGTAGATTCATTGATAATTCATTTTATAAAAAATTTCTCAACTAATGATGCTAAAAAATCACATAATGATTTATGGAAAAGAATCAGTAAGTGTATTGAAGTCTTGCTTTGATAAATATTTTCTTACCACCTACTAGGATGATTTTGTGGCTTTAATTCTTCATCACTATATAAAAATGTTACTATTTCCTGATGTCTTTTTGCTGACAAGGTGTAGTTATAGAAAATTATAATTGGAACTATCATTAAAATGGTAGTCATTGGTCCCTGAACAAAGGCTAATGAATAGGCTTGTTCTGCTGTATGATTTGCTCTGTCAAAATTAATAAAATTTAATACTAATCCAGCAAAAAATGATCCTAGACCTGCATTCAATTTCTGCATGAATCCAACAGCTGCAAATAAAATACCTTCTTGTCTTTTTCCGCTTTGAAGCTCAACTTCATCTGCAATGTCGCCGATCATAGAATCACGGACCATTATCCCAACAATATTAAATGTGATAAGAAATAATAAAAATGAGCTTATAAAAAAAACTAGCTCCATAGATCCTTTTTCTGGAGTAAGTCCTAAGTTATACATTATGAATGCCATTGGGGATAATAATCCAACCGCACCTATACATACTAAGACAATGATCCTTTTATCATAACGATTAACCATTATGGGCGTTAAATAAAATGCAAATAGAGTTGCAACTAAATAGATTGGTAGAAAATATTTGATTTGATTAGCTTCAAACTCCCAAAAATATGTATTTACAAATAATGTTAACGTATTTGCTAGCCCCCACGATAATGACAGAAACAAATTTCCAAAGAAAAATATCAAGAAAGATTTATTTCCTAATGCTATTTTAAGCTCTGTAAAAATTGCCGTTAATGTTATTGATCCAGACCACTTTGATAATGAATCTATTTCATTTTTAGTTGATAAAGATGAATACAAGACACTAAAAATCATTATTAATGCGCCAGTAACAGCAAACGGAAACCATGCATCTGGATTTAATTGTCCTTGTGGAAATTCATTTGTTGATGCAAAAAATACTCCATAACCTAAAAAAGCATTGCTCAGCCCTGCTACCCAAGCAAACATCTCCCTCCATGACATTAACAAAGTTCTTTCTTTGTAATTTTTAGTAATCTCACCACCAAATGCCCTGTGAGGTATATCAAAAAGTGTCATACCTATTCTTGTTAAAATGGTGAAAATGGTCATCCAAAGAAATAAGTCTGATTGAGACATATCCCAGTCTTGTCTTGGGGCAAAGAGAAATACATACCCGAGAGACATCGGAATAAAAGAAATAAACATATATGGATGACGTCTTCCAAATGAGGTGTTTGTTCTATCAGATATTGTTCCCATTAAAGGATCTGTAAAGGCATCAACACATAGAGCAATAAATATTGCTGTGCCAGCCAAACCTGGATTGAGGCCAATTATATTGCTATAGAAAAATAATAAGAAAAATGTAAAGGTATCAGTCTTGATACCATTTGGTATAGAACCAACTGAATAGTTGATTTTAAATTTATTTGTAAGCATTATTTATTTGTTTTTAAATGTTCTAAAAGATCTTCTTTGAATTGATCAAAAACAGGAGGTTCTATTAAATGACGCATGTCATCAATGATTATCATTTTACTAGTTTTTATAAGCTTGTTTAATCTATAAGCATTTTTTACTTTAATGAGTGGATCCTCCAACCCATGAATAATAAGAGTAGGTGCTGAAATAGACTTTACTTTATCAATTCTATTTTGAGAACCTAAAATTGCATTAAGTTGTCTTCCAAATCCAGTATCATCATTACCACCTCTTTCGATCGATGTTGATACATTTTTATAAAATTCCTCAGTATTTAAATCTATGCCTTGATATCCAATTTCTGTAAAAATTTTTCTACTTCTTGTCACTCTTTCGTCAATTGTTGAATTTGGATTTTTTGTCCTATCCATTAATAGCTTTCTTACTTTCCTTGTTGGTCCATTAAATGGTGAGGGTGTTGAAGCAGTTGATGAAATTAGTGTAAATGTCTTAGTTCTCTCAGGGTATGATGAGACCATAATTTGAGCTATCATTCCGCCCATAGATACTCCTAAAATGTGAGCCTCAGAAATATTTAATTTATCTAAAACTGAAATTCCATCAATAGCCATATCATCAAGTGTGTAATCTGCCTTAATTGGTAATCTTAGATAATATCTTATGTAATTCCTAACTATTGTGTTATTGCGTTTTTCATCGTAAAAAGAATCACTCGGTATCCGTGAAGATAAACCTGTATCTCTGTTGTCATAGACAATAGGTCTAAAATTATTCTCAAGCAAGAAATCTATAATATGCTCAGGCCAATTAATTAACTGCCCGCCAATGCCTTGCACCAATAAAATAGGTTCACCATCTTTAGGTCCATAATCGCGATAATAAATTTCAAGATCGCCACTGAGAGCAATACCTTCTTCGTAAGAGAACAGTTTTGAATTTGTAAACATAATCAATAATACAAAAATAGTTTTATAAAAACGCATCGATTCTATCTTTAACATTTTGCCTTAATGTGCCCCAAAATAACATCACATCAAATGAATGAAGATCTCCGTTAAAAAATTTCATTTTTTCGATATTTTTTATTAAAGGTCCTTTAGCCTCAATAAGACCTGAATTAGCATTTAAAGATGTGCTAAATCCCTGAAGTCTTGTTAGTCCAATAGATTTTTTTGCACCAGTATGCTCTTTTCTTAGCCTATCTGTAAAGTCATAATTTTGAGCTTTATTGATTATTGATATGTTTGATTTGTCTTCATGCCATGATGAATCTCTTGTCCATGAAAAAGGATTTATTGATATTACTTTTTGACTCATCAATTCAATACTCCAACCATCTGGTTTCCAAAATAAAGTTTTTTCTCTATTTCTTTTAAAACCCTCAACTACTGTAGACCATGAAATAATACAATTTGTATCATTATATGTTTCTGATATTTTTATATTCGGAAATAAATCATCATAATACTTTTCCGGAATCATATATCCAATTACATATGCACAAATAAATCTTTCTTGTACCTTTGTGTTGTTTATCTTTCGATTAAGCAACCTTTGAGCTAAAAGAGCTCCTTGACTATGAGCAGCAATTATAAAAGGTCTATTCTGATTGAGCTCTTCAATAAAATAATCAAAGGCTGTTTCAATATCTTTATACGCTAAATCAAGAGCCTTTCTACCATTTTTATCTTTATCAAAAAATGAATAATAGGTAGCTTGTCTATATTCAGGAGCATAAATATTACATGCTCCATTGAAAGCAGAAGCCTGATTACCTAACATTATTTCGGTGCGTTCAAATGCTGATTTGTTTTTATCCATATTTGAATTCCAAGTTTTTTCATAATACCCAGTAGGATGAACATAAAAAACATCCACATCATTTTCCTTACTAACAGCAAAAGATGCATCTGGTAAATAAAATTGTTGACCATCGATATTGGGTGTTGCCGCCCAAAATTTTAGATCTGAATAATCTGGAGCTTGTGGAGTTTCAATGTTATTAAAATCAGATTCAGGTTTTATAAGTTCTAAGAACTCAGAAAAATAGTTTTCTGACATTTAGGACTGTAAGTAAATGGACCGTTTTGGTTTTTTAAATAGCTCTTTAACCATTGGTAAGAAGAACTCAAGATCAAGAGTGTCATAGTCTGGATCAAAACTATTCTGATCATATTTTTCACAGAATTCTCGACAACTTTCATAATAAGGATTGTCTATAAAGTTATCCCGCATATTTTTATCAAGACCTAAGAATTCAAAAAAGTAATAGCCCTGAAAAATACCATGATGTTTGACAATCCAATAATTTTCTTCGGAAACAAATGGCTTCAAAATTGTTGCTGCAAATTCAGCATGGTTTGCTGGTGCTAAATTATCACCAATGTCATGTATCAAGGCACAAACAACATATTCATCATCTTTGCCATCTCTATATGCTCTTGTTGCTGTTTGTAATGAATGAGTCAAACGATCAACTTGAAAACCGCCATAGTCATTTTGAAGCATTTTTAAATGAGCAATAACCTTATCAGCTAGATGATCATAATCTTTAGCATTACTTGCAGCTATGATGGAGTAATCGTCAGCATCTCCATCTTTCATTTGCGTGAATTTTGCTCTTCGTTCAGCCATAGAAAAATTATAGCTTAAAATTTATAAAACGATAATCTTATTTGTAGCTGATGCAACTGCTATAAGTTTGTTATCTTGATAAAGTTCTCCGGTAGTAAAGACAACTGATTTACCCTTTCTTACAATTTTTCCAGTAGCTTTAACTAATATATTTGGAACACATGGCTTTAAGAATTTAACATCTAAATCAAGAGTTAGAGGTAATTCTTTACCTTTTGATAAATAAATTAAAAATTGAGACATAGCTGAATCAACCATTCCCGAAACAAAACCACCCTGCACAACTGTTCCGTTTGAATGTGTTAAATCCTCTGATGGTAAATACTCAACAACCCATTCGTCAGTATGTTCATCGTGATAACAGTTTTGATAACCTAAAATTCCAAGAAACTTTGGTACTTCGTTAAAAATTTTAGAAAGATTATCACTCATATTATTAAATGGCGGAGGGAGTGGGATTCGAACCCACGGTGCCGATGAAGGCACGACGGTTTTCAAGACCGCTACAATAAACCAGACTCTGCCATCCCTCCTATTGCAATTCAGGTATTTTAATTAGTTTCAAGCTTTAATCAATTGGTTTCTTAAAAAGCAAAGTCATTCTATCGCTTTCTCCAATTTCTAAGTACTTTTCGGTATCTTTATCTTTTAGACTAAGTGAGGGTGGTAAGGTCCAGACACCTCTTTCATAGTTTTTAAGATCTTTTGGGTTTGCATTGATTTCAGATTTATCTACAAGTACAAAACCATGCTTTTCTGCAATGGCAATAGCATAACTTTCAGTAACGTAGCCACTTTTCTTCATTACATCAAGTGATGTATTAGGATTAGCTCTATGTTCCACAACGCCAAAAATACCACCTGGTTTCAGTGCTTTGTAGCTATTTTTAAAAATTGTATCCATTTGAGGCCCAATCCAATTATGTAGATTTCTAAAAGTTACAACAGCATCAACGGAGTTTGGTGATGCCAAATTAGAACTTAAATCAACAATAGATACATTGTTATACATACTTGAACTCTGCATTTTTTTTTCAAAGTTTGCTCTACCTCTTTTGAAGTATTCTCTATCAGAGTTTGAATCAAAATGAGCTGCAATAAGATTGCCTGGTTCATGTAAATAATTAGCAAAAATTTCTGTATACCAGCCTCCTCCAGGAGAAAGCTCAACTACCGTCATGTTTGATTCAATTCCAAAAAAGGTAATAGTTTCATAAGGATTTCTATATTTATCTCTTAATATGTTCTTTGGAGTTCTGTCATCGCTGTTAATTGCACCTTTGAGATCATGTGCGAAGCTATTAAATGATAACAAGGATAAAGAAGTGAGTATTGGTATAAGTAAATTTATTTTTTTCATTTTATTATTTTAAAATATTTTTTAATAATTATCCTATAGTATTTTATCTTGTCTAATAACTGCAGTTAACTTAAAATTTTTTTATGGTTTCATATGATAGAGATTCAAATCCGTACCTAAAATTAAATTTTTGGGAATTTTTAGCTCTTTCAACAGTTATGTTACTTTTTTTTCCATGGTCCATCCTTGTCTGTCTTGCACTCTATGGAATTGATGAGACCAAATTAATAGTCCTTGCTGTTATTGAGGATTTTGCAAAGACACTTTTAATGGTGATTGCTGTGGTGGCAACTATAATTATAACAATCATAGTTTTAGTAGTTATGTGGTTTAAATCTCCAGACGATACAGTTGATACAAATACCAGATTTGGCTCTAATATTACCATGCATATAAATGAAGTTAATCAAAGCAGATAACTATCAAACTTGGTATATAGAAAACTTTGATAAATCCATAATAATAGATCCTTGGTTAACTAATAAGCTTCAACCCAAAGGATCTTTTTTTATTCAACGAAAAAAAGCTAATAATACTATTCTTACTGATGAGGAAATTAATAAAGTAAATGCAATAGTAATTACAGCGCCTTTTGAAGATCATCTTCATTTTGATTCGATTAAAATGTTTTCTGAAAGCACCGCTATTTTTACCTCAAATATGGTAAAAAAAACTTTGATTCAAAATAAGATTAGAAATCCCATCAAGATTCTTGATGAATCTGAAACTGTAATTAACTCAATAAAGGTTAAAGCTTTGCCTACTAGCTACCCTTATTATCATTCAACTTTTTCAATACTTTTTGAAGATGAAGATGGTAATAGTATTTTTCATGAGGGACATAGAGTAAATTTCAAATATTTGCAAAATAATAAAATCAATGCTGATGTATCAATTCTAACTGCAGAAGAAAGTAAACTTTTTGGATTTATTCAATTAGGTATGAATTACAAGAATACGCTGAAAGCAATAGATATACTTCGATCTAAAATATTATTTATCACAGGCAATGAACCAAACAAAACAGAAGGATTTATCAGTAAATTTCTATTTACCAAATCATTTAATCTAAAGCATTTATCTGAAAAAGTTGAAGTCTACTTAAACGAGGGTGATTCGTATAAATTTAAATAACCTGAGCTAGTGATTGAAGACAATGATCAATATTTTCTTTTTTAGATGAGTGGCCCATCAATCCAATGCGCCATACTTTTCCAGCAAGCACACCTAAACCTGCCCCAATTTCTAGATTAAAATCATTTAAAAGCCTCTGTCTAGATTCTAGATCGTTTACACCTTCAGGAATGTATATGGCATTAAGTTGGGGCAACCTATCCTCTTTATTAACAAGATAACTGATGTTAAGTTTCTCAAGGCCCTCTCTAAGTAATAAATGATTTTCCATATGCCTTTTCCATGAATTCTCGATTCCTTCTTCTTTTAAAATGATTAAGGCTTCATGCAGACCATATAAGGCGTTTATGGGTGCAGTATGGTGGTATGACCTACCTCCTTCACCTTCCCAATAAGACATGATTAAATTTAAATCTAAGAACCAACTTTTTACTTTAGATTTTCTATTCTTTATTTTTTCTTTAGCCCTTTCACTAAAACTAATTGGTGAAAGTCCAGGAGATGCAGATAAGCACTTTTGAGTACCTGAATAAATTGCATCAATATTCCAGTCATCTACTTTTAACGGAACGCCAGCTAATCCAGTAACTGTATCCACTATTGATAAACATCCGTGATCATGAGCAAGTTTTGTAATAGATTCTGGATCTGTTAAAGCGCCTGTTGATGTTTCAGCATGAACAGAAGCAACTATCTTTGCATCACTATGTTGTTTTAGTGCTTCTTGAATTTTATTTAGATCTACCTTTGTGCCCCATTCGTCGTCAATAACAATAGGAACACCTCCAAATCTTTCAACATTTTCTTTCATGCGCTCACCAAAAAAACCATTTTTAGCAATAATAACTTTGTCTTCAGTCTCAACAAGATTGGCAAAGCAACACTCCATACCTGCCATACCAGGTGCAGAAACTGCAAAAGTTAAATCATTCTTTGTTTGAAATGCATACTGAAGTAATCCTTTGATCTCATCCATCATTGAAATAAAGGCTGGATCTAAATGGCCAATAGTCGGTCTTGCCATAGCATCAAGAATTCTTTGACTAACATCTGATGGGCCTGGTCCCATAAGAACTCTTTCTGGTGGTATAAAAGATTTATCCTTCATTATGACATAAATTTTAGATTAATACCCTGAAGCTTGTCCATCCTTTCTGCTATCAGACGCGCCATAGTAAACACCATCTTTTAACATGATTGCTTGATAGCCTCCAAAACCTCCTAAATCATATTGAAATTTATGGCCTAATTTTTTTAATTTATTTATTTCCTCTTCTGAGATGCCTTTCTCCAGGCTTAAATAACCTCCATCTATCATCTTTTCACCTGTGGGTTGAGATGAACCAACATGTCTAATTCTTGGAGCATCTCCTGCTTCTTGAAGATTCATTTTAAAGTCAACAATATTGATAACTATCTGTGCATGTCCTTGAGGCTGCATAGCACCACCCATCAATCCAAAACTTATATAAGGTTTATCGTCTTTAGTAATAAATGCAGGAATAATTGTATGAAAAGGCCTTTTACCGCCTTCTAAGGAATTTTTATGGCTTTTGTCTAGACTAAACATTTCACCTCTATCTTGAAGCATAAAACCAAAATTATCGGGAACCATGCCTGAACCCATTCCTCGGTAATTACTTTGAATTAATGAAACCATATTTCCATATTTATCTGATACAGTTAAGTAAATCGTATCGCCATCTTCCAAGTTACCTGGGTTAAAGCTTTTTGAAGCTTTTTTTAAATCTATTAAGCTCATCCTTGATTTTGCATATTCTTTCGAAATTAATTCACTCACAGGTACATTAGTAAAATTTTGATCAGCGTAATATTTAGCTCTGTCTTCATATACAACTTTTTTTGCCTCTGTGAATAAATGAATATATTCTGCACTTCCAAATCCTAGTGATTCAATATCATAATTTTCTAATATATTTAATATCTGAAGAGCTGCTATTCCTTGTCCATTTGGAGGCAGTTCCCAAACCTCATAACCTCTATAAATTGTAGAAACTGGCTTAATCCATTCTGGCCTGTAATCTTTTAAATCGTCTAATGAAAAGTATCCGCCCTGCTCATTAATAAATCTTACAATTTCCTTAGCAATATCTCCCTCATAAAAATCTTTACCTGCAGTTTTCGCAATTTTTTTATATGCAGATGCTAGTTGAGGATTTTTAAAGATATCACCTTTTTTAGGAGTTTTTCCTGTTGGCATCCAGACCTCTTTAAAATTTGGATAAGCATTAAATCTTTCAGCTGATAGCTCTAAGTAATAAGCAACAACTTCGGTAACAGGAAATCCATTTTCACTGTAATCAATAGCTTCTAAGAATAAATCTTCAAATGATAAGCTGCCAAACTTATTATGAAGTTCTGTCCAACCTGCAACAGCACCAGGAACTGTTACTGGTAAGGGACCATAAGGAGGAATTTGTTGCAAGTTTTTAGCTAAAAGTTTGTCAATTGAAATATTTTTTGGTGCCGGACCAGATGAATTTAAACCATATAATTTCTTATCATCTGCGCTCCAGACGATTGCAAAAAGATCTCCTCCAATACCGCACCCAGTTGGCTCCATTAATCCGAGAACAGCGTTTGCCGCAATTGCAGCATCAATTGCATTGCCTCCTCTTTGAAGCACTTCGATTGCAGTTTGAGTTGCTAATGGATGACTTGTTGCCGCCATACCGTTAGTTGAAATTATTTCTGATCTGCTAGCAAAATCAAAGCCAGTAATTCTGTCATAACTTAATAGTGATATTGATACAAATAAAATTGATAAATTAAAAAAGTATTTCATATAAAATAAGATTCGGTTGTCTTCATAATATATACTTTAAACATGAATAAGTTAATACTTGCATTAATCTTAGTGCTACCTTTTTACATAAAAGCAGATTTTGATAATAAATGTTCTGTAATCATCACATTAAGATTTCAATCAAATGAAGATGCATATAAAGATGCAATTAATAAGATTAATCAATGTGAAAAGTATGATATTTTGTCTGTTACTAGTTTTTTAGAGGAATCCATAAGTAAAGTATATATCACAGACTTAATACAAAATTACTGCATGTTTAATCATCAAATCATTACTTTAATTGATGATAAGACTTCTAATTTAAGTTGCGTTCACAGAGGCAAGCCAAGAGTTGATAGGCAACTCAAATAATTAACTAACGCAAAGATTTAATCCCATCATTACTAACACAACTATGGATGGCAGCCATACTAATGGTCTTATCATTGGTATTGCGTACAAATTCACCGCAGCACCAACGAGATAAGCTATTCTTAGACCAAACCACACTTGAGCCAGTATTAAATTAACATCTCCTTTATCCATCACAACTGATAAAACTGCAAACGTTAAAAATAACGGTAATGATTGTCTTAAGTTATCACTTGCAGAAGCAAATCTGGCTGATAAATCAGTCATACCAGAGATATCACCACCAGTATAAGTCCAATTAACTAACGGTACCTTATGCAGTGAGAAACTCATTGTTAAAAAGAGATGCAAGACGTAGAACATACCTACACAAATTATTAAATTTTCCATAATAAATCCTCTATATCGTTATACTAATATTTTAAATTAATTTTTAATTCATCTAAATGACTTTCGTAATTTTTCCAATAATCCATTCCGCTTTTATAAATTGGTTGTCGAACCTGTTCTGCACTTGGTGTTTTTACTGATCGTTTTGATTTATAGAATTCAAGACAGGACTGTTCAAAAGGTATTTGACAATAATCAAGAATTTTTTTCACTGAATCTTCAAAGCTATTCACCACATCTTCATAATTAATAGATAGTATTTGGTTTGGAAGAACTTTATTCCAATGATTCATAAGCTCAACATAATTATTATAATAACCGGCTAAATCTTTCAAATCGTAAGTAAATTCTTGGCCCTCAGCAAAAAGTTGTTTATAACAAGAAAAACACGCTGACATAGATGAACGCCTAATATCAATTATCTTTGCATTTGGTAGTATTAATTTTATAAGCCCAATGTGTCTAAAATTATTTGGCATCTTATCAATAAAATAAGGTTTATCAGATCTGAAAACTTCGCTATCTGAAATATATTTGTCTCCAATAAGTTTTAATTGAGGAGCAGACAGACTCAATAAGATATCAGGATAGCGTGAATCTATATCTTGAGTTTTTCTTTCGTTTAATCTTAGAGCAGTTGAAATAATATTTGGTAGCTCATGAGTTGGTTCAACCATAGAATGTGAGGAAAGAATTTGCTCAATTAATGTAGATCCAACTCGCGGTAAGCCTAAAATAAATATTGGTGCTGAAGAATCTGAACCCCAATCAGACTTCATTTGAAATAAATCTTCATTACATACATCCTTTTGATTTAAACAGTCTTGATGAAAGTCCTCTAAATTAAACAATGCTTTGCTTTTTTTAATTTCATTTCCTTTTTTATAATTATCAAATGAATCATCAAAATTTTCTAAATCTTCATAGGCTTTGCCAAGTGCGAAATGCATGAATACTCTTTCATTTTCAGAAATATATTTATCGTTAACCATTTCATTTAATGAAGCTACTTCTGCATCAGAAAACTTATAAGTTTTTAAATTAGCTAGACTCCAATAGGCATCTCCAAAGTATTTATCGGTGTAATAAGCTTTTTTATAGGAACTAATAGATTTATTAAATTCTCCAGACGTTTTATATAAGTGCCCCATGGATAACATCACATCTGTATTTTTAGGTTCTAGATTTAATATATCGTTATATATTTTAATAGCTTCTTTGTACCTGTCTGTTCTGAACAAAGCAGTAGATAGCAACTTCATTGCATTAATATTGGATTGGTTCTCATCATAAAAAAGTTGTGCATGTTTTAATGCTTCACCATATTTCTGTCTCTTTGTAAGAATATTTATGTAATCGTATTTAATTTTTGGATTATCGGGATCAAATAATAATGCACTTTCTAGTAAAAACTCTGCATCTTCATATATGTTAAGATCACTTCCAATATTAGCTAATAGTCTCATCGCCTCTATGTCATGAGGATGATCTCTTAAATATTCTCTGCAGATATGATCAGCTCTTACTAGCTTGCCTTCATGAGTATAGCTTAGTACGGTTTTTAATTCTGGAGGTAAATCTTTCAAATAAAATACATTTTTTTCTGCAAATTTAATAAGTTCTTCATTTGAATTTTCTAATGATAATATTCCTAGCCAAGATGATTGTAGTGATGGATTATGCCTAACCGCTCTTAAATATGCTTTGAGTGCTCTATCCTTATTTTTTAATACAACATTATTGTGTCCAATTTCTTGATAAGCTCTTCCATAATTAGGGTCAATTTGAATTAACTTGTCTAAACCTAATAAAGCTTCTTTAGTATCACTTAAGTATCTATGACATACAGATGTTAAATAAAAATATTCTTTATTTGATATATTGCTTTTATATTTGTTACATAATTTTAAAGCACCATCAAAATCTCTATTCTGAATAGATAATTCAATTTCTTTAGATGGTTCCAGGTTTTGTTCCATAGGATAATTTTAATACACTTGCATAAAAAAAAGGCCAGTTTACAACTGGCCTTTTAAATTTATATCTACGATTAGAATTTATAAGATACTCTTATACCAACATTTCTAGGTCTGTTAGTAGTAATTCTTGGAATATCATCCTGATCGTTATAGTAGAAGTTAGCTCTTTCATCAGTGATATTTCTAACAAAAAATTCAACTTCTGTACCGTTAATATTTACACCATATGCTGCATCCCAAATTGTATAGGATGGTTGTTCAAGACGCTTAGCTGCCTCAAGTGAACTATATGCTTTATCAGCACTTTTCACAGCAACTTGTGTATATGCAGGATTACCTGCAAGCTCTGAATCAACTTTAACTCTAATGTTGTACTGGAGTTTTGGTGATAAAGGCATAGTACTTCCAACATTAGATATCTGAATAATTCTAGATTTATCCTCTGTCACTTCAGTATCATTATAGGAAACAGCACTAGCTACAGTTACGTTATCACTTGGATACCATAAAATGTCAGCTTCCATACCTTTAATTTCTGCATCAGCAGCATTTTCAATAAATGTTAGTAGACCAACATTTACAGGATCAAACTGAGATACTTGAACGTCTGTCCAATCAACCCAGTAATACGAAGCATTCAATCTTAACGTTCCGTCTAACATGACAGTCTTAACACCTATTTCAGTATTAGTAGTATCATCAGTTCCATATGTAATTAACACTGATGGTAATGCTGAGTTTCTTGATGCTAAACCACCACCTCTATTGAAACCACCAGGTCTATAACCTTCTGATCTTGTGAAGTACCACATGGTATCGTCATCAACAGTATATTTTGCAGACAGTTTTGTAATAGTATCATTCATATTTAATGGTTCAGTACTATGGTCACCAGACACATCATAGTCTCTTCCATTTGCAACGTTAGATCCTCTATATCCGAATTTAGATTGTCCTGTATAGTCAACATCTAAATCGTATTTTCTAGCACCAACAATAACGTCTAGCTTATCTGATATTGGGAATGTTACCTCAGCAAAGTAAGCTGTTTGCTCTTCAGTTCTCTTAAGATCATTAAAGAATCTACATGCAGGTCTTCTTACACGACCTTCTCTGGACCAGGCTCCAGGTAAAGGATTATTTACTTGATAAGCAGCCCATGTACCTGCAGATGCAAATGGATGGTCAGTACCAAGATAACAATAATCATTTTCAGTTTCTAAAATACTTTCATCAATGAAAACACCAGCAGTATATGAGAATGGAAGATCACTTTCATCATTGCTTGAAACTCTAAATTCATGAGTTGTTCTTTGATTGTCATCAATCAGTTCAACTGAAACTGTAGCAGGTCCACAAAGTGTATATGCTGTATAGTTACATACATAATATGGTAACCATGCACCTACGTTTGCATAACCACTGTAGTCAACTTGCTGCTCTGATTCTCTCTCTAAGTATGCTCCAGTATATAAAGCATCTAATTTACCCATTCTTCCCTCTAAGGTTAAAGAAGTTTGTGAGAATGAGTCATCTAAAGTATCAGGAACAAATCTACTTACATTTAAATCGCCTTTAGCAGGGTCATAATCAAAAACACCATCAGCACTAATATCTTGGCTCATGTGAGTAATTAACATATCCCAATCATCACCAATTGATGATGCTGAAGAAATTCTAAAACCTTCATATGTTGCATCATTGAAGTTATCTTCTACAAGTGTTGAGTTATCTGAAACAACATGTGCTTGTGTTTGTGGATAGGAAGCAAAAGTTCCTCTACCTTCACCAGACCACGTTCCGGCTACATTGTCGATATAACCGCCTTGCTCTGATTTATAGAAAACACCTCTAATTGACCAAACATCATTTATTAAAGGAATATTCATGTATGCGTCATATGAATAACTTGGATCACCGTGGGCAGTTGCATAATGAGACATATTAAAGCCACCTTCTTGAACATTGAATTTTGGCTTATTTGTAATCATTCTAACGGTACCTGCTTGTGAGCTTGCACCATACAGAGTTCCTTGTGGCCCAGGCAATACCTCAATCCGTTCCATATCAGCAACATATACATCAAGGTTTCTTCCTGGAACTTGTAAAGGTTGTTCATCTAAATATAAAGCTACGTTAGGTGTGGAACCCTGTGCAGCAGATAAGAAAACGTTTACCGGATCAACAGCCATACCTCTTATATAAATTGTTGATTGACCAGGTCCTCTTCCGCCTGATGAAACATTTGGTAAAAATTGAACGTATTCATCAAAATTAGAAACGTTCATTTCTTTTAATGTTTCTTCTGTTAAAGCAGTAACTGTTACAGCCACTTTTGAAGCACTTTCATCCTTCTTGGTAGCAGAAACAACAACTTCTTCAATTTGTCTTTCTTGTGATTCAGCAGTTTGTGGAATCATTGCAGCAACAACTCCTAAAACCCCTAAAGAAAGCTTATTTTTAATTTTATTTAATTGTTCTTTTGTATTAATTAAATTAAACATATGAATCCTCATAGTTAGTTAATATAAATTGCAAATAAACTAGCCTGGTGACCCCAGAAGATTCCCCCCCAGAGAAGTTTAGCCATATTTATAGACCAGCAATTTCTGTAAATCGGTCTTGATGACAATCATAACATCTTAAAATAATGATGCAATATAGATATAAAAATTGCATATAAGTAAAGATAAACAATTTATATAACTAGAAAATTTGTACTATTTATGTTTCACTAGATTTTAAATTACGCAGTTTAATGAACAATTTAAGTAAGCCAAGATTCTTATTATCCATACTTCTTATTGTAGTTATAACGACAATTGTTTCTTTAAATTCTGACATTTCAGAATCATTTTTTCTTAATCTTCAATCATCTTTATCTAAGTATCTTGGTTGGATGATCATTATATTAGCTAATGGTTTTTTAATATTTGCAATATGTCTGGTCTTTACAAAATATAAAAATATTAGACTGGGTGGCCCAAATGCTGTTCCTAAATATTCCTATGTAAACTGGATAGCTATGTTATTTAGTGCAGGTTTAGGTATTGGTCTCTTATTTTATGGTGTAGCTGAACCAATAATGCACCTAAATTCTTATCCTGGAATGCTTGATGACAATGTTTCATATAATGCAGGAAAGGCCATTGGATTAGCTAATCTTCATTGGGGTCTGCATGGTTGGGCCATATACTCATTACTTGGTCTTTGTTTTGCTTTTGCAGCATATAATAAAAAACTACCTTTTAGAGTAAGTTCACTCCTCGGAAAAAATGTTGCAAACAACAAGCCTCTAGCAGTAAGTATCGATATTATTGCGATTTTAACAACTGTCTTAGGAGTTACTACATCACTTGGTCTAGGCACAATTCAAATAAGCTCTGGTCTCTCGTATGTTTTCTCTGTGCCTGAAAGTTTTGTTAATCAAGTAATTATTATCGTAATAATTACATTAATTGGACTTGCTAGTGTTTGTTTAGGATTAGATAAAGGAATCAAAAGACTATCGCAAATTAATATGGTGCTTGCTACGACACTTATGATGTTCATTTTTCTATTTGGACCTACCGTTTTTATATTAAATGCATTAATTCAAAATTTTGGATCCTATATAAATACACTAATTGAGTCTGCTACATGGACTGAAGTTTATGAATCGACAACTTGGCAAAATGGCTGGACATTGTTCTTTTATACATGGTGGTTTGCTTGGGCACCATTTGTTTCGTTGTTTATAGCTAGAATTTCTTATGGAAGAACAATTAAAGAGTTCATTATTGGTGTTTTATTTGTACCATCGTTAATAGTTTTTTTATGGATGGGAATCTTTGGTAATGCAGCTATATATCAAGTAATAAATGAAACAAGTCAATTGAATGAAATTGTAAACAATAATTACACTGTTGCTCTTTTTGCTTTATTTGATGTTTACCCTATAGCAACGATAGTTTCTATGCTTGCGTTGCTAATCATTGTAACTTTTTTTGTTACGTCTTCTGATTCAGGAGCCTTAGTAGCTTCAATGCTTTCGTCTAAAAGTCATGTAGGTATTCACGATGATTCTCCGATTTTATCAAGAGTTACCTGGGCAATATTGTTAGGCATTGTTGCGGCAGTTCTTTTATACAAAGGTGGTCTTACTGCACTTCAAACCTCAGTTGTAATATGTGGAGTGCCTTTTTCTATTATTGTTGTTTTTGCTTGTCGACAGTTTTATAAATCTTTAGAAAGTGAGCTAGAAGACTAATCTAATTCTTCGTCAATTTTTTTTAATTCGTCTTCATCCATTTCATCTTCATAAACAAGATTATCATTATTATTATTCATAAATTTTTTAGATATGATTAATGCTGCTGCAACAAATATTAGTATTATTCCGATTTGATATAACATAATTCATTAATTAATTTAGAATGTTTATCTTAACTGTTATTATTTCACTTATAAATGGATGCTTTAAATAATATTCTTAATCGAGTTTCAGCACGAGAGCTCTCTATACCTCATCCAACAAAAGATGAAATGGATTTAGTATATAAGGCAGCATTGCGTGCTCCTGATCATGCTTGGCTTCGACCGAGTAGTTTTATTGAGGTCAGTGGAGATGGATTAAAAAAACTATCTTCAATTTTTTTTAAATTTGGAGAATCTATTAATGCATCTGATGAGATAAAAGAAAAATATAAAAACGCTCCTTACAGAGCGCCAATGATAATTATTTTAGTAAATACTGTAAAAGAACATCCCAAAGTTCCTGAAATTGAACAAAAACTATCAACAGCAACAGCAGCTCAAAACATAATGCTTGCTTTAAACTCAATGAACTATTCTTGTATTTGGAGAACAGGGAAATTAGCTTTTAATAGAAATGTTCAAAATGATCTAGGTCTGAAAGAGAATCAGGAAATCCTAGGATATCTCTATGTAGGCACAGAAACAGGAGTTAAAAAAAAGATTCCTGAATTAGATATTGATGATTTTGTCTCATATCTTTGAATTTAGTTTTTATATAGTGAGGAAAGTCTCATAATATAATCTTCTCTATATTATTAAGATCATTATGAATAATTTCTTCATTACTTAAACTTACTAAGTGAACATTGGTATCAGTCCCAAAACTAACAGAATACTTTGGAATATCATTTACAAGATGTAGGGCGCAAAAACCCTCTATAGCAATGCACTCATCGATTTGTTTGTTATTGAGAATTTCTTTTACATAAGGAATCCTTTCAGGCTCTTCATCATAATGAGGACAACATACACCATCAACAAAACCAAGGCATGGCAAAATAGCTTGGTGATCTTTCCATGAATCTGTTATGCCATTATTAAACCAGCATATTGCGCCTGCACTGACTCCACTCATAATTACTCCATTCTGATAAGCATTATTTAAAATATTATCGAGGCCCCACTCTCTCCAAACCGCAAGCATGCTTTTTGTATTTCCTCCTCCAACAAAAACTATATCTTGTTCTGCAATATGTTTATCTAATTTAATAGTTCTCTTAAAAAAATCTATATGAGAAGTTTTGCAATTTAGCGAATCAAAAGCTTTATAAAAATTCTCAATATAGCCTTGATCATCTCCAGTTGCGGTTGGAATGAAACAAATTGATGGATTTTTGTTTTTTGACTGATTAACTATATATTTTTCAATTTTTAAATCCTTTATTTGACGGCCAAATCCACCACCACCAATTGCAATAATTTGTTTCATTATTCTTTCAACTCCATATTTAAAGTTTGTTTTAAAGGGTCAAGCCAAGGTTCAAAATATTCCCATTGACCTACTCCTTTTTTATATATTGGTTGTCTAACTTGTTCTGAACTTGGAGTTCTAACTGTTCTCTTGGTTTTAAAAAAATTTAAACAATCTTCTTCAAAATCAAGCTCACAAAAATCCAATAATTTTCTTATTTCAACTTCAGTATTTTCTACCATGTCCTCATATACGACTTTATGAACTTTATTTGGTAAAACTTTATTCCAATGCTGCATAAGTTTTAAATAATCAAGATAATAATTTCCAATCCTATTTTGAGAATAAGTAAAACCTTGACCAGAACCAAAAAGTTGCTTGTAACAGCTAAAACAGCAATCCATTGGATTTCTTCGTGTATCAATTATCTTTGCATTAGGAAGAATGAGGTGAATTAGGCCAATATGAACAAAGTTATTTGGCATCTTGTCTATAAAATAAGGTTTATCAGTCACTCTTTGGTCAAGTGTATTGTCAATATATGCCTTACCCATTTTTTTGAATTCTGATTTTTTCATATTTTTTAAGGCAGATGGATATTCAGATTTGCTAGAAGAATCTTTTTTATTAGCGATCTTTCTTGATAAAGCAATAATATTCTGTAACTCAGTTGTTCCTTCTACAAGAGAGTGTGATGATAAAATTTGCTCAACAAGTGTTGAACCCGATCTTGGAAGACCAACAACAAATATCGGATCAGAATTCTTGTCACCAACACCTTCGTATTCTTTTATAAAATCTTTAGTAAAAAAATTTATTAACTCATTACATTCATTTGTAAAGTCTCTTGAATCCCATGGAACCTGTTTACTTTTTATGGTGTTACCTTTTGTATATGCAGCCATAGCTGATTCAAAGTTTTTAGCATCTTCTTCAGCTTTACCTAAAGCAAATAGCAAGTGAAAATAATCATCAATTTTACAATCTTTATCATTTAACAGTTCATGCAAACTTTTCATATCACTTTCAGTGAACTTATAAGTTTTTAAATTAGCTAAACTCCAATATGCTTCTCCATATCCTGTTTTACTGGAAATAGCATTTTTATATGAATTAATTGCTTCGTCTAATCTTCCAACAGCTCTGAGCGTATGTCCGTAACTTAAATGAAGTTGGTTGTTTTTAACCCCATGATCTTTAATAATTTTCTCAAAAATTGTTAAAGCCTGATCGTGTTGATTTGCTAAGGCCAAATTTACTGCTTTAAGAGTTAAGTATTGATTATTATTTGCTTCTTTTTCTAAAAGAATATTTATATGTTTAAGAGCTTCAAATGGAAGCTGTCTTTTATATAAAAGATTCGCATAACTTAACCTAGCTGGGTCATATTCAGGAGATAAATCTAAAGCACGTGTGAGCAAATATCCAGCATCTTTATAGGCTCTAAATTTAATACCAATATCAGCCAATAGCTTCATTGCATTAACATCCATAGGATATTCCATAAGATAATCTCTTAGGATGGGTTCAGCTTTCTTTAGTTTTTCCTCTGAGATATATTTCGCGGCTTGTATTAAAGCTTCAGGAATATTATCTTTAGAATATGCGTTCAATTGTAATTAAATAAAAAAGGCTGCATCCAGTACAGCCTTTTTGTTAGTTATTAAATACTATTATTTATAGTTCCAACTAAATTTAACACCAACTGTAGTTGGTCTATTTACAGTAGTTAATCGTTGGATATCTTCACTATTTATATAAAGTTGTGCAACTTCATCAAATATATTGTCCATATATATTTGCATTGTCGAGTTTTCTCCAACTTGCGTAGTGAATGATAAATTAGCAATACCATAGGAGTCTTGCATCTCTCTATCATCATAGAAAAGATCGTTCCACATTTCATCTACATAAACATAGTTGAACTGAAGACTTGATGTATCACCAGTATCTACATTAACAGTTACGTTATATTTAGTATCAGGGGTAAATGGAAGGTCTTGACCATCTTTAGCCTCTACCACTCCTCTTAATACATAATCTTCCTTGAGAACAGCTTCATTATTGGCATAACCAACAGCTACGGTCACTGTGTCACTAAGAATATACTTAGCATCAATCTCAAAACCGTTACTATTTGCTTTACCAATATTATCAACTAGACCTAGCAATGATATTGAGGAGTCAAACCATCCAAGCTGGATATCATCCCAATCCATTTGATACATAGCACCGTTTAATCTTAGTCTTCCATCCATAGAGATAGATTTAAACCCAAACTCTGTACTAGTTAAGAAGTCTGCATCATAAGTAGCGCCTAATTGAGATGTTCTATTAGCACCACCAGGTCTATATCCTTCAGATCTAGTAATGTAAAGCATAGAATTGTTGTCTACTTGATATGATAGATTAATTTTTGAAATACTATCGCTGCCATCATATTTAGAATTGACATTGTCAGATCGTGTTGAGCTACCTAAGATATAATTTGGCCAGAAAACAGTTCCAACAAACCCCTTTAAAGTGGTTTCATTATCAAACTTTCTATGACCTAATGTTAATTCCATTTTGTCATTAATTTGATAGTAAAGTTCACCAAAAACAGCTGATTCATCCTCGGCTCTTACTTGATCTGTTTGATAATACAAATCATCAGAACCAGGAACAGCAGCAGCTGGATTAATTGCTGGAACGTGCCATTGTGAATCATACTCAGTTACGTTTTCAGTTTGGAAAGCTCCAATTATCCAATTAAATTTTTCACCTTCTTTTGATGATAGTCTTACTTCAGTTGTGTCATATTCTTGATGAGTATCGTTTTCAAATTGGATACTAGGATCAACACAAGGACCAAAATAGTATTCGTAACAGGTGTAATATCCTTCAACATAACCATCAATTGAATAGTGAGAATAATCACTTAATACTTCAAAATCTCTCTCTAAGCTTGATGTAGTAAAAGTTAAATCTGCAAATCCGAGATCACCAGTTACTGTAGCTGAAAATCTAGTCCACTCATCATGAGTTTTGTCATCATAAAACCTACTTACGTTATATTCTCCAAGCTCATCTGGATTATGGTCCCAAACACCATTTGTTGATGTTTCTTGACCCATGTAGTTAACATCTAGTTTCCAGTTTTCACTTAGATCAACTCTTAATGCAGCTCTATAACCATCTTTAACTGCATCGTTAAAGTTATCTTCAACGAAAACTTCATTAGACCTTGTAATACCACTTACTGGATAGGTAATTGAATCATTTACTGAATCAATAAAACCACCATCCCTGTCGTTAAATCCAACAAACCTTAAAGCAGCATTTTGTGATAGAGGAATATTAACGAAACCTTCAACCATTGTGCTTCCATCTCCACCCCGGGTAGATTCAGCACTTAAATTAAAACCAGAATCAAACTCTGAGGAAGGTTTTTTTGTAATTATTTTTAAATTACCGGCTTGTGATGCTGCCCCATATAATGTTCCTTGTGGACCAGTTAATGACTCAACTCTCTCAATATCATAAACATGAACATCAAGATTATCACCAATCATTGTTACTGGAGATTCATCTAAGTATATAGCTACAGCTGGGCCTTGCAGTGATTGGTTTACATTACCACCATCAGATATACCTCTCATAAAGATTTGGCCTTGACCAGGTCTTCTTTGAACAGCAGAGGCTGCAGGCAATTGAAGCACATAGTCAGCAAAATCTTTAATATTTAATGAATCAAGCTCATCAGCAGATAAGGTTGTTACACTTATTGGTACATTTTGAAGGTTTTCAGATTTCTTTTGAGCGCTGACAATAACCTCTTCGATCATCATATCGTCTTGTGCAATAGTATTAGCACTCACTAAAACTGCAGATGCAATCGCAGTAGCTTTTGTAGTTTTAACTACAGCATCGTGAACCTTCTCGGCATGAAAAATATTCATAGTTTCCCCCAAATAAATAAATTATTGCTAAATATTATAATAAAAACGTTTTATAGTAAATTTTTTAATAGCCCAATACACGACATACATCAATAGACCTGCTCGGTTTCATTGATATTTCTTCATTAAATGATAGAACATTAAAGATATTAGAATCATATTGCTGCCATTCCATTAGTCGTTTGTTTGGATTACCTGTCTTTATAAAATTTACCCAAAAATCTTGGATTTTATTTGTTATAACTATGTCTGTATCGCTTGTTGGTAACCAATCATCATGCGTATTAAAAATATATGGCAATTCTGCTCCATGGTAGGCACCCATTTCTCTACTTTTAGGACCATCTCTTACTCTATCAAACGAATAGAACCAGACTTGATTATTGGTGTTTTCTTTCAGAGATTTTGCAATAAAAGATGAGGGACACGTCCAGTTTCTAGCTGTTAATAGATAATTAAGTTTCTCCTTTTCATTTTTGATACTTGATGTGAGTGAATCTAATTTTTCTGTTTCGGTATAAAAGCCCCAACTTTCACGTTCATTATAAAAATCATATAAATAATAATCCTTATCCAGATACATAAGCTCTTCATCAGCATTTGTGCCAATAATTAGATCAACGTGATTATAATTTCCTTGTTCATAAGATTTATAAAGCGACTCAAAAATAGAAAAATTATCTATAACAGGATAATAACCAACGTATCCAAATATTTCTTCAGCTGAATAAAGTAAAGTTACAGAATCAACTGCTCGTAATTCTTTTAAGTTATTTAATTTATTAGTTTTGCCAATTAGTTTTTTAGATAACTTATCTGATAGTTCTGTTTGAATATCATAATCTATATCTTTTTCTGCTATAGACCAGCCTGCGCTCTGATGAATAGCTTTATTAAATAAACCTTTTGCTAAGGGAGAAGCAATTAAATGTGCAACATTGGTGGCACCAGCTGATTCACCTGAAATTGTAATATTTTCTGGGTCTCCTCCAACTTTAGCAATATTTTCTCTAACCCAATTTAATGACTCTATCAAATCAAGTAATGCAAAATTAGATGCATCTAAATAAGGATGCGAGTAAAAACCAAAAACTCCAAGCCGATAAGAAACAGTGATAACAATTACACCCTTTCTGGATAAGTTTTTTCCAATATAATTTGGTTCAAATGACCAACCAGCTCTATTTGATCCCCCATGAATATAAATGAGTACAGGAATTTTTTCTTTATTATCAAGTTCATTAGGAACCCACATATTTAGATACAAACAATCTTCAGAAATTTCTGGTGTTTTAATATAATTAGGGTCGCCTCCAAATCCAGCAGCTACTCCCTTATACCAATTTACAATTCTTGGGCCTTGCATGCATGCAGGTGCAAATTTATCCGCCACAAACCTATTTGTTTCAAATATTTTTGGTTGTGTAACTTCCCACCTCAGTGAACCAATTGGTGGCTCTGCATAAGGCACACCCAAATAAATATCTACATCTTCAGAGGAGATTCCAACTATTTCTGTATCATTAACGTAAAAACTTGGGTTTGCAATTATTTCAAAAGTAGAAACATGTGCTGTCATTATTAATAAGATTTTAAGAGTATTTTTTTTCAGGTTATGCATTTTTATTATGAAATTCTATCAATCTTTTCTTCCAGAGCCTCGTAAGAATATTAAATTCTGTAGGTTTTACAATAAATTCTTGAAAAATTAAGTTTCTGTCGATCATCAAAATAACAATCTGATTGATATCAGTATCAAACATTACATTATGCGCATTTGCATAGGCACAACATTGAAGAAAATAATCTTCAATCCACTCTCTCTTTTTCATTTTTCTAGCAGTCTTAAAATCTATCAGAGATGGCACTCCATTAATCTTACCAACACAATCTGCTGTTCCAGCATACAAACCATCAAGAATTAATCCCACCTCTAAACCCCACACTTCAGTAATAGAATTAAGTCCAGATTCAATAAATTTTTCAGTCATTCTTTCAGCAAGAACTCCATCTTCATTATCAGAAAAATTTCTCCACTCCTGTTCATTTAGATATAACTCTAAAGCCTCATGAACCATAGTTCCAATATCTGTACTCTGTTTAATGATTCTATTAGCCTCTTCTTCACCAACTCTATTGCGCCACTGCTGAATAGAATCTTTTTTATTGGAGGTTTTATTTAAAACCGTAGTAACACTAGGTACTGGATTATTTTTTGAATCTAAATAAAATCTACCTTCGTTACTCTCTTGTCTTTTTAACTCAGGATAAGTATAAATATTTGTTATCATTACTTTTTACTTTGCGATTTAAAATGTTTAAATTAAAAATTAATCCACTTTGGAATATATCAGTAATATTTATTACTTTTTTCTTTTTAATTATTCTCTCATCATATGTTTTAAATAATCCAAATGAAAGTGCAAATACACTTAAAAATATTTACGATTTTTTTGCTATTAATTTTGAATCATATTTTTTAATAATTAGTTTTTTAATTCTTATTTTTTTGATTCTTATAGCAATTACTCCTGTAGGTTCTAAAGTGCTTGTCCTTGAAGGAAAGGATACATTTTCTTATTTTTCATGGTGTTCCATGTTATTTGCAACAGGGCTGGGTGCTGCTTTGTTATATTGGTCTACAGTAGAATGGTTGGTATATTTTACAGACCCAGTGGATGGAGTTAGAACTGAGGAATCAATAAACTATCTAAAAGCAAGGTCATATCCTCATTTTCATTGGGGTTTAACAGGTTGGGCAATTTATTGCCTTCCGACTATTGCTTTTTCACTGGCTCTAATTAACAAACCTAATACACCTCTAACTTTTTCTGGAATATTGTTAAAAAAACAATCTGGAATATTAAGACTATTTCTAGATTTAATATTTATTGGAGCAATACTCACAGGTGCAGGAGTAGGCTTAACTCTATCATTCCCTTTAATCTCAGCTGTGATATCAAAAGTATTTTTAGTTGATAAAAATATCTATTTAGATTTTTCAGCTTTGGTTTTATGTCTTCTAATATTTGGATCAAGTGTTTACCTTGGTATTCAAAAAGGAATCAAAAGGTTAAGTAATTTAAATATAATTTTGGTAATAATATTTTTGTTGTTTATATTATTTTCTGGTCCGACTTCCTATATTGTTAAAAATACCATCGAACCCCTTGGTTATATGTTTAGTAATTTTATTGATTTGAGTTTATCAAGTTCAAAATACAGTATTACTTGGACAGTTTTTTATTGGGCATGGTATTTTGCTTTAGCTCCTGCTGTTGGAACTTTTATTGTCAATATTTCAAATGGAAAATCAATAAGAGAAATTGTATTTGGATGCTTGCTAATTGGCTCTCTTGGGTGTTTTTTTCATATTGGTGTACTAAGTAACTCATCTATTTATTTGTTTGAGAATAATATATTTAATGCTCCTGAAGTTTATAGCTCTGGAACTGCTGGTCTTGAAACCATTGTTGTAGAAACTATTTCATCTTTAGACTTTGGCTTTTATTTATTAATAGCTTTTGGGGTGATAGCAATTATTTTTCTATGCACAACCTATGACTCCTCTTCCTATATTTTAGCTACGGCGGCGATGAAAAATTTTAAGGATGAACCCTCGCGAAATTTAAGATTATTTTTTGCATTCATGCTCATAATTCAACCTGCCCTAATAATGTTTCTTGGCGGAGGGGATTCTTTTATGTGGCTTTTAGTTATATTTTCGGTACCATTGATATTCGTAAATATTTTATTAGTAATCTCAATAGTTAAAAATGCAATTAAAATTAAAAAATCATAAAGCTAACATATTTGAACAATTGCCTTTTGATAACTCAAAACAATCAATTGTTTTCCTTCCTGGAGCAGGAATGGATCACAGAATATTGTCGATGTTTAATCTTGAGGAATTGTATAATAATCATAATATCCTAGGTTTTGATTTGCCTGGTCATGGCTTTACTTCTGGTCCAATTGTTAATTCCATAGATGAACATTCTTTATTTTGTATCGATGTTTTTGATCAGTTAGATATCAAAGAGCCTATATTAATTGGGCATAGCTGGGGTGGCCTGGTTGCCCTTGATCTTTCTACAAAAGTAAAACATAAGATGACAATTTGTATGAATATTGCTTATCCATTTTTGGTTGGAGATATGTTACTAGATTTTGCAAAAGGTAATCTTGATCAAGCAGTAGAGTTCTTGATGAAATATGGGATTCATAAATTTCCTAAAACTGAAATTAAAACTAAGGGCTTTGGAACGATGGGTTCTGGTTTCTATGGTAGAAAAAAAGGCCAAATCAAATCACCATATGGAACAAAAGTTGTTGAAGATGATCCAGAAAGAGAAATAAAACTTTACCCATTGAAACGATTATTTAATCAGTCTGAAAAAGAGATTAGTTCAATTGATTTAAAATCCTGTAATTCATTTCGCTTAACCGAAGAACAAATCTCAAGTTTAAAAAACATAAAATATATTTTTAGTGAAAAAGATAAGCTAGCAAGATTTAACCCAGAAAATATATTGTTACAAAATATAGATCATGATAAAGATATTGTTATCTTAGAAGATGTTGGGCACTTTCCATACTTTGAAAGTCCTGAAGAAACAAATAAGGCTCTAATCTCCATAATCAAAAAATAATTTTAGATTTCTTTATCAAAGAAGTCTGTTAACAATTTATAGCGCCTATCTTTATTTAGATCGCTAAATATCTCATGTCTACCATTACCAAATGTAAATAAGGATAAATTTTTAAAATGATTTTTTAAAAACGTGTATAGTCTCTCAACACCTTTACCATTGTCGCCAACAGGATCTTTAGAGCCTGCAACTAATAAAATTCTTAAATTCTTATTATTGCTTATATAGTTTTCAACTTTAAATGTGCTTTCAATTCCTTCTACCATATCTAGCCAAAGTCCATTGGTAACTTTAAATCCGCATAAATCATCTTCAATATAATTGTCTACACTGTCTTCGTCATCAGATACCCAGTCAAACTCAGTTCTGTTTGGTTTAAAATTGCTATTAAATCTTTTGGTAGTAAGTCGCTCCATAATATTATTTAATTTATTTCTGCCATTAAAAAAAATATCTATTTTTATTATTAGTTTTTGGAACGTTATCAAAAATTGTGGATATTTTGCTGATGCCGATAGTATGAGTCCATCGATTATAAGTTCTTTTTTTAATAGCGATAAAGCTATCCATGAACCCATGCTGTGCGCAAACACAAATTGTTTTAAATCAGGAAAACTTTTTTTTGTATCATTTATAAGCAAATGGAAATCATCCACAACTTTATCCCATCCATTCTCATCATCGGAAAATTTACCTCTATCTGTAGAATTATGTATTCTTTTTCCATGTCCTCTATGATCTATCGATATTACATGATACCCATCATTATTAAGCTTGGAGGTTAACCATTTATATCTTCCTATATGTTCTGCTTTACCGTGACAAATATGAACTATTCCTTTTGATTGAGACATGTTTGATAAATGAACATATAGGTAGCTTTTATCAATAGAGCTATTTAAAATCATAATTTATAATAAACATATTAGATAAATATTAATATAACTATGGATAATATTCATATTGCTGGAACTGGCATCTGGCATCCGGAAGAAATGATAACTAACGATGAGATAGTTGAATCTTATAATTCATATGTTGACAATTTTAATTACAAAAATGCTAATGAAATTGATAATGGAAATATGGTTGCAATGGAACATTCATCAGCTGAATTTATCGAAAAAGCATCTGGCATAAAAACTAGATATGTCATAGATAAAAAAAATATTTTAGACATAGATAAAATGATGCCGCAGGTAGAACATGAAGATGAATCTAGGCTTTCAATTCATGCTGTGGTAGGTATTAATGCCGCAAAAAAAGCTATGGAACAAGCTAATGTCTCAGCTGCAGATATTGATGGAGTTATTTTAGGCACCTCGCATGCTGCAAGAAATTATCCATCTGTGGCAATTGAGATTCAAAATGAACTTGGTATTGATGGGTATGCATATGACATGCTTGTAGGATGCTCATCTACTACATTTGCAATTAATAATGCCTACAGCGATATTGCATCGGGCCTAGCAAATACAGTGCTAGTTATAAATCCTGAAATATCTACACCATTTGTAAATTACACGCGTAGAGATATACATTTTATATTTGGTGATGGGTGTGTAGCAACTGTAGTTAGCAAAAATAATTCTTCAAAGCATTCGCATAAAGTTTTAGACAGAAAACTTGTTACAAAATTTTCTAATAATATTAGAAGTGATTGGAGCTATTTAGTAAGAGCAGCTGATAATAGCAAAACCTATGAAGATTTATTATTTTATCAAAATGGTAACAGTGTTTTTAAAGAGGTTTGTCCTATGGTGGCTGAATTTATATCAACACAGCTTAAAGATAACGACATTGAACCAGGCGAGATTAAAAAATTCTGGCTTCATCAGGCAAATGCTAGAATGATCAACTTAATTGTGGCTAAGATCATTGGTACAGATCAATTCGATACATCATTAGCTCCAATGCCAATTGAAAAATTTGGTAACTTAGCAAGTGCTGGCTCTATGTTTGCATTCAACATACATAATGATCTTAAAAAAGGTGAAAAAGGCTTAATCTGTTCTTTTGGTGCGGGTTACTCTGTTTGTTCAATAATTGTAGAAAAAGTCTAATATAAATTTATTTCAAAACACAAAACATTTATAATCTGCGCATGGGTGAATACGATGCAGTTTGGGTTTTCTTAATTTCTTTAGCTTTTGTGGGTTTTTATATCTATATTGAAGCAAGACCTAAAGGCTCAAATCTCTTTGGAAATATCTCAGATACGATAAGTAGATTCTTCAGACAAAAGTAAGAACATTTTTTAATGTATGCAAGAGAAGAAGATTAAGTTAGTCATTGCAGTCATTCTTGCTGCTATGATTGGTAGCTTGGCCTCCACGCAAGCAAGCTCTGACTTATGGTACTTATCTCTTAATAAAAGTGAACTTAATCCGCCAAGTTATGTGTTTGGAATAGTCTGGCCGATACTTTATGTCCTGATGATGATTTCTGCATATCTAGCTTACAAGAAGATCTACGAAATTTTTCTAATTCAATTAGCTTTTAATGCTGCATGGTCATGGTTGTTTTTCAGATTTCAAATGCCGCTGATATCACTCATCGATATTTATCTGCTTGTTGCTTTAAACTTGTATATAACTGCACTTATGTATAGAGAAAATAAATTGGCATTTATTTTATTTATTCCATATGTCTTATGGATATCTTTTGCTAGTTATCTAAATTTGTTTATTGTCATCAATAATTAAATAAAAATTCCAACTATTAATCCAGTCATACAAGATGCTAGTGTTGCACCAACAAGTGCTTTAAGAGAAACCTTGATAAGATCGTCTTTTCTTTCTGGAGCCATTGCAGTAATTCCAGAGATAAGAATTCCTACTGACGATAAATTAGCAAAACCACATAGGCTATAAAATGTTATTAGTTTTGATCTCTCTGAAAGTTCTCCATTATCCAAAGCAGCCAAACCAGGATAAGCAACAAACTCATTTAATGTTGTCTTTATTCCAAGAAGTTCTCCAGCAATGATAGCTTCATCCCATGGAATTCCCATCAACCATGCAATAGGTGCAAAAAGGTAACCAAGGATTATTTCTATAGACAAATCAAAACCAAATTGAGATGATAAAAATCCTAATATTGAGTTAGCAATAAATACTAGCGCAATAACTGCAATCAATATTGTTCCAACACTAAACGCAATACTTGCTCCATCTGATGAACCTCTAGTTACTGCATCCATGGTACTGTTGAAAACTTTGGGTACTTTATTTTCATCAAAATCAGTAATTGTATTTGAAGGTATCATAATATTTGCATACATAATTGCAGCAGGAACTGATAATACAGACGCGGTAATAAAATGTTGAATCAAGTTCTGATTAATGAATGAGCTTTCAAGTATTGCAATTAAAGCAACCATTACAGAACCAGCAACGGTAGCCATGCCTGCAGTCATTAAAATTAAGAGTTCTTTATTAGATAATTTACTAACATAGGGCCTTATTAATAATGGAGCCTCAACCTGTCCAACAAAAATATTTGCAGCCGCTCCCAATCCAACTGGCCCACCAATATTGAAAAGCTTTTGACATGCTCTAGAGATTAAATTAACAATAAAAGGAAGTACTCCCCAATGCCATAATATAGCCGAAATACATGCCATGACTATGATGTATGGTAAAACTCCAAAAGCAAAAGTTTCTAAAAGAGATCTATATGGTGTACTGCTATCTGTAGGAGGATAACCAAATACAAAATTAGCGCCCTCTTGAGTAGCTTGCTGAAGGATAACGACACCATTTCCTAAAATTTCAAAAAAACTGACTACAAAAGGTAATTTAAGTAATATTACTGCAAGTATTATTTGAGCAAGTATTCCGTATAGAACATAGCGGTAGTTTATAGTTTTAAAATTATCTGAAAAAGGTATAGCTAATGCTACAAGACCAATAAAACCAATGAAAATCTGTAAAATAAAAAGAGTATCCATCTTAATAAAGCTTTATTTCTTTGAGCCTCTGATCAAGGAAATCGTTAGCTAGAATTCCCTCATCACTGTCTCTAAATATAGATTTTAAATTTACTGAAGGTGCTGGATGAAGAAAAAAAGGTATGCTATATCTTGGCTTAGATTCGGTTAGCTTATCTTGTATTACACGGTGTGTAGTGCTTTTTAATTTTTTATCGGTAACAAGCTGCATCATGTCACCAATATTGCAAACAATTGCTTCTGAGCTTGGAGAGACTTTAATCCAAGACCCATCCTTGTTCAAAACCTCTAAACCACCTTCTTCAGCTCCAATTAATAATGTAATTAAATTAATATCTTCATGAGCTCTTGCTCTATGAGGATTTAAATTAGAATCTACAGGTGGATAATGAATAGATCTTAAAAGCGAATTGCCCTTTTCTATCCAAGGTGTAAAAAAATTTTTATCTATTTCCAATGACAAAGCAATTACTGACAATACTCTAGAACCAATTTTATGAAGCTCTAAATACAATTCATCATAATATTTATTAAATTCAGGCATCTCCTCAATAATTATATTTTTTGGAATTTTTTGATCAAATGTATCATCAACAACTGGACCGTGATGCCAAAATTCTTTTTGATCAGGTACATTCTCACCAACTGCAGTTTCGATACCTTTTGGGGTATAGCCTCTAGCCCCTTTAGAGCCAACTGAACTATACTTATTCTTAGTCTCATATTCTAGATTAAAAAACTGTTTTGATAATTGATAACACTTATCTACAAGCTCATTAGATAATCCGTGTTCAGTTATTGAAAAAAATCCATGGTCTTCTAAAGCATCAGACAGAATATTTATAGAATTAGAGTCACCTTTTTCAATATCTACAAAAGAAAGTTCAGGTATTTGTTTATTCATAATAAAAAAGGCGGTATTAAACCGCCTTTAAATTATATATAAGTATTATTAGAAATTATACTTAAATCCTAACTGAGCTCTCCAAACACTTTGTGTTGCTGAAAGACTCATATTGTATGGATCATCAAAACTATATCTAAAAGCATTTCTGCTGTAGTCATATTTTGATCCATCAACAATTCTAAGATCTATTACAGGAATTCTTCCTGAGTAATAACCATATCTGACAACACCTTTGTCATCATCTAGAAGGTTTAATAAGTTCTCAATACCTAATGTAATAACGACTTCATCATCATCTCTGAAACCAGGTAAGATTTGAGTAATTTTGAAATCAAGCGATGACTGCCATGGGAATCTCATAGAACCTCTATCGGCAATTTCACCAGCTTTACCCTCTAAACCAAACACATTGTAAAGAAGGTTTAAAACTGCCTCTTCTCTAGCAAGCGCATCAGCAGAACCTTCATCTGTACATTTATATGAGTAACAAACAATAGGATCGCTTCTTGTTGGTATATACAATAAGGATGAGCTGTCATCGTTTAAATTGAAGTCATAACCAAAAGCCTTGGTTTTGTAATCACCTGGCCAACTTGTGTATGTATCAAAAGTTGGATAAGCAGGCAAACCAGACTTTCTTTCAAAAATCAAAGTAAAAGTTGTTGGCTTGTCAGTTCCAAAGAAATAATGCTTTGATCTCAAAGTTGCAAGTAATCTATGCTCTGTTTCATAAATTGATGTCATTGCTTTTCTGTTGTTGAAGTCAATAGCACCGGTTTTACCAAAGTTTGAATTAGAAGTTGAGGAAGTCATTCCGCTTAATTCGGTATTATCCTGACCTGTGTAACTTATTGAAACAACAGTGTCACCATCCCTAAATGCTTTATTAAGGGTTGCTGAAATAACTTCTCTTTCACCACAACAGTCATTATATAAACCAGCTTTATAAGTTCTTTTACCAGTCATATCATATATAGGACGTCCATCTGGTGCAGTTTCAGTAGGTACAGTTGGAGTATCGCCGTTTAATGGATAACCCGTATCAATAACTTTATATAAAGCTTCTTCTTGTTTTGATTTTAAATAAGTAACACTTAAGTCCATATCATATGGAAGATCTCTTTCATAAGTTATATTTAAAATCTTTGAATCAGGCCAATCAAAGCTTGGGGCAACAAAGTCAATCTTAGAGCTTGTCAAAGGAGCATCTGCAATTGCTTGCTGTACACAGGCCGGAATGCCAGCACCTGGTGCTGTTAATGGATCACAACCAGCTGGTGCATAACTGCTATTGTAAGCAGAAACTCTAACTCCGTCGTTAGTGTATGCATTTGATATCCAAACTGTAGGAAGTTTTGATGAATATGTGCCATACGTTACATTAATATCACTCATGTCATCAATTACAAGATCCATACCCAATCTAACATTTAGCAAGCTTGTGCCATCAATACCACCATTAGCAAAACCGTATGTTGCAAGAAAGTCTTGATTTAGTGCAGGAGCGTCATCTGAATCATATTCATCATATCTGATACCTGCGGTAAGGCTTAATCTATCTGAAAACGTGTATTCATCCATTACATATAATGAAGTTAGTCCGTAATCAAAGATAGCTGCTGCATCATCAACATTGCCTGATTTTGCATTGTTTGCACTAAACGAGCTAGCAACACCAGCTTCATAGTCTGCTAATGAATCAAATTCCCATTCTCCATCTTGAGCCACAACAAAGAGATTGTATATATCCCAAGTTGTATTTTCATATCCTGCAGTAATCTTATGATTACCGGTATAGTAAGTAAGTTTAGCCTTTAAAAAATCTGTTTCCGTGGCTAACTCATTTGCACTTCTGTATATGTCAGCACCGAGATAAACTCTCATACCATAGGCATCATCAATATAAAAATTTGGAACATTCTGTCCAGCAGGTGATTCTTGACTAGTATCTGTAGATTTATTTGAATAATAAATTTCAGATACTAAATTGTCTGACCAATCTGAAACTAAAAGAATACTTGATGTGTCAGTTTTTTCACCTTTGAAGTATGAGGCAGATTCAAAATAGAAGCTCGAGTTGCTTCCACTTGCTCGAAGTCTATCACCCTCTGTGCTTTTATAATTATACGTAAGTCTATGATTTTCATTCAAAATATAATCTACCCTTAAAGATGTATTTTCTTGATTAGACTCTGTAGTCGAAGCAACACCTAACGGATCCCATCCGTATTTATTGATAGTTATCTGTCTAATGTTATCAACTTGAGCAAGAGTAATAGCTTGCTCATTTGCTGCACCTGAACCTGCAGGTCCATACAATACTGGATTAGTTACAGTGGTTTCCTCATATGTGACATAGAAAAAAGCTTTGTCTTTAATTATTGGTCCACCTAAAGTGAAACTTTGAGCAGTATCTTCCTTATCAAAGGTATATTTTTGCCCTTCAATTTTATCTCCATAAAATTGATCTCCTCTATCATAATATCCAACACTACCTTCAAATTCATTTGTGCCACCTTTAGTAACAAACTCAATGATACCGCCTCTGAAATTTGAATATTCTACAGAGGCTGGTGCAACTTTCACTGACATTTGTTCAATCGAATCTAAGTTAATTGGACTTCTTTGAGATGGATATCCATTATCATTCAAACCAAAGTCATCATTAAATGAGACGCCATCAACTTTAATGTCATTACTTCTAGGATGTGCACCACCAATAGAGATGCTTGCATAATCATCTTCTGCATCGTCCAATGAAACTAGAGGATTTAGTTTAATTAAATCTTTTATGTCTCTTGTGACTGATGGTGTTTCTTGAATAGTTTGTGCATCAATAGTAGATGAAAAACCAAGTCCATCATCTGAAGATACCCTTTGTGCAGTAACTACTACATCATCAACTGAAGATGCTGAACTCAAAACAAAAGAAAGTCTTGATGTTTCTCCTACTACTAGACTTGTTGTAACCTGATCAGCAGCTAATCCAGCAGCTGAAACTTTAATAGTATAAGGTCCACCTGGTCTCAAACCGCCTGCCGAGTATCTGCCCGAGGCATCTGTAACACGGGTAACCACAGTATTAGTTGGTTCATAAGTAATCTCAACTTGAGCACCGCTAACCGCACCATTTGCAGAAGATACTGAACCAGTAATGTCCGAGGTAAGTTCTTGAGCGATTAAGATTGGTGAAATAAAAATTGAGAGTAACGAAAGTTTTAAAAATTTCCGAATCATAAATACACACCCCTAAATGTGAAAAATTAGTTTAGATTCATAATATATATCAAAATTCATCAGAGAACTATTACAATTTTGTAAAAAATTTGTGAACTGCGTGTTTACAGTATTTTTAATAATCTAATTTTACTGAATTCAAGCTTTTTCCTGACTTGTCCTTAAGCTTAAGCTTGATTGTATTTGCAGATATTTCTAAGAGACCATAATTTTCCTCTGGAAAAGTACTACCAATCAAAAATTTATCAGTTTCGTATGAGAATGAACCAGGCTTATTTAACGATGAAGCTGTTATTTCATAAATACTATCTTTTTTGTACAAACCACCGCGATGTCTATCACCAGAAACTAATATAGTTTTATGCTTGAATTGATCAAGAATATTTAACAATTTTTTTCTATCATTAGGGAAATTAGCCCATTTCTCAAAACCATGATCTTCAGGGAGAACCTGTATTGAACTAAATAAGATTAAAAAATCAAATTTTTGATTTAATTCATTTGTGAGCCATTTCCATTGAACATCACCTAATATTGTTGCGTCTTTAGATTCATTCTTGAGATATTTTCCTTTTTGACCTTTCAATTCAGATCTAAAAAATCTGGTATCAAGAAATACTAGTTTGAAAGTCTTATTAAAAAAAAGAACGTCTTGTGAGAAATAAATTCCATCCCTCTTATATCTTACATCGCTCTTAGGTATATCCCAAAATTTAAGAAACATATCTTCAGCAAGTTCCTTATTTTTATAATCCATTCCGCCATCATTTACTCCATAATCATGATCATCCCATATAGAAAATATTTCTATTTCATCTAGAAAATCTGGAAGGAGTGATTTTTGTTTTGTATATGCTCTTTCCATTTTTTTTAATGACCCAGTTAAACTATCGCCATAGACATTGTCACCAAGAAACACAAAATAACTAATATCCTCATTTTCAACTGACTTCCAAATAGGTTGAGGATAATCTTGATCTAGACAAGACCCAAGACCAATTTTAATAGTTTCAGCATTAACTGATGTTATATTTATTAATAATGTAAAAAATATTTTTATTGATATATGCTTCAACTAACTTTTAATGTGTCTGAACCAAAATATTCTTGTAAACATTTTGGTATTCTTACAGAATTGCTGCCATCAAAATTATTTTCAATTAATGCGATTAAGCATCGTCCTACAGCAAGGCCAGAGCCGTTGATGGTATGAACATATCTGTTTCCGCTTTCAGATTTATATTTTATGTTTGCGCGTCTTGCTTGGAAATCAGTAAAATTTGAGCAAGATGATATTTCTCGATATTTATTTTGACTGGGCATCCATACCTCGATATCAAATGTTTTTGCAGAAGAAAAGCCTAAATCACCAGTACAAAGTTCAATTACCTGATATGGTAGCTCAAGAAGATCTAATATTTCACAAGCATTGCTCAATAAAACATCTAAGCATTTCATAGAATTATCAGGATGAGTAATTTGTACTAATTCAATTTTTTCAAATTGATGTTGCCTAATTAATCCTTTCGTATCTTTGCCATAGCTACCCGCTTCTGATCTAAAACATGGCGTATGAGATGTGACTTTAATTGGTAATTCTTTTTCACTTACAAATTCATTTCTAAACAGGTTTGTTAAGGGAACTTCAGCCGTTGGAATTAGATATAATTTTTCACTAGTCTTAAAAAGATCTTCTTCAAATTTGGGTAACTGCCCAGTACCTGTCAATGATTCTGAGTTCGCCATAAAAGGAACATAATATTCTTTATATCCGTTCTTAATTGCATGATCTAACATAAAACTGATAAGAGATCTTTGAAGTTTTGCCATATCGCCTTTTAAGACAGAAAATCTGGATCCTGCAAGTTTAGACGCTAAATCAATATCAATATCATCAGCGATCTCTAAATGATCAAGCTCATTTGCAGAAAGAATCTTTCCATGTTCATTAATTACGACATTCTCAGTTTCGTCTTTGCCTTCTGGAACGCTATCATCAGGAATATTGGGCATATCTAGCATAAGCGAATCGAGCTGAGTCATTATTTCTTGAAGTTCCACATCCTTTGTCGATAATTCATCATTTTTATTATCAATAATTTTTTTTAGTTCATCGGTAGGCTCGCCAGAAGATTTTAATTTTCCAAATTTAGCTGAAAGTTTTTTTCTTTCGGCTTGAAGATTTTCAACATCAACTTGTAAGGACTTTCTTGCGCTGTCTAATTGAGAGAATAAGGTCACATCTAAGTCATAACCACGTTTTCTTAAAGCTTGTTTAACCGATTCTGGATTATCTCTTAATTTTTTTATATCTATCATTATCTAGTTATCAATGTTCCGAAATATGTTGCAAAAATACTCAAGAATATAGTGAGCATTATATATGAAACTGCTGAAATTAAATTTGAATTAAACATCAATATCGTTTGATGCGTGAATGCCGACATAGTGGTGAATGAGCCTAAGAAACCAATAATGAAAAAATAATAAAATGAATCTTTAACAGGAATATTAATACCTAGATAAAGTCCGATAAAAAAACATCCCAAAACATTAATAAGTAATGTAGATAGTGGGAAAGAAGTAAAAGATATTCTTTCAAATATTTCATTTATACCTAATCTTGAAACTGCTCCCAAAGCTCCACCAAGACCAACATATAAAAAATTTAATATCATGAACTTCTTGAAAACCTAATTAAATTATCAATTCCCAAATTATCTTTATATTTTAGTTGCAATGTATTTTTATTAATGAAATCAATTGCAATTTCAAGATTATCCTTAATAAGAATATATTTACCATCCTCAATTACATTGATATGGTCATAGTCATCAGTAACACCATTTAAGATTAAATTTAAAAAGAAATTATTTTCCAAGTCTTCGATTGGTATATATCGTATCTGACTAAATTCAATATCAACAATCTCAATTTCATCATCATAAATATAATAAGTTTCACGGTAAGGCGAAAAAACATCTATACTTATATGATCATTATATCTCTCAAAAAAGCCGTTGGATTCTTCAATGTTATTGTTTTTTTTATTTAAACTTTTATGAACAAAAACCGAACCGGATTGAAAAAAATTATTTAATTGATCTGCAACATTAAGTGCCTGAACATTTACATTAAATATTAGTAAAAGTAATAAAGTTTTAACTTTCAAATTAATCTCGTTTAGGAACTAAAACTTCTCTAGAACCATTAGAGCTCATTTCAGTAACAATTCCAGCTTCTTCCATAGTTTCAATTAAACGTGCAGCTCTGTTATAGCCTATTCTTAATTTTCTTTGCACGGCAGAAATTGAGGCTCTTCTCGAATCAATTACAAAATTAACAGCTTCATCATAAAGTTCATCTTGCTCATCATCTGATGAAGTTTCACTATTTGTCCATCCTGTTATGGGTCCAGTATCCTGCTTGGAAGAAATAATTTCCTCTACATAATTTGGTTCTGCCTTTGATTTCATATCACTTACAACTCTATGCACTTCATCATCACCAACAAAAGCACCATGAACTCTTTTTGGAACTCCAACTCCTGGTGGAAAATAAAGCATATCTCCATCACCAAGTAGTTGTTCTGCGCCACCTTGATCTAAAATTGTTCTTGAGTCTATTTTTGTAGACACTTGAAATGCTATTCTTGTTGGCATATTAGCTTTAATTAGTCCTGTAATTACGTCTACCGAAGGTCTTTGTGTAGCAAGAATTAGGTGGATACCTGCAGCTCTAGCTTTTTGAGCAATTCTTGCAATGAGGTGTTCAAGCTTTTTGCCAACTAACATCATCATGTCTGCAAACTCATCAACAACCACGACTATGGATGGTAAAGTTTCAAGAAACTCCTCTTCATCCTCGTTATATGGGTTAACAATTTGTTTGTTATTTTTTTCAGCATCTTTAATTTTTTTATTGTAAGCTGCTAGGCTCTTAACACCTGTTAAAGACATTAATTTATATCTTCTATCCATTTCAGCTACACACCACCTAAGACCATTTGAAGCATTACTCATATCTGTTATTACTGGAGTTAATAGATGTGGAATTCCCTCATAAACAGAAAGTTCAAGCATTTTTGGATCAATCAATATCATCCTCACTTCTTCAGGATCAGATTTAAATAATAAGCTCAGTAACATCGCATTTAATCCTACCGACTTTCCTGAACCAGTTGTTCCTGCAACAAGTAAGTGTGGCATTTTTGCTAAATCGGCAACAACAGGATTGCCAGAAATATCTTTACCCAATGCTAAACTCAAACTAGATGTTGAATTTTTAAATGCATCGGATGACAATATTTCAGTTAGTCTTACCATCTTTCTATTGTTGTTTGGAATTTCTACGCCTACGAAAGATTTACCTTCAATAACTTCAACTACTCTCACACTACTAACAGATAAAGATCTTGCAATATCTTGAGCAATATTAGTAATCTTACTTGCTTTTGTACCCGGTGCTGGTTGTATTTCAAACCTTGTAACTACTGGTCCAGGTATTACAGACTCAACAGTTGCCTCAATCCCAAATTCATCTAACTTTGTCTCTAACAATGATGCAATCTGATTTAATTCGTTTTCAGATAAAGATTGTCCATCATCAAGCGCCCTGTCAAGTAGCTCTGTGCTAGGTGTTATTTTGTTTTGATTGATTGCATCTTCTTTGGTTGTATCAATTTCTTTTTTGGGGACAACTTTAAGATCATTTTCTTTTATAGGTAGCTCACCCTGTCTGACAGGTTTTTCTGAAAAATCTTTTTCTTCATTTTTTATTTCAGTTTGACTCTTAATTTTAGGCTTTGATTTAGTTTTTTTATTATCTGCAATATTTACTTTTGTGTAATTAACTATTTTTTTTAATTTTGAAAAAAAAGATTTTGATATTCCAATAGTTTTATTCAATAAAAATAAAACTACTTTCAATATAGCTTTGTAAGTTGCAATTAATTTTTTGCCGAAATAGTCTGTTGCTTTTAACCAGGAGAAATTAAACGACATGGATATTGATGGAATAATTAAAATAATTAGAAATATTAAAGCTCCTATTTCTCCAACTAAAGACGATAAATTTGTAAAAATTACGTTTCCAAAAAATCCACCAAAGTTATTAGTTAAATAGAAGTGTCCTATTGAGCAAAAACATATTAATAATAAAACTGAGCTTGATAGTCTTAATACATTATCTAATCTAGAAATATTTGAATTATTAAAGAATAAAACTTGAATACACCACGCTGAAGATATTAATAATAATAAATATGATCCAAAACCAATAAGTGTAAACAAATAATCTGAAATGAAAGCGCCTAATGGGCCTCCTAAGTTATTAACTGTTGAGGAAGAATCTCGATACCAATATCCTGAGTCTGATGAATCATAAGATAAAAGTGATATAAAAATATAAAGTGAAAATGCAATCAAGAAAAAGCTAAAGAAGCTTATTAGAGTATTTTTTATGTTTGGAGACATCAAAGTAATTTATATAATATTTATGTAATTATAGGCATAATCGATAACAATTTCTTTATATTCAATTATAATTCATCAAATGTCAGAGAATTATAATAAATTAATAATTTTAGGTTCAGGACCCGCAGGATATGCTGCAGGAATATACGCAGCACGTGCTGGTTTAAATCCTATAATTATTGCTGGCATCCAAGAAGGTGGGCAACTTACAACAACTACTGATGTTGAAAACTGGCCTGGAGATAGCGAAGGACTTCAAGGGCCTGAGCTTATGGAAAGAATGAAAAAGCATGCATTACAATTTGATGTTCAAGTTGTAAATGATCACATTAATAGTGTTGACCTATCAAACCAACCTTTCAAATTATACGGAAATTCAGAATACGAATGTGAGTCATTAATCATCTCAACTGGTGCAAGTGCAATGTATTTAGGGTTACCCTCTGAAAAAGAATATTTAGGAAAAGGAGTTTCAGCTTGTGCTACATGTGACGGATTTTTTTATAGAGATCAGAAAGTTGCAGTAATTGGTGGTGGGAATACTGCTGCAGAGGAAGCACTTTATTTGTCTAATATATGCTCTAAAGTGTATTTAGTTCATAGGAGAGATGAACTTAGAGCGGAAAAGATTTTACAAGATCGTATTTTTAAACAAGAACAGGAAGGTAAAATTGAAATTTTATGGGATACGCAATTAACAGAAGTTGTTGGAGACGATAAAGGTGTCACTAGTATCAAATTAAATACTAAAGGTGAAGAATCAACAAAGGATGTTATGGGTGTTTTTATCGCAATTGGTCACAAACCAAATACTGAAATGTTTAGTGATCAATTAGAAATGGATAACGGTTATATTATTATTAAATCTGGTCTCAACGGATCAGTTACAAGCACCTCCATTGAAGGTATTTTTGCAGCAGGAGATGTATCCGATCAAGTCTATCGTCAAGCTATCACGTCCGCAGGCTTTGGCTGCATGGCTGCACTTGATGCAGAGAAATATTTATCTGAAAAATAATGGCATACAAAGGTTATCTAGTTGAAGAAATTGATGGGTCATTTGTAGGAAATATTAAAGATATAGATATTCCTAAAATTTCTGATGGGAATGTTCTGATAAAGGTAAAGTATTCATCGTTGAATTACAAAGATGCTCTTGCGTCGTCAGGTGCAAAAGGAGTGGTAAGAAAATATCCATTTGTTCCAGGTATTGACGTTGCTGGAGAAGTAATTGAAACACGATCATCAAAATTTTCTTTAGGAGATGAAGTTATAGCAACTGGCTACAAAATTGGTATGTCTGAATTTGGTGGTTTTGGTGAAGTTGTTCATCTTCCAGATAATTGGGTGATCAAAATGCCTAAAAATTTTTCTTCGTATGATGCAATGACCTATGGAACCGCAGGTTTAACTGCAGCAGCTTCGGTAAAGAAGATTACTGATTTGTGTGATTTTAGTTCTGGGCCGGCATTGGTATCTGGAGCAACAGGCGGTGTTGGATCAATTTCCGTTGGATTATTATCTAAATTAGGCGTTGAAGTTCATGCTGTAACAGGCAAACCAGATGAATCAGAAGTTTTATCAAAAATGGGAGCAAAAAAAATAATATCAAGAAATGATTTTATGTCAGAGCCCGTCAGAGCATTAGATAAAGGTATTTATACCAGTGCGGTCGACACTGTTGGCGGTAATGTATTAGCTAAAATTATCTCACTTATAAACAATCATGGTGTTATATCATGTTGTGGTAATGTTGCTGGGGCATCATTTGAGTCATCAGTATTTCCATTCATCCTACGTGGAATCCAATTATGTGGTATTGATTCTGCAGAATCACCATTAGATTTAAAAGAAAATTTATGGGAATTACTGTCAAATGAATGGTCCTTAGATCTTACAAATCAAACCAAGACTGTTAAAATTGCCGACATAGGAAATGAAATAAGTAAAATTTTAAAAGGTGAACAGATAGGAAGGATAGTAATCAAACACTAGGTATAAGTATGAAAGATGACTACAAAGAATTTTATGAATCAGAAGAAGCTAATCTAGATAGCAAAAGTGATGCTAAGGTTATCTTATTTTTAATTATTGTTGCTGTTATTGCTGCTACTTACTGGGTAGCTGTTCAATAATTATCTAGGCTTCATACGCATAGCAGAGTCAAGTCGAATTGTTTCCCCATTTAAATAAGCATTTTCAACAATATGCACTGCTAAGTCAGCGAATTCACTAGGCTGTCCAAATCTGTGAGGAAATTGAGTTGACTCCAGTAAAGGATCTCTTACCTTTTCAGGTGCAAGCTGCATAAGAGGAGTATCAAAAATACCGGGAGCAATTGTACATACCCTTACAGCATGTCGAGCAAGATCTCGTGCTGCGGTTAAGGTCAATCCTATTACCCCTGCCTTTGATGCGCTATATGCTGATTGTCCAATTTGTCCTTCATAACCAGCAATTGAAGCTGTATTTATGATAACGCCTTTTTCTCCCTTTTCATTTGGTTCATTTTTGTCCATTAACTCTGCGGCAATTCTCATTACATTGAATGTTCCAACAAGATTGAGATTAACAATAAACTTGAATGCATCTAAAGGATGAGGTGCTTCTTTTCCAAGTATTCTTCCAGGATAACCTGTTCCAGCACAATTTACAGCTATGTGTAAACCGCCAAATTTTTCTTTGATTTGATTAACTGCGTTTACAACAGGCTCTTCTTCCATAATATTTGTTGATATAAACAAAACGTTATCTTCGCCCAAGTTATCAATAATTTTTTTAGCATTATCTTCATTAATATCTAAAATAACGGCTTTCGCTCCTTTAGAGACAAATTCCTCAACAGTAGCTTGGCCTAAACCTGATGCACCACCTGTTACTAATGCAATTGAATTTTTTAATTCCATACGAACTCCATTTAATGCCCAAAATTATAACTTTTTGAAAAATAAAAAACAGTATTTACATATTTGGCACGTTAATTGCATTACTAAAGTAAATGATTTTTATAAGGAGGACTAAATGAAAAAATTATTATTATTAATAACTTTAATTTCATTACCTTCATATGCAGCTGTAAGCGCTAACGTTAGCATTGCATCTGACTATATATGGAGAGGTATGACACAAACTGATGGTATTGCTGTATCAGGTGGATTCGATTATGCAGCTGAAGGTGGATTCTATGCTGGTATATGGGGTTCTAATGTTAACTTTAATGACAGTACTGGAAGTGGTAATGGAGCTGAATTTGATTATTATTTTGGATACGGTTTTGAAATGGGTGGAATTGGCGTAGATTTAGGTTATGTTTCTTTTGACTACCCTGGCAATGAAGACGGCCTTGATTTCGAAGAAATTGTTTTAGGACTCAGCATGGGTGACCTAGGTTTAACGTTTGCAATGGGTCAAGATGGAGCTCCTGACTACACAGAAATTGCATATGGTTTTGGAGATATCGGCTTTTCTTATGGCCAATATGATGACTATGGAGATAATTTTGCCATATCTTATGGATTTGGATGTGGATCTTATGATTGCTCAGTTGCCTATCATGATTTTATGGATGATGGTTATGGTGGTGATGAGGATGCTTTAGTTTTTTCAATATCAGCGAGTCTATAACTCTGAGATGAAATTAGTAAGCGCAATTATAAAACCTTTCAAGCTTCAAGAAGTCAGAGAAGCTTTAGTTGATGCCGGTATTGAAGGCTTAACTATTACCGAAGTTAAAGGTTATGGTAGACAAAAAGGACATACAGAAATGTACAGAGGTGCTGAATATTCTGTAGATACGTTACCAAAAATTAAATTGGATATTCTTGTGGATGACTCAAATTTAGAGACAGTTACAGATGTGATCTCCAAAACGGCAAACACAGGAAAAATTGGTGATGGAAAAATTTTTATTTCGTCAATTGAAGAAGTAATTAGGATTAGAACGGGTGAGACCGGTTCTGAAGCTATATAGATTTTAAGGAGATATTATGGAAGAAATTAAATTTGCATTAGATACCTTTTACGCAGTAATGGCTGGTGCACTTGTTATGTGGATGGCAGCTGGTTTTACCATGCTTGAAGCTGGATTAGTGCAAAAAAAAGACGTATCTGAAATAGTTACTAAAAACCTTGGCTTGTATTCGATAGCTTGCATCATGTATTTGGTGTGTGGTTTTGTATTAATGTATCCGAGTGGAAGTGCTTTAAGCTGGCTTGGTGTAGAATTTTTGGATGGATATCTACCAGCTATTGGTAGTTCTGTTACTTTATCAACTGGGTTACCAAATGAAGATATTGGTATACCTTATGGTATGGAATATTCACAACAAGCAGACTTCTTTTTCCAAGTAGTTTTTGTTGCTACGGCTATGTCAATTGTATCAGGAGCAGTGGCTGGAAGAATGAAATTATTACCTTTCTATCTATTTGCAGTTATTCTTACTGGATTCATATACCCTATTCAGGGTTATTGGAACTGGGGTGGAGGTTTTCTAAATCAGATGGGTTATTCTGACTACGCAGGTTCCGGAACTGTTCACTTATGTGGTGCAGCTGCAGCTCTTGCAGTAGTAATGGTATTAGGTCCAAGAAAAGGTAAATATGGATACGATGGTTCTGTAAATCCTATGCCAGGATCAAATATCCCTCTAGCTGCACTTGGTGCATGGATTCTTTGGTTAGGATGGTTTGGTTTTAATGGTGGTTCTGAACTTGCTGTTGCTAGTGAAGGAAGTGCTATTGCTGTAAGTCAGGTATTTCTTAATACAAATATGGCTGCTGCAGGTGGTGTGGTAGCTGCTCTGTTAATGAGCTTAATCGCCACTGGTAAAATGGATGTTACTATGGCAATTAATGGAGCAATTGCCGGTCTAGTTGCAATCACAGCTGATCCATTGAGTCCATCTGGTGGTGTTGCAGTATTTGTTGGAGCTATTGGAGGAATCATAGTCTATTTCTCAATACTTACGCTTGAAAAATCAGGTATAGATGATCCTGTAGGTGCAATATCTGCTCACGGGGTTGTTGGTATATTTGGCGTGCTCGCTGTTTCATTTACAGGCGGTGCATCATTTGTTACTCAACTTATTGGTGTTATTGCAATTGCAGGATTCACGTTTGTTGTAAGCTATGCTGCAACTCTTGCAATTGACTCATTTATGCCAATTAGAGCTTCAGATGAAGAACAAGATTTAGGTCTTGATGTTTCTGAGATAGGAGTTGATGCCTATCCAGAGTTTAAATAATTTAATACTTATGACTGCCTAAAGTGCTCCCCCAAATATAGTCAAAATATTAAATTTTTAGAGAAGGGTTAAGTGATTAACCCTTCTTTTTTTTGGTCTTTAGGTAATAGAATTACTATATTGATTTAATAAATATGGATGCATTTCATCTGGTATTAAACTTAGCCTTTTTTTTAAGTATTCAGTCGATTCTGTTATTTCATGACTCCATTCTTCAGGATAATCAATGTCTCTTCCCTGCATAATTGCAGCAGCATAGTTAGTTGGATGTAAATAGAATAACTTTCTTATGTTTTCAGTAATTTCATAAGAACATTCTTCATATGAATCTGAATTAAAAGTCATAACATTTCCAATTGTTAAATTAACATTTCCTTTTTGTCCATTTATACCCTCAGCAATACTTTGCATATCTTCTTTTCTTTCTTTTATGTAAATTTTATTTAAGTTTGTGAGGTACAACTCTTTTGCTTTTAATATGTCATTAGGATCTTTTTCATATGAAATTGAAACAGGCACTACATTTAATTTATTTAGGTACTCAGATAAACTTATTTTTTTTCTTGCATTCAAATGTATCATTTTAATTACAGATGGGTCTGTATAGTCATTACCGTCTTTTGACCTGCCCTGTCTTTGTGCAATCCAAATGGAATGATTATTATTATTTATTGCATTAAAAATAAATTCAGATGCAAGATTTAAGCTCCTATAAATATCTCTTTTTGATTTATCACTTCTATCAATAATAAAACTTTTATTTAGCCTCATAAGGTCAGATGCCCATTTTTCACCTAATAGATTATTACCAACCGCATTATATGTAGTAGATAGATTGTTTTGATGCAGAGTTAAGTTTAACAATGCAGAATCTAGCGTTATATCTCTGTGGTTAGCTATAAATAAATATCCTTTATCAGGATTAACGTTCTTAATTCCAGATACTGTAAAGTTAGTAATAGAGTTTTTAACTACACCCTCAACAATATTTTCAAAAATATCTTGATATTTTTCTACTGAATCAATTTTATTAACTCTTTTTTTTAGTAAATGGCTTAAGATTTTTCTTGCAAATGGTAAATACCTGATATGATCAAATGTGCCAGTTGTAAATAACATTTTGAGAAATCTTCTATTATTAGAAAGATCTATTAATACATTATTAACCTCTTCGTCGTTATAAGGTCTTATTGAATTAAATTTATCCACAAAAATTTTTGAACTTTATATGTGGGATATATTTTACATTAATAATGTATACAATAGCCTTAAATGAAAACTTATCTAGATTATGAAGGTATTGAAGTTCTTGCTCACAGGGGCGGTGCAGAGGAATCATATGAAAATACACTTGAATCATTTGAATATTCACAGTCTTTAGGATGTAAGTTTATTGAAACAGATGTTCAAGTGTCCTCAGATGGAATTCCGTATATATTTCATGATGATGATCTTAAAAGAATTTGTGAAATACCAAAAAAATTTGATTCATTAAAAAGTGATGAAATTGATAGTCTTACCATATTTAACAATCATAAAATTCCCAAACTAGAAGATGCTTTAAATAAATTTCCACATTTATCCTTTCAAATAGATTTCAAAACTGATGAGGTGGTTGAACCAGCTTTGAATGTTATTCAAAAAACTAATTCAACAGATAGAGTGTGTATTGCTAGCTTCAGCAGCAAACGATTAGAGCGAGTAAGATCTATGTCACCAAACTTATGTATATCAATGGGTCCTAATGAAGTTTTTAAAACGCTGCTTTCAAGATATAAATTAATTAATAGTCCTCTCAAGGGCGATTGTTTACAAGTACCAATGAAATACTATGGTCTTAAGATAGTAACTAAAAAATTTGTTGAATATCTGAAGTCAAAAGATATCAAAATCATGGTATGGACTATTAATGATGTAGAGACTTTCAAATATTTAATCCAACTTAATGTTGATGGGATCATTACAGACAAACCTAAGTTGTTATTTGATACTCTAGAGAAAAGTTAAAGATACTTTCTTGCTATTCTTGTTATCACTGCGTACATTGGAATGATAATAGCTGTTGTAATAAGCAGCTCAACGGTAACAGAATAATCAAGAAAACTTCTAATCAATGGAGCTATTATAAAGGCTGTTATTGCCCCTAATATACTATAAAAAATAATAGACTTTTTACTAAACAGTTTCATGCTTTACTTTAAATAGTACGATGCCACCAAAAACAAATAATAAAATGACTGGCAATAATCCTAATTGAATATTATCAGGTGAAAGTGCAACACCAACAAGTGTGGGACCAATAAAAGCACCAGCCTTTCCAAACATATTAAAGAAACCAAAAAATTCTCCAGATCTTTGAGCTGGAATTATTGTTGCAAAAAAAGATCTTGAACTAGCTTGTATCCCACCTTGTACACTGCCGACCAGGGCGGCAAGAATATAAAACTCAATTGCATTTGATAATGTGAGTGAGAATAATATTACTCCAATATATATCAAAATTGAGAGATTAATGACCAGCTTATCATTATATTTTTCAGCAACGTATGCCCATATGAGAGTAAATGGAAATGCTACAAATTGTACTATTAATAAACCAACAATAATTGCACTATCATCTAAATTTAATAATTTTGCATACAGAACAGCAGAACTCATTACAGTATGAACACCATCGATGTACAAGAAAAATGCTAACAAAAATAAAAATATCTTTTTATTTTCAGAGATAGATTTTATTGTTGAGTAAGTTTTTTTAAATGATTCTGCAATTATGTTTCGCTGTATTTGATGTTGAACAATTTTTTCATCTTTATAATTTATGGCCAAAGGAAGTAGAAATATAGACCACCATATGGAAACAGTTAGAAATGCAAACAAAATTGCTTCAGCAGAGTTCTCAAACCACAAGCTTTCCCAAAACATAAACATTATAGAGTTAATTAAAAAAAGTAAGCCGCCTCCAAAATAACCCCATGCATAGCCTATTCCAGAAATTTTAGAATATCGATCAGGACTTGTAATCTTTACTAAAATTTTGTCATATAAAATATTACCAGCTGAAAAGAAATAGTTCGCTACACCGAAAAAGATTAATGCAGAAATCCACATCCCTGCCTTAGTAAAAAATAATACTCCAACACAGATAATGGCGATTGCTGTAAAAGTTATAAAAATCTTTTTTGTTGAACCGTTGATATCTGTAAGTGCTCCAATTACAGGAGCGCTTATAAAAAGAAGAAAGTTAGAAAGAGCTACTGTCCAAAGCAAATATGATGCTGACTGCACTGAGGTTAAGTCCTTTCCCCAAAACTCTGGAAAAAATAATGGAAAGAATGCCGCTAAAACAGTGGTAGCAAATGCTGAGTTACCAAGATCGTAGGAAATCCATGCTTTTTCAAGTTTAGACATTTTAATATTTTGAAAAGTACTTTAAATTTATATAAGTTTACAGGTTAAATCATTAAATATGTTGAAAAGGGATATTTTTTAATATAATGATAAATTCAAGGGGAATATAAATGGATGATAATACAACTTTAAAATATAGTGTGTTCTTTGCAGTTGGTATTGGAGTGACTATCTTTGGACTTGGACTAGGAGCATATTTATATTTTAATTAGCCAGGTGGCCAATTTAAAACTCTGCCTGACATGAGGTGCAGATGTAAATGAAAAACACTTTGCCCTGCTTTGGCTCCATTATTAACAATGAGTCTAAATGTATCATCTAGCTCTAATTGCCTAGATATTTTTCCTGCTACCAGCATCAAATGACCTAAGATTGCTTGATCCTCTTGATTTGCATCAGACAACTTTGGAATAACTTTTTTTGGAATTATTAATAAGTGTGTTGGAGCTTGTGGATTTATATCTTTAATAACAATTGAAATATCATCTTCATAAATTATGTCTGCAGGAATATCTTTTTTAATAATTTTTTCAAATAATGTTTCAGTCATATGTTTTATTAAAATGCTCTAAAAAATCTATAGGCTAAATAAGCTATAACTGCAGTCATGAGTATTGCTAAAAAAATAATTAATAAATCTCTGAGGGTTTGCACAAATCTTCCCTGCTTACCTGCTTTAATTAATTGAAATAATAAATATAAAACTGCAATCGAGCTTACAACTAAAATTAATATACTCATAAAATCATCCTATAACTGAACCAACGCCGCTGACCAAAAGTGCTAATGCTGCTCCCCACAAAGAGCAAGCAATAATGTCAGCTATATAAAATCTTACAGGTTTTAAATCAGAAATTCCAAGTAAAAAAGGCACTATTGGTCGCACAGCAGGTATAAATCTTCCTGTTATAACTGTGTAGGAACCTGTTTTATCAAGAAATCTTTGTGCTCTATTTATTGTTTTCTCTCTTTTTTTTAAAAACTTAGTTTGTAGAAGTTTTGACCCAACTGTTTTACCAAAATAAAAACCTGACATATCTCCTGAATGTGCACCTAAAATAGCAATAGGAACAATTGCATAAAGCGGAAGAATTTCCATATTAAACACAAATACACAAACCGAGAATAATATTACGCTCGAAACTAAAAGGCCAGATAGAATAAATGATTCCATAAAAGCAAAAACAAATATTGCTATCCAAGCAAGTTCACTATTTTGGGTTAAAAAGGATTCAATATTATCAAACATAATCTGTTATTTTACTTCAATGTATAATGTTATTGAAAAAATAAGCTTTTTAAATATTTCATAATTTAACATGATAGAGAACTACCACATTAAAGTTGCTGAAGAAGATATTCAGCTTTTAAAAGACAAAATAAAGCTTACAAGATGGCCAGATGAAATTAATCATAGATGGTCTCATGGAACAGATCTTAATTTCCTAAAAGAGCTAACAAACTATTGGCGGAATGAATTTAATTGGCGAGATCATGAAAAGAAGATTAATGACATTGGTAGCTACAGATATACTACTAAGTCAGGACTTAAGCTTCATTTCCTTCATTCAAAGTCAAACAACGATAATGCTATTCCATTAGTAATGACTCATGGTTGGCCTGGAAGCATCCAAGAATTTTTAAAAATAATACCTATAATTCAAAAAAACTCTGATATTCCAATTGATATTATTTGTCCTTCTCTGCCAGGATTTGGATTTTCCGATAAACCAAAAGAAGTTGGTATGGATTCCAAACATATTGCTATTTTGCAGCATGAGCTCTTGATAGCTCTTGGATATGATAAATATATTGTTCAAGGTGGTGACTGGGGAGCTACCATAAGCAAATGGATGGCTGAACTTTATCCAGATCATTGTATTGGCATTCACCTTAATATGATCATTGCTTGGCCACCGGTTGATAAAGATCCATTAGAAAATACTTCACAAGAAGAACAAAAATTAATGGCAAATTATGAAAAATATAAAGAACAAGGAGTTGGATACTATGAGATACAAAAAACAAAACCACAAACACTTGGTTATGGCTTAAATGACTCTCCTGTTGGACTTGCTGCATGGATTGTAGAGAAGTTTTATGGCTGGTTTGATGGTGAAGAGAATAAACTAGTTGTTTCTAATGATGAAGTTTTGGCAATAATATCTTTGTATTGGTTTAGTGAATCAATAACTTCATCAACAAGGTTATATAAAGAAAATGGAGACTTAGGATTTTCTTTTGAAAACATTAAGCAACCTATGGCAGGCGCAGTTTTTGAAAGAGACTTAATTGCACCTCCAAGAGCATGGGCTGAAGAAATCTATAATGTAGTTCAATGGAATACTCACAAAGGCGGACATTTTGCAGCCTTAGAGCAACCTGAGTCACTTTCTAAGGATATTATAGAATTTATAAAGAAACTAAAGATCTAATTTTTCAAGAACATCAGCAAAAGAAACATATTTAAAATTCTGTCTCTTAACCTTATTTTTACCATCATTTGTTCCATCCTGCAGGACAAATAAACCCATAGGATATTTATTACCAAAATTGAAATTAATAACGTCAATACCATCGGTGTCATTAACATTATCAATGTCCTTGTTACTACCAACTTTAAAACTGCCTATGTAGTTATAAGGCTCTTGTCGATTATAAATATTAAAAGAACTATCACCTTGAGATGAAACGATAACATATCCATCTTTTTCAGAAGATTTATAAACGGTTACTCCTTCAGGATCACCATCTATATTTCCAGATCTATTATCAATAATAATAGGATTTGAAAAATCTAATTCGTTATTTATTTTATAGGCTCTTAAAATACCTCTATCTTGTTCTTCAGATATAAAAAGAGTTCTATTTTCATCGTCGTAAACACATCCCTCAGATTGAGTTGCATTTCCATTATTAAATGTTGTTAAAAGTGTCATTCCAAAAGGACCATAATTCCACATCTGTACCTTTGGTCCCTCATCTTCTGTTAAAAATGCTATTAATCCAAATCTCGAATCAATACCTGCACAAACTCCATAAACTACCATGTTTGCTTTAGCATTTATATAAGGGTCCTTTGAAATTTCAAAATTATCATCCTTTACAGCTTTATCAATGTTGGTATCTTTGTATGTCCATATATCAAGTGTATTTGTTGTTCTATTTGATGCAAAAATAAATGAATAACTACCTATATCTTTATTGTCATCATCAGTAACATTCATTGTTCTAACATCAATATTATTAATATCTCCAATTTCTGTGTAGCCTATTTTTTCGCCCTTTAAGTTATATGTATATATGCCGCTTCTCTTATCTGTTCCAAATACTAGTGATCTATTTGGATTTAATTTATTTAGCCAAATAGCAGGATCATCTGCAGCATCACCTTTTGAGATTACTTGTGGAGTCTCATCTATTGCAGGAACTATATGAATAATTTTATCTATAGGATCAGATACTACAGAGAGCGAATATATAAATATTGTTGTGAGTAGGAATTTCATAATTTTTTTAAAATAAGGCAAGTTAAAGTCTTGCCTTATTAATATTTTAAAGATTATAAGTTATATCTAATACCTATTGAATAGGTTGTTCCATATACATCATATTGAGATAGTCTATCAGGTGATCCCCAGTAATAAAATTCAGGCTCGTCAGTAATATTACTGATATCAAATTTAACACTAAAGTTGTCATTAATTTTATACTTTAGATTAAAATCGTATTGGGTATGATCATCTGTATATCTGATATTATCTAGTGATAATTCTTCCTGAACATCTCCTGGACTATCCTCATCTGCTAAATAATCTAAATATGGAGTTCTTGATACAGCTGATAATCTCATGTCTAGCTTTCCTTGATCATAACCAATTGAAAGGTTTGAATTTCTATCTGAGAGTTTTCTGAAAGGAAATGTAACTTTTCCATTATCTACATCAAGAGTACTTTCTCCATCAGTTTTTGTAATATTAAGAGAAACAAACATTCCATTAAAAGGTTCTGGTAAAAATTCTAATTCTTGAAAAACATTCATTTCAAATCCGGAAACATCAGAAGGACCAGTATTGACATATGTTTCTAGTTCACTAAAAACAATTCCGTTAATAGTTCCTGCGGTTACGAGTGGATAAATAGCATTATCAATATCCTTCTTAAAATATCCAATTGAATATGAGCCGGTATCGCCATATCTTTCTATAGAGAGATCAAAATTATTGGCTTCATATGGATCTAAATCTGGATTTCCCATTTCACCTGAAAAAGTTCCATCATTTTCATTTTCAATTTCTGCAACTGTAGATGCTTGACCAAATCCAGGCCTGGATAAAGCCCTCCAAATTGCTCCTCTTATAATGGTTTGATCATCAAGAAAATATTTTACGTTTATACTAGGAGAAACAAATGTGTAATCTTTTGATGCTGTTATGGGATCATTTATATCACCATCGTTGTAACCTAATGTTGAGTAGGAAGTATCTTCAACTCTTAAACCTAAAATAACAATCGCATTTTCAGCTTCCATAGTACCCATTAAATATATTGCCATGATATCTTCATCGGATTCGTAATCTTCCTTAACATTTGAATAATCAGGGCCGCCAAACGTACCTTTTAGAGGCCATAAGAGTGAATCATTTGCCATAGGACCCATGGATTGACCTGCGAAAGGCCATGAAATTTGAGATGGATTAAATTGAGATTGCATTAAATCAGTTGCAGGACCATCTTCTATCTCAATCGCATTTCTATCTCTTTCTTTAGTTCTTTGACTATATTTAAACCCATATTTAACAGTAGTGGGCATATCCATGAATGAAAAGCCTTCTTTTGACATATCAATTTTGAAAGCTTTTTCGGAATCTTTAATTAATGACCAATCTTCCTCCCATGCATCAACTGTCATTGAAGTATCCCATATAGGTGCAACAGATGAGTTAAATTCAAGTCCAACTTTTTTTGGATCTGAGTAAAAGAAATATCCACAAGGTCCACCGCAATCATCTGTATCGTACCTTTCACTTCTAAATTTAACATCTATGTTATTAGTGTCGTCTTCTTCTGCATATGAATGGCTAAACTGTATTTCTGTAAACCAACCGTTGATCATGGTCTCGGCACCTATAACTGCTGTTCTAATATCTCTAGTTTCAATCCTTCTTCTAACTTCTGCATCTCTTCTAATTCTATTTATTTCACTATAATCAGAAAAAACTTCACCGTGTTTTAAACTGCCATATTCGTCTTTATATCTAAGTTCGTTATCTTCATAATTGTTGTATAAAAAATTTGCAAATATTGCTGTTTGATCATCAACCATGTAATCAATATCATAAGTTAGGCCTGTTCTCTCTCTGGTAAGATCGTAATATCGCATTTCCCAATCATCGTCTAATCTTTTACCAGCTCCATTATTGGTCCATCCTGGAAAACCTGTCTCATTGTTATAAGTAATAATTTGTTTGCTAGCATAAGTTAAACCAATAATGTGGCCAACTGAATCAGATATCATATCTCCGTAAGTCAAAGCAATTTTAGGATTATCAGAATTTTTTGATTGCTCATTATAGGATGTATCAAATTTTGCTTTAAAAAGAGTTTTATCTAATGAGGTAGCTCTTTTTGTATTAAATTCTATTCTTCCACCAATAGAGTCAGCATCTTGATCTGCAGTTAATGTCTTATAAACTTCGATAGAATCCAAAAGTTCTGTAGGTAAGCCATCAAGCATTACTTTTCTTCCACCTTCAGGAGCCGGAACAAGTGCACCATTTACGGATATAGAATTTAGATCACCCGAGAGGCCTCTTATACTTACATACCTTCCTTCACCTTGATCATTTTCAACTGTGATACCAGAAAGTCTTCTAATTGCTTCAGCAGCAGTAGTATCTGGAAAATCACCAAGTGCATCAGAGTCCACAACTGATACAATAAGATTTGATTTTCTCTGTTTTTCAATTGCAGATATAATACTTGCTTTTGTACCAATTACTACAATATCTTCAACTGATTCATTTTCATTTTCTGACTCTTGTGAAAATAAAGATAACGATAGTAATAGTGGGAATAAAAATTTTTTCATGAGCACTCCTTTAAATGATTTTTAAAGTTTAAATTTATAATGCAACAATTATTCAACTAATTTGTGAGGATTCTGTGAACTTAATAAAACATCTTTCACTTTAAATTTTTAAAAATATTTACTTTTTTAGACATTTGTCGATAATAAATTAATGAAAGTAGTTGCTAAACAAAAAAGAAGCAAAGATAGAATATCTATAATTATTAAAACTGCAATTACAATTATTGAAACCGAAGGATTGGAATCGTTAACAATTGCTGAAATATCTAAAAAATCCGGACTTAAAAGAACCTCAACATATAAATTTATTCCCACTCCCAATGCTCTTAAAGAATTAGTTATAAATGAATGTGTAGATCAATGCATAGAGAGTATCTCCAAAGATACCTCATTAGTTGCTAATCAAGATCAAGTTGTTGGGGCTACAAATAATATTGTATTAAAAATGTATAATTTTTTTGTTTCCTCACTAGTAAGTCAGAGAATAATTTTAGGTAATACTATTAATCCGCCAATTGATTCAGATTCAATTCACAAATTAGGTCATCTTGTTGAAAAAGAGTTTGAAAAATATATAAGTCTGGATTCTATTTTTAATAAAAGTGGTGTGTGTAGAGTTGTAGCGCAAATAATACTTTCTATTTTTTCATTAAATACAAAAGAAAGTGGTGCTTTAAACGAGGTAGGCAAAATTGAAGCTAATAGAGCGGTAATTGCATATATTAAAAGTTGGTTAAATAAGTAAACTAGACACCAAAAACAAATCTCAATAGTACCCAAAACAAAATTGTAAGCATTGCTCCAATTGGAATTGTTATCAACCATGACGAAATAATTCTTATGATTGACTTTGTATTGAGATGTTTTGCACCTTTTGCAAGCCCCACACCAATTACGCCCCCTACTAATGTATGAGTTGTAGATATTGGAAAGCCTGCATATGAAGCCAATACCACTGTAGTAGCTGTGGCTAATTCTGCTGAAAAACCAAGACTTGGTTTGAGTGATGTAATCTTTTCTCCAACTGTCTTTATAACGTTTTTACCCAAGAATGTAAGACCAAAGACAATACCTGTTGCCCCTAAAAACAAAATCCAAGGATAAGTTTCTGATGATTCTTGAATAAGGCCATTCGAATTTACTGTGTTTACAATAGCAGCTAGTGGGCCTATCGCATTGGCAACATCATTTGAGCCATGAGCAAAAGCCATTGCGCATGCTGAGATAATCATCAGCACTGCAAATGCAGGCTCAACTCCATTCAATTCAATCTCACTTTTGTTTCTTCTAAGAGCAAAAGAAGTAAATAAAGCTGCTGCAAAACTAATTATTAAAGTGAAGGTATAAATTTCTGACTCAGACATCTCTAGTCCAATATTCTTAAGCCCTTTTCTTGCAATTACTAAAGAAATAATAAATCCAACATAGAAGCTATATATGGGAATAATATTGATAGCTGCTTTACCTGGATTATCTCTGTCTAAGATAAATTTTTTAGCACTTAAAAAAATAATAAAAGCCAATGTCGCAGCTATTAAGGGAGAAGTAACCCAACTTCCAGCTATGCCTCCTACAGTATTCCATGATACAAAACTTGGACCCTTAGAGATGCAAACAAATCCAATAATAGCCCCTACAATAGAATGAGTGGTTGACACAGGCCAACCTCTTTGAGATGCAATTATCAACCAGGTACCTGCAGCTAGAAGAGCTGATAGCATGCCTAAGATAAAAATATTAGGATCTTCTTCATATATTTGAGGATCTACAATTTCTTTACGAATAGTATCTGTAACTGATCCACCAGCTAAATAAGCACCTATGAACTCAAATATTGCTGCAATTATAATTGCTTGTTTTAAGGTTATAGCTTTGCTGCCAACTGAGGTGCCCATGGCATTAGCAACATCATTCGCTCCAATACCATAAGCCATAAAGAAACCAACTACTGATGCTATAATTATTATGGCTAAAGGATTGATAAATAAGCTTTCCATAGTCACTAGTATAAGCCGCAAATACTATTATTTGTGTTAACTTTATTAAACTTTTTTGAAAACTATTACCTATAAAAAATTGTAATTTCTAGAATGAAAATAATTTATTTAGATCAAAGCGAATATAAAAAACTACATTCTAAAACTTATGCTTTAGAAAAAAGAAGGCTGCAAATTGAACTGCTAAAACTTCAAGAAGACATAATTAAAAATCAAAGAAAAATTTGTATTGTATTTGAAGGACGTGACACTGCAGGTAAAAGCTCTGCAATTAAATTTTTTTCAGAATATTTAAGACCAAAAAATTTTAATTATATTCAACTAGGGATTCCAACAAAATGGGAATCATCCCATTGGTTTCAAAGATGGGAAAAAGTACTACCTAAAAAAGGGCAAATAACATTCCTTGATCGTTCATGGTATACCAGAGCTGTTACAGAACCTGTTATGAATTACTGTACTGAACAACAGTACCGAAAATTTATGAATACTGTAAACAAATGGGAACAAAATCATATTAAAAGTGGTCTTGAGCTTACAAAATTTTATTTTTCTTTATCAAAAGAGCAGCAAACAAGAAGAATTCACGCCAGAAAAAATTCAAGCCTCAAGTACTGGAAATTGTCAAAGCATGATGAAAAGATTGTTACAAAGTGGGATGCATTTACACTTTATAAAGATCAAATGTTCGAGAAAACAGGTACCGAAATAGCTCCATGGATTGTTATCAATTCAAATAATAAAATGATTGGTAGGTTAACTTCTCTTAGATATCTTCTCAATAAAACTAATTATGAAAATAAAAAAATTCTAAAACCTGTAAAATGGACACAGTCATTAAATAACTATTCAGCTTCAATTGAAGGTGTCATGTTTGAGAATTTATCATATGACCAATTTTTGATAATTTCAAAATATAGTGATGATATATAATGAAGATAGCATCAATTGATATAGGAACAAATGCTATAAAATCAAAGGTTTTTGATACCAGTCCAACAACAATTACTTTCATTGAAGCAATTAGATCCCCTATTAGACTTGGAGAAGAGGTCTTTAATGATGGAATATTATCAAAAGCCAAATTGAATGAATTAATATCTACGCTTATGCAATATCAAAAAACTTTTGAAAAGAAGGATATAGTATCTTATGAAATAACTGCAACTAGCGCTTTTAGAGATACCAAAAATTCTGAAGATGCTCGTAGATATGTTGAAAATCAAATAGAACATCCAATAAGAATAATATCAGGTCTTGAGGAAGCTAAATTAATTAGCTTGCATCCTAAAGCACAGACTGGAACCGGAAAAATGTTTGTTGATGTAGGTGGAGGAAGTACAGAAATATACATATATAAAGAAGAAAAACATTCTATTCAATCTTTTCAATTGGGTGGAGTAAGGTTGATGCTTAAAAAAGATAAAAAAAATGAATGGAGTAGACTTGAAGAATGGATAAAAAAACAAAGAAATATAAATACAATTACTGGATTGGGAGGAAATATAAGAGCTTTTCTAAATATTCATAACGTAAAAAAAATGTCATCAAATGAATTTATTAAAAAGGCAGGTGAATTGAGAAAATTATCTGTCGAAGAAAAAATTGCTTTGCATAATTTAGGCCATGATCGTGCTGATGTTATAGACCATGGATTAAGGATCTTTTTAAAAATTATTAACGAATTACAAGTTAAAAAAATTAAATCTACAAAATGGGGTGTCTCGGATTCTATCGCAGTAAAATCTTTTCATGAGCTTTATTCAAAAAAAATCTCTATTAATAGTAATTAAAGACTTATGAGTAAATAGATATCAGAATTTATTGATGGAATTCATGCTTATCTTTTTTATAAATTTTTTTTCAAACTAAAATAAAATTTATTCAGTGAATACCAATGTTGTTTCTGATTTATTATCAATAGTTGAATATGACACCTTAATTAAACTCATATTTAATTTGTTTGAAATTTCATCTGAGAGAGAAATTGAGTTTTTTAAACTATTTGAAGAAAAAGTTATCATAAAATTATTATTTTCTTTTGTAATATTTATATCTGAAATCTCCCCTGAATTAATATTTTCTAAATAAGACTTTATTTCATTAATATTTAATTTAGATTCGGGAATAAGTTTATTAAAAACTTCTGCTTTTGAAACAACATATTCATAATCATCTTTAGCTTTAGATAATTTTTTATTTGATAAGTTTAAAGATTTAATAACATTATTTGAAAAAGCAAAAATAACAAAAATAAAAATAACACTTACTGCTATTGCTATAAGAAGCTTCTCTCTATTATTTAGATTATTTATTAGTTTATCCATTTCTAAAAGAAATTGTTATTTGACCAGATGCAGATTTATCTACAATTTCCACGTCTTGATCAACAACATTTACATCAAAGCTCTCTGCTAATTCTTTGATAATACTAAATTGCATTTCTGGCATTCCATTTATAATTAAAATTGCAGTATTTGTTCTATAATCTATTTCGACATTTTCGATAAACTTTTCACCAATATTTACTAGAAATCCTAGGTTTGCAAATTTATCTAAATTTAAATCTGCAGTCTTCATAGAATTTGGTATTTGCTTAACCAGCTCATCAATTTGCTTTTTTGGTGAAACTATATTCATAGTATTTTTATCTATTTGTTTAAAAATTTTTAAAGTTTCCTCTTCATAAACTTTTGCATTTCTTTCATTTTGATTAATTACAAGAAATGGAAAAGAAAAAATTGAAATAATTAGAAAGCTGCAAAGGTATAAATCAAATTTTTTAATATCTAATCTGTGAATAAAGTTCTTAAAAGAAAAATCTAATTTAAATAAATTGGGTAGATTTTCTATTTCATTTTTAGAGAAATGTTCCAAGTCTGCTTTGTGCCTAGCATTATAATTTTTAAGGGTATTTGTGCTTTCATCTTCCTTGACAGAAATTGAGGGATTAAAATTTGGATTAGATCGCTGTATTACTGATAAATATGTATCAATATTTTCTCTATCTATTGAATTACCAGTCCCATTAGAGAATGAGAATAGAAATTTATCATTAAATTCAGTTATGCGATCTTTACCAGACTGATGACATATAAAGTAATCTGGCAACAGAATTATATTACATTTTAAAAAATTTAATGCATAGTTTAATTCTTTATATTTTCGTTTATCAATCACATAAGCATTTTTTTCAAAAAGAAAAAATTCATTATCAGAAACATCATTTACCAAGTTGCTATCAATTTCTGATATGAAATTTGCAACATTATTTTGACTAGATATTTTTTTATTATTTTCAAATGTATAACTGCTAACTAAATATGATGGAATTAAATAAATTAAAGTATCCTTATCTTTAAGAAAATTGAATTCAGACACTGCATTGAAATCATTATCTTTTTTAAATCCATCACTGCAAGAATAAAATAATCCTGATTGAAGGTTTGAATTGTTTGCATGTGCTATGTAAGTGTTCATCAAACACCATTATAAATTCTAGAAAAAATATAGCTATTCTTATTATTTCCATAAATGATTATGCTTCTTGATTCAGAAAGATATTCATTGAAATTAATACTTGTTGTAATTTCAAATATGTTTGATTTAAATAAAACTTTGCCATTAGACATAGTAAAATCTAAGTCAGGAAAAGTAGTGTTAAAATTAATGATATCTGCAAATCCTTCTAAGGGTATATTTTCAATTATATATTCAGAATCATCTAGTTCTATATTTGGATAAATAGATGCAAGCAAAAATGCATCTTTTTGCGATAATGTATTTATATTCAATGATAGGTCCGAAGACATTGGTAAAGCACAAAAATAGTTTTTAAATATTTCCCAATCTATATTATTTGAAGCAGGAATGCTTTTAAGCTCCTCAATTGATGTCATCAACCTCATTCCACTATATTCTTTTGGACTATGTAAAGGACCTGTATAATAGTAATTCTCTAATCCATATGTTCTTGGATTTGAATCTAAATCTATCCAATCAATTATTTGATCAATAAGCTCATCTATGAGGTTATCATCAATGTCTTGCAGAGACATAAATCGTTTCAAAGCATTTATAGATTTAATATTTTCATAATAATTACCATCTTTATAAACAACCAATGAATTAATGTTAAAACAATTAGATGCATCTTTTATATTACTAACAATATCAGCTCCGTTTACATTGAAAATAAAATTAGAGTTAATGATAGGATTATTTTTAGAGAGTTTAGATGAATTAAACCTTAATTCTTTATCAATCTTATGTTTTGACAATGACTCTAAGTTCCTGAAAATGTTTAGTGATATTATTTGAAATTCAGTATATTGAGCTCTTTTGAGTGAAAGTAAATATTTATTGCCAAATAGTATGGCAACAGATGACAAAATAAGAACAATTAAAAGAATTGAAATTAAAACAACTCCTTTAGTTTTGGAAGACATATTCAATATTGGGCTCTACTATCCATTCGTAGGCTTCTTGATTTTTTTTAAACTTAAACTTAATCAGAGTGGGAATCTGTCTTTCTGTTATAGGGCTTATTGGCCATTGTTGATACCATTGACGTTGAAACATAAACTCAATATCCATTTGAGATATATCTTCTATTAAAAAAGTAGCTATAAATTCATCGGCATCATATGGATTGGTAGAAAAAAATTGTCTCCTTATAAATTTATTATCCTCTAATACGTATTCCACTCTTTTTATTGGAGATGAGTTATTAGAAATTGATTTTATTTTTGTATTAAACATGATTCTTTTATCCTCATTATTGCCGATCAGCGTAGCACTCATAGGATTACCGTAAAAATCTTTTAAAGGAACGTTAATGATTTGCCTGATATCTCTTCTGATAAGAATCGAAGAAAAGTTTAAATTGCTTGCAGAGCTCAACCTTTGTGATGAAGTTCTTTCTAATTCTAAAGAAGATTGGACTATATTTGATGAAATAACAGCTATCATTGACAAAATAACCAATGAAACCAAAACTTCGATTAATGTAAACCCTTTATTCATTATCAATAAAGCCTTTTATAGAATAAAGATATTTTTCATCGCCCTTTAATCTTACTAATATTTCATACTCATAAAATTCATCAGTTAGAGTCTTTTTAATTGATTCTTTCCAATACCAATTCATTCCTCCCATTATCATCTCACCATCTCTTTCAGTTGGTCTCAATGGTTTCTCAATTGTATTAATTAGAGCAATTCTGTTAGCTGCAACCTCTTTAGCTAAATATCTCTGCTCTAATTCAAAAGAAGAACTTGTCGTAGAAATTATTAGATTATAAATTGAACTTACAGCTATACTTAAAATAAATAAAGAAACTACAACCTCAATTAAGCTAAAGCCTTTATTTGTTCTAATAATTGATGATTTTATTAATTTTGTTGCCATTATTTTTAATAATTATTCTTTGAATGTAATCTGTATAGTAAATATCTAGCTCACCACCAGAAACTTCGCCAGATGGATAGAAAACTAACAAAGGCATATCCAATTTTGAGTTGTGCAAATCAATAGTTATTCCATCATTAAATTTAAAAGTTTTCTTTAAGGATAAAGAATCAATTTCTGAAGATATTTTAATATTATTTATAATTTTACTTTTGTTATTTTTAAAAAGATAAGCAGCATACTCACCTTCTGAATCATAATACCAAGCCACAATATTACCAGTTAGGATGCTTTCTTGTGACAAAACATCAAAAGTATATTCAAAAGATTTTGCTTGTTTTTCTATGGAATTTAATGAGCTAAAATTTAAAGTTATAAGAGTAACTGAAATCCCAAGTATGAATAAAACAACTAATATTTCAATTAAAGTAAAGCCTTTAGAGGTATTACTGTTGCATCCAATTGCCAATATCAGCATCCTCTCCTGAACCTCCTTCTAAACCATCTGCACCTAAAGTGTATAAATCATATTTAGTTGATTTTGTTCCAGGATATTCATATAAATATTCTCTACCCCAGGGATCTAATGGTATTGAGGATATGTAGCCATCTACAGGATATAAGAAAGGATTTTTTAGTTCTGAGTGTGGCGTTACTAATGCATTCAAACCTTGAGAAGTTGTGGGATAAGTTAATTCATTAAATCTGTATAACTCAAGAGCTTTATTTGTATTAGCCATATCTGCTCTAATTTTTTCAAAATTAGCTCTTTGAAACACAGGATCAACACTTACAGCAACAACTGTGGCAAGTATACCGAGTATAACTAAAACAGCCATAAGCTCAATTAGTGTAAAACCCTCACTTAACTTTTTAAATTTCATTGTATTGCCATAGTATTCATTTGCATTATAGGTAAAAGTATAGCTAGAACAATCATCATAATAAATCCTCCCATAAAAATTATTACTAAAGGTTCTAGCAAAGACAGAAAAATTGCCCTTTTGTTTTCAATTTCAGATTTCATGAAATGAGATACCTTGCCAAACATTTTAACTAAATTACCTGATCTGTAGCCACTTGAGATAAGTTGTATAAAAATGTCAGGGAATATTCCATCTTTTTTTAAAGCAACTATGAAGTCCTTGCCTTCAACCACATCATTCTTTGCATCAGATATTTTGTTTGCTAAATATTTATTATTAAAAATTTTTGAACACTCATCCAAAGCAACATCCAGATTTGTTCCTGATGCTAAGAGAAGCTCCATAGTACTGGAAAACCTTTCTAGTTCTGAATTTAAAATAAAGTTACCAAAGAATGGAAATGAAATAAATTTTTTATGCATCTTAATTTTATTTTCTGGTTTTTTTACATAATTTCTATATGAAAATAATATGCCAAAAAAAATAGTGATCATTAATATAAAGATCAAGAAAATATTGTTGGATATCCCTAGTAGTAAGTTAGTAATAAATGGAAGATCTGCGCCAGCTTTCATAAATTGATTAACTACTTGAGGTAAAACAAATATCAATAAAGAAACTATAACTAGGAGTGAAAAACCAATAAGAATTAATGGATATGTCATAGCTGAAATAATTTTTTGTCGTATTGACGCACTCTCTTCAAGGTAATCAGCTAATCTTGAAAAAACTGCATCGAGATTTCCTGAAGAATCTCCAGCAGATACCATTGAAATGTATGTATCTGAAAAAATACCAGGAAATTTTCTCATTGAATTACCAAGTCTTTTTCCCTGAACTATATCTTCTTTTAAGGTAAGCATAATATAGACGAGGTTCTTATTTCGTAATTGATTGGCTGTAATATCAATAGCATCAACAATAGGAGTGCTCGCCTCAAGTAGTGTTGCAAGTTGTCTTGTCATGATTACAACATCTTTATTTTTGATTTTAAGAGCTTTACCAATATTTTTAGATTCAGAAATTTTTATTGGTGTTAAGTGGAGATCTTTTACTAGCCTTCTAGCATCTCTTTCTGAGTCAGCACTTAGTATGCCTTTCTTTTTAATGCCTAAATTATTTATTGCAGTGTAATTATATGCTGGCATTTTCTTTAATATTATTAACTCTAATAATTTCCTCACATGAGGTAACGCCTTCGGTTATAAGATCAATGGAGGCTTGATCAATTGATTTATTGTCTTTAAAAACATATTCATTTATTTCATTTTCAGAAGCATTATTATGAGTAAGGTCTTTTAATTTTTTATCAAATTGAATACATTCGGCAATGGCAATTCTTCCTTGGTAGCCTGTCTGATTGCAATAATCACAACCTTTTGGTTTAAATATTGTGCTTCCTTTATCAAGTTTGAATATTTCAACTGATTCATTTGAAGGCAAGCTTTTCATTTTACACTTTTGACATAAACGTCTAACAAGTCGTTGTGAGATTATCGTTCTTAGACTAGAAGCTAAAAGAAAGGATTCTATTCCCATATCTCTCAATCTTGTGATTGCCGAAACCGCACTATTAGTATGAACAGTGGACAGAACAAGATGCCCAGTCAAACTAGCCTGTATTCCAATTTGTGCAGTTTCAATGTCCCTCATCTCTCCTACCATTACAACGTCAGGATCCTGTCTTAATATCGCCCTTAAACCTTTTGCAAAAGTATATCCAGTCTTAGGGTTAACTTGTGTTTGACCAATCCCATTCAATGTATATTCAATGGGGTCTTCAACAGTAAGAATATTTTGCGATGAATCACTAAGATATCTTAATCCAGCATATAAAGTTGTTGTTTTTCCAGAGCCTGTAGGCCCTGTAAAAAGAATAATACCCTCTGGATTTTTTAAAGAGCTTTTATAATTCGAAAGTATTTTGGGAGGCAATCCTAAATCGTTAATATTAATTTGAGCTGCTTGTTTATCTAAAATCCTTAAAACAATTCTTTCGCCATATGAAGAGGGAAGAGTCGAGACCCTCACATCTACATTTTTATCACCAAGCGACAATGAAACTCTTCCATCTTGAGGCAACCGCCTTTCTGAAATATCTAAACCTGAAATTATTTTGATTCTTGAAATTAAAATCGAAGCTATTTTACTATCCTGCTGCAAGATTTCTTTTAAAATACCATCTATCCTAAAACGAATTTTTATATGTTTCTCGTATGGTTCAAAATGTATATCTGAAGCTCTACTCTTTATTGCTTGGCTAATAATTCCATTTATTAACTTAATTATTGGAGCATCATTATTACCACTTAAGAGATCTTCTGTAGCATTAATACTTCCAGCATAATCTTGAAGATCAAAATCATCTGTGAGCTCTTCTGAAATATTATCATTGTGGTTAGATGAAGAAAATGAACTGGTAAGTATTTCATTGAATACTTCTGCGCTACATAATTCAAATTTAAAACTTGAGTTAAGATATCTTTGTATCTCTTGATAGAGATCTAAACTTAACTGAAATGGTGAAATTGCAACAAACTCATTATTAGATTCAGAAACAATTACTTCATTGTCTTTTACAAAATCATAAGGTAGTAAGTCTGACTTGATATTTTCGAATTGACTGTTAGTCATATTTATTCTTCTTTCGTTCTAAGATCTATAAGGTCTAAATCATCATCTGAAGCTTGTTGAGCCTTTATGAAATTATACTTCTCTAGAGAAACTTGATTAATACCATTTGAATCAATAAGAATAGTTGGTTTTAGAAAAACCATTAAATTTTTTTTACTGGATGTGCTTGATGAAGACTGAAATAGTTTTCCTAAAACTGGTATTGAGCCTAAGACTGGAACTTTTGATATAACTTCTTGAGTATCTTCATCAATTAAACCACCTAAAACAATTATTTGGTTGTTATCAACCAATACAGTTGTTTCAATTTCTCTTTTATTGGTTATTAGATCTGTACCACTTTGAGCAACACCTGCAATTCCTGAAACACCTTGTTTAATATTTAATATAACTGAAGTGCCTTCATCTATTTGAGGAGTAATTTCTAATTCAATACCAACCTCTTGTCTAGATGTAGTTCTGAATGGGTTGGAGTTATTTGTGCCAAGACTTTCTCCTGTAGTAATAGGTATCTCTTGACCTATAAATAACCTAGCTGACTCGTTATCCATAGCCAATATTGAAGGAGTGGATAAAATATTGGAATCTGTATCAGAAGCTATAGCATTTAAAATTCCAACAAAGTTATCTTCTCCATTTCTAACATCACCGAAACCAGCAACTAAACCTTGAGTATTTAATAAAGAAGAGACAGCTGTTGTTGTTAAAGTAACATTTGTATCATCATCAGAAGCACCAGCTATACTTAATAGATCAGGGCCAGTACCAGAAAATCTAGTAACTCCTATGGGAATACTATCGTCCGCATCCCCTGAAAATATAGCCTCTACTCCAAGGGATTTAGCTCCTTGCTCAGATAAATCTACTACTATAGCTTCCACGAGAACCTGGGCCCTTCTAATATCAAGTTTTGCAATAATATTCTTAATAGAATTCAAATTTTCTTCTGCAGAAGAAATTATCAAAGAATTTGTTTTTTCATGATGAGTAATAACAGTTTTTGTTCCCTCAGAATCACTTACGAACGTCCCCGCAATTGAGTTAAGTATTGGTGCAATATCTGAAGCTTTTGCATATTTTAGGTATATAACATCAGTTGAATCATCACTAGTTATGTCTTTATCCAAAGAATTTAATGTAGACATAATATTTTTAGTTATGAAATCATTTGAAGATAAAATTACCGAATTAGATGGGGTGAATGGAATTGCTATAAAGTTATTGATAGTTGGATTATTTTGAGCTTTAAGTCTTTCTAATATTCTGACTGCTTCAATTGAAGAAAGATTTTCAAGCTTTATTATAGAAATTTTTGCTGTATTATTTTTGTCTAGATCAATTAATAATTCCCTAATTCTTGTAACATTACTTGAGCGATCTACAAGCAAAATAGAATTTATTGAAGGTATGCTGGATAAATGGGACTGTCTACCAGTGATTGGTTTTATCATAGGTAATATTTCTTCAGTAGATCTATTTCCTAAAGGTATTACAGCTGTTTCAAAGTCGCCTGATGAAAAACTAGAAGTTTGATCCCTTGTAGCCTCATTTTCAGGTATCACCCTTAAAAATCCATTCTCCGATATGGTGCTAAAACCATTTACTTGTATTGTTCTTAAATAAACATCCCATACTTGATCTCTACTTAAATTAGCATTTGAATAAATTGTAATTTTACCCTTGACTCTAGGATCAAGAATAATTGTTTTTTTTGAAAAACGTGCTATGTCTTGAGTAACTTTTTTTATGTCAACATCTTCATAGTTCAATATAAAAGTATCTTGTGTATAAGCATAATTATTGAATGAAAAAGAAATAATAATTAAACATATTTTAAGTTTAAGATTCATTTATTTACCCACCAGATTCTCAATTTTATATAATTTTTCTTGATTACGAAATACTATCTCTTCGTTGTTTACTTCTATTAACTCAAATAAACCATCTAATTTATCACCTTTAGCTACTACATATTCTTTATTACCTTTTTTTAAGATTACTGAAGAATCATTTCCACCTGATCGATAACCGATTAATTGATAATTGAATTCTGGCATTTGAGATTTTTGATTCGAAGTCTCACTAGATAAATTATTTTGTGAGTTGAACTCAAGATCTTTCATATTAGGTAACGATATTTCAACTATTTTAGGTTTATCAAAAAAGTTAGATATAAATGTGACTATAAGCAATAAAGCAGGAACAAATAATATCGCAATAGATATTTTTTTTAATTTTATAAAATTCATAATAAAATGAGCTATTAGTGTAGCTCATTTTAATCTCAAATCTAAGTTAAAAACTAAACTTAAACCCTAATGATACAGAACTTCCAAGGTTGTACTGATCATATACAACAGTATCAGCCATTGCAGCATAATATTCTTCATCAAGAAGATTCCTTAATTCAAGGGATAGTTTAAGATTAGAGTCTCTATAATCTATATTTCTTGAATAAACAAAATCAACTAAAAGTGGCGGCTCTTCGTATATATCTGGCAAAACATCAATACCTCTTGCTCTTACTCTATCACTGACATAATTTACAATAAGGGTTCCCTGGGAACCGTTTTGTAAATCATCCCAGCCAATTTGAAAATTAGCTATTTCTTCAGATTGACCTTGAAGTCTAGTATCTCTTCCATTAGCAAATAATGTTGTTGCATCAACTATCGAACCGGATGAATTGATGTATGTGTCACCAGGATTAACAATAACCTCAGATTCCGTAGCTGTGAAATTCATTTTTAAAATAAATTCTTTAGTTTTGGCCCAGTCAATATTTGGCATCAATTCCTCAAAAACTCTTTCATACTCAATTTCAAAACCAGATACTTCTGCTTTTGGAACATTTTGATAAGAAGTAATAATCAAATCGCCAGATTCATTTACAACTTCCTCAATTGGATTCATGATATCTTTAAAAAATATTCCAGCAGTCAAAAATTGATTAAATCCCCAATAGTATTCAAGTCTAAGATCAATATTATCAATTTCGGAGTTTTCAAGAAATAAAGATCCTGCAATTACCCTATCCGTATCAACATCTATAAATAATGTAGGTGAAAGCTCTCTAAATGTAGGCCTTGCAATAGTTTGTGATATCCCAAGTCTGATTTGAAGATTTTCGTCAAAGTCAGGCAAATATGTCAAAGTAAATGATGGTAAATTGTAATCTTCATCAATAACTTTTTCGATGTTTGAATCTACTGGTTTAAATACATCATAGGTATTAACCATTTGCTCACCAGATTCATTTCTTATACCAGCTGCTAGTCTGAAATTGTCATTAATGTATGCATCCATATTTACATATGCTGAGGTTATTTCAAGATCCCCTAAATAACCAGCTGGTGACGACGCAGCTGTATTTTCAATCACAATTAACCTTGAAGGGTCAAAATTTTTATCTTCGAAAATATAATCAATTCTATTATCAAGTCCATCTAAAGGAATAGGACCACCCTCTGCTAAAAACCTAAAGCTTCTAACCTCAGCTTCACGATAACTATTAGTTTGATCAAAACCAACTTTGAAAATAATCTCTTGATCATTATTTAAAACTACAGGGAAAGTTAATTCGATACCAAAATTTTCATTCTCATCATCAACATAACTAAACTGCGTTTGGTTACGCCCAGTATTTACGTCATATTGCCAAAAGCCCCTATCGTCAGTATCTTCATAAAACACTGTTCTCTCGTATGGTGCCTCTCTGGAAGCTTCACCGCCAGCAAGTCTTATATCCAAAGCAATATCATTTTGAAAAAGATATGAATAGTTTAATTGATGATTAATTAGTTCTCTTTCATAGAATTCAGTAAAATCTTCTCGAACATTGCCTGAATCTGATGAATCATACCCTTCAAGAATTCTAGCTTCTTTAGTCCCTTTATGGATATACATACCCGTATATTTTAATTCAGCATAGTCCGTTTCAATCCCTAAAACTGCCATTGCGTAGGCTGTCACATCGTTTGATGTAGATTTAAAAGTTTTATCATTTGATTTGATTACAATTGATGTACCATCGCCTTGAGATTGAATATCACCGGTCTGTCTGACACCTTCTTTAGTTTCCCAAGAGCTTCTTAATCCAGCAGTCATTAGAACACCAATTGATGCAGAATCATCTCCAAGTATTTCATCAATTCCAATATCAAGTTCATCTCCATATGTAAAATTAAAGGAATTATCCATAGGAACATCGCCCTCTTGAATAATCCATAATTTTGAATTTTCAAATTCTCTACCAGCATTTGCTAATTCATATGTTTGAAAATTTGATCTATCAAGTTTTTTATTTATATTGATAGCATTTTGCACAAAATTAGGAAAATCACGGGTGCCATCATCGTAACCAAAGTCATCATCATCTCCTCCATCATAAAGAAGGCCGTTTGATAAAGAAGTTTCCGTGTTATATCCGGATGAAAAAGATAAATCCAGAATTCTTTCTGTTGGAATTGCCTTAGTATTTATTTCTATAATTCCACCTCCAAATTCACCTGGCATATCCGCTGAATAAGTTTTTTGTATCGTTGATGATTCAATTAATTGAGTAGGAAACAAATCTAGTGGAACAACTCTTTTTAAAGGTTCAGGGCTAGGTAGGCCTGATCCGTTCAAAGTTGCTGCTGAATATCTTTCACCTAGTCCTCTAACATAAACATATTTTCCTCTTACTAAACTTAAACCTGTTAATCTTGTGAGGGCAACGGCTATGTTATCATCTCCAGTTCTTTCAATTTCTGATGAATCAAGAATTGCAGATATCTCAGAAGTATCTCTTTTTTCATCCGGAATAAAAGAACCGCTGACAACTACTTCTTCAATTTCTTGTGCAAAAATTAATGAAGTTGTGAGAATGAACATAACCAATAAGTTGTAATTTAAAAACTTTGATATTTTTTCTGATTTCATTTATTTCTCCAATGAATATATGTTTAAAATTACAACCTTATTGAACTTCTATGGTTCCTGATAAAGTCCAATTCTTATACCAGGTGTCAGTAGCACTACTTACAGCACCAATGTATGTTGGTGTTGTAAACCATCCATCAGTGTTATATGCATTAGGTATTGCTGTTACAGTCATCGCTGTCTCAGCTGATCCATTAACAACACCACTGAGAGTATTAGCATAGGTGCCTCCACCAGAGTTAGCTCCATATAAATTATTTGAGCCTGCTTTTACAATAGCATCAACCTGAGCAACCGTTGCTCCACCTGATGATGAGTCAGTTTTTATGTAACCAGGGCAATCCATTGCAACTGAATTCATTGAGAATGTGGGTGTTACAGCGCCTGCTTGAACAGTTTCCAAGTAAGTTGTTTCAATACAATTTGTATCTAAACCAGTTACATTGTTTTTTACAACAGCTACACCATTTAAGTATTGACCTGAAACTCCCTCTTTTAACTTAAATACATCATCAAAACCTTTTGATATAAATGTGAAATTAGAGACCACTGCATTTGATCTAGGTTCTGTTAAGTAACCAACAGCTTTATCAGCATTTGTATTGTCTGATTCAACAATGTGATCGCCTTTATCATTAGATTGTTGAACAATTACATATTGCAATCTACCTTGATAACCCCAATCTATATCTAAGTTATCATCGTCAGCACCAGTACATACCAAATACTTAACATCAACAGTTCCTCCGAAGAACTCAACACAATCATCTGCATTGTTATGAACTTGGATATATTCAACTGTAGTCCCGCTTCCAACACCACCAAATGTTATCCCATTAAGCTCATTACCAGGAAAGACTTCGTATCCAGCGTATTGAACTCTTAAATATTTAAGGATTCCGCTGCTATCGGTTGGGGTTTCTCCTCCCATAGTATCTCCAACAGATCCCTCAACATCTTTTTCACACGGATCAACTCTTACCCCTGCAGTTGTCGCAGTTCCAGGAGTTGAATATGAACATTTATTAATTGGAGCTTGTCCTAATAAAACCAAGCCTCCCCATAATCCACGTGTTGCAACAATATCAGCTTCTCCAAGAATATCCTGTCTTCCAGTCATAATGATTGGAGCTGATGATGTTCCAACAGCATTTAAAGTTGATCCTCTTGTTACTACTAAGTAATCATTACCAGACTCACCAAAAACTGTAACACCTGGTTCAATAGTTAATGTAGCACTTTTACCACCGGTTTTAGTACCATCAGAACCCATGTCAACTCCAACAGCTACTTTTCCGTCTAATTTGTAATAATTTCCTGCAACTAGGGTGAGATTCTCTGTTAAAACTCCAGCAATACTGCACACTTTTCTTCCTAAAAGGACTTCTGACTCTAGGGTACCAGCTGGACATTCAGGATCTGTGAATAAACCTAATGTCCAACCAGCAGCCCAGTTGTTCTCTATATCAGAGCCAGGGGAAAAAGCACCAATATAGTTCGTTGCGGAAAACCATGTATCTACGATATATCTTTCTTCTTTTGAGCTATATGTAGGACATAAATCAGTAGTAGTACCAGCAGCATGGGGCCCAACTGCACACATTGCTTGCACTCTTGAAACATCAAATGCAGATGTAACGGCCTGTTCGGCATCTCCTAGGAACATCCCTGAGACTAAAGTATTTGTTCCAAATACTAAGTCTGTTGCTCTTTCTTTAATAGAAGCTTCCAATTGAGCAGCAGTTACAGTGCTAGAATCTGTATCAGCTTTAAATGGACTAGTATCTCCAGCAGAATCCATAAATACTGAGTGATGTTGTAATTTTGGTGTTAAAGCTCCATCTTGAATCGTTTCTAAATTTGTTGATTCAATCAAATTTTGAGAAACGTTATTTTTTACAATACCATTAATGTATATTCCTGAAACACCTTCCTTATATTTTAAAGGCTCATCAGCACCTTGAGCTAAAAATGTAAAGTTAGCTACAATTGGACGTGACCTAGGTTCTGTCAGATATCCAACAGAAGCATTCGCATTGGTATTGTCAGATTCAACAACATGATCACTTGTGTCTGAATTTTGTTTAACAACAACAAATTGCATTTTACCTTGATAACCCCAGTCTATATCTAAGTTATCATCTCCAGCATTTGAACAAACTAAATGTTTAACGTTTACTGTGCCTCCAAAGAACTCTACACAGTCATCTTGATTGTTATGAACTTGAACAAAATCAACTTCTGTTTCATCTCCAACGCCGCCAAAAGTTATCCCATTTAGTTCATTTCCCGGAAAAATCTCATATCCAGCATACTCAACTCTTACAAAATTTAATTTACCTGAATTGTCATTTTTGTCGTCTCCGCCCATTAAAGCATTAGAGCCTTCGACAACTTTTTCACATGCTGCAGTTCCTCTTACATCATTTGAGCATTTATTTATTGGGGCTTGTCCAAGAATAACCAAACCACCCCAAAGCCCTCTTTCTAATTCTCCAACCGTTCCTTCAATTGCAGTATTATGAGTAAACCTAATTGGCTCTGACTGTGTTCCATTTGCGATAATTTTTGAACCTCTATTTACAACTAAATAATCCTGAGAGACTTTTCCTAATATTACTGCATTTGCAGGAATAGTTAATGTTGCAGATATGCCACCAGATTTACTTCCATCGCCACCCATATCAACACCTACATCTACCTTTCCAAGCATTCTGTACATTACATCAGCAGTTAATGTTAAATCAGATGTAATTGGTCCAGTAATTGCGCATACAGTATTACCAGCAACAGGTGAACCATTAGAGATAAAGTCAGAATCTGGACACGTTCCATTTCTCACATTACTACCGACACCACCAGTACCGCCGCCGCCTGTAGGATCAGACAAGGATCCTAATTCACCAGGTGAAGCAATGCTTGTATCGCCCCCACCTCCGCAGGCAACAATCAAGAAAGTAGATAAAATTAAAAAAGATTTTTTTGTATATTGAAAAAACATGTCTGTCCCTCCGAGAACTAATTACAATAATTAGACACGATCAAAGAAACTTTTTAAGGGATGTTATGTAAACAAATCTTACAGTTTTGTGACAAATTTTTAATATATTGTTTCAGAGCTATGAAGTTTTAAGTGGTAACGTGAACCAAAAAATTGAACCCTTATCTTTACCGTTTTTGACGCCAACCTCACCGTTAAGACTATGAACTAGATTCCTCACAATTGCCAAGCCAAGTCCACTACCATTTTTTTCAGTAGCCCTTGCTTCTGCAGTTCTAAAGAATCTATCAAAAATGAATTCCTGTTCGTCATCAGGAACTCCTCTTCCTTCGTCAGTAATACTTATTTCAAGAAAATCGTTTACTTTTTTCGTATATATATTTATTTCAGAATCATTTTCAGAATACTTAAAAGCATTATCAATAAGATTATTTAAAATTCTTTCTAAAGCGCCTTTGTCAGCCAACACTGTCTTTGCTTTTGAACATGAGCATTTAATAGAAATATTTTTTTTCTTTCCAAGATTTGCTAATGAATTAATTACATTATTGATTTGAGTATTTACATCAAGCTCTTCAATATTTAACTTTAATTCACCATATTCAATTCTTGATAAATCTAATAATGCTGTGACCATGTCGCTGAGGCGTTCTGCATTATGTAAAATTGCTTTTGCAAAAACTTTAGCTTGTTTTTTGTCCTCTAATGCTCCGTCCACTAATGTTTCTGCATTTGCTCTCATTACGCTTACTGGTGTTCTTAACTCATGAGAAACATTTGAAACAAAATCTCTTCTCATTTCACTAAATCGACGAAGTTGCGTTATGTCATGAACAACTAAAATAAACTCTTGAGTAGTCTTAGATTGATTCATGGTGCCAAGTACCCATCTTGTAGTTTTGTCTTTAAGTTCAATCTCAAACTCAATATCAGCTCTTTTTTTCTTTTTAGCCCTTTTATATAAATACTCTAATGCTTTGATATCTAATTCTGAAAGGTTTTTTCCACTTACACTCTCTAAATTTAGAACCTGAGAAAATTGCTCATTTTCAAATGTAATATTTCCATTTTGGTCAGCAACAATAATTCCATCACCTAAGTCATCTAAAACAGAACCAAATTGATTTCTTTGTTTTGTAACTAAATTAATAGTTGACTTTAAGTCTTCTGAAATTTGAGAAATGCTTTTTGCAACAGATCCAAATTCATCAGTTCTAGATGTTGGAAGAGCTTTAATATAACTTTTCTTTGCTTTACTGCTAACAATATTCGAAGTTGCATTAGCAAGATCCGCAATGCTTGTATAGGCATAGTTTGCTGCTACAGCGGAAGCTATTGTTGCAACTGCGAAAGAAACAATAGCTACTAGTAATATTGATAAATCTAAACTTGAGGTTACATCATCAACATATGTATAAGGTACAGCTATTCTTATTACATTAGGACTTTCCTCATTATTGTCAGTTATTGCGAAGTATAATTGTTGTTGGTTTAGAGTATCGCTATATCTTATAGACCAGCCAGTTCCAAATACTAATGCATCATTAATTTCAGATCTATTTCTGTGATTATCAAGAAGATAAACGTCTGACTTATTAACATTTGAATCGCCAATAACAGTGCCATCATTTAGAATAAAGGTAATTCTTGAATTTGATGCATCCCCAAGTCTATCTGCCAGAGAATCTGCAACATTAATGTCTCCAATACTATCTACCTCATCAACAACTTCAACAAGAAGAGAAGCTTGCTTTTCAAGTTCTAATAAAATTTGTTCTTGAAAAGTATTTGATAGGTCTCTCTCTGCCACAATAGACGAAATCAAAATACCTATTCCTAATGAAATAAAAATGATTAGAAAAATTCGGGATCTAATTCCCATTTATCTACTCTGGGGCTCTAGAGAATTTATATCCAACACCACGAATGGTTTGAATATAATCACCCATTGGACCAAGTTTCTCTCTTAAACGTTTTATATGAGTATCAACTGTTCTAGTAGTTATTTCTGAGCTATAACCCCATACGTCAGATAATAATTGGTCACGAGATTGAACCCTTCCTCTTCGGTCAAGCAGTTGACGCAGCAACCTAAATTCGAGTGCAGTCAAATTAACTTGTTTTGAATCGACATATACCTCATGTGATTCTATATCAATTTTTAAATCGCCAAATTGACGCTCAACCTGAACGATTTCCTTATTCTTATTTCCTCTTTTAAGAACAGCTTTCACTCGAAGCATAAGCTCTCTTACGCTAAAGGGCTTTGTTACATAATCATCTGCACCCAATTCAAATCCAACAACTCTATCTACCTCATCATCCTTTGCCGTTAAAATTATTATTGGGGTATGTTCTGTTTCAGAATTTGACTTAATTTTTTTACACAAATCTAGGCCTGACCCATCAGGAAGCATAAGATCTAAAAGAACAAGGGAAAAGAGATTTGATTCAATCAAGCTCATAGATTCTGAAATCGAGCCAGATGATGAAACTGTATAACCCTCTTTTTCAAGATTGTATTCTAAGTTTTTTCGAATATCTGGTTCGTCTTCAATTAGCAATACATTCATTATTTAATATAAATGATCATTTAGATGATATTTTTACTTTTTTTTATATATTTTGAAAGCAAAAAAACAAAAAATTACATATTCATAAATTTTTCTCTAAGCTTCGGCTTGTTAAATTTACCAGATGCTACTAATGGTAGATTTTTTTTTGAGAATTTAATTATGGCTGGAATTTTAAAAGCAGCTAATTTATCAATAAGAAACTCTTTCAAAGTCTCTTCATTAAGAGTCGAATTATCTTTTAAAAAAATTGAAGCGCATAGCAGTTCACCTAGTCTTTCGTCAGGAATTCCAAAAACGCAAGCTTCTAAAACATCTGGATGTTTATATATTGCATTCTCTACTTCAGGACAAGCAATGTTTTCTCCACCTCTTATAACCATATCCTTAATCCGATCTACAATATGTAAAAAAGGTCCATCAAATTTACCCATATCGCCGGATTTAAACCAACCCTCATCATTCATACAATCAGATGTAGCCTCATCATTTCCCCAATAACCCAACATATTGGATTCAGATTTAATAGCAACCTCACCAATCATGCCCATTTCCAATTCATTCCAATTATCATCAATTATTTTAATTTGAGTCAAAGGAGGAACAACTCTGCCTGCTGATGATGGATTGTTAATATACTCATCACCACTTGCAAGAGTACCTAATGCATTTGTTTCGGTTAACCCATAACCGATACCGGGCCTGCCCTTAAAATTTTCATCCAATAATTTGACATGTTTGGCAGGACGAGGACCTCCTCCACCTCCAAGAGTTCTTAGAGATGACAAATCATATTTATTTCTATCAGGATGATTTAATAATTCCCAGGTTTGAGTTGGAACTCCAGTAATATCTGAAATTTTTTCTTCATGAATTAATTTGATAGCTTCTCCTGCATCCCATTTTTTCATCATTACAACCTTTCTCCCAACAAGAATTGACATTAAAAATGCAACATGGCTTCCAGTTGCATGAAATAATGGCACACATAATAAAATTGATGACTCTGAGCTTGCTAATGGAGTGTCATCATTACCAAGTCTTTTTTCTCTCTCGCTTAAAATTGTTGAAATACATGCCCAACTAAACATGGATGATATTACTCCTCTATGAGAAGATAAGACCCCTTTTGGTTTTCCAGTTGAGCCCGATGTGTAATATATTGTTGCATGATCATCTCTTGCAATTTCTATTGAAGGCCACTCATCAGGCTGATCTTTTATAAATTCATCAAATGATTTGAAATCTGAATCTGGTGTATAAGATGTAATTATTTTTTGTACATCTAAGTCATCAAGTCCATGAATTCTTTTTTTATCTGCAAGAAGCAATTTTGCTTGGCAGTGACTCATTGCATATTTAATCTCATCAGCCACCCACCATGAATTTAATGGAACGCAAACTGCTCCAATAGCTACAATGCCCATATAGGCAAATATAAATTCAGGATTATTTTGCATACAAATAGC
>QCMW01000002.1 GCA_003213495.1 SAR86 cluster bacterium AG-422-O05
AACTCCTGCTCAAATCATCAAAAACTTTGAAACTAAGCAATTAAAAGAGGATACTCCAGATTTCAGACCTGGTGATACTGTTGCAGTATCTGTAAAAGTTAAAGAAGGTGATAGAGTAAGATTGCAAGTCTTTGAGGGTGTCGTTATGGGCATTAAAAATGCTGGATTAAATTCTTCTTTTATTGTTAGAAAGATTTCCAGTGGTATTGGTGTCGAAAGAACATTTCAGTTACATAGTCCCATGATAGAATCTATTTTAGTTAAAAGGAAAGGCGACGTTCGACAAGCAAAACTATTTTATTTGAGAGAAAGATCTGGAAAATCTGCAAGAATAAAAGAAAGACTAGATTAGAAAAATGCAAACCCCTAAAAAAGAAGACCAAAATCTTAGGTCTTTCTTTAACTTTTTGATAATTGAAAAAGGCTTATCAAAGCACACTGTCAATGCATATAAGACTGACATTAAAGGTTTCATAAAGTGGATTAACAGAAATAATAAAGAAAGTTTGTTTAACATCAAAGAAAGTTGCGTAAATCAATATATATCTTACTTATTTAGCTTAAAGCTAAAGAGTTCTTCAGTAAATCGCAAAATATCATCTTTAAAATCTTTTTATTTATTTTTACTAAAAAAGAAACTCATTAGATACTCTCCCTTTAGTGAAGTAATTTCACCAAAGCAAGAAAAATACTTACCTGCTTCAATGTCTGAAAGCGAAGTTGAAAAATTATTAAATAGTCCAGATGCTTCAAAGGATATAGAGCAAAGAGATAAAGCCATGATTGAAATGCTTTATGCTACTGGCATGAGAATTTCAGAATTAGTTAACTTAAAAATAACAGATATAGATATGAATAGATCTGTAATAAAAGTAATGGGTAAAGGTTCAAAAGAAAGATTAATACCTTTCGGAGAATCAGCATCTGAGGCACTGTTTAATTATCTAAAGATAAGAAAAGATTCATCGTCTAAAGAAGTTTTTATTTCTAATAGAGGCAGAAAGATTACCAGAGTAGCTTTTTGGCAAAGAATTAAAGTTTATTTACTAAGGGAAAATTTAAAGATTTCAATTTCACCTCATACCCTTAGACATGCATTTGCAACACACTTATTAAATAGGGGTGCTGATCTTAGATCAGTTCAGCTTTTACTAGGCCATAGTGACTTATCTACAACTCAAATATATACTCACATTGCAAAACAAAGATTGGGAGATGTTTTAAAAAAACATCATCCAAGAGGATAAGTAATGTTTAAGTTAAATATATTTACAGTATTATTTTTTTCAATTTTTATCATTTCAGATGAAAATTTAATTAGTGAAAAAATAACAACTATTTTGCCCCCAGGAACTAATATTGAATCAATTGAATTATCAGAATTCCCAGGAATCTATAAGGTTTACTATGGCGATCTTCAGCCTTTATATGTTTCACAAAATGGAGATTTTTTTATTTATGGTGATATGTTTAATATAAATTCCGATGGAATAATAAATTTAACTGATAAAGATATTCTTCAAAAACGTAAGCTTCTTATGCAAGAAATAACTAAAGAAGAGCTTATTTCATTTAAAGCAAAGAATGAACTATTCACTGTTACTGTTTTTACTGATGTTGACTGCGGATATTGTAGAAAACTTCATGATGAAATTACCACATATAATGAAGCAGGAATTACAATTAATTATGCTGCTTTTCCAAGATCTGGGATTGGTACTGAAACCTTTTCTAAAATGGTAGGTGCATGGTGTTCAAATAATCCAAAAGAAAGCATTACAAAACTTAAAAATGGAAAAAAATTAAAGTTAAGTTTTTGCGACTCACAACCTGTTGCAAAACATTATGCTATTGGAAATAAAATAGGAGTTACTGGCACTCCTGCAATTGTTTCAAGTAACGGAGAGCTTTTACCTGGATATCACTCAGCAGAAGATTTACTCAGCAAATTAAAAGGTTAAATATGAATGAGTTAAAAATTGGAATATGTGGTTGGGGAAATGTAGCAACTGGCCTATATAAATCTATTCATAAAAATAAAAAACAAATTGAAGCAGCTGCTAATACAAAAATAGACATTATTGTAATTGGTGCAAGAAGAGATAATCCAAAATGTGACCCAAAGGAAGTTAACATTGAAAGAGATATTTTTGATGTGCTCAATCATGATATTGATGTTATGGTTGAATTAATTGGTGGCGTGGATGTTGCCCGTGAATTAATTTTAGCCGCTATTGAAAAAGGTATCCACGTTATAACTGCCAATAAGGCAGTTCTATACCATCATGGTGATGAGATCTTTAGTAAAGCTGCAGCAAAAAATGTTCATGTATTATTTGAGGCTTCAGTCTGTGCTGGAACTCCCATTATCAAAATGTTAAAAGAGGAATTAGCCGGAAACAGAATTAGTAAAATTTCTGGAATGTTAAATGGAACTTCAAACTTTATTCTTTCTCAAATGGAAGATGGTGCAGAATTTGATACAACCTTAAAAATTGCTCAGGAAGAAGGTTATGCTGAACCTAATCCTAGCTTTGACATTGAAGGGATGGACGCTGCTCATAAAATTGGTATTCTTTCATCTATTGCATTAGGAACACCACTTCCTCCAAAAGATTTTTATGTTGAAGGCATTACAGATATTGATTCTAAAGATTTCGAATACGCCAAAAATTTAGGTTTCACAATTAAACATTTAGCTGTAGCTTCTTTATCAGAAAAAAGCATTCAATTAAGAGCTCATCCAGTTCTTATAAGTTTAGATAGTTATCTTGCAGGTTTAAAAGGAGTTAGAAATGGAATTGAAATTGAAACTGATTTAATTGGTACATTACACGTTGCTGGCTCAGGGGCTGGACAAGAGTCAACCGCTTCTGGATTAATTTCTGATCTAATTCATTTATCTAATTCCGATATTAGTTCTTCCTCAACAGCTCTATTAGCATCTGAAGCAAATATTCAACCAATAAAAAAAATGAGATTTGGTTATTATTTTAGGATTGAAAGTACTTCAGGAGATATAGATTTAAAGGTTATTGAAAGTATCTTTGATGACAATCAAATCTCAATAAATTTAAATAAGTTTGATGATGCAAATATTGTGATCGTTACTGAGCCATTTATAGAAAGTTTGCAAGAAATAGTAGTGACAGCATTAAACAATTTAGATGCAATTGTTGGAGTAAAAACAATAAGAATAGAGTTTTAATTTAAAATGTTATTTCATAGCACTAGGGGTAAAGATAAAGACAAAACTTTTCAAGAAGTTTTGATGCAAGGCTTAGCAAGTGATGGCGGTTTATTTATGCCAAATTATTGGCCTGTTGTAGATTTAGAGCATTTAAAAAATTGTAATACATTTATTGATGTTGCGAAGCATATTGTTCCTCTATTTACTGACTCTTCATTTAACAGAAATGATGTTGAGGATATGTTGGATAATACATGGCATGATTTTGCTGAAAAAAATTTAATAAAAATATTTGAAATCAATGAAACTACATCAGTATTAGAATTATTTCACGGACCTACAGCTGCTTTCAAAGATTTCGGTCTTCAACTTGCTGCAGCTTTTTTTAACAAGACATTAGAGACTGAAAACAAAACTGCAATAGTTTTTGGTGCAACATCTGGTGACACTGGATCTGCAGCAATTGATGCATGCAAACAATTCAAATCAATAAAGAGTTTTATACTTATTCCTGAGGGCAATATGTCCGAAATTCAAAGAAAACAAATGACAACAGTAGATAAATCAAACGTTTTTCCAATCCTGGCTGATGCTACTTTTGATGATTGTCAGGATATTGTTAAAGAAGGTTTTAAACAAAGGAGCTTTTTAAAAAATGATCAATATTTATTGGCAGTTAATTCAATTAATTGGGTAAGAATTATTGGACAAATTTGTTACTATTTTTATGCAGCATTAAAATTTAATAAGCTGTCTCAGCCTCTAAATTTTTCTGTACCAACTGGAAACTTTGGTAATGTTTTTGCATGTTATTCTGCTTCAAAAATGGGATTACCACTTTCAAAAATTATCGTTGCGGTTAATAGCAACGATATATTGTATAGATTTTTTAAAGAAAATGACTATAGTAAAAGAGATGTAACTGAAACTATATCCCCGAGTATGGATATAAGTGTTGCAAGTAATTTTGAAAGATTATTATATGATTTCTATTTAGATCGAAATTCAAAAGTTTGCTCAGATATTTATTCTAATTTCCCTAAAACTGCCATAAATATTAATGAAGATGTATGGCAAAAATCAGACGAATTATTTTTAAGTCATAGTGTTGACGATAATACAACATACGCAACAATGAAATATTTTAAGAATGAATTTAATTATATTATAGATCCACATACTGCTGTTGCGGCTGAAGCAGTTTTAAAGCTAAATCATACATTGAGCGATAAGACATTAATTTTGTCTACAGCTCATCCTGCAAAATTTCCAGATGCTCTCAAGAAAAGCAATATTTTGATGGAGGATATGCCTAAAAGATTAACAGATGTTATTAATAAGAAAGAAATTGCTAAGAAAATAAGCACCTCAGATAATTCAATTTATGAATACATAAGAAGCAATAACTAGTTTATGGATATTCAAGAACTAAAGTTAACACTTTCAGATCTGACTGAAAGACTCAATGACATAAAGATTAATGTATATAAAATTGATTCAAAAAAAATCAGGCTTCAAGAAATAGAGTCTCAACTATCTCAAGAAAAAGTTTGGTCTAATTTAGAATTATCACAAAAGCTTAGCAAAGAGAAAACCGCTTTAGAGAAAACAATCTCATCATATGATAATGTCTCAGCTAGATTATCTGACTGCCAAGTATTATTAGATGTTTCTGTTGAAGAAAATGACGATTCCTCATTTCAAGAAATTTTTGATGAGACGCTTAAACTAAATGATTTAGTTGAAGATTTAGAATTTAGTAGACTTTTTACAAACAAAATGGACTCGTCTTCAGCATATGTAGAAATTCAAGCAGGGTCTGGAGGTACTGAGGCACAAGATTGGGCTGAAATGCTTCTAAGAATGTACACAAAGTGGGCAGAAGGCAGAAACTTTTCGGCAAATCTTGTTGAAATTTCTCATGGAGATGTGGCAGGAATTAAATCAGCTTCACTTCATGTTGATGGTGATTATGCTTACGGTTGGTTAAGGACTGAAACTGGAATTCACAGATTGGTAAGAAAATCTCCATTTGATTCTGGCAATAGAAGACATACATCATTTGCTTCTGTATTTATATCTCCAGAAATTGATGATTCAATTGAGATAAACATAAACAAAGCAGAAATTAGAACAGATACTTATAGAGCTTCAGGTGCAGGAGGACAACATGTAAATAAAACTGATTCAGCAGTGAGATTAACGCATATTCCTACTGGTGTTGTAGCACAATCTCAGAGCGATCGTTCTCAACATAAAAATAAAGAAAATGCATTAAAACAATTAAAATCTAAGCTTTACGAGTTAGAATTACAAAAACAAAATGAAGAACAGCAAATTCTTGAAGATAGTAAGTCTGATATAGGATGGGGAAGTCAAATCAGATCATATGTATTGGATCAATCAAGGATAAAGGATTTAAGAACCAATCATGAAACTGGTAATACTTCAGCTGTTTTGGATGGAGACTTAGATGATTTTATGAAATCATCATTGAAGGCAGGCGTTTAGATGGAAAAAGATAATATTGGTGGCGAAAAAGCCATTATCGAAGAAAGAAGAAAGAAGCTAGAACAACTTAGAGATAAGGGTGATGCTTATGGAAACTCATTCAAACCTCAAAATAATGCAAAGAGTCTTCATGAAGAATATGGAGCATTTTCTAAGGAAGAGCTTGCTGATAAAAATATTAAAAATATCTCCATAGCCGGTCGAATTGTTTTAAAAAGAGTTATGGGAAATGCTAGCTTTGCAACTTTAAGAGATGCATCTGGAGATATTCAAATCTATGTAACAAAAAATAATGTAGATGAGAGTGTTTACGAAGATTTTAAAACATGGGATCTAGGAGACATAGTGGGCGTATCAGGCTCTTTATTTAGAACAAAAACAGATGAATTGACTATTGATGTGTGGGATCTTGAAATGATTACAAAATCTTTAAGGCCTATGCCAGAGAAATTTAAAGGCTTAATAGATATTGAAGCAAGATATAGGCAAAGATATCTTGATTTGATGACAAATAATTCAACTAAAGAAATTTTTATTAAACGGACAAAAATTATTGACTCAATGCGAAGAAAAATGAATGAAGTAGGGTATCTCGAAGTAGAAACTCCTATGATGCATCCTCTTGCAGGCGGTGCAGTGGCAAGACCATTTGTAACGCAGCACAACGCACTTGGACAAGACCTTTTTTTAAGAATAGCACCTGAACTTTATTTAAAAAGATTGCTTGTTGGCGGTTTTGAAAAAGTTTTCGAGATTAATAGAAGCTTTAGGAATGAAGGGTTATCTACTAAGCATAATCCTGAATTTACTATGATGGAATGGTATGAGGCATATGCTTCAATGCAAGATCAAATGGATCTTACAAAAGATATTATTTTAAATGCTGCTTTAGCTGCAGGCTGTAAAGAATCAATAGAATGGGATGAAAACAAAATTAATCTTGGCAACTTTAAACAATCAACACTTTCAGATCTTGTAGTTGAATATAATCTTGAATTAAAAAATAAAGACTTATCTGATAAAAAAATTCTTGAGCAGTATTTAAAGAGCATAAGTGTAAAAATTGAAAAAGCATGGGGTCCTGGCAGATTACTTTTGGAAATTTTTGAAGAAACAGTCGAATCCAAATTAATAGATCCAACTTTTGTAACCGAATACCCCGTTGAGGTTTCACCTCTATCTAGAAGAAATGAACATAAACCAGATTTTGCAGATAGGTTTGAACTATTTATAGGTGGAAAAGAGTTTGCAAATGGTTTTTGTGAGTTAAATGACCCTGATGATCAAGCATCAAGATTTGAAGATCAGGTTGCAGCAAAAGACTCAGGTGATAAAGAGGCAATGGATTATGATCATGACTATATTACTGCATTAGAGCATGGTATGCCTCCTGCAGTAGGTGTTGGAATGGGAGTGGATAGATTAGTAATGTTATTGACTAATCAGTCCTCAATAAGGGATGTTTTGTTATTTCCTCAACTTAAGTCTTAGACTTGTATAGGCATTATTAAACTTTATGTTAGATTTAACGCTCGCTTTAACAGTTGGAGTTCCTCTAGCAATACTCATATATATTGTTAGATCAGATCGATTCCCAGAACCATCAGGTTTAGTTTTAAAAACCTTTTTTATAGGCGTAGCAATAATAATTCCTGCTGGATTCTTAAATAGTTTCATTGTAATTATGGAAAATTCTTCAGGATATGATTTATCTTTTTTAGCAGGATTTACCGAGGAACCGCTTAAATTTCTTGCCTTTATGCTTTTTGTATTTTCAAAAACAGATTTTGATGAACCAATGGATGCTATTGTTTATGGAACAGTCATTTCCTTAGGTTTTGCTACTTATGAAAACATTGAGTATGTGTATCTAATGTATGGTGATCAGTCATTTCAAATTGCTATATTAAGAGCAATTAGTGCAATTCCACTTCACGCATCTTGTGGAGTTATTATGGGCTACTATATAGGTTTATATGCTTTTAAAGGAAAAAAAATAGAACTACTTAAAGCTTTAGTAATTCCGGTTTTTATTCATGCTCTGTATAACTTCTTAGCTGGATATGGTGGCGAATTAATATTTTTTGGATATCTTATTTGTGTTATTTATTTTGCTAACAAACTTCATAAAGAATTTGTATATGAGCAACAACTTAAAATTTCTGAAACAGAAACAAAACTAAGATAATTACAATTTACCACCGAAATTTATCAAAATTCTCTGGATTCGCCCAGCCTTTTGGGTTATTCCATGTTCGCTTGTTGTTATAGTTTTTTAGGTTATAAGAAAAGCACTTTAACTTATTAGTTGTATCTCTTAATTCAGTTTGAAGACCTAGTTTGAGCATCTTTCTATCTATTTCCTTGTCATTATTAAAGTCAGTAAAGACGACTATTTTTTGACTTAGTAAATTTTTAATTTTTCCAATATCAGTTTCAGAGAGATTTATATCGTCCAGCACAATATATAAATCATACATATCATTAATGTTTTCATTAAATTTTGGAGATATAAATATTGAATGGATATCTGTTTTCTCTAATCTATGTAAAAGTTTTGAAATATCATTTTTTGTTAGTAAAACTATATTTTCAGAATTTTCATCATCAACTATATTTGATATAAAGCTGTAAACTATTTTTTCTTTCTTTGTCATTTCATCAGATGTTTCACAGCATCTCTTTCAGAAAGAAGTTCATCAATTGATATCTGAAACTTTGACTTTCCAAAATCTGATAATGCAATATCTCTTTTTATATCAATAGTTCCATCACTTAGTGTTACTAGAGGAAAGCCACATATAATACCCTGAGGCACGTCATATGAGCCATCACTAGCAATTGCTGCACTAAATGAATTTCCGTCTTCTGTGGGGCTCTCACAAGCCATCACAGTGTCAATAGCTGCTTTTGCTGCAGATGTTGCTGAAGATGCCCCTCTGGCGTTAATTACTGCTTTTCCTCTTTGCTGAACTGAAGGAATAAAGTCTTTTTCTACCCAACTCATATCATTAATTACTGTACTGCCCAATTGATTATTAATAATCACGTTTTCAGAGTCAGGGTACATTGTTGGACTATGATTTCCCCAGATAATCATGTTTTTAATCTCAGAAATATTCACTCCAGTCTTCTTAGAAATAACTGATTTAGCTCTATTTGAATCAAGCATTGTCATTGCCATCCATAGCTGACTTTCATTATCTGCCGCATTTTTTCCAATAAAAGCGTTAGTGTTTGCGGGATTGCCAACGACAAGAATTTTTGCCTTATCTTTTCCAAAACTTCCTATTGCTTTTCCCTGATCAACAAAAATACCACCGTTAATACTTAGAAGATCTGATCTCTCCTCAATTTTTTTACCGTTATAGACTATTCCTCTTGGAATACTGCCAACAAGAAGAAACCAATCAGCATCCTTTGCAGCTTCAGAAAAATTATCAGTATAGGTAACTTTACCCATGGCAGGAAAATACGAGTCCTCCAACTCCATTATTAGACCTTTAAGTTTATCTACAACTTGAGGTATTTCAACAAGCGCTAAATCAACTTTTTTATCACCAAAAGTTCTACCATTAACTAATCTTGGAATAAGTGAATATGCAATTTGACCTGCTGCTCCAGTAACAACTACTTTAATTGATGAGCTCATTTTAAACCTCTATTTTATCAGGAAAATATATTCTAATTATATTCCTAAAATTAAATCTAATCCTTATTTTTATCTCATAGTAAATGAGTTTCTTTTTGATTAAAATACATGTAGTTTTTAAATAAACTCTATTGGAGATATTTTATGACAATAAGATTTGATGACAAGGTTGCAATTATTACCGGAGCAGGTGGTGGAATTGGAAAACAGCATGCACTTGAGTTGGCAAAACGAGGAGCAAAAGTTGTAGTTAACGACTTAGGTGGTTCCGTTGATGGCAGTGGAGCAAGTGATGCAGCCGAAGAAGTGGTCGATCTGATTAAATCTGATGGAGGTGAAGCCATATCTAATGGAGCAAGCGTTACAGATATAAATGCTGTTAAAAATATGGTTCAACAAACCATGGACAAATGGGGAAGAATTGATATTTTAGTTAATAATGCCGGAATTCTTAGAGATAAAAGTTTTCATAAAGTAACCCTTGAAGATTTTGAGCTAGTAATGGACGTTCATTTCCAAGGAACTTTAAACTGTACACATTCTGTTTTTCCAATAATGAGGGAGCAAGAATATGGAAGAGTTATATTTACCAGTTCATCAAGTGGAGTATTTGGAAATTTTGGTCAAACAAATTATGGTTCTGCAAAAATGGCAATGATCGGACTCATGAATACTCTTAAACTGGAAGGTCAAAATAAGAATATCTACACAAATTCAATTACACCAGTTGCATACACCAGGATGACTGAAGGCTTGATACCAGAGGACTTTGGTCAAAACCTTCAACCTGAATTTATTACGCCTGCCGTTATTTATTTAGCTAGTGAAGATGCTCCAAATGGTGCAATTATGGCTGCTGGCGCTGGCGTCTTTTCAAGAATATTTATTCATGAAACTATGGGAGTTTCTCTTGGTATGGGAGAAGATATGACTCCAGAAAACATTCAAGCTAGTTGGGATAAAATTTCAGACATGAAAGATGCAAGAGCCTTACAAAATGGTGGAGAACAAACTTTAAAATTTTTTGAGCTCATAAATAAATAATTTTTAAATGAGTACTTCAATAGAAGAAAATGCAAGAGGATATGTTTGTTTAGATTGCGATAACTCTGAACTTTTTAAAGGATGGTCGTATTTATTCAGGCTTTATAAGCCGATTTCAGAAAATTTTGATTTTAATAACGAAATTGTGTGCCCAGAAACCATATCATGCCATGAATGCAGTTCAAAAAATATAGGCATTGAGATTAGCCCGAATAAAATAATTACTAAACATATGATTTCAGAGAGGTCTGGTGCCTGGTTGGTTGGGGAAAAATGGCTATTAGATGTTGATGAGACCACAGTCTTTACTACTGATTTTATTAAATCATTATCATGCAAAGAACTTATAAAAATTATTTTTGAGTCAGAGGGTGAGAATAACTATGAAAAATTGCACAATCAACTAATTGAACATGGATTTAATGAATGGAATATGGATCCAGAATTTTTCTCTAAATCTAGATTCTCATTGGCATTAGTTTATATTTATTCTGGTGGAATCATTAGACAAGATGAGTATGGGCTGTTGGATGAAGATTCATCATACGGTTTTGCTAAATATATTGGTTTTTAACAGTACTTAGTTTGAAAAACTTGGTCTCTCAGCAATATTGTTTACGTAAGTGCTGAGATTCTTATAGTTGTTGAGATCAATTTTGTTTAGTCTTACTAAAAATTGCAAAGATGAAACAGTTTGAATATCTGCATATGAAAACCTATCACATGCAATAAAATCCTTTTGTTTTATGACTTCCTCATAATATCCAAGTGATTTTACTGCTAACTCTCTTTGAGCTAATCCAAATTCATTATTTTGGTTTTCTAATGCGCTCATGTGAGGATGGGTGTGTCTAAATCCATGCATTAGTGGGAGCATTAACTCAAAGGATACTCGTGAATACCACATCTCTATCTGTGCAATTTCCATTGGATCTTTGCCAAACATGTTAGGCTCTGGATACAAGCACTCAAGATACCTGCAAATGGCTGTAGTTTCTAAAATTACTTGGCTATCATCTAATACAAGTGCAGGTATTCTGGAATTAGGTGCTATTTTTTTGTATTCAGGAGTCTTGTGCTCCATTTTCCCAATATCAAGGTCCTCAACTTCAATGTTTTCTATGCCTTTTTCAGCAATGAAGATAAGAACCTTTTTTGGGCTAGGAGCAACTGGATTGGAATATATTTTCAAATATTATTCCCAGTTTAAAGCACCACCAACTTGATATTCAGTAACTCTTGTTTCAAAGAAATTTTTCTCTTTTCTAAGATCAATTATCTCTGACATCCAAGGAAATGGATTTGTAACCCCAGTAAATTCCTCGTCTAATCCAAGCTGAGTAAGTCTTCTGTTTGCAATGAACTTTAAATATTCTTCCATCATAGATGCATTCATTCCTAGAACGCCTCTTGGCATAGTATCTCTTGCATATTGAATTTCTAACTCTGTGCCTTCTAAAATCATTTGAGCAGCATCAGACTTCATTTGTTCATCCCATAAATGAGGATTTTCAATTTTTATTTGATTAATAACATCTATTCCAAAATTAACATGCATAGACTCATCTCTAAGAATATATTGAAACTGTTCTGCTGTTCCTGTCATCTTATTTCTTCTTCCCATTGATAAGATTTGAGTAAAACCACAGTAAAAGAAAATTCCTTCTAATACACAATAAAAAGCAATTAAATTTCTAAGTAACTGTTTATCAGTTTCTTCTGTTCCTGTTTTGAAATCTGGGTCAGAGATTTCTTGAGTATATTTAAGACCCCAAGAAGCCTTTCTTGCTACGCATGGTACTTCTCTGTACATGTTAAAGATTTCACCTTCATCCATACCTAGTGATTCAATACAGTATTGATATGCATGTGTATGAATAGCTTCTTCTAAGCTTTGTCTTAAAATATATTGCCTGCATTCTGGATTTGTAATCAATCTGTACAAGGCTAGAACAAGGTTATTTGCAACAAGAGAGTCTGCTGTAGAAAAGAAACCTAAGTTTCTTTTTACAATTACTCTTTCATCTTCAGTCAAACCATCTTCTGATTTCCATAGCACAATATCATTTGTCATATTTATTTCTTGAGGCATCCAATGATTAGCACTGCCATCAAGATATTTTTGCCATGCCCAATCATATTTAAATGGAACAAGTTGATTTAAATCCGCTTTACAGTTAATCATCATTTTTTGATCAACTTGTACTCGACCAGCATTTGCCATCATTTCATCAAGCTCCTCGTGGCCAGCTGTTTCATCTAGATTATTAACAGCAATTCTTGCTGCTTCTGCTCTAGAACCTTCGCCAATATTCGATGTAGATGACTCAGTAGAAACTGCATTTTCAGCTGGCTGAGGAGGTTGAGATTGTTTTGCAGCAACTTCTTGAGTTTCTGCTGCTTGTGTTTTGATTTCTGGAGCTGCTGGAGGAGTTGTGTTTTCTTCCTTTCCGTATTCGTCCCAATTTAACATATTATTTTCTCCTTAAAAATTATTGACATGCTTCGCAATCTGGATCATCCAATGAGCATGCATCTGGAACAGGAGCTGGTGCTCCTAGTTCTTGGTTTGAAGTCTGATTTGCATCAGAGCTTACTGCGTTTAGTTTTCCCTGTTGAACTGTAGATTTCTCTGTTGAAGTAGCAGCTATTGATCTCAGATAATATGTGGTTTTTAAACCTGAGTACCATGCCATTCTGTATGTTATGTCAAGTTTCTTACCATCTGCATTTCCAATATATAGATTTAGAGATTGAGCTTGATCAATCCATTTCTGCCTTCTACTTGCTGATTCAACTATATATCTTGGTTCTACCTCAAATGCTGTTGAAAATAATTTTTTTATATCATCGGGTATTCTAGATATTTCAGTCAGACTGCCCTCAAAATATTTAAGATCATTGATCATTACATCATCCCAAAGATCTAACTCTTTAAGCTTTCTTACCAGATGAGGATTAACAATCGTAAATTCACCTGATAAATTCGATTTAACGTATAGATTTTGATAAGTAGGTTCAATAGATTGAGTGACGCCTGTTATATTTGAAATTGTTGCTGTAGGCGCTATCGCCATTACATTTGAATTTCTCATGCCATCTTTCATCACTTTCTTTCTTAAAGAGTCCCAATCTAAAGTCTCTGATCTATCAACTTGTAGATATTCTTTTCCTCTGTGTTTTTCTAGAATATCTAATGAGTCTTTCGGGAGTATTCCTTGACTCCACAATGAACCCTCAAAACTTTCATAGGCTCCTCTTTCTTTGGCTAACTGAGTTGATGCAAGAATAGCGTTATAGCTAATCATTTCCATGCTTCTGTCAGCAAATTCGACGGCTTCATCACTACAATAAGGTATGTTTTGTAGGTATAGAGCGTCCTGAAAACCCATCAAACCGAGTCCAATTGGCCTATGCTTCATATTTGAGTTTTTTGCAGTATCGACAGAATAATAGTTTATGTTTATAACGTTATCTAACATCCTTATTGCTGTTGAAACAGTTTGTTTGATTTTCTTCTCATCTAACTTTCCATCAGTCATATGATTTGCAAGATTTACCGAACCCAAGTTGCATACAGCAATTTCTTTATCAGCGCTTGTATTTAGTGTTATTTCAGTACAAAGATTTGAGGAATGGACAACGCCAGCATGTTGTTGCGGCGATCTCAAGTTACACGAATCTTTAAAAGTTATCCATGGGTGGCCTGTTTCAAACAACATAGTTAACATTTTTCTCCAGAGCTCTTTAGCAGGCACTGATTTATATTGACCCATTTCACCTTTTTTAGCTTTTTCTTCGTATGCTTCATATTTATCTTCAAATTCTTTTCCAATAAGGTCATGAAGCTCAGGTGTCTCACCTGGAGAGAAAAGTGTCCATTCTCTATCCTGTTCTACTCTTTTCATAAAAAGATCTGGAACCCAATTTGCTGTATTCATGTCGTGGGTTCTTCTTCTTTCATCACCTGTATTTTTTCTGAGTTCAAGAAACTCCTCAATATCAAGATGCCAGGTTTCGAGGTAGCCACACATAGCTCCTTTTCTTTTTCCACCTTGATTCACTGCAACAGCAGTATCATTTGCGACTTTTAGAAAAGGAACCACTCCCTGACTTTTACCATTCGTCCCTTTGATATATGAGTTCATTGCTCTAACAGGAGTCCAGTCATTGCCCAGTCCACCAGCCCATTTTGATAATAATGCGTTATCTTTCATAGCAGAAAAGATGCCGTCTAGATCGTCTGGTATTGTTGTTAAATAACAAGAAGAGAGCTGAGGTCTCTTTGTCCCAGAATTAAATAATGTTGGTGTTGAGCTCATATAATCAAAACTAGACAATAGTTTATAAAATTCAATAGCTCTCTCTTCTCTATTTTCTTCTTCTAATGCAAGCCCCATAGAGACCCTCATGAAGAATACTTGAGGTAGCTCGTATCTAACATCATTGGAATGAATAAAATATCTATCATATAAAGTTTGCAATCCTAAATAGGTAAACTGATTGTCTCTTTTGTAATCTATTGCATCTGCAAGCTTATCTAGATCAAATTCCTTAAGTTCTGGATTTAATATGTCCAATTCAATACCTTTGTCTATATACGCTTTGAATGCTGTGGGGTAGTGCTTTTCCATTTCATGATATGTTGATTCTTCTGAGACTCCCAAAAAGCCTAGCGCCTCATTTCTTATTTGGTCCATCAATATACGCGCTGTCACGAATGAATAATTAGGTTCTTTTTCTACTTTTGTTCTTGCTGACATGACCAAACTCGTTCTCATATCTGATATTGAAACTCCGTCATACAGATTCTTTAGTGCTTCGTTTAGAACCTCTTTCACCGATACTTCCTCAAGTCCCTCACAAGCGTCATTGATTAGGCTCGCAACTCTTTCAACATCAAGTGGTACTTTACTTCCGTCTGTTTTTGTTATGTTTATTTTAGGAACATTAGGTATATCAACTTCTATTGTTTCTTTTTTTCTTTCTTGTGTTCTTCCAGCTCTGTATAAAATGTAGCTTTTTGCAACATCTAATTCTTCAGATCTCATTAGCTGTAGCTCAACCTGGTCTTGTATTTCTTCAATATGAAGCGTTCCTCCAGAAGGCATCCTGCGTTTAAAAACATCAACGACATTTTTCGTTAATTCATTCACTTTTGTATGAATCCTTTCACTTGCTGCCGCATTGCCTGATTCAACTGCCAAAAATGCTTTTGTTATTGCTACTTTAATCTTGTCATCCTCAAAAGGAACAACTTTGCCATTTCTTTTTATAACTCTAAGCTTTCCTGGTGCTGTTGTTTCCAGATCATTTATCGATGATTGCGTTACTTTTTTGTTATCTTCTTGCTGTTGTATTTCCATTTTTTATTTCATATCCACATTTTTTTCAACTCAATGAGTTGTACATTTTGTTTTTTGGAAAATTTTAAAAGCGTACCTGCAGTTTCTTAACTTCTTTTCCCTAGTGACTAACTATACTAATTGTGGATAAAGAATCAAGTAAAAAAACACAATATATTGTGACAATTTCATTTTTTTACACAATATAGTGTATAAAAGGTGTTTTTTTGATGTTAGCAATTAGTTAACAAATTGTGGATAATTATTAAATTGGAGAAATTTTATGAAAAACTTTTTAGCTATTGATCAAGGAACAACAAGCTCTAGGGCAATTATATTTGATTCAAATTTACAACTCATTTCAGAATCTCAGAAAGAGTATGACTTAAGCTATCCAAAAGATGGTTGGGTTGAGTTAAATGTAGAAGATGTATTACGAACTGTAAGAGAGACAGTCAAATCAGTTTTAAGCAATAATCTAAAAATTGAAGCGTGTGGCATTACTAATCAAAGAGAAACCACTGTGGTATGGTCTAAGAGCACAGGAGAGGCTATATATCCTGCAATTGTTTGGCAAGACAGAAGAACGCACAAATTTTGCAATAATTTAAAATTAGATGGTCATGAAGAAACTATAAGAAATAAGACAGGCTTAGTGCTTGACCCTTATTTCTCTGCAACAAAAATTAAGTGGATATTAGACAATGTAAATGGTGCAAGAGACAAAGCAGAGGAGGGAGATTTATTATTTGGCACAATCGACGCCTATTTAATTTACAAATTAACTGGAAATCAAAATCATTTTACTGATGTGACAAACGCATCACGAACAATGCTTTTCAACATACACACCCTTGAGTGGGATAAAGAATTATTAGAAATGTTTGATATACCACAAACAATGCTTCCTGAGGTATTAAGCTGTGATGGAAACTTTGGAAATTTAAATCTAGATAACACAAATATACCAATAAAGGGTGTTATAGGTGACCAGCAAGCTGCTTTAGTTGGCCAAAGATGTATGAAAAATGGTGATATGAAGTCTACCTATGGAACGGGATGTTTCTTGATGGCTAATACTGAAGAAAAAACAGTATCAATTGATGAAGGCTTGTTAACCACAATTGCTTATTCATTAAACGGAAAAACTCATTATGCAATTGAAGGAAGCATATATTCGTGTGGAAATATAATTAAATGGCTAAGAGACAAGATGAATTTTTTTGATACTTCAGAACAAAGTGAAAGCTATCTCAATAAAAATGGTGAAAGCAACAATGTTCTTTTTTTACCAGCTTTTAATGGGTTAGGAGCACCATTTTGGGATTCAGATATAAGAGGTGGCTTTTATGGCTTAACACAAGATTCTTCCATTGAAGATATGGTAACAGCATGCTTTAGTTCAATAGCATTTCAAACAAAAGAAATAACTTCAATTTTGGAAAAGCATGATATCAAAGTTAAAAGTTTGTTAGTTGATGGAGGGATGGTTAAAAATAAGACTTTTTGTCAAATTCTTGCAAATTCTTTGGAAAAAGAAATTTTACAACCAAAAAATGTTGAATCAACTGCCCTTGGAGCCTGCATTGTGGCTATGACTGCCTCAGGAGAAGATATAAATAAGATTAAAGTATCAGACATGGATATTTTTGAACCAAATGTTGAAAATATATCCACCAGTAAGGAGAGTTACGATAAATGGAAGTCATATTTAATTCAATCTATAAACTCTGAGAAATTATAATTTCATTTTCAACAGGCAATTCATGCAGCTCGCTTTGATCGTGAGTAACTAATAAACACGGAATATCCGAATGTTTAATAAATTTGGATATTATTTTTTGAGCTTTGAAACTATTGTTTTGATCTAAGTTAGAAAATGGCTCATCAAGAATTAATAAATTAGGCAACATTGCAATTGCTCTTGCAATAGCAACACGCTGTTGTTGTCCTCCAGACAACTCATGAGGCATTTTCAAGAGATGATCATTTAAATTCAATTCATGCGTTGTATAGTCTTTATCGAGAAATTTTTTATTTAAAGCATAAGTAATATTTTTTTCTGCATTGATGTGTGGAAATAATGCAAAATCTTGAAAAACATAGCCAATTTTTCTACTTTCGGGTGGCAAGAAAGTATTTTCGTTCATAAAAATTTTATTGTTACAAACCACAACGCCGGTATCAGCCTTCTTTAGGCCAGCAATTACATTCAAAAGTGTTGATTTACCAGAACCGCTTTCGCCTTTTATCAACCCTACAGAGCCATTAGATATATTGAAATTGAGATTTTCTACTAGTCTTTCCCCATGGTATGAAAAAGTTAGGTTTTTTACAGTTATGCTCATATTTATATGGTTAATATATGTCATATTTATATATAATGCTTCTGTTTTTTCTAATACACCTAATTTAATCTACTTGTTCATGTATAAATTTAAGACGTTTAATAATATTTCAGAACAGGCATTATCTTTATTAAAAAGTGCAAAATTCCAGCACGATGAGGCCAAACCAGATGCAATTTTAATTCGAAGCCATCCCCTAACTAGTAAAGATTTTAATCAAAACTTAAAATCTATTGCTAGAGCAGGGACAGGATTTAATAATGTGCCTGTAGAGCTTGCAACAAAAAATGGAATAGTTGTTTTTAATACTCCCGGAGCCAACTCAAATGCTGTCAAGGAATTGGTCATTTGTGGGATGCTGCTTTCTTCAAGAGGAATTATTCAAGGAAATGCCTTTGCAAAATCATTAAGCGATAAGGATGAAATTGAGATTAACAATATAATGGAAAAGGAAAAAAAATCTTTTAAAGGCAATGAGCTTAAAGGAAAAGTTTTGGGAATTGTTGGCTTAGGGTCTGTTGGATCACTCCTTGCACATGCTGCTTCAGTTCTTGGAATGAAAATTATTGGTTACGATCCATATATATCTGTAGACGCTGCATGGATGTTACCAAAAGAAGTGGAAAAAGCAGAGAATTTGGAATTTTTGTTAGGTAACTCTGATTACATATCATTACATGTTCCTTTATCAAATCTCACAAAGAATTTAGTATCAAAAAAACTACTAAATACTCTTAAAAAGAATGCAAAATTAATTAATTTATCTCGAGGGGGAGTTGTTAATAATTCAGATGTAATTGATGCTCTAGAAAATAAGAAATTAAGCTCCTATGTAACTGATTTTCCAACACCAGAGCTAATAGATAGATCTGTAAGCAATGGAGATGTAGTTTTATTACCCCATTTAGGCGCAAGTACAAAAGAGGCTGAAATAAATTGTTCAGTTATGGCTGCAGAGCAGACAAAAGATTTTCTTGAAAACGGATTGATTACTAACTCTGTTAATTTTCCAAATGTAAAATTAAGCAGAACAACTCAATTTAGAATCGTTATAGTTCATAAAGATGAACCTGGAGTTTTAGGGAAAATTACAAGTGAAGTTGCGAACAATAACCTAAATATTTCTGACATGATTAATAAAAGTAGAGATGAAATAGCAATTACATTAATTGATTTACATGACAACCCACCCCAAGAATTACTCAAAAAAATTGACAATAATGAACATATTTTATCAGTTAGAGTTTGTTGAATTTTTATTTAAATATACAATTTGAAGTGAACAACTGTCCTAAAAGAATATTTATTATTTATTTTTAATCAAATGCACTTGTCAACAGAATAAAATAGTGTTAAAAGCAAAAGTATTTTAATATATATAAGTTGTTTATTTTTATTTATAAATTTAGTTAAAATACTGATATGCGGTAATATTTATTATTTTTGTATAATTTTTGTACAACTCGTAAGAAACCCTTATTTTAAAGGACTTTATGTGGTATAAATAAAGTTATCCATAACTTTATCCACAGATTCTGTGGATAAAAATTTAACAAATTATGAACAAAATTCGTACTAAAATAAATTTACCTGAAAATTGGATTTTGGAACATAAAAAGCATTTTGATTTAGAATCTTTAAACGCACCTCTTGATTATATTTGTAATGAGCACTTAAAAAATAAAAAAATTGCACCTTCCCCACAGAATATTTTTAAAGCTTTTGAACTATGTGCATATCATGAAACAAAAGTTGTAATTTTTGGACAAGATCCCTATTTTCAAGAGGGTTTAGCAAACGGTCTAGCTTTTTCAGTTAACAATAATTATTCAATTCCAGCATCTCTGAAAAACATATATAAAGAAGTTAAAAATGATATGGGGACTCTTCATAACATAAGTGGCTCATTAGATGCTTGGGCACTTCAGGGTGTATTATTATTGAACTCATGTCTTACTGTTGAAATTTCGAAACCAGGATCTCATTTAGAAATAGGTTGGGATAATTTTATCAAGGAAATTATTTTTTTATTAAATAAAAAAAATAATTTGGTATTTTTTCTTTGGGGCAAAAATGCACAAAAATATATGAAATATATTGATTCAAAATCTCACTTAATTTTGACTGCTGCACATCCATCACCATTGTCAGCATATAGAGGATTTTTTGGGTGTGGGCATTTTTCTAAATGTAATGATTATCTTAAAGCAAATGGGATAGAAGAGATCAGCTGGTAAATTAGAAAATATCAATCACCACATCCTTTTCATTTATTGAATTAATTTCATCCTTTTTAACAATAGCGTTGAATATCTGAATATCATTCACTTTTATTTTTTTTCCAACAATTTTCAAGCTCTCATTAGCTTCATATGTATTTTTAGTAATCAAGGTAGAAAACTTTCTTCTATCTACTCCAAGATACTTCATTCTAGCCACTATTTCTTGCCCACGAAAACATCCTTTATCAAATGACACCCTCTGAGTATCAAAATTTATTTCTAAAGGTCTATATTTTTTAACATTTTCAAAATCTAAAAATAAAATTTTTGCTAGTTTGTGAGCCACAAGCCAATCATTTTTGTTAATTGAGCTCAGAATGTCGGAGTTTTTATGAAGAATTTCAAGTCCAAGACAATATTGATTACTCCGCCAATAACACATACTTGACTGAGCATTACTTTCTGCGACAGATCCAACAACTTTCTGATCATTCACATGAAACTTTATTGAATAAAATTGAGCGAATGGCATAAGCTCTTTGATAAAAATGTTTGCAAGCTCTTTGTTGATAACAATTTTATAAACATTTGCATTTAGATTAATGATAAAATCGCATATTACAAAACCTTTATGATCACATATCGAAGATAGTTGGAAGCCGTTATCATCTATTTTATTTATGTCAGAAGTTAATTGGCCTTGAAGAAATTCATCAACTTTTTGCTTGTCTCCTTCAATTTCAAGCACAACCCAATTATCTATGGTATGCCAACCATATTTGATTAATTTATTATGAATATCTTTTTTCAAGTAAAATTACATTTTTTAAACTTTTATTTTAACTAATGAACAAAGAAATAAACAGAATTCATTGGAAATGCAGAAGAGGTATGCGAGAAATAGATCTTCTTTTAAGAGAATTTTCCAAACATTCATTAGAAAAGCTATCTGATGATCAGCTTTCATTATTTGAGGAAATATTAAATTATGATGATCAAAGTTTATATGATTTTCTTTTCAAACAAGAGTCACTAGGCAATGACGTTCACGAAGAGTTTATTTCTAAATACCTTAAAAAATTTAAAGAATCTAGAAACTTTTAAGAATTTTCTTTGTCATATGGAGTAGGAAAAATATACATGAGCAACAATTCAAATGATATTGATTCCGTTTTAATAGATAAAGCAAAAAATGGCAACGAAGGAGCATTCAAAATTTTAGTAAATAAGTATTATCCAAGGGTATATGCCTCATTATTTTCTTTTACTAAATCTAAAGAGGATTCTGAGGATTTAGCACAACATACTTTTATAAAGGTATGGCAACAGCTAGATACCTTTAGGGGCGATAGTGCATTTTTTACATGGGTTTATAGGATTGCTATAAATTTAGCTAAAAATTTTGTTGTAAGTTCAAATTTTAAGAAACAAAGATCAAATATTCCTATGGAGGACTTAAATATAGATTTCAGTTCTTTTGATAGCGTTGAAGAAGTTATCATTCATGATGAATCAATGGATAAAATTTCAAATTTTGTAAATACTCTACCTGAATCATTAAAAACTGCTTTTACACTGAGAGAATCTGAAGGAAAAAGTTATGAAGAAATTAGTGTAATCACAAACACGCCAATCGGAACTGTTAGGTCTCGTATTTTTAGAGCAAGAGAGTCAATAATAGAGTATATGAAAAAGGAGCTTATTAATCATGAATGATATAAAAGAAAAAATATCTGCTTTTTATGATGGAGAGTTAAATCTCAGCTCCAAGGAGATAGATGAATTAATTACTTTTATAAATGAGAACCCGATATTATTAGAACAAATATCAATGATGGCATTAACAACTGCCATCAAAGATAACGAAGATTCAAATTTAATTTCAATAACCTCAAATAAAAAAAATTCGAATATTTCTTATAAAAGTTTCTGGTTGTCTAATTCAATTACAGCAGCAGCAACAATTTTATTAACATTGACGGTTGTAACTAATTTTGATTTTTCAAGGATGAACGTCAGTATTGATTCATCAAATAAGATTAGCTCAGCAATAAATTCTAAAGAAGCCAAAATAATTGCTGAACGTTCAGAAGAACAATTAACAGATTACGTAATGAAAATTGTTAATGAGCCAGGGTTTATGGCTGGAAATGAAATAGTGGATCTAAGAAATGTTGGCTATCAATATAACCCCTCAAATGGCTCAAATTACTTTAAAGACAAAGAAAATTTTCAATTACGAATTGAAAAAAGGAACTTTGGTCTGAATAAAGTTCGATATTGGCGGCATGGTAATAAGATGATTTATTTAGTTCCATTGTCTGATGGAAGAGTCCTCACACTTTATGGTAATATCACCCTTAATTCGGCTATTTCTATAGCTCAATCATTAAATAATTAATTAATATAATATGCATACACATTTTTATAAAAAACTTGCCCTTATTTTTATATTTGCAGTAGGAATCAAACTTTCCGCTGCTCTGCCTGGAAACATATCAATTCTCGTTGATAAATCAGCACCTGCTGTTGTTAATATAACTGCTAAGAAAGACGTATCACAGGGACAATCTTATAGTCTAAGGGGACTGCCTATACCTGACGAAATGTTGGAAAGATTTGGCATACCTAGAGAATTCAGAGATATTCCTCAACAAAAAAGAGAAGCTGTGTCTTATGGTTCTGGGTTTATTTTAAAAGATAATTACATTATGACTAACTTTCATGTTGTTGAAGATGCTGGTGAAGTTATAGTTTCATTATCAGACAGAAGAGAATTTAAAGCTGAAATCATTGGTGTTGATAGATTGTCTGATTTAGCTGTTTTAAAGGTCAGTGGAGATAATTTGCCAACTGTTAAAGTCGGTGATAGCGATGATTTAAATGTAGGAGATTGGGTTGTTGCCATTGGATCACCATTTAGTTTTGATTTTTCGGTAACTGCAGGAATTGTTAGTGCTAAGGGTAGAAGCATTCAAAACCAAAATATTGGTAATTATGTGCCATTTCTTCAGACAGATGTAGCAATAAATCCTGGAAACTCTGGTGGCCCATTGTTTAATCTTTCTGGACAAGTTGTTGGTATTAACTCTCAAATATATTCAAGAAGTGGAGGTTATCAAGGATTAGCATTTGCAATACCAATAAATGTTGCTGTTGATGTTGCCGATCAAATAATTACAAACGGTAAAGTTTCAAGGGGTTATCTTGGTGTTAGAATGAGTGAGGTAGATAGTGACCTTGCTGAAGCTCTTGGAATGAAAAAGCCATATGGCGCTCTTATAAATGATATCGAAGATGGAGAGTCTGCAGATAATGCAGGCTTGCTTCCGGGAGACGTTATAATTGAGTTCGATAAAAAAGAAATTAAATTTAGCTCTGACTTACCTCATGTTGTCGGTCAGATTAGACCTAATAGTACAGCAAAAGGAAAAATAATAAGGGATGGCAAACAAATAGAGCTTTTATTTGTATTAGGTGAATTACCATCAAATGAGGAAGAGTTTATTCCTGCAAAATCACAGTCATCTACTGAACCATTAGGTCTTAAAGTTGCAGACATTGACAGAGATAATCCGTCTATGTCAAATATTCCCGATGGCGTAATTGTCTCTAGAGTAAATTCATACTCACCAGCATCCGGTGAGTTATTTAGAGGTGATGTTATTACAATGATTCAACACAAAGGTAAAAAACATGAAGTAACTAGTGTAGAGTCATTTAACAGTGCAATTGATATGTTTTCATCTGGCGATAAGATTGCTATTCATCTGATTAGAAGTGGAAATAGATTAATACGCTCCATTACATTAAATTAGTTAAAATTATATTTGTTATTTTTTTATAGTTTGCTTGTAAAATAGCTTCAGCTTATGAAAAAAATAAGGAATTTCTCTATTATTGCTCACATAGATCATGGTAAATCTACTTTATCTGATAGATTGATAGAATATTGTGGTGGACTCTCATCAAGAGAAATGGCAGACCAAATTCTTGATTCAATGGATATTGAAAGGGAGAGAGGCATAACAATAAAAGCTCAAGCAGTTTCATTAAATTACCAAAAAGATGGCGAGGAATATCTTTTAAATTTCATTGATACTCCTGGTCATGTTGACTTTTCCTACGAAGTATCAAGATCCCTTTCAGCATGCGAAGGAGCTCTGTTAGTTGTAGATGGTTCCCAAGGTGTTGAGGCACAAACTCTTGCAAATTGTTACACAGCTGTAGAACAAGGACTAGAGGTTTTACCGGTTATAAATAAAATTGATTTACCACAAGCTGAGCCTGATAGGGTAAAAAATGAAGTTGAGGAAATGGTAGGAATTAATGCATCTGATGCACCACTAGTAAGCGCAAAGACTGGAGAGGGTATAAAAACTCTTCTAAACAAGCTTGTAACAGATATACCACCACCTATTGGAGATAAAAATAAAAAACTGCAGGCATTGATAATCGATTCATGGTTTGATTCTTACTTAGGTGTTGTATCGCTCATTAGAATAAAGAATGGTTCAATCAAAAAAGGTCAAAAATTTAAAATTTTTTCAAATGGGCAATCACATATTGTTGATGATATTGGCATATTTTCGCCAAAGAAGATCTCACAGCAAGAACTCTCATCTGGAGAGGTTGGCTATCTTGTAGCTGGAATTAAAGATATAAAAGGTGCTCCAGTTGGAGACACAATCATAGATTTCAATGATGATATTACAAAACCACTTTCTGGATTTAAAAAAGTAAATCCTAAAGTTTTTGCGTCTTTATTTACTTTAAATTCTGATGACTACGAAAAATTTAGAGATGCGCTTTCAAAATTAGTTTTGAATGATTCTTCATTAGTTTATGAGCCCGAAGTATCAGATGCTTTAGGATTTGGTTTTAGGTGCGGTTTTTTAGGGACTCTTCATATGGAGGTCGTAAGAGAAAGGCTAGAAAGAGAATATGATTTAGATCTTATCTCGACTGCACCTTCTGTGGAATATGAAGTGCTAAAAACAGATGGAGAAATTTTAAAATGTGACAACCCATCTCAACTTCCTCTTCCAAATGAAATTGATGAGATTAGAGAGCCCATTGTCAGTGTGACAATTATTTCACCTAATGATTATGTTGGAAATATTATTACGCTTTGCACTTCTAAAAGAGGAACGCAAAAAGACATGAAGTATTTTGGAAACCAAGTTTCAATCACTTTTGATATGCCGCTTTCATCAGTAATCATTGATTTTTTTGATCAAATAAAGTCTTCAACAAAAGGCTTTGCATCTATTGAATACTCATTAATTGGCTTTCAAAAGTCTGATTTAACTAAAATAGATGTATTAATAAATAACAATAAGGTTGATGCTCTTTCAATGATAGTTCATAAATCTTTTTCTGTATCAAAAGCTAGAGAGATTGCAAAAAATTTACAAAAATTAATACCACGTCAAATGTTTGACGTACCAATTCAAGTGGCATTAGGTGCTAAAATTATCTCTAGGGAAACGGTTAAAGCTTTCAGAAAAAATGTTACTGCTAAGCTTTATGGCGGTGATGTTACTAGAAAAATGAAGTTATTAGAAAAACAAAAGCAAGGAAAGAAAAAAATGAAACAAATTGGTAAGGTTTCTATTCCTCAAGATGCTTTCTTAAAATATTTTAGTTCAGAGAAATAAATGATTACAGATCCATTATTCATTTTAGGTTTTATAGGTATGACCATATGTCTTTTCGCGTGGATTAAATTTAATTTAGTCTCTCATCAGACTGAGCCGTTAGTATTAAAGTACATTTCATTTATAAGCTCAATTTCAGGATTAGCAATTTTAATGAGTATTTTTTACAACTCAGGCGATCTTGGAATTGTTTTACTATTTGGGTCTATAGTTTCATTTTTGATTATGATTTTTGGATATTATCTTAAAAATGATGAGATTGCCAAAACCTCAAGAGGTTATTTTTTACCAATTTTTATAATTTTTATTTTAAGAACATTTTTATATGAACCCTATCAAATTCCTTCTGGATCAATGGAGCCTCAGTTAAAAAAAGGAGATTTCCTATTAGTGAATAAATTTGCTTATGGTTTAAAAGTCAACAGAATAGGCACTCCAAGTTTTTTTAAATCTGATCCCCAGTATGGAGATGCTGTTGTTATCATTCCGCCTCATAATCCTGTGCCATATATTAAACGCTTGATTGGTAAGCCTGGTGACACCATTAGGATCATCAATAAACAAATTTACGTCAATGGCAGAGCCTTAGAAAGAGAGTTTTTTGAGACTGAACAAATAATTATCAAGAAGCGCTTCATATATAGTAGTGGCGAGACAGTCGAAAGAGAGTTAGATGTGGAAGGTGATTTATATTTTGAAAAGCATGAAAAGGCCGAATATCTTATTAGGCTAACAAGAGGCGAGAATAATCAATACCCTCAAGAATGGACTGTTCCTGAAAATCATTATTTTGTAATGGGTGACAATAGGGATAACTCAAATGATAGCACTAAGGATGTAGGATTCGTTCCAAGAGAGAATTTCTTTGGTAGAGCTGATTATATATGGATGACATGGGAGTGTTGGACATGTTTGCCATCCTTTGAAAAAGTTGGTCGAATTAATTAATGAGTTTAAAAAAATTAGAATCTCAAATCTGCTATGAATATAAAGATATTAATTTACTTGAGCTAGCACTTGTTCATAAAAGCTCCAATAATAAAAATAATAACGAAAGACTGGAGTTTCTAGGCGATTCAATTCTTAATTTAGTCATTTCAGATTATTTATATTCTAATTTTACTCATGTAAATGAAGGATTACTTACTCGAATGAGGTCATTTATAGTTAAGGGTGATACTCTTGCAAAAAAAGCATCTGAATTAGGGTTATTAAATTTTATCAAGCTTTCAAAAGGAACTGCCAATCTTTCTGATCAAAGAAAACATTCTATTCTTGAAGGGTCTATCGAATCTATTATTGGCTCTGTCTACCTAGATGGTGGATGGACGAAAGTAAATAGATTTGTATTAAATTTATTTAAAAAAGAGTTATCGAATATTAAATCTGATCAAGAATTTAGAGACTCTAAAACAGAACTTCAAGAGCTTTTACAATCAAAAAAGATGAATATTCCTAATTATGTCACTTATGAATCAAAAAATGGTTTTAATTGCGAAATTGTTATTAATTCACATAAGTTTATAGCCAACGGGGCCTCAAAAAGAATTGCAGAAATAGCGACTGCAAAAAAAGCTCTTATGCATCTAAAGTCTGATAATGGATAATCAATATTGTGGCTATGTATCTATCATTGGTAAACCTAATGTAGGAAAGTCAACTATCATTAACTCAATACTTAATAAAAAAGTTTCAATTACCTCAAGAAAATCTCAAACAACCAGAAATAATATCATTGGATTTAAGACACAATGCAACAAACAAATGATATTAATTGATACACCAGGCATGCATATCAAGTCTCAAAAAACAATGAACAAAATACTAAATAAATCTGCACAAAGCATAATAGAAGATTCAGATATTATTTTGTTTGTAACACAACGACTTTCTCTTGATAAGGAGGATGAGCTAATTATTGAAAAAATAAAAGAAACTGATCAGAAAGTAATTTGTGTTATTAATAAAATTGATCAAATAGAAAATAAAAATAAATTACTTCCTTTTATTGAAAAACTTTCATCTTTTAAAGTTTTTCATGAGATATTACCTATTTCTGCAAAAACAAAAGATGGGATAAACCAGCTTGAAAGCATAATAATGAACAATTTGCCTGAGAATATGCATATTTACTCTCAAGATGATTTTATAATTCAAGATGACAGTGAGTTTATGATTTCAGAACTCATTAGAGAAAAAATTATTAGAAAGCTAGGTGATGAATTACCTCATGATATCTTTGTCGAAATTAATATATTTGATAAAAAAGATAATGTAACTGAGATTCATGCAACCATTTTTGTTAATAGAAAGTCCCAAAAGCAAATTGTTATTGGTGCAAAAGGAGAAGTTTTAAAACATATAGGAACAGAAGCCCGAATTGAAATAGAAAAATATCTTGATAGCAAAGTTTTTTTAAAAACATGGGTTAAAGTCAAAAAAAATTGGAATACTGATTCAGGCTTTATTAATAGTCTTGGTGTTGGAAATAAACATGAGTCAAAGTAACTCAGACGAATGTTTTTTGCTTCATCAGCGATCATATGGTGAAACAAGTCTCATAATTGATGTTTTTACAAAGAAAGATGGCAAGATTTCTTTAATTGCAAAGGGCGCTAAAAAACCAAAATCTAAATTTTTTGGTTACCTTGTTCCATTTCATAAGTTAAGTATCAATTATTCTGGAAGGTCAGAATTAAAAACACTAACTAATATTGACAGAAATCTCATGCATTCAAAAAGCACTTTTAATAAAACAAGCTACAGTCTCTTATATGTTAATGAACTATTAATTAAGCTCCTTCCAAAAAATGCTCAGCAAGAGGATTTATTTTTGTTGTATGAAAAGCTCTTAAGTGACATCAACCTAAATGAAAATTTAGAACTAACCTTAAGACGATTTGAATTAGATATGCTTGATACAATGGGTTATGGCTTTGATTATGAGTATGATATTAACAATAATGAGCCAATTGATGTTGATTCTTCATATCGCTTTGTTTCAGAAAGAGGTTTTAGGAAATCAAAAAATGCAACTTTTTTAGGCAAAGATATTATTAATTTGAAGAATAGAAATCTTAAAGATGTTCCATTAAAAGAACTTAAAGAAATAACAAAAAAAGCTATTACATTCTGTTTGGATGGAAATGATTTGGCTAGTAGAAAAATTTTTAAAGCAATGAAAAAATGATTTTTGGAATTGGTACAGATATTGTAGAAGTAGAAAGAATTAGGAAATTAGACTCTCTAGAAAAATTTGCAGATAAGATATTATCTCTTAATGAATTGGAAGTATTTAAATCTCAAATTGATGAAAAACAAGTAACATTCCTGGCAAAACAATTTGCTGCAAAAGAGGCTGTTTCAAAAGCATTGGGTACTGGTATTGGTAAGGATATAAGATTTAATCAGATTGAAATATTAAGGAATTCAGATGGAAAGCCATATCTAAATCATGACGGCATGATTACAACAATTTTTAACGATTTGGGAATCACTAAAACACATGTTAGTCTTTCAGATGAAAAAAAATATGCTCTTGCTTTTGTAATACTTGAAATATGAAAAATATAATTTTACTAGGCCCTCCAGGCGCAGGAAAAGGAACTCAAGCTGATTTAATTTGTGAGTTATGTCATATTCCTAAGATCAGTACTGGAGATATGCTAAGAGAAGCAGTTGCCTCTGGAAGTGATCTTGGAAATAAGGTTTCTAATATTTTAGATACCGGCGGTTTAGTGTCTGACGAAATTATAGGCGCTCTAATAAAAGACAGATTATCAAAACCAGATTGTGAGAATGGAGCTTTGTTTGATGGAGTTCCTAGAACAATTGGTCAGGCTCAACAACTTAGTCAAATGGGAGTTAACTTTACCCATGTCATTGAAATATTTGTAGAAGACATAGAAATTGTAAATCGAATGTCTGGCAGAAGAGTGCATCCTGGATCTGGGAGAAATTATCATGTTCTATATAATCCTCCACAAACGGAAGGTGCTGATGATATTACTGGCGAGCCATTAGTACAAAGAGAGGATGATAAACCTGAAACTGTCCTTAAAAGGCTTGAGGTGTATCACGATCAAACTAAACCTTTAACTGATTTCTACAGATCATTATCTCAAAAGAATAGTCTTAAATTCTTTCAAGTAGATGGCTTAGATTCAGTTGAGAAAGTCTTTGAAAATATATCTAAAGAAATATAATTCATGAATATTTTAGGGATGAAGAGTACTGGAGATCAGACATCAGTTAGCGTGATGTTGAGCGACGAAATCAATTCATTTTTAATTAGTCATGAAAGAAAAGATCGCCCTAATTGGGAGTTTCTTTTAAGTAATATAGGACACAAAAAAAATTTCAATTTATATGAAATAGATTTATTTGCATTTGCAGATTGTCAAAATTCTTATACCGCTACAAGGCTCATAGCTTCTTATTTAAAGGGATTAGCAACGGCACTGGGAAAACCTCTAATTGTTGTAAAGGATTTAAATAATAATAATTTTGAAGCTGATTCTGTTGTTAAAAATGCAAAGGAAATCTTTCTTAAAAACACAAAAGATAATCAATTATTTGATCCTCAAAATGCTAATCCATCATACTCACAGGATACAAAATTTAAGAAAATAAATGAGTGACACTTTATTAAGCTTTGTTTTAGGGGTTATTCAAGGCTTAACAGAATTTTTGCCCATATCTAGTTCTGCACATCTTTTATTACCCTCATTATTATTTGGTTTTAATGATTTAGGATTGTCTTTTGATATTGCAGCACATGCTGGCACTTTAATAGCTGTAATCTATTATTTCAGAAAAGAGATAGCATTAATGTTTAAATCATTTTTTTTAAGTGACGAAAACTTGGTACCTCATAGAAATCTTGCAATTAGCTTAATAGTTGCAACTATACCAATCGTACTTGCAGGATTATTTGTGAAAGATTTTATAGAGCAAAGAGTATTTAATGTTGAGCATATTGCCATAGCAAATATTATTTTTGCAGGGACACTTCTTTTTGCTTATTTAAAGAGAAAAGATATTAAGAATCTTTATTCAGCAACATTATATTCAGCACTATTTGTTGGTGTATTTCAGTCTTTAGCTTTATTGCCAGGAGCTTCAAGATCAGGCACTGCAATTACCGCAGCCTTATTATTAGGATTCAATTTAAAAGATTCATCCAAGTTTTCTTTTATGTTGGGCATACCAACAATATTTGGGGCTTTGGTTTTGCTAATCATTGAAATGCAATCTACTTTAGAAGTTTTTAATTATATGAACTTGATAATAGGATTTTTTATTTCAATGATCATAGCTTTTTTAACAATCAAACTCTTCTTAAATTTTGTTGAGAGGATTGGAATGATTCCCTTTGTGATTTATAGAATCATTTTAGGCTTTTTTTTGATAATACTTATATAGATGAAGATTTTTGTTGATGGAGCATGTATCGATCAATATACAAAAAAAATTGCGAATTATCTAAATTTAGAAATTATAAGGAATGAGCCAGATAGCAACCATCTTCTATACAATGAAAAAGGACTTTCATATGTAAGCACCTCATCAAAAAATAAATCTATTCTTCATATTAATTTTTTAAAAGGTAGTTTGGGCTGGAGGATTAAGAGGTCTGAACATGAATCAAGTTTAAAAAAAGCAATTGGTAAACATTCACATCAGCTAACTATCTTTGATGCCACAGCCGGTCAACTCAATGATTCATTGATCTTTTTGTCTTTAGGACACAAAGTTGTCGCAGTTGAGCAAAGTAAAATATTATATTTACTAGTTAGTGATGCAATTAAAAGAGCTGGTAAAGAACTCCCAATTTTAAATAATCTTAAATTTGTAAATGGCAACTCTATAGAGATATTTAAGAAAGATAATAATCAATTTGATTTAATATATTTAGATCCAATGTATCCAATTGTTAAGAAAAACGTTAAAAGATCAGGAAACTTAAACTGTATTAAGGAGATTTTATCTTTTGAGAATCTCATGAATCATGGAGATAACTTAATTGAAGATTTTATGAATTTAAAGTGCAAAAAAATTATCCTAAAAAGACCTTTAAAATCTAAAAATAATTATAGTAATATTAATTATCAGATAAAAGGAAAAGCAATAAGATACGATGTTTTTTTATGATAGAGCTTAAAGAAGATTCAATTATTTTTTCAATAAATAGCAATGATGTTTATGATTTACCTTTTCTGTGGTTTAGAGATAACTGTCAGTGTGATAAGTGCAGAATAACCGAATCCCAAGAGAAGCAATTTTTATTAAATACAGTACCATTAGGCATTAAACCTGTTAAAGCTTTAGAAGCTGAGGATTCCTTTTTAATAACATGGGAAGACAGTCATAAAACAATTATCCCTTTTGAGGTTATTAATAATTCTTTACAAAGTAGATATCCTAAGCATCAATCATGGCCAAAAAACTTTATACCAAAAAAAATTGATTGGGATAGTTTTTTAAATGAAAAAAATATAGCTCTTAATGGATTAAAAGAATTTGTAAAGCATGGCGTAATAATCTTGAAGAATGCCCCAAAGGAATCTGAGACCCTTGAAAAATTATCTATAAGGCTTGGTCCAATTCATGAAACACTTTTTGAAAGAATTCATAATGTCTCAGTAACTGGACATGTTTACAATGTGGCGCATACATCAAAAGGATTGCCGCCCCATAATGATTTTGCTAGTTATATATCACAGCCAAGTGTTCAAGCTCTTCATATGCTTGAGAATGAATGTGAGGGTGGAGAATCAGTAATAGTTGATGGCTGGGAATTGATAGAAGATTTAAGAGAAGATCACTCAGATTATTTTGAAACACTATGTAAATTTGAGGTACCTTTTAGAGAATTTGATCAGGAGAATGAAACTTATGCAGAAGCCCCTTTAATAAAATGTGCATCTGATGGCTCTATTGAAAGCTTTAGATTTTCAAATCAGTTAATGCAAATGATAAGCCCCTCAAAAAAAGGCATAAAAGAATTTTATAAAGCATATCATGAACTTTCTACCAGAGTATTCGATTCCAAGTATCGTTCTTCATTTAGGTTGCATGGAGGAGAGGTGCTTATAGTGGCTAGTTTAAGAGTTTTACATGCGCGGGAATCTTTTATACCTAATGGTAAAAGACACTTACAGGATGCATATTTTGTATACGACAATGCTGCTAATAATATAGTACTTCTATCAAATTAAGTGAATTACTCTAAGACTGACATATCTAGAATTATTGAAATGGCATGGGAAGACAGAACTCCATTTGATGCAATTGAGAAACAATTTAATTTATCTCATGATGAGGTTGTGAAGTTGATGCGAAAACATTTGAAAACAAAGAGTTTTAATTTATGGAGAAAAAGAGTCAGAGGGAGAAAAACAAAGCATTCTGTGTTGAGAGATTTTAAAGTCGGAAGACACCATTCATATGACCAAAACAAACATAAATAAAGATCAAATTAAGTTTGAAAATTTATATAAATCTTTCTTCAGTGATATTAAAAATACTTCTTTTTTAATATCAAGCGATAGCGTTGTCATTCAATCTGATTCAAAAAGTAATTCTGATCCTGCTTCAGTTGAATTAAGTTTTAAAGACGATAACTATTTAATATATTTTTGGGATGGATATTCCCTGGCAGAAAAAACTACCGTACAGAGCTATGAGAATGCATTAGTAGTATTTAAAAAATTTGCAAAAAAACTAGCAAAGAACCTAAGAAGATATTAAAAAAATGCGGCCAATAGGCCGCATATGATTTTAAGAAGTGTGCAGGTTTTTAGTAACTATCATCACTATCATTGCTACCTGCAACATAATGAGATTTTGGTTTGAATTTAGTATCACTGGACGCAGATTCCGCTCCGTGATAACCCTGATCACCAGGCATATAAAATGTTAGGCCAGGATATTCAATGAAAGTATGAGTATGTTCAGAACCACCTTGTGAGGTGAGGTATACCTTATATGTGAATCCTGAAGCTCCTTTAAAAGGCCCTGTGGATACCGTACCCTTTACTTGCAATGCACCTGAATTATTTTCTACATCAATAAGATTTTGGTCGAATTGAGTAACTTTAACTATCTTACTATTAGAGTACATTCCACTATGAAATTCACAATGTGGATAAATTGTGTCAGGCGTATTTGAGTTAACTGTAAGAGTTAGTGTATCTTTGTTCCAGCCCTCCATTGCACCAATATCATTACTGCTATCCATATCGTTATTTTCAGTAGACATCAAAAAAGGATGACCAGAAGTAACTGATGAAGTAGCTTCAAATTTAATCGTATCTCCTTCTCTAACATATATTATAAATTCAGTATCTTTCGCATTTACATTATCAACAATGTAATTACTACTTCCATTATTTGCTAATGTATAAGTTGTGGTATTCATATCTTCTTCATTGTCAGTTATGGGACCACCGTCCCATGATGTGTTTTCGTTGATCCAATTTATGGTGTTAAACACTAATTTATCTATTTCATCTGCGTTAGCAGTATCGTTCATTACAGACTGCATCAAAGCTTTAAGCTCTGACACACCAGCTTTTGCAAAATGCGAGTGGGAATTAGAGGAGTTTGCATTTATTTTTTGCATATAAGCTGATATGCCAGCAGAAAGATTTACTAACTGATCACTGGAAGGGGAGAAATCAGTATCTAAGTTTGTTAGCAAATCCTTTATGAAAGTTGTATCGCCTAAACTTGTTTCTGTGCCAGATCTTGTATAAATGGCATTAGCAACTTTATTAGCTGCACTGTCACCACTAAAAGTATGAATACCTTTAATAACTTCATGTAAAACCAATAGTTGCGTATTTACAACAGCTGCCTTATTACTTGAAGCTGAACCAAGACTATCAAAAGGATTATCAAATCTGATCATAAAGCTGGAATCCAGACCAAGCTTTTGTTTAAAAGTTTCATAATCTGTACTTCCACTACTGTCATATTCGTTCATAAGTGTGCTTAAAGGTGAAACGACAAAGTTTTGGCTTGTAACAGGTTGACCCAGCGCAAGACTGTTATCATCGTTAAATTGAAGATTTGTAACAGGGTCAAATCCACCTTCACCACGAAGAACACCAGTAGTGCCTGAGTCAACTGTTATTGAGAAGGAACCATCTTGTGCGGTAGTAGCCGTATACTGTGCCCCTGTGCAAGTTCCGGCAGTTACTTCGATACATACTGTGGCACCTTGAATGGGACCAGCTCCTATATAAGTACCGTCATATCCTTCAGTAGTTACATCATCAGAAGTGTCATTCGTGACGGTAACTGTAAAATCTTTGGAATCATTTAATGATCCATCTGACACTGAAGCCATGAGATCATAAACGTTATTTCCGTCAGCGTCCGATGGTGATTCAAAATCTGGCGCTGTGTTAAAAGTTACCACTCCTGAAGTTGATACCGTAAATAATGATGCATCACTACCCCCAATTGTGAAAGTAAGAGCATCACCGTCAGCATCAGTAGCAGTAATTGTGAATGCAGATGTTTGATTTTCTACAACTGAGTAGCTTGTTGTTGAATTTGTTATTGTTGGTGCATTGTTAGCTGGTGGAGCGGGTGGTTGATAATCGCTACCACCGCCACCGCCACCGCCACCGCCACATGAGACGACAACGAAAGATATAGCTAACAGAACTACCCTGTTAAAAGTATTCATTTTTTCTCCTTTTAGTTCGTTTGCCGGGCGTCTGTAGTGTGTAAGAGTAAATCGTGCCCAATTTAGTCAAGACTACAGCAAGGCGACTTGATGTAGCGTGTATAATATATTTATTGATAATTTTGTCAAAATATTTTTAAAGCCTATATTTAAAGTATTTTAAGGCTATATATTTTGTAGCTTTACTACAAATTATAAATTTTTTGGTTTAAATTTTGAAGCAACTTATAATTTTGTTATTCATGAATTATATGATTAAAAGTTCCGACATATTTTCTAATATTTTTATAATATTTTTCTTATATTCCTGTGGCGGAGGTGGATCTTCAGATATTGAGGATTTGCAGAATAATTTAGTTTCAATCAATTTAACTGGATTGAAGTCACCAAGTTATAGCTATGAAAATCAAACTATAAATATTTCTTCGAATATTTCTGAATGCAGCTTTAGGGTTGCTCTTAAAGATGAAGTCTTTCATAAATTACATCATGTTAATACTGAGGATAATAAAAAATTTATTTTTAGAAACCCAATATCACTAATATCGACTGAGAATTTTCAAGTAAATATTTCTACTATTTCAAATGACAGCTGTCCTGAAGCAGAAAGAACTTTTAATTTGCAAGTTGATAAGTATCCAACACAATACAATCTTATTCCGTCTAATATAAATGATACAAAAACTGATTTCTATGAAGTTGAAAATGTTGGATTCGGTGGAATTATTATTACTGAAACATTCAGTGCAACAATATGTTATCCAACTCCAAATGATTGTATAACCCATGAAAATTCATTATTTGGACAAGATGCACATAATATGGTGCAGGGTGACTTTAATGGTGACGGTCATGAAGACTTCGCAGTAGCATGGGCATTTTTTCCTCATACAATTGAGCCATCACAAAAAGTAAATGCACCATTAAATATATTCTTAAATGATGGTAATGGAAGGTTTGCAGAGGATTTAAATATTTATGAAATTGGAGAGGCACCAACCCATCCATTTGCATACAGAACTATTGCAGCTGATTTTAATAATGATGGCATAGATGATATTTTTTCAGGATCAATGGGAATTCAATATAGATCTGAGAATTATAGTGAAAACTTTATAAATCCATATCCGCACTTACTATTGCTATCTAATGCTAATGGGAAGTTTGAAGATAAATCTAATCAAATTGAAGATCAAAATAATGGTAATGGCCAGTTATGTAACTTTGCTCATGACTCAAGTGCTGGCGATCCTGACGCAGATGGGGATATAGATGTTTTTGCATGTAATATTTTAAATATTAATGATGGACAGGGTAATTTTACGACTCATGAATATATCAATTTAGACTGGCAAAGAGAGAATCAATATGGAAATCCAATGTCTTCTATCATGACAGATTTAAATAATGATTCTTATGATGATATTATTTTTTGGAACTTTGATAACAGAAGTAGTTGGTCAAGTTCAGATGAGGGATATATTTTGCTAAGCAATGGTTCATCAAAAATAGAAAATTGGACGAAAATTCCATTACCAGCTGGACCATTTGGCTTTGATAAAAATAAATATAACCATGCTGCTGCTGGAGATATTAATAATGATGGATTTATGGATGTGGTTGTTGCAATAACAAGAGATTTACCATATTACGAGGGGGCATATATTCAAATTCTATTTAACAATGGTTTAGGAGAGTTAATTGATATGACTGAATCCAGCTTTTCAGACCAGCCCAGATCTGCTACTCATCATGGAGAAGGAAATATATACTTAAGAGATATGAATCTTGATGGAAGTCTTGATATTGTTCATTCAACTAGAGACTATAATAGTGGATATCATGGTTCACATATTGCTATTAATGATGGGATGGGCAACTTTACTTCTATTGAAAATTCAAAATTACCGGATAAACCAGATCCTGGACACAACAATTATGATTTTTTAATGAAGGCTTTGCCAATTAATGCTGATAAAGAAGCATGCTTAGACTTTATTTCAGTCACAGATGCAGGATGGGAGGATAATCAAAATGAAACTAGTAATTATTTCTTTACTGTTTTAAATATAAATTGCGACTTTTAATTTTTTTATAATGAACATAACATCATACAATTTAGATCTTCACAAACACACACTTTCTAAATGGGCTGCCTCAAGAGCTGCATCTCAGAGTAAAGGTTTTAAGTTTTCAGTTAAGCTTGGTTCCAAGCTTTTATTATTTGGCACCAGCGAAAGGCAAGCAAGCGATCAAGATTTTATAGACTATATCAAGCAAATAGAAACTTTTAATTCCCAGGATGATTACGACTTCTGGCATCATCAAACCATTGAAAATATGACCTCAGACAATGATGAGCTTAAGAAGCTATTAAATTCACATAATAAATCTCACAACAACTATACTTATGGTATTGCTGCAAAACTTTTAAATTGCTATTTAAAGGTTTTTTTTCTTGAATCGTTTGGCAAGCAAAACTTTGCTGATTTTATTCATCCGCCCGTAGATGCAATTTTATTAAAAGCGTTGAGAAAAGATGATAAAAAATTGTTTAATTTTAAAAATTCAATCTTTACCAATATAGGTGTTCAAAAAATTCCTACCTGGACTAGGATCAATGAAAATGAATACAAAACAATTATTAAGTTAATGAAAGAGTTCGTGTCTTCAAAAAATGAGAATGGATTATGGAAGATTGAATCTTTCTGGATTGGACACCAATAGTACAATGTTCTGGTGCCCCATATCTGAGTCGAACAGATACTCCCTAAGGAACGCGATTTTGAGTCGCGCGCGTCTACCAATTCCGCCAATGGGGCTAGCGAAGCATTGTAGCTAAGTATTATCTATTTTAAAATCTCCGTTTTATGAAAACATCTGATTTTGACTATGATTTGCCGCACGAGTTAATTGCTGATTATCCCTTAGCCACAAGAAGTTCTAGCAGACTGCTTGTCTATTTGGACAAGATCGAACATAAATCTTTTTCTAACTTGGTAGATTATTTTGACGATGGTGATTTGTTGGTACTAAATAATACTTCAGTAATTCCTGCAAGGTTATATGGCAAAAAAGAATCAGGCGGCAATGTCGAGATCTTTTTAGAAAGATTAATGGAGGACAATCAAGCTCTGGTTCAGATTAAATCTGGTAATAGTCCAAAAGATGGAACAATAATTTATTTAGATGATTATGAGGTTGAATGCATTAGCAGAAATGATAATTTTTTTATCATTCAATTTAATGATTCGCCTTTAAAAATATTCAATCAAATTGGACATGTGCCATTACCGCCATATATCAAAAGACCAGATGAAGATTTTGATAGACAAAGGTATGCCACTATTTATGAGGATAAAAGGTTGCAAGATTCTGTAGCAGCACCAACAGCAGGTCTGCATTTTGATCAAAATCTGTTAGATAACATTAAAGCAAAAAACATCAACATAGAAAATATTAATTTGAGTGTCGGAGCAGGGACTTTTCAGCCTGTTAAATCAGAAAATATAGAGGACCACGATATTCATGAGGAGTATGTTGAAGTTAGTTCGCAGGTTGTTGATAAGGTTAATGAGACAAAGTTAAATGGTGGAAGAGTAATTGCTGTAGGCACCACAGCTGCTAGAGCACTTGAAAGTACTTTTATAGATACTAACAATAGAGAATTCAAAGGCTTCACTAAGTTGTTTATTTATCCAGGATATAAATTTAAAGCAATTGATATGCTTGTTACAAATTTTCATTTACCAAAGTCATCATTATTAATGTTGATCTCAGCGTTTATAGGATTTGATCAAATGAAAATGCTATATAAGATAGCTGTTGCAGAAAAATATCGGTTTCTATCATATGGCGATGCTATGCTCTTAAAAAAGAATGAAATTTAAAATTATCAATACTTCAGAAAATGCTCGAGAAGCAGAAATCCATACTGCAAGGGGAGTAATTCAAACTCCTGCTTTTATGCCTGTAGGTACAAACGCAACGGTAAAAGGACTCACTGTCGATGACTTGAAAGAAACACATTCACAAATAATCCTCGGTAATACTTTTCACTTAATGTTACGGCCTGGTGATAAGTTGATTAAAGAATTGGGTGGATTGCATAAGTTCATTAATTGGGACAAACCTATTCTTACTGATTCAGGTGGATTTCAAGTATGGAGTCTTGGAGAGTTGAATAAAATTTCTGAGGAAGGTGTTAAATTTAGTTCTCCATATGATGGAAAAAAAATATTTATGACTCCTGAGGATTCGATAATGATTCAAGAGAATCTTGGTTCTGACATTGTGATGGCATTTGATGAATGTACAGATTATCCATCAACATTTGATGATGCACAAAAATCTATGGAGCTTTCAATGAGATGGGCTAAAAGATGTAAAGAAGCTCATAAATCAAAATCTGCATTATTTGGAATCGTTCAAGGTGGGATGTATACCGATTTAAGAAAAGAGTCATTAGATAGATTGATAGATATAGACTTTGATGGCATTGCTCTTGGTGGCTTGAGTGTAGGTGAATCAAAACAAGAAAAGACTGAAATATTAGAATTTATGTCAGACAAATTACCCGATGATAAACCTAGATATCTTATGGGTGTTGGGACGCCCGAGGATATTGTTGAAGCAGTAAGGTATGGAATTGATATGTTCGATTGTGTTCTTCCGACCAGAAATGCCAGAAATGGACAATTATTTACATCAGAAGGCGTTATTAATATTAGAAATGCTGAATATAAAAATAGTGATGATCCTATTGATATAAATTGTGACTCAAAAGTTTCTCAAAACTATAGCAGGGCATACCTTAATCATCTCCAAAGAACCAATGAAATGTTAGGCTCAATGTTAGCCACTTATCACAATATTTATTACTACCAATCTTTAATGAAAGAAATAAGATACTCAATTAAAAATAATTTATTCGCGAAGTTTGTAAAAGACTTTTATAATAGACGAAATTTGGATATGCCCGAGGGGCCATTATAGGAATTCATTATGCAATCACAGCTTTTTTCAACTTTGCTATTCTTTGGTTTTTTATTGTTATTTATGTATATAGTCATAATAAGACCTCAGAATAAAAGGAACAAAGAGATAAATGAAATGCTTTCAAAGTTAGAAGTAGGAACAGAAGTAATCGCTGCTAGTGGAATTATTGGAAAAGTAAAAGCAATTAAAGGCGAATATATATCTATAGAAGTAAGTGATAATGTTGTTTTTAAACTGCAAAAGTCTGCAATAGCAAGTATTCTTCCAAAAGGAACTATTGCTTCAATTAATTAAAGTGAACAAATTTTCTATATATCAATATTTAATAATTTTTATAGTTTTGGCAGTAGGCTCTTTCTACGCTTTACCTAATTTATATCCTACACAGCCATCGATTCAGGTTGCTTATACAGATACAGCAAAATCAGCAGATCAAGCACTTTTGGTTGAATTAGAGGAGATACTTGATAATTCAGATACTGTGTATGAGGATATGTTTTTGAGAGAAAACAAAATCGTTATTAAATTTAATGATGTTGATACTCAGCTGAGCTCAAAAACAGTTTTACAGAATGCTCTTTTAGATAAAGTTATTATTGCTCTTTTTTTAGAGCCCTCAACACCCCAATGGTTGAAAGATATGGGAGCAAATCCAGTAAAACTTGGTTTAGATTTATCAGGGGGCGTACACTTTTTGTTAGAAGTTGATATTGATACTGCTCAGCAAGGAAGACTCGAGCTCTTATTAGATACGTATAGAAAATCTTTTGCTGAAGACAGGATAAAGTTTAATGAATCATATATTGAGGAGCTAGTTTTATTCTTTGAATTCAGTGATAACGATAGTTACAACAAAGCCTTAAAAAAATACCGTGACGAAAGTTTAGGCATTAATGGTGTTCAATATGTCATCACCGAAAGACCTAGCTCAAATCAGTTGTTACTCGAATATTCAGATATTGCCTTAAGAGAAATAAGAGATTATGCAGTTGGACAAAATTTAATTACTTTAAGGAACAGGGTAAATGAGCTCGGTGTCTCAGAACCTGTGGTTCAAAGACAAGGCGCTAACAGAATCGTCGTTCAGCTTCCAGGAGTTCAAGATCCTACAGCTGCTAAAAAAATTATAGGTAAGACAGCAAACCTTGAATTTAGGATGGAAGCAAATGCTAGGACATCTCCATTAAGAAAAGAAATATTTAATTTTAAAGAAAATGATTTTCAAACAGCTTACCTAGAAAAAGCAGTTATTGTTTCAGGAGATAGAGTTACAAATGCAAGCACAGGTTTTGATGAAAGTGGATTTGCTCAAGTAAACATTACACTTGATATGCAAGGTGGCAGAGCTATGCAAAAGGCAACATCTGGAAATATTGGTAGAAGGCTTGGCGTTTTATTTGTTGAGCAAAAAACAAAATCAGAGTTGGTTACTAATTCTTTGGGAGAATCAGTTATTGAGCAAACAACATCTATAGAAAAAAATATTATAAGCTTGGCTACTGTTCAAGCCGTACTTGGAACCAGCTTTAGAATTACTGGAGTTGGAACGCCAGCAGAAGCGAGTGAATTAGCTTTGCTTTTGAGAGCAGGGGCACTTGCTGCACCAATGCAATTTGTCGAAGAAAGGACTGTTGGACCTAGCCTTGGAAAAGAAAATATTGAGTTAGGTATGAAATCTATATTGATAGGCTTTGCTTTAGTTGTTTTATTTATGGCTATTTACTATAAAGTTTTTGGCATAGCAGCAAATATTTCATTGATAATAAATCTTGTTCTAATTACAGGAATAATGTCATTACTGGGAGCATCACTTACATTGCCTGGAATGGCAGGAATTGTGCTTACGGTAGGGATGGCCGTAGATGCCAATGTTCTAATTTTTTCAAGAATTAGAGAGGAACTAAAAGAAAAAGATCCTCAAACAGCAATTAGAGATGGTTTTTCAAGAGCATTTGTAACTATATTTGATGCAAATGTAACGACTTTAATTGCAGCATTAATTTTATATATCATTGGAACTGGACCGGTAAAAGGTTTTGCGATTACATTGTCAATTGGAATAGTCACTTCAATGTTTACAGCCATTATGTGTACAAGAGCAATGGTAAATTTAGTATACGGAAATAAAAATATTAAGGTGTTAAAAATATAATGAATACTAAATTTAAATTCATGAAATATCGAAAGATAGCAGGAATTATTTCCATCACATTATTTATCATTTCGGTCGCTTCTCTCTTCTTTAGAGGTCTAAGCCTTGGCCTTGATTTCAGCGGTGGAACACTCATTGAAGTATCATATGAAACTCCGATATCCTTAGAGGAGGTAAGAAGCTCTTTAGAGTCAAATGGATATGCCGATTCACAAGTTGTTAATTTTGGAACAAACTTAGATGTTCTTATTAAGGTTGCTGATCAAAGTGGCAATAGTTCTATTGGGGAAGATATTTTTAATATACTAAAAAATCAGGAAATTCCAATTGACTTAAAAAGAGTTGAATTTGTTGGTCCACAAGTAGGTGATGAGCTTCGCGATCAAGGCGGCTTAGGAATGCTAATTGCACTATTTATGATACTTATTTATGTAGCTTTTAGATTCCAATATAAATTTGCATTAGGGGCAGTAACTGCTTTAGCACACGATGTTGTAATTATTCTTGGACTATTTTCTATTTTCAGTTGGGATTTCGATTTAACTGTCTTAGCAGCATTGTTAGCAGTAATCGGCTATTCTTTAAACGATACTATCGTCGTATCAGATAGAATTAGAGAAAATTTTAGAACCGAGAGAGTTTTAGAACCAATAGATATGGTAGATCTATCATTAAATCAAACATTGGGAAGAACCATCGTTACATCCTTAACAACATTATTAGTATTATTTGCGCTTTTTATTTTTGGGGGCGAGCTTATAAGAGGATTTAGTTTAGCTCTTATTATAGGAGTTCTGATAGGAACCTATTCATCCATATATGTTGTTGCAAATATGCTTATGTCTTTGACATTAACTCAAGAGGACTTGGCTGTGCCTGAACCAGAAGGTGCAGATTTTGATGGAATGCCTTAACCCTGATAATAGGGCTTAACAGATTTTAAAATTGATTTATAAACTTTTGATGTTGAGGCGATAACATTATTAGTATCTATATATTTTGGATCTCCTTTAAAGTTACTAACTAACGCTCCGCCTTCTTGTGCTATTAAAGTTCCTGCTGCAAAATCAATAAGACTAATACTATGCGCCCAAACTCCATCTAATCTCCCTGCGCCGACATAGGCTAAATCAAGGGAAAGACAACCGCTTTCTCTCATATTTAATTCCTGATTTGCTAGTTCTTTGTGTGATTTTTCAAAATCAAAACTTTTATCTTTAACAGATTTTTTAAATGACAAAGTTGCATCTTTTAATGTGTTCTGTTTGCTTGCTCTTATTTTATTATTATTAAGACTTGCACCCGAGCCGCTGTATGCTGAAAATTCTTCTCTTCTTATAGGATCAATAATTACTGCTGAAGTTATTAGGTTATCTACAACTGAACACAAAGATATCGAAAAGTGAGGATATCCTTTTAAAAAATTTTCTGTCCCATCTATTGGCTTTAACACCCAAGTTATATTTGAGTTATTTATAACATTTCCACTTTGAGTACCTAATAAATTATCTTCTTTTTGAAACTTTTGTACTTCATCAAATACTAAATCTTCAACTCTTCTTTCAATCGCCTTAAGGTAACCTTCAGGACCTCCTTTAGATTTATCTAGACTATTAACTTTCTTTACAGCAAATTCTAACTCTGCCGCACCTTTACGTGCAGCGATTTGGTTAATATTTAACAAAGCTTGATTCGACATGTCGCTATTGTAATAGAAATCAGCATAATATTTACATGACTATGAAAACAAATTTAATAAATATAGTTTTAGTCGATACGATTCATCCTGGAAATATAGGCTCTGTTGCAAGAGCAATGAAGACTATGGGTCTTTCAAGGCTTTCTTTAGTAAATCCAAGAGTTTTTCCATCAAATGAATCAACAGCCTTAGCTGGGAACGCTACTGATGTTCTAGATAATGCTTCTATTTATAGTTCAATAAGAGATGCTATAAAAGAAAGTACTTTTGTGTATGCAACATCTTCAAGAGACAGATCAATTCAATGGCCAATTATGAATGCAGAGCATGCAGCAAAAGATATTTGTAATGAAACATCATCAGAGAAGGAAATATCAATTATTTTTGGCAAAGAGGATAGGGGTCTCACAAATGAGGAATTGGAGTTAGCAAATAAACTAATTGAGATTCCTGCTAATCCAGAATACCCAGTCTTAAACTTAGCTATGTCCGTTCAAATAATTACCTATGAACTTTTTAAAGCGTCCTCAGATATCACAGAGAAAGAGTGGCGTGACTATCCTGAGGTTAATTCGCATCAATTACAAATGCTAATTGATCATTTTATTGAAACGGCTGTTGATATAGATGTGATAGATCCAGATAATCCAAAAAAAATAATTTCTAGAATCAAAAGAATGTTCACAAGATTGCAACCTGATGAGATGGAAGCAAGTTTTATGCGAGGTTTTCTCTCTGGAATTAAGAAAAAATTAAAATAATATGGTTTGATAATCTTTGCTGATTCCATATAATACACAACTTATCCTGTCCCGTTCGTCTAGAGGCCTAGGACACCGGGTTTTCATCCCGGCAACAGGGGTTCGACTCCCCTACGGGATGCCAATTTACTATAAAGCCCACACTAGTGGGCTTTTTTATACCTTTGCTATAAAATATATTTTATGAATAAGTTTGCGATTATTTTTTTAGGATTGGGATTAGTTATTTCAGCTAATATATATGGACAAACATCAGATCAAGAAAAATCTTCTTGGTGGGATACAACCAAAAAATTTTTAGATGATTCTCAAAAAAATATTACTGATAGAGTTGGTAATTTAAATAAGACTTTGGATGAAGAAATCGAAGAGCTGTTAAATAATGATGCAACTGAACTAGACACGATTAAAAAAATTGATGGCATTAGAGCCTATGTAGAGAAATACACTAGCTTAAAAGAAAAAGATATTTTGAATGAATGTAGAAATGGATTTTCAAAAGGTAATTGCAGAATTCAAATAGATAAAGTTCTTGAGGATATCGAAAGAATAGTTTTTGACGGTGAAATAATTGGATACTCCAAAAAAATTAGGCAGTTGCAAGCAAGAATTTCTAAACTAGAAGATGAAAAAGTTTCACTTAACGAAAAAAAATATAGCGTTACTGGTGAAGATGAACAAAATCTTGACAACAAGATAGCTGACATCGACGCCAAGATAGCTAAATCATATGAATATATAAAACTGCTTGAAGAAGATCTGCAATCCAAGATGAAAGACTTAGGCATAAAGCTTAACAAGGATCAAATTAAAGTTATGACAACCAGAGTAGATGGAGATGATTTAGCCAAATCAATTGCAATTTTTGATGTCACCAAACAAATTTCCAATACTTTAGGGCAATTAGTTAAAGATAATTCTTTCAGCAGTAATACTACAATTAAGTATTATGGAGTCTATTTAATTCTCAGTGAAATTCTTGGTTTTGCTCAAAGAGAATACATAACTAAAATCGACGAAGAGTATTTAACAAAACTTGAATCTTATAAAAAGTCTGGCTATCAAAGTATTCAATATGCAAATGAGCAGATGCGACAAGCAACTATGGAATCAAGTAAAAATATCTTTAAAAAGAATATAGAGACTGAAGAATTTACTATAACAGTTATTGATACATACAAAGGAATTTTGCTTGATCAAAAAGCTCAGTTGGATAACGCATTGGTAACAACTGATGAGCAAATCGCAGTAGCATATTCAACTTATAAAACAGCATCTAATTCTTCTGCTTTAATGTCATTGATGGTTGATACTCAATCAACATTTGATCAAATATTAGAAATGCAGATGCCTCAAATTATTCCTTTTGAAGATATTGAACTTGAAAATGAATTTAAAAGCTTATCTGACAAACTTAGTATAGATTAATTTAAGGAGATAATTATGTTGATTGCGGTTCGAGCAGAAGTAGAAAGTATAGATCATTGGAGAGAGCAGTTTAAAACTCACGATGAGTTGTTTCAAAGTCAGGGTGTCACATTGGCTCATATGGGAGTAGCTGAAGATAACAAAGTCATAGCAGTGTTTGAAACTAATAATCCAGATGAATTTCTCAGAATTTTCAATGATCCCTCAACAGCCGAGGCTATGGCTAATGATAAAATTACGGGTGGCGTAGAGTTATTTGTTTTAGACGAAACATATAGCCCTGCTAACTAGTTTAAATGAATAAAGAATCGTTATTTTTAACTTTAGTGGCTGTTGGTTTAATACCTTTGGGTATAACTTATGGTGTGCATCCTTCATTTAATCTTTTACCAATTTCATTTTTGGATGAAGTTGAAATTAATAGCATTGATCACGCAAATATCTTTAGCGGCATTATGGGCCTATACGTTACGATGGCAATATTCTGGATTCTTGGTGCTTTTAATAAATCTTTAACCATTCCTGCGCTTTGGAGTTTAGTAATATTTACGACTGGCATTGGTTTAGGCAGGGCAATAAGCATGATAACTGATGGCATGCCTTCGAACCCTTATTTATTATTTTTATTACTCGAAGTGATTTTTGCACTTATTGGATTAATGTTCATAAAATCAATCAAATCAAATTCAGCATAAAGTTTTTTACTATTATTACTATATTTAATGTAAGATTGCCTTTTTCATATAAGGATTAACTAATGAATATATATGTTGGTAATATTTCTTGGGGATTAGAAGACCAAGATTTAGAAAATGTTTTTGCTGAACACGGTACAGTTACTTCAGCAAAAATTATTAAAGATAGAGCAACCGGCCGTTCAAGAGGTTTTGGTTTCGTAGAAATGAGTGATGGTGGCGAAGCTGCTATTGAAGCACTTAATGGAACTGAAGTCGATGGAAGAGAATTGGTTGTTAACGAATCAAGACCAAAAGAAAAGAGCTAGCTCAAACTTTCTAACGCTTCAACCATTTTTTCTTGTACTTTTTGTACTGCTTTAAATGGCCTAATCATAACTTTAAAGTTAGATATTTTGCCGTCTTCATTCCATTCAATCATGTCCACTCCATTGACTGATATATCATCGATGTAGGTTTCAAACTCTAAAACGGAATTCATTCCATCATGAATCTCTTTTGTGTATTGAAACTTTTCCATATTAAATGATTGACCGGCAGCATGAAGATACATTTTCGTTATCTCTTTACCTTCCATAGGAGTAAAAACCACTGGAGATGAAAATACAGCATCCTCAGCTAGTATGCTATCAAGCATATTAAGATCATCACTGTCTATGACTTCATGCCAACTATGAATTAGATTTTTAGCTGTTTTCATTTATCTTCCTCTAATAAAATATCAAATATTTTTATATATTAAATTCAAAAAATATCGATATGTACTAAATATAATAGTATCTTATATACAGAGGAGTTAATTATGAAGAAATTTTTATTTTTAAGTATGCTTTTACCAATATTTGTTTTTGGTATGCATCACAAATCTGAACCAATTATTTTTTATCTTGATCTAGATGTTGCTCAAGGGAAGGCAGATGAGGTTGAAGAATTTGTTGACTATCTTGTTAATGCAGTCAAGGAAACAGAACCAAAAACCATGTATTACAAATATTGGATTTCAAGTGATATGAAAAAAGTATCTTTAATCGAAATGTATAATTCAAATGAAGATGCTATTTACCATATGAACGCTTTTGCTGAAGCGCCCCATCGAGATAGATTTTTAGAAACATTTTTAGTCACAAATTTCCAGGTTCTCGGTGATACAAATAAAGAATTAAAAGAAGCTATGGCAGCATATACAGACGATCATAGAACTCTAATTAATGGTTTTAAAAGAAAGAAGTAACACTAAGCATAAATAATAATGGATATTAAGTATTCAAAAAGAAATTCATTTTTTCTCCTATTGGTTGGCATTGTTGGCTTTATTGGTCTTCCATTAATGGGATTAGATACTTTTAGCCTTGAATTTTATAATTCCTTTCCTTTAATTCCTGAGGCATACATTCCATATGTAAGTTATCCAATTTTTTATGTTACTCTAATTGGATGTGCGGTGGGTATTAATATATTTTGGAAAAGAATATTTAATTCAAATATTGTTATGAAGATTAACAAAGATGGATTTTGGGCCGATATTGATAATCAGATAGATGTGGATTTGAAATGGAAAGAAATTGACTCTTTTAGATTAAAGGTTAGAAAAATTTCAGGAAGATATTTAGAATACTTAGTTATAAACCCTAAAGACATTACAATAGCACAAAGAGTTAATCGTTTAAGTGGTCACGATTCATCAACTGCTGCCAGCTTTATGAAGTGGACAAAAAAGACTCTAGGAAAGGCTGCTACTGCAGGAGTTTATGATCCGCACAATCAAATTGCAATATATTTAGCTGGCTTTCAACATAAGCCTGAAAAAATTGTTATGAAAATGGAAGAATATTTTGAGGAAAATAAATGAATGATAATAAAAAAATAGAAAGTTGTATTGATTTGTACTACGAGGGGTGTTGTGAGTCAGATCCTGTAAAAATCAAGCAGGCATTTGATGAGAATGCCATGATAAGTGGATATTTACCTGATGGCTTGCATGAAATGAATTTAGATGAATTTGCTGGCTTTGTAGAAGCTCAACAACCATCGCCAAAAGAAAAAGGTGATGAAGCTTTTTTAGAAATTCTTTCATGTGAAATAGTTGGTAATACTGCAATAGTTCAAATAAGAGAAGCATACTTGGGAATGGTTTTTATTGATTCATTCTCTTTTTTAAAGAAAGATGAAACTTGGAGAATTTATACTAAATTATTTCATGTTGAATCATAAACATATTATATTTATGAGGAGGAAAAATATGTTTTATAAAAATAAATTAATGATACTTTATTTGATGAGTATCATATTTATCGTAAGTTGTTCCAATGATATGAAAGTTGAGTCATCTGCTGAAAATGCTGATGGAGGTACTTATGATGAATTTGTAGAATCATTAGAAAGCACAGATGGAGAAACATATGTGGAATTTATGGCTTGTACTCGTGGTCCAGATTTCGATGCAGAAAATTCAACTAAGATGATAGCTGCTTGGCAAAAATTAGTTACAGCCGATTCATTATTTGGTGTATGGGGATATGTTTCTGCAGCAGACACAAATTCATTTGGTGATACTCTTTGGTGGGAATTAAACTGGAATTCGAAAGAGGAAGCTGATGCAGAATGGGATGCATGGTATCAAAATGAAGAAGCACAAGCTTGGGCAGAGGAATATTCTAATGTTATGGTTTGTGATGGAGAGGGAAGAAATTCTTTTGATGGTATATATCCAATTTTGCCAAATACTTATGGTGCTGTGAATGAGAGTGGCTATTTTTATAGTGAATTTTATCAATGCAATTACATAAATGAATCTGAGAGGGCAGACGCTGAAGCATTTTTACCAGGATTTACTGATGCGGTTGCTAACTCTGGTTATGATGGAACCGGTTATTCTTATGCAAATTATTTTGCGCACAAAAATGAGAACGGATCACATGTGGATACCGATGTTGATTTTTTATGGGCTAATTTCTCAAATAGCAAAGATTCAATGGATAAAGCAAGTGAAATGTTTGATAAAGATGTAAGACCTAAAATGTTTCCATTATTTAGTGAATTTGCAACATGTGCAGATACACCAGATGTTTACCATGGCTGGACATTTTATATAGGGGATAAAAAGGAATTTATGCCTGACTTTAATTCAATGGATTGAAACAAAAATAAAAAGATGAAGCTGCTTTAGGCAGCTTCTTTTTTTTGTGGTACATTTTACATACTATGATTATAGGAGTTCCCTCAGAAGTTAAAAATAATGAGAATCGTGTTGGTTTGACACCTGATTCTGCAAGAAAGATTGTAGGTTCTGGGCATGACGTTTTAATACAAAAAAATGCTGGTGCTAATATTGGTTTTTTTGACGAACAATATTTAGGTGCTGGGGCTAAAATTGTGAATTCTGCTGAAGACGTTTATAAATCCTCAGAGATGATTGTTAAAGTTAAAGAACCTATTCCGGATGAATATCCTTTTTTAAGAGATGATTTAACTCTATTTACATATCTTCATTTAGCTGGTGATCCAGAAAATGCAAAAAAATTAATAGACACTGGGGTTACAGGAATTGCGTATGAAACAGTCACAGCTTCTGATGGCTCAATGCCACTTTTAGCTCCCATGAGTACGATTGCAGGTCAATTAGCTATTATAGTTGGTTCATATCATCTCCTAAAACATAATAAAGGTAAGGGTGTAATGATTGGTAAGCTAGATAATATCGAACCTAGAGTAGTTACAGTTATCGGGGCTGGTGTAGCAGGAACTCAATCAATTTCAAAAGCTTTAGATAACAATGCCTTTGTGAAAGTTCTTGATACTAAGAAATCAAAGCTTCAGAAATTAGAGTCAGAGTTTGGTTCAAACAATATAGAGTATATTTTATCAACAAGTGACTCAGTACAATCCGCAATCAACGAATCAGATATGGTTATTGGGAGTGTTTATGTAGTTGGAAAGGAGGCTCCGAAAGTTGTATTTAAAGATATGTTGAAATCTATGAATCCAGGAACCGTAATGGTGGATGTATCTATTGATCAGGGGGGATGTTTTGAAACAAGCAGACCAACAACTCATGACAACCCAACATTTGTAGAAAACGATATTGTTCATTATTGTGTTACCAATATGCCAGGGGCAGTCCCTTTAACAGCAACTCAGGCATTAAATAAAGTAACTCTTAAATATATAGAGGATTTAGCTAATAAGGGAGTAGAAAACGCTCTTACCGAGGATGAACATTTAAGAAATGGTTTAAATATTAAAGATGGTGAAATTACTCACCCTGCAGTAAGAGATGCATTAAATAATTAAGGAGATAAAATATGGAAAAAGTTTTAGTCACAGGAGCAACAGGATACATCGGCTTGCATTGTATTCATCAACTTCTTAATCAAGGATATGCTGTTAATGGTTCGGTACGTTCTCCTGAAAGGAAAGATGAAATATTTGATGCTCTAAGAAATCATAATACCTCAACGGAAAATCTTAATATATACACATTCGATTTAAATGATGATGATGGGTGGGATCAAGGCATGGAAGGCTGTGATTATTTACTTCATGTTGCTTCGCCAATTGCATTAGAGAATCATGATGAGGATTTTTTTGTAAAACCAGCTGTAGCTGGTGTAAAACGTGCAATGAAATTTGCAAAAAAACACAATGTTAAGAAGGTTGTTTTAACATCTTCAGTAGCTGCAATTTTCGAAACAATGGAGACAAAAAGCTATTTTGATGAAACAGATTGGTCTGACCCAGACAATCCTGCAATTAGTCACTACTCTAAAAGTAAAACATTGGCTGAGAAGGCTGCATGGGATTATGTTGAAACAGAAAATCATCCTTTTGAACTAGCTGTAATTAATCCTGCATTAGTAATAGGACCATCTTTATCAGGAGACTTAGGTGAGTCAAACAAAGCTATTGAGATGGTAGCAACAGGCAAAATGCCAGTAGCTGTTCCGCTACAATTTGGATATGTAGATGTCAGAGATGTAGCAGCAGCACATATTTTAGCAATGCAAAATCCTGCTAGTAATGGTGAGAGATTTGCTTTAGCTGAAAAAGACCTATGGTATAAAGATGTTGCTAAAGTACTTAAAGACAATGGATTTGATAAGGCTCCAACTTTTGCTGTTCCAGTTTGGCTTGCAAAAATACTTGCTAACTTTAGTAGGGAATTAAAATTGACATTACCTTATCTTGGAAGAGTTAGAAGCGTTAAGAATACTTCAAAAGCTAAAGATATTCTTGGCTGGAAACCAAGACCTGCAGAAGAATCTATTGTAGAAATTGCCCAGCAGATTCAGGACATGGGATTAATTAAATAATACCTGGAATAATTGCCTTTCTGTTTTTAGGGTAATTTTCAAATTTCTTTTGATACCACTTGTGATGAGATATTGCTCTCGGAAATAGGTTTGCTATTACCCATATCAAAAAGACAACTCCAGAAATGCTCCAAGTTAATATTGCCCAGCCAATCCATTCAATAATTTCTCCAAAATAGTTTGGTGCAGAAATATATTTATATAAGAAACCATCTGGGATGTGATAACCAGGACCTTTTTTCTTTTTCATTGATGCTATGTAATAGTCAGATTTAATATTTATAAACATTCCCATCAAGAATAGAGTTAATCCAACAATAAATATTGGGCTTGTAATCCAATTAGCAGAATATTCAGTAAAATAAAAAATTCCAAATGCTTGAATACTTACATTAATAATATTAAAACAGAATGCAGACAGCGCTATCGAAATCGGCATTTTTGGATTAGTCATTTCAATTGCAAATGGATAAATAAAAGTTCTATGTATATAGTGCGTCAACCATAACAAAAGGAAAATTTCGTGCACAACGTTCAACTGATCTTTAACAATAAGCCCATAGGCTATCATCAAAATCACGCATGGTGACTCCATAACAACCCATCCTAATCTTGCAGAAATATTTATTCCCCAACCTTTTTTTATATGCCTACCATAAGGTGCGCTTTGGAAAAACAAATATACAAAGGTACAAATTGCAACAAGCACCCATAGAATTAAAAAGATATAAAAACTATTCATAATTAATTTATTAAACAAAGTTTACAGTTTCAATTCTAAATCATAAACTAAATATATATTTTTCTTTGGAGAGATTTATCAATGAATGATTATGATTTTATTATTCTAGGTGCTGGCTCAGCGGGTTGTGTTTTAGCTAATAGACTAAGTAAAAACTCTAATTTTAAGGTATGTCTTATAGAGGCTGGTTCAAAAGATTCAGATCCTAGGTTGCATATACCTTTAGGCTTTGCATTTTTAGGAGACGGAAGTAAATTTAGTTGGAATTATGAAACTGTTCCTCAAAAAGAATTCGAGAAAGAGGTTGTTGCCCAGCCTGTTCAAGAAGTAATAGATTCAACCGGTGGAACTCACAAAGTTGAAACTGAATCAATGGAGCATAGAAAAGGATTCCAACCAAGAGGAAAGACTCTTGGGGGGTCTAGCTCAATCAATGCAATGTTATATGTCAGAGGGCATCGATGGGATTATGATCATTGGTCAGAATTAGGAAATGAAGGCTGGTCGTATGACGAAGTTCTTCCTTATTTTAAAAAGGCTGAACACAATGAAGAATTTGATGATGAATTTCATGGCCAGAGGGGACCTTTAAATGTTTCTAAGATTAGACATCAAAACACACCAACTGATGATTTTGTTAAAACTGGTTCTGAGTTATTTGGTTTTAATGATGATTTTAATGGTGCTGAGCAAGAGGGCGTAGGTTATTATCAAACTACACAAAAAGATGGAAAAAGATGCAGCGCTGCAAAGGCATATCTAGTTCCTGCATTAGAAAGAGAAAATTTAACTGTAATGACAGATACAAATGTTAATAAAATTCTATTTGAAAATAAGAAAGCTGTTGGTGTTGAATGTATCGACAAAGATGGGAAAGTGATAATAGTCAATGCAAATAAAGAGGTAATATTGAGCTCAGGTGCATTTGGATCTCCTCAAATATTATTAAGATCTGGCATTGGGCCGTTAGGAGAAATAGTAAAGCATGACATTGAACACATTCATGAACTTCCAGGTGTTGGCAAAAATTTACAAGACCATATTGATTATTTATCTGTGCACAAATATAACTCCATTGAATTAATTGGATTTTCTTTAAAATCGATCTTTTATAAATTTCCACTTGAGATAATAAAGTATATTTTTGCAAAAGTTGGTTTGTTCACGTCAACAGTTGCAGAGGCAGGTGGATTTATCAAAACAAATAATGAAAAAGATATACCAGATATCCAGTTACATTTTGCACCAGCTATGGTTATTGATCATGGAAGAACTTCGGTCTGGGGCCATGGACTAAGTTGTCATGTATGTCTTTTAAGGCCTAAGTCAAGAGGAGAGGTTACTTTGAAATCTTCTGATCCTTTTGAAGACCCTTTAATAGATCCAAAGTTTTTATCTCACCCTGATGATGTTGCAGACCTAGTTGAGGGATATAAAAAAATGATGACCATTTTAAATAAAAGCCCTGTAAGTAAATATACATCTAGTCATGTGCAGCGACCAATAGATTTAAACGATAATGAAGATATTGAACAAGCAATAAGAGAAGAAGCAGACACTGTTTATCATCCAGTAGGAACTTGCAAGATGGGTAGTGATGAAATGGCGGTGGTTAATCACAACTTGGAAGTACATGGTATTGAAGGATTGAGAGTTGTTGATGCATCTATCATGCCAACATTAATAGGAGGTAATACCAACGCACCAACCATAATGATTGGAGAAAAAGCTTCAGATATTATTTTAGAGCATTGGTCTTAGTTTTATGAAAAAGTTTATTTTAAGTATAGCTTTTCTATGTATCACTTTAATTACATCACTAAATGCTGAAGTAATAATCGATGTCAGAACGATTGATGAGTATAACTCTGGCCACATAGAAAACTCATTAAACATTGAATGGCAGGCTATAGATGAGATTAATCATTCTATTTCTAAAGATGAAAAAATATATCTTTACTGCAGAAGTGGAAACAGATCAGGTAAAGCACAAAATATCTTAATTAATATGGGATACAAAGACGTAATTAACTTAGGTGGCATAAATACTGCTGCAAAGACATTAGGTTTAAATATTGTTAAATAACATTAATAAATATTTATGAAGAGTTTTTTCAGTTTTTTATCAAAATCATCTCAAAAAAAAATTTTATGTCTTGATGGTGGTGGAGTCAGAACTATAGCTGCATTAGTTTTTTTAAAAAAACTTGAATCAGAGAGCGGTAAAAAAGTTACAGATATATTTGATATGTTTATCGGTACAAGTGCAGGCTCATTGAACGCAGCGTGTTTTGCATATGGTGACTTTTCTGCAGAAAAAGTTAAAAATTATTGGTCAAAAAAATATCTTGATAGGATAATGAAAAGTTCTTTTTTTTGGGACAAAGCGTCCTTAATTCAAGCAAGACCAAGATATGAAAACGATGGAAGAATCAATGTGCTTAATGAAATTTTCAAAGATAACACTTTAGATAAATCTAAGAAGCCCTTCTTGTGCTATGCATATGATATTGAAAAACGAACACATTCAGTTTTCGATTCCTTCAATACACCTGAAATTACTTTTAAAGACGCTGTTGCAGCTTCAAGTGCTGCTCCAATGTATTTTCCTTCTTATCAAATGCAAAATAAATCTTGGATGATCGATGGAAGTATAATTACAAATAACCCAACCTTGATTGGATATACATATGCAAAAAATTTATTGGAATCTGAAAATATTAAAATTTTGAGCATTGGTTCAGGTCAAAATAAAAAGAAAATAAGTGGTGAGGCATCGACAAAATGGGGTGGTGTTGGATGGTTAAGAAACGATATTATGGGGATGCTGCTCGATTCAGAGATTCATAATGATATTTCTGGAGATATTTTTAAAAAAAATTATTTAAGAATTAATTCACCGCTTGGAAAGGTTAATAAATTCCTTGATGATGATTCAGAAGAAAATTTAGAAAGAATCCATTTAATGGGTATGGAGTGGTGGACCAGATATGGAGAAGAAGCGCTTTCATTTATTGAAAAATAAATATTTAAATTATATATAAAAACTTGTTATAAACTTGACATAAACAATACAAAAAAGTTTAATCTTCATCTTATACACATAAATACCTAGGGGGTTAAACGTGAAACAATTTTTATTGTCATTGGTGTTCTTATTGCCAGTATCTTCTTATGTTTTTGGACAAGAAACTGAAGAGGAGAACGAAAACGAAGTTGAGGAAATTGTCGTTACTGGTATAAAGTCAAGTTTAGTCGATGCTATTGAAATAAAAAGAAATAACATCGGTGTCACCGAAATTATTACAGCAGAAGACGTTGGAAAATTTCCTGATGGAAATATTGCTGAAGCCTTAGCAAGAGTTTCTGGTATTGCAATTGACAGAAGCAATATCGAAGGAAAGGAAGTTACTGTAAGGGGTATGGGTGCTCAATATAACATGGTAACTTTAAATGGAAGAGTTATGCCGGTTGCTCCTGGTAATTATGATGGTGGTAGAGCCTATGACTTTGGAGCAATATCTTCACATGGAATAGCTAGAGTTGAGGTATATAAATCACAAAATCCTTCTTTACCCTCAGGTGGTTTAGGGGCCACGATTAACATGGTTACTGCAAAACCTTTGGAAGTAGATAATGGAGGAGCATTATCATTTTTATTGATGTCAGATTCCACAAATGTAAACGGAGATGATATGACACCAGAACTTGAGTTTATTCATAGTTATAAATCTAGCTATCTTGGACTGGATTGGGGTGTCTCATTTTCTGGATCTTATCATGACAGAAGTAACAGAGAAGAAACCACAAATGAAATGAAGTGGCTTCCTAGTAATCTTCAAGCACCTACTTTTGGTCCAAACGTCACCGATAATAGTGGTGGCATTGTTAATTATAGGCCTCAAGGATTTTTTGTTGGTTACAAAGACAATCAACGCGAAAGAAAAAATCTTGCAGCCTCATTTCAAGTATCAAATCAAACTACGACAGTTACAATTGATGGAGTTTATTCAGGTGTTGATTTTCAGTCATCTGGTAATAGGGCAGGTTCAGGACTTGATATTGCCTACAGCGTTCCTTATGGGGCAGGCATTGGTATGGATAATGTAAATATTGATTCAAATGGTGTTGTAAACCAATTTGATATTGTTGGATCTGGAACAAACTTGACTCAATTTGTTGATTGGAGCTCTGAGAAAACAGCAAACAGATCAATTGGTCTTAATGTTGAATGGACTGGTTCAGATAGCTTAACTCTTGAATTTGACTATCATAATTCAACAGCTGTTAATTCAGGTGGTGCTAATGATATGGGATTTGCAAATGGCTCATGGTCTGGATATGGAGATGGGCAAAGTTTTGATAATGGAAACCCCTACAACCAATGGGCTGAACTTACTAATTTAAGATTTATTGCCAATAATACTATTCCTGATTGGATTCCAACAACAAGTGTTGGTTTTCAATGGTATCCAAGAACTGAAAGAGATTTAGAAGGGGTTGATATGTCATCGACAACTGCCCATTTAAGATATAACAATAAAGAAAGTAATCTTTCTCAATTTCAAATTAAAGGTGATTGGCAAAACATTAATGAATTTTTATTGGAGAAGCTGGTATCAGTTCAGTTTGGACTTTCATCAATTGAACAAAAGTTTGATAGAACTCTGAGGTCAAATACATTATTTGCACCCATTCAAGACGGTGCTGCGCCTGGCTCTTTGATATGGGGTCCCAATTTTTGGAATGATGATGCGTTTACACTTACAAGTTTAGCTGGTTTACTGGGCGATTCATCCGACGGTTTAAGCGTACCTTATTATATGCATATCAATTTTGATGATGCTGTAGCAGGCTACTCTCAAGGATATTGGATAAATTCTCCTACTTGGAATTGTTCTGAAGGTTTCCCAAATTGTTATGGTTCTCCAGAGGATATTGCTACAGTAAAGGAATCGACAGATTCAGCATATATACAATTAAACTTTGAAGGTGAATACAACATGATGCCTTGGAAGCTAGTTACTTCTTTAAGATATGAAGAATTGATGCTTAAAGCTCCTCAAAACTATAATGTTCCAACAGGCACTTTCATAGGTACTTACGGTTGGGGTGATGGCCCGTATTTTATTTTTGGACCTACTCAAAATGGAGAAATGCCATTAAGAAATATTTCAGGATCATATAGTTCTAAATCTGAAATGGTTTTACCAAGTTTTGCTTTTAGTATTGCTCCGTCCGAAAATACAGTCGTAAGATTAAGTGCAGGTAAAACTATTGCTAGATCAGGCTTAGAAAAATTTTCACCTAATGTTGTATTTCCTCAGTTCCTTAGCATGAATAATCCAGTTCACGTAAATACATCAGGTAATCCTGATTTAGAACCTCTAGTTAGTAATAATATTGATTTAGCTTTTGAATATTATTATGCAGAGGGTAGCTATGCCGCTGTTAATATTTTCCAGAAAGATTTAAAAGACTTTCCAGGCAACTCTACAACAAGAGTTACTTATGATGGTTTATATGATGTTAGATATGGAGTCAATGGAGCTGGGCCAGCTGATACCTCAACAGTTGTGTTAAATTGGCCAAATTATCAAACTATAGATCAAGTAACTTTTGGAAGTATGGATTGGTGGCAAACATTAATGAAAATTTACCATGCAACCGTTCCAGGTACATCATGTACTTTAGACCAAAGAACTTGGAGTGACTATTTTTATTATAATAGTACAGAATGTGTTCAAAGCAGCTCTTCAATTAATCCATTAATGCAATTCGATATTAACAGGCCTGAAAATATTTATTCGGGTAAGCTTGATGGAGTTGAGATAGCGCTTCAACATTTCTTTGTAAACACCAATTTTGGATTTATTTTTAACTACACTTTTATTAATGGAGATACAGAGGCATCACCTACTGCTGTAAGAAATGAATCCTTTGAATTGGCTGGATTTGGAGACTCTGGAAACCTATCTGTTTTCTATGAAAATGAAAAATTTTCTGCCAGACTTTCCAATAATTATAGAGCTGAAACATATGTTGGATTTGATGAGTATAACCCTTTATGGGTTGAGGCAAGATCACAAGTTGACTTCAGTGCATCATATAGAGTTAATGATGGCGTTAGTCTTTTTGTGGAAGGATTAAACATAACTGATTCCGAAGTGCGTTTATACGCAAGATATGACAATATGTTATTCTTAGCGCAAAATCATGGACCTGTTTACAAGGCTGGATTCAGAGTTAAGTTTTAAAAATATATATCAAAAGTAAAAGAGGGCTTTTTAGCCCTCTTTTTTATTTGTATAAGATATAATTTGTATATGAATATTCTTAGGATATTTATTGTTATATTTTTTATTGTTTCCTGTGGTGGAGGCGGAGGAGGCGGCAGTGCACCCCCAGCTCCATTTGCAATAACTCTTGCATCAAGCACTTCTATATCAGTTGATGAAGATACTACATACACAGGTAATGTAGTTGCAACTGCTAATGAGCCTGTAACACTTGAATATGCACTTGTTTCTTCAACAACAAATGGAATCCTTACTTTTTTGACAACTGGAGCTATCACTTATACTCCCAATGAAAATTTTAATGGGCAAGATGAATTTTCTTATTCTGTTACTGCAGTCGAAAAAAGCATTACAAGAAATAGCACAGTTACAATTACAGTTAATTCTGTAAACGATTTGCCACAGATATCATTAGATTCAAAATTAAATTTAGACAAAGATCATCTTATTTTTGAAAATAATCCTACATTTTCTGTTTCGTTTTCAGATGTTGATAATATAGATACAGATTTTAGTTTTAGTGCATCTATAAACTCGGAAAATGTTGGAGCAACTTTTACTTCAACTGGTGATGGTCAAGGAGATATAGTTCTAGATTTATCAACTCTATCTAAAGCAGGTTTATTCAATGCGGAAATTATAATATCTGATGGTATGGATACCGCTAGTGATTCATTTAATACATGGTTCATATCTAATAAACAAACCGTTACTGTTGCTCAAGATGACGACAAAAGTGATGGTTTTGATTCTGGCACCACAACAAATAAAGATTATTATGTGTATTATCTTGTTGGAGGTGGCTCAACCTTTGGAAGAACTGATTACTTGTTTGTTGCTGATTCATTAAAAGCAGACCCTAATGATGGAACGTTATCTGATACTGATAGTTTTAGAGAAGCTTTACTGAAATCCATTAATGCTCTTAATGATTCAGATGCTTCTGAATTTTTTACAGGCTATTTTGATATTGTTGTTGCAGAGCCAGTAAGTCCTGATGGAACTTCTTTAGCATCTATTGAAACAGGTTGTTATGACTGGGATGAGGATGTTTATTGCATTGGCTCTGGCGATATAAATGATTCTGTTTTTGATGATCTGTTTGCTGAACATGATTTAGTCTCAGTCCTAACAATGATAGATGGCAGAGGAGTGAATTTGGGTAACACTAACATTCAAGAAATCAAACCTAGAACAGAATATACTTTAATGCATGAGTTGGGTCATGCACATGGTGAAATGGGAGACGAATATATAACTACTGACGATAGAGATGTCAGTCAATGGGCAGATAGAAATGTTAATACGACAACACAGGCAGATCCATCATTAGTTAAATGGAATCATCACATATCAGACTTTATGAATGTAGCGGGAAAAGACTTTAAGGTTTGTTATAACTATGCAGATGGATCTATTTATGACGAGGGTGAGGATGCAACTACATGCGACTGTTTGTTCAATTTATATGATGCAAATGGAAATAGAACTGGTAGAAATCCAGAATGCGATGTTGTTGGCCTTTTTGAAGGAAATTATTATGGGGAGTTTGATAATTATAGGCCAAAATACTGGACTATTATGGAGGGCGGTATTTTAAAATATGGTGAGGTTAATACTGAAGGTTTCGCAATAGGATCAATTCATAACCAGGGTTTTTTATATGGTGATGAGGTAGGTTTTGTCACCGATGAGTCGGGGGCTAGAACTGGTTTTGAAATAGATATTGATGTTGTATATGATAATTCTAAGTTAAGACTTAAATGGTATATAAATGGTGTTGAGGATCCATCAAAAGAAAATCAAACAAGAATAGTATTTGATAGACCGACCAATAATACTGTGCAAATTTATACATGGAAAGTTGATGATCTTACTGGAACTGTTACAGCACCCGACGACGTAACTGATGTAAATGATTTTTATGAAGGATTATTTAATTCTGATTTTTACTGGTGTGACAGAACAAGTGGCTCATGTCAGTGGGGCTATAACCCAACGGATCAATCCCAATATCATTATGGTTATGTAACTGGTCCAATGGGAGGGACCTGGGGTATTAATTGGTCAAGGTGGTAAAAAGACGTATGAGATATTTATTTATTTTAGCTTTTGTATTTTCCTTTACAGTTATGGCTGAAAAAGATTTAAAAGAAATAGACCTAATTAAGCTACACGTTTCACCAAATCAAGATGCAAAGATATTTACTTTTCATGGTACTCCAGATTTATTTACATTGAAAAAAATCGAAGTTCAAAAACCTAAAGAGAGAATTCTTAAAAAACTTAAATTTGTAAGCGATGATGATAAGTATGCAGTAAAGCTATTTGATAATTCAGGAAGGCACTTAATAACTTTAGGTATTGGTAATCCATTTTATGCATCGTATGAGCATATTGGATATGAAGACAGAGCATACATGGGTGGACCTGTATCCGCAAATAATTTAAGCATAGCAATTCCTATTGAGTTAGATCCATCATATCTCATAATTTCAAGGCGAGATGTCACTGGAAAATTTATAGATTTTCAAGAGATACTTTTGCCACAATGACGATTTAATATTGTTGAAAGCAACCATGTTAAAGAGTATATTAAGCATCCAATGCGGTACTAGCTCAGTTGGTAGAGCGTCTGCTTGCCAAGCAGAAGGCCGCCGGTTCGAGACCGGCGTACCGCACCAACTTATATCTAAAATATTTATATAAAACTAATCTTCCGATAAATACATTAATGTATTATTAATATTCATATTAGGAGAGATAATTATGAAAAAATTTTTTTATAGCTTATTCGCTTTTGTTTTTCTAACATCACAATCATTAAATGCAGCAGGCTATTTGGCGACATATTCAATGAAGGTTTCAAATCCAGCTGCTTATGTTGAAGCGCTTGATGAGTTAATGAATACTGATTGGGGTAAGTCATTTGCTGGAGATGTTTCACTCCATCAATATGCATTCAATGGTTATGATGATGCAACCCATGTTGTTGTTCTAAATTATGAAAATCCAGAAAGCTTAGGTACCGGAACAGAATCTTTTACGGATCCTGTATTTTTATCATTCTTTGCTGAAACTGCTTCTATCGCTGAGCCAGTAGAACAGTCTTTAAACATGAAATTAATTAGCGTATACAATGAAAACGCTGATGAAGATCAAGTTTATACAATCTACAGAATGCAAGTTAAAGATGCTTCTGCGTATGCTAAAGAATATACCAAACTTACAAACGCTCAAGTTGAATCAGGAAATATCCAAGGTAGCTATGGTCTAAGACAATTGGTTGCTGGTGATACTAGATACTATACACATTATGCTTATACAAGTGCTCCAAGTGTTGCAGAAGCTATGAAATCAGCTGAAACTTTGTACGGAAGCGATTCATTTGCAAAGTTTGCAGATAAGGTCAGTGAAAACAGAAGAGTTATGAATATTTCTATATTAACTAATATTGTTAACTATCCTGCAAATTGATTTTATAGATTTTCTAAATAAGGGAGCTTTTGCTCCCTTTTTTATTTTTAGCTAATTTATAATATATGAAATGTATATTTTTAAGTTTTTACTAGTATTAATTCTGCTTTATTCGTGTGGAGGTGGATCTTCAAGTACAGATTTTGAAAATAACCCTCCAACCACCCAAACACTAAATTCAACTGAAACATGTATAAGTACTCAAGTGCCAAATCTTAAAAGATGCGATTTAGTGCATGATAATATTGATAGATTTTACTTTTTGTATGAGCCGTCTAATCTCGATACAAATTCAAGTATTGCTGTTTTATTTGCACTTCATGGATACGGATCTTCTGCGATGACTCACTTTAATTATACAAATTATGAGCCCCTTGCTAATGCGAATAATTTTATTGTTGTATATCCCCAAGGTACAACTAGTAATGGCTTAAATACTCATTGGAATAATGGAGGTTGGACCTCTAAAAGCACTGCTAAAGATATTGAATTTATAGATACTGTTATTGAATATATTAAATATAAAATTTCTATTGACGTAAAAAGAATATATTCTTCTGGAATGTCTAATGGTGGCTATATGAGTTATCACTTAGCTTGCAATCTAGACAACACATTTGCTGCTGTGGTTTCTGTTACTGGATCAATGACTACTGATACTTTTGATAATTGTGCACCGTCACATCCAACTGCTGCAATGCAAATTCATGGGGTACAAGATTTAACAGTTCCATATCTAGGAAGCGGTTGGTCAAAAAGTATTGAAGATGTAATTGATTATTGGGTCAGTTACAATTCTTGTGATTTTGAACCCGAAAGGCTAATTAAATACTCTAATCAAACAGATTTAATAAATTTCGATACTTATGGCGGATGTTTAAATAATGTTAATGTTAAATTAATTCTACATTCTGAAATGGGCCATACCTGGCCTTTCATTCAAAACTACAATATAGATGCTAGTCAAGAAATATGGGATTTTGTTTCAAAGTATGATTTGGATGGCTTAAGAAATTAGGTATAAAAAATTTACATATTTGTATCAAAATTTTCTTATTTGAATGTTATATTAGAAATTCGTTTTTATTATAGAGGAGATAAATATGAGATTATTATTAATTTCAATGTTGATATTTTCTGTATCAGCCTTTACTCAAGAAGAGTCATCAAGAGAACCTGCACCTGGCGTAACAGAGCTTACTGTTATAAAAGTTAAAGCCAACTATCTTGGAGATTATATGGATGGAATTGAAAAAACATGGGTTGCATCTAATCAAATTGCTAAAGATATGGGCAAAATTGTTGATTATGGCGTTTATGTTGGAAACAATAACTATGTATATTTGACAGTTCAACACGAAAGTTATGCTTCTATGGATCCATCGTATTGGTCTGAAGAAGAAACAGAAGAATTTCAAACTAAATTTCGAAAAATTATTTCACAAGATGATCAAACATCAACCGCGCAATCATATGAAGACATTCGTGAAATTGTTAGAGTTGAAATGATCAATCAAATTATTTTTAAATAGGAGGAAAATATGAAACTTTTATTAAGTTTAAGTTTGCTATTAAGCTTTAGTGTTTTTGCAGATGATCATGATTCACAAGAGTCACAATGGAATGTTGCTGAATATTATGTAAGTGTTTTCAAGGATGGCAAAGACATGGATGACATGATGAAATGGGCAGAAAAATGGAATAGTTGGGCCAATGAGACAGACGATCTTAAAGACTATCGTTCAGCAATGCTTGTGCCTTATTATCACAGTGGAGAACAACCTCATGACTTTGTATGGGTTGGAATAAGTCCTACTCCAGAAGCTCATTTCAAAGGGAATGATCATTGGTTTAGCAATGGCACAAAACTCTTAGCAGAATTAAATAAAATTTTGGAAACAGGTAATCAAACTACTTATACATGGCAAAGAGTTGTTTCAGACACACCAAGTGGACAAGCTGGTTATGCAGTATATACAGATTGTAAGTTGGGAGATGGAGTTACTGCAGATGAATTTTATACTGCATATGTTGCATATGCCAAAGCAGCAAAAGAAAAAGGAGATGTTGCTGGAAGAAAAATGATTTTTCCACAATCTGGAGTTCCTACAACATGGGATTATGATTTTGTTCAGTTAGTTTCAACAGAAACCATTACTGATTATGGAAAAAATTGGACTAATTTTTGGAGTAGTGCAACTCCTGAAAGCATGCCCGAATTAAAAGCATTAAATGATTTAGGTGGTTCATGTGAAAATGAAAGAACATATGGAATCGTTCCAGTTCGTAATTAGCCATAATTAAAAAAATACAAGGGAGCCAATGGCTCCCTTTTTATTTATAATTCATAATAATTTAATGGAAGGTTATTCAAATCATATTGCAATTATTGGTGCTGGAATTTCTGGTCTCGCATTAGGGATTATTCTTCAAAGAAATAAAATTCCATGTGTCATTTTTGAAAAGTCAGAAAAAGTTAGTGAGTATGGAGCAGGAATATCAATATCTCCAAATGGATTGGCAGTTTTAAAAAATCTTGATGTAATTAATGATCTCAAGCTGCTTTCAAGACAACCAGGACTAGCAATTTTTTTTTCAAATAACAATAAAGTTAATCAGATTTCTGTAGATGTGCTTACAACCACCAGAAAGAGTCTCTACAAAGTTCTTTTAGACAAATATTATGCTTTAAATGGAGAAATTCATTTTAGTCATAAAGTAGTAGATATAAATAAAGAAACAAAAACACTAAAATTTGACGAAAAATCAATTCACGTTAAGCATATTATTGCATGCGATGGAATAAGATCATTGTGCCAAAAGAAAGTTTCAGCTAAATTTAATGATCCAATATATAGTGGTTATTATGTCTGGCGAACAATATTCCCATCAGACCAAGCTGATATACATTTTCATCTGGGTCCTAACTTTCATGTTGTTGCATACCCTGTGGATTCGGAGAGATCTAGCCTAGTGGCTGCAGTAAAGAGCAGTAATCAATTAAATGAATCATGGAAACAAAAGGGCTCAATTCAAAATTTAATTTCAGAAATACCTGCCTCTATCTTAGAAAATTATCCTTCAATTATGGAAAATTATGGAGTCTATAAATGGGGTGTTTTTTTAAGACCCAATGTTAAAATTTTGTTTGATAAAAACATCACTTACGTCGGTGATGCTGCTCATCCTATTGTTCCATTTATAGGTCAAGGAGCATGTCTTGCTTTGGAGGATAGCTATGTTTTAGGTAATCTGATAACAAAATATAAAGATAATTTAAAGATAGCTCAAATAAAATACAATAAATTAAGAATAAAGAGAGTAAGGTCAATTTATAGAAAATCTTTGAATCAAGGTAAATTAAATCATCTAAAGAATCCACTATTAGTTTTTTTAAGAAACATGTTAATGAAATATACAAACATAATTTCTAGTCAAATAAAATCAATATGGTTTTATGACGTAACTAATGAAAAAGATTTGTAACATATTAGTAACTCTAAATTGATATAATTTAATTATGAAATTTTTTAAAAATATTCTAACTATATTTAGTTCTAAAAAAAATGAGATAAAAGAAATCTCACTAAAGATTTCTCCAGCTCTAGAAGAATTTGTTAAAAGCGAAATGTTGCCTGGCTTGAATATTTCTGAAAATTATTTCTGGAGTTCATTTGAGAACCTGTTAAATAAATTTCATCAAAGAAACATAGATTTATTAGATACAAGAAAGCAGTTACAAGCAAAAATTAATGAATGGCATCTTGAAAGAAAAGATAAAGATTTAAATATTGATGAGTATAAAGATTTCTTAGAAGATATTGGTTATTTGTATCCAAGAAGCAAAGACTTTTCCATCACAACATGGAATGTCGATCCTGAAATAAGAAAGATTGCTGGACCTCAGCTAGTTGTACCAGTTATGAATGCTAGGTTTGCTCTTAATGCTGCAAATGCTAGATGGGGAAGCCTTTATGATGCCTTATATGGTACTGATATTATTAGTGAAGATAATGGAGCTGTTAGGGAGGGAGGATATAATCCCATCAGAGGAGATAAAGTAATTGCCTTTTCTAAAAGCTTTCTTGATGAAACCATTCCTTTAAAAAATGGTAACTATGATAAGGTTATCAACTTTGAGTTTGTTGATAGTGAATTACTTATAATATTACAAGATAACACAAAAACTTCATTGGTTGATAAGGATAAATATATTGGCTACATGGACAAAGGTGAAGGAGCATACGGTTTATTATTTAAGAATAATAATCTTCATTTTGAGATACAAATTGATAGGTCGCATCCTATTGGTCAAAATGATTTATCAGGTATCAAAGATATTCTAATGGAGTCTGCCGTCACAACAATCCAAGATTGTGAGGATTCTGTAGCAGCGGTTGATGCAGATGACAAAATAATTGTTTATAGAAATTGGCTTGGCTTGATGAAAGGCAATTTAAAAAGATCTTTTGATAAAAATGGCAAGTTTATTACTAGGGAGCTTGCTAAAGATAGAAAATATCTTTTAAAAAATGGCAAGATGATTTTACTACCTGGAAGAAGCCTAATGTTGATAAGAAATGTAGGACATTTAATGACAAATCCTGCTATCAAAAATGATAGGGGTAATGAGGTGCCGGAAGGAATTATGGATGCTTTCTTTACTTCATGTATTTCTATTCATGACATCATTGGCAATGGCACTTATAAAAATTCTAAAACTAAAAGCATTTATATTGTTAAACCAAAAATGCATGGTCCAGATGAAGTTCAATTTTCATGTGATTTGTTTTCAGAAATTGAGAAGATTTTTAATCTACCTCAAAACACAATTAAGATTGGCATTATGGATGAAGAGAGGAGGACTACTTTAAATCTAAAAGAGTGCATAGAAGTTGCGAAAGATAGAGTTATCTTTATTAATACAGGTTTCTTAGATAGAACAGGTGATGAAATTCATACTAGTATGGAAGCAGGACCGATGGTAACAAAAGCGGAAATGAAAAATCAAAAATGGATAAAGGCCTATGAAAACTGGAATGTCGATGTAGGTCTGGGAGTTGGTTTTAAAGGTAACGCTCAAATAGGAAAAGGAATGTGGCCTATGCCTGATGAAATGCTAGAGATGTATAAAACTAAAACAGTCCATCCAAAGTCAGGTGCAAACTGTGCATGGGTTCCTTCACCTACAGCAGCAACACTTCATGCTATTCACTATCATCAAATATTTGTTCAATCAGAACAAGAAAGAATTTTAAATAGAGAAAAAGCTAAGTTAGATGATTTATTGAAAATTCCTATATTGAAAAAAGATACTTTAAGTAGTGAAGAGATTAACGCAGAACTTGAAAATAATGCACAAGGCATATTGGGCTATGTTGTAAGATGGGTTGATCAGGGTATTGGTTGTTCAAAAGTACCAGATATTAATGACATTGGATTAATGGAGGATAGGGCAACATGTCGAATATCAAGTCAACATATATCCAATTGGTTACATCATGGATTATGCTCTGAGGAACAAGTTATCGAAACTATGAAAAAGATGGCAATAGTTGTTGATGAGCAGAATAAGAATGATGTTAATTACAAAAAGATGGCGCCATCATTTGATGGAATTGCTTTTAAAGCTGCATGTGATTTAGCGATAAAAGGAAAAGATCAACCAAGTGGATATACTGAGCCGATTCTTCATGAAATGAGACTGAAAAGAAAATAGTATGTCAAAAGCTTATTGGGTAGTTAGGGCTAATGTAAGAAATTCAGAGGAATATTCAAAATATGTTCAAATCGCAACAGATATTATTGCTAAATATAATGGAAACTTTCTTATTAGAGGTGGTGACCAGATTGAGTTTGAAGAATCAGGTTTTGAAAGAACCGTTGTTGTTGAATTTAACTCATTTGAGGATGCATTAGAGTGTTATAAGTCTTACGAATATCAATCTGCACTTAAATTTGTAAAGAATTCATCAAAAAGATATGTTTCCATTGTGAAAGGAATCTAAACTTTATGTTTTTGCGTTTCGTCTCTGTGCTTCTTTAGATACTTCATAAAAGGAGTTCCACCAGTACCCCTAATTGTTGAACCGCCTGTTCCAAATGTATTACTTACTTGAGCTTGTTTATGAATATATGTTGCGGCATATTCCAAATGCATAGCTCTAAACTTTCTTATCTCTTCAAGACAAGAATTGTACTCTTTAGTTAATTTTTTTGATTTATCAATAATATTTTTAGCTTGAGATTTGCTCTCAACATACTCAATCATCTTTCTATGCTTGGGAGGCATGTAGTCTCTCATTTCATTTAAATAATGTCTTAAATTATCATTGGTGTGCTCAACTCCAAGCGCTCCGTCAAGCAGGGGTATGATACTACTTTGAGCACCTGTTTCACCTCTAAAAAATTGGGGCTTATTATTAAACTGATTTTCATATATGAGGCCTTGTTTTAAGTCTGGGTTATCTTTAGTACCAAAAATATAAGGCCTAACTCTATGATAATAAACATATGGATCACATTTTTCTGGCATTTTTGAAAATATTGCATTTACTGCTTTTAATGATTTAATAATTCTTTTAAGTTGAACTGAAAAATCATTAATTTTGTTAGTTTCCTTTAATTCTGATAGCTTATATGCAGCATCAACTGCACCACGAGCTGCATCTTCAATACAAACATGAATAGTTACAAACCAATCTTCATCAACACCTCCAAGAAAGTTGTTAATTAATGCAACATTATTTAATGAGATAGGTTTGTCATTATCAATTTTAAACCAATTATCTAGGCAGTAACTTGCATAACTCAGTATTGGAGGTCTTCCTAAAAATTGTGATAATTTGACCCATGGTTTTGCTATTACTTCTGGAAGAATCTTTTGGGGTGTATCACCACCCCAAATATATGCATGAGCAATAAAACTTAGATGCGCCATTGCTAGATTTATTTCTTTCTTTTTTTTATTTTTTAAAAGTATATCAACTGAAAAACCATTATCACGCATGGAGTTAATTGTTGATTGAACTTTATTTGTTAAAAGTAATTTTGGTAACAGAGATGCAATATTCTCAAGATTTTTTAAAGACTTTGCTTTAGTTTTGTAGTTTTTTATTGGTGGATTCTTTGGCAAAAATGCATGCATAATGTTTATATTTTAAACCTTAAAAGTAATAAAAATAATATCTTTATTTTTTTTTAAAAAAAGTGTTGACACTATTTAAAAAAGTAGTATTATAAATATTACGGATGGCAACCGACTAGTGACCAACTGCAGACGGAAGACCTAGAGAGAAGCCAGAAGAAGAGACCTAAGGGTGAAAGCATTTGCAAGAGTCGATGAGAAAAAATAGCTTGCAAATCCACCAAGGATCCAAGAGAAAGGATCCGAGGAGCTAAAGAAAATCTCACTTTAGACCCCTAAGGAACTCGGTTGAAGAAACAGAGCTTAGCTCTGTTTTTTTTTGTCTGAATTTTTATTTTGAACAATAAATAAAAAAACATATATTTTTTTTAAATTTACTGTTGACAAGATCTTAAGTTGAGTTATTATATGAAATACCAACAGCAACCGACTAGTGACCAACTGCAGACGGAAGACCTAGAGAGAAGTTGAAGGAAGAGCCCGAAGGGTGAAAGCATTTGTAAGAGTCGATGATAAAAAATAGCTTACAAATCCACCAAGGATTCAAGAGAAAGAATCCAAGGAGCTAAAGAAAATCTCACTTTAGACCCCTGAGGAACTCGATTGAAGAAACAGAGCCTAGCTCTGTTTTTTTTTGCCCTTGCAAAAGTATTAATATTCTTTATCATCCATTCATTATGGACTTCACAAGAACTAAAATTATCTGCACAGTTGGTCCTGCAAGCAATAATATTAAAACTCTAAAGAAATTACATAAATCTGGTATGAATGTTGCCAGAATAAATATGTCTCATGCAACACATAAAAGTGCAAAAGAGATTATTGATTCTATAAATAAAATAAATTCTTCAGATGCGAGTAATATTTCCAAAATTGGAATCCTACTTGATACTCAAGGTCCAGAAATAAGAACAGGTGATACATCATTACCAATTGAACTTGAAGTTGGAGATAAGGTTACCTTAACTGTAAGAGATGAGATTGATGTGGAAACTTCATCAATTAAAGTTAATTACAAAGGTCTCATTGAAAGCGTTAATGTTGGATCACAAATAACCGTAGACAATGGGCTAATTAATTTCAAAGTTCTTTCAAAGGAATCAGAAACTTTACTATGCAAAGTGATTCATGGTGGAAAAATTGGCTCAAAGAGACATGTTAATTTGCCAGGCGTAAGAATTAACATGCCATCCATCACACCAAAGGACATTGAAGATATTGAATTTGGCATTAAACACAATGTTGATTTTATTGCTGCCTCATTTGTTAGAAGCAAAGATGATTTAAAAAAACTTGAGGATATTTTAAAGAAGAAGAAATCCCAGGCCAAAATAATTGCCAAAATAGAAAATCAGGAGGGCCTAGATAACATTGAAAATATTTGTGAATCTGCTTGGGGAATTATGGTGGCTAGAGGTGATCTTGGTATTGAAACGAGCTTAACTAATTTACCAAATATCCAGAGAAAGATTATGTTTTATTGTGCAGTTCATGGAAAGCGATCAATTGTTGCTACACATTTATTAGAATCTATGATTCACAATCCAACTCCAACAAGAGCAGAGGTTACTGATATTGCTAATGCGATATATGAGGGTGCAGATGCCTTAATGCTCTCAGGAGAAACAAGTATTGGTAAGTATCCAATTGAATGTGTCCGTTTTTTAAAATCACTTTCTATAAATACTGAAAAATTTAAAACGCTTGGTTATGAATCTAATTTAATTACTAATTCTGATTGGGAATCAATTGCTGTGGCAGCTAAAAATCTATGTGAATCAATAAATGCAGATGGAATTATTGCTGTGACGAGAACAGGCGCAACTGCAAATTATATTTCTAATGCAAAACCAAATGGAGTACCAATTTTTACATTTACAAATAATTTAAAAACTTTATCTCAGCTCTCTTTGGTCGGATCCACTCTTTCATTTTATATACCAAGACTAAATGATCATGACAAAACTTTAATGTATGCAAAAAAAGAACTTCAGAAATATTTTAAAAAAAAGAAAAGTTTAAAGTTCGTTATGGTGTCTGGAATATTTTCAGAGGATCATTCTGAAGCAGTCCAGATTATAAATTTTTAAATTAATGTTACAAATATTGTAAAATTAAATTAACTGGAGTATTTATTGTCATCAAAAGATATAGATCCTATTGAAACTTCTGAATGGCTTGAAGCATTAAATAGTGTAATTGATGAAGTGGGGATCGATAGAGCATCATTTCTACTGACGAAGCTAGCTGAAAGAATTAACCAAGAAGGTGCAATTCCCTCATACAATCTCACAACACCTTTTAGAAATACTATTTCTGTAAAAGACGAAGCGCAAATGCCTGGAGATCTTTTTATGGAAAGAAGAATACGTTCGTTAATAAGATGGAATGCTCTTGTTATGGTACTTAAAGCAAATAAAAATGATGATGAGTTAGGTGGACATATATCAACTTTTTCATCAGCAGCAACTTTATATGATGTTGGATTTAACTATTTCTTTAGAGGATCAGACAATCACCTTGAAGACATGGTTTACTATCAAGGGCATTGCTCACCAGGAATCTATGCACGAAGTTTTCTTGAAGGATATTTAAATGAAGAAGACTTAGATAATTTTAGAAGAGAAGTAAACAAACCAGGGCTTTCGTCTTATCCTCATCCTTGGTTAATGCCAAATTATTGGCAATTCCCTGTAGTATCAATGGGATTAGGACCAATACTTGGAATCTATCAAGCTCATGTAATGAGATATTTATCTGCAAGAGGTTTAGTACCTAGAAATGACAGAAAAGTATGGGTTTTTTGTGGTGATGGTGAAATGGATGAGCCTGAGTCAAAAGGAGCTATAGGTTTAGCAGGAAGGGAGCAGTTAGAAAATCTTATTTTTGTTGTGAATTGTAATTTACAGAGACTTGATGGACCTGTAAGAGGTAATGGAAAAATTATTCAAGAATTAGAGGGAGCTTTTAGAGGAGAGGGTTGGAATGTCATTAAAGTGGTATGGGGTAGATTTTGGGATCCAATAATTGCTAAAGACACTCAAGGAAAGCTTCAAGAAATTATGGATGCTGTCGTTGATGGCGAATTACAAAACTTTAAAGCAAAAGGTGGAGCCTATACCAGAGAAAACTTTTTTGCTAAGGACCCATCCGTTTTAGAAATGGTTAAAGATTTATCTGATGACGATATTTACAGATTAAATAGAGGAGGCCATGACCCCTACAAAGTTTATGCTGCTTATCATAAAGCTGTTAATTCTAAAGGTGCCCCTACTGTTATTTTAGCGCTTACTACTAAAGGCTATGGAACAGGATCAAGAGAGGCTGACAATACTACTCATCAGGTCAAAAAATTGTCGATTGAAAATATTAAATCCTTTAGAGATAGATTTGATATACCTGTATCAGACTCAGAAATTGAAGAACTTCCATACGTTCGGCCGCCAGAGGATTCACCTGAAATTCAGTATCTAAAAAAAACACGAAAAGCATTAGGAGGATTTATACCTAGAAGACGTACAACTTCTGAAGCACTAAAACTTCCAGATAACTCAATCTTTGAAAAACTCTATGAATCTAGTGGTGATAGGAAAATATCAACAACCATGGCAATAGTAAGAATCATTACAGAATTATTGAAAGATAAAGAATTAGGTGAACGAATTGTTCCTATAGTTCCTGACGAAGCCAGAACCTTTGGAATGGAAGCTTTATTCAGACAGGTTGGTATTTATTCTTCAGCAGGACAAAAATATGAACCAGAAGATGCTGATAAGGTCATGTGGTATAAAGAGTCAAAAGATGGGGTAATGTTAGAAGAAGGCATTACTGAAGCAGGTGCTTTTAGCGCATGGACTGCTTTAGCAACAGCATATTCTAATTATGATTTCCCTATGATTCCTTTTTATTTGTTTTATTCAATGTTTGGATTCCAGAGAGTACATGATTTATCTTGGGCTGCAGGAGATGCACAAGCAAAAGGATTTTTAATTGGAGCAACTTCAGGAAGAACTACATTAAATGGCGAAGGTCTTCAGCATCAAGATGGACATAGCCATATTCTTTCATCAACAATACCAAATTGTCTTTCATATGATCCGGCTTATGCTTATGAAGTTGCAGTGATAATTAAAGATGGCATTCAGAAAATGTATGTTGAGCAAGAAAATTATTTTTATTACATAACCACAATTAATGAAAACTATAAACATCCTGAAATGCCAAAAGGTGCGGAAGAAGGAATTATTAAAGGTATGCACAAAATAAGAACCTCAGATAAACCATTAGTCAGACTAATAGGATCTGGCGCAATTCTAAACGAGTCTTTAAAGGCATCTGAAATTTTAAAAAAATACAATATTGAATCCGAAGTATGGAGTGTGACCAGTTTTAACTTGCTTAGAAAGAACGGGATGGAGGTTGAACGTCAAAATCAATTAAACCCTTTTAATAAGAAAAAATTAACCTACGTTGAAGAGTGTTTTGAACAATCAATTCCAACAATTGCAGCAACTGATTATATGAGGTCATATGCCGAGCAAATTAGACCCTATATCTTAGGCCAATATATTACTTTAGGGACTGATGGTTATGGTCGTAGTGATTCAAGGGAAACTCTAAGAGATTTTTTTGAGGTAGATGCTGATAGCATAACAAGGGCTGCAGTTTTTGCTCTTTTTCAAGAAAAATATTTATCAAAAGACGAAATTGAAAAAATCTATAAAGAATTAAAGATTGATTCTGCTAAACCAAATCCTTGGGAAGTTTAATGTCTGAAGTATCTATAATAAATCTTCCCGATTATGGTGAATTTGAGGATGTTGAAGTAATTGAAATTTGTGCAAAAGAAGGGCAAAAAGTTGATTCTGAAGATCCTGTGGTTGTTCTTGAAACAGATAAGGCTGCAATGGAAATTCCTGCATCTGTAAAAGGTACTATCAAAAAAATACTTTTAAATGAGGGAGATAAAGTAAAAATTGGCATGCCTTTTATTGAAGTAGTTATTGATGATTTACCTGATAAAGATATAAAAGAATCAAAGACTGAAATTAAAGAGGACCCGCCAAAAGAGGAGGATCATAATAATCAACTTATATCGGCAGTAGATGACGCAGCTGATGTTATGTCAGATTACGGAAGAGGGAAATTAAATTTAAAAAATAATAATGGCAGTGTTCATTCTGGACCAGCAACAAGAAAACTTGCTAGAGAGTTTGGTATTGATCTTACTGTTGTGCAAGGTTCTGGCCCAAAAGGAAGGATCTTAAAAGAGGACTTGCATAGCTACGTAAAAAATATATTAGCAAATAAGCAGGAGAGACAGGAAATTCCTTTAGCTCCAAATATTGATTTTTCAAAATGGGGAAAAATTAAAGTACAACAGCTTTCAAAATTAAGACGAACAGCTTCGGAAAACCTGCTTGCTTCATGGGTTAGCATTCCTCATGTAACACAGCATGAAGAAATAGATTTAACAAAATTACTAAAACTAAGAAAAAAATTAAATAAAAGCAGAAAGATTTCACCGCTTGCATATATTGTAAAATCTACTGCAGAAGCTTTGAAACATTTTCCAGAAATGAATTCATCATTATCAAATGACAAAGAGACAATTGTTGTTAAAAAATACTTTAATATTGGTATCGCCATAGATACAGAGAATGGTCTAATAGTTCCAAACATCAAAGACACTAATAAAAAATCTATTGTTGAAATTTCAGATGAAATTAAAGAATTGGCAATACTTGCAAAAAAACGTAGATTGAATAGTGACCAATTGTCAGGCGCAACATTTACAATTTCTTCCTTAAGTGGAATTGGAGGTAAATTTTTCACACCAATTATTAATCCGCCAGAAGTTGGAATCTTAGGTCTTTCTAAAACTTATGATGTTGTAAAACTTGAAAATATGAAATTGAGTACAACACAACAACTTCCTGTGTCGCTATCTTATGATCATAGAATAATAAATGGTGTTTATGCTATGACATTTATAAATAAGCTAAATGAATATTTAAATGACGTAAATTTTTTGCAAAGCTCGTTTGATTAATTGATACAATATATTTTTAATTAATAGGTAAATATGTTTAACACGTTAGATTGGATAATCGTAGGCTTTTATTGTGTTGGAATAATTAGTTTAGCCACCTATGTTTCAAGAGCAAAATCAGGACAGGAACGAAGTGCTGAAGATTATTTTTTAGCTGGGAGGACACTTCCTTGGTGGGCAATTGGTGCATCATTAATTGCAGCAAATATTTCTGCTGAACAAATAATCGGTATGTCTGGGCAAGGGTTTGTTGTCGGAATGGCAATCGCAGTCTGGGAGTTAACAGCGGCTATTGCTTTGATAATTATGGCTAAATATTTCCTTCCAATATTTCTTGAGAAAAAAATTTACACCATGCCGCAATTCTTAGAACAAAGATTTGATAAAAGAGTTAGTTTGGTTTTATCTTTTTTCTGGTTGATAGTTTATATATTTATAAATTTAACTTCTGTCTTATGGTTAGGTTCTTTAGCGATAAATGCATTAACTGGATTGGATCTATTTTATGGCTTAGTTTTGCTTGCTATTTTTTCTTTAGCATATTCATTATCTGGAGGCTTGAAAGCAGTTGCTATGACTGATGCCGTTCAAGTTATCTTGCTAATCTTTGGCGGATTGGCAGTATCATTTATTGCATTAAATATAATCTCTGAATCTAATGGTGTAATTGAAGGTATGCGAGTTGTACTTAATGAGATGCCTGAAAAATTTGATATGGTTTTATCTGCCGATAATCCTTCATATAAAGATTTGCCTGGTGTTTGGATATTATTGGGCCTGGGAGTTTGGATTGGCCATTTCTTCTATTGGGGTTTCAATCAATATATTACGCAAAGAGCATTAGCAGCCAAAGATATTAAAGAAGCGCAAAAAGGGGTTATGTTTGCCGCATATTTAAAATTATTAATGCCTGTAGTCATTGTTTTGCCTGGAATATGTGCTGCAATTTTATTTCCAATGCTTGAAAAGTCCGATCAGGCTTATCCAACTATGATGTCTTTACTTCCAAATGGGTTGCTTGGCTTGACTTTTGCAGCTCTCATCGCAGCAATAGTCTCATCACTTGCATCTATGAGTAATAGCATAAGTACAATATTTACGATGGATATTTATAAATATTTTAAAAATGAGAACGTAAGCCAGTTTAATCTTATTCAAGTGGGCAGAATGACAGTTATTGTTTCTGTACTAATTGCGACCTTAGTTGCACAACCATTGCTTGGAAGTTTTGAATCAATTTTTCAATATATACAAAACTTTACAGGATATTTTTCACCAGGAATTGTTGTTATCTTTTTAGTGGCATTATTTTGGAAAAAAGCAACATCAATGTCTGTACTTATAGCAGCTCTAATATCGTTAATTGCATCAATACTTATAAGTATTAATTTTCCCGAACTGCCATTTATTCACAGAATGACTATCGTATTTATACTATCTGCATTGGGATGTATTGTGACAACGTATATTCAAGGATATAAAGATCAAATAAAAGCAATTGATTTAAGTGCTGTAAATTTTTCAACATCAAAAGCTTTTAATTTAAATACAATCATTATCATCTTTGCTCTTGTTTGTATTTATGTTGCTTTTGCATAAATTAAAACTATGAAAAAATTAATTTTATTATTATTCTTTAATTCATTTACTTTCGCTCAGGTAGATTGGTCTGATCCTAATGAATGTAAACTATCTGATCATACAAAGTTTAGCAGAGCTATTCTAGAAAAAATGACTTTAGAGCAAAAGATTGGCCAAGTTATTATGCCGGAGATAAATAGTATTTCACCAGAGCAGGCAAAAAAATTTCATTTAGGGACCATATTAAATGGTGGAGGAGGTTTTCCAAATCAAAATAAAAATAGCACTATCGAAGACTGGAAAAACTTAAGTAAGAATTATTATGATGCATCTACAATTGTTGATGGACAAAAATTACCTATTTTATGGGGCACAGATGCTGTTCATGGGCATAATAATGTAATAGGGGCAACAATTTTTCCACACAACATTGCACTTGGAGCAACTAGAAATGAAAACCTTTTAAGGGATATTGGAGCAGCGGTAGCAAGAGAAGTAATTTCAACAGGAATAATTTGGACATTTGCTCCAACTATTGCTGTTCCTCAAAATGATCTATGGGGGAGAACTTATGAAGGATATTCAGAAGACCCTGAGCTTGTATCAAAACTTGGTAAAAATTTTATTTTAGGACTGCAAGGCTATGGAAATAATTTTTTAAACAATGATCATGTTTTAGCTACAGCAAAACATTTTCTCGGTGACGGTGGAACTAAAAATGGCATTGATCAAGGAAATACCATTATCGATGAACAGACTTTAAAAAATATACATGGTAAACCATATTACGAAGCTATCGACTCATGCGCTATTTCAATAATGGCTAGTTTCAATTCATGGAATGGTGTCAAAAGTCATGGAAATAAATACCTATTAACAGATATTCTTAAATCGCAAATGGAATTTGATGGATTTATTGTTGGGGATTGGAATGGTCATGGCCAAATACCAGATTGCGAGGATGCAAACTGTCCCGAGGCTCTTATTTCAGGTGTAGATATTTATATGGTTCCTACTGAATGGGAACCTCTATATTGGAATACACTTGATCAAGTAAAAAACGGCATTATTCCAATAGAGATTTTAGATAATGCTGTTTTAAGAATTTTAAATGTAAAAAAACACTTAGGTCTATTTGATGGAAGAGTTCCGCACGACTACAAAAAAAATCATATTGGTGATAGCTCTCATATTGCATTAGCACGACAGGCTGTTAGAGAATCTCTTGTGTTGCTAAAAAATAACAATACCCTTCCAATGAATCCCAATAGAAATTTTTTAATAGTAGGAGAACAATCAAAAAAAATAGAGAATCAAATGGGTGGCTGGACAATTACATGGCAAGGAAAATCCTGGGAAGGTACAGAAATATCTAATGAAGATTTTCCAAACACTTTGAGTATTTTTGAATCACTATCAAATCATATTACTCAGCTTGGAGGAAGTGTTGAGTATTCTAAGGACGGGTCTTATAAAAATAAACCTGACTTTGTCATTATGGTTTTTGGTGAAACCCCATATGCTGAGGGTTTTGGTGATATCAAAGATCTAAATTTTTCTAAACAAAATATTAATAATATCCAGTTAATGAAAAAATATGCAAAAGATGGTATCAAGGTTGTGTCTTTATTTATTACAGGTAGGCCCTTAATAGTTGATGAGGAGATAGATATTTCAGATGCTTTTGTAACTATTTGGCTGCCTGGAACTTCCGTTGAAGGTATTAATGATGTAATTTTTACAAATTTAGATAATACAGTTAATTATGACTTTAAGGGGAAGTTACCTTTTTCTTGGCCAAGTGTATATTCTGACAATCCTTTAAATTATGAAGATCAAAATTATCAACCAAAATATGAATATGGGTTTGGTCTTTCTTATAAATAGCATAACAAGACATGAATAAGCTTTTATTGATAGATATTGGTGGAACCAATATGAGATATGCGACAGCTTATTCAGATTCAGATGAAATTAGCAGTATAAATAAAAAGGTATTCAATGAGGCTACCTTTTATGAAAACCTAGAGGAGCTCATAAAAGAACATAATATTAATACTCTAATTATGTCAGTAGCAGGCCCAAAAATAGATAACTCTATTACAATGACGAATAAAAACTTTTCATTTAATCAAGATAAATTGAAAAAGAAATTTAAACTAAAAGAGTGCTATTTATTAAATGATTGGGAATCTATTGCATATAGTTATGGCTATATTAAGGAAAGCATTAAGATCATACAAAACGGTAAAACGTATAATAATAATTTGCTATTCTTGGGCCCAGGTACTGGTCTTGGAGCAGCTTTTTCAATGAATGAAGTTGTACTGCCTACAGAATTAGGGAATACAAAAAATTTTATAGAGAGCCTTAAAAAGAATTTTAAAAATGTTACTTTTGAAGCATCAAGACTCGAGGACATTATTTCAGGCTCGGGTATTTCAAAAATATATGAAACACTAACTCACGAAAAGTTATCAGCAGAAGAGATTTTTAAAAAATTTTTAGACAAAGAACCTGATGCTTTATTTGTTATAAATGGTTTTATTAAATCGTTGTCTCAAACATTATCAGATCTAGCATTATCATTTCTTCCAGGCAAGGGAATACTATTAGCTGGAAGTTTATCAAGAAGTATATATACACATTTTAATGAGCAAAACTTCTTTAAGCCATTTATTAATAATAATACTGGCATGCACTTCGATATTCTTAAGAACACCCCTATAGGTGTTATAACTAAGGAAAGAACACCTTTGTATGGAAATTTATCTTTTTATAAAAACTTGAATAAAATGTAAGAGAATTCATAGAGATTGTGTATAATTCTCATCATCATGGCAGATAAAAAACAAACTAAAGTATATTTAATCCCAGAAGATGAGACTAGGGATAGCCATACTTATCACTATACAGCAGTAAAAACTAGAAAATTTACTCTTGAAAATAAAAAGATGAGACTAAAAAAATATAATCCAGTAAAAAGGATTCACGAATGGTTTGTCGAAGCTAAACTTCCTCCTCATAATTAATTTTTAGTTAATCTTAACTCTGTTGATGATATATCATCTCTGAACGTTCCTTCTTCAAAACCAGTACATCTATCTTTAATAACTTCAGGAATAGTTATCTCTTTTAAGGAAATAAATCTTTTACCAACTTTTCTTCCAAAAACTAAAAAATTAATATTGTGATCATTAAAGCGTTGAATATGATCTTTCATGTCTTTAAAGTTTTTATAGAATTTTTCATCAAAAACTCTCATCAATGTATCAGCACCAATAATAAATACAGAGTTTGGAAACATTTTTGCCTTCTCACTGAACCTTCCAGCAGAAGTTAAAATCCAACTTTCATCATTTTGAAACTGATCTATTGTTCTTTTGATTTCATAAAAGGTAAGGGGAGGTTTATCAGCATTATTTGCACAAATTTCAAAAGTCGTATGCATACCTGTTCTTTTTTCAGCTAACTCTTTCATTTTAAGATGTCCTTCATGAAGCGGATTGAATGAACCTGGAAAAATTAATTCAGGACTATTTTGATTATTTGAGATGTAATCAACCTTATTGTTAAATAATTTTTCCCAAGATTTTTCAGCTTCAATCTTATTAATTTTTATTTCTTCATCAATTTTAGGCAAATCAAACTCAAAACCACAAGATTCGGCTAATAAACTTAAAGCGCAATTTGTTATTAGTTCTTCTTCTTGTTTTCTAGTTCTATTTCCTTTGATTAAATAACATTCTAGATACTTGGTATAGTTATACGCTTGAATAACAATGAAAAACTTATGCTCACCTTTTTTTTCATAAGTTGTTGCTAAGTTTGCTGTGATTGCAATGCCTAAAAGATATCTAGTTTTTGTTCTTTGATCAATTTCTTTGGATTTTTTAAAAGCATTTGCAGCCATACTTAAACATGTTTCAAGAGAGCAATAGTGATCAGGCGTTTTATTTAAAAAAGTATCCATAGATTCTTTTGAATAAGGAATATAGGATTCCAATACTGTATTACTTGCACCAGGGACCTTTAATAACTCAGATATAGCATTTGTTCCTCCACCACTTGATACAAAAGTTAGCCTGAAAGGAGAGGTATGAATCTTTTCAATTAGTTCTAAATATTTATTCAATGATTCTATTCCAATTAAACAATTAATATTTTAACCTAATTAATCTAATTCATTGATAGAATAAAAGTTATGAAATGCTTTAAATATTTTGTCCTATCCCTAATAACAGTTTTTTCATTTAATGCATATTCTTATGAAATTAATAAAGTGACTTATGCATCATGGGACAAACCAGATGTGGATTTATATTATGTTTTACCAAAACAAGTAGATCAAAATACAAAAGTTATATTTGTGATCCATGGCTCGTCTAGAGATGTTAAAAAATATATTAGCCCATGGCTTGAAAGCATAGAAAGTAAGAATATTATCTTGGTAGCGCCACATTTTTCAAGCATAAGTTATCCTAATTATGCATTGCTTGAAATGGCAACATCGTCAGGAAAAATTTTAACGGATCAATCAAAACATTTAACTGATTCTATTTCGGCCTTTTTTACTTTTTTTAAAAATAAATATTCTTTAGATGCAACAAACTATAGAATTTTTGGTTTTTCTGGCGGTTCGCAGTTTGTACATCGATATATGATGTACGGAGTTGATACTAGGATTGAAAGGGCAGTTTTAGGGTCTGCAGGATGGTACACATTTTTAAATAATGAGCCATTTCCGTATGGAACCAAATTTATGCCTATTGATAGAAATCGTTATGAATGGTTTCTTACTAGACAGGTTCTTTTCTTGCTCGGCGAAGATGATAACGATCCAAATCATTCGTCTTTAAATTCAAGCTTAGGGGCTAAGAATCAAGGAAAGCACAGATATGACCGAGGTGTTAATTATTTCAACTCAATGATCGCTTTTGGTGAAGAATTTGAAATACCTTTTAGGTGGCAATATAGATCTATTTCCAATCTTGATCATGATACTGAAACTATGACTATGAATGCCATTCCTTTTCTTGTGGATGACCTTGACTAAGCTGTATTCTTGTCTATAAATTCTTCTGCTTTCTTAAATATTAATTTTTTTCTGTCTTTATTCATTTTCGATAATGATCTTGTCATAATGGCGAGGCGGGGGTTAGATTCAAAAAATTTAATATTGTTTTCAATAAATCTCCAATACAAACCATCGACTGTGTCACACCAATCGCCTTTAGAGTAATTTGACATTCTAAGCATATAGCTTGATCCACATATGTATGGTTTTGTTGAGAAAATTCCACCATCAGCATAAGACCCCATTCCGTAAACATTAGGAACCATCACCCAGTCATATGCATCTATGTACATTTCCATAAACCATTTATACATTTCATTTGGATGAATGCCTGTCAATGTCATCAGATTAGAAATCACCATCAATCTATTAATATGATGTGAGTAGGCTAGATCTCTTGATTCAATAATTGCATCATCCAAGGGTGGGATACCTGTTTCACCGGAATACCAATTATTATTTAGTTTTAACTTATGAGACCAGAAGTTTAGATTTTTATATTGAGGCATATTTTCCCAATACACACCTCTAATAAATTCTCTCCAGCCTAAGATTTGTCGTATAAAACCCTCAACAGAATTTATTGGAATTTCATCGTCAAGGCTATTAAATTTCTTGATTACTTTTTCAATACAATCAAGCGGATCTAGCAGCCCAGAATTTAGATATGGAGAAAGCAATGAATGAAACATGAAATGATTATTTTTGTTAATTGCATCTTGGAATGAACCATAATTAACCAAATATCTTTCAATAAAATCATTTAATAATCTTTCAGAATCTTCATAAGTTGTAGCCCAATTAAAACTCTCCAAATCTCCCATAGAGTTTGGATAACACTCTTCAACATCAATCATTGCATCAAAAGTTATTTTATTTGGCTTAATATGTAAACGTTTAGGAATATCTGATTTCAAATATGATATACCTTTTCTGTTTTCTTTATCAAAATTCCATTTACCTCCAATAGGTTTAGAATCCTGATCGATAAATATATTGTATTTTTTTCTCAACCAACGGTAATAATATTCTTGAATTCTGGTTTTCTTTCCAGATGCCCACTCACCAAAATCTGAATCAGTAGAAATGAAGTTATTATTTTTTAAAAATTCAACATTTATTTTATTAGATTGTGCAAAAAATAATAAATCCTTTTTTAATTTAAAATCAGAAGGGTTATTTACAAGAATTTTTGTAATTTTATTCTCATTAACCACCTTTGATAAATTTTCATTTAAATTACTTTTAATATTTTTTTGAATTTTAATATGCTGAATTTTTTTATGTGTTTGAATGGATTTAACATTTCTAAGAGCGCTAATAAGGAATACAATTTTTTGCTTGTGATGCCTTATTTCATTAAAAGTATCTAAAGGCTCATAAAACATCAAAATGTCATTATCTTGAATATTTTTAAATACAGCATTATTTTTTGACAGCTGGTCAGGGAAAATCAAACGCAATGAAACCATAAATTAATTTTAAATGTAATTATTTTTTTTAGTTTGACATTTATGTGACAAATTTGTAATATATGTGACAAATATGTGACATAAATGTCATAAAAGGGTGAATAAATATGAAAATATATAAATTATTAATTACTTTATTACTAACTTTATTTGTAATAGATTTGTCATCAAATCAATTAATTTTCAATTCTGCCAAAGCAGACCTTAATTTAGAATCTAAATATATTGGTGTGTCCTATAATGACAAAGAAGTAAATGAATTTTGTCCAAAGCAATCTGTTGGTTGCTACATTTCAAATGAGGGTGGAAAAATAATTTTGAAAAATAATGTTCCTGCAAACCATCATGATGTAGTACTTTATGGTTTGTACAGCGATTATATTCAGCATCAAAATACAGGTTTAATTGATAATTTGTTAACTTGTGATCTCAAGGTAAGTTTTTTAGAAAAAAATCAAAAGATTCAATTGGCTAGACTATATTCTGGAACTTGTCATTCTATTTATAAGAATAAAATATTAGTAATGAATTAAAATATATTCAATTATAAAAACCCAAAAAATCTTTTTTGGGTTTTTTTGTTTTAATTGCCTATAATCAATTTATGAAGCAAATTTTCCTTGTACTGGTAATTTTTTTTATTTCTTCTTGTTCGTCGGAGAATAAAAATACACTAAATGCAAATTTGCTTATCAGTCCAGATTTCAATAAAAAAAATTTTTTTATCGAATGCACAGTTGCAGATGGTGTAAGCCTAATAGATATAAATTTTTTACTGTCAACTACATTAAAAAGTAATTTTTTTAAGAACAAAGGAAGTAGTTTAAAAATTTATTTTCCAGAATTAGAGAATTTGGACAAGTTTATATTGCAAATAGATGGAAATCTTGATGACTCAATCTATATGGAATTTGTCAATACATTAAGCTTAAATGCTATTGATGAAATTGCTTTATGTGATTTTAATGAAGTTGAATTTAAAAGTTTTAAATATAAGTCTTTTAATAAAAGTAGTGAAAACTCTTTTAAAGATGGCGTCAAAAACTATACAAATGCAGAGATATTAAAATGTAAATATAATCCAGGATATAACTATGGAACATTTAGGATTGCCATTGAAAAGTTCTTGTATGAAATTGATTTATTGAATATTCATTATGAGTTTACATACCTACAAGAAGATGCAAATGACACGCATTTTATTTGGATAAATAGTTTTTATAATTCTGATTATTCCACCATACTTTTAAACGAATGGATAAATAATACTGAAGCTATAAATATTAAAAAAGAGTTTTTAGAAAATGCTAAATGTACAGAATCTAGTTATTATCGCTCTTTTTTACTTGTTTAAATATTAAAAAAAGGAAGTAAAATACTTCCTTTTTTATTATAATCAAGGATTTTGCGGGTGTGGTGTTAATGGCTAGCACAATAGCCTTCCAAGCTATTGGTACGGGTTCGAATCCCGTCACCCGCTCCAATAATTTTAACTTCTTCTAATAGCTGTTCCTACAAAACCAGCGCCATTGCTATTTGGTAGACATGAAAATTTTGCTTCCACATCAGCTGGTAGGGATGTTTTTGACCAAGTTTCTCGATCTGAATCTCTATCTTCTGCAGAGCCCCAAATATCAAGCCATACAAAATCAGGCTTTGGATCAGCTTCAAACATTGGCTCTAAAGTTAAATACCACCAATAATCTGAAAATACATCCATTTGATTTAAAGATTCTTTATAAGCATCTAAATCTGCCATTGAATAACCCTCATTCACAGTACAGAAATAAAAACTATTTACAAATGTACCTGATGTATTTTCCATTTTTGGAGATTTTTCTACAGTTGGTTTGAACATGTATACATTATCAAGATCATAATTCATGATTCCTGCTATAGCATTATCCCAATCTGTTTTATGATTATCTTCCCAGTCACTCCAGCAATTATCTCTTGCTTCTTCAGACTCCCAAATATGTGCCCAGATAAAATCATAACCCTCATTTTCAACTTCTGGGGTAAGAATATTTGCATTTAAGCTACATCCCATATCGTCAATCATTTGATTCCAAGTATTTATTGCAAAGGCAAGATTTTCTGCATTAAAATCTGGTCCAGCAGTCATCCAAACATATTCAACCATTGTTTGTGACGCTGGTTCGCTATTTTGTTCGCTTTGAGAGCAGGCTCCAACTAGAAAAATTGTAGTAAAAAATAAAATAAGTTTTTTCATAATATTCCCTATATATTTAATACTCTATTTATAACATATTTACGAAATAAAAAAAATTTAAAAAAAAGCAGGTTTAAAACCTGCTTTTAAGACCTAGGGGATATGAATTAAAGAGGATATTCAAAGGTCTACATTTATATGACCAATATATTTTCTAATAGTTCATTTTTCTTTATGAAAAAATACAATATCGAACCAATAATTAAACACGATCCAAGAGGAATATGCTTACTAGAACTATCCTTTTTAAGAAAATATAATACGCACCCTAAAATTGCAGCAAATAAAAGAATAATGCTCAAAGAAAATGGTCCAAAAATACTGCCCAAACCTCCATATAAAATAAAATCACCGCCTCCAATACCATCATTTTTATAAAGGATTTTATATATATAATTGATAAGCCATAATGAAAAGTATCCTAAAATAAATCCATATAGAGAAAACATCAGTGGATTATCAAAAATTAAAAAATAATTATTATCTATAAACACAAAATAAAAATAATTACTAAAGAAACCAATAAAGACTAGAGAAATATTTAATGAGAATGGTAAATAAAAATATTTGTAATCCAAAACAATCAATATTAGGTATATAAAAAAAATAGAAATGATAATTAAGCTATATATTGTTTTACCAAATGTGAAAAAGACCCATAGACCTACAAATAGAAATAGACATTCGTTAAAAAAGTAATAAAAAGATATTTTTGATTTACATGATCTACATTTTGCAAATTGAAACAAATAACTCACAATAGGTATCAATTCTAGCGGTGATAAATTTGATTTACATTTCGGACAAAATGATCTTGAAGTGAAAATGTTTTTTTTAAATTTATAAAAATTTGGAGATAATCTATAAATTAAAGATGAAGAAAAGCTTCCAAGAGCTAATAAAAATAAAGAAATAAATATTAATTCTATTGTCAAGAAAAAATCAAAACTATTAAAGTCTTCAAAATTATAAATATTAGTCAATTTTATTTCTTTCTAGTGATATAAAAACAAATAATCAATAATAAGATAACTGGAACAGCATAAGCACCAATTATTAAAAATTTTTCAATCATTTATATTCCCTGATGCATAAGCGTCAGGTCTCCTAAAGTCACCATAGCCATAATATTTACCATCTTTGTACATTATAGTTTGTATGCATGTTAGAGGTCTTCTTATTTTTACAGAATAACCCATATCAATGAGCTCTTTATTTGCTTTGTCATCAATGTAATATTCAATCTCCAACACATCTGGTTGCCATTGGTGATGAATTCGTCGTACTTTTGTTGCCTCCTCAAGACTCATCTCAAAATCTATGATATTTAAAATTGATTGAAGAACAGCAGATATAATTCTTGCACCTCCTGGACTGCCTGTTGTAAAAAATAGCTCATTATCTTTCATTACTATTGTTGGTGTCATTGAGCTTAAGGGTCTCTTATAGGGTGCAATTTCATTAGCTTCAGAACCAAGTAGACCGAATTGATTTGGAATACCAGGAGCTGATGAAAAGTCATCCATTTCATTATTCATCAAAATACCTGTTCCCTCAATTACAACCCCAGAACCAAAGGTAGAGTTAAGAGTGTAGGTTGAAGATACTATATTCCCAAAACGATCTGCTACAGAAAAATGAGTGGTTTCATGACTTTCTTGCTGTAGAAACATTCCGGGATGAATATCTTCTGATGGGGTGCTTATTCCTACCTTAATACTTTGATGTATTTCTTCAGCATAAGTTTCACTAGTTATTTTTTTTATAGGCACATCAAAAAAATCAGGATCTCCTAAATATTTTGATCTATCTGAATACGCATGCTTCATAACTTCACCAAGAATATTTATGTATTCTGGTGAATTATGAACATATGAATTTAATTGATAATTTTCTAATACATTTAGCATTTGTATAATGTGGACTCCGCCTGAGGAGGGAGGCCCCATAGTAATTACTTTATTGCCCCTATAATTAGAGATTAAAGGCAATCTCCAAACTGGATTATAATTTTTAAGATCAGCCTTTGTAATCAAGCCACCGTTTTTTTTCATATCATTTTCAATTGATTCCGCAACATAACCCTCATAAAAACCTTTTTTGCCTTCAGATGAAATTCTGTTTAAAGTATTTGCTAGATCTTTTTGAAATAATTTTTTATTTGTGAAATTTGGAAAATCTTTTTGGAATATTGATTTTGTTTCTGGATAGTAAGATAGTTTTTGATTGTAATTTTTTAAAACATCTTCCATGTAAGGAGTAATATTAAAACCATTTTCAGCATAATAAATAGCATCTTTTAATAGCTCTGACCAAGGCAATGAACCAAATTTTTTGTGAACTTCCCACATGCCAGCAACAGTTCCTGGAACACCGCTTGAGAGGTAACCAAAAGTTGAGAGTTTTTTATCATTGAATGTACCATCATCATTTAAGTACATATCTTTGTATGCAAGTGCAGGTGCTTTCTCTCTGTAGTCTATTGAATATGCATTATCGGTATCTTTATCGTACATAACCATAAACCCGCCGCCACCTATATTGCCTGCTCTTGGTAGTACAACTGCCAAAGTAAATGCAATTGCTATTGATGCATCATAAGCATTTCCACCTTGATTGAGAATTTTTTCTCCAACAGCAGTTGCAAGAAAGTGCTGTGTTGTAACCATTCCATTTTTACCTTGAGCTGTCTCTTGCTGAGCTGGCTCGTAACCTGAGGTATTTAAATATGCAATTGGCAGAGATGAAAAAACAGCTCCTGAAGTCAAAAAAGTTAATATAACTAAAAAAATAAATTTGTTATATTTGATTTTCATTTGCAATATTTTTAGCCCATTTATAATTTGCTTTTCCATTAGGTGCTCTTTGAACTTCGTCTACAAATATGATCTGTTTAGGAAGTTTATAACCAGCAATCAATGATCTGGTTGCATTTATTAAGTCTTCGTTTTCAATTTCTTTTTTATCCTCTAAGGAAACTACTGCAACAACTTTTTGACCAAACTTTGGATCATCTACACCGACAACTAGACAATCAAATACAGCATCATTTCTTTTAATCGCTTCTTCAACTTCTTCGGGATAAATTTTTTCACCTGCTGAGTTAATACAATTACTTCCTCTGCCAAGCAGAGTTATTGTTCCATCATCTTCTAATTTTGCATAATCACCTGGGAAGCTATAACGAACTCCGTCTACTTCTTTGAATGTTTCAGCAGATTTCTTTTCATCCTTATAATACCCAACTGGAACTAAACCACTGGTCCCGATAAGGCCTATTTTTTCTGAACCAGGCTTAAGAATTTCGCCATCATCGGCAATTACAATAACGCCAGGATTTAAAGAGAATTTTGCTGTTTTTGGAGGATTATCTCTAGTAGAAACTGAACTTCCCATTCCTCCTTCAGTAGAACCCATCGTATCCATGAGCTGCATATCATGATGTTTTAACAAACCATTTTTTACTTCTTCACTCCACATTACGCCGCTTGAAATAATAACTTTTACTGAACTAAGGTCATATGGTTTATTTGTGTCTGCAGCTCTGTCTAAAGCATCAAGCATTGGCTTTGCAAAAGCATCACCCACAATAACGATGTTAGTTGTTCTTGTGTCTTCAACTTGAGTCCATAATTGATCTGCATCAAACCCTAGGTTTCTTGAAGTAATTGCAGTTCCCCCAAGCAATAATGGTAAAAAGGCACCTAACCACATTCCAGTACCATGCATTAGGGGACACCCGACTAGACTTTTAATGAATGAATTATCTTTTTTAAAATTATGAATTTGCTCTTCAAGGTTATTGATGTCTTCGGGCACATCGTATCCCATAGCTTTGAGTGTTCTAAATAGGAAAACAAGAAACTCCCCTTGTTTATACATGACGCCTTTTGGCATACCTGTTGTACCTCCAGTGTATAGCATATAGATTGTATTTGGATCTCTATGAATTCTTTCCATCGGCTCACAAGAATCTAATAATTCAGTAAATACAAGACTGTCATGAAATTCTGATTTAGTTCCATCTGGAATTTCAATCCAAGCTTTAATATTTGGTAATGAGTTAGCAATTTCTTTAATTCTTCCGCTATAACAAGCATGATAAAAGACTGCTTCGGAGTCTGAGTTATCCAGTAAATATATTAATTCTTCCGCCATATAGCGATAATTAACATTTATCGGAACACCGCCTATTTTAAAAATAGCATTTTGAGCTATCAGATATTCGTTTGAATTATTTAAATAAAGACCAGCTTTAGAATTTGCTGATAATCCAGCATTTAACAAGGCTGTAGCTATTTTACTTGAGTTCAAATCATAATCTTTCCAGGAAACAACTTCATCTCCACATATT